>NZ_JBFBEO010000002.1:0-1109203 GCF_040683695.1 Micromonospora sp. NPDC093244
GCCCAAACACACCCTGCCCCCCCCCCCCCCCCGCCCCACACCACCCCCCCCCCGCCCCCCCCACACGGGGGGGGGCCGCCCCCCCCCCGCCCCCCCCCCGACGCGGTCGGGGACGCGGGCGGCCCGACCGGCGTCGGCGGCCCGGCGCAGCCGCCGGTGAGCAGCACCGCCGCGAGCAGCGACACGAGTGGGGTACGCGGCATGCCGGTGCTCCGATCACGCGGGAGGTAGCGGCACGGGTGCGACCGTCGGCCGCACCCGTGCGGTCAGACCTGAAGCCAGAGCGCCGGGACGTTCGGCGGCTCCCAGCCGGGGATGGCGGTGTGCGCCTGCCGGCAGCGGTACGTGAGCCCGCCGTAGGTGACCTGGTCGCCGACCTGGTACGCCCGGCCGGTCGTCCAACTGCCACCCGGCGCGGGCGTGGTCGTCGGCGTGGCGGTCGGCGTGGGTCGCGGGGTGGGTGAGGCCGTCGGCGTCGGGGTGGGGGTCGGGTTCGACCCGCCGCCGATCTGGACGTCGATGCAGGAGTAGAAGGCGTTCGCGGTGTCGGAGATGTTCCACACCGCGAGGATCTTCTGACGGCCGGAGAAGCCGCCCAGGTTGACCGTGTGCGAGACGGTCGCGCCCGGCTGCTGCCCGTTGCCGTTGACCACGCCGACGCGGGTGTTGCCGATCCAGTACTCCCAGTTGCTGGTGGCGTGCCGGGCGGTGTTGACCCAGGTGAAGGTCAGCGAGGAGCCGACGGAGGTGGCCGGCCAGCCGCGGTTGTCGTCGTTGAGGACGGCGAACTGGGCGATGCCGGCGTTGCAGCTCTTGAGGCCCTTGGGGCCCTCGACGCTCTGCGGCTCGTACTTGATCTGCCCGCAGTCGGGCACCCGGCCCTGCGCGCAGAGCGCCTGCCGGCTCGGCGGGGCGGAGACGTAGCCGTGTGCCTGCGCGGGGGCGGCGACGGTGAGGGTGGCGGCGACGGCACCCGCCGCCACCAGCGGGACGGTGATTCTTCGACGCATCGGGCAGCTCCTTCTCCAGGTGCGGTGAGGTGCCCTCAACGTAATTTAAACTTTGTTAACAGTAAAGAGTCCGATCGATAAATCCATCGATGGTGACGAGTTTTCCCGTCAGAGTCGGAGCAGGCTGCCCCGGTCGTCGACCTCGTCGGCCGACTCGTCGTCCAGCCACACGCCGCCGTCGGCGAGGTAGCGGAAGCGGTACTCCCCCGGCGGGAGCTTCACCGTCACCGTCCGGGTGCCGTCGCGGCGTGCCACCAACTCGTGCCGGCCGGGCTCCCACTCGTTGAAGCAGCCCACCACGCTCACCGGACCGGGCGGGGCGTCCCGGGGCAGGCAGAACGTGACCCGGGTCTGGTTGCCGAAGAGTCTGTTGCGCTTGATCACTGCGATCCTCCGGTGGTTGCGGCGGTTCACCGGGCACAACGGACGACACGCCGGCACCGACACGCCGCCCGCCGGCCCGGACACCGACATTTCGCCCCACCCGGGCACCACCCTGAGGAAATCTGATGGCACATGTCCTGATACGGGGGGTTCCGATGGCAACGTGCGAGGTCTGCGGCAACGACTACTGGATGGCGTTCGAGGTGCGCACCGTCAGCGGCGACGTGCACGTCTTCGACTCCTTCGAGTGTGCGATCCACCGGATGGCACCCATCTGCGAGCACTGCCAGATCAAGATCGTCGGGCACGGCGTCGAGGTCAACGGCCGTTTCTTCTGCTGCGGGCACTGCGCCCGCACGGTCGAGGGCGCCGAGGGCGCCGAGATCCGCGACGCCGTGGGCGCGCGCCCCGCCTGAGCGACACCCTGCGGTACGGTCGTCCGATGCGGCCGTTCCCGGGCGTCCTGCCCCCGCCGCGCTCCTGAACGGAGCGCCGCGCCTCAGCCGAGCGGGTGACTGACCCGCCCGGCCGCCCTGCCGTACGCGCTCCGTCGACGTCGTCCCCGTCAACGGCTCACCCTTCGGAGCGCATCCGTGTCCACCTCCCGTACCGCGCGCCCGGTCGCAGCGGCGCCGGCCACCCGCCACGCCCGCACGGGCCTCATCCAGATCACCGTCACCGGAGTGCTGTGGGGCACCACAGGCGTGGCTGTGCAACTCCTGCGCGAGGGCACCGGGATCAGCCCGGTGAGCATCGGCTTTCACCGCCTCGCCATCGCCGCGCTCGTCCTACTGGCGTGCACCGCGGGTCGACTCGGCGCCATCGTGGCCGCCCTGCGCGCGGCACCCGTACCGCTGCTGCTCACCGGCGTCGGCCTCGGCCTCTACCAGGCGCTCTACTTCGCGGCCGTGGCGCTCGCCGGGGTCAGCGTGGCCACCGTCGTCAGCCTGGGCCTGGCACCGGTGCTCGCCGCCACCTGGGAGTCGCTGCGGGCCCGCCGGATCCCCAACCCGCTGCGCCTCGCGACGCTCGTCACCGCGGTGGCCGGCCTCGCCCTGATCACCGGGGCGACCGCGGACCCCACCGCTGCGGCGCCCGCGCCGCTGCTCGGCCTGCTCGCGGCCGCCGGGTCCGGTCTCGGGTACGCGGTCACGACCCTGATCAGCGGGCACGTGTCGCAGCGCGTCGCTCCGATGGCGCTCACCACCATCTCCACGGTGGTCGGCGCGCTGACCCTGCTGCCGCTGGCCCTGGTCGCCGGCGTCGCCGTCCCGGTCCGCCCCGACACCCTGGCGCTGCTGCTGCACCTCGGCGTGGTCACCACCGCCGTGGCGTACGCGCTGTTCTACGCGGGCCTGCGCACCACGCCGGGCAGCGTCGCCGCCGTGCTGACCCTGCTCGAACCGCTCACCGCGGCGGCGCTGGCGGTGGCGCTGCTGCGCGAGCCGCTCCCGCTGCCGGTCATCGTCGGCGGCGTCCTGCTGCTCACCGCCGTGGCCGCCACCTACCTGGCGCCGACCCGGGCGGGCTCCCGGTGAACGGGCCCGGCCTACCATCGGTGGGTGCACCAGCAGACCACCGAGATCCACACGGCCTCCTTCGCCGACCTGAACGCCCGCACCTTCCACGACCTGCTCAAGCTGCGCATCGACGTGTTCGTGGTGGAGCAGAACTGCCCGTACCCGGAACTCGACGGGCGGGACGTGGAGCCGGGCACCCGGCACCTCTGGCTGACCGACGGCGACGCGCCGCTGGCGTACCTGCGGATCCTCGCCGACCCGGCCGGCACCGCCCGGATCGGCCGCGTGGTGGTGGCCCCGACGGCCCGTGGCGGCGGGCACGCCGGCCGGCTGATGACGGCGGCGCTGGAGGTGGTGGGCAACCGACCGTGCGTGCTGGAGGCGCAGTCGCACCTGGTCGCGTTCTACGCCAGGCACGGCTTCGCGGTCAGCGGCCCGGAGTACGTCGAGGACGGCATCCCGCACACCCCGATGCGCCGCGAAGCCATTGACGTCTGACGATCAGCCTGGCATGGTGCCGGGTAGAGCCATCGCGGGAGCCAGCGAGTAGGCACGGGAGCGGGCATCTCCCGGCAGTTCGGGCATCGTCGTCCGTACCTCATCCCCCCGGGGGCTCCATGTCCACTCTCGCCCGATCACCACGCGTGCTCCGGCCGCTCGCCGTCGCGGCGGCCGCCACGCTTCTGCTGACCACCGCGATCACCGTCGTGCTCGGCCAGTCCGCCTCGGCGCACGGCTCGGTCGTCGACCCGCCCTCGCGCAACTACAGCTGCTGGCAACGCTGGGGCAGCGACTTCCAGAATCCGCGGATGGCCACCGAGGACCCGATGTGCTGGCAGGCCTGGCAGGCCGACCCGGCCGCCATGTGGAACTGGAACGGCCTGTTCCGGGAGGGTGTCGCCGGCAACCACCAGGCCGCCGTCCCCGACGGCCAGCTGTGCAGCGGCGGACGCACCCAGAGCCCCCGCTACAACGCGCTGGACACCGTCGGCGCCTGGAAGACCACGTCGGTGTCGAACAACTTCCGGCTGCGCTTCTTCGACCAGGCCAGTCACGGCGCGGACTACATCCGGGTGTACGTGACCAAGCAGGGCTTCAACTCGGCCACCCAACCGCTGGGCTGGGGCAACCTGGAGTTGGCGGGCCAGATCGGCAACACCCCCGCCTCGCAGTGGAACCCGGACACCGGTGGTGTCTCCATCCAGATTCCGGTGAGCGCGCCGGGACGCACCGGTCGGCACATCGTCTACACCGTCTGGCAGGCCAGCCACCTGGACCAGTCGTACTACCTGTGCAGTGACGTGGACTTCGGCGGAGGCTCCACCACCCCGCCGCCCACCACGCCGCCGCCGACGACCCCGCCGCCCACCACGCCGCCGCCCACCACTCCCCCGCCCACCACGCCGCCGCCGGCCGGCGCGTGCACGGCGACGTACCAGATCACCGGCCAGTGGGCCGGTGGCTTCCAGGCGGACGTGAAAGTCACCGCCGGCGGTTCACCCGCCCGCGGCTGGTCGGTGAGCTGGAACTACAACAACGGCCAGCAGATCGCCTCGTCGTGGAACGCCACGATCAGCACCAACGGCACGCAGGTCACCGCCCGCAACGTCAGCCACAACGGCACACTTGCCGCCGGAGCGAGCACCACATTCGGTTTCCTCGGCTCGTGGAACGGCAGCAACCCGGTTCCGCTGGTCTCCTGCACCACGACCAGTTGATCCCCGTCCGGCGCCGCACCCGGGCGGGGGTGCGGCGCCGGACGGCGGGGATCAGACCAGGCAGTTGACGATCTCGGCGACCGAGCGGCGGCGTCCCGTGTAGAACGGGACCTCCTCGCGGACGTGCCGGCGGGCGCCGGACGCGCGCAGGTCCCGCATCAGGTCCACGATCCGGTGCAGCTCGTCGGCCTCGAAGGCGAGCATCCACTCGTAGTCGCCCAGCGCGAACGAGGCGACCGTGTTGGCCCGTACGTCCGGGTAGCCGCGGGCCATCTTGCCGTGCTCGGCCAGCATCTCCCGCCGCTCGGCGTCGGGCAGCAGGTACCACTCGTAGGAGCGGACGAACGGGTACACGCAGATGTAGGGGCGGGCCTCCTCGCCGGCCAGGAACGCCGGGATGTGGCTCTTGTTGAACTCCGCCGGCCGGTGCAGCGCCATCTGCGACCACACGGGGGTCAGCGCCCGACCGAGGGTGGTGCGGCGGAACCGCAGGTACGCGTCCTGGAGGGCATCGCTGGACGCGGAGTGCCACCAGATCATCACGTCCGCGTCGGCGCGCAACCCGGAGACGTCGTACACGCCCCGGACCACCACGTCCTTGCCGGCCAGCTCCTCGAAGAGGGACTCGACCTCGCCTGTGACGTTGTCCCGCAGCGACGGCAGCGGGGCGCTGGCCCGGAACACCGACCACATCGTGTAGCGGATGCTGTCGTTCAGCTCCCGCAACCGGGCCGCGTTCGTCTGCTCGGTCATCTCGCCGATCCTCCCAGTGCTGTGATGATCTCGTCGGCCGCCGTCTCGCCGGAGCGGACGCAGACCGGGATGCCGACGCCGTCGTAGCCGGCGCCGGCGAGGACCAGGGTGGGGTGTTCGGCCCGCAGCGCCGTCCGCGCCGCCGTGACCCGGTCGGCGTGCCCCGGGGTGTACTGCGGCAGCGCGCCGCCCCACCGCTGCACGTGCCCGTCAACCGGGGCGGGCAGCGGGGTGCCCAGCACCGCCGACAACTCCCGGTGCACGGTGGCCGCCAGGTCCGCGTCCGGGCGCTGGAGCTGCGCCTCCTCGCCGTAGCGGCCCACCGAGGCGCGCACCATCGCCAGCCCGTCCGGCCGGCGCAGGTGCCCCCACTTGGTGGTGAAGAACGTCGCCGCCTTGATCAGCAGACCCTCGGTGCTGGGCACCAGGAAGCCGGACAGCTCGGGCAGTCGCGGCTGCGGCAACGCCAGGGTGACCAACGCGACGCTCGCGTAGTCCAGCTCACCGACGCCCGCCGCCACCGCCGGCGCCGGACCGGCCAGCAGTCGTGCCGCCGGTCGCGCCGGCACCGCCAGCACCACGGCGTCCACGTCCACCAGCTCCGGGTCACGGGTCGGGCCGACCGTGAGCCGCCAGCCGGTGGCGGTCGCTGTCACCTCCCGCACGGCGGCGTCGCGCCGCACCGTCGCGCCGCTCGCCGTCACCGCCGCCTCGACGAGGGTGCTCAGCCCGCCGGCCAGGGTGCCGAAGACCGGGGCGCCGGGCGCGCGCGGCGCGGCGGCCTGCGCGGCCCGGACCGCGCCGACGAGGGTGTGCTCCACCCGCGCGGCACGCGCCAGCGCCGGCATCGTCGTAACCAGGGACAAATCGTCGGCGCGGCCCGCGTACACGCCGCCGAGCATCGGGTCGACAAGCCGGTCGACCACCTCGTCGCCGAAGCGGGACCGGACCAGCGCGCCCACCGAGACGTCCGCGTCCGGCCCGACAAGCGGCCGGCCGTCGTCGGTGTCGGCGTCCGCGGCCGGCCGGGCGACAGTGGCCACCCGGTCCAGATCACCGGGTACGCCCACCAGGGTGCCGCCCGGGACGGGGCGCAGCCCTCCGTCGACGACGAGCGCGGCCTGCCCGACGGTGGGGTGCACGATCTTCTCGGCCAGCCCCAGCCGGCGGGCCAGCGTCACCGCCGCGCTCTCGGCGCCTGTGGGATCCCGCATCAGGAACGACTCGGCGCCGAACTCGACAGGCGCACCGGCCAACGCGCCGGTGCGCAGCTTGCCGCCCAGCGCGCCGGACTGCTCGTACACGGTGATCTCGGTGCCCTCGGGGGCGCGGTCACGCAACCGGACCGCGGCGGCCAACCCGGCGATCCCGCCACCGACCACCGCCACCCGCCAGGGCTGCCGCATCGCTGCTCAGCCCCGGTCGGCCCGGCGGCTGGAGAGCTCGTGCACCAGCGCGACCACCCGGGTCAACACGTCCGGGTCGGTCTCCGGCAGCACGCCGTGACCGAGGTTGAACACGTGCCCGGGCGCGGCGCGGCCCTGCTCCAGGATCCGGCGCACCTCGGCCTCCACCACCGGCCACGGCGCGAGCAGCACGGCCGGGTCCAGGTTGCCCTGAACCGCCTTGTCCGGGCCGATCCGGCCGGTGGCCACGTCCAGCGGGGTACGCCAGTCGACACCCACCACGTCCGCGCCGGCCTCACCCATCGCGCCGAGCAGCTCGGCGGTGCCCACCCCGAAGTGAATCCGCGGCACCCCGGCGGGCGACCCCTCCGGCTCGGCGCGTCTGTCGCCGCGCCCCGACCCGGAGCAGTCGTCAGCCAGCCCACTCAGCACGGCCGTCGAGTGCGGCAGCACGTAGCGGCGGTAGTCCGCCTCGGAGAGCGCGCCGGCCCACGAGTCGAACAGCTGCACGGCGGAGACCCCGGCCTCGATCTGTACCCGCAGGAACGCAAGCGTCACCTCGGCCAGCCGGCCGCAGAGCGCGTGCCACAGCTCCGGATCGCCGTACATCAGGGCCTTGGTCTTGGCGTGGGTCCGCGACGGCCCGCCCTCGACCAGGTAGCTGGCCAGGGTGAACGGCGCGCCCGCGAACCCGATGAGCGGGGTGTCCCCCAGCTCGACCACCAACTGCCGGACGGCCTCGTCGACGTACGGGACGTCGTCGCGGGTGATCGGGCGGATCCGCTCGACGTCGGCGGCGGTACGGATCGGCTCGGCGACGACGGGGCCGGTGCCCGGCACGATGTCGAGGTCGATGCCGGCCGCGGCGACAGGCACCACGATGTCGCTGAACAGGATGGCCGCGTCCACGCCGTGGCGGCGTACCGGCTGGAGGGTGATCTCGGTGACCAGCTCCGGACGACGGCAGGACTCCAGCATCGGCACGCTCGCCCGGATTTCCCGGTACTCCGGCAGGGAGCGGCCGGCCTGGCGCATGAACCAGACGGGCGTGTGCGGGCCGGGGCGGCGACGACAGGCCCGGATGAAGGGCGAGTCGGCTGGTCCGCCGGGGCGTGGGTCTCCGTCTCGGGCGGCAGTGCCCGTGGCTTGCGTGGTCATCGCCGCAATCGTGCCACGCCCCCCACCCCCAGCTTGCCGGGGGTGAAAGGAAAGACACCTTCCCAACGGCTCCGGGCGTCGGCGCGCCGTCGAAGCGGGTGACCGGCGGCGGCATAGGCTGCCGACATGGCCCCCCCGATCGCGCTCCCGGAGACCTTCGCCCGCGCGGTCGCCGGGCTGCGGTCCGCGGCGCCCCGGCCGGAGATCACCCTCGAGGAGGTCGGAGCGCCCCAGCGCCTCGCCCCGTACACGTTCGCGCTCGCCGCGGCAGTGCTGCGCGACGGCGACGAGGTGGCCACCGGGCGGCTGATCCTGCTGCACGACCCGGTCGGGCACGAGGCGTGGCAGGGCACCCTGCGGCTGGTCACCTACGTGACCGCCGAGCTGGAGGTCGACCTGGCCGCCGACCCGCTGCTGCCCGGGGTCGGCTGGACGTGGCTCACCGACGCGCTGGACGCCCACGACGCCGCCCACCGGGCGATCGGCGGGACCGTCACCCAGACCATGTCGACCCGGTTCGGTGACCTGGCCGGCCCGCCGACCGCGGGTGACATCGAGATCCGCGCCTCGTGGACGCCTCTCGACGACGACCTGGCCCCCCACCTGCTCGGCTGGTGCGCGCTGCTCGCCTCGACGGCCGGCCTGCCCCCACCCGGGGTGACCGCCCTGTCCGACCGCCGCCCCGCCGCCACCGCTTGAACCCCGGCGGCGGCGGGCGGCGCGACAGTCAGAGGTAGTTCTCGGCCTCGTCGCAGACCTTGTCGAGGCCCTTCATGGCGGCGTCGTACGCGCCCTTGTTGCCGGCCGCCGCCGCGCCGAGCGCGGTGGTCAGCTTGTCCAGGCAGCTCGCGATGACCTTCTTCTGCCGCGCCTGCTCGTCACGGTCGTTACGGGTGCCGGTCAGGTCCTGCTCGGTGTTGTCGAGCTTGTCCTGCATCGTCTGGAGGTCGGTCTTCAGCTTGCTGATCTCGGTGGTGTTGGCCGCGATGGTGCCGTCACGCTGGCTGACCTGACCGGTGAGGCGCTTCTCGGTCCGATTCAGCTCGCTGTTCTTGGTCACGAACAGCCCGGTCATCACCCCGCTGACGACGAAGAGCAGGGCGGCCACCACGGCCAGCACCAGCACCGTTCGGCTCCGACCGGCCTTCGGCGGGCCGTACGGCGGCATCCCGGGCGGGGCCGACATCGGCTGCCCGTACGCCGGACCGGAGACCGGCGGTCCGGAGACCTGCCCGGCGTACGGCGGGGCGCTGGCCGGGTAGCCGGACGGGGCCGGCGGGGCGCTGTGCTGCGCCGGCGGGGCGCTGGCCGGGTAGCCGGACGGGGCCGGCGGGGCGCTGTGCTGCGCCGGCGGGGCGCCGTACTGCGCGGGCTGGGCGCTGTGCTGTCCCGGCGCGGCCTGCGGGGCGCCGTACTGCGGCGTCGGGTACTGCGGCGCGGGCTGGCCCGGCGTGTACTGCTGGGGCACCGGCTGGCCGGCCGGGTAGCGGACCGTCGGCTCACCGCCGGCCCGGTACTGGACGGTCGGGTCGCCGCTGGGCGGCGTCGGGGTGGCCGGCGGAAGCCCGTCCGGCCCGGTCGGTGGCTGGGACATGTCTGTTCCTCCAGGTGAGCGGGCCCCACGCCGGTGGGCGCGCGGACCGGGTACAGCGGCGGGATCGCCCGGGTCCGGGGACCCGGGCGGGATCAGGAGCGGCAGGTGCCGGCCGTGGATGGTGCGGCGGGGCCGGCGACGACGCCGGGCCGTCGATCAGCAGATCTTGAAGCCGTCGCAGGCGACCTTGATCGGTACGGCGAGCCCGATGCCCTCGGCGTCGCGGGCCTTGGCGGTGGCGATGCCTACCACCTGCTTGCTGCCATTGATCACCGGACCGCCGGAGTTGCCCGGGTTGATCGGCGCGTCGAACTGGATGGACGGCCCGGAGCTTCCCGACGCGGAGCGCAGGGCGCTCACCACACCAGTGGTGACGCTGTCCTCCAGACCGAGCGGAGCGCCGACGACGACGATCTGCTGACCGGACTTCACGGCGGTGGGGGCGGTGACGAGGCCCGTGAACTTGCCGGTGGTGCGCAGGTGGGCCACGTCGTTCGTCTTGTCGACCTTGACGATGGTCGCCGGGAAACGCTGGTCGGTCCGTTCCAGGAAGACCTGGCGACCGCCGCCGTTCCAGACCGCCTCGACCACGTGGAAGTTGGTGAACAGGTTCGTGCCGCCACCGGCTGCCGGCTTGCCGACCGCGAACGCGCTGCCGGTGAACTGGCCGGCCCGGACCCGGAACACGCTGGGCAGCACCGCGCTGGCCACCGCCTCCGGGTTGAACGCGGCGCCGGCCTGCTTCTCCAGCGCCTCGGCACGCTTCTCCAGGCCGTCGAGGCGGGTGCCGTCGCCGTCCTGGGCCTGGGCCAACCGGCGGTCGGTGTCGGCGAGCCGGTCGCCGAGGCGGTCGAGCTGGAAGGCCTGCACCCCGGCCACCGCCGCCAGCGCGACGACGAGCAGCGTGGCGAGCACGACCGGCCAGCGGCGACGCTTCCTCCCGGGAGCCGGCGGCGGCGCGGCAGCCGGCCAACCGGGCTGCGCCGGATAACCGGGCTGCGCGGGGTGGCCGGGCTGCGCGGGGTAGCTCGGGGTGGCGAACCCTGGGGCGCTGGGCTGCGGGTACGCACCGACACTCGGCGGCGCCTGCGGGTTGCCCCACTGGCCGGCGGCGGGTGGGGCGGCCCAGCCGGTACGGGGGGTCGGCACGCCCACGCCGTCCGGGTCGGCGCCCGCCGGTCGTCCGTCAGCCGAACCGAAGCCAGCCGTCATGATCGTCTTGCCCTTCCGTGGTCTCCCCGTGCCGCCATCGACCCGCGTGTCACGCGTTCCACGGCTCAGCGGCCCGATGGAACGTACCTGCGCGAACGGGCTTTGTCTCCCCCGATGTCCGGCATCGGAAAGGACACCTTGTGGACACCTGACCGACACACGCCGGACCGGCTGCACCCGCCGGATCATCGCGCGCACTAGGGTTGACAGGTGACCGACGAACCACCCCTGCGCCGTCGGCCCGCCGAAGACCTTCCGGGAAACGTCCCCCAGGACCCGCCGTCGGCCCAGCCGCAGCCGGCGGGCGAGGGAACCGACCCGACCAACGGTGGGCCCGTTCCGCTGATCGCCCCGCGTGACGGCACCCCCGATCCGGTGGCCGCGCCGGCCGAGCTTGCCGAGGTCGTGGCCCGTTTCGCGGCCGGCACCGGCCCGGTCGCCCTGGACGCCGAACGGGCATCGGGGTATCGCTACAGCCAGCGCGCGTACCTGGTCCAGCTCCGCCGGGCCGGCTCCGGCACGGCGCTGATCGACCCGCTGCCGCTGCCCGACCTCAGCACGCTGGACGCGGCGATCGGCGACGCCGAGTGGGTGCTGCACGCGGCGAGCCAGGATCTGCCCTGCCTCGCCGAGGTGGGGTTGCGCCCGCGCCGTCTGTTCGACACGGAACTGGCCGCTCGGCTGGCTGGATTCGAGCGGGTCGGCCTGGCCGCGCTGACCGAGCAGCTGCTCGGTTTCACCCTGGAGAAGCACCATTCGGCGGCCGACTGGTCGAGCCGGCCGCTGCCGGAGTCGTGGTTGACGTACGCGGCGCTCGACGTGGAGCTGCTCACCGACCTGCGTGACGCGCTGGCCGCCGAGTTGGCCAGGCAGGGCAAGTCGGCGTGGGCCGCCGAGGAGTTCGCGGCGCTGGTGCGCACCGGCGCGCGTCCGCCCCGGGTCCGGGCGGAGCCGTGGCGGCGTACCTCGGGCATCCACCGCGTACGCGGGGCGCGGGCGCAGGCCCGGGTGCGCTCGATGTGGTACGCCCGGGACCAGATCGCCGCCCGACGGGACTCGGCGCCCGGTCGGGTGCTGCCCGACTCGGCGATCATCGCCGCCGCCGAGCTGGACCCGAAGGACGAGAAGACGCTGCTGACGCTTCCCGGTTTCGGCGGGCGGTCGGTGCGTCGGCTGGCACGTACCTGGTTGGCCGCCCTCGACGACGCGCGGCAGCTGCCGGACGACGCGCTGCCGGTCACCCCGGCGGTCGAGGGTCCGCCTCCGCCGCACCGGTGGGCCGAGCGGGATCCGGTGGCCGCCGGTCGGCTCGCCCGCTGCCGCGAGGTGGTGGTCCGCATCGCCACGCAGCACAACCTGCCTCCGGAAAACCTGATCACCCCGGACTCGGTCCGCCGGCTGGCGTGGACCCCGCCGGAGGAGCTCACCGAGGAGACGGTGGCGGAGACCCTGCGCGGTTTCAACGCCCGCGAGTGGCAGATCGGTCTGCTCGTCACCGACCTGACCGAGGCCCTCTCTCCCACGCAGCCACCTACCGTTTCCTGACGCCACTGTGGGGTGGGCCACAGCGGGGGGTCGGGACGGGGTTGGTTACTGGCGAGTAGCATTCGGGGGAACCTGCCGTGGTCGATTAGGAGGCTCCAGTGCCCCGTGAAGTTCGGGATGTCGTCTTCGTCGACGGCGTCCGTACCCCGTTCGGCAAGGCGGGTGGCATGTACGCCAACACCCGCGCCGACGACCTGGTGATCCGCTGTATCCGTGAGCTGCTGCGTCGCAACCCGCAGCTGCCGCCGGAGCGGGTCGAGGAGGTCGCCGTCGCGGCCACCACCCAGATCGGCGACCAGGGCCTCACCATCGGCCGCACCGCGGCGCTGCTCTCCGGGCTGCCCAAGACCGTTCCCGGCTTCGCCATCGACCGGATGTGCGCCGGCGCGATGACCGCCGTGACCACGGTTGCCAGCGGCATCGCCATGGGCGCGTACGACGTCGCCATCGCCGGCGGTGTCGAGCACATGGGCCGTCACCCGATGGGTGAGGGCGTCGACCCCAACCCGCGCATCGTCGCGGAGAAGCTGGTCGACCCGTCCGCGCTGGTCATGGGCGCCACCGCGGAGAACCTGCACGACCTGGTCCCGCACATCACCAAGGAGCGCACCGACGCGTTCGCGCTCGCCTCGCAGCAGAAGACCGCGAAGGCGTACGCCAACGGCAAGCTCCAGGACGACCTGGTCCCGATGTCGATCCGCGACGCCGAGGGCGGCTGGGGTCTGGCCACTGTGGACGAAGCCCCCCGGGACACCTCGATGGAGAAGCTCGCCACCCTCAAGACCCCGTTCCGCCCGCACGGCAAGGTCACCGCGGGCAACGCGGCCGGCCTGAACGACGGCGCGACGGCGAGCCTGCTCGCCGACGAGGCCACCGCCCGCGAGCTGGGTCTGCCGATCGCCATGCGGTTGGTGTCGTTCGGTTTCGTCGGCGTGGAGCCCGAGGTGATGGGCGTCGGGCCGATCCCGTCGACGGAGAAGGCACTGCGCCTCGCCGGGCTCAGCATCGACGACATCGGCCTGTTCGAGCTGAACGAGGCGTTCGCCGTGCAGGTGCTCGCCTTCCTCGACCACTTCGGCATCGCCGACGACGACCCGCGGGTCAACCCCTGGGGCGGCGCCATCGCCATCGGGCACCCCCTCGCCTCGTCAGGCGTACGGCTGATGACCCAGCTGGCCCGCCAGTTCGCCGAGCACCCCGAGGTCCGCTACGGCGTGACCGCCATGTGCATCGGCATCGGCATGGGCGGCACCGTGATCTGGGAGAACCCGCACTGGGAGGGTGGCAACAAGTGAGCGCACTCGCCGCACCGAACGAGGTCGTCACCAAGGCGCTGCTGCGCCAGGTGAACGTACCGGGGCTGGACCGACCCGCCGCCCTGATCACCCTGGACAACGGCTTCGACCACACCAAGCCGAACACCTTCGGCCCGGCCGGGCTGACCAGCCTGGACGAGGCGATCACCGCCGCCCTCGCCGCCGACCCGGCGTTCATCGCGGTCACCGGTAAGCCGTACATCTTCTGCGTGGGCGCGGACATCGTCGGGCTGCCGCAGCTCGCCGACCGCGAGCAGGCACTGGAGATCGGCCGTCTCGGTCACCGGGTGTTCGCCCGGCTCAAGGACAGCACCGTGCCCACGTTCGCGTTCGTCAACGGCGCGGCGATGGGCGGCGGCCTGGAGCTGGCGCTGCACTGCCACTACCGGACGCTCTCCGGTGGGGCGGCGGCTCTGGCCCTGCCCGAGGTCTCCCTCGGTCTGGTGCCCGGCTGGGGTGGCACCCAGCTGCTGCCGAACCTGATCGGCATCCCCGCCGCCACCCAGGTGATCATCCAGAACCCGCTGATGCAGAACAAGATGCTCAAGCCGAAGCAGGCCGCCGAGCTGGGCATCGCGGACGTGCTGCTGGAGCCGGCCGACTTCCTGGAGCGGTCCCTCGAATGGGCCGCGGGTGTGGTGCGCGGCCAGGTCACCGTGACCCGGCCCGAGGTCGACAAGGACATGTGGGCGGGCGTGCTCTACTTCGCCCGGGAGACGCTGAACCAGCGGCTGCACGGCGCGGTTCCGGCCGCCTACCGGGCGCTGGACCTGCTGGAGACGGCGAAGGACGGCGACTTCGCCGCCGGCACCGCCGCCGAGGACGAGGCCCTCGCGGACCTGGTCTTCTCCGAGGAGCTGCGCAGCGGCCTGTACGCGTTCGACCTGGTGCAGCGGCGGGCCAAGCGGCCGGCCGGCGCACCGGACAAGGGCCTGGCCCGCACGGTCACCAAGGTCGGCATCGTCGGCGCCGGCCTGATGGCCAGCCAGTTGGCGCTGCTGTTCGCCCGTCGCCTCCAGGTGCCGGTGGTGATGACCGACCTCGACCAGTCCCGCGTGGACAAGGGCGTCGGCTACGTGCACACCCAGATCGAGAAGGCCGTCACCAAGGGCCGGATGGACAAGAACACCGCCGCCAAGCTGTACGGCCTGGTCAGCGGCACTGTCGACAAGAGCGCCTTCGCGGACGCCGACTTCGTCATCGAGGCGGTCTTCGAGGACCTGGGCGTCAAGAAGCAGGTCTGGGCCGAGCTGGAGAAGATCGTCTCCCCGGAGGCGGTGCTCGCCACCAACACCAGCTCGCTCTCCATCACGGAGATGGCCGCGGAGCTGGAGCACCCGGAGCGGGTGGTCGGCTTCCACTTCTTCAACCCGGTGGCGGTGCTGCCGCTGCTGGAGATCGTCCGGGGCGAGCGGACCGACGACGCCACCCTGGCCACCGCGTTCGCCGTGGGCAAGCAGCTGAAGAAGTCGAGCGTGCTGGTCAAGGACGCCCCGGCGTTCGTGGTGAACCGGCTGCTCACCCGCTTCCTCGGGACCGTCTTCGCCGCTGTCGACGCGGGCACCCCGCTGGACGTGGCGAACAGCGCACTGGACCCGCTGGGCCTGCCGATGCGCCCGCTCGCCCTGCTCCAGCTGGTCGGGCCGGCCGTGGCGTACCACGTGGGCGGCACCCTGCACGCGGCGTTCCCGGACCGGTTCGGCGTCAGCGAGAACCTCAAGCGGATCGCCGACTCGGGCCAGCCGATCGTTGTCGACGACCAGGTCAACGACGAGGTCGCGAAGCTGCTCGTGGTGGGCGACCAGCCGCTCACCGAGGAGCAGGTCCGCCAGAACGCGCTCGACGCGCTCGCGCAGGAGATCCGGCTGATGCTGGACGAGGGCGTGGTCGCCGAGGCGCAGGACATCGACCTGTGCATGATCCTCGGCGCGGGTTGGCCGTTCCACCTGGGCGGCGTCACGCCGTACCTGGACCGGACCGGCACGTCCGAGCGGGTCACCGGTAAGCGGTTCCTGCCGCGCGGGGCGGCGAGCCTGCCCGCCTGACCGTTCGCAGCTCCACCGCCGCGGTGGTCGGCCCGTCCCTGGTGGACGGCCGGCCACCGCGGCCATTTTCGGCTCTCGTCGGGGGACAACGCGCGAGGTCGTGGTCGGGTTAAGATCACCCGCTTTGCCACCCGAACCTGGAGCTGACCGAATGTCCCAGCCGCCGGCCACCCCCTACGGCCCGCCACACGATTCCCCTTACTCCTCCTCCCAGCCGGGGGTGCCGCAGCAGCAGGGCTTCCCGGCTCCCCAGCCGGGGCAGCCGTACGGCGACCCGAGCGCCCCCGTCGGCCCGCCGCCGGCGAAGAAGTCGAAGGTTGGCAAGATCATCCTGATCGTGCTGGCCGTGGTGCTGGTGCTCTGCCTCGGCGGCGCGGCCATCACCTGGTTCGCCGTCAAGGACGACGTCGGCGACGTCGTCGACGCCACCAAGACCCGGGTCGTCGCGCCGGCCACCCTCGCCGGCCGGGCGAAGAACACCGACCCGCAGTTGCAGACGGTCGCCGACCAGATGGTCACCGACATGAAGTCCGAGGTGCAGAACGAGACGAGCACCGTCGGCGCGTTCTACGGCGACCCGGCCAAGCAGGACCTCATCATGATCACCGCGGTGTCCGGCGTGATGGCCGACCCGAAGAAGGAGCTGGACGAGGCGGTGACCGGGCTCTCCAGCGAGCTGGCCGTGACGAACATGGCGCCGGTCGAGCCGGGCCCGCTCGGTGGTGACGCGCGCTGCGGCGACGGCAAGGCCGAGGGCGTGCCGCTGGGCGTCTGCGTCTGGGCCGACCGGGGCAGCGTCGGCCTGGTGGTCGTGTACTTCAAGACCGCCGAGCAGGTGAAGGCCGAGTTCACCACGATCCGGGGCCAGATCGAACAGCGCTCCTGACCCGTGCCGACCGGGGCCCCGTCCACCCTCGGGTGGCCGGGGCCCCGTGCCGTACGGCGACCGTCAGGCCACCGGGAAGTACGCGTTCAGCTTCTTGCGCAGGTGGGCCGCGTAGATGAAGCCCAGGCTCGGGTTGCCCCGGAAGGCGGCGGCCGCGCCGGTGCGGGCGTCCACCGTCACCGGCCGGGCCAGCGCCGCGAACCGCAACCGCTGCTTCTCCTGCGCCCATGCCGCAGCGGCCGGCTCGATCTCGGTGCCCACCAGGGCGGGGAACAACGCCACCCCGTTCTGGAAGCCACGCAGCTGCCCCTTGCGGGCCAGCACGTAGTCCATGGCCGAGGTGCTGAACGTCTCCAGGGAGGCGGCCGTGACCCGCGTAGCCGGCGCGGCGATGGTGAACAGGTGCAGCTTGGTGGCCATCCAGCGCATCTTGAAGTCGCCCCGGTAGCCGATCAGCACCGGCGTGCCACCCCAGTCCTCGATCCGGACCTCGCAGCCGTCGGCCCGCAGCCGCTCCCCGGTCGCGGCGAGATACGCCTGCACCGGCTCCGTCGCCGTCGTGTCCATCTGCCACACACCCTTCAGCCTGTTGTGGCCGCTCATCTAACAGCACCTGGCGCGCGTCCCGCCACCCCGTCGATCATGAGAACGACGGGGTGGCGGAGGCTAGGCGTCAGTCGTCGCCGCCCGCTCGGCCGCGCTGCGCAGCACGCAGAACTCGTTGCCCTCCGGGTCGGCGAGCACCACCCAGCCGGTGCCGTCCGGCTGGGTCCGGTCGTCGACGAGCGTCGCGCCGATGCCGAGCAGGCGCTCGACCTCCTCGGCCCGGGTGCGGTCGGCGGGTTGCAGGTCCAGGTGCAGCCGGTTCTTCACCGTCTTGCCCTCGGGTACGGCGATGAACAGCACCTCCGGGCCCCCCGGCGGCAGGAGCATCGCCTCCGGGTCACCGGGAAAGTCGTCGGGCTGCCGGGGGCAGTCGAAGACCTGCGACCAGAAGCCGGCCAGTGCGTACGTGTCGGAACAGTCGATGCTGATGTTGTGGATCGTCGAACTCACAGTTGGTCCTCCACAGTGGTGGTGTCGACACGCTCCCCGGCGCTGCGTACGACGCAGAACTCGTTGCCCTCCGGGTCGGCGAGCACCGCCCAACCCGTACCGTCGGGGTGCCGTCGGTCGGCGACCATGCTGGCCCGGAAGCCGGCCAGGGCGTACGTGTCGTGACAGTCGAAACTGATGTTGCGGATCCGTGGATACACGGGTGTCCCTCCGTGGTGCTGGATGGGGACGCTCCGCTTCGGGGATGTCAGCCGGCGAGGACCCGGGGCGCGGAGCCAACAGTGGTGGACATCGACGCACCCCCTTCGATCGCGAACTGACAGCGCGATCTTGTCATCGGCCCAGCGGGCCGCGCAACCCCGCTCAGCCGGCGGCGGTCACCACCGGGGCGTCCGCCGACGGCAGGGTGACCGTCACCTCCAGTCCCCCGCCCTGCTGCGCGATCACCCGTACCGTGCCGCCGTGCGCCGTGCAGACCGCCCGGACGATGGAGAGCCCCAGGCCGGAGCCGCGGGCGCCGGTGCGTTCCCGGCCGCCGCGCCGGAACGGCTCGAACAGCCCCGGCACGTCGGCCTGGTCCACCTCGAAGCCCGTGTTGCCGACCACCAGCCAGGAGCGCTCGCCGTCGGTTCCGGTACGCACCCAGAGCCGGCCGTGCAGGTGGTTGTAGCGGACCGCGTTCTCGATGAGGTTGCCGGCCAGCCGGTCGAGCAGCCCCGGGTCGCCGACCACGGGCGCGGGCTCCAGCGACGTCTGCACCCGCAGGCCGATCCGCTCCACCTCGCGGCGCATCGCCGACAACGCGTTGGCGGTGCCGGCGGCCAGGTCGCACTCGGTACGCCTGCCCAACTGCCGCCCGGCCTGCGCCTCGCTGCGCGCCAGCACCAGCAGGGCGTCCACCAGGCCGTTGGCCCGCTCGGACGCGTCGCGGACCACTGTGGCCATCCGGCGGTACTCGGCGGCGTCCGCGTCGTCGTCGCTGAGTGTCACGTCGATCTCGGTCCGCATCACGGCGAGCGGGGTCCGCAGCTCGTGCGAGGCGTTCGCCACGAACCGTTTCTGCGCCTCGAACGCGGACGCGATCCGGTCCAGCATGGCGTCGAACGTCTTGGCCAGCTCGGCCACCTCGTCGTCGGCGCCCGAGTAGCCGATCCGCTGGTCCAGCGTCGCCTCACCGAGCCGTTGCGCGGTGGCGGTGACCTGGTGCAGCGGGCGCAGCGCCCGACCGGCCACCGCGTACGCCCCGGCCACCCCGACCACGCTGATCGCCAGGAGCGCGACGAGGCCCTTGGCCAGCAACTCCCCGGAGGCGGAGTCGACCAGTTGCCGCTGCCACTGGGCCGCGTCCAGCGACCTGCCGTCGGAGAGCACCACTGTCGTACCGGGCAGCAGCTCGTCGGTGGGTCGCAGCGCGTCGCGGACCAGCAGCCAGGCCAGCAGCACGAGGATCGCCCCCGCGCCGATCAGCAGGACCCCGTTGAGCAAGGTCAGCCGCAGCCGCAGGGTGGGCCGCAGGGGGCGGCGGCTCACGCGCTCACCTCGGCCGTGCGGTAGCCCGCGCCGACCACCGTCTCGATCAGCGGCGGATCGCCGAGCTTCTTGCGCAGTGTCATCACGGTGACCCGGACAATGGTGGTGAACGGATCCGTGTTGGCGTCCCACACGCGTTCCAGCAGCTCCTCGCTGGAGACCACCGCCCCGCGCGCCTTGAGCAGTTCGCTGAGCACCCCGAACTCCTTGTTGGTGAGGTCGACCGGCACACCGGCGCGGGTCGCCACCCGACGGGCCGGGTCGAGCACCAGGTCGGCCAGTTCGAGCACCGGCGGCGCCGCCGGGGTGGCCCGTCGGCCCAGCGCCTGAACCCGGGCGACCAGCTCGTCGAACGCGAACGGCTTGGGCAGGTAGTCGTCGGCCCCGAGCTGCAACCCCTCCACCCGGTCGGCGACGGTGCCGCTCGCGGTGAGCATCAGCACCCGGGTCAGCGCGCCGGAGGCGGCCAGGTCGGCGCAGATCTGGTCACCGTGCACGCCCGGCAGGTCGCGGTCCAGCACCACCACGTCGTACCTGGTGACGAACGCCGCCTCGTGGCCGGCGTCGCCGTCGTACGCCACGTCGACCGCCATCCCCCGCTTGCGCAACCCGCGCGCGATCGCGTCGGCGAGGTTGCGCTCGTCCTCCACCACCAGTACCCGCATTCCCGGCCTCCTCGCTGCTGACCACCGACAACCTAGTGCCGGCCGGCAACAATCGTCTCTCGCCGTCCGCGGCGGTCGGCGTTGCGGACACGCGCGGCGTACGCGATGCTGCCGACACCGAACGACGGGACGGACGCGGTATGAGCAGCACGGCACCACCCACCCGGCGGGACATCGCCTACCGGGGCTTCCACCTCCCGGCGGACTCCGCGGCCGGCGTCGTGGACGAGCGGGGCAGCTGGACGTCCCCGCCGGTGCCTGTCGGCTTCGCCGTCGCCGAGGTGGTGCCGTCGTGGACCGCCGACACCCCGGACGGCTGCTGGATCGAGGTCGAGCTGCGCGGCTGGCACGGCGACGCGCCCGCCACCGGTTGGTACCTGCTGGCCCGCTGGGCGGCCGACGACCTGACGGTACGACGCACCTCGATTCCCGGGCAGCGCGACGGCGACGCCACTGTCGACACCGACACCCTGGTCGTGACCGGTGCGATGGTCACCGGCTGGCAGGCGCGGGTGACCCTGTGCCGACCGGCCGGCAGCCTGACCGGCCCGGTGCTGCGCAGCATCGGCGCGGTCGCCACCGGCCCCGCGCTCCCCGGCCCGACCGGCGCGCCGGAGCCCACCTCGTCCGCTGCCCGTGGACGGGTGCTGGATGTGCCCCGCTACTCGCAGCGGCTGCACGCCGGCCAGTACCCGCAGTGGGGTGGGGGCGGCGACTCCTGGTGCAGCCCCACCTGCACCTCGATGGTGCTCGCCTACTGGGGTCTCGGGCCGACGGCGGAGCACTGCTCCTGGGTGCGGCCGCCCGGCCCACGACCGGTGGTGGTGCACGCCGCCCGGCACTGCTACGACCACGCGTACGCCAGCGCCGGCAACTGGCCGTTCAACACCGCGTACGCCGGGCTGCACGGGGTGGACGCGTTCGTCACCCGGCTGCGGTCGCTGGCCGAGGCGGAGGCGTTCGTTGCCGCAGGCATCCCCCTGATCGTCTCCGCGGCCTTCCGGGCCGACGAGGTGCCGGGGCTGGCCTACGACACCAAGGGGCACCTGATGGTGCTTGTCGGCTTCACCGCCGACGGCGACCCGGTGCTCAACGACCCGTACGCGCCCGACGACGACGCGGTGCGCCGGACGGTGCCCCGGCAGGCGTTCGAGGCGGTGTGGCAGCGCGGCAGCGGCGGTGTGGCGTACGTGCTGCGGCCCGCGTCGGTGCCGCTGCCCCCGCCTCCCGCCCAGGCCAACTGGTGATCAGTCGGACCATCGGAACATCTGGTAGGAGCCGTTCATCCGCTGGCAGAGCAGCCAACTGACGCTCGCCTGACAGTTGCCGGCGGCCTCGGGCAGCACGTCCAGCGGGCGGGCCTCGCCGGCGCGGGCGTCCAACCGCGTGACGTAGAGCCCACCGGCGGGATGCCGGCGCACGCCGAACAGTGGGTCGCCGAAGCCGGACTGGGCCAGCTCCCACCGGCCCAGCCCGGCCATCTGCCGGCCGGTCGTCGGGTCGAGCACGACGAGCTGCTCCAGGCGGGTGCCGGAGCTGTTCGCCGTGCTGGCCATCAACCGGCCGTCGTACGGGAAGACCCACGTCCAACGGTCGCTCTGCCACCGCGGTTGGCCGGTGGCGGCGTCGACCGCCCGCAGCCCCACGCCACCGACGTGCAGACACAGGACCGGGCCGCAGCCCAGGGCGAACTCCGCCCGGTCGGCCGGGATGCTCCACCGCCGGTCCAGCCGGTCGAGTCCGTACGCGGTGATGGTGGCCGGAGTCCCCGAGATGGTCACCAGCAGGTCGTCCACCACCTGCATGACCCCCGGCCAGCCGCTGCCGGGTGGCCGGACGTCGGCGCGGGCCAGCACCGCGCCGGTGCCGGCGTCACGTACCTCGACCGGGCCGTCCGCCTGCTTGAGCACCACCCGGTCCACCCCGCGCCCCCCGTACCGGAAGCTGACCTCCGCGTCCGTGGTCATCTGCCAGCGCAGGGTGCCGCAGCAGGGATCGAGCGCCCGCAGACCGAACGGCTCGTCCCCGCCGCCGGACTGCATCAGCACGGTGCCGTCGGCCAGCTCGACCGGGCTGCCCGGCTGCTGCCACTGGTACGCCCCGGTGTCCCTGTCGAACGCCACGGACAGGGTGCCCTGCCCCGGCATGTTGCTCTCGTGGACGGTGGCCAGCAGCACCCCGCCCACCGACGAAACCCCCCAGGTGCGCCCCTGCGCCGGTACCCGCGTCTGCCACAGCAACTCGCCGCCGGGCAGCCGGAAGGCGCGCAGCGTCCGCTGGGTGGGCTGCGCGGGGCTCGGGTCGAGGACCACGAACAGGTCGCCGGCGAGCAACGTCTCGGCCGCGAGCCCGGCCGGGATGTTCACCACGTCCCGCCGGGGCGGAACCCCTGCGGAGGCGAGGGTGGCCAGCAGGAGCAGCAGCACCAGGGCGCACCGCAGCGGCCGGCCGACGGCCCGGGGTGGGCGGGGCAGCGGGCCGGCATCCGAGGTGTGCCGCAGCTCGCCGAGGTCGATGAGCGGGCCGGTCACGACGGCAACCGCCACAGCGCGGTCGAGCCGTCGAGGCGCTGGCACAGCAGGGTCGGCAGGGACGCCTGGCAGTTGCCGACGACGTCCGGGAGCACGTCGACGATCCGGGACCGGCCGGCCGCCAGGTCCAGTTCGGCGACGACCAGACGCCCGTCGTCCAGCGGACGCACCCCCAGCAACGGGTCGTCGCGGCCCAGCGACGGCACCAGGTTCCACCGGCCCAGCTCGGCCCGGCCTCCTCCGGTAGCCGCGTCGCGTGCCGCGTACCGCTGGCCCGGCCCCGCCACCAGCAGCCGGCCGTCCCGGACGTCGGCCAGGGTGTCGCGCCCCGGGTCCGACCAGCGGACCGCGCCGGTGGCCGGATCGATGACCTGGAGGCCGCCGGTCTGCTGCAATGCGCAGAGCAGGCCCGCGCAACCGACCGCGTACGACACCAGCGGCACCTCGGCTGTCCACAACGGATCGAGCCCGGGCAGACGGTGGCCGACCAGCCTGGTCGCGCCGGGCGGAACGAGCAGCAGCAGATCGTCGACGACCTGCACCCGCTGGTACGCCGACCGGTCACCGGTCAGCGTGTCGACGCTGCGCAGCAGGTCACCGGTGCCGGCGTCGTACACCTGCACCTCGCCTGTCGGCTGCACGAGCACGAACCTGTCGACCCGGCCGTCGCGTACCTGGTAACCGGGGTTGCCGGGTGGCGGGATGGGCACCGACCAGAGCAGCCGGCCGCTGTCCAGGTCGACACGTCTCATCGCGCCCGGCTCGTCGGTCATGTCGTCCACCACCAGCAGCAGACCGCCGTCGGCAGTCGCCTGGGGAATCCCGGCGAGCCGCCAGCGCTGCGACCCCGTCTCCGGGTCGAAGGCGGTGGTCTCGAACACACCGTTCTGGGCGCTGATCCCCACGGCCAGCACCAACCCCTGCTCGACCCGCACACCGAGGTAGTCGCCGGCGCGGGGAAGGGGCGCCCGCCACCGCCGCGGCACGCCGCCACCCGGTGTCGGCGGGGCGTACGCGGTCAGGTACCGGTCCCCGGTGGGCGTCGGCGGGTCGACGACGAAGACACCGTCCGCGGCGAGGTACGCCGCCGCGGCCCGCGCGCCCGGCACCGGGCTCACCGTCCGCTCGGGCGCCGGTGCCGCCGAGGCCAGCACGACAAGTGCCAGCAGCAGCACCGCGGCGCAGCGCAGCGGACGACCTGCCGCGCGTGGTCGGCGGACCGGCCGCGGCGGGACGTCCTCGTCCCGGACCTCGCCCAGTTCGATGATCGACACCGACCGTCCCTCCGTCACCCGTCGTGGCTGGCCGGTGGCGCTTCCCGGCAAACCCGACCGTGGGCACACCGGCCCGGCAAATCCGACGCGTCCTCGCCTGTACGATGGCGCGTCGTGGCTGTGCCGGTGGTAGACCCCTCGCTGAATCCCGTAACCGACGCCGACCCGGCCGAGGCCGAGGCGACACGGCGGCCTCGACGCCGACCCGCCCGCGCCGATCTCGTGGCCCTCGGAGCCTATGTGGTGCTGGGTGTGTTCGTCTGCCTCAACTACTGGGGTGACGTGACCGGTCGGGTGTCCTCGCACCTGCCCACCGACCACAGCTGGTTCGAGTGGCTGTTCGCGCACGGCGCGTACTCCGTACGGCACCTGGAGAACCCGCTGTTCACGGCCCGGCAGAACGCCCCGGACGGGGTGAACATGATGGCCAACACCTCGCTGCTCGGGGTGACCCTGCCGCTGGCGCCGCTGACCATGCTGCTCGGCCCCCAGGTGATGTACGCGCTCTACCTGGGCGCGGCCCTCGCCGCCACCGCCGGCACCGCGTACTGGATGCTCTCCCGCCACCTGGTGCGCTCCCGGGCGGCGGCGTTCGTCGGCGGCGCGTTCCTCGGCTTCGCGCCGGGCATCATCCACCACGCCAACGGCCAGCCCAACTTCGTGTCCAACTTCCTGCTGCCCCTGATCGTGGTGCGGGTGCTGCGTCTCGGCGAGCCGGGCCGGTGGCGGCGCAACGGGTTGGTGCTCGGAGCGCTTGTCACGTACCAGATCTTCATCAACGAGGAGATGCTGCTGCTCACGGCGCTGGCCTGCCTGGTCGTCGTGCTGGCGTACGCCGTGCAGCGGCCGGCGGCCACGCGGGCCGTCGCCGGCACGTTCGTGGCCGGGCTGGGTGTGGCTGGCGGGCTGGCGCTGCTGCTCGCCGCGTACCCGATCTGGTTCCAGTTCAACGGCCCGCAGTCCTACCGGGGCCTGCAGGGCGGCGTCTTCCACAACTGGGGCGAGGACCTGGTCGCGTTCGTCACCTTCGCCCGGGACACCTGGGCCGGCGACCCGGCCGTGGAGAAGACGATCGGGATGACCGAGCAGAACACCTGGTTCGGTTGGCCGCTGGTGCTGCTCTCGGTGGTGGCCCTGGTGCTGCTCGTGCGCCGGTCGCTGGCCGCCCGGATCGTCGCGGTGCTGATCGTGGTCTTCACGGTGGCCGCGATCGGGCCGGTGGTGCGCTTCAACGGCGTCGAGACCGATGTGCGCGGCCCGTGGTCGTACGTGCCTGACGACCTGCCGCTGGTCGAGATGATGATGCCTACCCGGTTGACGTTGGTCGTCGCCGCCGCGGTGGGCGTACTGCTCGCGCTGACCTGGGACGCCGCGTCCCGGCAGGGACGTCCCGCCGAGGCACCGCGGGTGCCGGCCCAGCGCACGGGCGAACCGGCTGTCGCGGCGCGTCGGCGGTGGCTGCGCCCGGTGGGGTACGCGGCTGTCGCGCTCGCCGTGCTGCCGCTCCTCCCCCGGCCGCTGCCCGCCCAGCAGGTGGAGCCGCCGCCGCACTTCATCACCGCGGGCGGCTGGCGGCCGTACGTGCCGGCGGGCCGGACCCTGGTGCCGGTGCCGATCCCGAGCAACGTCCACGGCCTGCCCACGCTGCGCTGGAGCGCCCTGACCGGGCAGGAGTTCCCCGTCCCGGGTGGCTACTTCATCGGCCCCAACGAGCTGGGCGAGGGCGTCTTCGGGGCGCCGAACCGGCCGACCAGCAGCCTCATCTACTCCACCATGGACACGGACAAGGTCCCGGCGCTCACCGACGAGAACCGTCGCCAGGCCGTGGAGGACCTGCGCTTCTGGCGGGCGTCGGTGGTGGTGCTCGGTGCGCACCCGCGCGAGGCGGTGCTGCGTGAGCTGGTCACCGCCCTGATCGGGCCGCCGCAGCGGGTCGACGACGTCTGGGTCTGGGACGTCCGCCCGCTTGTGGGTTAGACGCTGCCCCGCACGTCCCACACCCATCCGCCGTCGACCGGGCGGCCCGGGCCGAGCAGGTCGTCGACGGTGCGGCGCAGCGGGTCGCCATGGGTCGACGGACCGAGCACCACGAGCGCGGCCCTCCAGTGCCGCAGGTCCTCCACGGCCCGCCGGCGGTCTGCGTCGGTGAGCACCGGCACCACTCCGGTCTCGGCCACCGCGCGCAGCAGCACCGACGTGGGCCGGTCGGGCGCGCCCCAGCGGGCCGTCGGGTCGTCGGGGCCGGCCGGCCCGATGAAGTAGCCGCCCGGCGCCGCGAAGGCGAGCCCGGTGCGGGCGGACCAGAGCATCACCGGGCTCCGCGCCGCGCCGGTGACCGGGGGTACGGCGACCACCGTCCGGCCGGGCGGCACCAGCGGACGCCACGCGCCGTCGGCGACGAACCCCGGCACCGGCGGGACCGGCACCACCCGGATCGGTGTCGGAGCCAGGGGCAGCAGCGCGGCGGCCACCGCCCCGGCCCAGAGCAGCCGCACCGGCAGTCCCGGCGCGGCCGACAGCCGGCGTGCCGCCCGGACCCGGTCCACCGAGAGTGCCACCAGCACCCCCAGCACCGGTACGCAGACCAGCGCGAACCGGGCCGGCACCGCGAGGTCGAGCAACGGCAGGCCGGCCACCAGCCGGTACGGCCCGGCGATCCCGGTGGCGGCGCCGTCCACCCGCAGCTCGGTGCCGAGCGACAGCAGGGCGAACACCAGGCCGCAGGCGGCCAGCGCGCGGACCAGCGGCCGTCGCCACAACCAGATCACGATCACCACGGCGAGCACGAGCAGCCCCGGGCCGAAGAACGAGTTCTCCTCGGTCGGGTTCGGCGAGAGCAGGCCGGGCAGCCAGTCGTCGCCGAGCACGGTCTGCCGGGCCGACGCGGTGAACGAGGCAGCGTCCAGTTGGAAGGCGTGCGCGGCGAAGGCCATCCCCGCGTAGTGCTGCGGGCCGCGGAACTGGAACCACAGCGGGTACGCCAGCAGCGCCGTCGCCACCACGGCCGCCACCGCGAGCCGCCCGATCAGGGCCGGCGCGTGCCGGCGGGCGGCCGGGCGGTCGGCGAGCGCCCAGCCCAGCGCGAGCACCCCGGCGGCGAGCGCCAGGAAGACCAGCACCTCCTCGCCGATGAAGGCCTGCCAGACGACAAGCAGTCCGAGGCCGACGCCGGACCGCCACGCGGGCCCGTTCGCGGGCCGGAACAGCAGGGCGAGGATCGGGGGCACCAGGAACTGCGCGGCGATGTGCAGGTGTGCGCCCGCCTGGGCGATCATGCCGGGGGCGAACCCACAGATCAGCCCACCGACCACCGCCGCCGACCTGGCGCTGACCAGCCGCCGGCGCAGCAGCGCGTACCAGGCCGTCGCGGTGCCGGCGAGGCAGCAGACGACTACCACGCAGAACGACACCTGCGACCCGAACAGCAGCGTGACAGGGGTCAGCGGCACACCCAGGCCGAGCACCGACGTGTTCGCCATCAGGTTGACGCCGTCCGGCGCGTTCAACGCCGTGCTGTAGAGCGGGTTCTCCCCCTCGACGACGGCGTGCGCCGCGTGGGCCAGCATCCACTCGAAGAGGACCTGGTCGCCGGCCTGGTGGAACAGCAGCCACGGATGCCCCCACTGCCCGCTGGTCAGCAGGACGGCCAGGCACAGATAGCCGGTCACCACCACCGCGTCCGGGAGCCAGCTCGGCCGGGCCCACCGCGCCGGCGCCGGGGCAACCGTCGCGGGGGACGCCGTCCCGGTGACCATCAGACCGAGCGGTCGGTGAGCGTCCGGACGTCCCACACCCAGACGTCCAGCTCCTGGCGGCCGGGGCCGACCAGGTCCTCGACGGCACGTCGCAGCGGCTCGGCGTTCTGCTGGCGGACCGGCAGCACCAGGATGGCGGCCCGCCAGTGGCGCAGCTCGTCGGTGAAGCGGCGGCGCTGCCGGTCGTCGAGCTTCGGGGTACGGCCGGTGGTGGCCACCTCCTCCAGCAGTTGGCCCACGCCGCTGGGTCGGCCGCCGAACCGCCCCGGGTCACCCGTGTTGCCGTTGCGCGGGGCGAGGAAGTAGCCGCCCGGGATCTTGAAGTCGAGGTTGGTGGCCGCCGCCCAGCGCATGCCGTGCGTGTTGCCCATGCTCGGCACCGGAATGGGCACCAGCGTCTGGTCCGGGCCCACGTACTCCCGCCACCTGTCGGCGGTGATGAAGTCGGGCACCGGCGGTCGGGACACCATCCGCAGCGGCATCGGCGCGACCGGCAGCAGCGCGAACGCCAGGCCGGCGGCGGTGAGCGTCCGGAGGGTGCGTCGGTCGGCCGGGCGCAGCTCCCACGCCCGCTCGACGGCGAGCGCGAGCAGCAGGCCGATCACCACGCTGGTGATCAGACCGAACCGGGTCGGTACGACAGCGTCCAGCAGCGGCAGGTGGACCAGCAACTGCCACGGGCCGCTGATCAGCTCCCGGTCCCACCAGGAGATCCGCTCGCCGAGGGAGAGCACGGCGAAGAACACGCCGGTGGCCGCGAGCGCCCGGACGACCAGGTCCCGGCGCAGCCACACCACGATGCCGATGGCGAGCAGCGACAGGCTCCAGCCGAAGAAGGCGTTCTCCTCGGAGTAGTTCGGCGCCAGGTTGATGTTGGCCCGCTGGTTGCCACCGAGGGTGGGCGAACCGGGCGCGAAGAAGGCGGCGATGTCGTTGCCGTAGTCCTGCACCGCGTCGCTGAGCCCGTGGTACGCCATCGGTCCGGCGAACTGCACGTACAGCGGGTACGCCAGCAGCGCCCCGGCCAGCAGCGCGCACACGGCCAGGCCGGCGCCCAACGGCCGCCACGCCGCCGACCAGCGGGCCGGTTCCTGGACGAGCACGGCGATCAGGAACACGCCGCAGGCCAGGGCCGTGAAGAGCAGGATCTCCTCGTTGATGAACGCCTGGGCGGTGACCAGCAGGGCGAGCAGCGCGCCGTCGCGTACCGGTCGGGTCGACCGGGTCAGCACCAGCACCCGCCAGACGATGAACGGCAGCAGGAACTGGCTGATGATGTTCGGGTGCCAACTGGCGTGCGACAGCATCGCCGGGGAGAACCCGCAGAACCAGCCGCCGACCGCCGCCGCGAGCGGGTTGCGGACCAGGTGGCGGGAGAGCACGAGGTACCACGCCAGGGCGGTGCCGGCCAGACCGAGCGTCACCAGCACCACGAAGGACACCGCCGGCCCGAAGAGCAGCGTCACCGGCACCATCGGGATGCCCAGCGCCAGCACCGCCGTGTTGGCCATCAGGTTGACGCCGTCGGGATAGTTGAACTGCTCGGTGTAGAACGGGTACTCGCCGTGCAGCACCACACGGACCGAGTGGGCCAGGAAGAACTGCACCTGGGCCGGGTCACCGGTGTAGAGCGAGGCCACCCGGCCGGCCGGGTCCAGCCAGATCCGGCTGGTCACCCAGAGCGCGGCGAGCAGGAACAGGCCACCCACGGCGAGGTGCTGCCGTCGCCGCGTCCACCCGCGCCACCTGCCGCCGCCCGGCACCTCGGCGTCGGCGTCGGCCGGCACGTCGGGTACGGCCTCCGGTGGGGTGTCGACGGGCGTTGTCGTCGGTGCGGCAGGGGAGTCGACGACGCCGACCGAGGCTTCGGCCGGCGCGGCGGCCGTCGCGACGCGGCCTGCCGATCTGGTGGCCGCAGTGCGGTAGCTCACCGTCTCGTCGAGGTCGTCGAGGCCGGCGGCCGCCTCCGGGTGCGGCGCGGACAGGGCGCGGGACTCGGCAGGCGTCACAGTCGGCGGAGTCTACCGGAGCGACGAAACGGCACGAAAACGCCTGCGGTGTCCACTGTGGTGGATGCGGCGGCCACCACCTGAGGCCCCGCGCCGGACATCTCGTACTATGGCGCTTTCCGACAGCGACGGCGAGGCGATCGGGGGCGGACCAGGTGACTCCAGGCCGTCGGCACGGCAGGGCCCTCACCGTCCTGCTGGGCGCAGTGCTGGCCGCGACGGCGTGCGGTCCGGTCGCCGACCGTCAACCGAAGGACCTGCGGGTCGGGTACGACAGCCTGGACGGCTCGCTGGCGGTGTGGCCGCCCCGTGGCGACCTGGCCGGCGACACGGGGGTGACGGCGGCGGTCACCGACGCGGTGCGGGACTGGCGCTCACCTGCCGACGACAGGGCGCACCTGCCCTCGTCCGGCATCCTCTTCTCCGGCCGGGTCGACGGCGCCCCGGTGGCCCTGGTGGCCGCCGACGTACCCGGTGAAAGCGCCTCCTGGCTGCTGCAACTCACGGGCGACGGCGACCGGTACGCCGTCACCCGCGCCTCCGAGTACACCGATCCCGGCTACCTGGTCTACTCCGACGTGCTGCCGGTGCAGACCGCCGGCGGCCGGCGCTACCTGGTGTCTGCCCGGGTGCAGACACTGCTCGGGCCACAGGGCCGGGCGCTGACCGTGGCCGACGGGCTCAGCGCGCCTGTCGACGTGCCGGCCTGCGCGGCGGTACCGGTGACCGCCACCCTGCGGGCCACCGAGTCGCTGCCCCGGGGACGGGCCGCCGACCGGCTGCTCGACCTGGGCACCGGCACCGTCGACCCGCGCTATCCGCTGGTCCGCGACGAGTCAGGCGCCGGCCGGCGTGCGCTCACCGGCCTGGACACCTGCGTGCTGGCCGGTGACCGGGGCCCGTTCGGCAGCATCCCCCGCCGCGTCGGGGACCGGGACGCGCCACGCTCGGTGCCGACGTCCTGGCCGATGGCGAAGCTGACCGTCCGCTCGCTCGGCGAGGTCGCCCTCGGCGGCGGCGAGGCCGCCGAGTTGCAGCAGCTGAGCTGGGACACCGACGCCGGCACGATGACCGCCGTGATCTACCGGCCGGCGGACGGGAGCGCGCCCGTGGTCTCGCCGGCCGACCGGGCCACCCCGCTGCAGACGTACCAGCTGCCGGTGCCGGGGCAGCCCCTGGTGGTGCTCAGCTGGCGGGCCACCCGGGACAGCTCACTCTCCGTGCCTCCCGGAACGCCGCTGCTCGTCGAACGTCCCGGCCTGGTGGTCGCCCCCGAGCCCACCCGCTCGCAGACGTACAGCCTCGCCAACACCGACAAGACCCACTACCGCTCGGTAAGCCCCCGCTAACCCCCCCACCCCACCCCCCACCCCGCGTCGATCTTGCACTTTCTGCCGGGACGAAGCGGGGCAGAAGTCGCGCATAGGCGACACAAAGTGCAAGATCGGCGCGACGAGGGGCGTCGGGACGAGGGACGTGCGGGGCACGCCGGGACGGCGCGGCACGGCGACGGCGGGCACCGCCGAGGGGATACCCGCCGTCTGTGCGCCTGCTAGTTCTGCGCGGCCGCGTCGCTGGGGGTGAGGCGGTCCGGGGTGGCGTCCAGGCCGGAGATCCAGCCGGTGACGTCGCGGGCCACGTCCTGCGCTGTCAGGCCCAGGTCGGCGAGGATCTGCGCGCGGGTGCCGTGCGGGTGCCAGTCGGCCGGTACGCCCAGGTCCTTGAGCGGCACCCGGACGTCGGCGTCGCGCATCGCCTGGGCGAGCGCGTCGCCCACCCCGCCGACGCGGACGCCGTCCTCGACGCTGACCACGAGCCGGTGACGGGCGGCCAGGTCGACCAGCTCCGCCGGGACCGGACGCACCCAGCGCGGGTCGACGACTGTGACGCCGTAGCCATGCTCGGCGACCCGGGCGGCCACCTCCATGCCCAGTTGGCCGAAGGAGCCGACGGCGACGAGCAGCACGTCGGTACGTGCCGACTCGGCCAGCACGTCGACCGGGCCGACCCGGCGCAGGGCCGGCAGGTCAGCGGCGACGGTGCCGGTCGGGAAGCGCACCACTGTCGGGCCGTCGTCGACGGCCAGCGCCTCGCGCAGCTCCTCACGCAGCGTGGCGGCGTCCCGGGGCGCGGCGATCCGCAGACCGGGCACCACACCGAAGACCGACATGTCCCAGATGCCGTAGTGGCTCGGCCCGTCCGGGCCGGTGATACCCGCCCGGTCGAGCACGAAGGTCACCGGCAGCTTGTGCATCGCCACGTCCAGCAGGACCTGGTCGAAGGCGCGGTTGAGGAAGGTGGCGTAGACCGCTACCACGGGGTGCAGGCCGCCCAGCGCCAACCCGGCCGCCGAGGTGGCGGCGTGCTGCTCGGCGATGCCCACGTCGTACACCCGCTCGGGGTACTTGCGGGCCAGCTTCGCGATGCCTGTCGGCTCGGCCATGGCGGCGGTGATCCCAACCACGTCCGGCCGCTCGTCGGCGACGGCCAGCAGCTCGTCGGCGAAGACGTGCGTCCACTTCACCGCCGGAGCGGCCAGCAGCGCGCCGGTCTCCACATCGAAGGCGCCGCCGGGGCCGTGCAGGCAGTCCGCCTCGTCCTCCTCGGCCGGGCGGTAGCCGTAGCCCTTGCGGGTGACCGCGTGCACGATCACCGGGCCGCCGAAGTTCTTCGCCGCGCGCAGGGCCGCCTCGACCGCCGCCACGTCGTGCCCGTCCACCGGGCCGACGTACTTGATGCCGAGGTCCTCGAACATGGCCTGCGGGGCGACCGCGTCCTTGATGCCCTTCTTGACGGCGTGCAGCACCTCGTACATGGGCTTGCCCACCAGCGGGGTGGACCCGAGGGCGTCCTTGACCGTGTCCAGGACCTTCTCGTAGCCCGGGTTGAGCCGCAGCGAGGAGAGGTGGTCGGCCAGACCGCCGATGGTCGGCGAGTACGACCGGCCGTTGTCGTTGACGACTATGACAAGCGAGTTGCCGGCGGTGGCGATGTTGTTGAGCGCCTCCCAGCACATGCCGCCGGTGAGCGCGCCGTCGCCTACCACCGCCACGACGCTGCGCGCCTCGCCCCGCAGGGCGTATGCCTTGGCCAGGCCGTCGGCGTAGGAGAGCGCGGTGGAGGCGTGCGAGTTCTCGATCAGGTCGTGCTCGCTCTCGGCCTGGCTGGGGTAGCCGGAGAGGCCACCGCGCTGGCGGAGCTTGTCGAAGCCGGCCTGACGCCCGGTGAGGATCTTGTGCACGTACGCCTGGTGGCCGGTGTCGAACAGGAGCCGGTCGCGGGGGGAGTCGAAGACGCGGTGCATGGCGAGCGTCAGCTCGACCACGCCGAGGTTGGGCCCGACGTGCCCGCCGGTGCGGGAGACCTTCGCGATCAGGAAGTCCCGGATCTCCGCGGCGAGTACGTCCAGTTCCTCGCCCGACATCCGCTTGACGTCCTGCGGACCGCGGACCGTCCCCAGCAACCGGCCGTGGTTGGCCGTGTCCTCTTCAACGCTCATGACCGGAGAGTCTATCGGCCGCCCGGTACTCCGCAGCCCGACCCGAGCCGCCCGGGTCACTCCCGACGGCTGAGCGCCTGCTCAGGGGCGGATCCGCAGTCGGCGCGGCGGGGTGGCCGGTGCGCCGGAGTACGCCGGGCCGGCGGGAGTCCACGAGCCGAGCACCGCCCCACGGCCGGCCCCGGTCACCGACGGGATCGATCCGGGCAGGCCGTGCCAGGAGAGCCAGCCCAGCAGCGCGAACGCGTATGCCTCCTTGGCCTGCGCGGGCACGCCCAGCTCATCGGTGCCGCGCAGCGGCCACCTGCCGGCGCCCAGCGCGGCGAGGCGCCCCAGCAGGGTGGGATTGCGCACACCGCCGCCGGCCGCGATGACCTCCACCACACCGTGCCTGTCGCACTCGGCGGCGACCACCCGCGCGGTCAGCTCGGTGAGGGTGGCCAGCAGGTCGTCCACCGGCACCGGCTCGCCGAGCGCGGCGAGGTGCCGGTCCAGGTAGCCGGCGTGGAACAGCTCCTTGCCCGTGGACTTGGGCGGCGCCGCCGCGTAGTACGGCTCGGCCAGCAGCGCGGCGAGCAGCCCCTGGTGCACCCGACCGGCCGCCGCCCGCGCGCCGTCGCTGTCGCACGGCTGGTCGAGGAAGCGGCGGGCCGCCGCGTCCAGCAGGGCGTTCGCCGGGCCCACGTCGTACCCGAGGACCGGCGCCCCCGGCGCGACCACCGTGAGGTTCGCGATGCCGCCGAGGTTCAGCGCCGCGCGCGGCCCGGCGGCGGCGTCGAGCAGCAGCGCGTCGAAGGCCGGCACCAGCGGCGCGCCCTGCCCGCCGGCGGCGATGTCCGCCGAGCGCAGGTCACTGAGCACCGGTACGCCGACCCGGGCTGCCACCCGGGCCGCCGCGCCCAGTTGCAGGGTGCCCCGGGCCGTGCCGTCGTCGACCCAGTGGAAGACCGTCTGGCCGGGCGAGACCACCGCGTCGACGGGCCCACCGGCCAGTTCCAGGCCGATGGCCGCCGCGTCGGCGAAGACCTCGCCGAGGCGGTTGTCGAGCCGGCAGACGGCCTCGATGGTGGTGGTCGCCGGCGGCAGCAGCGCGGCGATCTCGGCGCGCAACTCCTCGTCGTAGTCCAGACCGCGGTGCCCCAACGGCCGCAGCCACAGGGTGTCCCCCTCGACGTCGAACTCCGCGGCGACGACGTCCACCCCGTCGTACGACGTGCCCGACATCAGGCCGACGACGCGCATCAGCGCCCGTTTGTCGGGAGCAGCAGCCCGACACACTCGACGTGCTGCGTCATCGGGAACAGGTCGAACCCGCGCAGCGCGGCCAGTCGCCAGCCCAGGCCGGCGAACGTGCGCACGTCCCGGGCGAAGGCGGCCGGGTCGCACGCCACGTACGCGACCGCCCGCGGACCGGCGGCGGCGAGCGCGCGCACGACCGGGGCGCCGGCGCCCGAGCGGGGCGGGTCGAGCACCACCACGTCGACCGGGCCGGTGATCCGTCGGCGGGCCAGCGCGGTCTCCACCCGGGCCGACACCACCTCGACGTGGGGCAGGTCGGCCAGGTTCCGCCGGGCGGCGGCGACGCCCTGCGGCGCGGCCTCCACCACTGTCACCCGGCCGGTCGCGCCGACCCGGTTGGCCAGCCCGGCGGCGAACAGCCCGGCCCCGCCGTACAGGTCCCAGGCGCGCTCGCCCGGCCGCGGGTCCAGCAGCTCCAGCACGGCCGTGGACAGCGTGTCGGCCGCCGCCGGGTGCACCTGCCAGAACGCGGACGCCTGCAGCGTCCAGTCCCGTCCGGCGGCCACCTCGCGCACCTCGGCCGGCCCGCGTACCGGGGTGGACACCCCGTCGTGGACCTCGGCGACGCTGACGTCCCCGCCGGTGCTGGCGACGGTCTCCACCGCGTCGGCGGCCGGCCAGCTCGCCCCGGTCGGGGTGAGCACCGGGAGCTGCTGGATGGCCGGGTGGGCGATCCGGCAACGGTCGATCGGCACCACCTCGTGCGAGCGGTGCTTGAGCAGGCCGGCCCGGTCGGCGGCGTCCACCGCGTAGCGGACCCGCGAGCGCCAGCCCAGCAGCCCGCCGGGCAGCGCCTCGACCCGAACGCCGAGCCCGTCCAGCTCGTCGTCGCCCAACCCGCCGAGGCGGGTCAACTGCTCGCGCACCACCGCGGTCTTCCACGCCAGCTGGGCGTCCGGGGCGACGTGTTGCAGGTCGCAGCCGCCGCAGGCGCCCGGCTTCGCGTACGGGCAGGGCGGCTCCACCCGGTCCGGCGAGGCGTCCAGCACGGTCACCGCGTCGGCCCGGACGAACCCCTTGTGCACCTCGGTGACCTCGGCGATCACCCGCTCGCCGGGCAGCGCGTGCCGGACGAAGACCACCTGCCCGTCCACCCGGGCCACGCAGTGCCCGCCGGGCGCGACGGCGTCCACGGTCAGCTCGACGCGTTCCGCCTCGGCCAGCCCGCGCTCCGGCGCCACAGGTGTCGCGGCGTCGCCCAGCTCCGGCTCAGTCACGGCCGGCACCGCCCTGCGCCTGGTCGACAGGGCCACCGGCACCCGGGACGCCGTCGCCGGTAGGCGTGGAGACCACCGGCGGCACGTCCGGGGCCCGCAGGCCCATCCGGGGGCCCCGCGCCGGGGTGTTGGACAGCGTGGCGTCCAGCCGGTCCAGGTTCTTGCTCGCCGTCGAGGCGAGCTGCCACGGCACGCTGACCACCATCACCCCCGGTTCGAAGAGCAGGCGACCCTTGAGGCGCAGCGCGCTCTGGTTGTGCAGCAGGTTCTCCCACCAGCGGCCGACCACGTACTCCGGGATGAAGACCGTCACCACGTCCCGGGGCGACTTGCGGCGGGTGGAGGCGACGAAGTCCAGGATCGGCCGGGTGATCTCCCGGTACGGCGAGTCGATCACGGTGAGCGGGATGGCCATCTCCCGTCGCTCCCACTCGGCCTGCAGCGCCCGGGTGTCCTCCTCGTCCACGTTGACTGTCACTGCGGTGAGCGTGTCCGGCCGGGTGGCCCGGGCGTACGCGATGGCCCGCAGGGTCGGCTGGTGCAGCTTGCTGACCAGCACGATCGCGTGGTTGCGGGCGGGCAGCACGGCCCGGCCCTCGTCCGGTGGGGTCAGCTCGACCGCGATCCGGTCGTAGTGCCTGCGGATGGCGAGCATCAACAGGTAGATCACCGCCATCGCGGCGATCGCGATCCAGGCCCCGAGCAGGAACTTGGTGACCAGGACGATCACCAGCACCGTTCCGGTAAGCCCCATGCCGAAGGTGTTGATGGCCCGGGAGCGGTGCATCCGCTGCCGCGCCTCGGGGTCCCGCTCGGTACGCAGCCGCCGGTTCCAGTGCCGGATCATGCCGGCCTGGGAGACGGTGAACGACACGAAGACCCCGACGATGTAGAGCTGGATGAGTCGGGTCACCTCGGCCTGGAAGCCGACGATCAGCACGATCGCGAAGAGGGCGAGGAACGTGATGCCGTTGGAGAAGGCCAGCCGGTCGCCACGGGTGTGGAACTGGCGGGGGAGATAGCGGTCCTGGGCCAGGATCGAGCCGAGCACCGGGAAGCCGTTGAACGCGGTGTTCGCGGCCAGGAAGAGGATCAACGCGGTCATCCCGGCCACCACGTAGAGCAGGATCGAGCCGGAGCCGAAGACCGTCTCGCCGAGCTGGGTGGTGACCGTCTTCTGCACGTACCCGTCGGGGCCGGAGACGATCTGCAGGGCCGGGTCCTCGACGAACTGCAGGTGGGTCAGCCGGGCCAGCCAGATGATCCCGACCAGCAGGCTCACCGCGATCGCGCCCAGGAGCAGCAGCGTGGTGGCGGCGTTGCGGCTCTTCGGCGCCTTGAACGCCGGCACCCCGTTGGAGATCGCCTCGACGCCGGTGAGCGCGGCGGCGCCCGAGCTGAACGTCCGCAGCAGCAGGAAGATCAACGCGAAGCCGGTCACGCTGTGCTCGGCCTGGATCACCAGGTCGGCACTCGGCGCGCGAAGGTCGTCACCGAGCACGAACACCCGGAACAGCCCGGTGAGCAGCATCCCGCCCATGACGATGACGAAGCCGTAGGTGGGGATCGCGAACGCGGTGCCCGACTCGCGGAGCCCCCGCAGGTTGACGGCGGTCAGCAGGACCACAGCGATCACCGCGATGAGGACCTTGTGGGTGGCCACGAACGGCACCACGGAGCCCAGGTTGGCGACCCCGGAGGAGACCGACACCGCCACCGTGAGCACGTAGTCGACGAGCAGGGCGCTGGCCACGCCCACCCCGAACTTCGGCCCCAGGTTGACGGTCGCCACCTCGTAGTCACCCCCACCGGAGGGGTAGGCGTACACGTTCTGCCGGTAGCTGGCCACCACCGTCAGCATCACCACGACCACCGCGAGGGCGATCCACGGCGAGAACACGTACGCGGAGGCGCCGGCGATGGAGAGGGTCAGGAGGATCTCGTCGGGCGCGTACGCGACGCTGGACAGCGCGTCGGAGGCGAACACGGGCAGCGCGATGCGCTTCGGCAGGAGGGTGTGCTGCAGGCGGTCGGACCGGAACGGTCGACCGAGGAGCAGCCGCTTCAGCAGCGAGGTGGGACTGGCCACGAACGCCAAGGGTACGACCACCACGACCAGAGCGCGGGGGTGGGCGATCGTGACCGCCGGGCGGCACGGGGTACGGTCGGTCCCCCGCCGCGCAGTGGGACGTGGCAGGCTGCATCGAGAGGCCACCGGCAGCGGGAGCGGTACGCACCTTTGGGAGGGACAGCGTGCACGTCGTGATCATGGGTTGTGGCCGGGTCGGGTCGACCCTCGCCCACAGCCTGGAGTCCCGGGGGCACTCGGTGGCGGTGATCGACCAGGACGCCGACGCCTTCCGCCGGCTCGGCCCCGACTTCGCCGGGATCACGGTGACCGGGGCGGGCTTCGACGGCGAGGTGCTGCGGCAGGCCGGCATCGAGCGGGCGGACGCCTTCGCGGCCGTCTCCAGCGGCGACAACTCCAACATCATCTCGGCGCGGCTGGCCCGCGAGACGTTCGGCGTGTCCCGGGTGGCCGCCCGGATCTACGACCAGCGCCGGGCCCAGGTGTACGAGCGCCTCGGCATCCCCACCGTGGCGACCGTGCGGTGGACCGCCGACCGGATGCTGCGGCACCTGGTGCCGGAGGGCAACGTGGAGATCTTCCGCGACCCCACGAGCACCGTGTCGATCGTCGAGGTCCCGGTGCACAAGGACTGGATCGGCCGGTCGGTGCGCGCGCTGGAGGAGGCGTCCGGGGCGCGGGTGGCCTACCTGATCCGCTTCGGCATCGGCACGCTACCCACCGCCTCCACCGTCGTGCAGGAGGGTGACCAGGTGTTCATGCTGGTCAGTGACGACATCGTGGCGACGGTCACGTCGGTGGCGGCGACGCCGCCGGAAGGGGGGCACTGAGCCATGCGGGTCGCCATCGCGGGCGCGGGCAACGTGGGCCGCTCCATCGCCCAGGAGTTGATCGACAACGGCCACCAGGTGATGCTCATCGAGCGCCAGCCGAAGATGCTGCGCCCCGACCGGGTGCCGGCGGCCGAGTGGGTGCTCGCCGACGCGTGCGAGGTGGCCAGCCTGGAGGAGGCCAACGTCGCCGGGTGCGACGTGGTGGTCGCGGCCACCGGCGACGACAAGACCAACCTGGTGCTGTCGCTGTTGGCCAAGACCGAGTTCGCGGTGCCGCGCGTGGTGGCCCGGGTCAACCGGGCCGAGAACGAGTGGCTCTTCACCGAGCAGTGGGGCGTGGACGTCGCGGTGAGCAAGCCGCGCGTGATGGCCGCGCTGGTCGAGGAGGCGGTCACCGTCGGCGACCTGGTCCGGCTCATGACCTTCCGGCAGGGCGAGGCCAACCTGGTCGAGATCACCCTGCCGCCGACCGCGCCCTACGTCGGCCAGCCCATCCACGCCGTCCCGTTGCCGCGCGACTCCGCGCTTGTGGCGATCCTGCGCGGCAAGCGGGTCCTGGTGCCCAGCCCGGACGACCCGATCGAGGCCGGCGACGAGCTGATCTTCGTCTGCACCGCCGAGGTGGAGGACGACGTCCGCGCGGTGATCCTCGGCCCGGACAGCGTCGAACGGACCCGCGGCTCGCGCTGACCGCGCGGCTGAGGGTCGCCTGGAACGCTCAGGCGCCGGGCAGCGGGGTGGGCTGCGGCTCCCGGGTGACCCGGCGCACCGTCCAAACGGTGATCAGCAGCAGCAGCGCGTACGGCGGGTAGCCCAGGGCCAGCCGGGCCACGCCCAGCGCGGTGTCCTGGTGGGCCAGGTAGAGGCCGGCCTGCACGCCGACCTTGGCCAGCCAGACCACGCCCCAGAGCACCGTCAGCTGGGTGAAGGTGCGCACCAGCTTCGGGTCGGCCCGCCACTCCGAGCGGCCCTTGGCGACCAGCACCGACCAGATCCAGCCGACAAGCGGCTGCCGGATGGCCGCCGAGATCAGCAGCGCCACGCCGTAGCCGATGCCGTAGAGGATGCCCGGCAGGTAGAAGTCCCGTTCGTCGCCCGTCCGCCAGGCGATGGCGGCGCCGACACCGACGCCGAAGAGCCCGTTGATCGCGTGCCGGATCGGCCGACGCTGCGCCAGCCGCAGCCCGGCGATCAGCACCGCCACCGTCACCGAGGCGATCACGGCGGGCCGCAGCTCGCCGATGATGTTGGCCAGGACGAAGACCACCACCGGGATGCTGGACTCGACAAGCCCCCGCCACCCGCCGAGCTGGTCGGCCATCTGCTCGGCGATCGTCGGCAGGCGCTCGTCGTCCTCGGAGCCGGTGTCCGGCTGCGCCGCCCGGTCCTGTCCCGTGGTCATCGCCGGCCTTCCGTCCGCAGTGCCGTCACTTGGGCGCGTCCAGCTCGTAGTACGGGTTGTAGATGACCTTGCGGTCGTCGCGCACCGCCACCCGGCCGCGGGCGGTCAGGTGCCGCCCCGGCTCGATCCCGGCGATGTGCCGCCGACCCAGCCAGACCAGGGTGACGACGTCACTGCCGTCGTACAGGTCGGCCTCGAGCGTCGGCAGGTTGGTCCTCGGGGTGTAGACCACGGTGCGCAGCCGACCGGCGACCGACACCACCTGACCCCGGGAGCACATCTGGGCCGGGATGCCGCCGCACTCGGCGCTCTCCCGACGCAGCTCCTGCGCGTCGATCTCGGCCTCGCTGGCGGTGAACCGCTGCAGGAGCCGCCGCAGCGACACCCTGCCCTCGTCGGTCATCATGACCTCCGCGTCACCCTCTCCACGCTCACCGGTCTCGACCGGCCCCGGCGGCGCCGGAACCGTGCCGCCAGCGTACGCCGACGGGGCGGGTTCCGGCGCCGCTGGTGCGCGTCGGTCAGACCTGGCGCGGCTCGGCGACGGCGGAGCCGCCCTCGGCGCCGGCCTGGTCGGCGATCTCCCGGGGCAGCCGCAGCGGCAGCGGCTCGCGGACCGGCTTCGCCTCCTGGCCCCGGTCGACCACCAGGCCCTCCAGGCACTCGGCCAGCGGACCGGCGGCGGCCGGGTCGGTCGCCACCGGACCCTGGAAGACACCGCGGACCATCCAGCGCGGCCCGTCGACACCGACGAACCGCAGGTTCGTCGGACCGTCCGGGGTCCGTACCTGGGCGTGCAGTTCGGGGCCGTACTCGCCCTCGACCTCCTGCGCGGCGGCACCGTCGCGCAGCAACGACTGGCGGATCTCCTCGCGCACCTCGTCCCAGATCCCCTCGGACCGGGGGGCGGCGAAGACGCCGAGCTGCAACGCGTTGTCCCCGTGCACGAGCACCACCTGCTGGACCACACCCTGCGGGTCGGCCTGCACCCGCACCTCCACCTCGGCGATCGCCGGGATGTGCAGGCTGCCCAGGTCGAGCCGCTGCACGTCGTCGTCGACCTCGGAGATGTCGTACGGGCCGCGCACCAGCGCCGACGCCTCGGCACCCTGGTCGAGGACCTCGGTGGTCCGCTCGTCGCGGGTGCGCCGCTCGGCACCTGCCCGCTTTCGGGAGAAGATCACTGCGCCCACCCTCCGCTGTTCACACTCACCCTGCCACCTCTTCCGTCCGCCCGCGTCCCGGCTCGTCCGGCCGCTGCTCGACCCGACCCTGACCCGCCGGCGTCGGCACCAGCCCGGCGTGTCCGCCGGTGGAGCCGTGCCCACCGGTCCCCCGTCGGGACCCGGGCAGCTCGGCCACCGGCTCGAACCGGGCCCGCGCGACCCGCTGCACCACGAGCTGGGCGATCCGGTCGCCGCGGGAGATCTTCGCCGGTGTGTCCCGATCATGGTTGATCAGGTTGACCAGGATCTCACCCCGGTAGCCGGCGTCGACCGTACCGGGCGCGTTGAGCACGGTCACGCCGAGCCTCGCCGCCAGACCGGAGCGGGGGTGGACCAGACCCACGTACCCCTCGGGCAACGCGATGGCGACGCCGGTGGGCACCAGGGCGCGGCCGCCGGGCGGCAGCTCCACGTCCGTGGCCGCCACCAGGTCGGCGCCGGCGTCGCCGGGATGGGCGTACGTGGGCAGCGGCAGCTCACCGTCGAGCTGCCGCACGGGCACGGGTACGACGTCGGTCACGGGTCCCCTCTTCTGTCCGGTTCACGGGGTGACCCTGCCATCCTGCCGGTTGGCCGGCCCGTCGTGCGCCGTACCCTCGCAGGAGTGAGCATGTCGCCCTCCCCGTCCGCCGGTCAGTCGCCCGCGACGGCCCGCCCGGCGTACGCCGAACGGCTGGACCTGCCCTGGTGGCTGTGGCTGGCGGGGCTGGTGGCCGCCGCGCTGCTGGCCGTCGAGATCTGGATGGGCGCCCCCGGCGTCCGCGCCTGGCTGCCGTTCGCGGTGCTGCTGCCGGCGACTGCCGCCGGGCTGTGGTGGCTGGGTCGGATCCGGGTCGCGGTCGTGGACGCCGAGCTGCGGGTGGACGACGCCCGACTGCCGGTACGGTTCGTGGCCGACGTCGTCCCGTTGGACGCCGCCGGCCGCCGTGAGGTGCTCGGGGTGGGCGCGGATCCGCTCGCCTTCGTGGTGCAGCGGCCGTGGATCGGCGGCGCCGTGCAGGTGGTGCTCGACGATCCGGCCGACCCGACGCCCTTCTGGGTGGTGAGCACCAGGCGCCCGGTCGAGCTGGCCGAGGCGGTGCTGGCCGCCCGTGACGCGCTGCGGCTCGCCGACCGGTCGGCCGGCGAGCCGAGCTGATCCGACGTCGACGGCCCGCTCAGGTGCCGGTGGGCGGCCCGGGCAGCTCCGGCGGCGGCGCCGGGCGGGCGATGCCACGGCGGCGCAGGTCCACCTGAAGCTGCTCGGCCATCTGCTGGGTGGCCCGACGGTTCAGGAAGCTGGCCACCGCCGCGCCGGTGAGGAACGGCCCGAGCGTGGTGAGGTTCCGGCCGAAGCGCCGCAGCAGCATGTCCCGCAGCTCCTTGCGGGCGGCGGTGCCGAGCACCGCGCCCACCCCGACGCCGGGCACCATCGGGTTGACGCCGCGCTGGGTGGCCCACGAGTGCACAAGGGTGACCGCCCGTTGGCTGCCGGTGCTCGGCAGCTCCACGCCGTGGATCTCGTGCAGCTCGCCTACCAGCTTCAGCTCCACCGCCACCACGGCGACGGTCTCGGCGGCGAGCAGCACCGGTGCGGAGAGCAGGGTCGGTGCCACCGTCCACTCGACGGCGGCGACTCCCCCACCTGCCGCGCCGATCGCCGCGGTGGTCCGCGACGCGTTACGGATCAGGCGCTCGGCCAGGGCGGTGTCGTCCAGCCCCGGAAAGTGCGCGCGCAGCGTGGCCAGGTCACGGACCGGCACGTGCGGGGCGATCTCGGCGACGGTGTCGACCATCCACCGTACGGCGGAGCGCGGCTTGAACAGGTCGGAGATCCCCCGGGCGCGGGCCTGCCCGACCATGCGTGTCAGCAGTTGACGGCGTCGGGCCGGCTCGATGTCGTCCGCGGTCAACGCGGCAACGGTGGCGCCGAGGTCGTCGGCACCACCGTCGGTGGTCTCGCCTCGATCGCTCATGGGTCGGACCTCCCGGTGCTGTGGGCTACCCGTTACGAGTCAAGCAGGTACCCACCGGAGACGCACTGCTACACCGGGAGCGGCGGCCCCGATCAGGAGGCCGCCGCTGGTGTCATGCGTGTCAGACGCACTCGCGGCAGATCAGCTCGCCGTTGCGCTCGACAGCCAACTGGCTGCGGTGATGTACCAGGAAGCAGCGGGCGCACCGGAACTCGTCCTGCTGCATCGGTAGCACCTTGACCGTGAGCTCCTCGTCGGCCAGGTCGGCGCCGGGCAGCTCGAAGCTCTCGGCCACCTCGGCCTCGTCAACGTCCACCGCGCCCGACTGTGAGTCGACCCGCCGTGCCTTGAGCTCTTCCAGGCTGTCCTCGCCGAGGTCGACCTCGTCGCGACGCGGGGCGTCGTAGTCGGTGGCCATCGGTTTCACTCTCCCATATCGATGTTGTCGCTTCCCGGTTGTAACGCCGGGCGACGCTGTTTCGGTTCCGCTGGCCGGCCACCACTTGTGTCGGGCACCCGACCCGGGGACCGAACGGGTCGGGACCGCTGGGGCGACTCCCCTGCGAGCGCGGAACCTTACCCCCCCTTGGGCGAGGCATGTATACCGCCCTTGCGGCTGAGATGTACGCCCCAGCACGCGAAGTTGTTCCCAATGTGACTCAGGCGACACGAAGATAGGGGTAGTAGTACCCGGTTCGCGGTCGCCGCGCCGGCATGTCGGACTGTTTCCACGCGACGGCCGGACAACCGTTAACCTCAGCGGCGTATTCGACGGCCGGCGGTCAGAGATCGTTGCCACCCACCTGACGTCCCGGGGAGTGCCCTGATGAGTTTCGCGCGAGTTCGAGCACTCGTCGTCGTCGGTCTGCTGGCGGTCATCGCCCTGGTCTTCGTCGTCGTGGCCGTGGTCCGCGACAGCCAGGGCAAGGCGGGCACCGCCGCGGGCTGCCCCGAGGGCTGGCCCCTGGCCGACCTGACCCTGCGCGAGCGCAAGGACGTGAAGATCAACGTCTACAACGCCACGAACCAGCCCGGCCTCGCCCGCACGGTCGCCGACGAGTTCAGCAACCGGCAGTTCCAGGTCAAGAAGACCGCGAACGAGAAGAAGCAGGTCGACGGCATCGCGGTGCTGCGGTACGGCCCGAAGGGCGTCGGCTCGGCGCACCTGCTGCAGGCGTACTTCCTCAACAACGCCGACCCGGGCTACGACGAGAAGCGCACCGACGACACGGTGGACGTCGTGCTCGGCAACGGCTTCCAGCAGTTGGCCACCACCACCGAGGTCAACCAGTCCCTCGGCGATTCCGGGGCGCCGGAGGCACCCAAGGGCACCTGCCCGATGCCGGTCAAGAAGTAGCCGGGCGGCCCGGGGCGCCTCAGGGGCCGCCGGCGGCGTCCAGGTCGTCCAGGCGGTCGTGCAGCGGCGCGAAGAGGGCCTCCGGAGCAGCGATGACCAGGTCCGGGCCGGCCGGCAGCCCGCGCAGGCCGGCCACCCGCAGCCCCGCCTCGCTCGCCACCAGCCCGCCGGCGGCCTGGTCCCAGGCCGCCAGACCCTTCTCGAAGTACGCGTCCACCCGCCCCTCGGCGGCCAGGCAGAGGTCCAGGGCGGCGGCGCCGAGGCGCCTGATGTCCCGCACGTGCGCGATCAGTCCGGCGACCACCCGGGCCTGGTGCGAGCGGCGCGCGGCGTCGTAGCCGAAGCCGGTGGCGACGAGCGCCTGCCCGAGGTCGGTCTCCGTCGAGCACCGCAACCGCTGCCCCGCCCGCCAGGCGCCGCCGCCGAGGGTGGCCGTCCACTCCTCGCCGGTGAACACGTTGCGGACCACCCCGGCGACGACCACCCCGTCGACCTCGGCGGCCAGCGAGACGGCGCTGTGCGCCAGTCCGTACAGGTAGTTGACCGTGCCGTCGATCGGGTCGACGATCCACCGCACCCCGCTGCCCGTCGCGCCGGGGGCACCGGCGCCGGGCTCCTCGCCGTACTCCTCGCCGAGCACCGAGTCGTCGGGGCGGATCGTGGCCAGGGCGTCCAGGACCTGCCGCTCGACGGCCCGGTCGGCGGCGGTGACCACGTCGGTGATCGTGGACTTGGTCGCGGCGACCTCGACCCCCGCGGCCCGCATCCGGTACGCGGTGTCCGCCGCCTCCCGGGCCACGTCCATCGCGATCGCTAGCAACTCCTGCGGCGTCGGCGTCGAGCCGGTCATGGTTCGTCCCTTTCCACACGCCGGCGCCCTGCGGCCCCACCATGATCCATCGTCGCGGCGACAAAACGACGCCGGCCAGTGTCGGGTCTGACCGGCATGTCCGCTTTGTATTGGTAATGTGCGCTAAGTGCTCAGCTCCCCGGCCCGCCCACGGCAACCATCGCTGGTCAACCGTCGGCCGGCGACGACGGTCGAGCCCTCAGCGCCGTACGCGAGTATCATCCTTACAAAGTCCACATCAGCGCCGAATCGGCGGTCTCACCGCCGTTACGCAGTGCGGCGCAGGATGATCGCCGCAGACGGCGTTACAATTCACCCCTGCCCACGCGCCACGGACCGCCGACCACCGGCCGGCCCGGGACACGGGGGCCCCTCAACCACATCGCCCGGCCTGGTTGACCCATGCTGTGCCGGACGACCCGGCCGTGCCCGCTCTTCGCCTCCGGAAGGTCATTCGTGACAGAACCCCGCCAGACCGGCGCCGACGTTCGCTCGCTCACCGACACCCTGATCGCCCACGCGCAGAGCGCCGGTGGTCAGCTCACGTCGGCCCAGCTCGCGCGCACCGTCGAGTCCGCCGAGGTGACTCCGGCCCAGGCCAAGAAGATTCTGCGGGCGCTCTCCGAGGCGGGAGTGACCGTGGTGGTGGACGGCTCGGCGAGCACCCGCCGCCGGGTCGCCGCGGCCCGGTCCACGACGCCGGCGTCCCGGGCCACCACCGCCAAGACCACCAAGAAGGCCGCCGCCCCCGCCCCGAAGCAGGCCCCCGCCTCCGACGAGGCCCCGGCGACGCCCGCCCCGCGCAAGGTCGCCCCCCGCAAGGCCGCCGGCAGCACCGCCGACGTGGCTGCCGCCGCCGCGCCGGCGAAGGCCACCAAGTCGACCCGGGCCACCAAGGCGACGGTCGCCGCGGCAGCCGGCGCCAAGCCGGCCAAGGCCGCCGGCAAGGCCAAGGGCGAGGGCGCCGACGGCGAGATCGACCCCGAGGAGCTCGCCGCCACGATCGAGGACGTGGTCGTGGAGGAGCCGGCCGAGCTGGCCCAGGCCGCCGAGACCGACGCCGCCGCCTCCGCCACCGACAACGACTTCGAGTGGGACGACGAGGAGTCCGAGGCGCTCAAGCAGGCCCGGCGCGACGCCGAGCTGACCGCCTCCGCCGACTCGGTCCGCGCGTACCTAAAGCAGATCGGCAAGGTCCCCCTGCTCAACGCCGAGCAGGAGGTGGAGCTGGCCAAGCGCATCGAGGCCGGGCTCTACGCCGCCGAGCGGCTGCGCGCGGCCGACGAGGGCGAGGAGAAGCTCACCCGTGAGATGGTCCGCGACCTCGGCTGGATCTCCCGCGACGGCGAACGCGCCAAGAACCACCTGCTGGAGGCCAACCTCCGGCTCGTCGTCTCCCTCGCGAAGCGGTACACGGGTCGCGGCATGGCCTTCCTCGACCTCATCCAGGAGGGCAACCTCGGCCTGATCCGGGCCGTGGAGAAGTTCGACTACACCAAGGGCTACAAGTTCTCCACGTACGCCACCTGGTGGATCCGGCAGGCGATCACCCGCGCCATGGCCGACCAGGCCCGCACCATCCGCATCCCGGTGCACATGGTCGAGGTCATCAACAAGCTCGGCCGCATACAGCGCGAGCTGCTCCAGGACCTGGGCCGCGAGCCCACGCCGGAGGAGCTGGCCAAGGAGATGGACATCACACCGGAGAAGGTGCTGGAGATCCAGCAGTACGCCCGGGAGCCCATCTCACTGGACCAGACCATCGGCGACGAGGGCGACAGCCAGCTCGGTGACTTCATCGAGGACTCCGAGGCAGTGGTCGCGGTCGACGCCGTCTCCTTCTCGCTCCTGCAGGACCAGCTCCAGCAGGTTCTGCAGACGCTCTCCGAGCGTGAGGCGGGTGTCGTACGCCTGCGGTTCGGCCTGACCGACGGCCAGCCGCGGACGCTCGACGAGATCGGCCAGGTCTACGGGGTGACCCGGGAGCGGATCCGGCAGATCGAGTCCAAGACGATGTCCAAGCTGCGGCACCCGTCGCGTTCGCAGGTCCTGCGGGATTACCTGGACTGAGCAGGTTTCGTCAACCGAACGTGTCGTTTTGACCACCTGGTGTGCAACACCAGATGGTGATCGTCCGGATGCACGAATGTGATCGTTGACGTGGCACCCTGGGTGCACGGCACACTGTCCCTGCCATGTGTGACCTCGGTCCCCCGCGGGCACACAGGGAAGGCAAGGCCCGTCAAGGGTGTTGCACGATAGGTGAGCAACGACCGAAGAGATTGTTCATCGGTGACGACCAGAGGAGGAAGGCGATGACCCCGACCCTCACGCCGCCGCCCGAGACGGTGGCGCCCCCAGCCGCCGATGAACGGTGCGACCGCTGCAATGCTGCCGGGAAGCTCCGGATCACTCTGGCGGGTGGGAGCGAGTTGGTGTTCTGTGGGCACCACGCGAACAAGTACGCGGAGGATCTCGTGAAGATCACCGAGCGGTTCGCAACGGAGCCCGATTTCAGCTGGCGTGGCGCCGAGTTGATGGCGAACTAGATCCGCAAACCGACATAGCCGGCCGGAGGTACCCCGAGGGTGCCTCCGGCCGGCTTTTTCGCTGTCTCGCGCCCCGATCGTCCCGCACGCCGCACCTCTGGGCAGGCCGCACGCCGCACCGCCTGAGGTTCGCCAAGATCTGCACAACTTCAGGGATGTTGCTGCCTCAGACGCCGGGGAGGCAGCAACATCCCTGAAACTGTGTGATCGCCGCGCCTCGCGCTCGAACCACGGAAGTAGTGGCCTCAGCGACACGTGGACACCACTACAACCGCCGGTGCCGGTGGGGTGGTGAGGTCAGAGGGTTTGTACGGTGGCGATGCGTTCTTCGAGTTGCTCGATGGTGGCCTGGGCGCTGGGCGGCCCGCCGCAGAGCCGGCGCAACTCGGCGTGGATCTTGCCGTGGGGCTGGCCGGTGCGGTGGTGGCGGGCGGCCACGAGGGCGTTCAGTTGGCGCCGGAGCGCCACACGACGCTGGGCGGCACTCATTGGTGCCGGAGGCGCCGCAGCGGGCGCAGCGGCCGGCTGAGCGGCCCCGTCGGCGGTCCGGCGGCGTTGGGCGGCGAGTTGGGCGGCCTGCCGCTTGGTCAGCAGCAGGGACACCTGGTCGGCGGTGAGCAGACCGGGCAGACCGAGGTACTCCTCCTCCTCGGGGGTGCCGGCCTGGGCGGCGGTGCCGAACGACGCGCCGTCGAAGATCACCTGGTCCAGCTCGGCGGTCGCCGAGAGGGCGGCGAAACGCTTCTCCAACTCCCCGCTGGCCTGGTCGTCGCGCTGTGCCCGTTCCAGCAGGTCGTCGTCGAGGCCGTCGGAATCCTTGGGTTTGCCGAGCACGTGGTCCCGCTCGGTCTCCATCTCGCTGGCCAGGCCGAGCAGGTGCGGAACGCTGGGCAGGAAGACCGACGCGGTCTCCCCGGGTCGCCGGGCCCGCACGAACCGGCCGATCGCCTGCGCGAAGTAGAGCGGGGTGCTGGCGCTCGTGGCGTAGACCCCGACCGCGAGGCGGGGGATGTCGACCCCTTCGGACACCATCCGCACCGCGACCAGCCACCGCTGGTCGGACGCCGCGAACGTCGCGATCCGCGCGGACGCGCCCTGGTCGTCGGAGAGCACCACGGCGGCCTTCTCGCCGGTCACCTGCTCGATCAGCTTGGCGTACGAGCGGGCGGTCTGCTGGTCGGTGGCGATGATCAGGCCACCGGCGTCGGGCATTCCGGCGTTGCGCAGCACGGTGAGTCGGGCGTCGGCTGCCCGCAGCACCTGGGGCATCCAGTCCCCGGCGGGGTCCAGGGCGGTACGCCACGCCTGCGCCACCAGGTCCTGGGTCATCGGCTCGCCGAGCCGGGCCGCCAGCTCATCCCCGGCGTTGGTGCGCCACCGGGTCTCCCCGGAGTACGCCAGGAAGAGCACCGGCCGCACGACGCCGTCGCGCAGGGCGTCGGAGTAGCCGTACACCGAGTCGGCGCGGGAGCGCAGCAGCCCGTCCCCGCCCCGCTCGTAGCTGACGAACGGGATGGGGTTGTCGTCGGAGCGGAACGGCGTCCCGGTGAGCATCAGCCGTCGTACGGCCGGCTCGAAGGCGGCCTTCACCCCGTCGCCCCAGGTGCGGGAGTCGCCGGCGTGGTGGATCTCGTCGAGGATGACCAGGGTGCGCCGGGTCATGGTGCGCCGCCTGTGCACCTGTGGGGCCATTCCGACCTGGGCGTAGGTGATGACCGCGCCGTGGAAGTCGGCCGCCGAGTGCACGTCGGCGTTGCGGAACGCGGCGTCGAGCTGGATGCCCACCCGGGCGGCGGCCTCCGCCCACTGGCTCTTCAGGTGCTCGGTGGGGGCGACCACGGTGACCGCCTCGACGGTGCCGTCGGCGAGCAGTTCCGCCGCGATCCGCAGGGCGAAGGTGGTCTTGCCGGCGCCGGGTGTGGCGACCGCTGTGAAGTCCTCGGTGCGCCGGCGCAGGTACTCCACCAGGGCCTTGCGCTGCCAGGCACGTAGTGCCGGGAACGTCTCGAGCACCGGCGTCCGGGCTGCCACGCGAAGCTCCTCTCCGACCGCACGACGGCGGACCCGGGGCGAGGGCCACGAGAACCGCCGCCCATGAAAACGCCTCCGCGCAGTAGCTGCCGCGAAGGCCGACTCAGCATAACCAGAGCGGGGCGCACAGCCCAGGCGACGCCACGCTGGTCACATCTGCCACCCCAGCGGAACGGCGCCTCACCACTCCGGGTCGCCGGTGCGCGGCGGTCGCAGCGTCGCCACGGGGGCGGACCAGCGCCGACGCAGCGCGATCAGTCGCAGCCCGAAGACCAGCACGGCAGCGGCGGTGAGCGGCACCGGTCCGGTCTGTCCGGTGGCGTACAGCAGGACCACGAGCACCGAGCCGGCCAGCGCGGCCAGCGCGTAGATCTCCCGGCGCAGCACCACCGGGATCTCGGCGGTGAGCAGATCCCGGGCGAGCCCTCCGCCGATCGCGGTGAGCATGCCGATCAGGCAGGCGCCGACGGCGGGCACCCGGGCGTCGAGGGCCTTGAGCGTGCTGGTCACGGTGAACAGCGCGAGGCCCGCCGCGTCGAGCACCAGCACCGTGGTGCGCAGTCGGGCGAGCTGCGGATGCAGCCAGAACACGGCGAGCGCGGTGATCGCGGCGGTGGCCGCGTACCGCCAGTCGGCGAAGGCCAGCGGCGGCACCTCGTCGATGACCAGGTCGCGGAGGATCCCGCCGCCGAGCGCGGCCACGAAGCCGACGAACGCGACGCCGAACAGGTCCAGTCGCTTGGCCACCGCGGCCGAGGCGCCCGAGGCGGCGAACACCGCGACCCCGGTCAGGTCGGCGAGGAGCAGGGCGGTGGAGGTGGTCACCGCCGCAGGCTACGTCGCCGGCCGGATGGCCGGCCGGGCTTCACTCGCGGTACGAGTCGTAGATCTCCTTGCACTTGGGGCAGACCGGCGACCCGGGCTTGGCGGCCTTGGTGACCGGGAAGGTCTCCCCGCAGAGCGCGACGACGAAGGTGCCCATGACGGCACTCTCGGCGATCTTCTCCTTGCGGACGTAGTGGAACATCTCGGGACCGGTGTCGGCGTCCTTCAGTTCCGGACGTTCGAGAACCTCTGTGCTCACGTCTGCACCTCCAACCGTCAAGTTTGGCAGGTCATCACGGCCGGGTCCACTTGAGGCCGGCCGGAGCCCGACCCCGTACCGTGCTTAACGTGACTGAATTTCGCATCAGCTACGGCACCGACGTCGCCCACGCCCTGCGCGACGGCCGGCCCGTCGTCGCCCTGGAGAGCACCATCGTCTCGCACGGCCTCCCCCGGCCGCAGAACCTGCGGGTCGCCCGGGAGATCGAGCAGACGGTCCGGGACGCCGGGGCCGTCCCGGCGACCATCGGCATGGTCGGCGGCGAGTTGGTGGTCGGCCTGGACGACGCGCAGCTGACCCGGCTGGCCACCGTCGACGGCGTGAGCAAGCTCTCCGTACGCGACCTGGCGGTGGCCGCGGCGACCGGGGCGGACGGCGCCACCACCGTGGCCGCGACCAGCGCCGTGGCCGCCGCGGCAGGGATCGGGGTGTTCGCCACAGGCGGTCTCGGCGGGGTGCACCGGGAGGCGGCGCACACCTTCGACGAGTCGGCGGACCTGATCACCCTGGCCCGGACGCCGATCGCTGTGGTCTGCGCGGGGGTCAAGTCGATCCTCGACGTGGGCGCGACGCTGGAGCGGCTGGAGACGCTCGGGGTCGCGGTGGTCGGTTACCGCACCCACCGCTTCCCCGGCTTCTACCTGACCGACGGCGGATTCGACCTGGACTGGTCGCTGGAGTCCCCGGAGCAGGTCGCGGACGTGCTCGCCGCCCGCGACGGACTGGCCGTGCACACCGGCGGCCTGATCATCGCCAACCCGCTGCCGGTGGACGAGCAGCTCGACCCGGAGCTGCACGACCGGACCCTGACCGACGGTCTGGCCCGGCTGGAGCGCGACGAAATCACCGGCAAGGCAGTCACGCCGTACCTGCTGGCGCACTTCCACTCGGCCACCGAGGGCGCGAGCCTGGCGGTGAACGTCCGGATCATCCTGCGCAACGCCGACCTGGCCGCGCGGATCGCGGTCGCCTCGGCCGCCCGCAACACCGCCGTCGCGGCATGACCCGAGCGGCCCGGGTGGTCGTCGTCGGGGACGTGCTCACCGATGTCGTCGCGGTACTGGCGGGGCCGCTCGCGGCCGGTTCGGACACCACAGCCGAGATCAGCCTCGGCGGTGGTGGCCAGGCGGCCAACACCGCCGCCTGGGTCGCCGCGCAGGGGGTGCCCGTCACGCTCGTCGGCGCGGTGGGCGACGACGAGGCGGGACGGGACCGGGTTGCCGAACTCGACCGGGCCGGCGTCGACTGCGCCGTGCAGCGGGTCTCTGACGTGCCGACCGGCACGGTGATCGTGCTGGCCGGTGACGACGAACGCACAATGGTCACCCAGCGGGGCGCGAACCTGCGGCTGAGCGACGGGCACGTCGAGCGGGCCCTTGCGGCGCTGCCCGACGCCGGGCATCTGCACCTGTCCGCGTACACCCTGCTGGACGCCGGGTCGCGCGGCGCGGGACTGCGGGCGTTGGCCGCGGCCCGTGAGCGCGGGCTGACCACAAGCGTCGACGCGGCGTCCGCGGCGCCGCTGCGGCGGGTCGGCGCCGCGGCGTTCCTGGCCTGGGTACGCGATGTCGACCTGCTGCTGGTCAACGCGGACGAGGCAACGGTGCTGGCGGGCGGGCTGGACCCGGCGGCGCAGGGCCGGGCGTTGTCGGCGACGGCCCGGCGGGTCGTGGTCAAGCGCGGCGCGGCGGGCGCGGTCTGGGTGGACCGGGGTTCGGTGGTCAGCGTGGCCCCGGCGCGGCGGGTCGCGGTGGTGGACGTGACGGGCGCGGGCGACGCCTTCGCGGCCGGCCTGCTCACCGCCTGGCTCGGCGGCGCCACACCGGCGGCGGCGATGGGCCGCGCCACCGACCTGGGCGCGCTGGCCGTCTCCACCGTGGGCGCACGACCGCAGCCCTAGCGTTCGGCGCGAGCCCTAGCGTTCGGCGCGCTGCCCTGGTCGTCGGTGCGCGGCCACGGCCGTGACCTGTCGGACCCTGGCCCGGGGACGGGTCAGGGTTCGGCGTCGATGACCTTGTGGGGGCGTTCCTCGGCGGTGAGGCTCATCGGCGGGGTGTCGTCCACCTGCCGCCGGTGGAACCGGTTGGCCAGCCGGTGCTCCTCCTTGGGCGGCCGGTCGTTGGCCAGCAGCACGGCAAGCCACGGGATGAGCACCATGCCGAGGGCGCACAGGGGCAGCCAGAGCCACAGCAGTGGGGCGTTCGCGCCGACCAGGATCGCGCCGGCGACGATGCAGGCCACCCGGATGCCCATCATCAGGACGTAACGGCGCTGACGGCTGGTGAGCTGATCGTTCTGGCTGCGCGAGGCGTCGGTGATCAGAATCGGCTGGTACGCCTGCCGCTTCACCATGGACCTCCTCGAGGGGGTTACGCCTCATCCTGTCACCGCTGGACCGTGATCAGCGAACTTCGAGTGATCCGGTGCGTGTTACGCCCGTGGTACGCTCCCGCAGTGGGCAGCAGGTTCAGCTTCACCGACGAGGCGTTGGCCAACCTGAGGGTCTACGACGTCACACCCGGGGAAGTCTGGGAGGCGCTGCACAGCGCCCGACGGGTGATCCGCCACCTGGGCGACGACGTGATGGTGGTCTACGCCGCCGCCCGCCGGGGCCGCCGACTGGCCGTGCTGCTCGCCGAAGCCGATGGCACCGACAACGACTGGGACATCCTCTCCGCCCGCGAGCTGAGCGACGTCGAGTCCAAGCGCTACGACGAGGCCGTACGGAGAGATCGCCGATGAGGGGGGCCGTGACGATGCACCGTAACGACGCGACCAAGCAGTTCCACAGCGGCGACGACCGGATCGCCGATCTGATCGACGAGAGCCCGGCGGTGGACCTGCCCACCCCCGACACCGACGTGCCGATGGTCAGCCGGTCGGTCCGGCTCCCCCTGGACACCTACGAGCGGGTACGCGCCGCCGCCGACGCCCGCGGCATCGGCGTCACCACGCTGATGCGGCAGTGGATCGAGGCGGGCCTGGCCGACCTGGACGACTCCGCCACCGTCTCGCTTGCCGACGTCAGGCGCGCGCTGGCGTCACTGGCGCACCCCACCGCCGCCTGAGCCACCGGGTCAGCCGCTGGCGGTCTTCGCCTTGGCCGCCGCCTTCATCTGCTGCTTGTACTCCCGCACCCGGCGCAGCGAGTCGGCGTCGGTGACGTCGGCCACCGACCGGTACGCGCCCGGATCGCCGTACCCGCCAGCCGCCTCCCGCCAGTCCTGCGGCGTCACCCCGAACCGCTTGCCGAGCAGCGCCACGAAGATCTGCGCCTTCTGCTTGCCGAAGCCGGGCAGCTCGGACACCCGGCGCAGCAGCTCCGGGCCCTCGGTGACGTCGGACCAGAGCAGGGACGCGTCCCCGTCGTACCGGTCCACGAGAACCTGGCACACCTCCTGCACCCGGGCGGCCATCGCCTTCGGGAACCGGTGCAGCGCGGGAGGGGTGGCGAAGAGCGCGACAAGCGCCTCCGGGTCGTACCCGGCCAGCTCCGCCGCGTCCAGCTCGTGGCCGAGCCGCTGTGCGAGCACGTACGGCGAGGAGAACGCCTTCTCCATCGGTACCTGCTGGTCGAGGACCATGCCGAGGAGCAGGGCCAGCGGGCTGCGCTCCAGCAGCCGGTTGGCCTCCGGGTCGATGGGCAGTACGAGCGTCATGGGGACATCCTGCCTGGCGTACCGGCCCGGGCGGAGACCGACGCTCCGTGCGGGAACGCCGCCGGGGCGATGACGAGCCGGACGGCCCGGCTGCCATGATCGAAGACATGTCGCAGAGCGCCCCGCCCGGTTCCCCGTACCACCGGCTCGGCCGCACCGCCGGGTACCGCTGGTGGCGCCCGCTCGCCGGCACCGTCGCCCTGGCCGGGGCGGCGGTGGTGGGGATGTGCCTGCTCTTCGGTGTCGTCACCGTCGTGGCCGAACTCACGGACCGGCCGAGCGACGCCGACGGACTGCCCGTCTTCGGCCCGGTCCCGGACGCGGCGATCCTGATCGCCGCTCTGGCGCTCCTGCTTCCCCTGGTGCTCGCCACCGCCCGGCTCGTGGAACGGCGTCCGGCCGGCACGGTCTCCTCGGTGACGGGTCGGCTGCGGTGGGGCTGGCTGGGCCGCTGCCTGCTGGTCGCCGCACCACTGATCATCGGCATGGTGCTCGGCGCGGACCTGCTGCTCGACCTGACCACCGACGAGGATTCGCTGCTGGGCCCGGCCGACGCGTGGGTGGGTGCGCCGGAGTTCGCCGCCGGCCTGCTGATGGTCCTGCTGCTGGTGCCCTTCCAGGCCGCGGCGGAGGAGTACGTCTTCCGGGGCTGGCTGGTGCAGGCCGTCGGCTCGTACCTGCGCTCGCCCTGGCCGGCGATCGGCCTCCAGGCGCTGCTGTTCGCCGGGGCGCACGGGTTCGGCACGGGCTGGGGCGTCCTGGACCTGGTCGTGATGGGCGCGCTGTGCGGCTGGTTGACGATCCGGACCGGCGGGCTCGAGGCGGCGATCGCGCTGCACGTGGCGAACAACCTGATCGCGTTCTCCCTGGCGGCCGCGTACGGCGGGCTCACCGCGGACGAGACGGTGGCCGACGCGCCCTGGCAGCTGGTCGTCGTCGACGTGCTGGCCATCTCGCTGTTCGCCCTGATCGCCGACCGGCTGGCGGCGCGCCGACACCTGGCGACTGTCGTGCCTTGCGCGCCGGGCCAGGCGGTGCCCGGGGGCGACACGGCGGCACCCGGGACGATTGCGCACCTGCCCGACGCCGACGTCGAATCCCGTGGGTGGTGACCGCGCGTTCCGCCCCGAGGGGCAGGATGGCGGCGTGGACGAACACGACATGCTGCTCTCCCCCGCCGGTGTCGACGCACTGCGCACCGCGCTGACCGGGGCCGGGTTCACCAGCGCGGGCATCGCCGAGCGCCTCGGCCCGCAGGCCACCGCGTCGGTGGCCCGCAACGATTACCGGGCCGCGCTGCGCGCCACCGAGGACCTCGATCCGCTCGCCACCCTGATCCGGGTGTTCATCTGCGACCAGATTGAGTCGGAGACGGCGGTGGCCGCCGCGCTGGCGCCGTTGAGCCTCGAGGAGGCGCTCACCGGCGGGCTTGTCGAGCGGTACGGCGACGGTCTGCGCGCCGGCGTCGACCTCGAGCCGTACGGCGACGACTGGTGGGTGCTCGCCGACGTGCCGGCCAGCGCCCGACCGGGCCGGCCGCTGCACGCCGAGCACGTGCTCGGCATCGGCGGGGCCACCCAGACCCTGATCGGCGCGACGATGCGCCGCCCGGTCGACACCGCACTGGACCTGGGCACCGGCTCCGGCGTACAGGCTCTGCACCTGGCCACCCACGCCAACTCGGTGACCGCCACCGACCTGTCCGAGCGGGCCCTGCGCTTCGCCGCGACCACCGCCGCCCTCAACGGTCAGGACTGGGAGCTGCTGCGTGGCGACCTGGTCGCACCGGTGGCCGGCCGACGCTTCGACCTGGTGGTGAGCAACCCGCCGTTCGTGGTCGGCCCGGGCACCACCACGCACGTCTACCGCGACTCCGGCCGGGTCGGCGACGCGATCGGCGCCGAGCTGGCCGCCGCCGCTCCCGGCCTGCTCACCGAGGGCGGCACCATGCAGTACCTGGCGAACTGGGTGCACGTCGCCGGCGAGGAGTGGGACGAGCGGGTGGCTGGCTGGTTCGCCGGGACCGGGCTGGACGCCTGGGTGATCCAGCGCGAGGTGGCCGACCCGATGGCGTACGTCGACCTGTGGCTCACCGACGTCGGCGAGACCGCCGACCCGCAGCGGATGGCCGCCTGGCTGGACTGGTTCGACGCGCACAAGGTGGAGGGGATCGGCTTCGGCATCGTGTCGCTGCGCCGCGGTGGGCACGCCGACCCGGTGGTCCGGGTCGAGGACCTGCGCCAGCGGGTGCAGCCGCCGCTGGGCGACCAGATCGCCGCCTGGTTCGACCGACAGGACTTCCTGCGGGTACGCGGCACCGAGGCGTTGCTCGCCGAGCGCTACCGGGCCGCCGACGGCCTCCAGCTGCGGCAGGAGGCCACCATGGGCGACGAGGGCTGGGCGGTGGACCGGCAGGTCCTCGCGATGCCGCACGGCCTGCGCTGGACCGAGGAGATCGACCCGCTGGTGCTGGCGCTCGTCGGCGGGGCCGACGGCCGGCTGCCGCTGCGTGACCAGCTCGCCCTGCTCGCGGCGGCACACGACGTCGAGCCGGACGAGATGGCCGAGGCGGCCGGCCCGATCGTGGCGCACCTGGTGGAGCGGGGCTTCATCGAGCCGGTGAGCGTCTGATGCGGGCGGTGGTGCAGACCGTCGGGCGGGCCAGCGTGACGGTGGACGGCGAGGTGGTCGGCGCGATCGAGAACGGACTGATGGTGCTGCTCGGGGTGACCCACACCGACACTGGGCAGACCGCCGAGACGATGGCCCGGAAGGTGCACGAGCTGCGCATCCTTGACGACGAGGTGTCCGCCGCCGACACCGGCGCGCCGATCCTGGTGGTCAGCCAGTTCACTCTCTACGGCGACGCCCGCAAGGGCCGCCGGCCGAGCTGGCTCGCCGCCGCCCCCGCCGAGGTGGCCGAGCCGCTGGTGACGGCGGTCGTCGACGCGCTACGCCAGCGCGGCGCCACTGTCGAGACCGGTCGCTTCCGCACCCACATGCTCGTCGAGAGCGTCAACGTCGGCCCCCGGACGCTCGTCCTGGACCTCTGACCGGCGGAACCCGCCGGTGACGGCGATCCGACCGGATCCTGTCGGGTGCCCGATCGCCTCACTCCCGTTTCACGTCCCGCCCGCCAAGCTGTGTGTCACACCGGCACCACTGGGCCGGAAGACACGGCACAGACGTGGATACGGGGAGAGACAGAGATGGCCCTGCAGATGACGGAACACCGGACCCGCCCGAGCACCAGCACCGACACCGACGGGGCCGTCGAGGCTCTCGCCGACCTGGACGCCACCGACGAGCGTGGCATCTCCACCGACCTGGTTCGGGCGTACCTCAACGGGATCGGTCGGACGAAGCTGCTGACCGCCGCGCAGGAGGTCGACCTGGCCCGCCGCGTCGAAGCCGGCCTGTTCGCCGACGAGAAGCTGGCCACCTGCACCCCGGTCTCCGAGGAGCTGCGGGCCGATCTGGAGCTGATCGTCGCGGAGGGCCGCGCGGCCAAGGACCACCTGCTGGAGGCGAACCTGCGGCTGGTGGTCAGCATCGCCAAGCGCTACACCGGACGCGGCATGGCCTTCCTCGACCTCATCCAGGAGGGCAACCTGGGCCTGATCCGGGCGGTGGAGAAGTTCGACTACGCCAAGGGTTACAAGTTCTCCACGTACGCCACCTGGTGGATCCGGCAGGCGATCACCCGCGCCATGGCCGACCAGGCCCGCACCATCCGCATCCCGGTGCACATGGTCGAGCAGGTCAACCGAATGGTGCGGGCCCGCCGCGAGCTTGCGGTGACGCTGGGCCGCGAACCCACTGTCGCCGAGGTCGCCCGGGCGCTGGAGATCCCCGAGATCCAGGTCATCGAGCTGATCTCCTACGACCGGGAGCCGGTCAGCCTGGACCAGGCCGTCGGTGACGACGGCGAGAGCGCGCTCGGTGACTTCGTGGCCGCGGTGGACCCGCGTACCGAGCCGGGTGACGCGGCCGCGCAGGGCGAACTGCGCAACGAGGTGAGCATCGTGCTGGCCACCCTGTCCCAGCGGGAGCAGGCGGTCATCCGGCTCCGGTTCGGTCTCGACGACGGCCGGCAGCGCACCCTGGACGAGGTCGGCCGGGAGTTCGGCCTGTCCCGGGAGCGGATCCGGCAGATCGAGAAGGTGACGCTGCTCAAGCTGCGCGCGCCGGAGCGGGCCCAGCGCCTGGAGGCGTACGCCTGCTGACACGTGTCGCTCCGCGACAGGCCCTGGCGGTTCGCCGGGGCCTGTCGCGCGTTCAGAGCCGGCGGGGACCGGTGTCGGGGCGGGCGATCAACCCGCCGACGCGTACCTCGGCGTGCAGGACGGAGATGCCGTCCGGGCGGGCGAGCACCGGGTTGAGGGTCAGCGAGCGTACCCGGGGCTGCTCGTCGGCGAGCCGACCCACCCGCAGCAGCAGGTCGGCCAGCGCCGCCCGGTCGACAGGCGCCGCGCCCCGGTGCCCGCGCAGCAGCGGTGCCGCCCGGGGCTCGTCGACCAGTTCGGCGGCGTCGGTGTCGGTCAGCGGCACCGCCCGCCACGCCCGGTCGCCGAGCAACTCGGTGGCGACCCCGCCGAGACCGAAACCGACCACCGGCCCGAACGCCGGATCCTCCACCAGCTCCACGACACAGGCCACGCCGGGCGGGACCATCGGCTGGACCAGGACGTCCGCGCCGAACAGCGCAGCCACCTCGCCGTACGCCCGGCGCAGTGCCGGTTCGTCGGGCAGGCCGAGCCGGACGGCGCCGAGATCGAGCCGGTGCCGCAGCCCCGGCGCGGCCGCCTTGAGAGCCACCGGGAAACCCAGCCGCGACGCGGCCTCCACCACCGCGTCGGCCGAGTCGGCGGAGAGCGACGCCACCGTCTCGATGCCGTACGCGGCCAGCAGCGCACCCGGGTCGATGGTGTCGGCGTGCAGGGCGGCCTGCGCCGCGTTCGCGTCCACCCGGGGCAGCTCGGGTGTCACGCCGGGCGGCCGGCGCAGCCACTCGGCGTACCTGTGCACGCGGGCGAGAGCACGAACCGCCTCCTCCACACCGCCGTACGCCGGCACCCCGGCGGGCAGCCGGCCGACCAGGAACGTCGCCACCGTCGGCTTGCCCAACGCCAGCGCGGCCGGCAGCACGGCGGTGACGTCGGCGTCCACATTGCTGAGCTGGCCGGGCAGCGGGGGCGCGAACACCACCACCAGGGCGTCCACCCCCTCGTCGCCGGCCGTCTCGGCGAGGGCGGCGGCGAACTCGGCGGCGCCGGCGCTCGGCCCGACGTCGCGGGGGTAGCCGTCGGCGACGGTGAGGCCCTGCCCGGCGCAGGCCGTGGCGGCCAGCCCGGTCAACGCCGAGGAGTTGCCGACCACGCCGACCCGACCACCGGCCGGCAGCGGCTGGTTGGCCAGCAGCACCCCCACGTCGAGCAACTCCGACACGGTGTCCACCCGGATCACCCCGGACTGGGCGAACAGCGCCGCCACCGCGACCTCGTCCGGGCCGTCGGTGTCACCCACCCCGGCCGGGCGGGCCGGCGAGGCGAGCGCGACCACTGGCTTGGACCGACCGATCCGACGGGCCAGCCGGGCGAACTTGCGGGGGTTACCGAAGGTCTCCAGATACAGCATGATCACGTCGGTGCCGGGGTCGTCCTGCCAGTACTGGAGCAGGTCGTTGCCGGAGACGTCGGCCCGGTTACCTGCCGACACGAAGCTGGACAGCCCGAGGCCACGCCTGTCCGCCTCGGCGAGCAACGCCACCCCGAACGCGCCGGACTGGCTGAAGATGCCCACCCGACCGGCCGGCGGTAGTGCCGGCGAGAGGGTGGCGTTGAGGCGTACCGTCGGGTCGGTGTTTGCCACGCCCAGACAGTTCGGGCCGATCACCCGCATGCCCGCGGCGTGCGCCGCGCGGACCAGCGCCCGCTGCCTGGCCGCGCCCTCCGCGCCGGCCTCGGCGAAGCCGGCCGAGATGACCACCAGGCCGTGCACCCCCGCGGCTGCCGCGTCGGCCACCACGGTGGTCGCCGCCTCCGGCGGAACCGCCACCACCGCCAGGTCCACCGGGACACCGGCGTCGACCGCCGACGGGTACGCGGGCAGACCCGCCACTGTCGACGCGCTCGGGTGCACCGGCACCACCGCGCCGGTGAAACCGCCGTCGCGCAGATGCCCGAGCACCGCCGCTCCGACGCCCTGACCGGTGGCGCTGGCACCGTAGACGGCGATGCCCCGCGGGGCGAGCAGCCGGGCGATCGACCGGGCCTCGGTGCGGTGCTCCCGGCCCCGCTGCACCTCAAGCGTCGCCTCGGTGGGCGCGATCGGGAAGCTGAGGTGCACCACGCCGTCGGCGTACTCGCGCTGGACCTGGTAGCCGAAGTCGGCGAAGACCCGCAGCATCGTCCCGTTGGTCGGCAGCACCTCGGCCACGAAACTCATGATGCCGTTGCGTCGGGCCGCGTCGGCCAGGTGCTCCATCAGCACCGAGCCGATGCCCCGGCCCTGGTGGGCGTCCTCCACCACGAAGGCCACCTCCGCCTCCGGGGCCTGCGGGCCGAGCCGCTCGTACCGGCCGACCGCGACGATCTGGTCGCCGGCCAACACGACGAACGCCTCCCGGTCGCGGTGGTCGACCGTGACGAACCGGATCAGGTCCCGTTCCGGGATGCGCGGATACGGCGAGAAGTAGCGCAGGTAGCGGGTGCGCTCGGAGAACCTGCTGTGCATCGCCACGATGCCCGGCGCGTCGGCCGGGCTGATCTGTCGCAACTGGACGGTGCTGCCATCCCTGAGCAGCACGTCCACCGGCTGGTCCACCGTCGTCACCGGCGTGGTCCTCCCCCGGCCCGGCTCAGTCCCGCGGGTCGTGCGGGTCGAGCCCGAGCAGCGGGAAAACCGTCTTGCGGGTGGCCGCGATGGCCCGGTCCACGGCGTTCGGCTCGCCGGTCGGCTGCCACGGCGAGTACGACGGGTCGGCGTCGTCGGTCATCCGCAGCGGAATCTCCCGGCCCGGACGACGGGCGGCGGCCAACTCCCGCCAGGCGGGCGGGGTGAGCGTCGCCGGGTCGACCGGGTCGCCGGTGGCTACGGCCAGCAGGTGGCTCCAGGCCCGGGGCACCACCTCGACAAGCGCGTACCCGCCGCCGCCGGTGGCCACCCAGCGGCCGTCGCACAGCTCGTCGGCGAGCGCCCGCAACGCCAGGTAGGTGGCCCGCTGACCGTCCACCGTGAGGTTGAGGTCGGCGAGCGGATCCAGTCGGTGCCCGTCCGCGCCGCACTGCGTGACAAGCACCTGCGGCCGGAACGCGCGCAGCACCGACGGCACGATCGCGTGGAACGCCCGCTGCCAGCCGGTGTCGTCGACGCCCGGCGGCAACGGCATGTTCACGGAGGTGCCCTGTGCGCCGGGCCCGCCGGTCTCGTCGGGGAAGCCGGTGCCCGGGAACAGCGCCAGCGGGGTCTCGTGCAGGCTCACCGTGAGCACCCGGGGGTCGTCCCAGAAGATCTGCTGCACCCCGTCGCCGTGGTGCACGTCGACGTCCACGTACGCGACGCGCTCCGCGCCCAGGTCGAGCAGTCGGGCGATGGCCACGGCCGGGTCGTTGTAGACGCAGAAGCCGGACGCCCGGGCGGGCATCGCATGGTGCAGGCCGCCGGCCACGTTCACCGCCCGGCGGGCGTCGCCACGCCAGACCGCCTCGGCGGCGGCCACCGTCGCGCCGGCGATCAGCGCGCTGGACTCGTGCATGCCCTCGAAGACGGGGTTGTCGGAGGTGCCCAGCCCGTACCCGGCGAAGAGCGGGTCGCGGGGGGCCGCGCGCACCGCGGCCAGGTAGGCCGGGTGGTGCACGCGGGTGAGCAGGGCGTCGTCGGCGGGCTCCGGCTTGACCATGCGCACCCCCTGTCGTTCGAGGATGCCCAGCTCCCGGGCGAGCGCGACGGTCAACTCCACCCGGACCGGGTCGAGCGGATGGTCACCCATGTCGTAGGCGAGCAGCGACTCGTCCCACACCACCACCGTGTCGTCGGACATGAGCCCATCGTCGCACGAGGACCGTCCGCGCACGCAGGTCAGTGACCGGGTGTCGGACCGGTGGCGACCGGCCGGGCCGGGTCTGCCACCCAGTTGCTCCACGACCCGACGTAGAGCGCCGCGTCCGGTCGGCCCGCCAGGTGCAGCGCCAGCACCGCCTGCGCGGCGGTCACCCCGGAGCCGCAGTACGCCCCGACGGACCGGCCCTCGGTGACGCCCGCCGCGGCGAACCGCTCCCGCAGCACGTCGGCCGCCGCGAAGCGCCCGTCCGGGCCGACGTACTCCCCGGCGGGCAGGTTCGCCGCCCCCGGCACGTGACCGGCGACCGGGTCGATCGGCTCGGTCTCACCGGCGTAGCGGGGCGCGGCCCGCACGTCGAGCAGAACGGCGTCGTCCGCGGCGGCCAGCCTCGCGGCCTGCGCCGCGTCGAGCACCGGCAGGTCACCGGGGCGTACGTCGACGTCACCGGGGGCCGGATCGGGCGCCGTGGTCGAGACGGGCCGGCCGGCGGCCACCCAGGCCGGCCACCCACCGTGCAGCAGGCGGACCGGACGGTGCCCCGCCCAGCGCAGCGTCCACCAGGCCCGCGCGGCGGCCAGGCCGTCGCCGCCGTCGTACACGACGACGGGGTGACCGGCGCGGACCCCGGCGGCCCGCAGCGCGGCCTGCAACGCGGCCGGGTCGGGCAGCGGGTGCCGGCCGCCGGCCCCGGGTGGGCCGCACAGCGCGGTGTCCAGGTCGACGAAGACCGCGCCGGGCAGGTGACCGACGAGGTAGTCGTCGCGGCCGGGCGGCCCGGTGAGCCGCCAGCGGACGTCGAGCAGGGTGGGCGGATCGTCGCGGTCGAGCTCGTCGGCGAGCCGATCGACCTCGACCAGCGGCTCCTGGGTACCGGACATGGCGACCATCCAACACCATTCGCGTCAACGGCACACGGCTCGGCGGCGGTCGTCGCCCACGAGCCGAGGTAGCATTCTGCACCGGAGGGCCGCTGACCTTATGAAGTCTCACGACCTGGTCGACACGACCGAGATGTACCTGCGCACCATCCTCGAGTTGGAAGAGGAGGGGGTGCCGCCGCTACGTGCCCGCATCGCCGAGCGCCTGCGGCAGAGCGGCCCCACCGTGAGCCAGACGGTCGCCCGGATGGAACGCGACGGCCTGCTCACCGTCGAAGGTGACCGCCATCTCACGCTCACCGCGCTGGGTCGCGGCAGCGCCGTGTCGGTGATGCGCAAGCACCGCCTCGCCGAGTTGCTCCTGGTGAACGTCATCGGCATGCCCTACGAGGAGGCCCACGAGGAGGCCTGCCGCTGGGAGCACGTGATGAGCGACGCCGTGGAGAAGCGGGTGTACGACCTGCTCAACCGGCCGACCCGCTCCCCGTACGGCAACCCCATCCCAGGGCTGGAGGAGCTGGGCTCCCCCGAGGCGGAGCCCACCGAGGCCGTCGACGGTGAGCGCAACCTGGCGTTCCCCGGCCTGTCCGGGCCGGTCGTCGTCCGCCGGATCTGCGAGAGCGTGCAGACCGACGCCGACGTGCTGCGCCAGTTGCACGCCGCCGGTGTCGACCCGGGTGCCACGGTGACCGTGGCTCAGGAACGCGACGGGGTGTCGATCGACCGCTCCGGCGACCGGGTCCGGCTGCCCCGCGAGGTCGCCTCCCGGGTCTTCGTCGCCGCCAACTGACCGAGCGGGCATCACAACGCCCGGGTGTCGACCTTCTTGGCCAGCGTGACCAGACCACCTGTCAGCTTCTCGGCAGCCGCCCGCTCGCTGTCCCGGGTGCCCGTCCAGCTCAGCGAGGCCAACCGTCCGTCGCTGGCCAGCCAGCCCACCTCGGCCACCGGCCCGTGCCCGCCCGTCGCGGCGGTGGTCCGCCGGTACGCCTGCTGACCCAGCCCGGTGACCTTCGCCGCTCTGTCCGGCACCACGTCTGCGCCGAAGGTGGTCCTGTCGATAGTGGTCTCGGTCACGCTCAGCGTCAGCTCGGGCAACGTCGCCGCCTCGGAGCGCACCACGCAGGTGTGGGTGTCGTCGCGTTCGCTGGCCGCCGCCACGTCGAAGCGCACCTTCACCGCCTGCTCGATAAGCGTGAAGTCGAGCAGCCGGCAGGCACCGCCCGAGGAGGCCGCCGCCACGTCCACAGTGCTCGGCACGGGTGGCGGCACCGCCACCGGCTCGGCCTCGGCGGCGCAGCCGCTCACCAGCAGCCCGGCCAGCCCCGCGACCACGATCCGCCCGCGCACGCCCCACCCTCTCGCCGACCGACGGGCACAGGGGTGTCCGCCGCATCTCCGTCGGACACCGTACGGCGTGTCCGGGTCGGGCGAAAGCCCCCCGCTGACGCCTATTCCGACTGTGGATCGTCCACGTACGGGCAGTGTCGGCAGCCGCGTCCGCAGCAGGTGCCGCGTCCGGCCAGGAAGCCGGCGCTGAGCACGAACAGCCCGCTCGACGGGTCGAGGTAGCCGGCCTCACCGGCAGCCAGTGCGGCGGTGTGCGCGGCGATGATCCGGGCCCGGTCGGGGTGCTCCGGCGGCAGCCGGGACGGGTGCGGCTCGGTGAGCGGCCGGTCGGCCAGGGGTTTGCGCTCTCCGGTCACCGCAGCAGTCTAGGGACGGACGCTCATCGGTGCCCTGCCAGCACGGCCGCCACCTCGCCGCGGCCGGCCACTGCGGCGTCGACGAGGGCTGGTTGAGTCTCCAGCGGGGGGAGACAGCAGGGTGGGGGCATGAGCGGCGAGGAGCGTTACACGATCGGCGAGCTGGCCCGGCGTACCGGCCTGAGCGTCAAGACCCTCCGCTACTACGCCGATCAGGGCATCGTGCCGCCGACCGACCGGAGCCCGGCCGGTTACCGCCGCTTCGGCCCGGACGCGGTCGCCCGGCTGGAGCTGGTCCGGACGTTGCGCGACCTGGGGGTGGACCTCGCCAGTATCCGGCGGGTGGTGGACCGCGAGGTGCCGCTGCACGAGGTGGCCGCCGCGCACGCCGAGGCGCTGGCGGTGCAGATCCGGGTGCTCCGGCAGCGCCAGGCGGTGCTCGCCACGGTCAGCCGGCGCGGCGCCGGGCCGGAGGAGCTGGACCTGCTGCATCGGCTGGCCCGGCTCTCCGGCCAGGAGCGCCGCCGTCTGGTCGCGGACTTCCTCGACGCCGTCTTCGACGGCCTGGCCGCCACACCCGCGTACCCGGGGGTCATGCGGTCGCTGACCCCTGAGCTGCCCGACGAGCCCGACATCGAGCAGGTGCGGGCCTGGGTGGAGCTGGCCGAGCTGGCCCAGGACCCGGACTTCCGGGCCGGCATGCGGCGTCTGGTGCGCGGGTACGCCGCCGATCACGACGTCCCGGGGCTGCCCCGCCCGGACGCCGTCGCGGTGGTCCGCGACGGGGTGGCCTCCGCCCTGGCAGCCGGTCTCGATCCGACCGCGCCCGAAGCCGATCCGGTGGTGGCGGCCGTCACCGGCCGGTACGCGCACCTCACCGGACGCCCCGACGACGCCGACCTGCGCCAGCGGCTGCTGACTCGGCTGGACGCCGCGAACGACAGCCGCCGGGACCGGTACCTCGACCTGCTGTCCGTGATCAACGGCTGGTCGACAGGCGGCGGTGTGGCACCGGCCGTGGACTGGTTCAGCCGTGCGCTGCGCGCCCGGATGCCCTCGCCGGCCCGCTGAGATCGGATCGGATCGGCCGGGCGGCGTCAGCCGAACCAGGTCATCGCCTGGCCGTGCCCGCGCGCCCACGCCAGTGGTGTGCCGTCCCGCGCGACGACGTTGAACAGCCCTTCCCCCGGCGGGTCGGGCAACCCGTCGTGGGGCAGCACCTCCGGGGCCTCGATGGCGACCCAGTGCCCGGGCAGGCCACGGACCAGCCGGACGAACGCCTCCCGGCGCGCGGCCGGCACCTGGTACAGCACGGAGGTGTGGAACACCACGAGCGTCGCGTCGGCCGGCGCCCGCGCGGCAAGCGCCGGCAGATCGTCCACCAGGTCGCCGCGGACCAGCAGCGGCGGGTCGGCCGCGGCGACCGCCGCCGCCGCGCGCAGCCGGGCCCGCCGGTGCGCGTGCTCCGGCCAGATCAGGGCGTCCAACCAGGACACATCGTCGGGGTCGGTCACGTCGAGCGGGTTGAGGTCGAGGCCGGCCCGCCACACCACCTCGGGTACGCGCTCGGGCGGCGCGAACCCGTCGGCCGCGCACTCCAGCACCGGCTCTCCGGAGCCCACCCGATGCTCCCCGTACCGGTACGCGTACCGGTCGGGGTAGAGGCAGAGCCCGGCGGATGCCCCGACCTCCAGCAGCGCGAGGGGCTGCGGCAGCGCGGCAAGCACGGGCAGCAGGACCGCGCACCGGCCTGCCTCGTTCGTCTGGGTGGCCCGGGTCCGGATCTCCGCCTCGATGGCCTGCCAGTTCTCCACAGTGAAGTCGTGGAACGCGCCTGGATCCTCGACCGGGCCACCGAGCCACCGGACCACACCGAACAGCAGGTTCGGCTGCCGCTTGGCAGGCGGGAGCCCGTCGAGCAGCGCCAGCAGCTGGTCGTCGCGGGACACCGCCCGAGACAGCCGCTCGTACGCGGGCGAGATCCCGCGCACCTCGCGGTTGGCGAATCTGTCGTACGCCTCAGCCGTCGTCATGCCCTGATCGTCGCAGCCCTGCCCTGACGACAGGGCCCCCCTTCCCGCCGGTTCAGGGCGCGACATTGCGCACCGCGCCGGCCGCGCTGTCGGTCGGAGGTTGGTCCACGACGGCTGATCCTTGTGCGGCATGGAGGAATCGGCTCCCCCAGTCCCGGAGATGGTCGGTGAACTCCCGAGGGCTGAGCACCTCGAAGTCAGCGCCGATGTTGCCCAGTGCCTGGGTCGGCCAGTCCAGGCTTGTGGACACCATTGTGAGACGGCAGCGCCGGCCGTCGACGGCTTCGATAGTGCCCCACTGCCCGACGATCCGGCGGACGTGTTCGGCGGGTGCGTGCACCAGGGTCTGCACGCTGTACGCAGGGGGGACGCCTGTGGAGGCGCGCACGAACTGGGCGGCGTCCCCGGCGGGGAGGGGGCGTGGACGGAACCTCGCTCCGAGTCTGCGCGGGTCGGTCAGCCGATCGAGGCGGAAGCTGCGCCAGTCGTGTCGGGTCAGGTCGTACGCTGCCAGGTACCAGCGGCCGCCGAGTGCGACAAGGCGGTGTGGTTCGACGTCTCGTTCGGTGTCGGCGCCGCCGCGCGCTGTGTAACGGAATCGCAGCCGTTCCTCGTCCCGGCAGGCCTGGGCGATCACCGTGAGCACGTCGGCCGGCACGACCGGTCCCGCGGCCGTGGGAGAAACGGTCATCGCACGTAACGCGTTCACCCGGGCACGCAGACGCGGCGGGAGGACCTGCACCACTTTGGTCAACGCGCGCACCGCCGCGTCCTCGATCCCGGCGATGCCGCTCTGCGCGGCGTCACCCATGCCGACCGCCAGCGCGACGCCTTCCTCGTCATCGAGCAGCAGCGGAGGCAGGACCGCACCGGGTGCCAACTGGTATCCGCCGTCGGTGCCTCGGGAGGCGGACACCGGGTAGCCGAGTTCCCGCAGCCTGTCGACGTCGCGGCGCAGGGTGCGTTCCGAGATTCCCAGGCGGTCGGCCAGATCGGTGCCGGACCAGTGGCGGTGGGTCTGCAGCAACGCCAGCAGCCGCAGTGTTCGGGAACTGGGGTTGGCCATGGCGCGATCTTCGCAGCACTTCCGGCCAGGAAGTGACCGGAAGGAGGCATAGCGTCGTTCTCATGATCACTCGCGAGATTCAGCTGACCACTCAGATCGCCGGCGTACCCGGTCTGGAGCACTTCACAGTCGTCGACACCGAGATCGACGGCGAGGTCGTCGTCCGCACCGAGCACCTGGGGCTGGCCGCCACCTACCTCGAGCTGATGCGGACCGACTGCCAGCTGCCGATCCCGGCGTGGCAGCCGGGCCAGCGCATCGGCGTCATGGCCATCGGCACGGTGCTGCGCTCGACCAGCCCGGACCTACGAGAGGGCGACCTGGTCCAGTCGATGAGCGGCTGGAGTACGCACTCCGCCGGGCCGGCCGCCTCGTACGTCAGGCTGGACCGCGACGCGTACCCGGATCCGAGCTACCACCTCGCACAGGGACCGACCGCCTACCACGGCACGGCGGGCGTGGCCAAGGTCGGCGCTGGCGATGTCGTGTTCGTCTCCGGCGCGGCCGGCGGCGTCGGCTCCCTGGCGGCCCAGATCGCCCGCAACCTGGGCGCCTCGCTGGTCATCGGCAGTGCGGGCAGCCAGGCCAAGGCGGACTACCTCGTCCGCGACCTCGGTATTGACGCCGCGTTCGACTACCACCAGGACCCCGTCGCAGCCCTGAAGGAACTGGCACCCGAGGGAATCACCGTCTTCTTCGACACCGTCGGAGGCACGCTGTACGAGGCCGCGATCGAGGTGGCCGCGCCCGGTGCGCGGTTCGCGTTGTGCGGATCGCTGTCCACCCAACTGGGCGCGGCGCCCCAGCGATTCCCCGAGCCCGACCGGGCCGCCGCCGCAGCCAAGGGGATCCAACTGCTGCCCTTCTCCTGCCACCACACCCCCGAGCAGATCGCCACATGGCACGCCCACTTCCGGGCCTGGCTCGACCAGGACAGGTTCGTCTTCCCGCAGACGGTCGTCGAGGCCGGCATCGACGCTGTGCCCGATGCCTTCCTGTCTCTGTTGGGAGGCGCCTACCGTGGCAACGTCTCGGTGCGGCTGGCATGACACTGCTGTCGCGTCGCGCCCTCAACCGGGCACTGCTGCACCGTCAGTTCCTCCTGGAACGCACCGACCAGTCGCCGCTTGACGTGATCCGGCGTCTGGTCGCCATGCAGGCACAGGAACCGAACTGGCCCTACCTCGGGCTGTGGAGCCGGATCCGCGGGTTCTCGCACGCCGACCTGACCACCCTGCTGGCCGATGGGCAGGTCGTGCGCTCCAGCCTCCTGCGCAGCACCCAGCACCTCGCCACGGCCGACGATTTCCGTCGGCTGCGGCCGCTGCTGCAACCCGTCCTCGACCGCACCGCGAACTCGCCGTACTTCCGGCGCAACGGCGAACGGCTGCCCACCAGGGCGCTCATGGCCGACGGACACGCGCTGCTGGACGCCGGGCCGCTCGCCCGTAAGGAACTCGCCCACCGCCTCGCCGCCCGCCATCCGGGTCGCGACGGCCGGATCCTCGCCAGCGAGTTCGAACTCCGCACCCCGCTCATCCACGATCCCGCCACCGCGTCCTGGGGAGCCTGGGGCAACCGATCGTCCATCATCGTCACCGCCCTGCCGGCCGACGCTGTCGAACCCGTGGCGATCCAGAACCTGATCCGCCGCTACCTCGCCGCCTTCGGACCGGCCACAGTGGCCGACGTTCAGGCGTGGAGTGGACTGACCCGACTGAACGACGTCGTCGCGGACATGGGCACCGGACTACGCCGCTATCCCGGACCCGACGGCCGGACGCTGCTCGACCTGCCCGGCGCGCACCTCCCCGACCCGCACAGCCCGGCGCCCGTACGACTACTGCCCGTGTACGACAACGCCCTGCTGGGCCACGCCGACCGCACCCGCATCATCAGCGACGAGGACCGCAAGCAGGTGATGCCCGGCAGGGCCCTGGTACACAGCACAATCCTCGTCGACGGCTTCGTCCGTGGCACCTGGACCTTCACCGGGGACGACATTCGACTGGCCCCGTTCCGGCCTCTTGCCAAGGCCGAACAGCAAGCCGTCGACGACGAAGCGAACCGGATGCTGCCCTTCCTCAGGTACCGCGATCCTGAACGGCGCCCGTTGTCGCCGCCGGCCCGCTGATCCAACGTCACAGTGCCGGGTACCGGCCGGACTGCCAGAATCGTGATCAGTAAATCGGCGGGTGCAAGCGAAAGGACGTCATGAGCGACTGGAACGAGAAGATCATCGCTGAGTTTCGCGCCAACGGCGGGCAGGTGGGCGGCCAGTTCGCCGGCGCGCCACTGCTGCTGTTGCACACGGTCGGCGCCAAGAGCGGCCAGCCTCGGGTGAACCCGATGATGTACCAGGAGGTGGACGGCGGCTACGCCGTGTTCGCCTCCAAGGCCGGTGCGCCCACCAATCCCGACTGGTACCACAACCTGCTCGCCAATCCGCATGCTCAGGCGGAGATCGGTACGGACAAGGTCGACCTGGTCGCCCGGGTTGCCACGGGGGACGAGCGGGAACGGATCTGGAGCGCGCAGAAGGCCGCGTACCCGGGCTTCGCCGAGTACGAGCGCAAGACCACCCGGCAGATCCCCGTCGTCGTGCTGGAACGTACGCCCTAGGCGGAGCCGGCCCCGCACACTCGTCACGAGTCAGGGAGCACCTGGAACGACGCTGCCCCGACCTCCGAGCAGGAGGTCGGGGCAGCGCGCTGGGGCGTACGTCTCGCACCACTGCTCAGGGCAACTGGCCCGGCCGGTCGACGATTGCGGTCCGCAGGCGCGCGGCAGCCCAGAACAGCGACTCCTTGCCGTCGCGCACCACGGAGTCACGGTTGCCGAGGAAGACGTGGGTGTCCCGGTCGAAGACGAAGTCGACGTTCGCACCGGTGACGCCGGGCATCCGGATGGCCACCCCGCTTCGGCCGGCGGCGTCCGCCACGTTGCCGGAGATGACAGTCGCTCCGGGCTCGCGTGCCAACAGTTCGTACAGCGCCGCCAGTGCCAGGGGTGGCACGTAGTCGTCGAGCATCGACCGGGCAGTGGTGTACGGCATGCTCGCGTCCCCGTAAACGGCCGCCTCGTCGGCTGCTTCGGGAAGGTGCAGGTCGACCGGGTGTTCCCGGAGGTATCGAAGCAGCGCGTCCGGCTCGGTGGGCAGGTCGCCGTGGTACGCGGGCGGCGGGAACGCGTCGAGTTCCTTGTCGGGGTCGGCGGGATCGTCCATGCGGAGCACCCTCAGCTCGCCCCACCCGTTCGGGTCGCTCTCCGGCCGACTACGTGCCTGCGTGTATGCGACTCCCCCGGCCGACTGCCACAGTTGCGTACGCACGGTCCGGTAGGGGCCACTGCCCGGCGCCTCCCGCGAGGTCACCAGGATTTCCGTGAAGACGTACTGATCGGGTCGGGCGGTCAGCGCGGGCTGCTGCCGGGCGGCGTCGGCCGCCATCCGGAGGATCTCCGACGCGCTCGCCGTGGGCGGTGACTGATCGCCCAGCCTCATCGTCTGGACCGCCAACCCACCCGCGGTCAGTGCGACTGCCAGCCCGAACGCTCCGGCGAGGCGCCACCCGCGCAGGGACCGGACACGGCGTCCGACCGGACTGGCCACCGGCACCCCCTCGGCCCGCCGGGCGACGTGTGCCGTCAGATCGCTGAGGAGCTGCGCCTCGAAACCCTGCGGCGACTCTTCGGTCTTGTTCATGTGTCAGCTCCTTGTGATCAGGCGGGGGTGATGGCCGGGCGGGCGAGCGTGGCGCGGACGACACGACGGGCACGATGCAGACGCACCCGCGCGGCCACCGGCGACACGCCCAGCGCGGCCGCCGCCTCCGCGATGGTGAGACCGTCCACGGCGACGAGTTCGACGAGCGCGCGGGTGTCCTCGGGTAGCTCGCTCAACGCCCGGTGGGTACGGCGGGCCGCCGACTCGGCGTCGATCCGCTCCTCGATGCGGGCGATGTCGTCCGGGCCCAGGTCCCGTCGTCCCGCCAGGCGGCCGTTCACCCGCAGCCGTTGGGCCGCCCGACGCCGCTCGTCGCCGATGACGTTGCGGGCCACCCCGTACAGCCAGCCGATCTGGCTACCGCGGTCCTGCCGGTAGCCGGCCGCCGATTCGATCACCGCGAGGAACACGTCGGCGGTCAGGTCGGCGGCGAGGTGCGGGTCGTCGACCCGTCGCGCCACGAACCGGCCCACCGCCTCCACGTGTCGGCGGTAGAAGACCTCGAAGGCCAACGGATCAGCTCCGATGCCGGAGATGTCACCGTCCACTCGGTTGGGCTCATTCACGGGCCGTCCTCTCGTAGCCGTTACACCCCTTCTTCGTACGGCGGAGCACCGGCGTTACCGGACCGTCTGGCACGAGCACCGGCCGTCGCCCGAGCGTGGATGCGGCTGGTGGCCGCTGAACGATGGTGTGCGCCACTGCTACTTCCTGCCCACTGATTGAGCCCGCGCCGAGACGCGGTCCCGGCAGCTACTTCTCATCAAATCTGGTTGCCTTCCTCCGCCGGGACATCTCCTCCAGATGCTGACGCTGGTGTTGGCGCACCATCTCGTCCCAGACCTCCTGGTCGTAGTCCGGATCGGGCGGGATCCACCGGTGCGAGTTGTCGCTGTAGTGGAACCGCTCGTCTCCCCGCCGGATCAGGCTCACCGGACCCATCCCAGAAAGCGCCGGTGCAGCAGCCCGGCGGGCACCCAGGTCAGGTCCTCGGCAGCCCAGACCAGGTAGGACCCCATGTAGAGGCTCAACGACACGGGTGCGCCGTCGAACTCGGCACGCAGCTCGGTGCGCCGGGTCCGGCAGGGCCAAGGGGCGTCGCAGCCGCCGCAGGTCCACACCGGAAGGACCGGGCCGTGGGTGGTCACGGCAGACCATCCAAGAAACGCCGGGTGGTCACCCGGGCGTGCCAGCGGGCCGCCCATTCCGCCTGATAGCAGGGGTACGGGGACAGCCGCGCCCACCACCAGCGACAGCCCGCGCAGAGCCCGTCGACGCCGGGCAGGTGCACGGACAAGATTCGTCCGACCGGATCCTCGGTCACTCCTGCTCCTCCCCTGGCCAGTGGCCTCGCCGGATCGGGATGCGGTGACGGGCTCGGCACGGCAGGTCGGCCCCACATCGGCAGATCCACCGCCACCGTTGCCACGACCAGACCGGCCGATGCCGCCGAGCCAGAGTCATCGCCACCGCCAGCAGGTAGGCGTCGTACGGCACCCGCTTCGGCATCGACCCTCCCGGCGTCCGCTGCCGGGCGTGGTCGCTACGAGAACACTGCACACGGCTGGGTTGACGATTGGTAAGTGACGATAGTAAAGCACAAGTCGAGCTTACCTTCAGCCGGTGAAGCGACCGCGCTTGTACGGGCCTGGCGAGTTGGCCGCCCTGTTCAACGTGTCGCGGCAGCGGGTCCTACAGATCACCCGCCGACCCGGCTTCCCCGAGCCGGTGGCCCGCCTGATCGGGACGACGATCTGGGACGCCGACGAGGTCGACGAGTGGGCGCGACACAATCGCCCGCCACGTCCGACCGACGGCACCGAAGACCGCTGACTCGACGGCATTGCTCACCGGGAGCCCTGGTTCGCGTGACTGGTACGCCAACGTGCTCGCGCATCCCGAGTTCACGCTGCACGTGGCTGGCCTGGATCTCCAGGTGCGAGGGCGTCCCGTAACCGACGAGGACGAGCGGGCACTCGTGTTCGGCGAGATCGTCCCGACCTTGGACTGGGCCGGAATCTTGGAAAGCTGGATCGTCGGAAGCCCTCTATTGGAGATCGAATTCGGCTGACACCCGCTCGACTTCGCGGACATCCCGAATCGGAAAGAGCCGCAGAACAGCGCTGCCCCGACCTCCCATGAGGGAAGCCGGGGCAGCGCTGGGGCGTACGTCAGCTGCAGCCGCTTGTGGAGCCGCAGCCCTCGCAGACGTAGCAGCTACCGGCGGGGCGCATCTTCGTACCGCAGGTGAAGCAGAGCGGCGCGTCGGCGGCCTTGCCGATCACGGCCTCCAGCAGTTCGGTGCTGGAACCCACGTTCGGAGCCGGCTTGGCGGCGGCCACCTCGGCCATCTCCTGGGCAGGCTGAGCGACGGCCTCCGGCTTGGCCGGAGCCTCCACCGGCGCCGAGGACGCCATCGCGGTGAGCTCGGCTCCGGTGACGGCTGCGGCCTCCGCGTCGGCCTCGGCCCGCAACTGGGCAGCCCGCTCGCTGGCGGTGAAGATGCCCAGCTCGGCGCGGCGCTCGTAGGGCAGGAAGTCCAGTGCCAGGCGACGGAAGATGTAGTCCATCACCGAGGCCGCCATGCGCACGTCCGGGTCGTCGGTCATGCCGGCCGGCTCGAAGCGCATGTTCGTGAACTTGCTGACGAACGTCTCCAACGGCACGCCGTACTGCAGACCGATGCTGATGGCCACCGAGAAGGCGTCCATCACGCCGGCCAGGGTCGAGCCCTGCTTGGACATCTTGAGGAAGACCTCGCCGAGGCCGTCGTCCGGGTACGACGACGCGGTGAGGTAACCCTCGGCGCCACCGACGGAGAAGCTGACCGTCTCGGACGGGCGCTTCTTCGGCAGGCGCTTGCGCACCGGCCGGTACTCGATGACCTTCTCCACCGCGGCCGGCGCGGCCTCGGTGGTCTCGACGGCCGCCGGCGCGGTGGCCTTGTTGTTCTTGGCAACCGAGAGCGGCTGGCCGACCTTGCAGTTGTCCCGGTAGATCGCCAGCGCCTTGAGGCCGAGCTTCCAGCCCTCGAAGTAGATCTTCTCGACGTCCTCGACCGTGGCCGCCTCCGGCATGTTGACGGTCTTGGAGATGGCGCCGGACACGAACGGCTGGATCGCCGCCATCATCCGCACGTGGCCCATCGGGGCGATCGACCGCTCACCCATCGCGCAGTCGAAGACCGCGTAGTGCTCCGGCTTGAGGCCGGGGGCGTCCACCACGTGGCCGTTGTCGGCGATGTGCTCGACGATCGCCTCGACCTGCTCCTCGGGGTAGCCGAGGCTGCGCAGGGCACGCGGCACCGTCTGGTTGACGATCTGCATCGAGCCGCCACCGACGAGCTTCTTGAACTTGACGAGCGCCAGGTCCGGCTCCACGCCAGTCGTGTCGCAGTCCATCATGAAACCGATGGTGCCGGTCGGCGCGAGGACGCTGGCCTGCGAGTTCCGCCAGCCGTTCCGGTCGCCGATCTTGTTGCCCTGGGTCCACTGCTTCGTCGCCTCACGGACGATCGCCGTGGCCACCGGGCTGGTCGGCTTGATCTCGTCGTTCGCGGCGGCGTGCTTGCGCATGACCCGCTTGTGCGGCTCGGCGTTGCGGGCGTAGCCGTCGTACGGGCCGACGACGCCGGCCAGCTCTGCGGAGCGGCGGTACGCGGTGCCGGTCATCAGCGAGGTGATCGCCGCGGCGACCGAGCGGCCCTGCTCCGAGTCGTACGGCTGGCCGGTGGCCATCAGCAGGGCACCCAGGTTGGCGTACCCGATGCCGAGCTGCCGGTACGCGCGGGACGTCTCACCGATCTTCTCGGTCGGGAAGTCGGCGAAGCAGATCGAGATGTCCATCGCGGTGATGACGAACTCGACGGACTTGACGAACTTCTCCACCTCGAAGCCACCGTCGGCGCGGAGGAACTTCATCAGGTTGAGCGAGGCCAGGTTGCACGAGGAGTTGTCCAGGTGCAGGTACTCCGAGCACGGGTTCGACGCGGTGATCCGGCCGGTCTCCGGGCAGGTGTGCCAGTCGTTGATCGTGTCGTCGTACTGCAGGCCGGGGTCGGCGCACTCCCAGGCCGCCTGGGAGATGGTGCGGAACAGCTTCTTGGCGTCGACGGTGTCGATCGTCGAGCCGTCCAGGCGGCTGCGCAGGTCGAACCCGCCGCCGTTCTCCACAGCCGACATGAACTCGTCGGAGACCCGGACCGAGTTGTTGGCGTTCTGGTACTGCACGCTGACGATGTCCGAGCCGCCCAGGTCCATGTCGAACCCGGCGTCGCGCAGCGCGCGGATCTTGTCCTCCTCGCGCGCCTTCGTGACCACGAACTCCTCGATGTCCGGGTGGTCCACGTCGAGGATGACCATCTTGGCCGCGCGGCGGGTCGCGCCACCGGACTTGATGGTGCCTGCGGAGGCGTCCGCGCCGCGCATGAAGCTGACCGGGCCGGAGGCGGTGCCACCGGAGGAGAGCAGCTCCTTCGACGAGCGGATCCGCGACAGGTTGACGCCGGAGCCGGAGCCGCCCTTGAAGATCAGCCCCTCCTCCTTGTACCAGTCGAGGATCGAGTCCATCGAGTCGTCCACGGCCAGGATGAAGCAGGCGCTGACCTGCTGCGGCGACGGCGTGCCGACGTTGAACCAGACCGGCGAGTTGAAGCTGAACACCTGGTGCAGCAGCATCCAGGTCAGCTCGTGCGCGAAGACCTCGGCGTCGGCCGGGCTGGCGAAGTAGCCGTATTCCTCACCTGCGGTGCGGTAGGTGGTGACCACCCGGTCGATCAGCTGCCGGAGCGACCACTCCCGCTCCGGGGTCCCCACCGCGCCCCGGAAGTACTTGGTGGTCACGATGTTCGCCGCGTTGACGCTCCACGACTCCGGGAACTCCACGCCGCGCTGCTCGAAGTTGATCGAGCCGTCCCGCCAGTTCGTCATCACGACGTCGCGGCGCTCCCAGGCGACCTCGTCGTACGGGTGGACCCCCTCGGTCGTCCACACCCGCTCGATCTTCAGCCCCGCGCCTGTCTTGTTCCGTGAACGGCTCGTTGTCACGCCGTCGCCCCCCTCGTCTGCGCGGTGCCCCACCGCGCGTCCTGATCTCTCGAAAAACTGTGAAGACTCAGCTGGTACGGCCGGCGGCCTCGACCGCATCGGCCCGGCCCTGCTCCCGGGCGCGCGCCGCGTCCCGCAACGTCTCGATCTCGCGCTCGAAATCGGCGAGCGAGTCGAAGGAGCGGTACACGCTGGCGAACCGCAGGTAGGCGATCTCGTCCAGGTCGCGCAGTGGACCCAGGATCGCCAGGCCCACCTCGTGACTGGGGATCTCGGCGGCCCCCTTGGCCCGGACGGTCTCCTCCACGCGCTGCGCGAGCAGCGCGAGCGAGTCGTCGTCCACCGGCCGGCCCTGGCACGCCTTGCGCACCCCGCCGATGATCTTTGTGCGGCTGAACGGCTCGGTCACGCCGCTGCGCTTGACCACGGCGAGGACCGCCTCCTCGACGGTCGTGAACCGCTTGCCGCACTCCGGGCAGGAACGTCGCCGTCGGATGAGCTGGCCGTCGTCGGCCTCCCGCGAGTCGACCACCCGGGAGTCAGCGTGCCGGCAGTACGGACACCGCATCGCGCCCCTCCTAATCATGATCAACCACGTCGTACCGGACGCACCCGGGCACGACCCACCACGGTGGTGCCATGCGCTCATGGCCCCCACCGTGATCAACGTTACGGGAGTGCGGTCGGTAGTCGGACCCAACCTGTAGGCAACTTACGCCCGTGTCACTACTACATCTAGGGGTTGACCGTATGTCGCTTGGCAACCCGGGTCAAGTTGGCCGGCGTGTCCGGCGCGTCACGGACCATCCGGGCAATCGAGCCCCTCCCTCCGCCGAAAACCCAACGCCGACACCCCGCCCGGGTTACCGGCCGACCGGACCGAACCGACCCGGAAAACGGCCCGAAGATCGAACACGTGTACCAGCCGACGTACCATTTATCAGAACATCCGTACGACCGGCGTCGTTTTTCATGCCGACACGCCGGCGGGAGGTCGTACAGATGTTTGAAAATGACCGATCTCACCTATACGGTCAGGAACAACGTGGCACCACCGCACGCACCACGAGCCGACGAGGCACCCAGCGCCGACCAGGGAGGACGGACGTGACCGAGGACCGGGCCAGCCGGCCGAAGACGCCGCAGCACATCACCGAGGCAGGCCCCCCGGCCACCCGACGCCGCAGCGCCGCGCGCAGCCGGACGGGCCAGCCCGCCGTGCGCCAGGTAACCCCTGTGGTCAGCGCCTTCCCCGACCCGGCGACTGTCGACCTGACCGCCCGCCAGCGCCGCATCCTGGAGTTCATCCGCACCTGGGTGGAGCGGCACGGCTACCCGCCGAGCGTGCGCGAGATCGGCGAGGCGGTCGGCCTGGTGTCGCCGTCCAGCGTCGCCTACCAGCTCAAGGAGCTGGAGAAGAAGGGCTTCCTGCGCCGCGACCCCAACCGGCCGCGCGCGGTGGACGTCCGCGCCCCCAGCGAGGCCATCGACGACGAGCTGACCCGCGCGCAGCGGCCGACCCCGGCGTACGTGCCGATGCTCGGCCGGATCGCCGCCGGTGGGCCGATCCTCGCCGAGCAGGCCGTGGAGGACATCTTCCCGCTGCCCCGCGAGCTGGTGGGCGAGGGCGAGGTCTTCATGCTCCAGGTCAAGGGCGACTCGATGCTCGACGCGGCGATCTGCGACGGCGACTGGGTCGTCGTCCGCCAGCAGCCGACCGCCGACTCCGGCGAGATCGTGGCCGCGATGCTCGACGGCGAGGCGACGGTCAAGACCTACCGGCACCGCGACGGGCACGTCTGGCTGATGCCACAGAACCCTGCCTTCGACCCGATCCCCGGTGACGACGCCACCATCATGGGCCGGGTCGTGGCGGTGCTGCGCCGCATCTGAGAGCGGGCAACGGGTGGGTGCCCCCAGCGCTCACCCGCGCCCGCCTTCCGGCCTGGCCGTTGAGCTAGTAACGGTCGCCCCGGGGGCCGCGCCCCGGCTGCTGCCGGTACGGGTCGCCGGGCGCATCCTCATCGCGTCGCCGGCCGGGTCGCTGACCCCGGTAGTCGGGCTCCGGCCCACCACGCCGGGGCGGCTCAGCCCGGCCCCCGCCGGGCTGACCGGCACCGCCGTACACACCACCGCCGGGACGACCCCCACCGCCGGCCGGGGGTCGACCCCCGCCACCGCCCGCGGGCCGACCGCCGCCACCACCCGAGGGACGGCCACCGCCGCCCGCCGGGGGACGCGCGCCGCCGTAGACGCCACCACCGGCGCCGCCCGGCCGGGCTCCGCCGTAGCCGCCGTCAGGGGCCGCAGGACGGCCACCGCCGTACACCGCACCCGCAGCCGGGGCGGCGCCGCCACGACCCGCGCCACCGCGACCCGCGCCACCGCCCGCACCGTAGACCGCGCCCCCCGCAGCCTTGCCGCCACCGTAGACGCCTGCCGGACGGTCCCCGCCCGACTCGGTACGCCCACCACGCGGGCCACCGAGGGGCTCGCCGTCGGGATCCGAGCGGTCGGACGGCTCGGACGGCGGCCGGCGACGCGCCCGGACGATGCCGATGATGCCGGCACCGACCAGCAGCAGACCCAGCAGACCTACCGCGCCGACCAGGTAGGTGATGTCGTCGAAGCTCAGCCCGGAGGTCCATGACTTGGCGGCGGACGGTTTGGCGCCCCCCTCGGCTGCCAGCGGCACCGAGGTCGAGCTGGACGGGGCGTAGCTGAGGATGTCGATCGGGTCCTCGGGGCCCAACTGGCCGCCGTCGGAGACGGTGAGGAAGCTCTTGCCGTCCGGTGAGTAGCTGATCGCCTCTCCGAACGGGTCCGTCAGCGGCGTCACCCGAGGCTTCCCGGTGGTGAGCGCGGTGACGATGTCCCCACCTGTCACGTCGAACTCGAAGGCGTCCGCGTAGGTGCGCAGGACCACCCGGTTGCCGTCCGGGGACCGGGCCGCGCCGGTGATCGCCACCCGCCCGAACGTGTTGAGCGGGTTGTCCGTCTGCGTCTTGGGCAACGTGATGTCGCCGACCTTGCGCATCGGCACCGGTTCGGTGTCACCGGTCTTGAGCGCCGCCGACGGGGTGAAGATCTCCGCCTTGCCGCTTGTCACCTTGGTGATGATCAGCGGCTTGTTGTCGTTGCCGATGAGCAGCGCCTCGGCGTCGTGCGGCTTGCCCTCCGGGTACGAGAGTCGGTGCAGCACCGGCTGCTTGCCGCCGCTGACCGGCATCGACCAGAGCGCGACCCTCTTACGGCGTTCCTTCGAGGAGACGTTGTCGCCGATGTCGCCGATCCAGAGCGTCGCGCCGTTCGGGGAGAGCGCCAGGTCCTCGGTGTCGAACGGGCCCTGCCCCGAGTACCGGACCGGCTCCTTCGAGATCTTGCACTTGGTGTCGAGGAAGAAGACACGCTTGCGTGCCTCGTTCTCGGTGCCGTCGTTGATCACGATGAAGCCGCTCTTGGTGGCCACCAGGCCGGACAGCTCGCGCAACCGCTCGTCGGCGATCGTGCACTGCTTCTTGCCGGGCTTGGCGGCGGGCGGCTCGGACGCTCCAGGGGCGGGAGCCGCCGCGGCGACTCCGGCGAGCGCCACGGTTGCCCCGAACAGGCCTAGGGCAACCGTGACCGAGGAAACAACGCGGCGCATTCGGCCAGTGTCGCATGCCACGCGTTTCCTGTGGATGACGCCGTGGCCGCTCAGGCGCGGCTGCCGGCCGCCTGACCCTGCCGTTCCACGTCGAACTGCGCCAACTCGGCCGCGAGCTCGGCGCTGACCCGAACGTGCAGCAGAGTGCCCTCGGGCAGGTGCGCGGTGCTGAGCACCTCGCCCGTGCGGTGCACCCGGGACACCAGGTCACCGCGCTCGTACGGCAGGACCGCCCGGACCTCGACGGCCGGCTGCGGCAGCCGGTCCTCGATGGCGGCGCGCAGCCCATCGACGCCTCGGCCGGAGTGCGCCGAAACGAAGATCGCGTCCGGCCAGAGCCGCTTGAGTCGCAGCAGCGTGTCCTCGTCGGTGGCGTCGGTCTTGTTGACCACCAGCAGCTCGGGCAGCCGGTCCGCGCCCACCTCGGCGAGCACCTCGTGCACCGCCCGGACCTGCTCCTCCGGATCCGGGTGGGTGCCGTCGACGACGTGCACCACCAGGTCCGCCTCCGCGACCTCCTCCAGCGTCGAGCGGAACGCCTCGACGATCTGGTGCGGAAGGTGGCGGACGAAGCCGACCGTGTCGGAGAGCGTGTAGAGCCGCCCGTCCGAGGCGGTTGCCTTGCGGGTGGTCGGGTCCAATGTCGCGAAGAGCGCGTTCTCCACCAGCACGCCCGCGCCGGTCAACCGGTTGAGCAGGCTGGACTTGCCGGCGTTCGTGTAGCCGGCGATGGCCACGGCGGGCACCGAGTTGCGGGTGCGTCGGGCACGCTTGGTGACGCGTACCGTGCGCATGCTCTTGATCTCGCGACGCAGCCGGGAGATGCGGTGGCGGATCCGCCGCCGATCGGTCTCCAGCTTGGTCTCACCGGGACCACGCACACCCACGCCGCCGCCGGCGCCGCCACCCCGACCGGAACCACCCGTCTGGCGGGAGAGCGTCTCACCCCAACCGCGGAGCCGCGGCAGCAGGTATTCGAGTTGGGCCAGCTCGACCTGCGCCTTACCTTCCTTGCTCTTGGCGTGCTGGGCGAAGATGTCGAGGATCAGCGCCGTCCGGTCGACGACCTTGACCTTGGTGCGCTGCTCCAGGTTACGCAGCTGCGACGGGGACAACTCGCCGTCGCAGATGACCGTGTCGGCGCCCGTGGAGAGCACCACCGCGCCGAGGTCGTCGACCTTGCCACGGCCGATGTAGGTGGCCGGGTCGGGGCGCGTACGGCGCTGGATGAGCCCTTCGAGCACCTGCGAACCGGCGGTCTCGGCGAGCGCGGCCAGCTCGGTCAGGGAATTCTCCGCGTCGGTCACCGAACCCTCGGTCCAGACGCCCACCAGGACGACCCGCTCCAGCCGCAGCTGGCGGTATTCCACCTCGGTGACGTCGGTGAGCTCGGTCGACAGGCCTGGTACGCGTCGCAGGGACTGTCGCTCCGACAGCTCCATCTCGCCGGTGGTGACGTCGTCGAGCTCGTCCTCGACGGGGACAAAGCTCTCCTGGTCTCGCAAGCGGTTCTCCTGTCCGTTTTGATAAGTAGAACGTAATCCTGACATGAGACAACACCGAACGCACCTGCTATATGCCCATGCTGAAGGTCGCCAAAAGTGGGGGCGAATGCTGGTCGGCCACGACAACCCGGTAGAAATGCGGGCGGCGGTCGACCGGCCGCACAGCCGTGACGGAGGGATCCCGTGGCCATCACCCGACTGCCGAGCGCCGGCTTTTCGATCACCATCCGAATCGCCGTGACCGCTGATGCCTCCTCGATCGGCCGCCTCACCACCTCGGTCGGCGAGGCCGGGGCGATCGTCACGGCGTTGGACGTGGTGGACTCCGACCCGACCCACGTGATCGTCGACCTGACCTGCGACACCGCCGACGCCGGCCACGCCGACCAGGTGGTCGACGCGTTGACCGCGCTCGACGGCGTGGACGTGCGCAAGGTGTCGGACCGGACGTTCCTGCTGCACCTCGGCGGCAAGATCGAGGTGACCTCGAAGGTCGCGCTGCGCAACCGTGACGAGCTGTCCCGGGCGTACACCCCGGGGGTGGCCCGGGTCTGCATGGCCATCGCCGAGAACCCGGCGGACGCCCGGCGGCTCACCATCAAGCGCAACACCGTCGCCGTGGTCAGCGACGGTTCGGCGGTCCTCGGCCTGGGCAACCTCGGCCCGGCCGCGTCACTGCCGGTGATGGAGGGCAAGGCGGCGCTGTTCAAGCGCTTCGGAGGGGTGGACGCCTGGCCGGTGGTGCTGGACACCCAGGACACCGACGAGATCGTGCAGATCGTCAAGGCGATCGCGCCGGCGTACGGCGGGATCAACCTGGAGGACATCGCCGCGCCGCGCTGCTTCGAGATCGAGGCCCGGCTGCGCGAGGCGCTGGACATCCCGGTCTTCCACGACGACCAGCACGGCACCGCGATCTGCGTGCTGGCCGCGCTCACCAACGCGCTGCGCGTCGTGGGCAAGCAGCTCGCGGACGTCCGGGTGGTCGTCTCTGGAGCGGGCGCGGCCGGGACCGCGATCATGAAGCTGCTGCTGCGTCAGGGCGTCGGCGACATCATCGCGTACGACCGCGAGGGCGCCCTGCACCGCGGCTTGACCGGGCTGAACCCGGCCTGGCAGTGGCTGGCGGAGAACACCAACAAGGAGAACTACTCGGGCGACCTGCCCGGCGCCATCCGGGGCGCGGACGTGTTCATCGGGGTCAGCGCGCCGAATCTGCTCACCGGCGACGACATCGCCCAGATGGCGAAGGACTCGATCGTCTTCGCGCTGGCCAACCCCGACCCGGAGGTCGACCCGCGCGAGGCGCGCAAGCACGCCGCAGTGGTCGCCACCGGCCGCTCCGACCAGCCGAACCAGATCAACAACGTGCTCGCGTTCCCCGGGGTGTTCCGCGGCATGCTCGACGCGCACGCCGAGGAGTTCACCGAGGAGATGGCCATCGCGGCCGCCCGGGCCATCGCCGATGTGGTCGGCGAGGACAAGATCAACCCGACGGTGATCGTGCCGAGCGTCTTCGACTCCCGGGTCGCCCCGGCGGTCGCCGCCGCCGTCCGCGCCGCCGCGCACAACCCCAGCCCGCTGCCGGCGGCCGACCCCGGCCCGTCCGACCTTCCGGAGATCGCGGCCAACGCCAGCGCGACGCCCTGACGAGCAGTCCGGCGGCGTGACGCCGGAAGCAGGCACGGAGCCCTCGGCTGGGTCGTCTCCCCCGCTTTGCTCTGCTTCAACCCACGCAACGGCGCGTGTCCGGTAATCGGACACCGGGCGTTGCGCGGGGTGAAGCAGAGCAAAGGGCCCCACCGACCGGCGCAGCCCGGCGCGCGGATCCGCTCGGTGTCAGACGGCGGTGGGCAGGGTGGAGAGGTCGACCTCACCCGTTGCCACCAGAACGGCGGGTCCGGACAGCCAGCAGGAGCTCTCGGTGACCGTTACCGTGAGGCGGCCGCCGGGGACGTCGACCGCGACCACGCCGGTGTCCCGACCGACGTCGCGCAGGGCCACCGCGCCCACCGCGCAGGCGCCCGTGCCGCAGGACAGGGTCTCGGCGCTGCCGCGCTCGTACACGCGCATGAGGCTGTGCCCGTCGGTGCCGTGCACCGGGTCGCCGGCCACGATGAACTCCACGTTCACGCCCGCCGGGAACACCTCCGGGTCGAACCCCGGAGCGCGGGTCAGATCCAGCGCGGCCAACTCGACCCCCGCCGGCAGCACACACACCAGGTGCGGGTTGCCCACGTCCACAGCCGTACCGGCCAGGGTCAATCCGCCGAGGGTGGCGGCCGACTCGTCGTACACCCGGGGTCGGCGCATCTCGACGGAGACCGCGCCGCCCTCGACGAGCGCGCGCACGACGCCGGCCCGGGTGGCCACCGGCAGCGCCGCGCCGGCGGGGGTCGCCAGGCCGGCGTCGAGCAGGTACCGGACGAAGACCCGGGCGCCGTTGCCACACATCTCGGCGAACGAGCCGTCGGCGTTCCAGTAGTCCATGAACCACTCGGCCTCACCGGCCAGCCCGGCGCCGTCGGGATGCTTGGCCGCGCGGACCACCCGCAGCACCCCGTCCGCACCGATGCCCCGCCGCCTGTCGCAGAGCGCCGCGACCAGCTCCGGAGTCAGGTCGAGCTGACCGTCCGGGTCGGGAAGGAGGACGAAGTCGTTGCCGGTGCCGTGGCCCTTGGTGAACTCCACACCCCCATCATCGCGCAGCGGCCGGCACCAGACGCAGGGCGGCCTCGAACAGGTCCGGTGCCGCCGAGTCCAGCCAGCGGATCCGGGGGTCACGCCGGAACCAGGAGCGCTGCCTGCGGACGAACCGCCGCGTCGCCCGGACCGTCTCGTCGCGCGCCTGCGCCTCGGTCAGCTCACCCGCGAGCTGCCGCAACACCTGCTGGTAGCCCAGCGCCCGACTCGCCGTCCGCCCCTCGGCCAGCCCCCGGCCCAGCAGCTCGCGGGTCTCGGCCACCAGGCCGTCGGCCCACATCCGGTCCACCCGCGCCGCGATCCGCTCGTCCAGCAGGCCGGTGTCCAGGTCGACGCCGAGCTGCACCGACGGGTAGTACGGCGTCGGCTGCGGCAGCGAGGCAGTGAACGGCGCGCCGGTCAACTCGATCACCTCCAGGGCCCGCACGATCCGCCGACCATTGCCCGGCAGGATGCCCTGGGCGGCGACCGGATCGGCCTCGCGCAGCCGCGCGTACAGCGGCGGCGGGCCGACCTCGGCCAACTCCCGCTCCAGCCGCTCCCGCAGCGCCGGGTCGGTGCCGGGGAACTCGAAACGCTCAAGCACCGCCCGCACGTACAACCCGGACCCGCCGACCAGCAGCGGCACCCGCCCCCGGGACAGGATGTCGTCCACCGCCGCCCGGGCCAGCCGCTGGTACTCCGCGACGCTCGCCGGCTCGCTGACCTCCCAGATGTCCAGCAGATGGTGCGGCACCCCGTCCCGCTCGGCCGGGGTCAGCTTGGCGGTGCCGATGTCCAGGCCCCGGTAGAGCTGCATCGAATCGGCGTTGACCACCTCACCGTCCAGCGCGTGCGCCAACGCGATACTCAACGCCGACTTGCCCGCCGCCGTCGGGCCGACGACCGCGACCACGGTGCCGCTCACATCCGCTCCCAGGACGCCACGAAGTAGGCCACACCGTAGGGCGCCGCGTCGTGCAGCAGCTCACCGCGCCACCCGCCGCCGCTCGACCGGGCCGCGCCGGCCAGCACCTGCCAGGACGCCCGGCCGGCGGCCTTCAGCTCCGTCGACACCACCGGGTCGAGGTCGAGCAGCACGTCCAGGTCCGCCCCGGCCAGGGCCGTGGCAACCCGCCTGTCGTACGCCTCGGCGCGCGGATCGTCGTACCCCGGGGACTTCTGCCCCCGGCACGCCGACCCGTCGCCGAGCACCAGCAGCGCCACCCGCACAGCCGAACCGGCGATCGACTCGGCGAGGGCCTCCACCTCGGCTGCGCCGGCGTCGGCGGCCACCTGCACGGCCGCCACCTGCGCGCGCACGTCCTGGCGGGCGAGCAGCCACGCGCCGACGGTCAGGCTCAGGGGCAGCACGGCGCCCCGGTCGGGCTGGCCGGGCACCAGGGGTACGTCCAGATCCACGCCCCAGGGCTGCAACGAACCGGTGGCCGGGGCGAAGATCGGGCCCGTCGTCGGGCCGGCGCCGAGCAGGACCACCGCGTCCGGGTCGACGGCCAACAACCGACGGACGGCGGTGTCACACGCCGCCCGCAGATCGTCCAGCTCGGGCGCGGCGGTGCCGGCCACCTCGGGCACGAGCAGGGGCGGATGCGGGCAGACAACGGCGGCGACCAGTGGCACCCGCCCACCGTAGCGGGAATCCCCGGTGCGTCTCCGCGCCGATCCGGTCATTCGGTCACTAGGACACCGTATGGTCACGGTCGGCGATAGGCGCTCGACGCGGACCGGGTTGGACCTGTGACAATGCCGGAAGCAAGTTGACTGCGCCGTGGCGGCGACGGGGGACTCGTTCCTTCGACGCCGGGAGATCGAGGATGGGCACATGAGCGACTGGACTGCCTTCGGACGGGTGGACGCGGACGGCACCGTGTACGTCAAGACCGCCGAGGGCGAGCGGGTGGTCGGATCCTGGCAGGCGGGAGCACCGGAGGAGGGGCTGGCCCACTTCGCCCGCCGCTTCGCCGACCTGGTGACCGAGGTGGATCTGACCGAAGCGCGGCTCAACTCGGGTGCGGCGGACGCCGGGCATTCGCTGAGCACGATCCGGCGGATCCGCGCCACGCTCCCCGAGGCGCACGTGGTCGGCGACATCGACGCGCTGGCCGCGCGACTGGACAAGCTGGCCACCCTCGCCGAGGAGAAGGCAGGTGAGGCCCGGGCCGCCCGCGACGCCGCGCGCGTCGAAGCCCTGGCACGCAAGACCGCGCTGGTCGAGGAGGCCGAGAAGCTCGCCGCCGAATCCACCGGCTGGAAGACCGCCGGCGACCGGCTCAAGGAGATCCTCGACGAGTGGAAGACCATCCGCGGGGTCGACAAGAAGGCCGACGGTGAGCTGTGGAAGCGGTTCGCCGCCGCCCGGGACGGCTTCACCCGCCGCCGGGGCGCCCATTTCGCCTCCCTCGACGCGCAGCGCAAGCAGGCGCAGACCGTCAAGGAGGAGCTGGTCGCCGAAGCCGAGAAGCTCAAGGACTCCACCGAGTGGGCGGCCACCGCCAACCAGCTCAAGGAACTGATGACGCAGTGGAAGGCCGCTCCGCGCGCCTCCAAGGAGGCCGAGCAGAAGCTGTGGGAACGGTTCCGCGGCGCGCAGGACGCCTTCTTCAGCCGGCGCAGTGAGGTCTTCTCGGCCCGCGACAACGAGCAGCGCGGCAACCTGGAGCGCAAGCAGGCCCTCCTGGCCGAGGCGGAAGCCCTCGACATCGACGCCGACCCGAAGGGCGCCCAGGCCAAGCTGCGGGAGATCCAGGCCCAGTGGCACGAGGCCGGGCGGGTGCCCCGCGAGGCCGCCGCCGGGCTGGAGCGCCGACTGCGTGTCATCGACGACAAGGTCCGCGAAGTGATGGACTCCGCGTGGCGCCGCACCACCAAGGAAGACAACCCGCTGCTCGCCCAGATGCGGGCACAGGTGGCGGAGGCCGAGGACCGGCTGGCCCGGGCGCAGAGCGCCGGCGACGCCCGCCGGATCAAGGAGGCCGAGCAGGCCCTCACCGCCAAGCGGCAGTTCCTCCAGCTCGCCGAGCAGGCCGGCTGAGTCGACGCGTCACCGGGAGCCCCCGGTCCCCTGACGGGACCGGGGGCTCCCGCGCCCCGCGCCCCGCGCCCCGCGCCCCGCGCCCCGCGCCCCGCGCCCCGCGCCCCGCGCCAAGATCCTCACAACATCCCGGAAGTTGCTGCCTCGGACGCGCCGGAGGCAGCAACTTCCCTGAAGTTGTGGGGATCTTGAAGGGGTGCGGTGGCGCGGGTCGCCGGCAGGCGGGGCGTCGGACGCCCTCGCGGGTCATGATCGCGCTCGATCCTGGAAGTAGTGGTATCCCGGCGTCTCAAGGCCACTACTTCCAGGATCGAGCGCGATCTTGCGGGGGGCGGGGGCGGGGGCGCGGCGCGGGGGCGGGGGCGAGGGATCGTCCGACCGGCCGGATGGCTGGTTGACGCATTGAGGTGGGCTGATCAGAATGAGCGGCGGAGCCAGGTAGGGCCACCGGCACGAGGGCGACGACTGCGGGACACCGCCGTCGGAGGGTCGCCGGTGAGCGTTCGCGAGTGTCCACGTCCGCGTGACATGGGCCGTCGCGCACTGTCCGCGTACCCCTTGGGGGCGTGACGTGCGGACGGCCGCCCGCCGGCGTCGTTCATCGACGGCGTCGGACCTCCGAAGTGGAGCTCGAATGTTCCGTCCCACCGCTCTCGGCGGCGCGTTGACCGCGCTCGCCACAGTCGCGGCCGGCGTGTTCATCGCCGCCACCGTCAGCACCAGCCCGGCCGTCGCCGCTGGCACCGGTACCGGGTACCTGCACACGAACGGCAATCAGATCGTGGACAGCACCGGCGCCACGGTCCGGTTGACGGGTATCAACTGGTTCGGCATGGAGACCGACAACAAGACCTTCCACGGGTTGTGGTCGAGCAACCCGTGGCGGGGGCAGCTCGACAAGATGGCCAGCCTTGGTTACAACACGTTGCGGGTGCCGTACTCGAACGACGCGCTGAAGCCGGGCGCGACTGCCACCGGGATCAACGACTTCGTCAACCCGGACCTGGTCGGGTTGTCGCCGTTGCAGATCCTGGACAAGGTGATCGACTACGCCGGCAGCAAGGGGATGCGGATCATCCTCGACCGACACCGGCCGACGTCGGCCGGGCAGTCGCCGCTGTGGTACACGTCGACGGTCTCCGAGGCGACCTGGATCAACGACTGGAAGATGCTCGCGCAGCGGTACGCGGGCAACCCCACGGTGATCGGCGCGGACCTGCACAACGAGCCGCATGCCGAGGGCACCAACCCGGCGGCGACCGGCGCGTGCTGGGGTTGTGGTGACACCGCCCGGGACTGGCGGCTGGCCGCCGAGCGGGCCGGCAACGCCGTCCTCGGTGTCCAGCCCAACTGGTTGATCTTCGTTGAGGGGGTGAGCTGCCCGAGTGGTGGCCTCTCCAACGTGTGGGACAACGACCCGAGCAACGACGAGGACTGCGGCTGGTGGGGTGGCAACCTGTCCAAGGCCGGCCAGTTCCCGGTACGGCTGAACGTGGCGAACCGGTTGGTCTACTCGCCGCACGAGTACGCGACGTCGGTGTACCGGCAGACCTGGTTCGACGCCCCGGACTACCCGGCGAACATGCCGGCGATCTGGGACAAGTACTGGGGTTACCTCTACAAGCAGAACATCGCGCCGATCATGATGGGTGAGTTCGGCAGCACACTGGCCGACCCGAAGGACCGGGTGTGGCTGGAGAAGCTGATGGCGTACACCGGCACCGGGGTGACCGGGATGTCCTTCACCTACTGGTCGTGGAACCCGAACTCGGGTGACACCGGCGGCATCGCGCTCGACGACTGGACGAACATCAACACGACCAAGCAGGCGATCCTCCAGCCGTACCTGATCGCGCCGTCCGGCGGAACGGGCGGGCCGACGGGCGGGCCGACGGGCGGGCCGACGGGCGGGCCGACGGGCGGGCCGACGGGCGGCCCGACGGACCCTCCGACGGGCGCCTGCACCGCCACCTACCGGCAGGTCAACGCCTGGCAGGGCGGCTTCCAGGGTGAGTTGACAGTGAAGAACACGGGCTCGGCGGCGGTGAACCCGTGGTCGGTCACCTGGAGCTGGCCGTCCGGGGTGACGTTGGGCAGTGGTTGGAACGCCACGGTCACGCAGTCCGGTACGACTGTCACCGCAGCCGCGCCGGGCCACACCCCCTCCCTGGCGGCGGGCGGGTCGGTCACCGTGGGCTTCACCGCCAACGGCACCGCCAGCGCTCCGGCGACCGTGAAACTCAACGGCACCGGCTGCTGAGCCACCGGGGGCGGCCGGCACCGAGGTACGGGTGCCGGCCGCCCCCGGCCATTTACATTCAGATGCTTCTATGTTCTCATCGGGAAAGCGCTTGCCCTCGGGTGGCCAGCGCCAGCGCGGGAGCCGCTTTCCTTCACGAACCTGCACCGGCGGGCCCGGGACCACAGGTTCCGGTCGACCTCGCCGCCCACGGGCATGGGCGTCGCGACGGTCACCGTCTCACCGAAAGGAAGCAGCATGCGCACAGGACGGCGTCGGATGACGCTGATCGCCAGCACCGCCGCAGCCACCGCCACCCTCGTCACCGCCAGCCTGCTGAGCGCCGTCACCGCCCAGGCGGCGGCCGGCTGCCAGGTGGCGTACTCGGTCGCCAGCCAGTGGCCTGGCGGATTCACCGGCAACGTCACTGTCACCAACCTCGGCGATCCCGTCGCCGGGTGGGCGCTGCGCTGGTCGTACGGGGCCGGCCAGCAGGTCAGCCAGGCGTGGGGCGCGACAGTCACGCAGAGCGGCGGCCAGGTCTCCGCGACGAACGTCGACTACAACGCCAACCTGGCGACCAACGGCAGCACCTCGTTCGGCTTCAACGCGAGCTGGAACAACTCAGGCAACCCGGCTCCGACCGGCTTCACCCTCAACAACGTCGCCTGCACCGGCGGCACCACCCCGACCACCCCGCCGCCCACCACACCCCCGCCGACCACCCCTCCACCCACGACGCCCCCGCCCACGAGCCCGCCGCAGACCGGCCTTGTCGGCTGGGCCACCCAGAACGGCGGCACCACCGGTGGCGGCACCGCAGCCACGACCACCGTCACCAACGCCTCGGCGCTGACCAGCGCGCTGAACGCCACAGGCGCTGCGGTGATCCGGGTGTCCGGGACCATCTCCTGCTCGGGAATGCTGCGGGTCCGGTCCAACAAGACCATCCTCGGCAACTCCGGCGCGACAATCGCCGGCTGCGGACTCAACATCAGCGGTGACCGCAACGTCATCATCCGGAACCTGACCTTCCGGGACTGGAACGACGACGCGATAAACGTGCAGGAGTCGGCCACCAACATCTGGATCGACCACAACAGCTTCAGCAACGGGTACGACGGCGCCGTCGACATCAAACGCGGATCGGACTTCGTCACCGTGTCCTGGAACCGGGTGTTCAACCACGACAAGACGATGCTGCTCGGCCACAGCGACGACAACGGCAGCCAGGACATCGGTCACCTGCGGGTGAGCTACCACCACAACTGGTTCGACGGCAGCAACCAGCGCAACCCCCGGGTGCGCTTCGGCAACCCGGTGCACGTGTTCAACAACTACTACCGGGCCAACGGCGGCTACGGCGTCGCGTCCACCGAGAACGCCGGCGTCCTCGTCGAGGGCAACTACTTCGAGAACGTCCCCGACACGTACCACCTCGGCGAGGGCGACTCCGGGCCGGGCAGCCTGGTGGCCCGGAACAACCACTTCGTCAACTCACCCGCCGGCCAGGCCGGCGGCAGCGTGGCAGGCATCCCGTACTCCTACCAGCTGGACACCGCGAGCAACGTCAAGTCCGTCGTGACTGCCGGCGCGGGCGCCGGCCGGATCACCGTCTGACCCGGCGGTTCGAGGAAGGGCCCCGCCCGGGGCCCTTCCTCGACGTCACTGCGCGGCGCAGCCGGCGGTGGGCGCGGGCACGACCGGCGGCGCGCCGATCGTCGGCAGACCGAGCAACACCCCAGGGGTACGCGGGGAGCGGCCGGCCTCGGCGGCGTCGCCGGCCCGGGTGCGGCGGTGCGACAGGGGCGCCCCGTCGGCGTTGAGGTGGTGCGGCGCTGCGTACGTGATGGCCGTGTGCACGATGTCACCGGGCCGGATCGACCCCGCGAAGCTGCCGGCGTCGAAGTGCACAAGCCGACCGTCGCGCGCCCGGCCGGACATCCGCCCGGTCCGCTCGTCCTTGCGGCCCTCGCCGACCGCGACCAGCACCTCGACGGTCTCCCCCACCAGGCGCTTGTTCTCCGCCCAGGTGATCTCCTCGACGGTGGCGATCAGCCGCTCGTAGCGCTCCTGCACGACAGGCTTGGGCAGCTGGCCGTCCATCGTCGCGGCAGGAGTGCCGGGGCGCTTCGAATACTGGAACGTGAAGGCCGAGGAGAAGCGGGCCTCGCGCACCACGTCAAGGGTGCGCTGGAAGTCCGCCTCCGTCTCGCCGGGGAACCCGACGATGATGTCGGTGGTGATCGCCGCGTCCGGCATGGCCGCCCGGACCTTCTCGATGATGCCCAGGTACCGCTCCGAGCGGTAGGACCGCCGCATCGCCCGGAGCACGTCGTCGGAGCCGGACTGCAACGGCATGTGCAGCGAGTGGCAGACGTTGGGCGTCTCGGCCATCGCGGCGATCACGTCGTCGGTGAAGTCCTTCGGGTGCGGGCTGGTGAACCGGACCCGCTCCAGGCCGTCGATGTCGCCGCAGGCGCGCAGCAGCTTGCCGAACGCGTACCGGTCGCCGAACTCCACGCCGTAGGAGTTGACGTTCTGCCCGAGCAGCGTCACCTCCAGCACACCCTCGTCGACCAGGGCGCGCACCTCGGAGAGGATGTCGCCGGGGCGGCGGTCCCGCTCCTTGCCGCGCAGCGACGGCACGATGCAGAACGTGCAGGTGTTGTTGCAGCCCACCGAGATCGACACCCAGCCGGCGTACGTCGACTCGCGGCGGGTCGGCAGCGTGGAGGGGAACACGTCAAGCGACTCGAGGATCTCCACCTCGGCGGCGGAGTTGTGCCGGGCCCGCTCCAGCAGCACCGGCAACGAGCCGATGTTGTGCGTGCCGAAGACGACATCCACCCAGGGTGCCTTGCGGACGATCTCGCCACGGTCCTTCTGGGCGAGGCAGCCGCCGACCGCGATCTGCATGTCCCGGTGCTTGTCCTTCACCGGGCGCAGCCGACCGAGGTTGCCGTAGAGCCGGTTGTCGGCGTTCTCCCGCACCGCGCAGGTGTTGAAGATGACCACGTCCGGGGTGTCGTCGCCGGCGGGCGCGCGCACGTACCCCGCCTGCTCCAGCAGGCCGGAGATGCGTTCGGAGTCGTGCACGTTCATCTGGCAGCCGTACGTGACGACGTTGTAGGTCCTAGCCACCCTGTTGGCGCCCCTTCCCCTCGGGCTACCAGGGTAGCGGCCCGCCCGACAGGGCACGGAGAGTGGCATTGACCCGGGACAGGGCGCGAGCGGGCCCGGGTGTCAGAACGGGTGAGGGTCGATGATCCGGGCGACGAACCTCCCCTCCCGCAGCGCCCGTACGCTCGGATGGTCCGCCGCGACCACCTCGCTCAGCTCCACCACGGGCGTGGTGATGGTCGCGGAGGGCTGATCGCCGTCGCTCCCGCGCAGGACGAGCGCCAGGTTCGCCAGGCAGCGCAGGGCGTCCGGGTGGCGCGGCGGTGCCTGTCGTGGTCGCAACTCAGGTCGCATCGGCTGTGCACCTTCAGGACGTACTGGCCGATCGGGGCGCCCGGCGGGGCCGGCACGGATCGCCAAGCCGTCATAGGGTCAGATGGCCGAATTGAAGGAGGTGACGGGTACGACCGTCTCCGCCGGACCGGTGATCGGGGGGAGGACGCGGCGCAGGAGCACGTCGACCGTCTCGGGGCGCTCGGTCGCGACCTGGTCGAGCCGAGTCCTCAGGATCGACGCGATCGGGTCGGGACTCCGACCGGCGGGCGGTGCGGGCTTCTGGTCCACAGTGAGTCTCCGGGTCCCGTGGGAGCCCCACGGGAGGTGTGATGGACGGCCCGACGGCCCTGACGCGCCACCAGAACAGGCAACAGCCCCAACGATGTCATCGTTGGTCGAGTAGCGCACGAGACGAGGAGAAACGCCCATGTGCCGGAGCATCAAGACGCTGCGTGAGCCGTTCACCCCGCAGGTGACGGACACCGACATCGAGGCGGCGGCGTTGCAGTACGTCCGGAAGATCTCTGGCTTCCGGGCGCCCGCCGCGCACAACGCCGCCGCCTTCGACGCCGCGGTGGCCGCCGTGGCGGAGGCCACCCGCACCCTGCTCGACCAGCTCGTGGTCCGGGGTGCCGGGGCGGGCGCCGCGGACCGGCCGGCCGCCGCCCAGGGCCGCGGCTGACCGTCGGCGCGGCGTCGGCCGGGGCCTGACCGCTGTGGGTCAGGCCGCGGCGAGCGCCGGCGCGACGGTGTCCGGTGCCCACCGCGAACGGTGACACTGCGACCAGCCCCGACAGCCGGGGTCGCCGAGCGTGCAGAGCCGTTGCCGGCTGAGCACCTCGCCGTCGTCGGTGTCCCGTACGTCGAAGTGCACCGGGCGGACCGTCCCGTCCGGGACGACGAGCAGGTGCCGCGTGGCGTCCAGCGTGTCGTCACGCAGTAGACAGTTGCGGCCCAGCAGCCGGGCCAGCGCGGCGATGCTGGCGTGCTCGGGGAGCCGCTCGGGCACCCCGTAGCAGTCCACCACCGTCGAGAACTCGCCCGGCGCCTGCCAGACGTCACAGACGACCGCGTACGCCGGCAGTCGGGCCGGATCTGCCGCCGCCAGCGGCATCACCACCCGACCGAGCGCCTCGGCCAGTGCCGGGTAGACCTCAACGGGTCGTACCCGGTCGATTCTCCAGTTCCACAGCTCGGTCATTCCGCCTCCTCGCTGCGTTCGTCCCACCGGCCTCCGGATCGGGCCTTACTGACGATGGTGGGGGGCATTTGACCCCAGCCGGGGGCAAGTTACCGGTCTGTGACCATTCCGGGCAAAATTTCCCTGAGCCGCATTGCTCGGAGTAGCTGGAAGGTGACAGTTTATCGGGTACGGTGTGCGATCCCCACCACCGCCACCGCGTGTCCGACGCCCGTGCGCCGGTGGGTCAGCGCAGGACGACGAGGTGCTCGCCGCGGGGCAGCAGCTCGCCCACCACGGGAGCGCCAGGCAGCTCACCGGCGACCAGCAGGCCACCCGAGGTCTGGGCGTCGGCCAGCAGCAGCCGCTCGGCCTCGTCCGCCGCGCCGAAGTCGGTCCACGGGGTCACCCAGTCCAGGTTGCGCCGGCTGCCGCCGCTGACGTACCCGTCGCGCAGCGCCTCCCGCGCGCCCGCCAGATAGGGCACCCGTGCGGTGTCGATGGCCACCGTGAGCTGGCTGGCCCGGGCCAGCTTCGACGCGTGCCCGAGCAGCCCGAACCCGGTCACGTCGGTGCCGCACCTGATGCCGGCGGCGACCGCCGCGCGGGCGGCGTCCCGGTTGAGCGCACTCATCGTGGCGACCGCCTCCGGGAAGCTCTCCCCGGTGTTCTTGTGCCTGGTGTTCAGCACGCCCACGCCGAGCGGCTTCGTCAACGACAGCGGCAGCCCGGCCCGGCCCGCGTCGAGAGTGATCAGTTCCTCCGGGCGGACGGTGCCGGTCACCGCCAGCCCGTACTTGGGACCCTCGTCGTCCACGCTGTGCCCGCCGGCCAGGTGGCAACCGGCCTCCCGGGCCACGTCCTGACCGCCACGCAGCACCTCGCGGGCCAGCTCCAGCGGCAGGACGTCACGCGGCCAGCAGAGCAGGTTGAGCGCCACCAGCGGGGTGCCGCCCATCGCGTACACGTCGGAGAGCGCGTTGGCCGCGGCGATCCGGCCCCAGTCGTACGCGTCGTCGACCACCGGGGTGAAGAAGTCGGCGGTGCTGACGATGCCGGTCCGCTCGTCCAGGCGCACCACCGCCGCGTCGTCGCCGTGGTCCAACCCGACCAGCAGCTCGGCCGTCCCGGTCGCCGGGCCGAGACCCGCCACCATGATCTCCAACTCACCCGGTGGGATCTTGCAGGCGCACCCGCCACCACGGGCGTACGCGGTCAGCCGTACCGGTTCGGTCATCCCCCCATGATCTCGGCAACAGGGGCGTCCCGCCACCGTTGCGCGTCGCAGGGTGTGCGGAATCGGACGACCGACAACGATCGTGACCGGTGTTACCGCTCCGTGACCCGCTGGGTTGCGTTCTGCCACATCACGCCGCCTACAGTGGCCGCACCGGGGGTCAACCGACCCCGCTCCGGTAGACGACAGGGACGGTGAACGACGTGACGACGGGCGAACCGCTCATCGTGCTGGACGCGGTCAACAAGTGGTTCGGGCCGCTGCACGTGCTGGACGACGTCTCACTGTCGGTGGGTCGGGGCGAGGTGGTCGTGGTGATCGGCCCGTCCGGCTCCGGCAAGTCGACGCTGTGCCGCGCCATCAACCGACTGGAACCGATCAACTCCGGCACCATCACCTTCGACGGGCAGCCACTGCCGGCCGAGGGCAAGCCGCTCGCGAAACTGCGCAGCGAGGTGGGCATGGTCTTCCAGTCCTTCAACCTCTTCGCGCACAAGACGATCCTGGAGAACGTCACCCTCGGGCCGGTGAAGGTCCGCAGGGAGAAGCCGGCCGCCGCCCGCGAGCGAGGCCTGGCCCTGCTCGACCGGGTCGGCATCGCCAACCAGGCGGACAAGTTCCCCGCCCAGCTCTCCGGCGGCCAGCAGCAGCGGGCGGCCATCGCCCGCGCGCTTGCCATGCAGCCCAAGGCCATGCTCTTCGACGAGCCCACGAGCGCCCTGGACCCGGAGATGGTCGGCGAGGTGCTGGACGTGATGACCGCGCTGGCCCGCGACGGCATGACGATGGTCGTGGTCACCCACGAGATGGGCTTCGCCCGGCACGCCGCCAACCGGGTCATCTTCATGGCCGACGGCAAGCTCGTCGAGGACGCCTCCCCGGCGGAGTTCTTCGAGAACCCGCGAAGCGACCGGGCGAAGGACTTCCTCTCCAAAATCCTCACGCACTAGGCGTCCGTAGTGGAGCGCGCCGACCACCGGCGGGCTCGTCGAAGAAGGAGAAGAGTATGCGTATGAAGCGCGTGGCGGCGGTCGCCATGATGGCGTCCCTCGCCCTGTCGGCCGCGGCCTGCGGCAAGGAGGGTGAGCCGACCCCGAGCGCGGGCGGCAGCGCCTCCGGTGCCGCCCAGTCCGACACCTGCAAGAGCTCCGGCGCGACCTTCACCCCGAAGACGGACGCGGCCATCGCCGGCAGCCCGACCTTCGAGAAGATCAAGACGGCCGGCAAGGTCTCCGTCGGGGTCAAGTTCGACCAGCCGAACCTCGGCTACAAGGACGCCCAGGGCAAGCGGTGCGGCTTCGACATCGAGATCGCCCAGTACGTTGCCAGCACGCTCGGCATCGACCCGGCGAAGATCGAGTACAAGGAGATCGCGTCGGCCAACCGGGAGACCGCGATCAAGGGTGGTGAGGTCGACTACTACGTCGGCACCTACTCGATCACCGACAAGCGCAAGAACGACATCTCCTTCGCCGGCCCGTACTTCGTCGCCGGCCAGGACCTGCTGGTCCGCAAGGACGAGTCGTCGATCACCGGCAAGGACACCCTCAAGGGCAAGAAGGTGTGCTCGGCCACCGGCTCGACGCCGATCCAGAAGGTCCGCGACGAGGGCCTGACCGAGCCGAACAACATCGTCGAGTTCAAGACCTACTCGGAGTGCGTCTCGCAGCTGCTCGACAAGAAGGTCGACGCCGTCACCACCGACGACGCGATCCTCAAGGGCTACGCGGCGCAGAGCCCGACCGAGCTCAAGGTGGTCGGCCAGCCGTTCAGCACCGAGAAGTACGGCATCGGCCTGCCCAAGGACGACAAGGCGCTGCGCGACTACGTCAACAACCAGATCGAGGCGTCGTTCACCAACGGCACCTGGCAGAAGATCTACGACGGCACGCTCGGCCTGTCCGGCTCGGCGGGCACCCCGCCCACCCTCGAGCGGTACTGACCGACCGGCTCGACACGAGTTGCGGCGCCGGGCGGGGTTGGTCCCCGTCCGGCGCCCGTGCAGAGGACTGAGAGCGAGGCATGGGCGAGTTCTTCCGCGTACTGACGGACAACGGGCAACTGTTCGTTGACGGGTTCACCAACACCGTCAAACTTTTCCTGATCGCCGCGGTCGGCAGCCTCGTCCTCGGCACGCTGCTCGGCGCGATGCGGGTCTCCCCCGTACCGGCGCTGCGGGCGTTCGGCGCCACGTACGTCAACCTGGTGCGCAACACCCCCCTGACGTTGGTCTTCGCGTTCCTCGTGTTCGCGGTGCCGAAGCTCGACGTCAACATCGACTACTTCGCCAGCGCCGCCATCGCGCTCACTGTCTACACCTCGGCCTTCGTCTGCGAGGTGATCCGCTCCGGCGTCAACACTGTCGCCGCCGGGCAGGCCGAGGCGGCCCGCGCGCTGGGCATGACCTTCGGCCAGGTGCTCACGCTCATCGTGCTGCCGCAGGCGCTGCGGGCGATGGTCCCGCCGATGATGAGCGTGTTCATCGCGATGCTGAAGAACACCACTATCGCCGCCGGTTTCTCGGTGCTGGAGGCCGGCGCGATCCCCGCGTACATGGCCGAGCGGGGCGAGCCGCAGTTCGCCGTCCTGCTCTGGATCACCATCGGCTTCCTGATCCTCATCCTGCCGCTGGTGGCGTTGCAGCGGTTCCTGGAGCGCAAGTGGAGAGTGGCCCGATGAGCGAGCTGGCGAGCCGCACGGCCGCGAACGAAGGGTGGCTGAGTTGAGCCAGGCGTCGATCCTCTACGACCTCCCCGGTCCCCGCGCCAAGCGGCGCAACGCGATCCTGGGCGTCGTCTCCACTGCCGGCATCATCGCCCTGCTCGCCTACATCGGCTACAAGTTCGCCGACACCGGGCAGTTCGAGGCCCGCAAGTGGGAGCAGTTCCAGTACGCCTCGGTGCAACGCGAACTGCTCGGCGGCCTGTGGGCGACGCTGAAGGCCGCAGGCATCGCCGCGGTCCTCGCGCTGCTGTTCGGCGCGGTGTTCGCCAGCGCCCGACTGAGCGACAAGTGGATCCTGCGGACCCCTGCGACATTCGTGGTCGAGCTGTTCCGGGCCATCCCCCTGCTGATCCTGATTTTCTTCGGCTACTACGTGCCGTTGCAGTACGGCTGGTCGATCGACAAGCTCTGGGCGCTTGTCATCGGGCTGATGCTCTACAACGGCTCGGTGCTCGCGGAGATCTTCCGGGCCGGCATCAACGCGGTGCCGTACGGGCAGACCGAGGGCGCGTACGCGATAGGTATGCGCAAGAACCAGGTGCTGCGGCTGATCCTGCTGCCGCAGGCCGTGCGGTCGATGCTCCCGGCGATCGTCAGCCAGCTCGTCGTGCTGCTCAAGGACACCGCGCTGGGCTTCATCATCACGTACCCCGAGCTGCTGTTCGTCGGTAAGCAGATCGGCGGCCGGCTGCCGTTCGGCCTGCCGTACGTGCCGACGTACCTGATCGTGGCGGCGATCTACATCGCCATCTGCGGTGCGCTGTCGGTGCTGGCCTGGTGGTTGCAGAAGCGGATGGGCCGCACCCCGCGAACCGCCGCGAAGGTGCTGCCCGCCCAGGACGCCGGCGACGACGCCGCGCGGATGATCTGACGGGAACGAGCGACGGGCGGGTGGCCAGGCCACCCGCCCGTCGTCTGTTCGTGGGTCAGCGGGCGATCTCGGTGACCCGGGACTCGCGGACCACCGTCACCCGGATCTGACCCGGGTAGGTCAGCTCCTCCTCGATCTGCTTGGCCACGTCGCGGGCCAGCACGGCCGCCCCTATGTCGTCCACGTCGTCGGGCTTGACCATCACCCGGATCTCCCGGCCGGCCTGCATGGCGAAGACCTTGTCCACGCCGAGCTTGCCGGCCGCGATCTCCTCGATCCGCTCCAGCCGCTTGACGTACGCCTCCAGGCTCTCGCGCCGCGCGCCCGGCCGGCCGCCGGAGCAGGCGTCGGACGCCTGGGTGAGCACGGCCTCGATGGTCTGCGGCGGCACCTCGTTGTGGTGCGCCTCGATGGCGTGCACCACGTCCTCGTGCTCGCCGTACTTGCGGGCCAGGTCGGCGCCGATGATGGCGTGGCTGCCCTCCACCTCGTGGGTGAGGGCCTTGCCGATGTCGTGCAGGAACGCCGACCGCTTGATGAGGGGTACGTCCAACCGCAGCTCGGCAGCCATGATGCCGGCGATGTGCGCGGTCTCGACGAGGTGCTTGAGCACGTTCTGCCCGTACGACGTGCGGTAGCGCAGCCGGCCCAGCAGGGTGATCAACTCCGGGTGGATCTCGGTGATGCCGACCTCGACCAAGGCGTCCTCGGCGGCGCGCAGGCAGAGCTGCTCGACCTCCTGGCGGGCCAGGTCGTAGACTTCCTCGATGCGGTGCGGGTGGATCCGCCCGTCCAGCACCAGCTTCTCCAGGGTGAGCCGGCCGACCTCCCGGCGGACCGGGTCGAAGCAGGAGAGCAGCACCGCCTCGGGGGTGTCGTCGATGATCAGGTTGACCCCGGTCACCGACTCGAAGGCGCGGATGTTGCGCCCCTCCCGGCCGATGATCCGGCCCTTCATCTCGTCCCCGGGCAGGTGCAGGACGCTGACCACACTCTCGGCGGTCTGCTCGCTGGCAACCCGCTGGATCGCGTCCACTACGATGTGCCGGGCCCTCTGCTCGGCGGTGCCCCGCGCGTCGGCCTCGATGTCGCGCACCAGGAGCGCGGCCTCCCGCTTGGCCTGCGTCTCGATCGCCTCGACCAGCTCCAGCCGGGCCGCGTCGGCGGTGAGACCGGCGACCCGTTCCAGCTCCCGGCGGCGCAACTCCTCCACCTCGGCCAGCTCGGCCTCCCGCTGGGCGAGCGCGGACTCCCGGGCGGCGAGTGCGGCCCGCGCCTCGGTGAGCTGCCGCTCCCGTTCGGCGAAGCGCTCCACCTCCTCGGTGTGCAGCCGTTCCCGCTCGTCCATCCGGGCGGCACGCCGCTCCACCTCGGCCGCCTGCTCCCGGGTGGTGGCGGCGAGCACCGCGACCTCCCGCTCGCCGCTGCGCCGGGCCGTGGCGCGGAGCTGCTCGGCGTCCGCCTCGGCCTGCTTGTGCGCGCGTTCCAGCACCGTGTCCGCCTCGGCGCGGGCGTCGTCGAGCACCCGCCGGGCCTCGGCCCGGGCCGCCTTCGCCTCGGCCTTCGCCGCCGCCGCCTCGGCACGCGCCGCGGCCGCCGCGGACTTCGCCACGTCGATGGTGCTGTTCGCCTGGTCGGCCGCGTTGCGCAGGGCGGCCAGGGACTGCTCCTGCCGGTCCTTCTCGGCGATGAACGCCGGATCCTCGGGGGCCGGCGCCGAACCCATCCGGCGCAGCGTCCGGACGCCGACGAGCACGGCCCCGATCACCACCGCCGCGAGGATGAGGACTGCCGCGAGGAGCACGACGTCGAAGGCGTTCATGCCGGAACCCCGTGGGGTCTACCGGTGAACCTGTGCCGCCGCCCCGCCATGGCCGCCTCCCCTGAAACGTTCGCCGACCGCAGCGACCGTGCCCGGCGGGCACACTCCTGCGGCTGTGGACGCCCGACCGGAGCGGCTGGCCGTGGGTAGCTCTCTCCGCCGGCGGTGCCCTCGGGCATCGTCGGCGACCGGGTGCAGTTGTCGCGGAGTACCGGACCGGCCTGTCCGGACTGCCGCCAAAGGCCGTGGAGTCGGCCAAAGTGATGCTGTTCTGTTACGCGATCTATGTTGTGCGCTTAGCCTGCGCTGGTCGGGCAATGTGAGCCTGTATGGCGAGGCTAGGTCGCCGGGGGTGCTCAGGTCAAGGACTCATGATCAAACCCCCCGAACGGAGCGAAGTTGTGGCGTCACTCCACGCTGATACCGGGTCGGACACGGGGGGACAAACACGGCGACGCGGTGGCTTCGGCAGGGATGTCGTGCCTGTTCAGCGCCGCAGTGGAGTCTCGCAGGGAGCCGACGTGTGACGCCAACGACCCCTTCACACGCGCCAGGCTCCTCCTCGGACCCGGATCGCGATCTTGGAGCGCGGCCGTCAGGTGCGCCGGCCGGTCAGCGGGCCCCGGCCGCCAGCGCGGCGGTGACCAGCGCGGCGTTGTCCGGAGTCGGTGCCCCGTCGGGCAGCAGGAGGGTGTCCTCCAGGCCGATCCGGGTGTGCAGGCCGCGGTCGACCGCCTCGGCGAGCACCGCCCAGGTGGCCGGACCTTCGGCGTGCAGCAGCACCGGTGGACCCTCCTGCGGCAGGGCGGCGAGGATCCGCGCCGCGTCCGCCAACGCCACAGGCACCTCCTCCGCCATGCACTCCACGAGAATCCGACCGACCGGGACCCGCCAGCCCTGGTACGCCTCGACCGCGTCGAGCGTCCAGAGCCCCACCTCGACGAGCACGCCGCGGTCGTGCAGGGCCGCGGCGACCGCCTCGGCGCCGGGCTCGTGCGCGTTGACGGAGGCGAAGTCGGGCAGCACCGACCAGGCCCGGACGGCGGCCACCCGGGCGGCCACGTCCGGTTCCATCCAGGCGCCGGTGCTCACCCCGACCGGCAGGCCCGGCCGGGCGGTACGGATCGCGGTGAGCGCGTCGGCGATCACCGCCGCGTGCAGCGACTCGACGCCCGACGCGTCGCGCGGGTGGACGTGCACCGCCACGACGCCGAGCGCCGCGCACCGGGCGGCGTCGGCGGCCAGCTCCGCCGGGGTGACAGGCACGGCCTGATGGGCAGCTCGGCTGCGCTGGCCGTTCAGACAGGCCTTCAACATCCGGTGCACACCTCCAGCGGACGCCCCGGACCACTCACTCGGTCGGGCGGTTGTCGCGGTCCAGGTCGCCTTCGGCGTCGGCCAGCGCGTCCGCGTCGATCTGCTCGGCGAACTCGGCCGCCTCGGCGCTCTGCGCCGCCAGCGCGTCCTTCACCGCCCGGATCGCCACGCCGGGCGGATAACCCTTGCGGGCCAGCATGCCCACCAGCCGACGGAAGACCGCGTCGGGCTCACCCCGGGCGGTACGCAGCTTGCGGTCCACCAGGGCACGGGCGGTCTCCGCCTCGGTCTCCTCGTCCAACTCGCCGAGCGCCTCGGTGGCCACCTCGCCGTCGACGCCCTTGCGGCGCAACTCGTTGGCGAGCGCGCGGCGGGCCAGACCACGCCCGGAGTGCCGGCTGGACACCCAGGCGCGGGCGAACGCGGCGTCGTCGACGATGCCGACCTCGTCGTACCTGTCGAGCACCTCGGCCGAGACCTGCTCGGAGATGCCCTTCCTGGCCAGCGCACCGGCCAGCTCGGCGCGGGTACGCGGTCGGACGGCGAGCTGGCGCAGACAGATCTCGCGGGCCACCTCCGACTCGTCGCGCGGCGGCGCCGCAGGCGCGGCGGCCTCACCCTCGTCGGAGCGGTCACGGCGACCCCGCCGGGGGCGCGGCGGATCGGCGGCGTCGCCCGTACGGGGTGGGCTGGCATCCCAGCCCCGCCCCGTACGGGCGCGTCGTCCTGCCATCGGTGAGCGACCTGTCAGAAGTCGACAGGCGGCAGCTCGGGGCCACCGGCGGCGTCGCTCGCGCCGACCCCGACGCCGAGCTTCTCCAGGATCTTCTTCTCGATCTCGGCGGCCACGTCCGGGTTTTCCTTCAGGAACTCCCGGGCCTTCTCCTTGCCCTGGCCGAGCTGGTCGCCGTCGTAGGTGTACCACGCTCCGGACTTGCGGATGATCGCCTGCTCCACGCCGACGTCGATCAGCGAGCCCTCACGCGAGATGCCCTTGCCGTACATGATGTCGAACTCGGCCTGCTTGAACGGCGCGGCCACCTTGTTCTTCACGACCTTGACCCGGGTGCGGTTACCGACCACGTCGGTGCCGTCCTTGAGGCTCTCGATGCGTCGCACGTCGAGCCGGACCGAGGCGTAGAACTTCAGAGCCCGACCACCGGTCGTGGTCTCCGGGCTGCCGAACATCACGCCGATCTTTTCCCGCAGCTGGTTGATGAAGATCGCCGTGGTGCCGGTGTTGCTGAGCACACCGGTGATCTTCCGCAGCGCCTGGCTCATCAGCCGGGCCTGGAGACCCACGTGGCTGTCGCCCATCTCACCCTCGATCTCGGCGCGCGGCACCAGGGCCGCCACCGAGTCGATCACGATGATGTCCAGTGCGCCGGAGCGGATCAGCATGTCCGCGATCTCCAGCGCCTGCTCGCCGGTGTCCGGCTGGGAGACCAGCATCGCGTCGGTGTCGACACCGAGGGCCTTCGCGTACTCCGGGTCGAGCGCGTGCTCGGCGTCGATGAAGGCCGCGATGCCACCGGCCCGCTGGGCGTTGGCCACCGCGTGCAGAGCCACAGTTGTCTTACCGCTGGACTCGGGACCGTAGACCTCGACCACCCGGCCCCGTGGCAGGCCACCCACGCCGAGCGCCACGTCGAGCGCGATGGAGCCGGTCGGGATCACGGCGGTCTGGATGACCGGCCGCTCCCCCAGCCGCATCACCGAGCCCTTGCCGAATTGCTTGTCGATCTGAGCGAGAGCAAGGTCGAGTGCCTTCTCCCGGTCAGGCCCTGCTGCCATGGTTGCCACCCCTGCCTTCGCCGGCGTCTTTGCTGAGCTTCGCGTCACGCGGACACGCTAGGCGCTGGGTCCGACAGAAAACCAGCCGACGGGCCGCGAGCTGTGGACGAGCACCCAGCTGTGGACAATAGCCGAACAGGTGTACGACTCGGCAAGCGACACGCGGAAGCGACGAAAAGGCTGCTCAGCGTAGTCGCGCGGGCACCCGGTCGGGGTACGCGGCGCACACCGCACGCCAGACCACGTGGGTCTGCTCACCCGACGCCAGCGCCTGCTCGACGGTCCGCCCACCGAGCTGGGACAGGACCTGGTCGCGGGCGATGCTGGCCGCGTACCCCGGCCCGAACGCCTCCTCCAACCGCGCCCAGAAGTCGGTCAAGCGCACGTGATCAGCCCTCCTCGTCCGGCGCCCCGGTCGGCACCGGGCGCAACGCTAGCGCCACCAGGGGCACTGTCGCGACCGCCGCGAGCAGGGCGAGCACCGGATAACCGGCGATCTGCATGACAAACCCGCTGAGCACCGCGGCGCCGGCCCCCGCCAGCCCCATGACCAGGTCCGAGAAACCCTGGACACTCGGCCGCACACCGGCCGGCACCGACTCGGAGAGCAGCGTCGAGCCGGCCACCATGGTCCCCGACCAGCCCAGCCCGAGCAGGACCAGGCCGACCGAGAGCCGGGGCGTGTGGTGCCCGGCGGTGCCGGCGACCGCGCAGGCGGCCAGCAGCGTCCCGACGCCGCCGAGGATCACCGCCCGCCGGCCGAGCCGGTCGGTGAGCCAGCCCACCACCGGGGAGAACGCGTACATGCCGGCGATGTGCAGACTCAACACGATGCCGACCAGCCGCAGCACGTCGGCGTCGGCGTGCGACTCACCGAGCCGGACCGGGGTCATCGACATCACCGCCACCATCACCAGGTGCCCCACCGCCACCGCGGCGATGCCGAGGCGGGCGGCGGGCCGCCCGCGTACCACCGACCAGGCCAGCCGCATCCCGGCGCCGCGCGGCGCGCGCACGCCGACCGGCGCGGCGGCCGGCGGCACGGGCGTGTCGGCCGCCGCGAGCCGCCGCGCGGTGAGCAGCGGGTCGGGCCGGAGCAACCCGAGGAGTACGACCGCAGCGAGCACGAAGGCGGCCGAGCTGAACGCGAACGGGCCGGCCAGCGGAGGCAGTCCCCAGCCGGTGGTGATCCGGTCGGCCAGCGCGGCGAAGTTCGGGGCGGCCACCGCGCCGATGGTCGTCGCCCAGACGATCAGGGAGAGCTGCCGCCCCCGTCGGGCCGGCTCGGCGAGGTCCACCGCCGTGTAGCGGGCCTGGAGGTTCGCGGCGGTGCCCCCGCCGAAGAGCAGCATGCCGAGGAAGAGCAGCGGCACCGAGCGGGTGGCCGCCGCCAGCACCACCAGGACACCACCGACGGCGCCCAGGGCGTACGCCAGCACCAGGCCCGGTCGGCGGCCGTGCCGCGCCATGATCCGGGTGACCGGGACGGCCAGCAGCGCCGCGCCGACCACCCCGGCGCTCTGCGCGACACCCGCCATCGCGGTGCCGGCGACCCGGGCGGCGAGCAGCGCGCCGACGGAGATACCGATGGTGACGCCGATGCCGCCGATGATCTGGGTGCCGAAGAGCAGTCGCATGGTGCGCCGCTGGATCGGCGCGACGTCGGACCGGACGATGATCTGCGGCGCGGTCAGGTTGGTGGCCATCGTGCGCTCCTCAGGACGGGGATGACCCATCCTCGCGCACCCGGGTCCACCGACGGCACCCGGTTTCGCCGGCTGATCTACCGCTCGTCCCTGCGGCCGTCGTCGCCGGCCCGGATCAGCTACACCCAGCCGTTCCTGGCCGCCTGCACGCCGGCCTGGAAGCGGCTGGCCGCGCCGAGCCGCTCGGTCAAGGACGTCATCATGCGCTGCACACTACGCAGGGAGATCGCGAGTTTGCGGGCCGCCGACTCGTCGGTATGCCCGGTGCCGAGCAGCCGCAGCAACTCGCGCTCCTGCCGGGTGAGACCCTGCGCATCGGCCGTCGACTGGTCGTCGAACGGCGCCGAGGTGTGCCACACCTGCTCGAAGAGAGCGGTCAGTCCGGCGACGATGCCGTGGCTGTGCAGTTCCAGTGCGCCCTGCCGCGGGTTGGCCGGGTCGATGGGCACGAGCGCGATGACCCGGTCAACGATGACCATGCGCATCGGTAGCGTCGGAGTGGTGCGTGACTGGCCGCCGAGGCCCGCCAGCCAACGGGCGTGCGCGAGGGTGCCGGGGTCGTTGCGGAAGCTGTCCTGATAGACGTTGCGGATCTGGACCCCCCGTTGCAGCGCCTGCTGGTCGAGTGGGGCTTCCGCCTCCAGGGTGTCCGGGCTCTGTGCGCCGCCGGTATTGAAGGAGAGACACTCCACGCGCGCCGTGTGGGCCAACTCGGCCAGCCGGTCCCGCACACTGTCGATTCCTTCGAGCAACCGGCCTTCCAGGGCCTGGTGGTGGTCGTCGTGGGCGGCGGCGATGGCGGCGATCGCCGCTTTGGTTGCCTCGACGTGCTTCTGCCGGACCGCGACCTCCGCCTCCACCTTGCTCAGAAGTGCTGTCAACCCGGCCTGCGGTCGTACTGGCCGAGCGCGATCGCCTTCGGAATCGAGCCGGATGAGTGCGAGGTCGGCCAGCACGTCCAGTGCCGCGCGCACCTCGTCAGGCGGGACATCGAGGTGGGTGGAGAGGCCGGCGACGTTCAGATCAGGACGCTCCAGCATGGTCCGGTAGACGACCTCGTGTTGTGCAGACAACCCAAGCAAATCAAACATAACGCCTCCCCCGAGCAGGACATCTGCCGCCATTGTGCCGGCCCCCGATCGCTCCTGTGGACCCGCTCGCGCACCTGGCGGAATCCCGCCGGGCGGGGTCACGCCAGGCCGCATCCGGTGACACGGCGGGATGGATTCGCGATGCTTAATTCACGGCAGCGAGCTGGGCCAAAAAGCCCGGAGGAATGCCACGGCAGTCAATCAATCCGCAGAAAGAGGTTGGTCGAAGTGATCCTGCATGCCATTTCTCCGTACCGTCTGGCGATGGCCGCTCTCATCATCGCCGGTCTCGCGATCATCCTGACCGCGGGGTCGGCGCCCATGGTGGGGCTCGCCGACGGCTTCGGCTGGGGCAGCCCCGCGGCCGACATCACGGCGACCCAGTTCGTGGGCGACGGATTCGGCTGGGGCACGCCACCGGTCAACCCGGCGGAGATGCGGTGATGGTCGCCGCGCACATCCGTATCGCCCCACTGACCTCGGCCGACGCCATCGACCCTGCGGAACTACGGGATCTGCTGTACCTGCACACCCTTGCCGGAAGCGGCGTGGAGCACCTTCGAGTGCGGGCCGGCCCGCACGGCGCGGACATCCTGGCATTCGTCGACACCGATGATCCGGAGAGGGCTGCCCACGTACTGCGCCAAATCGTCGACACGACGATCGCCGACACTCCCCTCCTCGCTCCGTGGCGGGTTCTCTGACTCCCACGACCAGTCGTCCTCAATTCCCGCCAATTCTGCCACCGATCGCGGATCGGTGGCCGAACAGACCTGCCCGAAAACATCCGAACCAGAGAGGAAGAATCATGCGGAACAATGCGATTCGCCGGCTGACCACCATGGCGCTCGGGGTGGCACTGGCCGCCGGCGCCGGCCTCGGCGGAGGTGTCGCCACGGTACTGGCAAGCACGCCCGAGGCGGCCTTCGCCGCGTCGAGCGTCGGTGGGGCGATCACGCCGACCGAGGTCCTCAGCCGGGCGAAGTACTGGTACGACAATCGCAGCAGTATCAATTACAGCCAGAGTGGCTACCATCCCGACGAGAACGGCAAGGACTACCGCAGGGACTGCTCGGGGTTCGTCTCGATGGCCTGGCACCTCTCGACCTCGAAGACGACCTACAACATGTACACGGTGTCGACGCAGATCAGTAAGAGCGACCTCCAGCCAGGCGACATCCTGAACTCCGCGAGCGAACACGTCATCCTCTTCAAGCGCTGGACCGACAAGTCGGCGGGCGCCTTCGAGTACTACGCCTTCGGCTCCACACCTGTGAAGATGGCCACCGAAACACTCACGGGGGGCGGGGACGGTCTCATCGACTCCCACCCGGCGGGCAACTACGTCGCGCGGCGCTACAAGAACATCACCACCAGCGGCCAGGCTCCCGAGAAGGACCCCGGAGTGGCCGACGTGACCGGCGACAGTTACCACGATCTGGTGGCCCGCAAGACCGACGGCACCCTCTGGCTGTACGCGAACAACATCGAGCGCGACAACGGCGTGCCGTACGGCAGTGCCTCGGCTCGGCAGATCGGCAGCGGCTGGGGTACCTCCGACCGGATCGTCAACGCCGACGCCACCGGTGACGGCTTCACCGACCTGATCCTGGTCAAGTCGGACGGCACCATGTTCCTCTACCCGAACAACATCGTCCGCGACAACGGCGTCCCGTACAGCAGCGCCTCGGCCCGGCAGATCGGCAGCGGCTGGGGCAACGTCGACCGCATCGTCGGCGCCGACGTGACCGGAGACGGCTTCACCGACCTGGTCGCCCGCAGGACCGACGGCACCCTCTGGCTGTACCCGAACAACATCGTCCGCGACAACGGCGTGCCGTACAGCAGCGCCTCGGCCCGGCAGATCGGCACCAACTGGAACGGCTTCGACACGCTCGTCGGCGCTGACGTGACCGGAGACGGCTTCACCGACCTGGTCGCCCGCAAGACCGACGGCACCCTCTGGCTGTACGCCAACAACATCGTCCGCGACAACGGCGTCCCCTACTCGGCCAGCAAGCAGATCGGTAGTGGCTGGAACGGCTTCGACACGCTCGTCGGCGCCGACGTGACCGGGGACGGCTTCACCGACCTGGTCGCCCGCACCACCGACGGCACCCTGCTGCTCTACGCCAACAACATCGTCCGCGACAACGGCGTCCCCTACTCGACCAGCAAGCAGATCGGCACCAACTGGAACGGCTTCGACAGCATCGTCTGACATCGTCAGGTGACGCGCCCGGCCCCTGCTGGCCGGGCGCGTCGCCGTTGCTGTCCGCGCTGTCGGGTCACCAGCCGTCGGGCAGGGAGACGCGCGGAGCCTCCGGGTTCAGCCGGCGAGCGCGCGGGCGGCGACGGTGAGGTCGGCGACCAGACCGTCGTACGCCTTGTCCTGGTCGTCGGCGCGGAGCACTGCCGACGGGTGGATGGTGGCCAGCAGCCGGGTCGGGGGCGCGTCGGCCACCTCTCCGGCGTTGTCCACCGGCACCCGCTGGAAGTCCTCGGGATGCTGGGCCGACGCGGGCCAGGGCAGCAGCTCGCCCCGCTGCCTGCTGACCCGGAACGACGGGCCGAGCAGAGCCTTGGCGGCGGTGGCGCCGAGCACCACCACGACGTCCGGGCGCAGCCGGGCGAACTCGGCCACCAGCCAGGGCCGGCATGCCGTGATGTGCACCTGGTCCGGGGTCTGGTGGATCCGCCGCTTGCCGCGCAGCTCGAAGCGGAAGTGCTTGACGGCGTTGGTCAGGTAGAGCTGCTTGGGGTCCAGCTTCGCGTCGTCGACGGCGCGGCGCAGCAACCGTCCGGCGGGGCCGACGAAGGGCAGGCCCTTCTGGTCCTCCATGTCGCCGGGCTGCTCACCGACGAGCACCACCCGGGCGCTCTCGTCGCCCCGGCCGAAGACCGTCTGCGAGGCGTCCCGGTACAGCTCACACCCCCGGCAGCCACCGGCCGCGGCGCGTAGCTCGTCGATGGTGTCCGCGTCCGGCGGGATGAACCGCTGGGCGCCCGGGGCGGTCTGCTCGGCCATGCCGACTGTTATATACCCGTTTCGGGTCCGCTGCCGGATACGGGTCAGTACCCGTTGCCGCCTCCGTCCCCACCGGACGCCACCGCGATCAACACGATGACGATGATGACGATCACGGCCGCCACCGCGATCCAGATCCCCTTGCGACTTCCACCATTGGCCATGTCCCCACACCTCCGGGCGCCGGCATACCCGTCCCGGCCGGTCCGAATCGCACGAAATCGCTGGTAGGGGTGGGTCAGGCGGCGAAGCCGGGCGGCGGCGTCGGGCGGGTCGCGCCGGCCAGCGCGGCGGCCAGGTCGGGCAGGTCTGCGCTGGTCAGGGAGCTGATGGTGACGCGCAGGGCCGGCGCGGCGGCGATCCGGTAGAGCGCGCCGGGGGCCACCGCCCAGCCGGCGTCGCGCAGCGCGGTCACGGCGCTGGTCTCGTCCGCCACCGGCAGCCAGACGTTGATGCCACTGCGGCCGTGTGCGGTCAGGCCGTGCTCCGCCAGCGCCGCCAGCAGGCCCTCGCGTCGCCGGTCGTAGCTCTCCCCCGCCCGTCGCACCAGCTCGTCGACCGCCGGATCCCGCCAGAGGGCGAGGACCAGCCGTTGCAGCACCGTGGAGACCCAGCCCGCGCCGACCCGTGTCCGCCCGGCCACCCGGGCCACAGTGGTGTCGTCGCCGACCAGCACCGCGAGCCGCAGGTCCGGGCCGAAGGGTTTGCTCACCGAGCGCAGGAAGGCCCAGCTGACGGTCGCCCCGGCCAGTGGGTGCAGTGGCACGCGGGCCAGTTCGGCGGCGTGGTCGTCCTCGATCAACAGAAGGTCCCGGCGACCGCCGAGCAGCGCCCGCAGCGCATCGGCACGCTGCGCGGAGACGGCCGCGCCGGTCGGATTCTGGGCGCGACTGGTGACCACAAGCGCCCGCGCCCCGGCGGCGAGCGCGGCAGCCACCCCGGCCACCAGCGGGCCCTCGTCGTCGAGCGGTACGCCGATCGGGCGCAGCCCCAGCGCGGCCACCAGGTCGAGCAGGTTGGCCCAGCCCGGGTCCTCCACCGCTACCGCGTCGCCGGGGCGCAGGTGGGCGCCGAGCAGCCGCTCGATGCCGTCGAGCGCGCCACCGGTGACCGTCAGTTCACCGGTGGGTACGCCGTCGGCGGCCAGTCGGGCGCGGGCCGCCTCGGCCAGCTCGGGCAGCACCCCGGCGTGGGAGTAGCCGACCGGCGCGCCCGCGTCGGCGGCGAGTGCCGCCAGGTGCGGGCCGAGCGGGGGCAGCAGCCGCGGGTCCGGTTCACCCAGGGACAGGTCGCGGGCCCCGGGCAGCGGGGGCGGGCGCAGCGCGGAGCGGCGGGCGGCCACCGGAGGGCGGGGACGCACCCGGGTGCCGTGCCGGCCGGCGGTGGCGAGCAGGCCGCGCTGACGCAGCTCCTGGTAGGCGCGGGCGACGGTGGCGGGGCTGACGCCCAGCTCGGTGGCGAGGGCCCGCACCGGCGGCAGCGTGGTGCCGGGCGGCAGGGCGTCGGTACGGATGCCCGACTCGATGCTTGCCGAAATCGCGACGGCCGTGGATCCGGTGAACTGATAGCGTGCTGACACAAATAACGGATTGTACTGGTACGAAAGGGCGCGCGATGTACCCACCCACCGCCCGCACCATCCCCCACCGCTCCCGGGACCGGATGAGCTACGACCGCGAAGCGGCGCACGCCGTGCTCGACGAGGCGTACCACTGCGCGCTCGGGTTCACCGTCGACGGCCAGCCACGGGTGCTGCCCACCCTGCACGTCCGCGTCGGCGACACGCTCTACCTGCACGGCTCCACCGGCAGCCGTCCACTGCTCGCCGCGCGGGGCGACGACGGGCTCCCGGTCTGCGTCGCGGTGACGGTGCTCGACGCGCTGGTCTACGCCCGCTCCCAGTTCCACCACAGCGCCAACTACCGCTCCGTCGTCGCGCACGGCACCGCCCGCCTCGTCACCGACGAGCGGGAGAAGAGCGCCATGCTCACCGCGCTCGTCGAGAAGGTGGGCGCGGGACGCAGCACCGACACCCGCCCACCGAGCCGGCGCGAGCTGGCCGAGACAGCGGTGCTCGCGTTGCCGCTGCGCGAGGTGTCCGTCAGGTCCCGCACCGGCGGTGTCCGCGAGGCCGACGCCGACCTGCGCCTGCCGCACTGGGCCGGCGTGCTGCCGCTGCGGTTGACCGCCGGGCGGCCGGAGCCGGACGTTGGGGTCACCGCGCCGCTGCCGGCGTACCTGCGGACCGTCCGCACACCGTGGCACGAGCCGGCGCCGCTGCGCGGCGAGCACGTCCTGCTGGAGCCGCTGGACCTGGCGCACACCGACGACCTGCACGCCGCCACCGCCGACGACGAGGTGTGGCGGCACCTGGGCGTCCGGCGGCCCACCACGCCGGCCGGCACCGCCGAGGTGATCGCCGCCGCCCTGGACGCCCAGCACCGCGGCGAACGGGTGCCCTGGGTGCAGCGTTGCGCGAGCACCGGGGCGGTGGTCGGCACCACGTCCTACTACGAGATCGACCCGGAACGACGGTCGGTGGCGATCGGGCACACCTTCCTCGGCCGGGCCTGGTGGCGTACCGGCATCAACACCGAGGCGAAACTGCTGCTGCTCGGCCGGGCCTTCGACGAGCTGGGAGCGGTACGGGTCGCCTGGCACACCGACATCCGCAACGACCGCTCGCAGGCGGCGATCGAACGGCTCGGCGCGACCCGGGAAGGCGTGCTGCGGATGCACCGGCAGCGCGCGGACGGCTCCTGGCGGGACACCGTGCAGTACGCGATGACCGTCGACGAGTGGCCGAACGCACAGCTCAGGCTGCGGGAAAGACTTCGACGGACGGCACCGGCGGCGTGATGATGGCGGGCGTGCTGGGGATCACCGACATCTGGACGTACGTGCTGGGCACAGTGGCCATCATCCTGCTGCCCGGGCCGAACTCGCTCTTCGTGCTCTCCACCGCCGCCAAACGGGGTGTGGGGGCCGGCTACCGGGCCGCGGGCGGGGTGTTCGTCGGCGACTGGGTGCTGATGTTCCTCTCCGCCGCCGGGGTGGCGTCGCTGCTCAAGGCGTACCCTCCGGTGTTCCTGGTGATCAAGTACGCCGGTGCCGCGTACCTCGGTTATGTCGGGGTGACGATGCTGCGCGGGGCCTGGCGGCGCTGGCGCGACCGCAACGACCCGACCGCGCCGCGACTCATCGACGCCGCCGAGCCGGCGGAGATGCGCAGCCCGTTCCGCAAGGCGTTGGTGATCAGCCTGCTGAACCCGAAGGCGATCCTGTTCTTCATCTCGTTCTTCATCCAGTTCGTCGACCCCGGCTACGCCTGGCCGGCGCTGTCGTTCCTGCTGCTCGGCCTGATCGCGCAGGTGACAAGCGCGATCTACCTGACCGCGTTGATCTTCGCGGGCACGTTCCTGGCCGCCCAGTTCCGCCAACGCCGCCGCCTGGCGGTCAGCGGCACCACCGCCGTGGCGGCCCTCTTCCTGGCCTTCAGCCTCAAACTGGCCACCGCAAGCGCGGGCTAGCACCCCGGAGCCCCTCCCCCGTCACGCGCGATCTTGCACTTTCTGTTGGCGAGATACGCGCTTTTACCCGATTTGCCACCGCCGAAAGTGCAAGATCGCGGGAGCGGGGAGCGGGGGCGTGGGGTGTGGGGCGTGGGGTGTGGGATGTGGGATGTGGGATGTGGGGTGTGGGGTGTGGGGTGTGGGGTGTGGGGGTTCAGGTGCCGTCGCCGCCGGAGCCGCCGCCTCCCACGCCTGCGCCTCCCGCGGTGCCGCCCAGTCCGTAGCCCGGCTTGATCGGCTCGTCGGGGTGGCGGCTCACATGCGCGGACCCGGTGATCTGCGCGGACCAGTCGGCGTGGGCGGCGGCCGCGGCGTGCCTGTTGATCGCCTGGCGCAGCCAGCCGTCCACTGTGGCGGTCCAGTCCCGCTGCCCGGCGTCCGCGTGCCAGATCCGGAACCGGCTGATGCTCTGGTGGGTGATCCCGGCCAGCGCCAACCGCCGGTCCAGCCAGATGATCACCTCCAGGCCGGCCGAGTTCGTCACGAAGATCAGCTCCAGTTCGGTGATCGGCCCCGCGTAGAGCGGCCCCACCCAGTAGCCCCACCGCTGGTGCAGCGGCAGGGTGTGCTCCACCCCCGGCAGCCCGCCCTCCTGCAACCCCGCCTGCCGGATCATGAAGCCCAGCGTGTCCAACGCCGCCAGGATGTGCTGCTGCGTGGGCACCGGATGCACGAAGACCGGCACCATGGCCCCCTGGTCCAGATCCGGGTCGACCGACACCTCGGTCCGCAGGCCCATCCGCAGGCTCAGCAGCGGCACCCCGCCGAACGTGGTCACCGGGATCTCCCACGGCAGCGGCATGGCGAAGTCGACAGCCCGCCGGCGGCCCGCCGGTACGACGAACCGGCCGGCGATGGGCACCTGGTGGAACTGCATCAGCCGCCGCGGCGCCGCCGGATCGTCCGGTTCGACGGTGGTGACCAGGCCGAGCCGGATGTGACGGACGAGCACGTCATCGGGGCCGGCGGCCACCGTCACCCGCCCCGGCAGGCGCAGACCCGGACGGGTGCTCGGGTTGGGAAGCGTGGTCTGCACGGACAGCCCGGTCCAACCGGACTCCCGCGACACACCGGTCAGCCGCACCGCGCGCCTCCCTCCGGGGCGGGGCCCCGGCGGCCCCCCGCACCAGCCGCGCCTACCCGGTGGAGGTCACCTCAAAGCCGGACCGGCCCGGCCGTGCCGTACGGCACGGCCGGGCCGCCGCCGTCAGCGCAGTCTGCGCCCGCGCGGGACCGTGTCGGTCTCGTCGTCGAATTCGCCGATGACCTCCTCCAGGAGGTCCTCCAGCGCGACGAACCCGATCGGCCGGGCCGGGCCGCCGCCGTTGCGCACCAACGCGAGCTGCGACTGCCGGGCCCGCATGGCGGCCACCGCCTCGGTGACCGACGACGTCGCAGGCAGGGTGAACGCCTGCGTCATCAGCTCTTCGGCGGTGGCGGCGCGACCGGTGGTGACCACCCGTACCGCCTCTCGCACGTGCACCAGGCCGCACACGTCGCCGCCCTCGTCCAGCACCGCCAGGCGGGACCGGCCGCTGTCGCGGCTGACCTCCTCGATGCGCTGAGCCGGGTCGTCGCGGCGGACGGTGACCATGGTGGCGAACGGTTCCATCACCTGGGCCACGGACGTGCCCTGCAACTCCAGCATGCTGGTCAGCAGCTGGTGCTGCTCGGCACCGAGCAGCCCGTGCTCACGGGACTGCTCCAGCAGGATCCGCAGCTCGTCCGGGCCGTGCACCTGGGCGAGCTGATCCTGCTGGTTGACCCCGAACAGCCGCAGGATCGCGTTGGCCAGGGCGTTGAGCGCGGAGAGCACCGGCCGGGACACCCGGGCGAAGGCGCGGAACGGCAGGGCGAGCAGCGTCGCCGAGCGCTCCGCGTCGGTGATCGCCCACGACTTCGGTGCCATTTCCCCCACCACCAGGTGCAGGAACGTCACCACGCCGAGGGCGAAGATCAGGGCGATCAGGTGGCTTGCCGCGTCCGGCAGACCCACCGCGTGCAGCAGCGGGCTGAGCAGGTGCTCGATCGCCGGTTCGGCGAGCGCGCCGAGACCCAGGGTGCACAGGGTGATGCCGAGTTGCGCGCCGGCCAACATCAGCGACAGCTCGCGGACGCCGTCCAGCGCCGCACGCGCCGCCCGACCACCGTTGGCCGCCGCCTGTTCCAGGCGGTACCGCTTGCTGGCCACCAGGGCGAACTCGGCGGCCACGAAGAACCCGTTCAGCGCCAGCAGGATCACCGAGCTGAACAGCGCGATTCCGGGGCTCACGCGGACACCCCCGGTGTGGTCAGCTGAAGACGCACCGAGTCGGCCACGTGCCGGTCCACGGCAAGCACCTCGACAAGCGCGCGGGGCTCCGCCTCGCCGTCCTCGCCGTCGGCGCCCTCGGGCAACAGGCTGATCTCCAACTTGTCACCGACCTCCGGCACCCGGCCCAGCTCCCGCATCACCAGCCCGGAGAGCGTGTCGTACTCGGGGGCCTCGGGCAGGGCGATGCCTGTGCTGTCGGCGACCTCGTCGATCCGCCAGCGGGCCGGCACCACCCAGGACCCGTCGTCCTGCCGGGCCGGTGCCCGCTCCGGTGGGTCGTCCTCGTCCCGGATCGGGCCGACCAGCTCCTCGGCGATGTCCTCAAGCGTGATCACGCCGGCGAAACCGCCGTACTCGTCGACCACGCACGCCATCTGCCGGTGCCCGGACCGCAGCCGGTCCAGCACCGTGGGCAGCGGCAACGTCTCCGGCACCAGCAACGGCGGCCCGGCCACCGCGCTCACCGCGGTGGTCGCCCGGTCCCCCGGGGGTACGCCGAGCACGTCGGCGATGCCGACGATGCCGATGAGGTCGTCGACGCCCTCCGCCCCGCGTACCGGGAAGCGGGAGTGGCCGGTGTCCAGCAGCTCGACCACCCGGCTCACCGGTTCGTGTCCCCGTACGGTGTGCACGTCGACCCGGGGCACCATCGCCTCACCGGCGGTGAGTTCGCGGAAGTCCAGACCCCGGTCGAGCAGCGTGGACATCTCGGCGTCCAGGCTGCCCTCCTCGCGGGACTCGGCGATGATCTGCTCCAGGTCGGCGGGGGTGGCGCCGCTGGGCAGCTCCTCGATCGGCTCGATGCCGATCCGGCGCAGCAGGCGGATCGACGCCCGGTCGAAGAGCCGGATCAGCGGCCCGGCGACGGCCAGGTAGATCAGGGTGGAACGGCTCAACGCCCGGGCGAGTTGCTCGGCCCTCGCGATGGCCAGGTTCTTCGGGGCCAGCTCACCGAGGACCATCTGCACGACGGTGGCGATGACCAGGGCCAGCGCCACCGACAGCGGCAAACTGACCGCCTCGCTGACGCCGGCCACGCCGAGCACCTCGGCGAGGCCACCGCCCAGGTACGGCTCGGCGACGTAACCGACGAGCAGTGCGGTGACGGTGATGCCGAGCTGAGCGCCGGACAGCATGAAGGAGAGCCGGCCGGTGACGGTCAGCGCGCGGGCGGCTGCCTGGTCACCGTCGTCGGCGAGCTGGCGCAGCTTGCCCCGGTCGACGGCGACGTAGCCGAACTCCTGCGCCACGAAGTAACCGGTGGCGGCCGTGAGAACAATGATCAGAAGGAGACCGACGACGATCAACACGGGTCGCTCAGGGCTCCCGGGGTCGTCGGAACGAGAATATGCCGGGCACGACCCGGCTGGCTACTGCTGCCCTCCTGGGCAGAAGAGTCGATCATGCCGTCATTTTATCGGCCCTGGCTGGGACTCCGCTGAGGGTGTGCCGAAGGCATCCGATCGTCCGTTTCACCCGCCGCGCGAGCCGTCAGCCCGGCCCCGTCGAACCGCCGCCCGAGCCGCGATCGGCCAGTTCGTCGGCGTCGAGCAGGTTCCGGTCCAGCCGGCCGGAGCGGTACGCGGCCCGGCCGATCATCTGTGCCGCGACCGGTGCGGTGGCCAGCTGGAAGACGGCCACCAGCGCGATCATGCCGAGGTCCGCCATCGACCGCAGCCGCAGCGCGATGCCGAGCAGCAGCAGGAGCACGCCGAGCACCTGCGGCTTCGTGGCGGCGTGCATCCGGGACAGGGCGTCCGGGAAGCGCAGCACACCGATCGCGGCGGCCAGCCCGAGCACCGCGCCGGCGACCAGGCAGGCCCCGCCGAGCCAGTCCGCGACAGTCGCGATCACGCCGGCTCCCGTACGGCGAAGCGGACCAGCGACACCGAGCCGACGAACCCCAGCAGGGAGAGCACCACAAGCACGGGCAGCGTGGTGGCGTGCCGGTTGACCGCCGCCTCCGCGCCCACCGCGGCGATCATGGTGGCGAGCAGCATGTCCGCGGCGATCACCCGGTCCAGCAGCGACGGGCCCCGGTAGAGCCGGGCCAGCGCCAGCAGCGCGGTCACGGACAGCAGCGCGGTGAGGACGACGGCCAGGACTGTGATCACGGGGAGATTCCCTTCTCGGCGGGTGGGGTGTCGATACGGCGCAGTTCGGCGGCGGAGCCGACCGCCCGGACGATCCGCCGCTCCAGGGCGAGCGTGCGCTCCCGGGCCGCGTCCAGATCCGCCGGCCGGTGGGTGTCCAGCACGTGCAGGTAGAGCGTCGCGGAAGCGCGGTCCACCTCGAGGATCAGCGTGCCGGGAACCAGCGTGACCGCCTCCGCGGTGAGCGCCATGTTCAGGTCCGTACGGACCCGCAACGTGACGGCGATGATCGCGCCGCGCGGACGGTAGCCGGGCTGCACGGCGATCCGGGCGACGTGCAGGCTCGCGCTGACCAGCTCGACGACGAAGCGGCCGGCGAACACCAGCAGCGCCCGGGGCCGCAGCCGGCCGCCGAAGGTGACCGCCGGCAGCGGGAAGAACACAAGCACCGCGCTGCCCACCAGCAGGCCGCTCGCCAGGTTCGCCCAGCTGATCCGGCCCCAGAGCAGGTTCCAGACCAGCACCAGCCAGCCCAGCGCCACCGCCTGGTCCCGCCACCGCCCGAACCGGCCACGCCGGGACGCGGACTGCTCGCCGACGGCCTCGGGCTCACTGTCGCGTGGGTCGGTCACGGCGCACCGTCCGGCAGGACCGCCCGCACGTACGGTGTGCGCGACAGCAGGTCGGTGGCCGCGTCGGTGGTGACGTCGAACAGCGGGCCGGCCAGCACGGTCAGCGCCAGACCGAACGCGACAAGGCCGACGGTGGCCCCGATCATCAGCCTGGGCAGCTGGATGACCGGTTCACCGGTGGCGATCCGGGGTGCCCGCCAGAAGGCGATGTTCCACACCCGGGACGCGACGTAGAGGGTGAGCAGGCTGGTGAGCGTGCCGGCCCCGACAAGCGCGTAGGGCAGCGCCCCGCCGGCCGCCACCCCGGCCTCGAGCAGCCCGAGCTTGCCGAGGAAACCGGAGAACGGGGGCACTCCCGCGAGGTTCATCGCCGGGACGAAGAACAGCACGCCGAGCAGCGGCGCGACCCGGGCCAGCCCACCGATGCGGCGCAGGTCGGTGCTGCCGGCCCGTTCCTCGACCAGCCCGGCGACCAGGAACAACGTGGTCTGGATGGTGATGTGGTGCACCACGTAGAAGATCGCGCCGGAGAGCCCGGCGGTGGTGCTCAACGCCACCCCGAAGATCATGTAGCCGATGTGGCTGACCAGGGTGAACGAGAAGAGCCGCTTCAGATCCGACTGGGCCACCGCGCCGAGGATGCCGACCAGCATGGTCAACCCGGCGACGACCATCAGCAGGTCGTCGACCTGCCCGTCCGGGAAGAGCAACGTCTCGGTACGGATGATCGCGTAGACACCGACCTTGGTGAGCAGCCCGGCGAACACGGCGGTGACCGGGGCCGGCGCGGTCGGGTAACTGTCCGGCAGCCAGGCCGACAACGGGAAGACCGCCGCCTTGATCGCGAAGCCGAGCAGCAGCATCAGTTGCAGGGCCAACCGCACGCGGTCGGGCAGCGCGTCCAGGCGTTGGGAGAGCTGCGCCAGGTTGAGCGTGCCGGTGGCCGCGTACACCAACCCCACGGCGGTCAGGAAGATCATCGAGGAGAGGATGCTTACCACCACGTACGTCGACCCGGTCCGGATCCGCGTCTCCGTACCGCCAAGCGTGATCAGCACGAAGCTGGCGACCAGCAGGATCTCGAAGCCGACGAACAGGTTGAACAGGTCCCCGGCGAGGAACGCGGTGGTGACACCGGCGGTGAGCACCAGGTACGTCGGGTGGAAGATGACCACCGGCGTGGTCTCGCCGGTCTCGCTGCGGCCCTGGCCGACGGAGTACAGCAGCACGCAGAGGGTCACCGCCGAGGAGACCACGAGCATCAACGCCGCGAGCTGGTCGGCGACCAGCACGATGCCCACCGGGGCGGGCCAGCCACCGATCACCATCACCACCGGCCCGTAGCGGTACGCCTGCACGAGCAGCACCACCGCGACGGTGAAGGTACCGGCCAGACAGAGCACGCTCACCGCGCGCTGGATCCGGGGTTGGGTGGCCAGCAGCAGGGTCAGCGCCGCGCCGAGCAGCGGCACCACCACCGGTAGCGGCAGGAGCGTACCCATCACGCCTCTTCCCCGCGTCGCAGCCGGCGGCGGGCGGGTTCGGGATCCACCTGCTCCGGGTCCTCGTCCGGGCCCTCCCCGCCGAGGTCGGCGGCGCCCACCTCGTTGCGCTCGGCCCGGCGGATGATCTGCCTGTCCTCCAGGTCGTCGGGCACCTCGTCGTCACCTGTGAGAAACCAGCTCCGGTACGCGACGGCGAGCAGGAACGCGGTCAACCCAAAGGTGATCACGATGGCGGTCAGCACCATGGCCTGCGGCAACGGATCGCTCATCTCGCCCACCGGGCCGGTGCCGACGATCGGCGCCCCACCGGCCCGTCCACCCAGCAGGATCAGCAGGTTGACCCCGTTGCCGAGCAGGACCACCCCGAGCAGGATCCGGGTCAGGCTGCGTTCCAACAGCAGGATCACCCCGCAGCCGACCAGCACGGCCACCACGAGCACCAGCATCAGCGTGGGTCCGGCACGCGCCGCGGTCATGCCCGCTCCCCCTTGTCGACGGCCAGCCCGCCCTCGGCGGTCCCGGTCGCCTCGATGTGCCTGTCCACCTCGGCGCCGAGACTGCGCAGGATGTCCAGCACCAGCCCGACCACGACCAGGTACACGCCGATGTCGAAGAACAGCGACGTGACCAGGTGCGCCTCACCGATCAGCGGCAACGACTGGTTGATCTCGGCGCTCTCCAGCACCTGCCCGCCGATGAGCAGGGCCACCACCCCGGAGCCCACCGACACGGCAAGTCCCGCGCCGAGGACCAGGCCGGCGCCGACCGGGGCCGCCTCGGTCAGCTCGTACCGGCCGCCGGCGAGGTAGCGGACCACGAGCGCGAGACCGGCCACCAGGCCACCGGAGAACCCACCGCCCGGCGCGTTGTGGCCGGAGAACAGCAGGAACAGCGAGAACAACACCACGGTGTGGAAGATCAGCCGGATGACCACCTCCAGCACTATCGAACGGCGTTCCTCGTAGAGGGTCGGCCCGCCGCGCAGCCACACCGGCCGGCCCGGCCTGTTGACCCGCCGGTCCGACTCCGGACGACGGGGTCGCGGGCCGGTGCGGGACCGTTCGAAGATCAGGCTGGCGACCCCCGTCGCGGCCACCACAAGCACCGCGATCTCGCCCATGGTGTCCCAGGCCCGGATGTCGACGAGTGTCACGTTGACCACGTTGCGGCCGTACCCGTGCGTCACCGCCAGGTCCGGGAACGCGGCGGAGATGTCCGGCGCGCGGCGGGAGCTGGCCGCGACGAGGGCCAGCCCGGCCGCGACCACGCCCGCCGCCACCCCGATCGCCCGGCGGGTCCACCGGCTACGGCGCAGCGGCCGGGCCGAGAACCGCTCCGGCAGGCGGCGCAGCACGAGCACGAAGACGGCGATCGTCGCGGTCTCCACCAGGAACTGGGTGAGCGCCAGGTCGGGCGCGCCGTGCAGGACGAACAACATCGCGGTGCCGTAGCCGGTCATGCCCACCAGCAGCATCGCGGTGAGCCGGCGGCGGGCACCTACCGCGAGCACCGCCGCCACCGCGATCACCACGACGACCACCGGTTGCAGCGGACTGTCCCAGAGCGGAATCCGCGCCCGCCACGGGCTGGCGGCGATCATCGCCCCGCCGGGCAGCAGCACGAGGGTGACCAGGATGATGCCCAGGTACTGCGGCAGGGAGCCGCGTTGCGTCGCCCCGGTCACCTCGATGGCCAGCCGGTCGAACCGGCCCACCACCCACTCGTACCCCTGATTGCCGCTCGCCGGCGAGCGGAGCCGGGCCAGCACCGGGGCGAGCGGCCCGCGCGCCGCGAAGAGCAGACCGCCGCCGAGAAGGGCCAGCACGGACAGGCCGAGCGCCGGGGTCAGCCCGGGCCAGAGCGCCAGGTGCGCGTCGACCGCGCCGAGCAGGTCGGCGTACGGGCGCAGCAGACCGTCGAGCCAGCCGGCGGCCGGCCCGGCGAGCAGCCCGACGCCGGCCAGGACTGCCGGCGGGGCCAGCATCGGGCCGGCGATCCTCCGGTCCGGCGGGACCGGTTCGACGCCCGAGCGGTCGCTGAACGCGCCCCACAGGAAGCGGACGCTGTACGCCACGGTGAGCACCGTCCCGGCCACGAAGCCGGCCAGCAGCAGTGGCTGGTGCAGGAACGCCGCGAACACCGCCTCCTTGGCCACGAAGCCGACAAGCGGCGGCACACCCGCCATCGACGCGGCGGCCAGGACGGCGACCACGAACAGCGGCCGGGACCAGTGCCGCAGCCCGGACAGCTCGCGCAGGTCACGGGTGCCGGCGCCGTGGTCGATGATCCCGACGACCAGGAAAAGGGACGCCTTGAACAGCGCGTGCGCCAGCAGCATCGCGACACCGGCAAGGGCGGCGTCCGGGGTGCCGGAGCCGGTCACGGCGACCAGCAGACCGAGCTGACTGACAGTGCCGTACGCCAGCAGCAGCTTCAGGTCGGTCTGCCGCAGCGCCGCCCAGCCGCCGAGCAGCATGGTGGCCAGGCCGGCGACCTGCACCACGGGCCGCCACGGGCCGACCGTGGCGAGCGCCGGCGCGAGCAGCCCGAGCAGGTAGACGCCGGCCTTGACCATGGCGGCGGCGTGCAGGTACGCGCTCACCGGGGTGGGCGCCGCCATCGCCACCGGCAGCCAGGAGTTGAACGGCAGCACCGCCGACTTGGACAGCGCGCCGGCCAGGATCAGCAGCACCGCCGTGACCAGGTAACCGCCCCCGGGCAGCGGCCGGGTGGCGATCTCCGACCAGCGGTAGGTGCCTGCGTGTTCGCCCAGGAGGATGAACCCGACAAGCATGGCCAGCCCACCCAGGGTGGCGACGGTGAGCGCCTGCGCCGCCGCCCACCGGCTGGACCGCCGCTCGGTGCTGTGCCCGATCAGCAGGTACGAGAAGATCGTGGTCAGCTCCCAGCCGACGTAGAGCAGCAGCAGGTCGTCGGCGAAGACCAGCAGGAGCATGGCGCCGGCGAACGCGACCAGGACGGCGGCGAACTGCGTCAGCCCGGCCGACCCGGACTCGAAGTAGCGGGCACTGTAGACCAGCACCAGCGCGCCGACGCCGCCGATCAGCAGGGTCATCAGCCAGGACAGCGTGGTGAGCCGCAGCGCGATGTCGAAGCCCAACTGCCCGATCCACGGGTACGTCTCGACCACCGCCCTGCCGTGGTCGACCGCTGGCGTACGGGCCACCGCCCAGCAGAACGCGGCGGCGGGAGCCAGCGCCAACGGGTAGCACGCGTGGGCACCCCACCGCCTGACGAGCAGCGGCGCCGCGAGGGCCGCCACGAGGTGGAGGATGAGCAGTACCAGCACCCGTGCTCCCGGTCGAGGTGGCCGGCGCCCGTACAGCGGTGGCGCCTTGCAGCGATCAGACGCCAGTTGCGCGCCCGGCGGAGCGTTTTGCCGGAATTAGCCCAATGATCGCCGTGAGGTGCCTATGGGGCGGGCTGTCCTGTGGCCGGTCCGGCTCAGCGCAGCAGGGCGTCGCCGATGGGCAGCGCGTCGTCCAGGACGGGACGGTCACGGTGCAGCTCGGCGAGCAGGTCGCGCCGGCCGAGCTGGCGCAGGACCTTGTCGACCACCCGCTCGGCGGCGGTCAGCGACCGCACCGACAGCAGTCGACCGCGGCTCTCCCGACGCAGCACGAAGTAGTGGACGGCGACACGGACCTGCCCCCGGTCGGCCGCGCTGGCCTGGGCGGTGGCGATGACCAGCTCCCGCAGGCAGCGGGCGAGGCGTTCGGCGAGCTCCAGCTCCGGCCCGTGCAGACCGCCGCGGAGCGTGGCGAGGTGGCTGTCGACCTTGCGGATCAGCACATCGGTGCCGGGTGCGACATTTCGCTGCTCGCCGGCCATCCGATTCCTCCCACCTGCTCGCGTTGCGAGTGAAGTTACTTTATGTTGCTCGTCACAAGCAAGCAGTTAAGTGAGACTTAACGTATTAAGCACGCATCTGTTGCATATTCCACGCAGCCGGACACATCCCGCCCTGGCCTGTTCGTGGATGTCGTACCGGCGGGGCACGATGGAGCGGTGACCGGGGCAGAGGGAGATACGGGCGAGGTGCTCGACGGGTTCGGCCCCGCCACCCGCGCCTGGTTCGACGCCGCCTTCGCCGCTCCCACCCCCGCCCAGGCCGGCGCGTGGCGGTCAGTCGCCGCCGGCCGCAACGCCCTCGTCGTGGCCCCCACCGGCTCCGGCAAGACGCTCGCGGCGTTCCTCTGGTCACTGGACAAGCTGGCCCGCGAGCCGGCGCCCGCCGAGGCCCGACAGCGCTGCCGTGTGCTCTACGTCAGTCCGCTCAAGGCCCTCGCCGTGGACGTGGAACGCAACCTGCGCGCCCCCCTGGCCGGCATCCGGCAGGCGGCGACCCGGCTCGGCGTCACCCCGCCCGACATCACCGTCGGCATGCGTACCGGCGACACCCCGGCCGACGAGCGGCGGGCCTTCGCCCGCACCCCACCCGACATCCTCATCACCACGCCCGAGTCGCTGTTCCTGCTGCTCACCTCCGCGGCGAGGGATTCGCTGCGCGGCGTCCAGACCGTGATCGTCGACGAGGTGCACGCGGTCGCCGGCAGCAAACGCGGCGCCCACCTCGCCCTCTCACTGGAACGCCTCGACGAGCTGCTGCCCGCCCCGGCGCAGCGGATCGGGCTCTCCGCCACCGTCCGACCGATCGACGCCTGCGCCCGGTTCCTCGGCGGCGCCCGCCCGGTCGACGTCGTCCAGCCGGCCACACCGAAGACCATCGAGGTCAGCGTGCAGGTGCCGGTGGAGGACATGACCCGCCTCGACGAGCAGGAGCAGCCACCGGAGGACGACCTCGGCGGCCCCGGGCCACGCCGCGCCTCGATCTGGCCGGCCGTGGAGGAGCGGGTCTTCACGCTCATCGGGCAGCACCGCTCCACAATCGTCTTCACCAACTCCCGCCGCAGCGCCGAACGCCTCTGCGCCCGGCTCAACGAGCTGGCCGCCGAGGAGGTGGCCGCCGCGTCGGCAGGTGACGCTGCCGGCGTACCGGACGGGGTGTTGTCGACGGACGGCCCGGCCGGGGGCGCGCGGGAGTGGGGCGGTCCGGCCGGTCCGCTGCGCAACCGGCCACCCGCCGAGATGATGGCCCAGTCCGGCGCGGCGGCCGGCGCGGCGCCGGTGATCGCGCGCGCCCACCACGGCAGCGTGTCCCGCGAGGAGCGCAAGCACATCGAGGAGGCGCTCAAGTCCGGCCAGCTTCCGGCAGTGGTGGCCACGTCCAGCCTGGAGCTGGGCATCGACATGGGCGCGGTCGACCTGGTGGTGCAGATCGAGGCGCCGCCGAGCGTCGCCGCCGGGCTGCAACGCGTCGGCCGGGCCGGGCACCAGGTGGGCGCGGTCTCCCGTGGAGTGGTCTTCCCCAAGCACCGCGGCGACCTGCTCTCCTGCGCGGTGGTCGCCGAACGGATGACCGACGGCGCGATCGAGGAGCTGCACTACCCGCGCAACCCACTCGACGTGCTCGCCCAGCAGATCGTGGCCATGGTGGCGTTGGAGCCGTGGCGGGTCGGCGACGTGGCGGTGCTGGTCCGCCGGGCCGCGCCCTTCGCCGAGCTGCCCGACTCGGCGCTGCACGCCGTGCTGGACATGCTCTCCGGCCGCTACCCGTCAACCGCGTTCGCCGAGCTGCGCCCCCGGCTGGTCTGGGACCGGGCCACCGACCTGCTCACCGGCCGCCCCGGCGCGCAGCGGCTCGCCGTGACCAGCGGCGGCACGATCCCCGACCGGGGCCTGTTCGGGGTGTTCCTCGCCGGCGCCGAACGGGCCGCCCGGGTCGGCGAGCTGGACGAGGAGATGGTCTACGAATCGCGGGTCGGCGACGTCTTCCTGCTCGGCTCGTCGTCGTGGCGCATCGAGGAGATCACCCCCGACCGGGTGCTGGTGTCGCCGGCCCCGGGGCAGGCCGCGCGGATGCCGTTCTGGAAGGGCGACCAGCTGGGCCGTCCGGTGGAGCTGGGGCGGGCCATCGGCGCCCGGGTGCGCGGCCTGCTGCGGCAGAGCGACGAGGCGGCGCTTGCCGCGCTGCGCACCGGCGGGCTGGACGACTGGGCCGCCGGCAACCTCATGGCGTACCTGCGCGACCAGCGGGAGGCCACCCGTTCGCTGCCCGACGACCGGACAATCGTGGTCGAGCGGTTCCGTGACGAGCTGGGCGACTGGCGGCTCGCCGTGCACAGCGTCCTCGGTGCGCGGGTCAACGGCCCGTGGGCTCTCGCGGTGGGCCGCCGGCTCGCCGAGCGGTACGGCATGGACGCCCAGGTGATGCCCTCCGACGACGGCATCGTGGTGCGCCTGCCGGACACCGCGGACGAGCCGCCCGGCGCGGACGTGGTGGTCTTCGATCCCGACGAGATCACCCAACTGGTGGAGGAGACGGTGGGCACCTCCGCCCTCTTCGCGGCCCGTTTCCGCGAGTGCGCCGCCCGGTCGCTGCTGCTGCCCCGCCGCGACCCGCGCCGCCGCCAGCCGCTGTGGCAGCAGCGCCAACGCGCCGCGCAGCTGCTCGACGTGGCCCGGGAGTACGCGGACTTCCCGGTCACCCTGGAGGCCGCCCGGGAGTGCCTCCAGGACGTCTTCGACCAGCCGGCGCTGGCCGGGCTCATGCGTGACCTGGCCACCCGCAAGGTGCGGCTGGTCGAGGTGGAGACCAGCGCGCCGTCCCCGTTCGCGCGGTCGCTGCTCTTCGGCTACGTGGGCGCGTTCCTCTACGAGGGCGACGCCCCGCTCGCCGAGCGCAGGGCCGCCGCGCTCGCCCTGGACTCCACGCTCCTGGGTGAACTGCTCGGCCGTGTCGACCTGCGCGAGCTGCTCGACCCGGCGGTGCTCACCGAGACCGACAGGCAGCTGCGCTGGCTGACCGAGCAGCGCCGTCCCCGCGACGCGGAGGACGTAGTCGAGCTGCTGCGGGTGCTCGGCGACCTCAGCGACGACGAGCTGACCGAGCGCGGTGTGCCCGAGAGCTGGCTGACCGAGCTGGAGGCCACCCGCCGGGCGCTGCGGGTCCGGATCGCCGGCGAGCAGCGCTGGGTGGGCGTCGAGGACGCCGCACGCCTGCGCGACGCACTAGGGGTGGCTCTGCCGGTCGGGGTGGCCGAGGCGTACCTCGCACCGGTGGCCGACCCGCTGGGCGACCTGGTGGCCCGCTACGCCCGCACCCACGGTCCGTTCGCCGCGGCGAGCTGCGCGGCACGCTTCGGGCTCGGCGTGTTCGTCGTCGAGCAGGCGCTGCGCCGCCTCGCCGCCACCGGCCGGGTGGTCTCCGGTGAGTTCACACCGGATTCCGCCGGCGCCCAGTGGTGCGACGCCGAGGTGCTGCGGATGCTGCGTCGCCGCTCGCTCGCCGCACTGCGGCGGGAGATCGAGCCCGTCCCACCCCGGGCGCTTGCCACGTTCCTGCCCCGCTGGCAGCAGGTCGGCTCGTCCGCCCGGGGCGTGGAGGCGCTGGCCGCCACCGTGGAGCAGTTGCAGGGCGCGGCGGTGCCGGCGTCCGCCCTGGAACGGCTGGTGCTGCCCGGTCGGGTCGCCGACTACTCCCCCGCCCAACTCGATGAGCTGTGCGCCAGCGGGGAGGTGCTGTGGGCCGGGTCGGGCGCGATCTCCGGCGGGGACGGCTGGGTCACCCTGGCGTACGCGGACGCGGCCCCGCTGCTTCTTGCGCCACCCGATGACGCGCTGACGCGTACGCCGCTGCACGACGCGGTGCTCGACGCGCTCGGCGACGGGCAGGCGCTGTTCTTCCGGCCGTTGGCCGACCGGGTCGGCTCGACCGACGACGCGGCGCTGACCGGCGTGATCTGGGACCTGGTCTGGGCCGGTCACCTCACCAACGACACCCTCGCCCCGCTGCGTGCGGTGCTCGGCGCGGGTGGTGCGCACCGGTCGCGGCCGTCCGCGCCGCGCACCCGCTACCGGCGGCCCGGTCGGGTGGCGCTGCCCACCCGGGGCGGCCCGCCGACTGTCGCCGGGCGCTGGTCGCGCCTGCCCGACCGGGACCTGGATCCGACTCGCCGCGCCGCCGCTCTCGCCGACGTGCTGCTGGAGCGGCACGGGGTGGTCACCCGCGGGGCGGTCATGGCCGAGCAGGTGGTCGGCGGGTTCTCGGCTGTCTACCCGGTGCTGTCGGCGCTCGAGGAACGCGGCGCGGCCCGCCGGGGCTACTTCGTCGAAGGGCTCGGTGCGGCGCAGTTCGCGGTACCCGGCGCGGTGGACCGGCTGCGTGCCCTCGCCGAGCCGGCTGACGGCGCCCGGGGCCGGGGCGCCCCGGCGACTGTGCTCGCCGCCACCGACCCGGCCAACCCGTACGGCGCGGCGCTGCCCTGGCCGGAGCGGGTGGTCGATTCCGGCGACGGTGCCGCGCCGGCGACCGGGCACCGGGCCGGCCGTAAGGCGGGCGCGCTCGTGGTGCAGGTCGGCGGCGACCTGGTCCTCTACGTCGAACGCGGCGGCCGGACGCTGCTCTCCTTCACCGACGACGCCGACACGCTCGCGGCGGCCGGCAAGGCGCTCGCCGACGCCGTGCACTCGGGGGCGTTGGGCGCGATGTCGGTGGAGCGGGCCGACGGCGAGGCCGTGCACTCGTCGCCGCTGCGTGACGCGCTCACCGCCGCCGGCTTCCGGGCTACCCCGCGCGGCCTGCGCCTGCGGGGCTGACCGCCGCGCGGTCACCCTTCCCGAGCGCCGCGCCCACCAATGACCGCCGCGCGGTCACCGCTTCCGAGCGCCGCACCGGCCGGATCTCAGCCGAGGTTGTTGAGGACCTTCTCGTAGCGGGGCCGGTCGGCGGCCGGGGTCCTCGCCTCCAGGTAGTTGAGCACCACCGCACCGCGTCGGTACGACTGGCCGCCCCACGTCGCGGCGATGTCGCTGGCGCTCGTCTCGTCGGGGAACACGTACACCGTGACGGCGTCGGTGGCGACGATCTCGGAACAGCCCAGGCCGAGCCCGTCCGGTCCGCAGTCGACGGACCGGTCCCTCGGGTGCGGCACCTTCAGGCCGGCGGCCCTGAACGCGGTGATCACCTGCGTGGCGCCGGGTGCCCCGGCCGGCCGCTGCGGCAGCACCACGGGCGGCGGACTGGCCGGCCGGCGCGGCGCGGGGCCCTGCGGCGCGGCTGACGGCGCGACCGACCGTGGGGTCGGCGGGGGTGCGACACCGGCGGGCCTGGACGGGACCGCCGAGGGAGTCGGCGCCACCGGCAGGCCGGTGGCCGCCGGGGCCGAGAGGGACGAGACGCTTGGCGCGGCGCTCGACGGGTCGGCGTCGTCACCGCCGCAGCCGGCGGTGAGGGCGGCGGCGACCAGCAGAACCCCGACGGCGGGCAGGCTCCGAAGTGTCACAGGCGCAAGTCTGCCCAACCGCGCCCCGCAGCGGGAGGGGCGAATCGGCCACCGCGCTGTCCCATATCCGCCAGCCGCGTCGACCACCCGCCGGCGGGTACGCTCCGGAGCCTGCGAGGGGACGCGAGGCGGAGGTGGACTGTGGACGGTGTCGAGGTGCGGGCGGTGGGACCCGCCGAGCGGACGGCTGTCGACGCCCTGCACGAACGCGAGTGGGGTGGCCCGTACGTGGTCGCCCACGACACCCGCCACGACGTGCGTACCCTGCCGACCCTGGTGGCGCTCGACGCCACCGCGACCGTGGTCGGCGCGCTGACCTACCACGTCGACGGGGACGGCCTGGAGGTCGTCACGGTTGTCGCGGCCGTTCCCGGCGGCGGCGCCGGCACCGCCCTGCTGGCGGCGGCGACGGCGGTCGCGACCGAGGCGGGCCTGGCCCGGGTGTGGCTGGTCACCTCGAACGACAACCTGCGGGCGCTGCGGTTCTACCAGCGACGCGGCATGCGGCTGGTGCGCGTGGATCAGGGCGGGGTGGACCGCGCCCGCCAGCTCAAACCGGAGATCCCGCTGGTGGGTGAGCACGGAATCCCGCTGCACGACGAACTCGTCCTGGAACTGCTCACCGGCGCGGAGGGTTAGCCTGCGGACATGTCCGTCACGCCCTGGATCTCACTGACCACCGACTACGGCCTCTCCGACGGTTTCGTGGCCGCCTGCCACGGGGTGATCGCCCGGATCGCGCCGGCGGCCCGGGTCATCGACGTGACCCACCTGGTGCCGCCGGCGGACGTGCGGCGCGGCGCGGCGGTGCTGGCGCAGACCGTGGCGTACCTGCCGGTGGCCGTGCACGTGGCGGTGGTCGATCCGGGAGTGGGCACGGCCCGGCGGGGCGTCGCACTGGCCACCACCGGTGGGCTGCTGGTGGGTCCGGACAACGGACTGCTGCCGGACGCCGCCGACGCCCTCGGCGGGATCACTGCGGCGGTGGAGCTGACCGAGCCGCGATGGCAGGCCGCCCGGGTGTCCGGGACGTTCCACGGGCGGGACGTCTTCGCGCCGGTGGCGGCCCGGCTGGCGCTCGGCGCGGCGCTCGCGGAGGCGGGCACGCCCATCGACCCGGCCGGTCTGGTCCGGCTACCCCCGCCGACTCTGACCTCGGACGACGACGGCTTCGCCGCAGAGGTGTCGACTGTGGACCATTTCGGCAACGTCCAGCTGGCCGCTCCGGCGCACCTGATCGACCCGCTGCCGGCGGCGCTGCGGGTCGGGCCGCCGGGCCCGGCACCTGCGCACCGGGCCGTGCGGGGCCGCACCTTCGGCGACGCCCCGGCGGGCGGCCTGGTGGTGTACGTCGACTCGGCAGGTCTGGTCGCCGTGGCGGTCAACGGCGGGCGGGCGGTGGACCTGCTGCGGGTGTCCCCGGGTGACGTCCTACGGGTTTCCCGCTGATATTCGACTGTGGAATGCTGCCCCGGTGGGTGAACACGTAGTTCCCGTGGGTTGTCCGTGCTGTGCGTCCCGAACGGGCGGGGGGACCTGCCCGGTCTGCTTCTGGACCGACGACGGTCAGACCGACGCCGACGCGGACGCCGTCCGGGGCGGCCCCAACGGCGACCTGAGCCTGTCGCACGCCCGGCTCAACTACGCCGTCTACGGCGCCAGCCACCCGCGCTACCAGGACATGGTGCGCCCGGCCCGCCCCGACGAGCGCCCCTGACGGCGCCCGACGGGGCGAGGGACCTGGTCAGCAGACCGGCACGCTGCCGCCGTACACGCCGGAGATGTACGCGTGGCTGACGTACTGGCCGGTGGCGAGCCGGTTCCAGCGGGTGGTGGTGCGGTAGGGGCCGGCCACCGACTGGCCTGTGACGTAGCACTGGAGCGGCACGTTGGCGAGCCGGGCGGCGAGGCCACGGATCGGGTACGACGTGCTGGCGCCGGTGCGGATGTTCAGTGGCCCGTCACCGACCACGCCGCGCGGTCCGCCACCCGTCCACAGGTAGGCGACGTCCACCCAGGCGTTGGTGGTCAGCTTCAGGCCGTCCCAGAAGGTGCCGTCGGCCAGGTCGATGCCGGCCGGGTTGAGCACCGTACGCCCGAACTGGTCCCGCCCGCCGTTGTAGCCCGACTGGTAGGCGGCCTGCGCCTCGGGTCGGCCCTGCGGCAGGTTCTTCCAGTTCTCGCGTACCGCGGAGGGGTTCCAGTAGTCGTCGCGGGTGTTCCACGGCCCGACGTCCCAGACGGGGGCGTACTCGCAGCGGGAGCCCGTGGTGGTGCAGACCCGCACGGTGTAGTCCCCGGTGTTCAGGGGGGACAGGCCGCGCCGCGACGGTAGTGCCGCGAAGTGGTCCCGGGGCTGCACGGTACGGCCGTTGGCGGTCAGCTCGCCGACCAGGCCGATGCGTGTGGCGTACACCCGGTAGGTGAGGCCGGGCGTGGCCGCGGAGACGGCCGCGGTCGCGTCGGCGGTGAGCTGGACGGCCCGTACCGTCGCGGTGGCGCCGCCGGCGGGCGCGGTGAGCACCACACGGGTCTGCACCCGGCTCACCGGGCGGTCGAAGACCGTGCCCGTGGTGGCGGCCCGCCACTCGGTCCAGCCGCTGGCGCGCCATGCCCGGACCTGGGCCTCGACGGTGGCGCCGGCCGGCACGTCGGCGGTGACCTGGGCGCGGACCCGGGTGGCCGGCCGGGCCAGGGTGCGGGGAACGATGAGCAGCATCCCCTCGGCGACGGCGCTGTGCCGGCTGCGTCCGGCGTTCCGGGTGTCGCGCAGCCGCAGGCCGGCGGGGGTACGACTGACGTTCACGTCGTCGCGGTCGACGACCGACAGGTCGGCGTTCCACAGTTCACCGCCGGGTGCGGCGGCGGTGAGGGTGAGCGGGTTACCGGCGGCGGTGTGCGGGATTCCGCTGGTGGCGGGTACGAGGGTGGCGGTAAGGGCGAGGGCGAGGGTGGCGACGACGGCGAGGGGACGGATACGACATTGAGGCCTTGACATAGGCATTCTCCTCAGAACCCCCTGACCTTCGCATGTCCGGAGATCATGAGGAAGCTGGGTACAAATAGCGACACATGCGAATCCTGCTCGAACGAGGGAGGATGGTGGGGTGCCCGAAGGCGACACCGTCTGGAACACCGCGCGCGTACTGCACCGCGCGCTTGCCGACGCACGGCTCACCGGCAGCGACTTCCGGGTGCCGCAGCTGGCGACCACCGACCTCACGGGCTGGACGGTCCGCGAGTCGGCGAGCCGGGGCAAGCACCTGCTGCTGCGGCTCACCGCCCTGGACGCGGCGCACTGGACCCTGCACTCGCACCTGCGGATGGACGGCGCGTGGCGGGCGTACGCGCCTGGGGAACGGTGGAACGGCCGGCCGGCGCACCTGATCCGGGTGGTGCTGCGCAGCCCCGGCGCGGTGGCGGTCGGCTACCACCTGCACGAGCTGGCGCTGGTGCCGACCGCCGACGAGAACGGCCTGGTGGGTCACCTCGGCCCGGACCTGCTCGGCCCGGACTGGGACGCGGCCGAGGCGGTCCGCAGGCTCGGCGCCGACCCGGAGCGGACCATCGGCGAGGCCCTGCTCGACCAGCGCGCGCTGGCGGGCGTGGGCAACCTCTACAAGTGCGAGGTGCTGTTCCTGCGCGGCGTGTCCCCGTGGACCCCGGTGGGCGCGGTGCCCGACCTCACCGGCCTGGTGACAGTCGCGCAGCGACTGCTCGCCGCCAACCGGGGTCGGTGGACGCAGAGCAGCACCGGCTCTCTGCACCGGGGCCAGACCAGTTACGTGTACGGTCGCCGCGCCCAGCCCTGCCGCCGCTGCGGCACCGCGATCCGCAAGCAGGAGCTGGGCGAACGCGTCACCTACTGGTGCCCGGTCTGCCAGCCGGGGCCGCCGGACGCTTCACCGGCCGGTTGACCACCCCGCGTCGATCGAGGTCGGCCCAGATACGGACGATTGGGTAATTCCTATCTGGCCGTTCGCGTCGCATGCTGCGGTTGAGTGCTCACCGACCGTCAGCAGAGCATCGGGGTCGCCACGCCGGGGTGGCGGGCCTCGTGCCCCGACCCGGGGAGAGTCATGGCGATCTTCCGCAGACTCCGCTCCACCTTCTTCGAGCGCACCACCCGCGACGGCCACGTCAACGGCCGGACGGCGTCCGTGGTGCCGGCCGCACGGGCCGCCGAGCGGGTCGCGGGCACGACCGACGATGTCGCCCCGACCACCAGCCTGGATCCGGCCGTCGCGCCGCGCAGCTTCGGCCCGGTGCCGAACTTCGCGTACAGCCCCCGACCGGCACGGGACGCAGACGGGCGGCTGGTGCCCGGCACCGGGCTGCGCAAGTTCGTCGACGCCCTCCCGGTCCCGGGTCAGGTGGGCGGCGTCGGGCTCGGCGCGTACCTGCCGGTGGCCGTCCCGGACACGATCAGCTATCCGGGCTGTGACTACTACGAGATCGGCCTCCAGGAGTACGCGCAACGCCTGCACCGGGACCTGCCGGCCACCCGGCTGCGCGGCTACCGGCAGCTCAACCTCGGCACCGACGCGTCGGGGCACAACACGGTGGCGCCCCCGGAGCGGCCCTGGCACCTCGGCCCGATGATCCTCGCCCGGCGGGGCCGGCCGGTCCGGGTGAAGTTCGTCAACCAGCTCCCCACCGGCCGGGCCGGCGAGTTGTTCCTCCCGGTCGACGACACGGTCGCCGGTGCCGGCCTCGGCCCGCTGGACGGCCCGGCGCCGTACCCGCAGAACCGGGCGGTGCTGCACCTGGCCGGGGCTCTGACCGGCTGGACCAGCGCCGGCAACCCCGGGCAGTGGATCACCCCGGCCGGGGAGATCACCCCGTACCCGACCGGCACCGGCCTGGCAGACGTGCCGGACATGCCGCCGCCGGGAGCCGGAGCCACCACGCTCTACTACCCGAACGAGCAGAGCGGCCGGCTCATGTGGTTCCACGACAACACCCACGGGCTGGCCCGACTCACCGTCTACGGTGGGCAGCTCGCGCTCTACCTGCTCACCGACCCGGCCGAGGACGAGCTGGTGGCCGATCAGGTGCTGCCGGCCGACCAGCTGCCGCTTGTCGTCGAGGACAAGACCTTCGTGCCGGACGACACCCAGCTCGCCGCCGAGGACCCGACCTGGGACCGGGAACGCTGGGGCGCCCGGGGCAGCCTCTGGCACCCGCACGTCTACCAGCCGCGCCAGGACCCGTACCGGCCCGGCGGGCGCAACCCGACCGGGCGGTGGGACTACGGCCCCTGGTCGGGCGACCCGGCCCCGGGCGGCGGCGGGAACGCGCCGACCTCGGCCGGACCGGTGCCCAACCCCCACCACGATCCGGTGGGAGCGCCTGACGAGCCACCCCTCGCGCCCGGTGTGCCGCACCCGTCCGCGGTGCCCGAGGCGTACGGCGACACCCCGCTGGTCAACGGCGTCGCCTACCCGTACCTGGAGGTGCGGCCCCGCGCGTACCGGTTCCGGATCCTCAACGCCTGCCTGGACCGCAGCCTCAACCTCCAGCTCTACCGGGCCTGCTCGGACGGGCCGATGTGGACCCCGGACGGCGCCCTGGCCGACCCCGAGGCGGGCGAGGTGCCGATGGTGCCCGCCCTGCGGGCGGCGGACCGGCCGGCGGGCTGGCCGACGGACGGACGGGACGGCGGGGTGCCGGACCCCCGCGCCGCCGGACCGGCGTTCGTCCAGATCGGCAACGAGGCAGGCCTGCTGCCCGCCCCCGTGGTGCTGGCGAACCGGCCGGTCGGCTACCGCTACGACAGGCTCGACCCGACAGTGCTGAACATCGACTGTCACACCCTGCTGCTCGCGCCCGGCGAACGGGCCGACGTGCTCGTCGACTTCTCCGCCGTGCCGCCCGGCAGCACGCTGATCCTGTACAACGACGCGCCCGCACCGCTGCCCGGCTTCGACGGGCGCTACGACCAGCACAGCGACGCCCCCGACCGGACCGCCGAGGGTGGCCCGCCCCCCACCGAGCCGGGGTACGGTCCGAACACCCGCACCCTGCTCCAGTTCCGGGTCACCGGGGACGCGGAGCCGCCGTACGACCTGGCCCGGCTGCGCGACCGGCTCCCCCTGGCGTACGCGGCCAGCCAGCGCCCGCCGATCGTGCCGCAGCCGGCGTACGACACGGCGTTCGGCACCCGGACGGCACGGGAGACGACGGTGCCGGTGCACGCCGCCACGGTGACCTTCACCCCGGCGGGCGGCGCCGGCCCGGTGACCCTGCCGGTCGAGGTCAAGGCCGTACAGCAGGTCTTCGAACCCGACAATGGGCGGCTGGCCGGCCGGCTCGGCGTCGGGCACCCGCAGGCCGGGCCGCTGACCCCGGCGACCCTCCCCCTCGGCCCGACCGATCCGGTCACCGAGGTGCTGTTCGCCGCCGACCCGGCCGTGCCGATCGGAGCGCCGACCGACGGCACGCAGATCTGGCGGATCAGCGGCAACGTCAGGCAGACCGAGCCGCTGTGCTTCGGCGGCTGTGACGTGCAGGTCGTCAACCGGGTCGGCTGGGACGGCACGTTGCGCGCTCCGCACGGCGCCGAGTTGGGCTGGAAGGGCATCGTGCGGGTCAACCCCCGCGAGGACGTGGTGGTGGCCCTGCGCCCCGTCGCGCCGACCCTGCCGTTCAAGCTGGGCGACAGCGTCCGGCTGCTCGACCCGGGCCGGCCGGCCGGCACCCGGACCGGCTCGACGCCTGTCAGCCCCGCCGACGGGCGGCCCGCCGCGGTGGTGAACCAGCTGGTGAACGTGGGCTGGGAGTACCGCTGGCACAGTCAGCGCGCCGCCCACCGCGACCTGGGGATGACCCGGCCGTTGGTGCTGCGGGTCGCACCGAGGGCGCCCACCGGGCTGACCGCCACCCCGGTGCCCGGCTCGGCGACCGCGCTGCCGGCGATCGCGCTCACCTGGACCGGCAACGGGGGGCGTCCGCCCGCCACCAGCCACGTCCTGCAACGGGCCACCGACGCGACGTTCGACGGCGAGGTCACCACCATCACCGTCGCGGCGACCGCCACCCGCTACATCGACGCGACAGTCACCCCCGGGGTGACGTACCACTACCGGATCCGGGCGGAGAACGCGGTCAGCTACTCGTCCTGGTCGAACAGCGTGCCCGCCTCGGTGCACCTGCCCGCCCCGGTCGGCATCGTCGGCACGATCCTGCCGGCGGCACCGCTGCGGGTGGCCCTGCGCTGGACGAACAGGTCCTTCGCCACGGGTATCGACGTGCAACGCGCCACCAACCCGACGTTCAGCAGCGGCCCCGGCACGACGGCGATCGGGGTCGGCACCCACCACCTGGACGTCGCGGTGGCGCCGGACACCACGTACTACTACCGGGTCCGGACCACCTACCTGGGCGCCGCGTCGGCCTGGTCGACTGTCGCCGCGGTGAGCACCCCGGCCGCGCCGAGCACCCCGAGCGGGGTCAGCGCCACCGCCAGCGCGCCGGGCCCGGACACGGCGACTGTGGTCCTGGGCTGGACGGCGGACACGAGCGTCGGCTCAGGGGCCGGCTTCATCGTGCAACGGGCACTGGACCCGGTGTTCGACCGGGAGGTCGCGACCTTCACGGTGACCGGTCGCGGCTTCACCAACACGGGGCTGACCCGGGGCGTGACGTACCACTACCGGATCCGGTCGTTCAATGTCGTGGGCAGTTCGGCCTACACCGGCCCGGTCTCCGTCACGACGCCACCGTGACAGGCGTGCGGTCAGCGGGTGGGCGCGCGCAGCGGGGTGCCGGCGGTGCGCAGCTCGGCGAGCGCCGAGGCGACGCCGTGCAGCAGGTCGGTGGCCTCGGTGAGCCGGTCGGCGGCCGGGTGGGCGGCCTGCGGCCGGGCGTCCTCGGCCAGGTAGCCGGCGGCGGCCACCACGAGCCGTTCGTACGCCGCGACGCCGCTCTCCAACTGGGCGGCCAACGCGCCGTGCGCCTCGGCCAGCGGCGGGCGCGCGTCGGCCGGGGCCAGTCGCAGCGCCCGTTCGACGCTCGCCACCCGGGCGGCCAGCTCGCGCAGCGAACTGTCGGCGGCGGCGGCCTCCAGCACCGCCGGCTCGGCGAGCCCGGTGAGGCGCGGCGCCATCCCGGCCAGGGTGAGGGCCGCCCGATCCAGCCGGGCCCACGGCGCACCGGCGCTGGTGCCCCGCAAGGCCACCCGGGAACGGACCCGGCGGACCTCGGCGAGAACCCCGTTGCCGACCGGCAGCCGCTCGACGGCCGCCACCAGCCGGGCCCGGGACCGGGCCGCGGCCTCGACCGGGTCCAGCGCCGGGGGCGCCGGTCGGGCGGCCAGCGCCCGCAGGTCGATCCACCGCCAGGCGGCGAGCGCCATCGCGCTGCCCGCCGCGCCGGCCCAGGCCGCGTCGGGCAGACCGAGGCCGGCGTACGGGGTCAGCACCGCGGCGGCGCCGCCGAGGCCACCGGCCAGCACGCTCCACCGTCGGGCGGACCGGCGCAGCCGATCCAGCCGGCGGAAGTACCGGGTTCGCTCGTCTGCCACCTGACCTCCTCGGATGAGACGTTCAGCTGGCGGCTGTGGGGTCGCCGGTGCCGCGCTCGCGGGCCATGCTGGCGCGCAGCTCGTCCAACCGGGCCGCGGCGGCGGGGTCGGCCGCCTTCTCGGCCTGCGGCACTGCCTCTCGCTGCCCGGCGCCGCCGAGCTGCTCCCCTGCCATGCTGGACCGGATCTGCTCCAGCCGGGCCGAGCCGGCCGAGTCGATGGTCGCCTTCTGGATCTCCAGCATGCGGCCCTCGACCGAGTTACCTGCCAGTTCCGCGCGCCCCATCGCGTTGGCGTACCGCCGTTCGATGCGGTCCCGCACCTCGTCCAGCGACGGGGTGTTGGCGGGAGCGGTGAGCGACGACATCGACTCCAGCGAGCGGGCCACCGTCTCCTGCATCTTGGCCTGCTCCAGCTGGCTGAGCAGCTTGGTGCGCTCGGCGAGCTTCTGCTGGAGGATCATGGAGTTGTTCTCGACGGCCCGGCGGGCCTGCGCGGCGGCGCCCAACGCCTGGTCGTGCAGGGTCTTGAGGTCCTCGGTGGCCTGCTCCGCCGAGACCAGCTGGGTGGCGAGGGTCTGCGCGGACTGCTCGAACCGCCCGGCCTCGGCCTCGTCACCCTTGGCCCGGGCCTGGTCGGCGAGCACGAGCGCCTGGCGGGCGTTGCCCTGCAACCGCTCGACCTCGGACATCTGGCGGGATAGCTTCATCTCCAGCTGGCGCTGGTTGCCGATGACCGCGGCGGCCTGCTGGACCAGCGCCTGGTGCTGCCGCTGGGCATCCTCGATGGCCTGCTGAATCTGCACCTTCGGATCGGCGTGCTCGTCGATCTTGGCACCGAAGAGCGCCATCAGATAGTTCCAACCCTTGACGAACGGGTTCGCCATCTCCGCGGTATCCCCTCAGTCGCGTCACTCCACCCGCGGTCGGACCGGACGAGCCGGCCGACCACGACCCCGGCCGGTCTCCATCGTCCCAGCCGAACGCCAGTACGGCATCCGTACCGGGCGGTCGACGGCACCGGCAGCTCCTGTGGGCAACCCTACGCGGCTGGGGCCGCCTCGCCCATTGTCAGCAGGGAGGACGGCTCAGGCGGCGCAGACCACGTCCCGGTCGCGCTCGGTGGGGCGGACCCGGGTGCTGCGCAGGGTCGCCTTGAGCGGCGACTCGTGGCGGACCGAGACGGCGACCTTGCCGTCGGAGGTGACCTGGCGCACGCCGCGGTTGGTGCTCTTGCGGACGGCTGTCGCCGCGCCGACGGGCGCGGCCTCGGCCGGCTCGTCCTGCATATCGACGAGCACCCCGGGCATCTGCTCGGCGAGCGCCACCGTGTCGCTCACCTCGCGCAGCAACTCGGACAGGCGGGCTCCGAGGGCGTCACAGATCGCGGCCAGCAACTCGCTGGACGGCTCCTTGTGCCCGCGCTCGATCTCGGAGAGGTAGCCGAGGCTGACGTTCGCCGCGGTGGACACCTCGCGCAGGGTGCGGTGCTGCCCCTGCCGGCGCGCCCGCAGTGCGTCACCGATTACCCGGCGTAGCAGGACCATCGCACCTCCCCCTGAGGGATACTTCTCGCTCGGCGTCGGGCAGCCGGCCGCGGCGGACCGCGCCGGCTCCGAGCGCCGGAGCCTTCCCGCAACCGTACCCGCTGCGGGCCCGCGCGACATCCCGCCCCGCCCGTCGGATGACCCGCGACGGCTCACCGGTGGCCGGCGCCGGCCGAGTCACGGGTCGCGTCGTCGGCGTGGATCCGCTCGGTGAGCAGCCGCAACGCCTCGGTCACCGCCGCCGACCTGATGTGGTCCCGCCCGCCGTCCAGATCGAGTTCGCGGACCTCGCTCCCGTTCGGGCCGGCCACCGCGACGTAGACCAGGCCGACGGGCTTGCCGTCCTGCGGTTCCGGACCGGCCACACCTGTGGTGGCGATTCCCCAGTCGGCGCCGCAGCGCTGCCGGCCGCCCTCGGCGAGCGCCGCCGCGACCTCCGGGTCCACCGGCCCGCGCTCGTCGAGCAGTCCGGTCGGCACGCCGGCCAGCGTGGCCTTCAGCTCGGTGGCGTAGACGACGAGCCCGCCCCGGTAGATCCCGCTGACCCCGGCGATCTCCACGATCGACGCGGCCAGCAACCCGCCGGTGAGCGATTCGACGGTGGCCAGCGTCTCGTGCCGCTGCGAGAGGCTGTGCACGGCTCCGGCCGCCGGACTGCCCACCGACGGCTCAGAGCCCTGATCCTTCTGCATCGAACCCTCCTTCCCCACTCGTCGCCACCCAACCCTCCCGCTCCGACGGCGCCGATCATGAGCCGGGCGGCCGACCCGCCGTGGACGGGTCAGCGGGGACGGCGCAGGCGGACGGCCTGGACGATGTAGTCGAAGCCCGTCACGACCGTCACCAGCACGGCGGCGGCCATGATCCACGGGCCGACGGCGGCGAGGGCCGCCGGCATCGGCCAGAGGTACCAGGCGATGGCGAGGATCTGGAGCGCCGTCTTGACCTTGCCGCCGCGGCTGGCGGCGATCACGCCGTGCCTGATCACCCAGAACCGCAGCCCGGTGATGCCCAGCTCGCGGACGAGGATCAGCGCCGTCACCCACCAGGGCAGCCGGTCGTACCAGGAGAGCAGCACCAGGGCCGCGCCGGTGAGCGCCTTGTCGGCGATCGGGTCGGCCACCTTGCCGACCGAGGTGACCAGGGCGAACCGGCGGGCGATCCAGCCGTCCACCAGGTCCGTCGCCGAGGCCACCGCGAAGATCAGGCAGGCCGCCATCCGCCAGCCGGAATGGGTCATCCCGGACGCGATCACCGAGGCGGCGAAGACCGGAACCAGGACCAGCCGCAGGGCGGTGAGCGCGTTCGCCGCGTTGAGGACGGGCACCACGGCCACCACCCGGCCCGGCGTCGATCCGGCCGCCCCCGTCACCGCCGCACTCCGCTCGGGCCGCCGTGGCGTTCCCGGCACCGCACCACCTGGCTCCCCCGCTCCGCTCGGACCCGCCGTCACCGTGCCGCGCCGGGCGCCGCCGAGATCATCTCATCCGGCACGGCGAGCAGGTCCACCCCTTCGGTGCCGGTCACCGTCGCGCGGACCAGGTCACCCGGGCGCAGGGCGGCCAGGTCGACCCCACCCTCGGCCGGAGCGACAAGGGTCGTCGAGCCGTCCACCTCCGGCGCCTGGTGCGCCGCCCGGCCCTCCACCACACCGTCGTCGATCGAGTCGACGAGCACCTCGACTGTCGAACCGAGACGGTCCTCGGCCCGCTGCGAGCACAGCTCGTCGGCGAGCGCGCTGAGCCTGTCGTACCGTCGCTTGATCGTCGCGGCGGAGACCTTGCCGGGCAGCCCGGCGGCCTCGGTGCCGTCCTCGTCGCTGTAGTCGAACATGCCTATCGCGTCGAGCCGGGCCTCGGTGAGGAACCGGACCAGCTCGTCGACGTCGCCACGGGTCTCGCCTGGGAAGCCCACGATGAAGTTGCTCCGCGCGCCCGCCTCCGGTGCCAACTCGCGGGCGCTGGCCAGCAGCTCCAGGAACCGGTCGGTGGAGCCGAAACGGCGCATCCGGCGCAGCACCGGCTCACTGGAGTGCTGGAACGACAGGTCGAAGTACGGTGCCACGCCCGGCGTACCGGCGATCGCCGCGACCAGGCCCGGTCGGGTCTCGGCCGGCTGGAGGTAACTCACCCGCACCCGGACGATGCCGGACACCGCGGCGAGCTGCGGCAGCAGCTTCTCCAACGCCCGGGGGTCACCCAGGTCCTTGCCGTACGAGGTGGAGTTCTCGCTGACCAGCACCAGCTCCCGTACGCCGGTCTTGGCCAGCCACTCCGCCTCGGCGAGCAGCTCGTCGGGCGTACGCGACACGAACGCCCCACGGAAGGCGGGGATCGCGCAGAACGCGCAGCGGCGGTCACACCCGCTGGCCAGCTTCAGCGAGGCGACCGGGCCGGTGTCCAGTCGGTGGCGCAGCACCTGCCGCAGGTGCGCAGGGGTGTGCTCGTCGGTGTCGACTGTGGTACGCGTCACGGTGCCGTGCCCGGGCAGCGAGACGGCGGTGTCGCGCCGCTGCACCGGGGTCAGCGGCAGCAGCTCACGACGGTCCCGGGGGGTGTGCGCGGTGACCTGCTCGCCGGCGACCACCGCGTTCAGGCGGGCGGCGATGTCCGGGTAGTCGTCGAAGCTCAGCACGGCCTGCGCCTCGGGCAGGCTGTCGGCCAGCTCCCGGCCGTACCGCTCGGCCATGCAGCCCGCGGCGACCACCTTGGCGCCGGTCCCGGCGGCGGCGAGCAGGGTCTGGATGGAGTCCTGCTTGGCCTTCTCCACGAAGCCGCAGGTGTTGACGACCACCACGTCGGCGCCCTCGCCGTCGGTGGTCACCTGCCAGCCGTCGGCGTGCAGCCGGGCGGCCAGCTCCTCCGAGTCGACCTCGTTGCGGGCACAGCCCAGGGTCAGCAGGGCGACACGGCGGCCCTCGGCGTTGGCATCAGGGGAGGTGGCAGACACCATCCGAGGGTACCGGGCCGGCCTGGGACACCCACGCACGCGTACCAGCACCTCCGGGCTGACGGTCACCGCGTCGGGGCGGCCACCCGCGTCAGCCGGTCGAGCAGGAAGACCTCGGTGCCGGACAGGCCTGTGGAGCAGAAGACGGAGATCTGGTCCGCGGTGGTCCGGCCGGGGACCGCGCCGGCCAGGATGCCGCCCAGATCCCGCAACCGCCCGGCGTACGGGGGTGTGGCCGCGAGCATCGGCGGCCGGTAGTCCGCCGCCTGTGCGGGCGAGTCGGTGACCAGCAGGTCGGCGGCGTCCAGCAGGTCGGTGCCGAACTCGCTGCGATCACGCTGTTTGAAGCCGACCGCGTTGACGTGCGTGCCGGGGCTCAGGTCGACGGCGTGGAGCACCGGGGTCGGGCTGGTGGTGGCGAGCACCACGATGTCCCGGCCGGTCACGGCGGCGCCCGGGTCGGTCGCCGGGCGGGACGGCACGCCCAGCTCGGCGCGGACGCGGGCGGCGAAGGCGTCCCGCCGGGCGGCGGAGCGGCTGTACACCACGACGTCGCGCAGGGGTCGGACCGCGGCGGCGGCCCACACCTGGCTCCACGCCTGCCGCCCCGAGCCGATCACCGCGAGGGTCGCCGCGTCGGGCCGGGCCAGCGCGTCGACTGCGACACCGCCCAACCCTCCGGTACGCCGGGAGCCCAGCTCCTCGCCCACGGCGACCGCCCGGATCGTCCCGGTGCCGGCGTCGTGCAGGACGACCAGCTGCTCGGCCTGCGGGTGCCCGAAGGTGTCGTACGAGCGGAAGCCGTACCACTCGTCGACCAGGTGCCCGGCCGTGAGCACCATCCGCCCACCGGCCAGCGGGGCGGCGGCCCGGGGCGGGGCGACCAGCCGGCCGTCGTACGCGGCCAGCAGGGCGTCCCGCATGGCGTCGACGGTGGTGGTGGCGTCCAGCGCGGCGGCGACCTCGGAGTCGGCGTAGAGCAGGGTCATGATTGCCATAGTGCAAGTTGAAGCGAGGTAGAGGTCAACGCGAGGTGTCGGGAGTCACCGCACCCGACGCCGGGCCGGTGCTAGCGTCGGCTCCGGTGGCCCCGGACACTCGCGGCCGCCCCGGACGAGTGGTGGGCGTACCCGGTCAGGCCAAGACGCCCCGCGTGATGTGCCGACTCGTCCCGGTGGGCAGCCCGGGCGCCGACCCGTGAGGTGGACATGGCCTGGCTCGTACTGGTGATCTCCGGACTGCTGGAGACGGCGTGGGCGACCGCCCTGGACCGCAGCGCCGGCCTCAGCCGACTGGTACCGACAGTGGTGTTCGTGGTGACCCTGGTGCTGAGCATGGCCGGTCTGGCGTACGCGTTGCGGGAGATCCCGGTCGGCACCGGGTACGCGGTCTGGGTCGGCATCGGCGCGGTCGGCACCGCCCTGGTCGGGATGCTGGCACTCGGCGAGTCGGCGAGTCTGCCCCGGATCCTGTGCCTGCTGCTCGTGGTGGCGGGCGTGGTCGGCCTGAAGGTCTTCCACTGAAGAGGCACGCGTGACAGGTCCCCACAGTGGGTATTGATCGATTCGTCACGACAGGCTCTCAAACGGAGGACGACATGGCCAACATGTCCAGCACCGCCCGCCCGCGCAGCAACGCCGCCCGGATCCTCACCATCGTGGGCTTCGTCTTCGCGGTCCTCGCCCTGCTGCTCAACCCGATCATCTTCGGCGTGCTCGGCGTCATCGCGGGCATCGTCGGCGCGGTGCTCGGCGACAAGCCCCTGGGCTGGTACGCCGCCGCGGCCAGCGTCCTCGCCGCGATCATCAGCCTGGTGATCATCGGCGCTCTGATCAACAACTGACCGCACTCCGACACGGGCCCGCCGGTTACCGGCGGGCCCGTCGCGTGTCCGGAGGTCGGACGACGTCAGTCCACGTCGCCGCGCAGGCCGCTCAGGACGTCCTCCAGCTCGTCCGGCTTGATCAGCACGTCGCGCGCCTTCGACCCCTCCGACGGCCCCACCACGCCCCGGGTCTCCATCAGGTCCATCAGACGACCCGCCTTCGCGAAACCGACACGCAGCTTGCGCTGGAGCATCGAGGTCGAGCCGAACTGCGAGGTGACCACCAGCTCCACCGCCTGCACCAGCAGATCCAGGTCGTCGCCGATGTCCTCGTCGATCTTCTTCTTGCTCTCCTGCGCGGGAGCCAGCACGTCCGGGCGGAACTCCGGCTCGCGCTGGTCCTTGCAGAACTTCACCACGTCGGCGATTTCCCGCTCGGTGACCCAGGCGCCCTGGATCCGCACCGGCTTCGACGCGCCCATCGGCAGGAAGAGCCCGTCACCCCGGCCGAGAAGCTTCTCCGCGCCCGGCTGGTCCAGGATGACCCGCGAGTCGGCGAGGGACGAGGTCGCGAACGCCAACCGCGACGGCACGTTCGCCTTGATCAGACCCGTCACCACGTCGACCGAGGGACGCTGGGTGGCCAGCACCAGGTGGATGCCCGCCGCCCGGGCCAGCTGCGTGATCCGGACGACCGAGTCCTCCACGTCGCGCGGCGCGACCATCATCAGGTCCGCCAGCTCGTCCACGATCACCAGCAGGTACGGGTACGGGCGCATCTCCCGTTCGCTGCCCGGCGGGGCCTTGATCTCGCCGTTGCGCACCTTGCGGTTGAAGTCGTCGATGTGCCGCACGCCGTTCGCGGCGAGGTCGTCGTAGCGCATGTCCATCTCGCGGACCACCCAGTCCAGCGAGTCCGCCGCCTTCTTGGCGTTCGTCACGATCGGCGTGACCAGGTGCGGGATGCCCTCGTAGCCGGTCATCTCGACCCGCTTCGGGTCGATCAGCAGCAACCGCACCTCGTCCGGGGTGGCCCGGGTCAGGATGGACACCAGCAGCGTGTTGAGGCAGGACGACTTGCCGGCACCCGTCGCGCCGGCGATCAGGATGTGCGGCATCTTGGCGAGGTTGGCCACCACGTAGCCGCCCTCGATGTCCTTGCCGAGCGCCACCACCATCGGATGGTGGTCGCTGGTCGCCGCCCGCGAGCGCAGCACGTCGCCCAGCGCCACGTTCTCCGGGTCGGTGTTGGGGATCTCCACGCCGACCGCGCTCTTGCCCGGGATCGGGCTGAGGATCCGCACGTCCGGCGACTTCACGGCGTACGCGATGTTGCGGGACAGCTGCGTGATCCGTTCGACCTTCACGCCGTGCCCCAGCTCCACCTCGTACCGGGTGACCGTGGGGCCGCGGGTGAAGCCGGTGACCGCCGCGTCCACGTCGAACTGGTCGAACACGCCGGTGAGCGCGGCGATCACCTCGTCGTTGGCCTTGCTGCGGGTCTTGGGCGCGGCGCCGCTGCTGAGCATGTTCGCCGGCGGCAGCGTGTAGTCACCGGCGAGACCGGTCAGCGCCAACTGCTCGGCCCGCGTCGGCGCGGGCGAGTGCTCCGGCGGCTCGACCGGCTTGCGGCTGGCCGGCACCTTCGACGGCGCCTTGCGCGGCAGGACCATGGTCTCCTGGAGGTCGGCACCCTCCAGATCCTCGAAGTCGTCCGGGTCAAGCGGTGGCGGCATCCGCTTGGCCGGTCGCTTGCGCGCCGGCCGGGCCGCCGGCTCCTCCGACTCCTCGGTGGCCTCCGGCGGCGCCACCAGCTGACCGGCGAGCAGACCCAGCCGCTCGGGAATCTTGTTGATTGGTGTCGCGGTGACCACGAGCAGGCCGAAGAGGAGCAGCAGGACCAGCAGCGGGACGGCGACCCACGCGGTGACAGCCCGCTCCAGCAGCCCGCCGACACCCGCGCCGACCAGGCCGCCGGCGTAGTCACGCTGCACGGTGTCCGTCGGGTCCTGACCGATCTGGAGCAGCGCGGCTGTCGCCACCAGCAGCGAACCCCAGCCGATCAACCCGCGGCCCCGGTGCGCCGGGTCCGCCGGCTGACGCATCAGCCGCCACGCCCCGATCATCAACAGCACAGGTACGACCACGGAGATCGCGCCCAGGAACAGCCGGATCGTGTCGGCCAGGCGCGCGCCCACCGGACCGGCGCCTGACAACCAGAGCGCCACGGCGCTGAGCAGGGCCAACCCGAACAGGAGCAGCCCCGCCCCGTCGCGGCGGTGCTCCGGGTCGAGGTCGCGGGCCGAGGCCGCCTGCCGACCGGCGGCGCGCACCGCCCAGCCCATCCCGTGCGCCAGACCCATCCACAGTGCACCGACGGCGCGGCCGACGTACACCGCCGGACCCGGCCGCGCGGCAGTGGTTCGCCGGCGTACCGGCGCCCTGGTCTTCTTCGCCGGTTGGCGGGCACGGTTGTTGGTGCCACCGCGCGGCGACGCGCCGCGCCGCCGGCTCGCCTGAGAGGTACGGCCCGCCATAGAGTCACGGTAACGGCGGGACCCGGCAGAACGCCGCTTTTCCGGGTCGTGTCCGCGCGTCGCACCACGGACCGCGCCGCCGGTCGTGATATCCGCCTCAGAAGGGATGCCCCATGGCGTCGCCGGGATTCGAGGACGGTCCGGACGATCCGCTTGCCGGGCACCCCGACGTGTTGCGCCCACTGACCGGCGAACTGGTCGCCGCGGTGCTCGCCGCGCGGGGCCGAGCGGTCGGGCGGGCGGTGAACGGGGACCTGGTGGGCCGCTTCGACGACAACCTGATCTGGTTCCTGCGCGTCGGTGCGGCCGGCGAACTGCTCCAGGTCCGCACGATGGTCACGCCCACCTTCGGGATCGAACGGGTGCCGGAGCTGTACGCCTTCTGCAACTCGTGGAACCACGACCGGCTCTGGCCCAAGGCGTTCGTGCACGTCGACGACGGCGGCCGGGCGCGGGTCTACGGCGAGGTGATCACCGACCTGGAGCGGGGGGTGACCCCGCACCAGCTGGACCAGCTGCTCGACTGTGGCATCTCGGCCGGCTGTCAACTCGCCGTGGCCGTCGCCCGGCTGCCCGGCGCGGTGCCGGCGTGACCGTACATCGCGATCCGGCGCTGGTGAGCGCGCTCGCCGACGCACGCGACCTGCCCGACGGACCGGACCGGCTGCTCGCCCTCGAACGGCTCGCCGAGCGGGCTGACGCGGCGGGAGACCTCAGGTCCGCACTGGACGCCCGGTTCGCGCTCGTCGAGGCGTACCTGCTGCACGGCGAACGGTGGCGGCTGGTCGAGCCGGTGCGCCGGTGCCGGGCCGCCGCCGACTACCGGCCCGAGTTGCTCACCGACGACGAGGTCCCGCTGCTGCTACGCCTTCAGCGCTACGCCGTGGAGGCGCTGCTCGGCACCCCCCGGGTGGGACTGGACCAGACCCGGTCCCTCCTGGACGATCTCGCCCACCGGGTCGGGGCGGACGGTCCCGACGCGCCTACCGTCGCCGAGCTGCGCTGCCGGATCGCCGACCACCTCGGCGACGAGCCCACCGCCCGGCACTGGTACCAGCGGTGGGCCGGCACGGTCGGCGGGCCGTCCGGTGGTTGCCCCGGCTGCGCACCGGCCCGCCGCGCGGAGCTGCTCGCCGGCTGGGGAGAGTGGCGGGCCGCACTGACCGAGCTGGCCGAACCGACAGGCGACGCGGTGGACTGCACGGACCAGCCCGAGCGGGCGCTCGTGGCCGGGCTGCTGCCCGAGCTGCGCGTCGGCGAGCCGGAACGGGCCGCCGTGGCGCACGTGCGGGCGTACCGGCGGCACCGGCGTGAACGCGCGGCGTTCCCGTACCTCGCCGCGCACCTGCGGTTCTGCGCCCTGGGCGGGCACCTGGAACGCGGGCTCGCCATCCTGGCCGAGCAGCTGCCCCGACTGGACCGACCCACCGACGACCTCGCCGCGATGGAGTTCGCCGCCGCCGGAGCGCTGGTCTGCGCGCTGGGCGTCGAGGCAGGCCTCGGCGTGCGCACGGTGCCCCGCCCGGCGTACGGGGGGCGACCGGCCACCGACCTGGACGTCGCCACCCTGGGCGCCCTGCTTCTCGCGATCGCCAACGAGCTGGCCGGCAGCTTCGACGCCCGCAACGGCACCGGTCACCACTCCGGCCGGATGGCCGCCTGGCTGGCCGAACGCCCCGTGGCGGCGCCGGTGCCCCTGCCGGCCGACGACGCCCAGCCCGACTCCGGCGACGGCGACGAAGCCGATGACGGACGCGAGTTGGCGACCCTGACCATCGACATGATCACCGCCGCGCTGGACCGGCGCGGGGACCGGTACGCCGTGGACGAGGGCGCCACTGTGGTCGGCCGGTGGGGCGCCGTGGTGATCCAGTTCCGTCGGGCCGGCGAACGCGGTGAGGTGCTGCACGCCCGCGCCATGGCCGCCCGCCGGCTGCCGGCGAGCCGCCGCGCCGAGGCGTACGCCTTCTGCAACGCCTGGAACCACGACCGGCTGCTGCCCAAGGCGTACGCGCACGACCTCGGCGAGGAACTGGTGCTGGCCGGCGACGTGGCCACCGACCTGGCGCACGGGGTTGCCCCGGAGCAGCTCACGGTGCTCGTGGACGCCGCCATCGCCACAGGGGTCGCGTACGCCGAGGCGGTCGCCGCGCTGCCCTGAACGCCGGTCCGCCCTCTCGGACGGACCGGCGGTCAGTGCGACGTGCTCAGACCTCGACGACGGTGGGCACGATCATCGGACGACGACGGTACGCGTCGTTGACCCACCGCCCCACGGTCCGCCTGACGATCTGCTGGAGCTGGTGCGGGTCGGTGATGCCGTCCGCCGCCGCCCGGTTCAGCGCCTCGGTGACCAGCGGGATCACCGGGTTGAACGCCTCCGGGTCCTCGGAGAAGCCCTTCGCCGACAGCGTCGGGCCGGCGACCACCTTGCCGGTGACCGAGTCGACGACCACGGTGGTGGCGATGAAACCGCCGTCGCCGAGGATCCGCCGTTCGGTGAGCAGCGACTCGCTGACGTCGCCGACGGCGAGGCCGTCGACGTAGACGTACCGGCTCTTCACGTGCCCGACGAGGCTGGCCCGGCCCTCGACCAGGTCGACCACGTCGCCGTCCTCGCAGATGACCACCCGGTCGGCGGCCACCCCGGACTCGATGCCGAGCCGGGCGTGGGCGCGGAGGTGACGCCACTCGCCGTGCACCGGCATCAGGTTGCTGGGGCGGACCACGTTGAGCAGGTAGAGCAGTTCGCCGGCGGGGGCGTGCCCGGAGACGTGCACCTTCGCCACGTCCTTGTGCACCACGACCGCGCCCGCCCGGGCCAGCCTGTTGATCACCCGGTAGACCGAGGTCTCGTTGCCGGGGACCAGCGAGGACGCCAGCACCACCGTGTCGCCGGGGGCGATGGTGATGTGCCTGTGGTCGCCGCTGGCCATCCGGCCCAATGCGCTCATCGGCTCACCCTGCGACCCGGTGGACATCAGCACGATCTGCTCGGGAGGCAGCGTGGTCGCCTCCTCGATCCCGATGACCAGGCCGGCCGGGATGTTGAGCAGGCCGAGATCCCGGGCGATGCCCATGTTGCGGACCATGGACCGGCCGATCAGCGCGACCTTGCGGCCGTGCTCGGCGGCGGAGTCGAAGACCTGCTGCACGCGGTGCACGTGCGAGGCGAACGACGCCACGATGATCCGGCCCTTGGCCTTCGCGAAGATCGAGTCGAGCACCGGCCCGATCTCCCGCTCCGGGGTGACGAAGCCGGGGATCTCCGCGTTGGTGGAGTCGGACAGCAGCAGGTCGACGCCCTCGGCGCCGAGCCGGGCGAAGCCGGCCAGGTCGGTGATCCGGCCGTCCAGCGGGAGCTGGTCCATCTTGAAGTCGCCCGTGTGCAGCACCAGGCCGGCCGGGGTGCGGATGGCCACGGCGAGCGCGTCCGGGATGGAGTGGTTGACCGCGAAGAACTCGCACTCGAACGGGCCGAGCCGCTCCCGGCCGCCCTCCCGGACGGTGAGCGTGTACGGCTGGATGCGCCGCTCGGCGAGCTTCGCCTCGACCAGGGCAAGGGTGAACTGCGAGCCGACCAGGGGGATGTCAGGCTTGTGGGCGAGCAGGTACGGCACCGCGCCGATGTGGTCCTCGTGGCCGTGGGTCAGCACGATCGCCTGGACGTCGGCCAGCCGGTCCAGGATCGGGCCGAAGTCGGGCAGGATCAGGTCCACGCCCGGCTGCTCGACGTCGGGGAAGAGCACCCCGCAGTCCACGATCAGCAACTTGCCGTCGTACTCGAAGACGGTCATGTTCCGACCGATGGCACCGAGCCCGCCGAGCGGGATGATCCGCAGGCCACCTTCCGGCAGCGGCGGGGGTAGTTCCGCCTCGATGTGCGCCTCGGTCACTCGTCCACCTCATTCTGCGACGCCGTCACTCGGCGCCCATCGTGTCGTTCGGTCATTCGGGCATCTCCAGGCCCGCTGCCGCGAAGTCCGCACGCAGCTGGGCGATCTCGTCGTTTGTGGCGTCCACGAGCGGGGGTCGCACCGGGCCGGCGGGCAGGCCCAGCGACGCCAGGGCGGCCTTGACCAGGATGGTGCCCTGGGTGCGGAAGATGCCGGTGAACAGCGGCAGCAGCCGCCGGTGCAGGGCCAGCGCGGCGGGCATGTCCCCCGCGTCGTACGCCTCGATCATCTGTGCGGTCAGCGCCCCGGTGAAGTGCGTCGAGGTGCCGACCACGCCCGCGGACCCGACGGCCAGCGCCGGCAGGGTGAGAGCGTCCTCGCCGCTGTAGAAGGCGAGGTCGGTCCGGCTGGTCACCCAACTGGTGGCGGTCAGGTCACCCTTGGCGTCCTTGACCGCGACGATCCGGCCGTGCTCGGCGAGCCGGACCAGCGTCTCGGTGTCGATCGGCACGCCGGAGCGGTGCGGGATGTCGTACAGCATCACCGGCAGGCCGGTGGCGTCGGCCACCGCGGTGAAGTGTCGCAGCAACCCGCTCTGCGGCGGCCTGCTGTAGTACGGGGTGACCACGAGCAGGCCGTGCGCGCCCGCCTTCTCGGCGGCGGCAGCGAGCTCGATGGTGTGCCTGGTGTCGTTGGTGCCGACACCGGCGACCACCCTCGCGCGGTCACCGACGGCCTCCACGACGGCCCGGATCAGGCGTTCCTTCTCGGCGTCGCTGGTGGTAGGCGACTCGCCGGTGGTGCCGTTGACCACCAGCGCGTCGTTGCCCTGCTCGTCGACCAGGTGGCTCGCCAACTGGGCGGCGCCGTCGAGGTCGAGCGAACCGTCGGGGGTGAAGGGGCTCACCATGGCCGTGAGTATCCGGCCGAAGGGGCGGGACACCGGCCGGGCCGAGGCGTCAGGGTGGTCGTGCGTCATACCCTCCAACCTAGCGGACGACCAGCCGGCGCCCGCCGGGGAAGGCCTCAGGACGCCTCGTGCGGGCTGGCCGCCACCTCGGTGCCGTCCGGAAGCGTCGAGATCACGAAGTCGGCGAACACGTTCGGGGCGACGCCCTGGAGCTGACGCAGGCACTCCACGGCCAGCTCACGGATCTCCACGTCGGCGTGCTCGGTGGCCCGCATGGCGACGAAGTGCCGCCACGCCCGGTAGTTGCCGGTGACCACGATCCGGGTTTCGGTGGCGTTGGGCAGCACCGCCCGGGCCGCCTGCCGGGCCTGCTTGCGGCGCAGCGTCGGGTTGGGCTCGTCGGAGAACCGCTGTTCGAGGCCCTCCAGCAACTCGGTGTACGCCCGCACGCTGGCCTCGGCGGCCTCGGTGAACTTCTTGTGCAGCTCCGGGTCGTCCGCGATGACCGCCGGCTCGACCATTGCCGCGTCGCGCTCGGGGACGTAACGCTGGGAGAGCTGGGAGTACGAGAAGTGCCGGTGCCGGATCAGCTCATGGGTGAACGAGCGGGACACCCCGGTGAAGTAGAAGGTCACCGACCCGTGCTCCAGCACACTCAGGTGGCCGACCTCGAGGATGTGCGCAAGGTAGCCCGCGTTCGTGGCGGTCGCCGGGTTCGGCTTCTTCCACGACTGGTAGCAGGCCCGGCCGGCGAACTCGGCGAGCGCCTGGCCACCCTCCGCGTCGGTCGACCACGGCACGTCGTCCGGGGCCGCGAACTGGGTCCACGCGATCAACTTGACCTGGGGCTGCACCATCTCCGGCATTCCTGGGACTGTAGTAGCCGACGGTCCCCTGCCCAACTCGGGCTCGCGGTGCAGAAAGCGCCCAGCTACCGCAAAATCACCGTCTTGTGCGCACCATCGGGGCCGCAGGTGTCCAGGATCTCGACCGGCACGCCGACGCCCTGCCGGGTCCCTACCGCATCCTCGCTCCCTGTCGAGCTGCCCCACATCTGGGGCAGCCGGCACGACGCCGGCTACCACCGCCACACCCCACGCCCGCAGCAGGCGGCCCCACGCCGGAACCACCACCGCCACACCCCACGCCCGCAGCAGGCGGCCCCACGCCGGAACCACCACCGCCAAGCCCCACACGTGGGGCAGTTCGACAGGACGCGCAGGACCCCGCATGGCCCGCCCGAGGAAGGCCGAGCCTGATCACGCAGGGCGGAGCTGGCGGGCCCTCAGACGTAGAGCGACGTGAACGGCGCCCAGGGCAGGTTGCGCAGCACCGAGAAGGCGAGCCAGGCGGCCAGGAAGCCGCCGATGACCTTGGAGCTGATCCGCAGCTCGGGCATCCGCCAACCGAACGCCTGGTTTCCCGCCCAGGCCACGAAGAGGTACGCGAGGAACGGCAGCGCGAAGACGAACAGGAAGTGGTGCCGGGCGGCTGCCGGCAGGTCGCCGTGCAGCACGTACCAGAGCGCGCGGGTGCCACCGCAGCCCGGACAGTCCAGGCCGGTGGTCAGCTTGAGCAGGCAGGTCGGCGCGGCGTCCGGGTCGGCGTACGTCGGGTTGCTGAGCAGCGCGTAGCTCATGCCGGCAGCGACGCAGCCGACGGCGGCCAGCGGCACCGCCCAGCGCGGCGAACGCTCGTAGAGCCGCAGCACGAAGCGGGTGAGCCGATCGGGCTCCGGTGCCGGGTAACCACCCGGCGGGGGCGTCGGCCAACCCGCCGGGCCGGCCGCCGCGGGGTCTGCGGCACCGACCGGCATCGTGTGGACCGCCCCCGGTGCGGGCTGCGGCTGGTCGACCGGTCCCGGAACGCTCGTCACGCGCTCACGGTACACCTGACACGCCTGCCAACGCGGCGGCCAGCGGGCCGGCCAGGTCACCTGCGGCGGGCGGCGCCACCGCGTCCAGGCCGAGCCAGCCGGCGAGCCGGTACAACTCGGCGGCGAGCGCCACAGCTGTCTCTCCCGGGTCGGCACCCGGTTCGAGCCAGGCGGCCGGGACCAGCAGCACCCCTGCCTTGCGGTCGGCCTTCAGGTCGACCCGGGCGGTGAACCGGTCGCCCTGGAGGAAGGGCAGCACGTAGTAGCCGTAGACCCGCTGCGGCGCGGGAACGTAGATCTCGATCCGGTAGCTGAAGTCGAAGAGCCGCTCGGTGCGGGCCCGTTCCCAGATCAGCGGGTCGAACGGGCTGACCAGCGTGTTGGCCCGGATCCAGCGGGGCAGCCGGGCGGACGCGTGCAGCCACGCCGGCTGCCGCCAGCCCGCCACGGTGACCGGCACCAGCTCGCCGGCCTCGGCGAGCTCCGCGACGGCCTGCCGGGCGCCGGCCAGCGGCAGCCGGAAGTAGTCGCGCAGCTCCGGCTCGGCAGCCACCCCAAGCGAGCGCGCGGCAAGGGCAACGAGCGTCCGGTACGCCTCGGCGTCGGTAGGGGTCGGCGCGTCGAGCACTGCCGCCGGGAGGACCCGCTCGGGCAGGTCGTAGCGGCGGGCGAAGGAGGTGCTGCGCTCGGCGGCGGTCACCTCGCCGGCCCAGAACAGGAACTCCAGCGCGCGCTTGACCGCCGACCAGTTCCACCCCCAGTTGCCTGTCTCGCGGGGCGCGTCGTGCTCGATCTCGGCGGCGGTCAGCGGCCCCCGGGCGGCCACCTCGTCGCGTACCCAGGCGACCAGCTCCGGCTGCTCCTGGGCGATGCGGCGCATGCCACCCCAGGACTCGCTGTGCGCCCGCGCCATCCGCCAGCGCAGCATCGGGTGCAGCCCGACCGGGACCAGCGACGCCTCGTGACCCCAGTATTCGAACAGCTCCCGTGGGCGACGGTAGGCGGCCTGGTCGAGCAGCGTCGTCGGGTACGGGCCGAGTCGGCTGTACAGCGGCAGGTAGTGCGCGCGTTGCAGCACGTTCACCGAGTCCATCTGGATGAGAGCGACCCGGTCGAGGACCCGGCGCAGGTGCCGGCGTGTGGGCACGCCTGTCGGCGGCGGGTCGGCGAAGCCCTGGGCGGCGAGCGCCACCCGGCGGGCCTGGGCGAGCGAGAGTGATTCCGGTGCGGCCATCGTCGGCGACCCTAAATCATCGGTACGACGCCGGTGCGGGAAGCTGGACTCGGACCGTCATCGGGGCATAGAACGGTGCAATGCTGACCATCCGCCGGGAGGAGCCGGACGACGCCGAGGCGGTCGCCCGGGTGCACGTGCACGGCTGGCAGGCGGGCTACGCCGGTTTCGTGCCGGACGAGGTGCTCGGTCGGCTCAACGTGGTCGCCTGGGCGCAGCGCCGTCGGGACGTCGGCACCGCCGACCCGGAACACCCGTTCACCACCCTGCTCGGTGAGGTGGACGGGCTGGTCGTCGGCTTCACCACCTTCGGGCCGTACCGCCGCAACCAGGACCGGGACGACCTGGACCCGGCGGTCGGTGAGGTGCTGGCGCTCTACGTCGAGCCGGCGTTCTGGGGCGACGGGACCGCCAACGCCCTGCTCGACGCCGCCCGCGTCGGGCTCAGTGAGCGGGGCTGGACCGGCTACCGGCTGTGGGTGCTGGCGGACAACGGGCGGGCCCGCCGATTCTGTGAGCGGGCCGGCCTGTCACCTGACGGTGAGCGGTCGACCTACCAGGTGCCTCTCGCCGGCGGGCGCGGGCCGCTCGGGCTGGTCGAGCTGCGGTACGCCGGACGTCTCGACGGCTGACCCGCCTGGGGCCAGCCACCGGCGGATCGGCAGGAAGGCCAGCAGCGCCAGGCTGATCCACACATAGGCGTTGCTGCCGAGGAAGCCGTCGACGCCTGTGAAGTCCTTCTCCCAGACCCACACGGTCCGGCTGATCAGCAGCACGTACCCGATGGTCACGGCGGCCAGCAGGACGCGCCTGCGGCGGCCGGCGGGCGCGGCCATCGCGTTGTCGACGAGCAGGATCAGCGCGGGCAGCAGCCACACCAGGTGGTGCACCCAGGTGACCGGGCTGACCAGGCACATCACCGCGCCGGTGAGCGCCAGGCCGGTCGCCTCGTCACCTGCCGCGACGGCCGAGCGGGACCGCCAGGCCCAGAGCACCAGGGTGCCGAGCACGAGCAGCAGCCACAGCAGGGTGCTCGGATGCTGGGGGTCGAGCCGGGCGACCACCCCGCGCAGCGACTGGTTGGACACGAAGGCCAGCTCCCCGACCCGGCCGGTGTTCCACAGCGCCTCGGTCCAGAACTCCCGGGACGCGTCCGGGAAGAGCGCCCCGGCCAGCAGGGACACCCCGGCCGCCGTGCCGCTGGCGGTAAGCGCCGCCCGCCACCGCCCGGTGACCAGCAGGTAGACGATGAAGATGCCAGGCGTCAGTTTGATCGCGGTGGCCAGACCGATGCCCACACCTGCCCACCTGTTGCCGGTCGGCAGCAGCCGCAGCAGATCCACCGCCACCAGGAAGAGCAGCAGCGTGTTCACCTGACCGAAGTTGACAGTCTCGCGCATCGGTTCGAACGCGGCGGCCAGGCAGAGCGCCACGGCCAGGGCGAACCACCGGGTCCAGCCGGCCCGCCGGGCGATCGGGTCGACCAGCCACCAGATCAGGACGGCCGTCGTGACCACGCTGGCGAGCACGCTCACCACGGTCGCGGCCGTCCACGGCAGGTACGCCATGGGCAGCATGACAAGCGCGGCGAACGGCGGATAGGTGAAGCCGTACTGGGTGTTGGGTTTCAGGTAGTCGTAGATCTCCCCGCCGTCGTGCACCCACCACGTCAACGCGCCGTAGTAGACCTTCAGGTCGAAGAAGCCGTGCCGTACGGCAGCGACGGCGAGGAAGACGCTTACCGCCGCGGCGAGCGCCACCACGCCCACGACCTGCGCGGCCGTCCTGTTGGCACCCTGCGCCACCGTCGCCTCCCTGGCCCTGCGTAGGCTTCCGTCCCATGGCTCTCGGGTACGTCCGCCCGGCGCGTCCCGAGGACGCCGGCGAGATCGCACGCATCCAGCTCGCGACCTGGCGGGTCGCGTACCGCCGGATCCTTCCTCGGCACGTGCTCGACAACCTGGACGAGGCGTTCCTCGCCCGGCGGTGGAGCGCCGCGGTGCTGGAGCCGCCCTCGGGCGCGCACCGGGTGCTGGTCGCCGTCGAACAGGCCGAGCAATCGTATCTGGTGGGGTTCGCCGCCTCCGGCCCGGCCGACGCCGAGGCCCTCGCTCCGGGCGAGCCTGCCGACGCGCTCGGCCCGGACGTGGCCGCCGTGACCGACCTGCTTGTGGAGCCGCGCTGGGGTCGGCGGGGGCACGGCAGTCGGCTGCTCGCCGCCACCGTGGACCTGTGGCGCGAGGACGGGATGGGTCGGGCGGTGGCCTGGGCGTTCGACGGCGACGAGGCGACCCGCACGTTCCTCACCAGCACCGGGTGGGAGCCCGACGGCGCGGCCCGGGCGCTTGACGTCGACGACATGCTGGTGCCTCAGGTGCGCCTGCACGTGGCCGTGCCGGCCGAGAAGGTCGAGTGACAGGTGTGGTGGCCCCGGTTAGGGGGTTTGTTGGGCTATCAGCTCTTCGTCGTCCCAGTCGCCGGTGGGGCGGAAGCCCAGGGACGTGTAGAGGGCGGCGGCCTGGGTGTTGTCGGGGTGGTAGGACAGGCGGACCGGGGGGTTGCCGGGTCGGGCCGCCAGCCAGGGGGCAAGGGTCTGCACCGCCGCGCGGCCCACGCCACGGTGCTGCTCGGCGGCGTCGATCAGCATTCCGCCAATCCAGTGCGAGCCGTCGTCGTCCACACCCCACATGACGTGGCCGACAACTGTCCCGTCGGCGTACACGGCGAGGGAGGTCCACACCTCGGAGCGCATGCTGAGTAGCAGGTAACGCGCCCCCAGCGCGGCCACGAACCGGCGTTGCTCGTCGCGCGGGGCGACGTCGGCCACCGCCCGCCAGTTGGCGTCGTCGACCGGGCGCAGGGTGACCTGCCGGCCGACGCGGTCGAGATGTCCACCATCGATCATCGGCGGATGCTACCCGGTCAACTCGCGGAGGCAGGCGACTCAGTCGAGCAGGGCGTCCAGGCCGACGGTGAGGCCGGGGCGGTTGCGCACCGCGCGGACGGCGAGCAGCACACCCGGCATGAACGACACCCGGTCGTACGAGTCGTGCCGGATCGTCAACGTCTCGCCTGTCGTGCCGAACAGCACCTCCTGGTGGGCGACCAGACCTGTGGCGCGGACGGCGTGCACGCGTACCCCGTCGATGTCGGCGCCCCGCGCGCCCGGCACCTCGTCAGTGGTGGCGTCCGGCACCGGGCCGAGGCCGGCCTCGGCGCGGGCCTGGGCGATCTGCCGGGCGGTGTGCGTGGCGGTGCCGCTCGGGGCGTCCAGCTTGCGCGGGTGGTGCTGCTCGATGATCTCGACGGACTCGAAGTGCCGGGCGGCCCGCGCGGCGAACTGCATCATCAGCACCGCGCCGATGCCGAAGTTCGGGGCGATGACCACGCTCACCTCGGGCCTGCCGGACAGCCAGCCGCGTACCTGCTCCAGGCGCTGCCCGGTGAAGCCTGTCGTGCCGACCACCGCGCTGATGCCCTGGTCGATGCACCACTGGAGGTTGTCCATGACGACGTCCGGCGTGGTGAAGTCGACGACCACGTCGGCGCCGGAGACGGCGGAACGGTCGTCGCCCTGGTCGATCGACGCCACGAGGGTGAGATCGTCGGCGGCCTCCACCGCCTTGCAGACCTCCATGCCCATCCGGCCACGCGCACCGAAAACGCCTACCCGAATCGTGTCCCGCTCGTCAGTCACGGGGCACAACCTATCCCAATCGGGACGTGCCCCAGTCGTCGGATCCGGTCGGCTCCACCGACCGGGACGCACACCCGGACGTACGGCGAGGGCCCTCAGACCGCGAAGTCGCTCGCCCCGAACGGGCCGACCACGGCCAGCGACATCGGGCGGCTGAGCAGCTCCGCGGCGAGGGAGTTCACGTCCTCGACGGTCACCTCGTCGACCCGGCGGAGCAGCTCGTCCACGGGCATCAGGTCGCCGTAGAGCAGCTCACCCTTGGCCAGCCGGCTCATCCGGGAGCCGGTGTCCTCCAGGCCGAGCACGAACGAGCCCTTGCTCATGCCCTTGCCCCGGGCCACCTCGGCCTCGGTCAACCCGTCGGCGGCGACCCGGGCCAGTTCGGCGCGGGTCAGGGCCAGCACCTCGTCGACCTTGCCCGGCGCGCAGCCGGCGTAGACGGCGAACAGCCCCGTGTCGGCGTACTGGCTGGCGTACGAGTACACCGAGTACGCGAGGCCGCGCTGCTCGCGGATCTCCTGGAACAGGCGGCTGGACATGCCGCCACCGAGCACGTTGTTGAGCACCCCGAGGGCGAAGCGCCGCTCGTCGAGGCGGTCGATGCCGGGGCAGCCGAGCAGGACGTGCGCCTGCTCGGTCTCCTTCGGCTCGACAAGTGTGGTCGCCGGCTTGGTGCGTACCGCAGGGGTGGCCGCGCGGTGCGGCGCCGGGCTGGCCGGGTCGCTGTCCAGGGGGGTGCCCCGGACGGCTTGGCGCACCAGCTTGACCACCGCGGCGTGATCCAGGTTGCCGGCGGCGGCGATGACGATCTGCGGCGCCGTGTAGCGGCTTCGGTAGAAGCTCTGGATCTGCCGCCGGGTCATCGGCGTGACAGTCTCCTCGGTGCCGGAGATCAGCCGACCCAGCGGGTGGTCGCCGTAGACGGCGCGGGCGAAGAGGTCGTGCACCTCGTCACCGGGCTCGTCGTCGTGCATGGCGATCTCCTCCAGGATCACGCCACGTTCGGTCTCCACGTCTGCCGGCTCCAGCAGCGAGTCGGCGACCAGGTCGCACATCACGTCGATCGCCAGCGGCAGGTCCTCGTCCAGCACGCGGGCGTAGTAGCAGGTGTATTCCTTCGTGGTGAAGGCGTTCGTCTCGCCACCCACCGCCTCGATCTGCGAGGAGATCTCCAGCGCGGTGCGCTTGTGGGTGCCCTTGAAGAGCAGGTGCTCCAGGAAGTGCGCGGCGCCGGCCTGGGGGCCGGTCTCGTCACGCGAGCCGACCGCCACCCAGACGCCGAACGAGACGCTGCGCATCGCCGGAATCGCCTCGGTGAGCACGCGCAGGCCGCTGGGCAGCACGGTACGTCGTACCGTGCCGCCCAGCGGGTCGTCGCTGAGCGTCCGGGTCACCGCGCGGGCGGTGCCGCCGGAACGGCCCGCCCCGGTGGCCCGAGACGGAGCCACCCCCCGTCGATCCGGTGGAAACGGCGCACTGAAGGCCCGACTCACGTGGTGCTCCCGGTTCGACGAGGGGTGGGTGATGCGGTGTACGACTGTCAGCTGTGCCGGGTCCGGCGGCGCGGACGCTCGCCGCCCTCGCCACCACCCTCGCCGCCGCCTTCGCCACGGTCGCCGCGCTCCGGGCCACGCCCGCCCCGGTCGCCGCCACGCTCGCGGTCGCCCCGGTCACGCGGACCCCGGTCGCCCCGGTCCCGGCCAGACGGTCGGTCGCCACCGGCGGCCTCACCGGCGGCCGGCGCCTCGGCGCCCTCCGGGCGGACCTTGTCCAGGTAGATCTTACCGCGGGCGTCGATGTCCGCGATCTCGACCTCGACCCGGTCGCCGACGTTGAGGAAGTCCTCGACGCGCTCGACCCGCTTGCCGTCGCCCACCTTGGAGATGTGCAGCAGGCCGTCCCGGCCCGGCAGCAGCGAGATGAACGCACCGAACGCGGCGGTCTTGACCACCGTGCCGAGGAACCGCTCGCCCTGCTTGGGCAGGGTCGGGTTGGCGATGCCGTTGATCCGGTCGACGGCCGCCTGGGCCGACGGGCCGTTGGTGGCGCCGACGTAGATCGTGCCGTCGTCCTCGATGGAGATCTCGGCGCCGGTCTCGTCCTGGATCGCGTTGATGGTCTGGCCCTTCGGGCCGATCACCATGCCGATCTTGTCGACCGGGATCTTGACGGTGGTGACCCGCGGCGCGTAGTCCGACATCTCGGCCGGAGCCTCGATAGCCGCCTTCATCACGCCGAGGATGATCTGCCGGGCCTCGTTGGCCTGCTGAAGCGCGGCGGCCAGCACGTCCGACGGGATGCCGTTGAGCTTGGTGTCGAGCTGGAGCGCGGTGACGAACTCAGGCGTACCGGCGACCTTGAAGTCCATGTCACCGAACGCGTCCTCGGCACCGAGGATGTCGGTGAGCGTCACGTACTGGGTCTTGCCGTCCACCTCGTCGGAGATGAGACCCATCGCGATGCCGGCGACCGGTGCCTTCAGCGGCACACCCGCGGAGAGCAGGCCCAGCGTCGAGGCGCAGACCGAACCCATCGAGGTGGAGCCGTTGGAGCCGAGCGCCTCGGACACCTGCCGGATGGCGTACGGGAACTCCTCGCGCGACGGCAGCACCGGGATCAGCGCGCGCTCGGCGAGAGCGCCGTGGCCGATCTCGCGACGCTTCGGCGAGCCGACCCGGCCGGTCTCACCCGTCGAGTACGGCGGGAAGTTGTAGTTGTGCATGTAGCGCTTGCGGTTCTCCGGGGACAGCGTGTCCACCATCTGCTCCATGCGGAGCATGTTCAGCGTGGTGACGCCCAGGATCTGGGTCTCGCCGCGCTCGAACAGCGCCGAACCGTGCACCCGGGGCAGCACGCCGACCTCGGCGGTCAGCGCGCGGATGTCGCGCGGGCCACGGCCGTCCATGCGGACCTGCTCGCGCAGCACGCGGTTGCGCACCTCGGACTTGGTCAGCGACCGGAAGGCGGCGCTGAGCTCCTTCTCCCGACCCTCGAACCGAGCACCCAGCTCCTCGGCGACCCGGGCCTTGACCCGGTCCAGGGCCTCCTCGCGGTCGGCCTTGCCGGCGATGGTGATCGCCTCGGCCACGTCACCGCGGGCCAGCTCGGAGACCGCGTCGTACACGTCGTCCTGGTAGTCCAGGAAGACCGGGAACTCGGCGACCGGCTTGGCGGCGACCTCGGCCAGCTCGCTCTGCGCGCGGCACAGCTCGCGGATGGCCGGCTTGGCGGCCTCCAGGCCGCTGGCCACGACCTCCTCAGTCGGTGCGGTGGCACCGGCCGAGATGAGCGCGACGGCGTTCGGGGTGGCCTCGGCCTCGACCATCATGATCGCGACGTCGCCGTCGTCGAGCGTGCGGCCGGCCACGACCATGTCGAAGGTGGCGCGAGCCAGCTCCTCCAGGGTCGGGAAGGCGACCCACTGGCCGTCGATGTGGGCGACGCGGGTCGCCCCGATCGGGCCGGAGAACGGCAGACCCGAGAGCTTCGTCGACATCGAGGCGGCGTTGATCGCCACGACGTCATACGGGTGCTGCGGGTCGAGCGCGAGGATGGTCTCGACGACCTGGACCTCGTTGCGCAGGCCCTTGACGAAGGACGGGCGCAGCGGCCTGTCGATCAGGCGGCAGGTGAGGATCGCGTCCTCGCTGGGCCGGCCCTCACGGCGGAAGAACGAGCCGGGGATGCGGCCCGCGGCGTACATCCGCTCCTCGACGTCGACGGTCAGCGGGAAGAAGTCGAACTGCTCCTTCGGCTGCTTGCCGGCGGTGGTGGCGGAGAGAACCACCGTCTCGCCCAGCTGGGCGATGACGGAGCCGGCGGCCTGACGGGCCAGCCGGCCGGTGGAGAAGGTGATCTCACGGGTGCCGAAGGACCCGTTGTCGATCACGGCGGTGCGGGATTCGGTGCCGAGTTTGGTCTCGGTCATGTGCTGTCGTGCTCCTTCGCGTCGTGGGCCCGCGACGTCGGGGAGCTGCTCAGCCGGCCGGTCTTCGATCGAAGCGCCCGGGTGGCCGGCGCAATGCCGGGTTCCCGGGGGCCACTACCGGAGACCGGTACGCTGACCGGCTCCCTCTCGGGTGGTCGCGCGGCCCGTGTTCTTCAGGTGGGACGCGGTGCGGGGGAGCGGCCGGTCGGCCACTCCCCCGTCACGTCACCGGCGCAGGCCGAGCCGCTCGATGAGCGACCGGTAGCGCGCAATGTCCTTCTTCTGGACGTAGTTGAGCAGCCGACGGCGACGGCCGACCAGCAGCAGCAGCCCACGGCGGCTGTGGTGGTCGTGCTTGTGCACCTTCAGGTGCTCGGTCAGCTCGGCGATCCGCTTGGTGAGGACCGCGACCTGGACCTCCGGCGAACCGGTGTCGCCCTCGGCGGTCGCGTACTCCGCACGGATGCTGGCCTTGGCTTCCTGGTCGAGCGCCATGTTCTCCCTGTTTCGATGGGTTGATCAAGTAGATGTCCGTCGTCCCGATGGACCGGGAACGGACCGGTACCTCGCACCCGCGGCGTCGAGCAGGCACGCGAGGCCCCACGCCGGTCACCCGACGTCCCGGCAAGACTACCAGCACCCGCCGGTAACAGCCGGCCAAGGGCCTCGGCCGGGCCGCGTGAGCGTCAGCTCAGGGCGCGTCGGGTGCGTTCGACGTCCTGGTTCATCTGGGCGATCAACGGCTCGATCGAGTCGTACCGGACCTGCCCACGCAGGTGCGCCACGAAGTCCAGGGCCAGCCGCTCGCCGTACAGGTCGCCGGAGAAGTCCAGCGCGTACGCCTCGACCCGCCGCTCCCGGCCGGAAAAGGTCGGGTTGGTGCCCACCGACACGGCAGCCATCAGCGGCTCGTGCTGGCCGCGGCGGATCAGCCGGGCCGCGTACACCCCGTCGGCGGGCACCGCCGCGTACCTGTGGCAGAGCAGGTTGGCGGTGGGGAAGCCCAGCTCCCGGCCGCGCTGGTCGCCGCGGACCACCACGCCCTCGAGCCGGTGCGGCCGGCCCAGCGCCGCCGCCGCCGCGCCGACGTCGCCCGCGTCGACGCAGGAGCGGATGTACGTGGAGGAGAAGACGGTGCCGTCCTCGGTGACCAGCGGGGCGCCCTCCACGCCGAAGCCGAAGGTCTGGCCGAGCCGCTCCAGCAGCGCCACGTCACCGGCGGCGCGGTGCCCGAAGCGGAAGTTGCCGCCGACCACCACAAGCGCGGCGTGCAGGTGCTCGACCAGGACGTCGTGCACGAACTGTTCGGCCGGCAGCCGGGAGAACTCCTGGGTGAACGGCACCACGCAGAGCACGTCCACGCCGAGCGCCTCGATCAGTTCCGCCTTGCGGGCCTGCTCGGTGAGCACCGCCGGGTGCGAGCCGGGGCGGACCACCTCGGCCGGGTGCGGATCGAAGGTGACCACCACCGACTGCACGCCCAACTCCCGGGCGCGGGCCACGGCGTGGCCGATCGTCGCCTGGTGCCCCCTGTGTACGCCGTCGAAGACGCCGATGGTGACGACCGAGCGTCCCCACCCTCCGGGCGCCGCGTCGTACCCCCGCCACCGCTGCATGCCGCTCCTCCCCTGCTGTCCCGCCGGCCGGGGCCGGCGGACCTGCGCCCCGCCGTCAGGCCGGGGCGAGCACGATCTCCGCGCGGGCCCGCCCGTCCCGCTCGCTGACGATAGCGATCAGGCCGCCCGCCGGACCGAAGACGGCGTACGGCCCGGTGCGCCCGGTGGGGTCCAGCGGGCCGCCGTGGGCGAGCACCCGCGCCTCGTCGGGCGTGGCGTCACGGCGCGGGAAGAACCGGTCGGCCGCGGCGTCCAGCGAGAGGTTCACCACGGCCGGAGCGCGCTGCTCCAGCTGGTCGAGGGTGGCCGCCTCGTCGAGGGTGAAGCCGCCGACGGCGGTCCGGCGCAGCGCGGTCAGGTGCCCACCGACGCCGAGCGCCAGGCCCGCGTCCCTGGCGATGGCCCTGATGTACGTGCCGGAGGAGCAGGTCACGTCCACGTCCACGTCCACCACGTCCGGTTCGGTACGGCGGATCGTCAGCACCTCCAGCCGGGAGATGGTGACCCGACGCGCCGGCAGTTCCACGCTCTCGCCGTCGCGGACCCGCTTGTACGCCCGCTGTCCGTTGATCTTGATGGCGCTGACCGCGCTCGGCACCTGGTCGACCTCGCCGCTCAGGGCCGCCAGCGCCGCGCGGATCGCCTCGTCGGTCACCAGACCGGCCGGGGTGGTGGCGATCACGTCACCCTCGGCGTCGTCGGTGACTGTGGCCTGACCGAGTCGGATGGTGGCGGTGTAGCTCTTGCCGGCGCCGATCAGGTACGTCAGCAGCCGGGTGGCCCGGCCCACACCGATGACGAGCACTCCGGTGGCCATCGGGTCGAGGGTGCCGCCGTGGCCGACCCGGCGGGTCTTCGCCAGTCGGCGGATCCGCGCCACGACGTCGTGCGACGTCATGCCGCCGGGTTTGTCGACCACGATCAGGCCATCGGTGCTCACGTCGGCCAAGCCTGCCAGACGCCCGGTAGGCGCGGATGCGTGGGCGGCGCTTCGGTGCCGCCCGCGACGGGAGTGGACGGGGCAGCGCGCCGGCCCCCGGGATGCAATGATCATCCGCCCTACCGTCGTCGCCACACCAGGACCGCCGATGACCCCCGACCAACGTCCGGCCCACGAGCACCGCAACCCCGTCGACCTGCCGGACTGGATGCGGCAGCCCACCCCAGCGCGGCGAACCCCCGCACGGCTGCTCGACGGCCTCGTGGAGCGGCAGCCGAGGTTGGACGCCGCCCGCCGCGCGTGGTGGCGGTGGCGCGACCGGACCCGGTGGGGCGATTCGCATCCGCACGTCGTCGCCGTGGTGTCGTTCGTCGTCGCCGCCGTGCTGGGGACGGCTGCGGTGTTCGGCGCCTACTACCTGTTCGCGCTGGCGATGGGTGACTACTACTACTGACGGAGGACCTGTGGCGGACACGCCAACGACGGGCGAGCGGACGCCACCGGATCCGGGAGAATCCCCCGGCCCCGCACCGGTCGCCGAGATCAACCCGGTCCAGTTGCCGGACTGGATGCGCTCACCGGAGGTCGAGCACCAGCCGACCGGGCTGGACCGGCTGCGCTTCCTCTCGGCCCGGCACAACGGCCCGCTGCTCATCGGTTTCGGCCTGGCGCTGGCCCTGCTGGTAATCATCGGCGGCGCGGTGCTGATCGGGCAGGTCGCCGACGGCGTCCGCGCCTCCGCCGCCGAGGGTGCCACGCCGAGTCCCACCCCACCAGTGAGCAGGGTGGGCGATCCCCGCGATCTGTTCGCCGGGACACCGGCGGCCTCCTTCACGCCGGGCGAGGAGTCCGTGCGGATGCCGGCGGCGAAGGCCACCGGACCGTTCACGGCGAACGAGGTGCGTGCCGCGCTGGAGTCGGTCCGCAAGGCGCTGGTCGAGAGCCGGTTGGACACGTCGATGTTCCTGGGCGACCCCGAACCGTTCCTCGCCCTGCTCGCGCCGGACGCCCGCGAGCAGCGTCGTGCGGACTTCTCCGACGGCAGTTTCCTGCGCTACGCCACCCGGATGGGGTCGCAGTCGGAGTGGGAGCCTGGTGCGCGAGCCGCCGGTCGGGTCAGTTTCCGGGCCACTGAGGAGGAGGGGATCCGACTACTGGAGGTCTCGACGGAGTTCGTCTGGGCGTACCCGTTCGACGTGGACCTGCGGGCACCCGCCGGTGCCGGTGTGGTGGCGGTCCGCGACCGTGTCGTCTGGCAGGTGCCGTATCCGGAGGACACGCAGGCGTCCTCCCGTGGTCTGTGGATCGCGTCGGCGACTGCCGTCACCTGGAACGCGGACTGCGCCCAACTGCGCGCCGGCTGGATCCAGGAGCAGTACTGGATGGCTGACCTGCACGGGAAGCGGCTGCCAGCGGGTGACCCCGGCACGATCTTCGACCTCGACGCGCCTGCGCCGAGCACCACGCGGTGCTGAGCGGCGACCACCGCGACCTGGTCAGCGGGCCGCCCCGACGACCGCCCACCTGCCGTTGCGCAGACGCAGCAGCAGGGCGACCAGCCGGATCACCACGAACAGGGTGAGCCCTGCCCAGATGCCGCCCAGCCCGAGATCCAGCACGTACGCCAGCCAGATGGCCGGCAGGAAGCCGCCGAGCGCCGCCACGATTGTGAGGTTGCGCAGGTACCGCACGTCGCCGGCGCCGATCAGCACGCCGTCCAGGGCGAACACCACCCCGGCCAGCGGCAGCATGACGACGAACCACGGCCAGGCCACCATGGCCTGTTCGCGTACCTGCGGATCGGAGCTGAACCACGACGGCACGACGCCGGCGCCGGCGGCGATGAGCGCCGCGAAGCCGATGCCGCAGACGCCGCCGAGCCTGCCGATCCGTCGGGCCAGCGCCCGGGCGTCCGCCGCGTCGCCGGCTCCGAGCGCGGCACCGACCAGGGACTGCGCGGCGATGGCGAGGGCGTCGAGCACCAGCGCCGAGAAGAACCAGAGTTGCAGGGCGATCTGGTGGGCGCCCACGGCGGCGGCGCCGAAGCGGGCGGCGACGGCGGTCGCGGACAGGAAGCTGGCCTGGAACGCCACGCCCCGGATCAGCAGGTCCCGGCTGAGCACCAGTTGCTGGCGGATCACCCGGGGTTGCGGCCGCAGCGACACCCGTTCGGCGACAAGCGCGGCGGCGAAGAGCCCACCGGCGATGGTCTGGGCCACCACGTTGGCGACCGCGGAACCGACCAGGCCGAGCCCGCCGGGGTAGACCAGCAGGGGGCAGAGCAGCGCGGACAGCAGGTTGGGGCCGAGCACGAAGTACAAGGGGCGGCGGGTGTCCTGCACGCCGCGCAGCCAGCCGTTGCCGGCGGCGGCGAGCAGCAGGCCCGGGGCGCCGAGGGCCGCGATCCGCAGCCACTGCGCGGCGGCGTCGGCCACGTCGCCACCACCGCCGGCGAGGGTACGTGCCAACGCGCCGCCGCCGAACTGCATGCCGATCGCGATCAGCAGTCCGACACCGAACGCCAACCAGGACGACTGGACGCCCTCGGCGACAGCGGCGGCCCGGTCGCCCGCGCCGAAGCGACGGGCCGCCCGTCCGGTGGTGCCGTACGCGACGACGGTGCCGACCCAGGCGGTAAGCGTCATCACCGTGCCGGCGACGGCGAGCGCGGCGAGCGGAACCCGGCCGAGGTGCCCGACCACCGCCGTGTCGACGAGTACGTAGAGCGGCTCGGCGGCGAGCACCACGAGGGCCGGCAGGGCGAGCGCGGCGATGCGGCGATGCGAGGCCGATCCGGCGGTGGCCGGCGCGGTGTCGGTGTGGGCTGGCTGGCTCATCGCCGCCGATCCTGGCACGGCCAGAGTAAGGAGTGCAAGGCATCTAGTGACTTACGCGTGCCGTCCCCCGTCCGGCGCTGGCCGGCGGGGCGACCGTGGCCGGGACGAGTGCCGGCCGCTCCGCTTGCATGGCTTACTACCCTGACGACGTTCCCACGATCTTGGCAACGTTCCGACAGCGATAAGGGCTTACGATGAGTGACCAACACCCTCCGTACGGGCAGCAGCCTGACCCGAACGTCACGCCTTGGAGCGGGCCTCCCGCGCCGCAGCAGGGCGGGTACCCGCCCTACGGGCAGCCGCCCCCGACGCCGCAGTACGGCGCCCCCGTTCCGCCGGCCAAGAAGTCGAACAAGGGCCTGATCATCGGACTTGCTGTCGGCGCGGTCGTCCTCCTGCTCGCCATGTGCGGCGGCGGCATCGGCCTCCTGGTCGCCCTCGGAAACGACGACGACGAGCCCACGACCGTCACGTCCTCCGAGCCCACCCCCGGCACGACGGCCTCCCCCACGCCCGGGCAGTCGGACCCTCCGAGCGACAACAACTCGATAACGGCCCGCTTCTCCAGCGACATGTCGAACGTCTGCGAGGGCAGCCGGATCCTGAACGCGGCACCCTACAGCGGCCCGGCCGGCGCCAAGGCGTACACGTTCTCGAACAGCCCGGACCGGCCGACGTTCTGGTCGTCGAAGTACATCGCGTCGAGCAAGCCCTACTCGGCCAAGACCACCGAATACCAGACGGTCTCGGTGGTCGGCTGCCTGGAGTTCGTGGAGGGCAGCCAGGGTGAGCCGACGAAGTGCCTGTACAAGGACAAGGACGGCAAGCAGGTCAGCGTCGACTACATCTCGTCGCGCTACACCCTGACCTTCTACGCCGCCAAGACCGGCGAGAAGATCGGTGACGGTGGCACCGTGGCCGCCCCGGCGAACAGGTGCCCGAGCGTCATCTCGTACAACAGCACCACCAGGAAGGCGTACGCGTCGCCGGACTCCGGCACCATCGAGACCGCCCTGGACAAGTTCCTGTCCTGAGCGGCTCCCCGGGCGGCCGGGGCAGGACGGGGACACCCGGCCCGCCCCGGCCGCCCGGGCGCGTTTCCGGGTCGAGCGGGACAGGCACGGGACGGCGCGGACGCCGAGGATCGCGAGCGGCAGCCGGGGCAGGACGTCGAGCCGGGCGCGTGATCGCGCTGCCGCGGGACGCCTCGGCGGCGTCCCGCAGCCTGGAACGATCTACTGGCGGGTGTCCATCGACGTCTGCAGCGCGCGGCGGGCCTGCTCGCGGGCGTCGTCAGTGGTCTCGGGCTTGGGCTTGTTCGCCATGGTGGCGCTCCTTCCAGGGTGCGAGCCACCGACGCGCGGCGGCCCTCACGGGCGGTCGTGCTGAGCGCCCCACGGCGGTCCGGGGTTGCCGGAGCAGCCGACTGGGCAGCGTGAGCCCGGGTCGGTGCGACCCTGGAGGGAGGCGGCGCGAGGTGTGGCACCACAGCCCACGACCTGCACCGCAGCGCGGCGCCGGCCGTCTCCCAAGTTATCGTTCAGGTCCACATGCTGCTCCTGGTTCCCGCCATTTGGACGGTCGGCAGCCGACTCAGCGGGCCAGGAAGTGCCAGCCCAGCCACCACCAGAACCCGAACAGACCGATCCGGCCCACCGGCACCGGGCCGACCTCGTACCGCATCACGTACGCGCAGACCTCGCCCAGGGTCGGGATGCGGGAGCCCTCCCGCCGGGCCAGCCACTCGACCGCCACGAACAGGGCCAGCGAGGTGAGGAAACCGCCGATCGCGAGCGCCCGCATCATCGCCGCACCAGCCCCCAGAACGCGGCCAACCAGGCGAACCACGCCGCCGACCGGGTCAGATGGTCCTCCAGCAGCGGATCGGCCAGCCGGGAGAAGGTGGGAAAGTCGTCACCGACCGCCATGACGAAGGTGACGCCCTCGAAGACCCCGAACACCACCACCGGCAGCGCCCACCAGGCCGCGCCCGCACCCAACCGGCGCGGCGCCGGCCGGCGTGGCACCCGGTTGCTCAGACCGAGCCAGATCAGCACGCCACCGGTGCCGAGGGTGTACAGATTCGCCTCGGTGGAGAACGACGCGAACCGCCCACCGACGAGCGACAGGCAGACCAGGACGGGGACGGAGACGGCGGGCCGATCCCAGGCGCGGGGGGCCTCCACGGTGAGGTCGTGCGGCTGCTCCATCCCGCAATTCTTCCCGCTATCACGGAGCGCCGGAAGACCAACACTCCCCGGAGCTGACCCTGATCTTCCCCGCCCGGCCGCACGGCCGGCGCACACCCGTCAGGTGCGAATCAGCGCCGCGTCCAACCGATCGCGGATCGACCCGATCACCTGCTCGGCGCTCCCCCGGCCGGTGAAGCCCGCCGCGAACCGGTGGCCACCACCGCCCAGCGCGACCGCCACCCGACTGACGTCGACCCCGCCCTTGCTGCGCATGGACACCGCCCACTCGTCCGGCCGGACCTGCTTCAACACGCAGCTCACGTCCGCCTCGGCGGTGCACCGCACCGAGTCGATGAGCGCCTCCAGCACGTACGGGCGCTGGTCGTGCCGGCTCAGGTCCTCAAGCGTGGCGAAGGTCCACACCAGCCCACGGCCGTCGGCGGCGGCCGGCTCCAGCCGGGCCCTGCCGAGCACCTCACCGAAGAGACGCACCGCGCCGAAGGGACGGGTGTCGAAGACCCGTCGGGAGACGTCCCCCGGCGAGATGCCGGTGGCGAGCAACCGGGCGGCCAGGTGGTGCACGGCAGGGGTGGTCGCCTCGAACCGGAACGAACCGGTGTCCGTGGTCAGCGCCACGTACAGGCACTCGGCGATGGCCCGGTCCAGCGGTACGCCGAGCCGGGTCAGCAACTGCTCGGCCACCACCGACGTCGCGGCGGCGGTCGGGTCGACCAGGTTGACAGTGCCGAAGCCGTCGTTGGAGGCGTGATGGTCGAGCACCAACGCCGCGCCGGCGCTGGTCAACCGCCCGGCCAACTCGCCCAGACGCGACTCGCTCGCCGCATCGAAGCAGATCACCAGGTCCGGTGCCGGGTCCACGTCACTCGCCGGAACCAGCAGCTCCAAGCCGGGCAGCTCACGGAACGGCTCGGGCACCTCCGGCGGCCCGGGGAAGGTCGCCTGCAACCTGCCCACACCGAGGCGCAGCAGCCCCAGACCGAAGCCGAGCATGCTGCCCAGCGCGTCCCCGTCCGGATTCACGTGGCAGATCAGCAGCACCCGCCCGGTCGGTGGGAGAGCACGGATCAGCGCCTCGGCCGCCGCCCAGTCCGCCTCGGCGGGGCCGGCACCGACCGTCGGGGCGAGCTGCGCGCCGGCGGTGCCGGTCACCGCGCTTCCCCACCCCGAGGGCTCTCCGTGACGTCGCCGGCCTCGTCGGCCTCGTCCGTCTCGTCATCGTCCTCGTCGTCGACCCGGTACGGCTGCGCCTCGCCCGCGTACTTCGCCTGGGCGGCGAGCCGCTGCACCTCGGCGTCGGCGTTGCGGGCCGCAGCCAGCAGATCGTCGATGTGCTTCACCTGGTCCTGCACGTCGTCCAGGACGAACGTGAGGGTCGGCGAGTGCCGCAGCCCGAGAGCCTTGCCGACGGTGCTGCGCAGCAGCCCCTTGGCGCTCTCCAGGGCCGCCGCCGTGTCCGCCTGCGCCACCGCGTCACCCAGCACCGTGTAGAAGACGGTCGCGTCACGCAGATCCGCGGTGATCCGGGCGTCGGTGATGGTGATCATGCCGAGCCGCGGATCCTTGATCTGGCTCCGCACCACCGACGCGACCAGCTCACGCACCCGTTCCGCGTGCCGGCGTACCTTGGCCGGATCAGACATCTCGCCACCTCCACGGCGTCCTGCTCCCGGCCGCCCGGCGACCCGCAGGACGCCGGCCGACCGGCCAACAACTCGAACACTACCTTCGCGGCCGGAGCCGGTCGCCCGGCCCGGCCGCACCCTGGTCAGTCGTCGTCCGCGCCGTACAACCGGCGTCGCACCGACAGCAACTCGACCTCCGGGCGAGCCGCCACCAGGCGCTCACACGAGTCGAGCACCTCGCGGACGTGCGCCGCCTCGGCGGCCACCACGGCCACCGCTATCTCCGCTCGACCATGCAGGTCGAGCGCACCCACCTCGGCGGCCGACACCTCGAAACGGCGCAACGCCGCCACTATCGGCCGTACATATGATCTCTTGGCTTTGAGCGACCGGGAGTCGCCCGGCAGCAGCAGGTCGAAGACCGCGTTTCCGGTGAACATCGCCCCGGACGATACCGCCACCCGACCCCGCATGATCAAGGGGTTTACGCCGTCCGGCGTAAACCCCTTGATCAGCGTGTCACTGCCGGATCAGGCGCGAGCCTTCTCCCGCATCTCGAAGGTCTCGATGACGTCGCCAACCTGGACGTTGTTGTAACCACCCAGGGTCAGACCACACTCGAAGCCCTCGCGGACCTCGGTGGCGTCGTCCTTGAACCGCTTGAGCGAGGTGATCGTGAGGTTGTCCGCCACGACCGTCCCGTCCCGAAGCAGGCGTGCCTTCGCGTTGCGTCGGATGATGCCCGACCGGACGATACAACCGGAGATGTTGCCGATCTTGGACGAGCGGAAGACGTCGCGGATCTCCGCGGTGCCCAGCTCGACCTCCTCGTACTCCGGCTTGAGCAGGCCCTTGAGCGCCGCCTCGATCTCCTCGATGGCCTGGTAGATGACGGTGTAGTACCGGATCTCCACGCCCTCGCGGTCGGCCATCTCACGGACCTTGTTCGAGGCCCGCACGTTGAAGCCGATGATCGTGACCGGCTCGGACGAGGCGCTCGCGAGCATGACGTTGCTCTCGGTGATCGCGCCGACGCCCCGGTCGAGGACCTTGAGCTGGACCTCCTCGGGAATGTCGAGGTTGAACAGCGCGTCCTCCAGGGCCTCCACCGAACCGGAGACATCGCCCTTGAGGATGAGGTTGAGCGACGTCTTCTCGCCCTCCTTGAGCTGCTCCATGAGCGTCTCGAGGGTGGCCCGACCACGGGAGTTGGCGAATGCCGCCGCCCGCCGCCGCGCCTGGCGCTGCTCGGCGATCTGCCGCACCGTCCGGTCGTCCGCCGCGGCGAGGAACGTGTCGCCCGCGCCGGGAGGCGCGGTCAGACCCAGGACCATGACCGGACGCGCCGGCCCGGCCTCGGAGACCTGGTTGCCGTTCTCGTCGAGCATCGCCCGGACCCGGCCGTGCGCCCCACCGGCGACGATCGAGTCGCCCGCCCGCAGGGTGCCCTTCTGCACCAGCACCGTCGCCACCGCACCGCGGCCCTTGTCCAGGTGCGCCTCGATGGCCACACCCTGCGCCGGCCCGTCGATCGGAGCGGTCAGCTCCAGCGACGCGTCGGCGGTCAGCAGGACAGCCTCGAGGAGCTCCTCGATGCCGATGCCCGGCTTCGCGGCCACGTTGACGAACATGGTCTCGCCGCCGTACTCCTCGGCGACCAGGCCGTACTCGGTCAGCTGCTGGCGGACCTTGTCCGGGTTGGCCTCCGGCTTGTCGACCTTGTTGACCGCGACCACGATCGGCACGTCGGCCGCCTTGGCGTGGTTCAACGCCTCGATGGTCTGCGGCATCACGCCGTCGTCGGCCGCGACCACCAGGATCACGATGTCCGTCACCTGGGCACCACGGGCACGCATGGCGGTGAACGCCTCGTGACCCGGGGTGTCGATGAAGGTCACCGCGCGGTCCACACCCTCGTGCGGAACGTGCACCTGGTACGCACCGATGTGCTGGGTGATGCCACCCGCCTCACCGGCCACGACGTTCGCCTTACGGATCGCGTCGAGCAGCTTGGTCTTACCGTGGTCGACGTGACCCATGACGGTCACGACGGGCGCACGGCTGACCAGACGCTCCTCGGCCACCTCCGCGTCGAGGTCGATGTTGAACTGCGCGAGCAGCTCGCGGTCCTCGTCCTCCGGGCTGACGATCTGGATGTCGAAGCCCAGGTGCTCACCCAGCAGCTGCAGGGTGTCGTCAGAACAGGACTGGGTCGCGGTGACCATCTCGCCCAGGTTGAACATCTCCTGGACCAGCGAACCCGGGTTGGCGTTGATCTTGTCGGCGAAGTCCGACAGGGAGGCGCCACGGGACAGCCGGACGACCTGACCCTGACCCCGGGGAGCACCCGAGCTCATGGTCGGAGCCGACAGGTTGTCGAACTCCTGTCTGCGCTGCTTCTTGGACTTGCGACCGCGCGTCGGCCGGCCACCCGGACGCCCGAAGGCACCCGCGGCGCCGCCGCCACGGCCACGACCACCGGCACCCGGACGACCGCCACCGCCGGACGGGGCACCCGGACGGAAACCGCCGCCGGGAGCACCGCCACCGCCGCCGGGACCGCCACGGTAGCCACCGCCACCGCCGGCACCACCGCCGCCACCGGGGCCGCCGCGGTAACCGCCGCCGCCACCGGCGCCACCGCCGGGACCGCCACGGAAGCCGCCGCCACCGCCACCGGGACGACCAGCGCCGCCACCGGGACGACCAGCGCCACCGGGGCCGGGGCGACCGGCGGCCGGACGCTGACTCGGCATGGACGCCGGGCTGGGCCGCGGCGGCATGGAGTTCGGGCTGGGCCGCGGCGGCATACCCGCCGGGCTGTTCGGCCGAGGGCCACCCGCGCCGGCGGCCGGGGGCCGCTGCTGCTGGCCACCCTGGATACCGAACGGGTTGTTACCGGCGCCGCGCGCCGGCGGACGACCGCCCGGCCGGGCACCCGGACCGGGAGCCGGTGTGCTCGGACGAGCTGCCGGCGAACCGGGACGGGGAGGCATCGCGGCCGGACCCGGTCGGGGGCCGGGGCGGTTGCCGTCCGTCGGGGGCTCCCGGCGAACGGGGTTGTCCCGCTGCTGCTGGCGGGCGGCCTGCGCGGCCTTGACCGCGGCCTCCTGCTCAGCCTTCAGCGCGGCGGCACGCGCCTCCGCGGCCGCCACCTCGATGTCGTGGGCACTCGCCGGCTTGGCGACCGGCGCCGCGGGCTGCGGCGCACCGGGCACCGGACCCTTCGGCTTCGGGCCGGGAGCCGGCGCGGCCGGCCGCCGAGGCGGCATCGGCTTGGCCGAGACCCGTGGCGCGCCCGGGGTCGGGGACGGCGTCGGGGTCGGACTCGGGCTCGTGGCCGGCGCCGAAGCGGGCGCCGACGGGGCCGCGGGCGCCGGACCACCGGCGGACGCGACGAATGCGTTACGCAGCCGACGGGCGACGGGCGCCTCGACGGTGCTGGACGCGGACTTCACGAACTCGCCCATTTCCTTCAACTTGGCGAGAACGGTCTTACTCTCGACCCCGAGCTCTTTTGCAAGCTCGTGTACGCGGGCCTTGCCTGCCACTGCACTCCTCACTCCGAGGTCGTGCGGGCAGCACCCGCAGCGACCTCACTCGTGCACTTGAAGCCTGGTCATTTCAGGGACTTCATCGTGTGCTCATGTCGGTCGTCCTACCCTGCTAGCGACCCTCGCCCGGTCGGGCTGACCGGACGTAGTGGTTGGCGCATCGACGTGCTCCGCCAGCACACCGTGGTCGAGGACCTCGGTGATGCGCAACGCACGCCCGAAGGCGCGGCGCCGCACAGCCAGCGCGAAGCAGGCCGGATCCGGGTGCATGTTCGCCCCCCGACCCGGCAGCCTGCGGCGCGGATCAGGCCGGAGGCTGTAACCAGCCTCGTCCCCGATCGCGACGATCCGCAGCAATTCGCTGGCCGGCGCACGCTTCCGGCAGCCCACACAGGTGCGCTCCGGCTGCGCGCGTCGTACCACTGGAGGAAGTCTACCCCTAGCTGCCCGAGATCGCGCCGCCCGGCTCCGGCACGTGATCAGCCGCCCCGCGCGCGGCGGGTGCGGTCTGCTCCGCGTCGGACCGGATATCGATCCGCCAACCGGTCAACCGGGCGGCGAGTCGGGCGTTCTGCCCCTCCCGCCCGATGGCGAGGGAGAGCTGGAAGTCCGGAACCGTCACCCGGGCGGCCCGACCGGCCAGGTCCACCACCTCGACCCGCAGCGCCTTGGCCGGCGACAACGCGTTGCCGACGAAGGTGGCCGGGTCGTCCGACCAGTCGATGATGTCGATCTTCTCGCCGTGCAGCTCGCTCATCACGGCCCGCACCCGCTGGCCCATCGGGCCGATGCAGGCGCCCTTGGCGTTCACACCGGGCGTGGTGGAACGGACGGCGATCTTCGTACGGTGACCTGCCTCACGGGCGATCGCACCGATCTCCACAGTGCCGTCGGCGATCTCCGGCACCTCCAGCGCGAACAACTTCTTGACCAGCGCCGGGTGCGACCGGGACAGGGTGATCTGCGGACCGCGCATGCCCTTGGCCACGTGCACCACGACACAGCGGACCCGCTCGCCGTGGGCGTACCGCTCGCCGGGCACCTGCTCGGACTGCGGCAGCACGCCCTCCAGCTTGCCCAGGTCGACGCTGACGATGCCCTTCTCGGTCCGTGTCTCGTGCGCCTGCACCACACCTGTGACCAGGTCGCCCTCACGGCCGACGTACTCGCCGAAGTGCACCTCGTCGGTGGCCTCCCGCAGTCGCTGGAGGATCACCTGCTTGGCGGTCATGGCGGCGATCCGGCCGAAGTCGTGGGGGGTGTCGTCCCACTCACGCACCAGGCTGCCGTCGGCGTCCATCTCCTGCGCGTACACCAGGGCGGCGCCCGACTTGCGGTCGATCTCCACCCGGGCGTGCGGCTCGGCGCCGTCGGTGTGCCGGTAGGCGGTCAGCAGTGCGGTCTCGATCGCCGCGAGAATCGTGTCGAACGGGATCTCCCGCTCGCGCTCGAGTGCGCGCAGCGCCGCGAGGTCGATGTTCACCTCTCCTCGTCCTCCACATCATCTTCGTCGTCGATGTCGTCTGAATCGTCGAACTCGTCGGTGTCGTCCGCGTCGTCGAGCTCGTCCGGCTCGCCCAGTTCGGCGAGGCGGGTGAACTCGACCTGGACCCGGCCCGGACCCAGCTGGGCGTACGCCCAGGAGGTTCGGCCGTCGTCGGTCTCCAGCTGCACGCCCTCGTCGTCGGCGCCGACCACCCGGCCGGTCAGCTGCCGGTCGCCGGCGGGCTGCTCGCCGCGCTGCGGGGGCAACGACGCCGCCGCCCGGGCGGTGACCTTGACCAGCCGGCCGACGTTGCGCCGCCAGTGCCGGGGCAGGGTGAGCGGCCGATCCACGCCGGGCGAGCTGACCTCCAGCTGGTACTCGCCGGCGACGATGTCGCCGTCGGCCTCCTCGGCCGCGTCGAGCGCGGTCGAGACCGCGCGGGAGACGTCGGCGACGGCGTCCAGGTCGATCCCGCCGTCGCGGTCCACGATCACCCGCACCACGTGCCGGCGGCCGGCCCGGGAGACCGTCAGGTCCTCCAGGTCGTAGCCGACGCCGTTGACGACCGGCTCGATCACGGTCCGCAGTCGGGCACGACGTGCCGCGAGATCACCGCCGCGGGGACCACCCTCGCGCGGCCCCCGGGGACCCGCGCCGTCGCGGGGTCGACCCGTCGACCTGGTGGCACGGCCACGCTGCGTCATCTCCGCACCCTTTCCCTGGTCGACCGGGACGTCGTCCCGGCATGCCGGCACACCACCGGAGCGGACGCGCCGGTGGCTGCGCAGAGCGTAACGCGCCGGCGGGCCGGCGGGCCGGGCGGCGCACCGACGCCGGTGGCCCCCGCGACGGCCCGGATGGTGTTGACTTGCCCGGTGGGGATCGGCAGAACGACACCGCGCAACCAATCATCCGGACATTCCCGGCGAAAGCTCCTGCGTGCCGGGGCGCTGCTCGCGCTCGGCGGCGCGGTGACGCCGCTGACCGGCTGTGATCTTTTCGACCGTGACGACCAGCCGGCGCCGCCGCCGGATCCGCTGCGGCCCATGGTGGACGAGTCCCTCGGCCTCGCCGCGGCGTACCGGGCGAGCGCGACCGCGCACCCGGAGCTGGCCGACCGGCTCGGCCCGATCGCCGAGGCGCACACCGCGCACGCCACCGAACTGGCAAAGGTCGTCGGCGTCGCGCTGCCCTCGGCACCCGCCGCCGCGCCGAGCACCACCCCGGCGGCCGACCCGGCCGGTGCGCTGGCCGCCCTGCGCGACCTGGAGAAGGCCGGCCAACGGACCGCCACCGACGCCTGCGCCGCAGCGCCCGCCGAGCGGGCGGCGCTGCTCGGTTCCATCGCCGCCGCCCGGGCCACCCACCAGGAGGCACTGAAGTGAAGCAGCCGTCCGCCGCGGAGGCCCTCGCCGGCGCCCTGTCCGCCGAGTACGCGGCCATCTACGCCTACGGCCGGATCGGGGTACGCCTCACCGGCGCGGCCCGGGACGCCGCGCGCCAGGCGGAGTCCGCGCACCGGCGCCGACGCGACGCCCTGGTCGTGCAGCTCAGCACCAGCGGCGGCACCGTCCCACCGGACCGGGCCGGGTACGCGCTGCCGTTCCCGGTCACCGACCGGGCGAGCGCGCTGCGGCTCGCCGTCGAGGTGGAGGAACGCACGGCGGCACACTGGCGGGCCGCGCTCGCGTCCACCACGGGCGCCGACCGGGACCAGGCGCTGGCCGCCCTGGTCGAGTACGCCGTACGGGCCACCCGGTGGCGGAAGACCGCCGGGGTGATCCCGCCGACTGTCGCATTTCCCGGCCGCCCGACCTGAACGGGTCGGCTCCGGTTGCGGCGCGCATACCAGGTATGCATACTCCGTTGCCATGTCCATCCGTCACGGGCTGCTCGCCCTTCTCGAACGCGGCCAGATGTACGGCTACCAGCTGCGCGCCGCGTTCGAGGAGTCGACCGGCTCGACCTGGCCGCTGAACATCGGGCAGGTCTACACCACGCTGTCCCGGCTGGAACGGGACGGTCTGGTGCGCCCGCTGCCGGAGAGCGAGGCCGGGCAACGCCCGTACGAGATCACCGACGCCGGCCGGGCCGACCTCGCGCTGTGGTTCGCCACCCCGATCAGCCGTACCGACCGCCCCCGCGACGAGCTGGCCATCAAGCTGGCGCTCGCGCTCACCACCCCCGGGGTGGACGTCCGTTCGGTGGTGCAGGCGCAGCGCAGCGCGACGATGCGGGCGTTGCAGGAGTTGACCAGGTTGAAGTACGGCAGCGACCGACCGGAGGACCTGCCGTGGCGGTTGGTCCTGGACTCGATGGTGTTCCAGGCCGAGGCCGAGGTCCGCTGGCTGGACCACTGCGAGACGAGCCTGGTACGCCACCGACCCGCCGTTCCCCCGCCGTCCGCACCGGGACCGGGTGACACACCCGACGCGGCGCGGTGGGCCGACGAGGAGGCGCGACGGTGAGCGGACCGGACGACGCGGTGCTCGAGCTGCGCGCCGTCCAACGCACCCACGGGGCCGGTCCGGCCGCCGTGCACGCCCTGCGTGGCGTCAGCCTCGTCGTCCGACCCGGTGAGCTGGTCGCCGTGATGGGCCCGTCCGGCTCCGGCAAGTCCACACTGCTGGCCCTCGCCGGCGGCCTGGACCGCCCGACCGACGGCGAGGTGTTCATCGAGGGACAGCCGCTGGGGACACTGGACCGGCGCGGGCTGGCCCAGCTGCGCCGCCGCCGGATCGGCTACATCTTCCAGCAGCTCAACCTGCTGGGCAGCCTGAGCGCCGTGGAGAACGTGGCCCTCCCACTGGAACTCGACGGCACCAGCGGTCGGCGGGCCCGCTCGCTGGCCATGGCCGCGCTCACCGAGGTGGGCCTGCCGGCGCTCGGCGACCGCTTCCCCGACCAGCTCTCCGGCGGCCAGCAGCAGCGGGTGGCCATCGCCCGCGCGCTCGTCGGCGAACGGCGACTGGTGCTCGCCGACGAGCCGACCGGCGCGTTGGACTCGCAGACCGGCGAGGCCGTGCTGCACCTGCTGCGCCGCCGCATCGACGCGGGCGCCGCAGGGGTGCTCGTCACCCACGAGGCGCGGCACGCCGGATGGGCCGACCGGGTGGTGTTCCTGCGCGACGGGGTGCTCGTCGACACCACCGCACCGCTGGGCAGCGTCGAGCAGTTGCTGTCCGGCAGCGAGCGGTGACCATCGGCCGTACGCCAGGGGCCGCGGGCCGCGGCGACGTACCGGCGTCCCGGCCGACCACCCGGCCGGTCCGGGCCGGCCGGCGGAGGTTCGCCGAGCTGACCGGCTCCTGGCGGGCCGCGCTACGGATCGCCAGACGGGAGGCGCGCCGCTCCCGCCGTCGTACCGCACTGGTGCTCGCGATGATCGCCCTGCCGGTGCTGGTGCTGGCCTTCCTGGCGGCGAGTTACGACATGGCCCAGCTGACCCCGCAGGAGCGGGTCGACAGGGGACTCGGCGTTGCCGACGCGGAGCTGCGCTGGATCTCCCAGACCCCCGTCGAGCAGGACGAGTGGGGCGGCAGCTGGTACACGCGGGAGGGCGAGCACCTACCCGCCGGCCCGGTCACCGCCGGTCAGGTCGCCGCGCTGCTGCCGCCGGGCAGCCGGGTCGCCGAGGTACGCGCCCGCGTCCCGATGAGCGTGCGCGGGCCGGACCGCGACGAGAACGTGACCGGGCGGGTGCTGGACCTCACCGACCCGCTGGCCCGGGGGACGGCCCGGTTCCAGGCCGGCCGCGCGCCGCAGCAGCCAGGCGAGGTGGCGGTGAGTCCCGCCGCGCTGCGCCGCCTGGACCTGCGCCTCGGCCGTTCGCTGACGATGGCCGACGGAAACGGGACGTACACGGTCGTGGGGGTGGTGGAGTTCCCCGACGACCTCGGGCCGGTGGTGGCGCTGCACCCGGGAGCCGTGCCACGGACCGTTCCGGAGCTGGACAGCAGATGGCTGGCGATCGTGCCCGGCGGCGTCGACGCCGCGCTCGTCGCCCGGCTCAACGAGCGGGGCGTGCTCGTCACGCCACGCCATCGGACGGGCTCCACGCCCGAGCCGGGCCGCGGCTGGGCCCTGTCGATCGGCTCGACCGACACCAGCGACCTGAGCACCGGCGTACTGATCGCCGGCCTCGGCCTGCTGGAGGTCGTCCTGCTGGTGGGTCCGGCGTTCGCGGTGGGCGTCCGCCGCCGACGCCGGGACCTGGCGCTGGTCGCGGTGGCCGGCGGGGACGCCGCCCAACTGCGCCGGGTCGTACTCGCCGACGGCGTGGTGCTGGGTGTGCTGGGCGCCGCCGTCGGCCTGGTCCTCGGCGTCGCCGCGGCGTTCGCCTGCCGTCCGCTTGTGGAGCAGTACGTCTTCGGCGCCCGCTTCGGCGGGTACCGCTGCTGGCCGGCTGCCCTGGTGGTGCTCGGCGGGGTCGCGGTGCTGACCGGCGTGCTCGCCGCGCTGGCGCCTGCGTGGACCGTCGCCCGGCAGGACGTCAGCGCGGGTCTGGCCGGGCGCCGTACGCCGCCGGCCTCCCGGAGCCGATGGCTGGCGCTCGGGTTGTCGCTTGTGGCCGGCGGGGCGGCGCTCGCGGCGTTCGGTGCCGCCCGGACCTCGCCTGCGGTGATCCTCACCGGCCTCATCCTCGGTGAGCTGGGCCTGGTGTGCTGCACGCCCACCCTGATCGGCGTGCTCGCGCGGCTCGGCCGGGTGCTGCCGCTGGCGCCCCGCATCGCGTTGCGCGACGCCAGCCGCAACCGCGCCGCCGCCGCCCCGGCCATCTGCGCCGTGATGGCGGCCGTGGCGAGCAGCGTCGCGCTCGGCGGCTACCTGGCCAGCGACGGCGTCCGCGACCGGCACGCCTACCAGCCGATGCTGCCGCCCGGGCACGTGCTGGTCAGCCCGAACGACTCGGCCCGGCGACCCACGCTGGCCCAGGTCACCGACGCGGCGCGGGAGCAGTTGGGCACCGACGCGGTAGTCGGGCTGTCCGCCGCGGTCTGCGTGCCGCCCGACGGCGGCTACTGCGACGTCGCGCCGGCGCTCCCGGCCGAACGGGCCTGCCCGTGGCGGCCCGGGGACGACCTCTCCGCCACGCAGCGTCGCCAGGCCCGGACCGACCCACGCTGCCAGCGGCGCGCGGTGGACTACTACGGCGCCTACGTCGAACCGATTGTCGATGACGGGACGGCGCTGCCACAGCTCACCAACGCCGATCCGGCGGCGACCGCCGCGGCGACGGCGGTGCTGCGCGCCGGCGGCGTGGTGGTGACCGACGGACGTTACCTGCACAACGGCCTGGTGACAGTGCAGGTCAGGCGAGGGAACGCCGGATCGGAGCAGCCGACGACGGCAGCCGCCGACCTGCCCGGGTACGCGCTGCCCGCGGCGGTCGGCCAGTCCCGCCTGCTGCTCTCCGCCGTCGCGCTGCGCGAGCTCGACCTGAAGCCGGCACCGGCCGGTTGGGTGGTCGGCACCTCGTCACCGCCGAGCGGGGAGCGGCAGGAGCGGTTCGCCGCCGCCCTGCGTCCCTTCGGGGCGGTATCGCTCATAGTGGAGAGCGGTGGCGCCCCGGGGGACATCTCGCCGCTGCTCCTGCTGCTCGCGGCGGCGGCCGGGCTGATCACGGTGGGGGCGGCCGGGATCGCCACCGCGCTCGCCGCCGCCGAGGGCCGCGCCGAGTTGACCACCCTGGCGGCGGTCGGCGCGGCACCTGCGGTCCGCCGTGTGCTGGCGATCTGCCAGGCCGGGGTCATCTCCGGCCTCGGCTCGGTGCTCGGCATCGTGGCCGGCCTGGGCACCGCCGCGATAGTGCTGTTCTCGGTGAACCGCCAGTACGCCACGGCCTGGCCGGCGCCCGTGCCGTACCCGTACCTGGTGCCGTGGCCGGTGCTCGGTGTCCTGGTGCTGGTGCCCCTGGTGGCGATGCTCGGCGCGGGCCTGTTCACCCGCGCCCGGCTGCCGATCGAGCGGCGACTGGACTGAGCCGACCGCGCGGCGGACCATCCGGGACGGCGCGGGGGTGCCGCCGGGGAGCGACAGCCGGCAGACTGGTCGGCGTGTCAGTGCTGGGAAACCTCACCCGCCGCGTCGGTCACTACCGCTGGTTCGGCGCCGCCGCCCGCCTGCTCGTCCCCGCCGACCGGGTGGTCGGCCGGCTGACCCGGGGCCGGGTCGTCGCGCTCGGCCTGTTGCCGTCCCTGCTGATCACCACTGTGGGGCGTCGCTCCGGCGAACCGCGCAGCAATCCCCTGCTCTACGTGCCCGACGGCGACGCGTACGTGGTGATCGGCTCGAACTGGGGGCAGACCCACCAGCCCGGCTGGGCGTTGAACCTGCTCGCCGAGCCGTCGGCCGAGGTGGCGGTGAAGGGCCGGCGGATCCCGGTGCGGGCCGAGCTGGCCACCGGCGCCGAACGGGACCGGCTGTGGCAACTGCTGGTCACCGAGTGGCCGGCGTACCGCACGTACGTGCAGCGGGCCGGCGGCCGGGAGATCCGCATCTTCCGGCTGGTGCCCACCGGGCGCGGCGAGCTGTCCGACCCACCGCCGGCTGGCTAGGCTGACAGTCGGTAGCGAGGCGGAGGCGAGCCGTGAGCGCGAGGAGTGAGCCGGGGTTGCGAGCCCCGCAGCCGCGAACAAAGGCGGCCCCGTGAGCGCGAGGAGTGAGCCGGGGTTGCGAGCCCCGCAGCCGCGAACAAGGGCAGCCCCGTGAGCGCGAGCAGCGAGCAGGCCGGTGTCGACCGAGGGCTCGACGATCGACGGTGGACGGTGGCCGGGCGGGTCGCCGAGGCCATCGGGAGGCGTTTCTCCGCCGAGGTGCTCGCGGTCGCGGTGCACGGTCCGCTGGCGCACGGCGACGACGACGGCGGTGGGGACCGCGAGGTGGGGATGCTTGTGGTCACCTACCGGCCGGGCACCGGTCCGCCGGTGGCGACCCGTCGGGTGGACGGTGTGCTCGTCGACCTGACAGTGGCCGCCGCCGAGGATTATCTGGCGCAGGCCCGGGTGCTGTCCCCGCTGTGGCCGCTGACCGCGGATCGGTACGTCACCACGCAGGCGTTGCACGACCCGACGGGCTGGCTGCGGACGTTGCGCGACGAGCATCTCGGGCGGCTGGCCCGGGCGCGGCCGGCGGAGTTCAGCACGGCGGCGCGGCAGGCCTGGTACCGGGGCTCAGCGGCGCACGCCCGGGCCGCCCGGCTGGCCGAGTGGTACGAGACCGATCAGGCGTTGCTGATGCTCGGCGAGGCACGGTTGGCCGCGGCGACGGTGACGGGCCTGCTGACCCGCACCTACTTCCGTGACCCCGGTGACGCGGTACGCCGTACCGGGCTGGCCGGCGCGGACATGACCGAGGTGGGTGCGGTGCTGGCCCGGCAGGCCGACGAGTTGACGGCCCGTGGCCGGCCGGTGGACGGCTCTGTCGACGAACTGCTCAGCGGCTGACAGGTGTCACAGTCCGCCCTGGACGCCGATCAGCGAGCCGATCAGGTAGGTGGCTGCGGCCGCGGCGGCGCCGAGCAGCAGCTGACGCAGGCCGCTTGTCCACCAGGGCCGGCGGGTGAAGCGGGCGACGACAGCCCCGGCGGCGAACAGGCCGAGCCCGCCGACGGCGAGCGCCAGCCACAGGTCGGTGGCACCGAACAGGTACGTCAGCAGCGGCACCAGCGCCCCGACCGAGAAGAACACGAACGACGAGATCGCCGCGGCCCAGGGGCTGGGCTGGTCGTCGGGGTCGACGCCCAGTTCCTCGCGTACGTGCACCCGCAGGGCTTCCTCCGGGTCGCGGCGCACCGCCTCGGCGACCTGGGTGGCCAGGTCGCGGGGAAGGCCACGGGCCACCCACGCGTCGGCCAGTTCGCGGGCCTCCGCCTCGGGGTGCCGTTCCAGCTCGCGCCGTTCCTTGGCGACCTCGGCGGCGACCTGCTCGTTGGCGGAGCGGACGCTCGTGTACTCGCCGAGACCCATCGAGATCGCCCCGGCCACCAGGCCTGCGGTGCCGGTCAGGACGATGCTGCGCGGCGACACCCCGCCGCCGCCGACGCCGGCGATCAGGGCGATGTTGGTGACGAGGCCGTCCATCGCGCCGAAGACGGCCGGGCGCAGCCAGCCGCCGGAGACGTCGGCGTGGTGCGCCTCGCGCAGCGCGGCGGGTGTGTCGGTCACGGCGCTTCCCCTTCGATCGCGACTGCGGGACTCCGCTTCGCTGCGTTCCTCGCGCTCACGGAAGGGTCAGGATCTCGTGGCCGTCGTCGGTCACCACGATCGTGTGTTCGAACTGGGCCGTCCACTTCCGGTCCTTGGTGACGACTGTCCACCCGTCGTCCCACATGTCGTACTGGTAGGTGCCGAGGGTGATCATCGGCTCGATGGTGAAGGTCATCCCCGGTTCCATGATGTCGGTGGGGCGGGGGCTGTCGTAGTGCGGCACGTACAGCCCGCTGTGGAAGGACTCCCCGATGCCGTGGCCGGTGAAGTCGCGGACCACGCCGTAGCCGAACCGCTTGGCGTACGACTCGATGACCCGGCCCACGACGTTGATCTGGCGGCCCGGGGCGACGGCGCGGATGCCGCGCATCATGGCCTCGTGGGTCCGCTCGACCAGCAGCCGGGCCTCCTCGCTGACCTCGCCGACGCAGAAGGTGGCGTCGGTGTCGCCGTGCACCCCACCGATGTACGCGGTGACGTCAACGTTGATGATGTCGCCGTCCTGGATGACAGTCGAGTCCGGGATGCCGTGGCAGATGACCTCGTTGAGGCTGGTGCAGCAGGACTTGGGGAAGCCCTTGTAGCCGAGCGTCGACGGGTAGGCGCCGTGGTCGCAGAGGAACTCGTGCACCACCTTGTCGATCTCGTCGGTGGTGACGCCGGGCTTGCAGTGCTCACCGGCGAGCTGGGTCGCCTGGGCGGCCAGCCGGCTGGCGATCCGCATCTTCTCGATGGTCTCCGGCGTCTGCACGTGGGAGCCGCGCCACTCCTGCGGGCGCTTCTTGCCCACGTACTCCGGCCTGGCGATGTGGGACGGCACCTGTCGCATCGGGGAGAGCGCGCCGGGTGTCAGCGGCGGACGGACGGTCATGGCGCAAGCCTATCGCCGGGGCCGCTGGTGACCCGCGCCACGGCCACGGCGGACCGGTTGTTGCCCCGCCAGGTCGGCTGTGCCATGGTGTCTGCGTGGATCAAGGGGGAGCACCACCCGTCTTCTCCGCCAGCGCGGAGATCGACGGTGATCACCTCCACGTGGTGGTGGCCGGCGAGGTCGACATGGCGACCGCCGACACCATGCTCCAGACGGCGCTGCGCGAGCCCGCCGAGCAGATCACGCTGGACCTGAGCGCTGTCACCTTCTTCGACTCGGCAGCCATCCACGCGCTGGTCCGGCTCGCCCAGCAGTTCCCCGGCACGCTCACGGTGCTGCCGTCGCGGCAGGTCCGTCGGGTGCTGGAGATCTCCGGTCTGGGCGAGCAGACCTGGCTGCGCCAGGCCTGAGCCACCGGCGCACGCCGGGCGCGCGCTCAGCTCTGAAGGCGCCGGCGCAGCGTCACCTCGGTGCCCTCATCGGTACGCCGCACCGACAGGTCCCCCAGGGCCTTGATCAGGGACAGGCCGCGCCCCCGGAACCCCGAGTCGGTCGACTCCCGCCACCGCCCGCTGTCGCGCACCGTGGCGGTCACCGTGCGGTCCTCGATGGCCACCTCCACGCTGATCGTCGGCTCGGCGGGGTGCACCGGGTGTTCGATGGCGTTGGCGGCGGCCTCGGAAACGGCGACGGTCAGGTCGAACAGGTCGGTCTCGCCGACCGAGTGCGCGACGAGGAAGTCCTCCAGGCGCTTGCGGAGCACGCTCAGCCGGGTCGGGTCCGCCGGCAGCCGCAACGCGAATCGGTTCAGTTCGGCGGCCTCCAGGCCGAGCACCGCCACGTCGTCCCGACGTTGCTGCCCGACGACCCGCTCGACCACGGCGTCGATGAGGTCCGCCACGTGCTCGCCCGGGGTCGCGGCGTCGATGCGGAGCTGGGTGAGCCCGGCGTCGATGCCGAGTCTGCGGTCCTCGATGAGGCCGTCGGTGTAGAGGAGCAGCCGTTCGCCGGCGCGCAGCTCCCCGTCGGCCGCCCGGTAGGTCGTGTCGGGGATGGCGCCGATCGGCGGCCCCAGCGCGCGGTCGTGCAGGAACGCCACGTCGCCTCCTCGGATCAGCAGTGGGGAGGGGTGGCCGGCGCTGGCGTACCGCAGCTGGCCGGTGCGCGGGTTGAACTGCAGGCAGACCACTGTCGCGAAGGAACGACCCTCGGTGGAGCCGACCAGCCGGTTGAGCCGGGTCAGTGACGCACCCGGGTCGAAGCCCTCCAGCACGTACGCCCGCAGCGCGTTGCGCAGTTGCCCCATCGCCGCGGCGGCCCGGACGCCCTTGCCGACGACGTCGCCGATGACGAGCACCAGCTCGTCGCCGTCCAACGCGATCACGTCGTACCAGTCGCCGCCGACCTCGACGTCGGCGCTGCCGGGCAGGTAACGGCTGGCCACCACCGCGCCCGGCAGTTGCGGCAGCGACTGGGGCAGCAGGCTGTGCTGAAGGGTGGTGGCGATGCGGTGTTCGGCCTCGTAGAGCTGGGCGTTCTCCAACCGCACCCCGACGAGCCGGGCCAACTGGGTCAGCGCGGCGTCGTCGGTCTGGGCGTCGTCGCCGGCGGCACGCCAGACCCGCAGCTCGCCGAGCTGCTCGCCGGTGGTGCCGGTCAGGTCGGCCGCGAAGGACGGGTCGGCGGCGGTGGTGCCACCGGCGTCCGCCTCGGAACGCGTGTCGGCCGCGCTGACCACCACCCGTGCCGCTTCGGCGAGGCTCAGCGCGTGCCGGGCCGCGACCTGGAGCACGTCCGAGGTCGACCGGGCGGTGTTCACCGCCACCGCCGCGTCGGCCAGCGCACGGAGCCGGCGGATTATCTGCCCGCGCAGTTGCCCAAGCTCGACGTTGGCCCGCACCCGGGCGATCAGCTCCTGCCCGGAGAACGGCTTGGTGAGGTAGTCGTCGGCACCGATGGAGAGACCGGCGACGGCCTCCGCCGAGCCGGCGCGGGCGGAGAGCAGCACGATCGGCACATGCCGGGTACGCGGGTCGGCGCGGAGGGCGGTCACCAGTCCGAACCCGTCCAGGCGGGGCATCATCACGTCGGTGAGCACAAGGTCGAACCCGCCCTCCCGGGCCAGCGGCAGGGCCATCAGCCCGTCGCTGGCGGTGACCACCTCCCAGGTGGGCGAGAGCAGGCGGGTGACGTGCTCGCGCAGGTCCACGTTGTCGTCGACCACGAGGATCCGACCGGCCGGGTCGACAGCCGTCGGCACGCTGCCGAACTCCGGCCCGGCCGCCGACCCGGTCCACAGCGCGGTCTCGGCCACGTACAGCCGGGCCTGCTCGGGCTCGCTGGCGGGCAGCGGGCCGAACGCCGCCACCCGGTCGGCGGGCAGGTGCGCCGACCCGAACGGGATGGTCACCGTGAAGGTGCTGCCCTCGTCGACCCGACTGGTCAGCCCCACCTGGCCACCGTGCATCTCGACCAGTTCCCGCACCAGCGCCAGGCCGATCCCGGTGCCCTCGTGGGTGCGGGCGCGAACCCCGGGCACCCGGTGGAACCGTTCGAAGACGTGCGGCACCTCGGCCGGGAGGATCCCCACGCCGGTGTCGGTCACCTCCAGCCGGGCGGCGTCGCCGACGACCCGCACCCGGACGCGGATCTCGCCGTCGAAGGTGAACTTGACCGCGTTCGACACCAGGTTGAGGACGATCTTCTCCCACATGTCCCGGTCGACGAAGACGGGCGCGGGCAGCGGTGGGCAGTCCACAAGCAGTCGCAGCCCGGCGCGGTCGGTGGCCGAGCGGAAGGTGCTGGCCAGCCGGGCGGTGTAGCCGGACAGGTCGGTGGGCTGAAAGCGGGCGGCCAGCCGCCCCGACTCCAGTCGGGAGAAGTCCAGCACGGTGTTGACCAGCTTGAGCAGCCGCAACGCGTTGCGGTGCATCATCGTGAGGCGCTCGGTGTCCGCGGCGGGCAGCGCCGGGTTGGCAAGCATGTCCTCCAGCGGGCCGAGCACCAGGGTCAGTGGCGTGCGGAACTCGTGGCTGACGTTGGCGAAGAAGTTGGTCTTCGCCTGGTCGAGCGCGGCCAGCTCGGCCGCCCGGGCCCGCTCCTGCTCGTACGCCCGCTGCTTGCCGACCGCCCGGGAGATCTGCGCGGCCACCAGGTCGAGGAAGTCGCGGTAGTCGTCGCCCAGCGGCAGCCGGCGGGCCACCCCGACGACAAGCGCGCCGACCGCCTCGTTGGCGGCCGTGACGGGCAGCACGAGAGCCTGGGGGGCCGCGTCGGTCGGTGGCGGATCGAGCACGTCCGCCAGGTCGACGGTGGCCGGTTCGCCGTGGGTGGCGACCTGGGCGAGCAGGTCGGCAGGCATCGAGATGGTCGCCGTACCCGTGCCACTGGCCCCGGCCAGGGCGAGGCGACCACTGTCGTCACCCAGGTAGATCAACGCGAAGGGCACGTCGGCCCGGTGCCGCTCGAGCACCTCGGCGGCGGCCCGGCCGAGTTCGCCGGCACTGCCCACGTCGGCCAGGTCGGCGCCCAGCTCGGCGAGGGCCCGCAGCCGCCGTTCGCCGAGCACCCGCCCGGTGGTCTCGTTGACGATGCAGTAGACGCCGCTGACCGTGCCGTCGTCGCCGCGGATCGGGTCGTACGAGACGTCGAAGTAGGTTTCCTCGACGAAGCCGTACCGGTCCAGCAGGAAGGGGTGGTCCTCACCCCGGTAGGAGAGGCCGGCGCGCCGGACGCCGTCCAGCAGCGGACCGAGCACGTCCCAGGTCTCCGCCCAGTGCAGGCGGGCCGGCTGGACGAGCACGTCCGGGTGCTTGGCGCCGATGGTCGGACGGTAGGCGTCGTTGTAGAAGGCGCGCTGGTCGTCACCCCAGAACATGACGATCTGCGCGCTAGAGGCGAGCATCATGCCCACCGCGTTGGAGAGCGCCGCCGGCCACTGCCCGGGCGCACCCAGCGGGGTCGTGGACCAGTCGAAGTCGCGTAGCCGCTGGCCCAACTCGCCGCCGGCCGCGAACGCAGCCGCCAGCATCGGGGGGATCTCCCCACCGTCCGCGAAGGGATGCCCGGTGTCCGCGCCCCCCTGGGCCGAGCTCATGCAGCCTCCCGCTCCGGCCGTGCCCCTCAGCCGTTGATCTCCACCCGCTGTGCTCCGACTTGTACCCCGGCGGACCAGCAACGTAACGCATGCCGCTCCGTAGACGCTGGTTACCTCCACCTCATCCGTCGGTCACCCGACAGTCGGGATGTGGTGGTGGCGGTGGAGCCGGTGGCGTCAGGACACCCGGGCAGGTCAGAAGACGGGAAGCCCATCGATGCTTGCCGCGTTCTTGGTGGCCCGGTAGGTCACCAGATCGTCGGCGCTGCGACGGGAGTGTGAGTTGAGCAACAGATCGCGTTCGGCGCGGAAGTCCATCAGGGGAACGGCGTAGCCGCAGGAGTCGCTCACCCGCTCGACCTCGACGCTGATCACGGCCCGCACCCCGTGCACGTCCGGGGGCTCGGGGAACTCGGCGATCCGCTCGGCGAAGGTGTCGTCGGTCACCGCGACGCTGCTGCCCCGCCCGTGCAACCGGACGATCTTCGGTGGCCCGTCGAAGGCGCAGAACATCAGCGTGATCCGGCCGTTGTCCCGCAGGTGGGCAATGGTCTCGGCGCCGCTGCCGTGATAGTCCAGGTACGCCACCCGGTGCGGGCCGAGGATCACGAAGGTGCCCCGCATGCCCTTGGGCGAGACGTTGACGTGCCCCTCGGCACCGGACGGCGCGGTGGCCACGAAGAAGACCGGCTGGGCCGCGATGAAGTCACGCAGCCGACCGTCGATCTCCGGATAGACCTTGCCCATACGCTGATCCTCCCACCGGCCGCCGCACCCGGCAGGGGCGACCTACGTCACACCCGACCGGGACCGTTCGGCCGCCCGGACCAGGGCGGTGATCGGACGCGGATCCGGCTCGTTCTCCGGATGCCACTGCACGCCCAGCACGAACGGCAGGCCCGGGTCCTCCACGGCCTCGATCACGCCGTCCGCCGCCCACCCGGTGACCGTCAGCCGACCGGGGTCGGCGACCGCCTGATGGTGGTACGAGTTGACCCGCCGCACCCCCGCCAACACCGTCGCGGCGAGGCTGCCCTCCGCGAACCGCACCGGGTGGGCGCCGTAGACCCCGGGCGCCGGGCGGTGCTCCTCGTGCCCCACCACGTCCGGCAGGTGCTGGTGCAGGCTGCCGCCGTAGGCGACGGCGAGCAGCTGCATTCCCCGGCAGACACCGAGCACCGGCAACCCGACGGCGAGCGCGGCCGCCAGGAGGGCCAGCTCACCGGCGTCCCGGTCCGGCCGGTCCTCGGTGCGCGGGTGCGGCGGCTGGCCGTACCGCCCCGGACCCACGTCGGCGCCCCCGGCCAGCAGCAGCCCGTCGAGGACGGCCAGCACGTCGGCGTCCTCGTCGTCCGGAGGCAGGACCACCGCCCGGCCACCGGCGGCGGTCACCGCCCGCACGTACGCCTCGGGCACCAGCACTGCCGGTACGCCACGCCACACCGCCCAGTCGGCGGGTTCGACGTACGCGCTGATCCCGATCAGCGGCCGGGTCCTCGCGGTCACAGCGGTGTGACGTACGCGCCGGTGATGCCGCCGTCGACCACGAACTGCGCAGCGGTCATGAACGAGGCGTCGTCGCTGGCCAGGAACGCCACGGCGGCGGCGATCTCCTCCGGCTGCCCGAACCGGCCCATCGGCACGTGCACCAGGCGGCGGGCGGCGCGTTCCGGGTCGGCGGCGAACAGCTCCAGCAGCAGCGGGGTGGCCACCGGACCGGGGCAGAGAGCGTTGACCCGGATGCCCTCGCGGGCGAACTGCACGCCCAGCTCCCGGGTCATCGCCAGCACGCCCCCCTTGCTGGCGGTGTACGCGATCTGCGACGTCGCCGCCCCCATCAACGCCACGAAGGAGGCCGTGTTGATGATCGAGCCCTTGCCCTGCCGGCGCATGTGCGGAATCGCGTACTTGCAGCACAGGTAGACGCTCGTGGTGTTGACCCGCAGCACCCGTTCCCAGGCGTCCAGGCCGGTGTCCAGGATGGAGTCGTCGTCCGGCGGCGAGATGCCTGCGTTGTTGAACGCGATGTCGACACGCCCGTACCGCTCGACCACCCCGTCGAACAGGTCGCGTACCGCCGCCTCGTCGGCGACGTCGGTGCGGACGAACTCGCCGCCGCACTCCTGGGCGGCCTTCTCGCCGGCCTCCGCGTCGATGTCGACGCAGACCACCCGCGCCCCCTCGGCGGTGAACCGCCGCACGGTGGCCAACCCGATCCCGCTGCCCGCTCCGGTGACCACTGCCACCCGGTCCTGCAACCGACCCTGCACTGGCGTCACTCCTCCGTCGCGATGAACACGTTCTTGACGTCGGTGAAGGAGTGCAACGCGTCCGGGCCCAGCTCACGGCCGAGCCCGGAGCGCTTCATCCCACCGAACGGGGTCCAGTAGCGCACCGAGGAGTGCGAGTTGACGCTGAGGTTGCCGGCCTCGACGGCGCGGGCGAGCCGCAGGGCGCGGCCCACGTCCCGGGTCCAGATCGAGCCGGAGAGGCCGTACTCGGTGTCGTTGGCGAGCCGGACCGCGTCGGCTTCGTCGTCGAACGGGAGCACCGACACCACCGGGCCGAAGATCTCCTCCCGCCAGTGCCTGTCGGCCGGCGAGTCGGTCAGCAGCACAGTGGGCGCGTGCCAGAAGCCGGGGCCGTCGGGGCACGAGCCGGTGAACGCCACTGTCGCGCCTGTCACGTAGTCGGCGACCCGGTCCCGCTGGGCCGCCGAGATCAGCGGGCCCATCTCGGCGGTGTCCCGGGACGGGTCCTCCACGCGCACCGCGCGCACCGCCGGTTCGAGCAGTTCCAGGAAGCTGTCGTACACCTGGCGTTGGACCAGGATCCGCGACCGTGCGCAGCAGTCCTGGCCCGCGTTGTCGAAGACCGCGCCGGGCGCGGTCGCGGCGGCGCGCTCCAGGTCGGCGTCGGCGAACACGATGTTGGCGCTCTTGCCGCCCAACTCCAGGGTGAGCCGCTTCACCTGGGCGGCGCAGCCGGCCATGATGCGGGTGCCGACCTCGGTGGAGCCGGTGAAGCAGATCTTGCGGACCGCCGGGTGGGTGACGAACCGCTCCCCCACGACAGCGCCCTCGCCGGGGATGACCGTGAACACGTCGTCGGGCAGGCCCGCCTCGCGGGCAAGCTCGGCCAGGCGCAGCGCGGTGAGCGGGGTCAACTCGGCGGGTTTGAGCACCACCGTGTTGCCGGCCGCGAGGGCGGGGGCGAAGCCCCAGGCGGCGATCGGCATCGGGAAGTTCCACGGCACGATCACCCCGACCACGCCGAGTGGCTCGTGGAAGGTGACGTCCCACCCGCCGGGTGCCGGGATCTGCCGCCCGGTCAGCCGCTCGGGTGCCCCGGCGTAGTAGTCGAGCACGTCGCGGACGTTGCCTGCCTCCCAGCGGGCGTTGCCGATCGTGTGCCCGGAGTTGCGGACCTCCAGGGCGGCCAGTTCGTCCAGGTGCGCGTCGACGACGGCGGCGAAGCGCCGCAGCAACCGCCCCCGGTCCCCCGGCCCCACCCGACGCCAGGTCTCGAAGGCCGTGGCCGCCCGCGCGACAGCCGCGTCGACCTCCGCCACCGAGGCCGCGGCGACCTCCCGAAACCCCTGCCCCGAAGTCGGGTCGACAACCCTGGTCACGCCCTAACCCCCGACCCTCCGCGCGATCTTGCACTTTCTGCCCCGACAGAAGCCACGATTCACCACGTACCCACGACACTAACTGCAAGATCGCGGGGGAGGGAGGGGTCAGAGGCGTTCGAAGCCACGGGTCAGCTCCCAGTCCGTTACCGCCGCGTCGAAGGCCGCCAGCTCCACTTTGGCCTGGTTGGCGTAGTGGGCGACCACCTCGTCGCCGAAGGCTTCCCGGGCCACCGTCGAGGATTCCCAGAGAGCCAGCGCGTCGCGCAGGGTGCTGGGGACCCGCTCGGCCTGCGGGTCGTCGTACGCGTTGCCGGTGCACTCCTCGCCCAGCTCCAGCCCCCGCTCGATGCCGTGCAACGCGCCGGCGACCAGACCGGCGATCGCCAGGTACGGGTTGACGTCGGCGCCGGGCACCCGGTTCTCCACACGCATGCCCTGCCCGTGCCCGACCACGCGCAGCGCACAGGTGCGGTTGTCCACACCCCAGCGCAGGGCCGTCGGGGCGAACGACCCCGGCTGGTAGCGCTTGTAGGAGTTGATGTTCGGGGCGAAGAGCAGGCTGAACTCCCGCATGGTGGCGAGCAGCCCGGCGAGCACCCGCTGCCCGGTCTGCGACAGGTGCGCCGGCCCGTCGCCGAGCATCGCCGACGCGCCGGACCGGTCCCGCAGCGAGAAGTGGATGTGGCAGGAGTTGCCCTCCCGCTCGTTCGGCTTGGCCATGAAGGTGATCGCCATGCCCTCCTGGGCGGCGATCTCCTTGGCCCCGTTCTTGTAGATGACGTGGTGGTCGGCGCAGGCCACCGCCTCGTCGTACCGGAAGGCGATCTCGTGCTGGCCGAGGTTGCACTCGCCCTTGGCGCTCTCCGGGGTGAGCCCGGCGCCTGCCATCTCGGTGCGGATCCGGCGCAGCAGCGGCTCGACCCGGGCGGTGCCGAGCAGCGAGTAGTCCACGTTGTACTGGTTTGCCGGGGTGAGGTCGCGGTAGCCGCGCCGCCACGCGTCCTCGTACGAGTCGCGGAACAGCACGAACTCCAGTTCGGTGCCGGCGTACGCGGTGAGCCCGTGCTCGGCCAGCCGGTCCAGTTGCCGGCGCAGGATCTGCCGGGGTGAGGCGACCACGTCACCGGAGCCGTCCAGCCAGGTCAGGTCGGCGATCAGCAGCGCCGAGCCGGGCTGCCAGGGCACCCGGCGCAGGGTGGCGAAGTCGGGCACCATCGCGAAGTCTCCGTAACCGCGTTCCCAGCTCGACATCGCGTACCCGTCGACGGTGTTCATGTCGACGTCCACGGCGAGCAGGTAGTTGCAGCCCTCGCTGCCGTTGGCCACCACCTGGTCGAGGAAGTAGGGCGCGTGGAACCTCTTGCCCTGAAGGCGGCCCTGCATGTCGACGAGGGCCAGCACCACGGTGTCGATCTCACCCTCGGCGACGGCGACCCGCAGTTGTTCAAGCGTGAGCGGTGCTTTCCTCATTCGCGGGCCTCCATCACCAAGGTCTACTGGCAAACCGGATCACCGTCAATGCCCCGGGCGCCGAGGGCGGCAAACCCGGCGGGGCGGCAGCGTCTGCCCGCCCCGCCGGGTGCGGATCAGGCCGGGCCGTCGACAGGTGCCCGGTCGGCCGTCGCCGGGGGTTGTTCGACGGTACGGACGGGGCCGGTGAACCACTTCCGGGCCGAGGCGTACCACCAGACGGCGACCACAAGCAGCACCCCGCCCACGGCCAGCGGCGCGTAGTTCACAGCCGACCAGGTGAAGTCGTCGTTGCCGGGCACCCCGGCGGGCACGATCGGCAGCACGAAGTACACGGCGATGACCGCGATCTCGATGACCGCGATCCAGCCGAGCAGCTTGTACTTCCGCCCGAGCGTCCACGGCCCGGGGGTGAACCTGTCTCCCATCCGCAGCCGCAGCGCGATCGGGATGAGGAACGACAGGTAGAGGCCGAGCACCGCCACCGAGACCACCGCGTAGAAGGCGACCGGGATGCCGGCCGAGCTCTCGTAGAGCGCCGGCAGGGTCAGCACCAGGCCGGCCACTGTGGCCCCGATGATCGCGTTGACCGGGGTGCCGTTGCGGTCGACGGTCGACCAGAGCCGCCAACCCGGCACCGCCCGGTCGCGGCTGAACGCGTACGCCATCCGGCTCATCGAGGTCACGCAGCTCATCCCGCAGAAGAACTGCCCGATGGTGGAGATGATGATGACGATCTTGAAGAAGACCGGGGTCAGGGCGGACTCGAAGATCGCGCCGGAGAAGCCGCCTGCGGCGTTGACCGCCTCGACGTCGGTGGCCGCGAAGAGGAACGCCAGCAGCAGGATCCAGCCGCCCACCGCCGAGTAGAAGATCGACTGCCAGAGCCCGCGTGCGGCGGCCTGCGAGGCGCCCCGGGTCTCCTCCGAGACGTGGGCGCAGGCGTCGAAGCCGGTGATCGTGTACTGGGTGAGCAGGAAGCCCAGCGGCAGCACGTAGAACCAGAACGTCAGCCCGCCGGTGTCACCGTCACCGAACCCGGAGTTGTTGAACCGCTCGGTGAACACGAACTGGAAGCTCTGGTGGTTGTCCGGGACGAAGACCAGGATGGCCACCACGACTGCCGCGCCGGCCACGTGCCACCAGACCGAGACGTTCTGGAGTACGTCGATGATCCGGTGCCCGAAGATGTTGATCAGGCCGTGCAGCACCAGGATGACCACGAACAGGACGAACGCCTGCCGCAGCGTCCCCGCCCAGCCGTCGAAGAGCGCCGACAGGGTGAGGTTGAGAAACGTCGCGCAGCCGTAGTCGACCGACGCGGTGACCGCGACCAGGCCGATCAGGTTCAGCCAGCCCGTGAACCAGCCGTGCACCGGGCGGCCCATGGTGGCCGCCCACCAGTAGATCCCACCCGCCGTCGGGTACGCGGACACCAACTCGGCCATGCAGAAGCCGATGATCAGGATGAACAGTGAGATCAGCGGCCAGCCCCAGGAGATGGCGACCGGCCCGCCGTTGTTCCACGCCTGCCCGAAGGTGGTGAAACAGCCGGCCAGGATCGAAATGATCGAGAACGAGATGGCGAAGTTGGAGAAGCCGCTCCACTTGCGGCGCAGTTCCTGTTTGTAGCCGAGTTCGGCGAGCCGTCGGGCATCGTCGTCCATTGGTTGCTCGGCGGTCGGCACGGGCGTCGTGGCCACTGCACACCTCCCTGAGGTGATTCCGCGTACGAGTGCGCAAAGTGTCGTCCCGCCGATCAAGGGCGGTCAATACGGTACGGGTGGGAATCTCACCGCCGTCGGGCTAATTGCGTTGCCGCCGCGGCCACCCCGGCCGCATCCTTGACCTCGTGACCAGGGCCGGCTCTCCGGCCGATCCCCCGGGCGCTCGGACCGCCCGGACCGCGGCGGCGCGGGGCACACCTCTCTCTCACGAACCGGTACGGTGCCCCGCGCCCCCTTCTCCTCCCGGTGATCAAGAGGTTCGCGTCGGATCTCGCGCGCTTTCCTGACGAAAACCTCGTGATCACCGTGGAAAGGGTCGGCCCCGGTCAGGTCAGGAGGAGGCCGGCGAGCCAGAGCGCGGCGACGAGCAGGCCTGCGGTGAACTCCACCAGCATGGACAGGCCGGCGGCCTTGAGCGCCTGCACGGTGGACGGCCAGGCCAGGCGGTTGCTGCCCAACCGCAGTCGTTCCGCTCCCCACACCCCGGCGACGAAGCCGAGCACCAACCCGACGACAGGCACCACGAAGAACCCGATGATGCCGAGCACCGCGCCGGCGAGCAGCGTGGACGTGGGCACGCCCGTGCGCTTCAGGTTCCGGCCGGGCCAGGCGTACTTGATCACCGTGCCGCCGGTGGCGACAAGCGTCGCGGCGGCGAACACCGCCCAGCCACCCGGGCCGGCGCCACCGAAGATCGCCCAGACGAGCACCCCGCCCCAGCACAGCGGCAGCGCCGGCAGGCCGGGCACCACCACGCCCGCCAGCCCGGCGACGATGGCCAGCGCTGCCACCACCGTCACCACCGTCTGCGAGTCGTTCAGGCTCACGCCGCCACCCTCCGTCGCCACCATCGGGGCCGTACCGATCCCCCGCTCACCCGGCCGTCCCGTCGCGTAGCCGGGCGGTGATCACCTCGGCCGGGGCCGGGGGGCCGAAGTACCGCCCCTGCCCGGTGTCGCAGCGTAGGGCGCGCAGCCGTTCGGCCTGCACCCCGGTCTCCACCGCCTCGGCGGTCACCCACAGCTCCAACGCGTGCGCCAGCCGGACCAACGCGTCGACGATCCGCTCGTCACGGTGGTCGGCCGCGACGTCCGTACCGTCGGCGCGGATGCCCTCGACGAACGGGCCGGCAAGCTTCAGACAGTGGATCGGCAGCCGGCGCAGGTACGCCAAATTCGAGTAGCCGGTGCCGAAGTCGTCCACGGCCAGCCGGATACCCAACGCGGCGAGCCGGTGCAGGCTGCGCAGCGGCTCACCGGCGCTGCCCATCACGGCGCTCTCGGTCAGCTCCAGTTGCAGCAGTTCCGCCGGCAGCCCGGTGGTGTCCAGCGCGTCGGCGACGGTGTCCACGATCGCGGGGTCGTCGGCCTGCCGGGCGGCGAGGTTGACGCTGACCACCAGCCGCGCGCCGGGGAACTCCCGCCACCAAAGCTCGGCGTCCCGGCACGCGGTGCGCAGCACCCATTCGCCGAGTCCGACGATCAGACCGGTCTCCTCGGCGAGGCCGATGAACCGGTCCGGCCCGATGAGGCCCAACTCGGGGTGCTGCCAGCGGACCAACGCCTCCACGGCGAGCATCCGGCCCTCCAGCAGCGACACGATCGGCTGGTAGTGCAGCACGAACTCGCCACGCTCCAGCGCCGCCGGCAGCCCGGCGACGAGCGCCGCGCGGGCCAGGTCCCGGGCGCTGCGCTCCGGGTCGTAGACCGCGTACCGGCCCCGGCCCGCCGCCTTGGCCCAGTAGAGCGTCGTGTCGGCGGCCTTCATCAGCTCCGAGGCGGTGGTCTCCTCGGCCGGGCACTCCACGACACCGACACTTGCCGACACCGCCAACTGCTGGTCGCCGACGTTCACCGGGGCCGCCACGGCGGCAAGCGCCGTCTGCGCCACCGCCACCGCGTCCTGGCCGCCGTCGACAAGGATCACGAACTCGTCGCCGCCCATCCGGGCCACCAGGTGACCGTGCTCGGCCACGCACTCGGCCAGCCGACGGCCGATCACCACCAGCAGCCGGTCGCCGAGGTCGTGACCGAGACTGTCGTTGATCGCCTTGAAGCCGTCCAGGTCGAGAAAGCACACCCCGACGCGGCGTTGCGGCGCGGCGGAGTCGAAGACCCGGCCCAGTGTCTCGAAGAACAGCGTCCGGTTGGGCAGCCCGGTCAGCGGGTCGTGCAGGGCCTGGAAGCGCAGCCGCTGCTGGAGTTCGTACCGCTCGGTGATGTCCTCGATCATCGCGACGGTGAACCGGGGCCTGCCGTCGTCGTACCTGATCAGCGACACGGCCAGGTCCGTCCAGACGACTGTGCCGTCCTTGCGGTAGTAGCGCTTCTCCAGCCGGGCCGAGTCCTGCTTGCCCTCGATCATCTCCTGGTACAGGTCCCACATGCCGGCGGCGTCGTCGGCGTGGAACAACTCCGCCACGTTGGTCTGGCACAGCTCCTCGATCGAGTAGCCGAGCATGTCGGCGAACGCCTGGTTGACGTCGATGATCTGGCCGTCCACCCCGGCGATGCCGATCCCGATCGCCGCGCCGGTGAACACCGCCCGGAACCGCGCCTCGCTGTCGCGCAGCGCCTGCTCGACCTCGTCGCGCGCCTGCCAGGCCGACCGGGCGATCCGTTCCTGCTGGGCGAACGTGCGGTCGCGCAGCGCGCGGGCGTACCCGGCCGCCAGCCCGCCCTGCACGGCAGCGATCCGCTCGCTCAGGTCCGCCGGCCAGCCCTCGGCGGCCAGCACCCGGTGGGGGAAGTCCGCGCCGAGGGCGCGCAACGCCCACTCCAGTGCCCGAGGCTCGGTGAGGTGTGCCTCCACCAGGGCCCGGCCGACCTCCTCCGCCGGCCGGACCGTGAACGGCTCCGCGCGCACCGCCTGCGCCAACCGGACGGTGTGCACCAGCAGCAGCCGCTCGGTCTCGGCCGCGCTGAGCGGCACGAAACCGAGCCGGCGTACCGCGCGGGCCCAGTCGGCGGCGTAGCCCTGGGCACCGCCCCGGCCGACGTCGGCCCCGATGGGCTCCGGGACGGCGGCCACGGGATCAGCCGGCGGACTGGTCGTACCGGGCGACGCCTCCGAAGGCGCCGAACCGCTCCGGGTGCTCGTCCACGTCGGACGGCGAGTCGGGACGCCAGAGCGGCATGTGCACGACGCCCGGTTCGAGGACCGTCCAGTCGCCGAAGAAACCGGTGATCTGGGCGCGGGAGCGCAGGGTGATCTCCGTGTCGGTACGCGCGGAGAGGCGCTGGGCGTCAAGCATCTCCTGCGGCTGGTCCTCGAATGTGGAGTGCGAGATGACCAGGAAGCTGCCCGGCGCGGCGGCGGCCCGCAGGGTGGACAGGATCTCCTCGGGACGGTCGGCGTCCGGGACGAAGTGCACCACCCCGGCCAGCAGGATGCCCATCGGCCGGCTGAAGTCGATCAGGTTGAGCTGGTGGGTCTCGGTGAGGATCCGCTCCGGCTCGCGCAGGTCGGCGTGGATCACACCGGTCAGGTCGTTGCCGGCGAGCAGTTCACGGCTGTGCGCGACGGCCACCGGGTCGATGTCGACGTACACCACCCGGGCCTTGGGGTTCGCCGCCTGGGCCACCTCGTGCACGTTGCCCACGGTGGGAATTCCGGAGCCGATGTCGAGGAACTGGTCGATGCCGGCGTCGAGCAGCGCGCGGACGGCGCGGCGCAGGAACTCCCGACCGGACCGCATGGTGGCGGCGAGGTTCGGGGTCATGCTGGCGATCTGCTCGGCCAACTGCCTGTCGATCTCGAAGTTGTGCGCCCCACCCAGGAAATAGTCGTACACCCGGGCCGCGCTCGGCCTGGTCAGATCGATCTCGGTCGGCAGTCCGTCCGGCATCAGCGTGCTCCCCAGTTCGTCGCTGCGCCGCAGGGCGGCACCGGCGTCGACGGGCGTGCGCGACCACCGGCGGACCCGCGGGTCGTGTGGTGTGGACCACTCTAGGCCGCCGACGCGAGCGTTCGGGAGATCCCTTCACGCTGTTTCCACGCTCAGTCGGCGGACTCCAGCAGCAGCGAGATGCCCTGCCCGACGCCGATGCACATGGTGGCCAGGGCACGACGGCCTCCGCGCCTGCGCAACTCCAGGGCGGCGGTCAGGGCGAGCCGGGCGCCGCTGGCACCGAGCGGATGCCCCAACGCGATGGCACCGCCGTTCGGGTTGACGTGCTCGGCGTCGACGGGCAACCCCAGCTCGCGCAGCACCGCCACGGACTGCGCGGCGAACGCCTCGTTCAGCTCCACCACGTCCACCGCGCCCAGCTCGACGCCGACCCGGTCGAGGAGCTTGCGGGTGGCCGGCACCGGCCCGATCCCCATGATCCGGGGCGGCACCCCGGCCGCCGCCGCTCCGCCGATGCGGGCCAGCGGGGTGAGGCCGTACCGGGCCACCGCCGCCTCGCTGGCCACCAGCAGAGCGACAGCGCCGTCGTTGACGCCCGACGAGTTGCCCGCGGTCACCGTGCCGCCGTCGCGGAACGGGGTGGGCAGGGCGGCGAGCTTCTCCAGCGACGTCTCCCGGGGGTGCTCGTCCACCTCGACGAGGCGGGTCTCCCGGCGGCCGGCCGGCACGGACACCGGCACGATCTCCTCGGCGAACCGGCCGTCGGCCTGCGCCCTGGCCGCCCGCTGCTGCGAGCGGTACGCGAACGCGTCCTGCTCGGCCCGGCTCACGCCGTACTCGGCTGCCACGTTCTCCGCCGTCTCCGGCATCGAGTCGACCCCCCAGCCGTCGCGCATGAGCGGGTTGACCAGCCGCCAGCCCAGCGTGGTGTCGTGCACCTCGGCCGAGCGGGAGTACGCCGACGTCGCCTTGGGCATGACGAACGGCGCCCGGCTCATGCTCTCCACGCCGCCCGCGACCACCAGCTCGGCGTCCCCGGCGACGATCGACCGCGCGGCGGTGGCCAGCGCGTCCAGGCCGGAGCCGCAGAGCCGGTTGACGGTGCTGCCCGGCACCTCCTCGGGCAGGCCGGCGAGCAGCGCCGCCATCCGGGCCACGTTCCGGTTGTCCTCGCCGGCCTGGTTGGCGCAGCCGAGCACCACGTCGTCCACCCGCGCCCAGTCCACCGACGGGTGGCGGGCGACCAGCTCACGGATCACGTGCGCGGCCAGGTCGTCGGGGCGGACTCCGGCCAGCGCGCCGGCGTACCGGCCGATCGGGGTGCGGACACCGGCCACCAGGTATGCCACGGTCATCGCGAGTCCTTCGGGGGTGCAGACGGCGGGGGGTGGGGCACACCCACCGGGTCGCGGCGGGCTGCCGGCCGCCAGGATATCCGCGCTCGCAGCGGATAGGTTGACGGCATGGCCCGGGCCCAGTTCAGCGCAGAGACAAGCGGCGGCGGCGCGTTCGTCCGCCAGCCCAACCGGTTCACCGGTCGGGTCACCGCCGACTCGACCTCCCCGCCCGGTGGCGGCCCGGACGAGCAGGACCGCTGGCCGCTGGAGGCCGGCCGCTACCGGCTGATCTGGTGCCGCGCCTGCCCGTGGGCGCACCGGGCGAGGATCGTGCGTGGTCTGCTCGGGTTGGACGACGCGATCTCGCTGGGCACCGTCGACCCGATCCGCGACGAGCGGGGCTGGGCGTTCGCCCTGGACCCGGACGGCTTCGACCCGGTCCTCGGCGTCGGGTTCCTCTCCGAGGCGTACCTGGCGACCGACCCGGACTACACCGGCCGGGTGACGGTGCCGGCGCTCGTCGACACCCTGACCGGTCGGGTGGTCACCAACGACTACCCGCAGCTCACCCTCGACCTCTCCACCGAGTGGCGGTCGCTGCACCGCGCGGGGGCGCCGGACCTCTACCCGGAGGCGCTGCGCCCGGAGATGGACGCGCTGATGGCCGACATCCACGCCGACGTCAACAACGGCGTCTACAGGTGCGGGTTCGCCACCTCCCAGGAGGCGTACGACGAGGCGTTCCGGGCGCTCTTCGTCCGGCTCGACATGCTCTCCGAGCGGCTGGCCGGGCAGCGCTACCTGATGGGCGACGCGATCACCGAGGCCGACGTGCGGCTGTTCACCACACTGGTCCGCTTCGACGCGGCGTACCACGGGCACTTCAAGTGCAACCGCAACAAGCTGACCGAGATGCCTGTGCTCTGGGCGTACGCCCGGGACCTGTTCCAGACCCCGGGCTTCGGCGAAACTGTCGACTTCGACCACATCAAGCGGCACTACTACGGCACCCACCGGGAGATCAACCCGACCGGGATCGTGCCGCTCGGCCCCGACGAGTCCGGTTGGACGACGCCGCACGGGCGTGGCTGAGCGGGGGCGGGCCGGCACCACGAGCGCGCCGGACGTCGGCGCGGACGTCGCCCGCCGGGTCGCCGCGTCGGTCGCCGCCGGCTGCACGCTCGCCGGCGCGGTAGCGGTGACAGTCGCCGTGCTCGCCGGTCCCGGTCCGGGTCTCACCGGGTACGTCAGTGAGGCAGGTATCGCCGGCAGCGGCTACGCCGCGACGTACCGGATCGGGGTGCTGGCCCTGGCCGGCGCGTTGCTGCTGATCGCCGCGGCGCTGCCCCCGGGGGTACGCCTGGCGTCGGCGCTGCTCGCCGTCGGCGCCGTGTGCACGGCCGTGTCCGGGGCGGTGACCTGCTCGGCGGGCTGCCCGTTGCCGCCGTTCGAGAAGGCAACAGTGGCCGACCTGGTGCACGGCGGCGCGAGTATCGCGGCGACCGCGGCGGTCGTCCTGGCGATGGCCGCGCTTGCCGTCTCGGGTGCGGCCGACCGGACGGTACGACGCCTGGCCGCCGGGGCTGCCGGGCTGGCCCTGCCGCTCTGCGCCGCGGTGGGGCTGGCCATGCTCGTCGTGGGCCGGGGCGCGGTGGTGGGTGTGCTGGAGCGGGTGGTCCTCGCGCTCGCGGCGCTGTGGGGCGTGGCGACGGCCACCACGCTGGCGCTCTGTAAGGAGCCTCACCCGGATCGCTCCTTGCGATGACCGGCGACGGGGGTATCGTCTGTCAACGATGACCAATGTCTGGGGCCTCACCGTCCGCCTGTACGTCGATCTCCGACTGCAGGCCAGCGGCGTCTGTCCGGCGTAGCGCGCGTCACTCGCCCTTCCCGCCCGGACCAGACATTTGGAAAACGTCCCATGCCATTCGGCCTGCGTAGAATCCCCTTCTCCGTGCAGATCCTGCTCGGTCTCGTCCTCGGTGTCGCACTCGGTTTCGTTGCCCGCAGCAACGACCTGAGCTGGCTGACCAGCACCCTGCACACCGTCGGCAGCCTCTTCATCCAACTCCTGAAGCTGGCCGTGCCGCCGCTGGTCTTCACCGCCATCGTGGTGAGCGTGGTCAGCCTGCGTGGCGTCGCCAACGCCGCCCGGCTCGCGCTCAAGACCCTCATGTGGTTCGGCATCACCGCGCTCATCGCGGTGAGCATCGGCATCGGCCTCGGCCTGCTCACCAACCCCGGCAAGGGTGTGACCCTCGACGTGGGTGGCGCCGCGCCGCCGAAGAACACCGGCTCGTGGACCGACTTCCTCACCGGCATCGTGCCCACCAACCCGGTCGGCGCGTTCGTCGAGGGCAACGTCCTGCAGATCGTCTTCCTCGCCCTGGTCGTCGGTGCCGCCGCCCTGCTCGTCGGCGAGCCCGCCGAGCCGTTCGTGGCGCTGAACCGCTCGCTGCTGGAGATCGTCCAGAAGGCGCTCTGGTGGGTCATCCGGCTCGCCCCGATCGGCACCCTCGGCCTGATCGGCAACGCCGTCGCCTCGTACGGCTGGGACCTGCTGGCCCCGCTCGCGAAGTTCACCACGGCCGTCTACGTCGGCTGCGCCATCGTGCTGTTCGTGGTCTACCCGCTGGTGCTGATCCTCGCCGGCCGGCTCAACCCGCTGCGCTTCTTCGCCGGCGCCTGGCCGGCCATCGAGCTGGCGTTCGTGTCCCGCTCCTCGGTGGGCACCATGCCGGTGACCCAGCGCTCCGTCGAGCGCCTCGGTGTCCCCCGCGAGTACGCCTCGTTCGCGGTGCCGTTCGGCGCCACCACGAAGATGGACGGCTGCGCCGCGATCTACCCGGCACTCGCCGCGATCTTCGTGGCCCAGGTGTTCGGCGTCCAGCTCGGCGTCACCGACTACCTGCTCATCGCGTTCGTCTCGGTGGTCGGCTCGGCCGCCACCGCCGGCCTGACCGGCGCGATCGTGATGCTCACCCTCACCCTGAGCACGCTGGGTCTGCCGCTGGCCGGCGCCGGCCTGCTGCTCGCCATCGACCCGATCCTCGACATGATCCGCACCGCCACCAACGTGGCCGGGCAGGCTCTGGTGCCGACAGTGGTCGCCGCCCGCGAGGGCACCCTCGACCGGGCCGCGTACGAGTCCGCAGGCAAGCGCGACCTGACCGAGCCGGAGCCGGCCCCGGTGGCCCGGCCCGACCGGCAGGACGAACTGAGCCCCGTCCCCGCCTGATCCCGGCACACCGACGTCGACGGACCCCTCCCCGAGGGGTCCGTCGACGTCTTCGAGAGGATGACGACATGAGTTCCCTGTTCACACCGCTGGCCCTGCGCGCGGTCACCCTGCCCAACCGGATCGCCATGGCACCCATGTGCCAGTACTCGGCAGGCCCCGACGGGCTGCCCACCGACTGGCACCTGATCCACCTCGGCACCCGCGCCGTCGGCGGAGCCGGCCTGGTGCTGAGCGAGGCCACCGCCGTGGTGCCCGAGGGGCGGATCAGCCCGCAGGACACCGGGCTGTGGTCCGGCGCCCACGTGGACGCGTGGCGACCGGTGACCGAGTTCGTCGCCGCACACGGCGCGGTGCCGGCCGTGCAGCTCGCGCACGCAGGGTTCAAGGCCTCGACGTACCGGCCGTGGGCACCGGAGCGCGGCGGTGTTCCGGACGACGAGGGCGGCTGGACCCCTGTCGCCCCCGGGTCGGACCCGTTCACCGCCGGCTACCGGACGCCGACCGCGCTCGACGCGGCGGGTGTCGCCGGTGTGGTCGACGCGTTCGCCGCCGCCGCCGAGCGGGCACTGGCCGCCGGGTTCGCCGCCGTGGAGATCCACGCCGCGCACGGCTACCTGCTCAACGAGTTCCTCTCCCCGCTTACCAACCACCGCACCGACGGCTACGGCGGCGACCGGGCCGGCCGGATGCGGCTCACCCTCGAGGTCGCCCGCGCGGTACGCGCCGCCGTCGGCGAGAACGTCCCGGTGCTCACCCGGATCTCCGCCACCGACTGGGTCGAGGGCGGCTGGACGATCGAGGACAGCGTGGTGCTCGCCGGCGAACTGGCAGGTGTCGGCGTGGACCTGGTCGACGCGTCCTCCGGCGGTGTGAGCACGGAACAGCGCATCCCGCTCGGCCCCGGCTACCAGGTGCCGCTGGCCGCCCGGATCCGCCGCGAGGCAGGCGTGCCGAGCGGCGCAGTCGGCCTGATCGTGGAGCCGGAGCACGCCGAGCAGATCATCGCCAGCGGCGACGCCGACCTGGTGCTGCTCGGGCGTGAGCTGCTGCGCGACCCGTACTGGCCGCGCCGGGCCGCCGCGAAGCTCGGAGTCGCGTACACCGGTCCGGCGCAGTACGCCCGCGCCGCCTGATCCCCGCCGGTCGGGCGGCTGCCGTGTCCGGCGGCCGCCCGACCGTCAGCCCGCCAGGTGCGACCAGTCGCCCTCCAGGTCCTGCCACGCGCCCTGAGCCGCGACGGCTCCGCCCAGCAGCACCACCACGTGGTCGGCGCGGACCAGCGCGGCCCGCTTCGCGGTCGACCCGACCACTGTCACCCCGTGTGCCCGCAACGCCTGCCACAACGCCAGCTCGGTGGTGACGTCGAGCGCCGAGGACACGTCGTCGGCGACGAGCAGCTCGGTACGCGGCGCCAGCGCCCGCGCCAACGCCAACCGCTGCAACTGCCCGCCGGAGAGCCGCGTGCCCTTGTGCCCGATGAGCAGACCCAGCCCGCCACCGGCGGCGGTCAGATCGTGGTCGAGCTGGGCGGTGCTCACCGCCCCGGCCGCGTCCACCTGGTGCCCGAGGGCGATGTTGTCGGCGACCGTGCCGGAAAGCACCCGGGGCAGCTGGGCGACGTAGCCGACCTGGTTGGGGCGCAGGAACAGCTCCGGCTCGGTGACCGGGTCGCCGTTCCAGGACAGCTCACCGGTGTGGTGCACGATGCCGGCCAGCGCCCGCAGCAGCGACGACTTGCCCGACCCCACCGGCCCGACGACCAGCACCAACTGTCCCCGTTCGACGGTCAGGTCCACGTCCCGGACGGCGACCGTGCCGTCGGAGTGCACCACGCCGAAGCCGCGCAGCTCCAGCCGGCGCAGCGGGTGGCGGGGCGGTGGCGTCGGCGCGGGGGCCGTCCCGCCGGCCAGGTCGACCGCCGGCACCGCCGCGGAGTACGCGCCCACGCCGGTCATCGCCACCGTACGACGGGTCCAGACCCGCGCGGACGGCAGCTGGGAGATCAACGACGCCGTCGTCCAGGCGAACCAGCGGGCCGCGCCCAGGGTGGACACCGCCACCAGCACCGCCCCGGCGGAGAGCCCGCCGCCCAGGTAGAGCGCCCACGCGCCGATCGGCAACAACCCGCTCGCCATCGACGGTGTGGAACGCGACCACACCTGCACCGAGATCTCCCGCCGTTGCCTGTCGCTGCGCACCGCGTCCAGGTCCGCCAGGTGGCGCAGCACTGCCCCCGTCGCGCCGGCGAGTTTCACCGTCCGCGCCGCGGAGAGCGCCGAGACCAGCGCGGTGGCGAACGCGGCCCGCGCCGTCACCGTCGCCCGGGCTGCACGCTCCAACTTCGGCCCGAAGAGGGTCGCGGCCAGCCCGGAGACGACGATCGTGCCGAGGAAGAACAGCCCCGGTACGACGCTGCCGGTGACCGCCGTCATGGCGACCAGGAACACCAGCGCGACGACCTGGTCCAGCACGTTGTCGGCGAGCTGGACGACCCGCTCGGTGTCCCCGCCCTGTGCCACCACCTCGGCCGGGGTGTGGGAGCTGACCCGGCGCGGCCCGGTCTGGCCGTGCACCAGGCGCAGGCCGATCCGCAGCATCTGCCGCACCCACCAGTGCGGGAACCAGACGTGGGTGTAGAACGGCAGCGGAAGGGTGACCAGCAGTCCGACCACGATCCCCATCGCCGGCAGATAGGGACTACCCCCGTCCACCACGTCGGCCCAGAGCCAGGGCAGCACCGGGCCGTCCAGCCCGAGCAGGCTGAGCCCGAGGAACAGCCCGATCGCGGACATCCCGTACCGGGGATCGTTGAGGCAGAGCCGGAAGATCTCCCGCATCGTCCGGGCCTGCGGCACGGGCGGCAGCGGCGGCGGGTCGGCGCGGGTCGGCCCGACCGGTTCGGGCGACTCGGCAGGCGTGGTCGCCGGCTCGCCCGGCCAGGCGTCGACCGGGTCGGGACCGACCAGCAGGTCGGTACCAGCGCCGGCGCGACCGGTCGGCGCCGACGCGGCGTACGCGGCGGCGTGGCTGGTCGCCAGCAGTTCGGCGAAGCGCGTGGACGTCTCCAGCGGGCCGGCCTCGACCACCGCACCGTCGGCCAGCACCACCACCTCGTCGCAGCGGCGCACCGAGGAGAGCCGGTGCGCGATGACGATGCCGATCCGGTCGCGCAGCAGTCGTTCGGTGGCGCGCTGCACCCGCGCCTCGGTCACCGGATCCAACCGGGCAGTGGCCTCGTCGAGGATCACCACGTGCGGGTCCCGCACCAGGATCCGGGCGAACGCCACCAACTGCTCCTGCCCTGCGGAGAGAACGTGACCGCCCTCCCCCAACCGGGTCGCCAGTCCCTGCGGCAGCTCGGCGATCCAGCCGGCCAGGCCCAGCTCGTCAAGTGCGCGGGCGGCGGCGTCGAGCAGGTCCGGGTCGAAGAGCGCCACGTTCTCGGCGAGCGTGCCGGCCAGGATCTCGGTGCGCTGCGGCACGAGCGCCACCCAGCGGCGCAACTGCTCGACGTCGAGATCACACAGGTCGGTGCCGCCGAGGAAGACAGTTCCCGGTGGCACGTCGACCGCCCGGGTGAGCACCTTCGCCAGTGTCGACTTGCCCGAACCGGTCCGCCCGATCAGCGCGTACGAGCGGCCCCGCGCGAAGGTCAGGCTGAGCCCGCGCAGGGCGGCACCCCGTCCACTCTCCGGGCCGCTGACCTCGTACTCGAACGTCAGGTCGCGGATGCGCAGGTCACCCGAGGTGGGGCTGGCTCCGCCGACGGGTTCCTGCCGGGCCTGCTGGAGCAACCGCACCCGGGCCCACGCCCCGAGGGCCTCCTGGATCTCCGGCACCATCCGGCTGACGTGCTCCGCGGTGGCCCCGAAGGCCAGGGCGAGCAGCCAGATGCCGGTGAGCCGGGCGGCGTCGATCCGGCCGGTGGCAAGGGCCCAGGCCCCGCCGAGCACCACCGCGCCGATGCCACCCCGGATCGTCGCGGTGGCGATCGTGGCCACCCGGGCCGACATCACCCAGACCCGGTTGCCCCGGGACAGCACGGCGGCGGCGCGGCGGGCGTACAGCCGCAGGACGTACGGCCGGGCCAGGCTGGTCCGTACGTCGTCCTGGCCGTGCACCGCCTCCTCCATCACCGCGGCCAGGTCCGACCACGCCTCCTCCTCGGCCATCCGGGCCGGGCCGATCCGTGCCGTGGGCCGCCGCAACCCGACCGCGAGCACCACTGTGAGCAGCAGCATCGCGATCCCGGCCGGCCACCACACGGCCAACGCGACGACCATCGACAGCAGCCCGACGCAGAGCCCCTGCGCGAGCCGGGTGCCCTGGTTACGGATCGCCGCCGCCACCTGGTAGACGTCACCGTCGATGCGGTCGAGCATCTCGCCCACCGGGGTGGTCTCCAGCGCGGGCAGGTCCTGCCCGAGGGCCACCCGGCAGAGTCGACGGCGTACGTCGGCCGACCAGTCGGCGGTCAGACCGGCCATCAGCAGGCTCACCACGAAGTCGCTGAGCACCACGGCGACAAGCGCCGCGGCCAGCACGGCGAAGAAGCCGGCCGAGCGGTGCACCAGCACCGCGCCGGCCAGCGCCGACGCGCCTGCCTGACCGGCGGCACCGAGCACGATGAGGACGGCCACTACCGTCATCCGGCGCGGCGAGGTGCCCCACATATCTCGGAGCAGGCGCATGGAGAGTCCCTCCGGACGTGGGTGGCTGAGCACCCAGCCTGCCGGCAGCAGCCCTGTCCGCTCAACCGAATTACCCGCTCTGAGCAGGACTTCCGATCACGTCTGGGCGACCCGGCGGACGATGCCGAGCAGCGCTTCCTGCACGTCGGAGATGGGCCTGTCGGGCTGGAACACCAGCCAGTCCACGGCCACCACCAGGCCCACGCCGAACAGCGCGGAGGAGGCGGTCGGCACGTCCAGATCGGCCGGTAGGTCGCCGCTGTCCACTCCGGCCCGTACCGTCTCGGCGATCACCTCGATCGCCTCGCCGCGCGGCAGCCGCAACGTCTGCTGCCACTCCCTTTTCGTCCGCCACATTTCCGACAACAGCAGCTGGGCGAACGCCCGGTACCGGCGGATGTACTCCAACTCGGCGCGGACGAGGGCCGCCAGCGCGGCGCGGGGCGGGGCGGCATAGGTCGCTCCCCGCCCGGACGGGACACTCGGATCACTTGATCCTGATCAACCCACCTGACCAGACGCTCCCCGGTCTACGTCCCCGGCCCCCGTGGCGCCCCAGCCAGGTCAAGGAGGCCTCCAGGGCCTGCGGGCTGGCGGTCGACTTCATATCGGCGATGTGGCGGCATCCAGGTCGCCCCGACAGCCCCAGATCGCCGATATGAAGTCGATCAACCTTGACCGCCCCAGACCGCGCGGTGCCGGTGTCGCCGGATGGGAACTTTGTCCGGTCTGGGTTGTGACCGGTCGCACCGGTGCGCCGGAATGGTGGCCGGCCGGGGGTCGTTACACACCCTGACGATCGCAGGACCACGGCTCATCGCCCGGCCCCACTGCCCGGCCTGCCCGCTCGTTGCAGACCCCCCAGGCACCGCAAGATGTGGGTGCCACCGGATGGGCCGCCGCCAGGAATGACCCCGGTTGGCCGGTCGTTGCAGACCCCCGGCACCGCCTCGATGCGGTGCCGCCGGCCCCGGAATGACCCCGGTCCGCCGGTCGTTACACAGACCCCCAGGCACCGCCGAAATGTGGGTGCCGCCGGATGGGCCACCCCGGAATGACCCCGGCCCCCGGTTGGTTACACACAGACCCGGCGCCGCGAGCCCCCGCTCGCAGGCCGCCGACCTTCCTCAAGACTTTGTGCAGCGCCGGACGAGGTGCTCACACCCGGCTTGTCACGCGGGTGTTTCCTACCCCCGAAGGAGCTACCCCCATGAACACGATCATGCGCAAGAGTGTGCTGTCCGTTGCTGGTCTGGCCTTCGCCGGTGGCGTCTTCGCCGGCCCGGTCGCCGCCCACGCCGCGACCCCGGTCGACGCCAAGCCCGCCGCGGTGCAGGTGGCCGCGCCGAAGCCGCAGGGCGACCAGTCGCACATCACCCTGAACGACGAGCAGACCGCGAACGTCAAGGCGATCATCGCCGCGACGAAGAAGGCAGGCCTACCCGAACGCGCCGCGGTCATCTCGATCGCCACGAGTCTGCAGGAGTCGAAGTTGGAGAACCTGGGCCACCTCGGCGACCGCAATGACCACGACTCGTTGGGCCTGTTCCAGCAGCGCCCGTCCAGTGGTTGGGGTACGCCGGAGCAGATCACCGACCCCGACTACTCCACCACCGCCTTCCTCAAGGGTCTCAAGCAGGTCGACGGCTGGCAGGACATGGCGCTGACCGACGCCGCGCAGACCGTGCAGGTCTCGGCCTACCCGGACGCCTACGCCCAGTGGGAGCAGCAGGCCACCGACCTCGTCGCCCAGCACTGGAACAGCTGACCCCGTGAAACAACCGAATGGCCGGCACCCCGGACAACGGGGTGCCGGCCATTCGGCTTGCGGTCAGAAGAGGACCGTGGCCAGGGTGCCTACCGGCTGGAAGCCGCAGCGTTCGTAGACCCGGCGGGCCGGAAGGTTGAAGTCGTTGACGTACAGGCTGACGGTCGGGGCGACCCGCAGCAGCGCGTCGCGGACGACGGCGGCCATGGCCGCGGTGGCGATGCCTCGGCCCCGCCACTCCGGGGCCACCCAGACGCCCTGCACCTGCGCGGTCCGCTTGGTCACCACGGCCAGCTCGGCCTTGAACACGACCTTGCCGTCGACGAACCGGGCGTACGCCCGACCGGCCCGGACCAGGTCGTTGACCCGGCGGCGGTAGCTGCGCCCGGCGTCTTCGACCAGGGGCGAGACTCCCACTTCCTCGGTGTACATCGCCACGGCGGCCGGGAAGAGCCTGTCGACCTCACCGGCGCGGACCTGGCGTACCTCCGGGTCGGCCGGTGCGGGTGGCAGCGTGTCGGTGGCCAGCAGCGGCTGGTTGGGGCGGATGTCCCGCGCTGGCCCCCACGTGTCGGAGAGTCGGTCCCACAGTCCGAGGACGGCGTCGGCGCGACCGACGATGGAGGAGCAGAGCCGTTCCTCGCCGGCGAGCAGGTCGGCGAAGGCGGCCACCGCGGCGTCGGTGGCGAGGATCGGGGTGAGGTTGCCGCCGAGCCAGCAGAGCGATTCGAGGTTGCGTCGGGCTCCGTACCCCAGGATCCTGCCCTCGGCCCGCCACCAGGACAGTCCGCGCGCGGCGATCCGCTCGGCGACCTGCGCGCCCGCGAACGGGTCCAGGTCGAGCAGTCGCTCGACCGCGCGGCGCTCCGATTCTCCCAGTTGGCGTACCGGCACCGTCAGCACGACTACCAGCCTGCCAGATCGACCCCGCCCCTCGCCGGCTGAGTGGCGAGCTCGACGCAGCCGGCGGGCAAGTCGACGCGAAGACTTGTCGGCGATGCATTGCCGATATATCTTTGATGCATCAGCGACAGTACGACGAGAGGGAGAACCCGATGCGGTTCCACCGACAGCACCACCCGATGCACGAGGGACGGATGCGCGGCTTCGGCTTCCCGCCGGTCCCGCCCGGCCCGCACGGCCACGGCCACGAGCGCGGACACGGCGGCCCCTGGGGCGGCCGGGGCCGTGGACGGGGTCGGGGTCGACGCCCCAACGTCCGGGCAGCCGTGCTGGCTCTGCTCACCGAGCGGCCGATGCACGGCTACGAGATGATCCAGGAGATCGACTCCCGCACCGGCGGTGCGTGGCGGCCGAGCCCGGGGTCGATCTACCCCACCCTCCAACTGCTGGAGGACGAGGGTGTGATCGCCGCCAGCACTGAGGAGTCCAGCGGCGGGCGCAAGCGGTTCACTGTCACCGAGGCCGGGCAGGCGGAGGCCACCGAGGCCGCGCAGACCCCCGCGTGGGCGGACGTCGCCCAAGGTTCGGTGAGCAGCTGGCACGACATCCGCGACTCCGGCGCGCAGGCGATGAACGCCCTGCGTCAGGTCATGATGAACGGCACCGACGACCAGCGTGAGCGGGCCGCCCAGGTGCTCGACGAGACCCGGCGCAAGCTGTACGCGATCCTCGCCGAATCCGAGTGACGGCCGGCAGCACCACGCCGGGCACCCGCGACAGCGGCAGCACCACGCCGAAAACCACGAAAGCGGCCGTCTCCCCGATGGGAGCCGGCCGCTTTCTCCGTGTGAAGGTCAGTGCACGGTGACGGTCGGGCCGGTGACCAGGCCGCGCAGCTCCTCGGGAAGCTCGGCGCCCATCTCGTCGGCGATCCGCAGCGCCTCCTCGATCAGCGTCTCCACGATCTGCGCCTCGGGGACCGTCTTGACGACCTGCCCCTTGACGAAGATCTGGCCCTTGCCGTTGCCGGAGGCGACACCGAGGTCGGCCTCGCGGGCCTCGCCCGGGCCGTTGACGACGCAGCCCATGACGGCCACCCGAAGCGGCACCGGCAGGCCTTCCAGACCGGCGGTGACCTCCTCGGCGAGCTTGTAGACGTCCACCTGGGCGCGGCCGCAGGACGGGCAGGAGACGATCTCCAGGCCGCGCTCGCGCAGACCCAGGGACTCCAGGATCTGGTTGCCGACCTTGATCTCCTCGACCGGCGGGGCGGACAGCGACACCCGGATGGTGTCGCCGATGCCCTCGGCGAGCAGGGCTCCGAAGGCGACAGCCGACTTGATGGTGCCCTGGAAGGCCGGGCCGGCCTCGGTGACACCCAGGTGCAGCGGGTAGTCGCACTGCTCGGCGAGCTGCCGGTACGCCCGGATCATCACGACCGGGTCGTTGTGCTTGACCGAGATCTTGATGTCGCGGAAGCCGTGCTCCTCGAACAGCGAGCACTCCCACAGCGCCGACTCGACGAGCGCCTCGGCGGTGGCCTTGCCGTACTTGGACAGCAGCCGCTTGTCCAGCGAACCGGCGTTGACGCCGATCCGGATCGGCACGCCCGCGTCGCCGGCGGCCCTGGCGATCTCCTTGACCTTGTCGTCGAACTGGCGGATGTTGCCCGGGTTGACCCGGACGGCCGCGCAGCCGGCGTCGATGGCGGCGAAGACGTACTTGGGCTGGAAGTGGATGTCGGCGATGACCGGGATCTGCGACTTCTTGGCGATCGCGGGCAGGGCTTCGACGTCGTCCTGGGACGGCACCGCCACCCGGACGATCTGGCAGCCGGACGCGGTCAGCTCGGCGATCTGCTGGAGCGTGGCGTTGACGTCGGAGGTGAGGGTGGTGGTCATCGACTGCACGGACACCGGCGCACCACCGCCGACCGGCACCGAACCGACCATGATCTGGCGGCTGGCCCGGCGGGGCGCGAGCGGCGGGGGCGGTACGGCCGGCATACCGAGACTGATTGCGGTCACTTCAGCACTCACCTTGGGAAGAGCGTGATCGGGTTGACGACGTCAGCGGTGATGGTCAGCAGCGTGAACACGCCACCGATCAGGATCACCACGTACGTGAAGGGCATCAGCTTGAGGTAGTCGACGCGGCCGGGGTCGGCGCGGCCGATCTTCGCGTACAGCCAGGAGCGTGCCCGTTCGAACCAGGCGATGGCGATGTGGCCGCCGTCGAGTGGGAGCAGCGGCAGCAGGTTGAACACGCCGATGAAGAAGTTCAGCGAGATGAACAGCGTCACGAACAGCAGCCACGCCTTGTTGGCGAACGCCTCACCGCCGAGGCGGCTGGCGCCGACGACGCTGATCGGGGTGTCGACGTCCCGTTCGCCGCCGGTGATGGCGGTCCACAGGGCGGGCACCTTCTGCGGCAGTCGCTGCAACGCCTGGACGGTGCCGACGGCCAGTTCACGGGTGAAGTCGGCGGTGGCGCCGAACGCCTCGCCCGGACTGTAGGTGATCCGGGTCGGGGTGGTGGGGACGAGCGCCACGCCGAGCGCGGCGACGGGGGCGACGGCGCCCTTCGGGTCGTCGAGCGGCGGCCGCTGGGTCTGCGCGAGCACCGTGCTGGTCTCGCCGGGCTGCCCGTCGCGGACGTACCCGATCTTCGCGGTCTCGCCCGGCTTGAGGCCGCGCAGGGCGGCGAGCATCTCGCCGTAGTTGTTGATCGGCGCACCGTTGAGCGAGGTGATCCGGTCGCCGTCGCGCAGTTGCGCCTGTGCGGCGGGGCTGGCGGCGTCGCCGGGGGCGCAGGCCCGCGGGGCGCTGTCGGGGACCACGCAGTCGGACAGCGCGATCACCGCCGGCTCCTGGCGGATCTCCGCGTCGGTGGTGGGGAAGTTCTGGTTGGGCAGGCCCAGGGACACGGCGGCGATCCAGATGGCGATCAGCGCCAGCGCGAAGTGGGTGATCGAGCCAGCGGACATGACGATCGTCCGCTTCCAGACCGGATAGCGCCACATCGCGCGCGGCTCGTCGGCCGGGTCGACGTCGTCGTCCTGCGCGGTCATCCCGACGATCTTGCAGAAGCCACCGAGCGGAATGCCCTTGATGCCGTACTCCGTCTCGCCCCGCTTGAAGGACCAGAGGGTCGGGCCGAAGCCGACGAAGTACTTGGTGACCTTCATCCCGAACGCCTTGGCGGTCACCATGTGACCGGCTTCGTGCAGGCTCACCGAGACGAGAATTGCCAGGGCGAAGAGCGCCACCCCGAGCAGGTTAGCCATCAAGCTCCTTCCACCGAACCCGCGATGATCTCCTGCGCGTGCGCGCGTGCCCACGACTCGGCCGCGAGCACGTCCTCGACGGTACCTGGTTCGGCGAAGTCCGGAGCGTCCTCCAAGACCCGTTCGAGGGTGTCGACGATCCCCAGGAACGGCAGCCGGCCCGCCACGAACGCCGCCACGCACTCCTCGTTCGCCGCGTTGTAGATCGCCGGGCGGCAGCGTCCGGCCTCCCCTGCGGCCTTCGCGAGGGCGACGGCCGGGAACGCCTCGTCGTCGAGCGGCGCGAACTCCCAGGTGTGCGCGGCCGTCCAGTCGACGGCCGCGGCGGCCTCGGGCACCCGGTCCGGCCAGCCGATGCCCAGCGCGATGGGCAGCCGCATGTCCGGTGGGCTGGCCTGGGCGATCGTCGACCCATCGACGAACTCGACCATCGAGTGGATCACCGACTGCGGGTGCACCATCACGGCGATGTCGGCGTAGGGCACGTCGAACAGTTCGTGCGCCTCGATCACCTCAAGCGCCTTGTTGACCATGGTCGCCGAGTTGATCGTGACGACCGGTCCCATGTTCCAGGTCGGGTGCGCGAGGGCCTGCTCGGGCGTGACCTGCGTCAACTCGTCGCGCCGCCGACCCCGGAACGGGCCGCCGCTGGCCGTGACGACCAGCCGGCGGACCTCACCGCGCGACCCGGACCGCAGGCACTGGGCCAGCGCCGAGTGCTCCGAGTCGACCGGGACGATCTGCCCCGGCCGCGTCACAGCGGCCTTGACCAGCGGGCCGCCGGCCACGAGGGACTCCTTGTTGGCAAGCGCGAGGGTACGACCACAGCGCAGCGCGGCAAGCGTAGGAGCGAGGCCCAGCGAGCCGACCACACCGTTGAGCACGATGTCGCACGGCCACTGGGCCAACTCGGTCATCGCGTCGGGGCCGGCCACGATCTTGGGGAGTTTGAAGTCGCCGGTGGCCCAGCCGCGCCGGCTCGCCTCGGCGTAGAAGGCGAGTTGCAGGTCCTGCGCGGCGGACGCCTTGGCCACCCCGACGGCCTCGACGCCCAGCTCCAGGGCCTGGGTGGCGAGCAGCTCGACGTTGCCGCCGCCCGCACCCACCGCGACCACCCGGAACCGGTCCGGGTTGCGCCTGACGATGTCGATGGCCTGCGTGCCTATCGAACCGGTGGACCCGAGCAGGACGAGGTCGCGGGGGGAAGTCACCAGGCCATTCTTCCCCACCGTCGCTGCACGCCCGCTGGGAGCCTCAGCCCTCCCCGCCCGGCTCGTCGGGTGCCGCCTCCTCGCCGAGCAGGTCGGCCGGATCGATGGAGAACTCGAACGGCTCCCGCATGACGAAGCGCGTCCCGGCCGCAGCGGCTGCCACCGGCCGGTACTCCCCCTCGGTCAGCTCGTACAGCGCGATGGTGGGGACCCGATTGCGCAGGTCGACCCGGAGGAAGAACGGCACTCCGGCGGCGGCGTACTCACGCGGGCGGTCGATGATGTCCTTGCGCCGGTTCCGGGGAGAGACGATCTCCCCGAGAAGCACGGCGTGCCCGATGTCCATCGTCGTTCGACCGCCGCCCGGAGCGTCGAGGATGACGATGTCCGGGATGAACAGGTCCTGGCCTGCCACGATGTTCGTCTCAAGGTAGAGCCACAACTTGGCCCGACGGGCTGCCTGCTTGAGGTGGAACGCGAGATCCAGCTCCGCGTCCTGGTGGTCGTACCCGGCATGTGGTGTCACGATCACGCTTCCGCTCAGGACCTCAACCTTGGGGCCGTTGGTCTCTGGCAACAGGTCGAGGGCGAGCTGCGCAGTCCACGGCTCGTCGTGCCACCGCAGGACGTCGAACGACGGTTCGGTGTGCTGCGGCGCCGGCTCCGGCGCGAACGCTGCCTGGGCCATCCGGGCTCACCCCCTCAGCGGACAATCCTGCTCAACTCAGCCTAGCCACCGCAGCCCCAGATGTGCGTCATCGCACACCCAGTGCGTTAGCGCGCCCAGATCCTCGACCCGAAAGGAGAGGACGGTCGCGAAACCGGACAGCAGCTCCGGACTCAGTTCCCTACGACCGTGGCCCACCACCTGAATGGTCGCCGCCGACAAATGCCCGATTCCGGGGCAACGCCCGCCGCCCGATCGCGCAGCGGCCGGCGCAGCACCGCCTCGCCCAGCGTCGAAGAGACCTTCGTGGATGACCAGACGACAGCTCGGGGCGGCCGCTCGGGTGAGCGATATACCTCCGGGTCATATCTATACCTGTGCGGTATAGCGCTCACCGAGAGGTCGCCGCCCGGACGGAAGGACCAGGGGCCCTGTTTCTGTGACGCCAGAACCGACGGCGCGGGGCGCGCTGCCCGCCACGGAGGTCGGGGTGTCCGCGACGTGCGGACACCCCGACCCCACTGAAGCTGTGTCGATCAGGGAGTGATGACGAACTGCGATCCCGGCTGGATGACGACGTTGCCGTCTGCCGAGTTGGTGATGGTGACGTTCGTCAGGGTGGCGTTGCCGCGTGCGCCGCTCATCGCGAGGATGCCGGCGCCGTTGTTCGACCTGTCGATCCGTACGTTGGTGATGGCGACGTTCGGCATGTTGCCGCCGCCGTTCTTGAACTGGATGCCGTCGTACGTCGAGTCGATGATGTCGGTGTCCCGGATGGTGACGCCGACGATGTCCCTGGTGGCGGGGAAGAGGGTGATGGCACCGAACTCCTGGTCCTCGTTCCAGAACGCGCCGCCGGTGCGGTAGAGCCCGTTGTTGGCGATCAGCGTCGTGCCGGAGAACGGCAGCGGGTCGTGGTCGGTCGCCAGCATGATGCCCGGGTAGTTCGCGGTGTCGTAGATCAGGTTGTTCTCGATCGAGTTGTCGTAGCCGCCGTAGATGGCGATGCCGTTCGCCCGCCAGGGCAACTGGATGGTGTTGTTGACGAAGTGGTTGTCGTGCGCGATGTCGACGTTGCGGTCCTTGACGTACGGGTTGGCCCAGACCGCGAGCGCGTCGTCGCCGGTGGTCCGGAAGGACGAGTTGAACACCCGCGAGTTGCGCGTGCCGTTGCTGAAGTTGATGCCGTCGGCGTACGTGTCGCGGATCCGCATCCCGGTGAACTCCAGCCCGTCGGCCGGCCCCCACAGCTCGGGGATGTTGTCGTAGTCGCGGCCCACCCAGACGCCCACGTTGGCGTGCTCGATCCAGACGTTGCTGATCTTCGTGCCGGTGCCGAAGCGACCGTTCAGACCGACCCCACCCTCGGCGTTGCCGTCACCGCCGCGGATCCGGCCGGAGCCGAAGATGGCGATGTCGGAGATCTGGGTGTTCTTGTCGATGTCGAAGCCGAAGTTGCCCTCGTGCGGGTGGTTGATGCCGCCCACCACGTTCTGCGGCTCGCTGAGCGTGTAGAGCTGCGAGTGCCACATGCCGGCGCCCCGGATCGTGACGTTGCTGATGCCTACCTGGTTGTGCGTACCCCGGTTCAGTGGGTCGTCGGTCAGGATCTTCTGCTCCTGCCGCCACTGCCCGGCGGGGATCCACACGCAGCTGATGACGCCGTTCTGGTCGTCGGTCACCGCCCGCTGGATGGCGGCGGTGTCGTCGATCCCGTCGTTGGGGACCGCGCCGTACTGGGTGATCGAGGTGCAGCCCGCGGGCTGGCTGGCGGGTGGCGCCACCTGCTCCAGGTCGATCATGTCGATGACGTAGAAGGAGGCGGTGTCACCGGCGTCGCGCTGCAACCTGAACCGGGTGCCGGCCGGGTACGACTGCGCCAGCAGCGCGTTCGACTCGTCGAAGAGTCGTCGGGCGTCGGCCTGGGGTGTGTTGGTGAGCGCCTCCGGCCCGTCGGTGTTGCCGTAGAGCCAGCTGTGCTTCGACGACAGGGTCAGCTTCCGGGAGAAGACGTCGTTGACGTACAGGCTGATCGTCGCCTCGATGCCGCCGCCACCTGGCGCGTCCGGGATGGAGTTCCGGACCACTATGGCGTTGGCCTGGTTGGCCGAGGTGACCTCGACGAACTGGCCGGTGCTGGTGAGCCGTACCGACTTGCGGCCCGAGGACTCGCTCGCGAAGTTGGTGTGCCCGAAGGTGCGCAGCGGGTCGGCCTCCAGCAGCGTGCCCTGGTAACGGCCGGCCTCCGCCTCGTACGAGACGTACGGGACCGCCGCGCCGCGCCCGACCACGATTGACTGACTCAACGCGTTGTTGGTCTCGTTGGTCTCGGCGACCACGTTCGTGGCGTCGGCGGTGGCGGTGATGGTCGCGCCGCCGCTGGTGGCGGTCCAGCTGCCGCTGACCGCCACGGTGACCGTCGCGCCGGCGGCGATCGAGGCGGTGGTCGTGTTGAGCGTGGTGCCGCCCACCACCAGCCGGGTGACGGTGGTCGCACCGGTCGCGGTGGTGCCCCGGTTGCGGACGGCCACGGTGAAGGTGACCGAGGCCCCGACGGCCGGGTTCGGCGGGTTGGAGGCGATGCCGAGCACCTGGAGATCCGGGCCCGGGGCCTGCGCCACCACCAGCGGCGAAGCCGCCGTGAAGCTGTTGTTGCCGTTGTCCTGCTCGACGATCGTGTTGGCCGGGTCGACCACCGCCGAGACGGCGTAGCTGCCCATCGGCCGTGTACCGGCGTTTAACGACACGGTGGTCGACGCGCCCGCGGCGAGCGCGCCCACCGTGGCGCTGCCGACGACCGTGCCGGCCAGGCTGAAGTTGACCGTGGTGGCGCCGGCGGTGGCCGAGCCGACGTTCCGCACGACGGCCGAGAGCGTGACCGGGGAGACCTCGCTGGGAGACGTGGGCGACCAGGTCACCGAGCTGACGACCAGGTCCGGGTTGGGTGCCGGCGTGCCGCACACCTCAAGCTCGGCGACCTGGCCGGACGGGGCGCCGGTGTTGCCGGTGAACCGCAGCTGCACGTCAGCGGTGGTCGCGCTGACTCCGATGGTCACCGTGTTGACGCCCTGGACGAACTGGTAGGACGCCGGCGACACCAGGCTGGTGTACGTGGACGACGCCTGGTCCCGGCCGAGGACACCGATGGTCTGGGTACGGGTGCCCCAGGCCGGGTCCGGGTTGAGCTTGACCGTGACGCCGGAGATGGAGTGGTTCGCGCCCAGCGCCACTGTCAGGTTCTGCGGGTAGCTCGCCGCGCCCTCCCAGTAGGTGCCGAGCTGCCCGTCGTTCGCCTTGTCCGGGGTGAAGGTGAAGGTGGAGCCGCTCGCCGTCATGCTCTTGCCCTGCGCCACGTTGGTGCAGGCGGGCGGGTTGCCGCCGGTCCGGGTGACGGTGTTGCTGTTGCCGGACAGGTTGCCCGCGCCGTCGCGGGCGCGGACGTAGTAGGACACGGTCGCGGTGACCGGCTGGCTGTCCTGGTACGTGAGGACGGTGCCCAGCGTGGCGATCAGGTTGCCGCCCCGGTAGACGTTGTAGCCGGCCAGCCCACTGCCACCGGAGTCGGTGGAGGCACCCCAGGTGAGCGTGATCGTGCTGCCCGACGTGCTCTGGGACAGCGTGCCGGGCACGCTCGGCGCGGTGGTGTCGGGGGTGGTGCCGCCGCTGCCGTACACCTCCAGCTCGGAGAGCTGCCCGGCCGGCCAGCCGCTGTTGGCGGTGATGGTGATCCGGACGTACCGGGTGGAGGTCGCGTCGAAGGTGATCGTGGCGGTGTTGCCGCTCGCCGGGTTGAAGCTGTACGTCTGCGACCCGACCAGGTCGGTGAACGACGAACCGTCGGCGCTGCCGCGCACGCTCAACGTCTGCGTCCGGGTGGCCCACCCCGAGGTCGGCAGCTTCAGCACGACCTGGTTGACGGACTGCGACGAGCCGAGATCGACCTGCACCCACTGCGGGAACGAGTTGTTGACGCTCTCCCAGTAGCTGCCCGCGTTGCCGTCGACGACCCTCGACGAGTCGTAGACGTCGGCGTGGCCGCTCTCCTGGGTGGGACGGCCCTGGGCGAGGTTGGTGGCTGCCGGGGCGAACCCGGCGGCCGGTGCGGCTGCCGGGTCGGCGGGGCGGGCGGAGGCCGGGCTCGCGACGGCGGTCGCCCCGGCCGTGGCGATCAGAGCGGTGGCGGCCATGGCCGCCACCGTTCTGAACAGATGCGTTCGTCTCATCACTGTCCTTGTCGTCGGGGGACGGTTGCCGCGGCGGCTTGACCACGGGGCGGGGTGCGGCGGTGCGCCGGCCGACGGACGCGGGCCGGTGTCGAGAGAGATGGGGCTGCACGGCCCGTTGAAAGTTCCGAACCCGTGCGAGAAATCGTGCACGTCTTTGTCAAAATCTTGCGTGACTTTGGCCAAAGGTTACTAACGTGCTACGGGAGCGTCAACACTTCGACAGCCGTGACTATTGATGGACCCGCCTGCCCCGCCACCCGACGATGAGACGCGGATCCGGCGCCGGACCGCGCCGGAACGGTCAGGCGCCTGGTGCCGCCAGGACGAAGGTCTCCAGCAGTTCGCCTCCGTACCAGTCGTCGCGGCGGCCCACGTGCGTCATGCCGAGGCGTCGGCAGACCGCCATCGACGCCTCGTTGCCCGGCGACACGACCGCGTAGATCTCCCGGGTGCCGGCGGCGAACTCCCGCGCCAGGAGCGCACGGGCCGCCTCGGTGGCGTAGCCCTTCCCCCACGAGTCCGGGTGCAGGTGCCAGCCCACCTCGATGTCCACGGTCCGCACCGCTTCGTCCCGCCCTGGCAGAGGCTTGAGCAGCACCGTGCCCGCCACCAGACCTGTGTCGCGTACCTCGATCGCCCAGGTGCCGTACCGGCCGTGGTCGGCGGCGTGCCGCTCCCGCCAGACCCGCAGCCGGTCGACGGCCTGCGCCGGGTCGGTCATCGGAAGTCCGGGAACCGCGCCCAGCCAGCGGGTGATCTCTGAACGGCGGTAGATGTCGTAGATCCTCGCCAGATCGGCCGGGTCGTCGGTCCAGTCGCGCAGGCTCAGGCGTTCGGTGGTGAGAACAGTCATGACCGACCAGCTTAAGGAGTGACGGGCGCGGCGACGGGGAAAGAGATCACGATGGGCAGCGGATGGCAACGGGCGAAGCGGATCACCAGTGCCGCATTCCGTCCGGTGCGGGGACGGGACCTGTCGCTGCACGCCGCCGCGATCACCTTCTACGGGGCGATCGCGATCGTGCCGGTGGCGCTGCTTGCCATCTGGCTCACCTCGCTGGTCGCGGGAGCCGATCGGGTACGCCGACTCACCTCGTACGCCGTGGAGGCGCTGCCCACCGCGATCGGCGCGCCCCGGGCGGTGGACGCCCTCGTCAACGCCGGGGTGGAGTTGACCCCGCTGCTGGCGCTTGCCTCGCTGCTGCCCGCGTCGCTGTACGGCGAGGGCCTGCGCCGGGCGTTCGTGTCGGTGGCGGCGCCCCGCACCGACGAGCACCTGGTGGGGTGGCGGGGCCGGCTTCTGCTGCTGCCGCTGCTCGCGCCGGCGCCCGCGCTGCTGCTGTCGATCCTGCTGGCCCTGCCGCTTACCACCCGGCTGGTCCGTCAGGGCGGCTGGGTAGGCGCGCTGGGCGTGGTGCTGTCGTTCCTGGCTGTGTGGTTGGTGCTCACGCCGGTGCTGGTGTGGGTGTTCCGGGTGGTCGGACCGGCGTCACCGGACTGGCTCTCCACCCTCGCCGTCGGGTCGTTCACGGCGGCGAACCTCTCCGGCTTCCTGCACGGCTTCGTGCTCTTCGCCTCCCTCCCCCTGGACCTGGGGGTGCCGTTCGGCGGCTTCGACGAGATCGGCGGGGGCGTCGCCGTGCTCCTGTGGCTCTACCTGTTCCACGTGATCGTCCTGGCCGGCTACTCCGCCACCCTCGCCCTCTCCCGCTGGCGCGCCCAGCGCGCCCCGGCCACGCCCTGATCAGGAGGCGGTCGCTGGGGAACGGTCAGCGGCGGATCGGTCGGGCGAAGGGCTGACCTGGGCGGCCGCGCGGACTAGGCTGCCGCGGCATGAGCAGTGAGATTCCGGCCCGCGCCGACGTCGTGATCGTCGGTGCCGGGCACAACGGCCTGGTCTCCGCAGTCCTGCTGGCCCGCGCCGGCCTGGACGTCCTCGTGCTGGAGGCGGCCGACGTCCTCGGCGGCGCGACCCGCACCGAGAACCCGTTCCCGAAGGTGCCGGGACTGCGCCACTCCACCGGCTCGTACCTGCTCGGGCTGATGCCCCCGGAACTGCTCGACACCCTCGACGTCCGCATCCCGGTGCTGCGCCGCGACCCGCACTACTTCCTGCCCACGCCGGGCGGGCTCGGCTCGCCGTACCTGCTCTTCGGCAGCGACACCGCCGCCACCCGGGCGCAGCTCGCCGAGTTCTTCTCCCCCGCCGACGTGGCCGCCGACGACGCCATGCAGGCCGAGCTGGCCGCGCTGCGCGACGACCTGGCCCCGGCCTGGCTGGCCGAGCCGTCGACCGTCCAGGAGACCGCCGAGCGGTACGTCCGCCCGGCGCTGCGGCAGGTCTTCGTCGACCTCGTCCAGGGTTCGGTCGCCGACTACCTGGCCCGGTTCGAGTTCCAGTCCGAACTGCTGGTCAGCATGTACGCGGTCACCGACGGCCTGTCCGGGCTCAACGCCGGCCCGGACGACCCCGGCACCGGGCACAACTTCCTCGTGCACAACATGTGCCGGCTGCCCGGCTCGGGCGGCACCTGGATGATCGCCGAGGGCGGGATGGGCACCGTGTCGCGCACGTTCGCCGAGGCCGCGCGTGCCGCCGGGGCGACAATCCTGACCGGTACGCCGGTGAGCGCCGTGACCCTCGACGGCGGCGCGGCCAGCGGAGTGGTGCTGGCCGACGGCCGGCAGGTCGCCGCCCGGGTGGTGCTCGGCGCGTGTGACCCGTACCGGCTGATGGACCTGTTGCCCGACGGCGCGCTGCCGGCGGCACTCGGCGAACGGATGGCGGCGGTCCGCCGCCCCGGCACCACCCTCAAGCTCAACCTGGCGCTCAGCGGGCTGCCGCGGTTCTCCTGCCTGCCGGCCGGCACGCCGAGCCCGTTCGGGTCGACCATCCACCTGCTGCCCGGTTCGGCGTCGCTGGTCGGCGGGGACACCACCTCGCCGATGACCGCGCTGCGCGGCATGTGGGCGGACGTGCAGGCCGGGCGGCTGCCGGCGGAGCCGACAATCGAGTGGTACCTGCACACCACAGTCGACCCGTCGCTCTCCGACGCCGCCGGGCACCACTCGTCGGCGCTGTTCGTCCAGTCCGTCCCCTACGAGCTGGCCGGCACCACCTGGGACGCCGAGCTGCCCGGCTACGTCGACCGGCTCATCGAGATCGTCGAGCGGTACGCCCCCGGCACCGCCGACCTGATCGCCGACGCGGTGCCGCTCCCCCCACCGGGCATCGAGGCGCACTTCGGGATCACCGGCGGGCACATCCACCACGTCGACAACACCGTGTCGTTCACCGACCGGATGCCCTACGCCACAGGCATCGACGGCGTGTACGCGGGCAGCGCCGGCTGCCACCCCGCCGGCAGCGTCATCGGCGCGGCCGGCCACAACGCCGCCCGCAAGATCCTCGCCGACCTGACCTGACCGCCCCCACCTCGGGCGGGCTCGGGCGGGGTCAGCTCAGGGCTTCGCCTGCCGGGGCCGGGGTCTCGGCGTCCACCCGGTGGGCCCGCACCTTGTGGCCGACGCTCGTGAGGCAGCGGCCGCTCGGCAGGTCGAAGCGCCAGCCGTGCAGCTGGCAGGTGAGCTGGTCACCCTCGACGATGCCGAAACGGGTCAGGTCGGCCTTCAGGTGCGGGCAGCGCCGCTGCACCACCCAGTCGCCCAGGGTGATGTCCTCGGCGTCGGTGGTGCGCTCGTGCTCGTCGTACCAGCCCTCGGCGTACTGGAGCCGCTCCTCCGACAGGCACTTGAAGAACGCGTAGACGAACTCGTTGTACTGGCCGATCCGGGCCGCCGAGAACCGGCAGGACAGGAAGAGCGAGTTGACCCAGTCCACCTCGTCGATGAACAGCAGGTGCTCGATCAACGCCCGCTCGGTCCGGAACCGGTAGCGGACCTTCTCGTCCGCGTACGGCCGGACCTCCTTGCCCGGGAAGTCCACCACAATTGACTCAATGGTCTCGCCGCCCGAGTCGTCAGTGCCGACCAGGTCGAAGCGGACCGGGCCGCCGACCCCCTTGGCCAGGTAGATCGACTCGTCGAGCAGCGGCTCGATGCGGCGCTTCATCTCACCGAGCACGTCCACCTCGGGGTGCCGCCAGGACGCCTTCTCCGCCTCGATGATCGGGCGCTTGCGCTCCCGCATCTCCTCCAGGTGGGCGACCTTGTTCGCGAAGAACTCCTCGACCGGCACCGGGTGGGTGGTGCTCGCGCCCTCGGTGGTGACCTCGGCGACGCTGCCCGGCAGCAGCACGATCCCGTTGGTGCCGCCGACCTTCGCGTACTCCGACAGGAACACCGACTGGTCGGGGAAGATGTTGCCCTCGTCGCCGTGGATGTCGTTGAACTGCCACAGCGCGTCGTCGAGGAAGCACGGCGGGCCGGCGATCGGGAAGACGTGGTCGGCCTTCAGGTCGTCGATGTAGCGCCACGTCCGGTCGAACTGCCTGTCGCGCTTCTGCTTGCCGAACGCCGTCTTCGCGGCCTGCGGCAGCTCGTAGACCATCGGATACCAGATCGCGCCGGAGAACTGGAGCAGGTGCGCGTGCACGTGCCCCAGCTCGGCGAACACGCTCAGGTCGGTGGGGCGGGCGTCGTTCTGGTTGAGCAGCCGCACCCCGTCGTACTCCACCCACAGCGACGAGTCGCCGATCGGGCCGTCGGTCGGGCTGGTCAACGCCTGGATCATGACCTTCAGGCCGCCGGGCAGCTCCACCACCTGCTCGTTGGGCGCCTTGAGGAACTTCGTGAAGCCCAGCGCCCGGAACTCGTCCTCCATCTCCGAGGTCGGGAACTCGGGCAGCAGGACCGTGGCGTCCTTCGAGACGAAGTCCCGCAGGTGCTTCGCGTCGAAGTGGTCCCGGTGCAGGTGGGAGACGTACAGGTAGTCGACCTGCCCCAGGGTCTCCCAGTCGAGCAGGGAGTTGTCGGGGAAGGGAAACCACGAGGCGAAGTACGCCGGGTTGACCCACGGGTCGCACAGGATGCTGCCCGCGGCCGTGTCGATCCGCATACTGGCGTGCCCGGTTCCGGTCACTCGCACCGCACAGTCCCCCTCAAACAGACAATCAGGTGTACGCCAAACGCTACCGGAGGGAGTCTGACCGCCGCCCCGCGACGCCGGTAGTGTCGTTCCGCCCGCCCTCAAGGGGTCAAAAGGCCCGCCCCGCCGCCGGTCAGTTCGCGGCCGGAGACGTCCAGCTGCGACGGGACGGGTCGGCCCCACGCCAGGCGTCCATCAGGCGGGGGATCTCGTCGGCCGGGGCCGCCACGTTCACCTGCTGCGCGCCACCGACCTGGTGGTCCGCGTCCTGCGACACGTTCCCCTCGCTGCAGCAGGAGCAGATGAACCGCACTCCGCTGGCCGGCTCCGCCGCGTAGCCGTGCTCGTCGAACAGCGCCGCCAGAGCACGGACGTCCTCCGGCGTCGCGGCCGTGACGTGGACGGTGGCTGTCGGCAGTGCGGACGCCCGGAACAGCAGCAGCTCGTCGAAGACGGAGTACGTCCGCCCGTCCACCACACGCTCCCCGTTCGGCGCGCCGTCGTGCACCACGACCTCACCGAACCGACGGCCCGACTCCGGGGTCGGCACGTTCAGCACCCGGGCTCGGGTGGGGCAGAGTCGCTGCGCCCAGACCACCTCGTTGGTGCCGGCCGGACCGAGTCGGATCGGAGTGACTCCGAAGTCCGCGACGATCTCGCCGTCGCCGTCCGGCACGGTCAGTCCGAAGCCTCGCCAGGCGTACCGGGCGGTCGCCCAGTCCTCCATGATCGTCGCCGCGATGCCGAGGTTCCAGAAGGCCGGATCCTGCGCGTCACGGTCCGCTCGGGCGGCCGCCTCGCGGCCCAGCTCATACGCCTTCGCCCAGTTACGCAGGAACTTGTACGCCAGCGCCGCGTCGTACCACCAGACCCCTGCCCTCGGGTGGTCGGGGTGTCGCCGCGCCAACCGCTCCAGAAGTTCGCCCGCCTGCGGCCAGTCCTCGGACTCCCACGCCTCGTAGGCTGCCTTCAGCAGCTCCCGATCCTCCTCGCGGGTCACGTCGTCCCCTCCATCTGGTCGGACCCTGCGCCGGGCCCGGCACGAGGCGTGCCAGACTAACCAAAGATCCGATCGCGAGGGAAGGACCGACAGTGGCAGGAAGCGAGCCGGTAACGTCGCCAGACCAGCACAAGCCTGGGCACCGGAAGGCCGGGCGCATCGGCGCGGTGCTGTCCGCGCTGGCGCTGCTGGCGATGATCTGCGGCAACCACGAGGGCAGGGTCGAGGACATCTGGCTGGTCGGCCTGGCCGCGCTGCTGCTGATCATCGTGATCGGCGACGCCGTGCTGCGGCGCAACGGTCTGCGTTCCTGACCCCGCCGGACGACCCAACCGGCGTACGACGAGGGCCCGCCCCCACCCGGGGGACGGGCCCTTGTCGCGTACGCGTCGGGCTCAGCGCCCGAACAGGATGTCCTGTACGTCCTTGAGCGCGGCGTCGACCTCGGCCTCGAAGTAGCCGCCGGGCACCAGGCCGAACCGGAGCGTGTCCAGGTCCTTCGGGTCGACAGGCATCGGGTTGCGGCGCTGCATGCCGCCGAGCAGGGTCTCGAAGAACCGGTCCACCTGGTCCGGGTCGTATCCGCTGCCGAACCGGCGCACCTGGAAGCTGCGCCGGATCTGGTCGACCCGGTACAGGTCGCTGCCGGGCGGACCGGCCATCGGGGGGCCACCCACCGGCGGACCGGCCATCGGGGGGCCGGCGACGGCGGGCGGACCGGCCATCGGCGGACCACCGATGCCGGGCTGCGGCATCGGCGGCGGGCCGGCCGGACCACGTCGCATGTCACGCAGGTCCCGTTCCGGCATCCGGATCTCGGCGGTCATGTCGGCGCGACCGTGCCGGCCGGCCTCGAAACCGTCGAAGCGCGGCTCCTCCGGCGGGTAGCCGCCGGACGAACGCGGGTCGTCGGGCGGGCCGTAGCCGCCGGGCATCCGCTGGTCGTCCGGAGGGCCGTAGCCACCGGGCATCCGCTGGTCGTCGGGCGGGCCGTAACCGCCGGGGCCGGCGGGCAGGCCACGCGGGGGCACACCGTGCCCACCCATCGGGCCGCCGGGGCCCATCGGGCCGGGGCCGGCCGGGCCGCGCGGCGCGTCGTAGCCGCCACGCGGGGCGTCGTACCCACCGGCGAAGGCGCCCGTGGGCTCGTCGTAGCGGCCGTACCTGTCGGGCGGGCCGGGCTGCGCCGGCATCGGCCGGGGTGGCATCGGCTGCGGGACCATGCCACCACGGTCGTCACGCATCGGCGGACCCATCCGGTCCGGAGGGCCCATCCGGGGGTCACCGCCGCGCCCGGCGCCGGTGCGCTCCTCCAACTCGGCCAGCTGCCGCTCGACGCGGTCCAGGTGCAGGTCGACCTGCCACTCGTCGTAACCGTTGAACCGGACCCGGAAGACGACGTCGTGGACCTCCTGGGAGGCCACCGGCGCCCCGACCTGCCGGCCGTCGAGCGTCGCCTCGACCCGGTCGAGGAAGGCATCCACCTCGTCGACCTTGTATCCCCGGCGGAGCGCCTTGCGCCGGAAACGCTGACCCTGACTCGCCACTATGTCTCCTGGTCTCGTTCGCCACGCCCGGTCACGCCGGTGCATCTCCGGCGCGGTCGGTGTTGGTGTCGGTGTCCTCGGCGGCGGCGAGTTGGCCACACGCGCCGTCGATCTCACGACCCCGGGTGTCCCGTACGGTGGTGGACACCCCGGCGTCGCGCAAACGCCGGACGAACTCCCGCTCCACCGGCTTCGGGCTCGCGTCCCAGCGGCTGCCCGGCGTCGGATTGAGCGGGATGAGGTTCACGTGCGCCAACTTGCCGGCCAGCAGCCGCCCGAGCAGATCAGCTCGCCACGGCTGGTCGTTCACGTCCTTGATCATCGCGTACTCGATCGACACGCGACGGCCCGTCCGGGCTGCGTAGTCCCACGCTGCGTCCAGCACCTCGGCTACCTTCCAGCGCTGGTTCACCGGCACGAGTTCGTCGCGCAGATCATCATCGGGGGCGTGCAACGACAACGCAAGGGTCACAGAGAGGTCTTCGCTGGCCAGTCGGCGGATGGCCGGAACCAGGCCCACCGTGGAAACGGTGATGTGCCGCTGGGACAGGCCGAGGCCCTCCGGAGCGGGGCTGACCAGGCGACGGATCGCCGCGATCACCCGGTTGTAGTTGGCAAGCGGCTCGCCCATGCCCATGAAGACGACGTGCGACAGCCGGGGCGGTGAGCCGGCGACCGCGCCGGACGCCGCCACCCCGGCCAGGTAGACCGCCTGGTCGACGATCTCGGCGGTGGACAGGTTGCGGGTCAGCCCGGCCTGGCCGGTCGCGCAGAACGGGCAGGCCATGCCGCAGCCCGCCTGGCTGGAGATGCAGACGGTCACCCGGTCCGGGTAACCCATCAGCACGCTCTCCACGAGCGCGCCGTCGTGCAACTTCCACAGCGCCTTGCGGGTGGCGCCGTCGTCACAGGCCAGCTCCCGGACCGGGGTCAGCAGCTTGGGCAGCAGTTGGTCGGCGAGCCGCTCCCGGGTCGCCGCGGGCAGGTCGGTCATCGCCTGCGGGTCGCGGACGAGCCGCCCGAAGTAGTGGTTGGAGACCTGCTTGGCGCGGAACGCCGGCTCACCCAACTCGGCGACCAACGCCTGGCGGCCCGCCAGGTCCAGGTCAGCGAGGTGCTGAGGGGGCATGGAGGCCCGGCGCGCGGCGGGGGCGTCCGAGATGGCGGGGATCAGGGGCAGGCTCGTCATGGCTGGTCCAGTGTGTCACGCCTGGGGCGGCACAGACCCGTCCGGAGGTGCCGAACCGGTCCCGACCGCCGGATCGGGAAGACCGGGACGCGGTGATCCATGCCTCACCCCACCACCGGCACGAAGATCGCCAGCAACAGGTAGGCGGTCGGCACCGCGAACAGGATCGAGTCCAGGCGGTCCATCAGCCCGCCGTGCCCGGGCAGCAGGTTGCTCATGTCCTTGACCCCGAGGTCCCGCTTGATCATCGACTCGGCGAGGTCACCGAGGACCGCCGCGCACGAGACGGCCACCCCGAACAGCGCGCCCCACCAGGGCGCCACGTCCAACATGAGCCACAGCAGCAGCGCGCTGCCCAGCGCCGCCGCGCTCACCGAACCGGCGAAGCCCTCCCAGGACTTCTTCGGGCTGATCGACGGGGCCATCGGGTGCTTGCCGAACGAGACACCTGCCGCGTACCCGCCGGTGTCGGAGAGGACCACCGCGACAAGTGTGGCCAGAATGCGCAGCGGGCCGTCGTCGGGGGCCGCCGCCAGCAGCGCCGCGAAACCCCCCAGGAACGGCACGTAGACCGCGATCAGGGTGGCCGCCGTCAGATCCCGCTGGAAGCCCGCCGGGCCGTCGCCCAACCGCCAGATCATGGTGCCCAGCACGGTGACCAGCAGCCCCAGACTGAGCGCGTCCGGGCCGGCGAACCAGGCCAGACCCACAGTCAGCACGCCACCGGCGATCAACGGCACCAACGGCGGGTGCGCCCCGCTACGGCGGACCGCGCGGGCCATCTCCCACATGCCGATGGCCACCGCACCGGCGACCACCGGCAGGAACGCCAACGGGTAGAAGACGAGCGGCACCACGATCAGCGCACCGAGGCCCAGCCCCACACCGATCGCCGCGGGCAGGTTGCGGCCCGCCCGCCCGGTGCCCAACTGCTGGGTGGCCGGCCGGTCGACGCTGGCCCGACGTCGGCCCTTCGGCCGCCGGCCGGCCGGCGGCACGGGATCGGGCTCGGTCACCGGATCCAGGTCCGGCCCGAGCTCGGCCCCGATGGGGGCGATCTGAGCGGTCGGATAGTCGGTGTCGTCGTCGAGGCGGCCCGGCCCGCCGAAGGGCTCCGGGCCGTCGTACCGGCCGGGCTCGTCGTACCGCTGCGGGCCGTCGTGACGGGTCGAAGCGTCGCGGCCGGCGGGCGGCCGGTCAGCGAACCGACCACCACGGCGGTCGTCGTACCGGTCGGGTTGGTTCCGGTCGCGCTCGTCGAAGCGGTCGTCCGGGCGGGCCGTCCGGCCGCGCTCGTCGTACGGGTCCGCCGGCACCGGCTCGGCGTACGGGCGGGTGCGTGGCTCCGCGTACAGCTCAGGGCCGGGCGGGCGGCCACTCCACTGGCCCGCCTCGATCTCGGGCTCCGGCCAGGGCAGCGCCACCGGACGCTCCGGCCGGTCCCAGCCGCGCGGCTCTCCCACGTAGGGGTCGGGGTGGGACATCACGCACCGCGACGTGGCTCGAGAACGACCACATGACGCAAGACCACAACCATCCCCTACACGCGCGATGTTCCTCCGATTGACCGCCCCGACGGTCGGTCGATTCCCGGTGTTCACCGCCCGGTGGTCGGGAATCCTGCCGAGCCTACTGCACCCGCCGTCCGGGCGAGGCGGACGAGGGCGGCCCCCGGAGCACTCCCCCGGCGTGTGCCGGACGCGGGCGAGGCCCGCCCCGGGAGTCGGGTCGGGCCTCGTCGCAGCGTACGGATGCCGGGGTCACACCTCGAGAAGCTCGGTCTCCTTGTGCTTGACGAGGTCGTCGATGCTGGCGACGTACCGCTGGGTCAGGTCGTCCAGCTCCTTCTCGGCACGACGACCGTCGTCCTCGCCGGCCTCGCCGTCCTTGACGATCCGGTCCAGCTCCTCCTTGCCACGGCGGCGGACGTTGCGGATCGCCACCTTGGCCTCCTCGCCCTTGTGCCGAGCCACCTTGATCATGTCGCGGCGGCGTTCCTCGGTCATCTGCGGGAGCAGGATGCGCAGCTGGTTGCCCTCGTTGTTCGGGTTCACCCCGAGGTCCGAGTCGCGGATCGCCTTCTCCATCGCGTTGATCTGCGAGTTGTCGTACGGCTTGATGATTGCCATCCGCGGCTCAGGGATCGCGACGGACGCCATCTGGGTAAGCGGCGTGGGCGTGCCGTAGTAGTCGATGATGATCTTGGAGAACATGGCGGGGTTGGCGCGGCCGGTGCGGATGGCGCCGAACTCCTCCTTGGCGTGCTCGACCGCACGCTCCATCTTCTCCTCGGCCTCGAGGAGGGTGTCGTCGATCACCGGTCTCCTCGCCTCCTTCTGTGCTCGTCGTGGGCTCTGCTGAAAGTCGTCAGGCGGTGATCAGGGTGCCGATCTTGTCGCCACCCACCGCGCGGATGATGGTGTCGTCACCCTGCGCGCCGAAGACCAGCATCGGCAGGCCGTTCTCCATACAGAGGCTGAACGCCGCCGCGTCGGCCACCCGCAGGTTGCGGCGCAGCACCTCGGAGAAGGTGATCGAATCGAGCTTGCTGGCGGTGGGGTCGATCCGCGGGTCGGCGGTGTAGACGCCGTCCACGCCGTTCTTGCTCATCAGCACCACGTCGGCCCGGATCTCCAGCGCCCGCTGGGCGGCCACCGTGTCGGTGGAGAAGTACGGCATGCCCGCGCCGGCGCCGAAGATGACCACGCGGCCCTTCTCCAGGTGCCGGATCGCCCGCAACGGAATGTACGGTTCGGCGACCTGGGCCATCGTGATGGCGCTCTGCACCCGGGTCTCGATGCCTTCCTTCTCCAGGAAGTCCTGCAACGCGAGGCAGTTCATCACGGTGCCGAGCATGCCCATGTAGTCGGCGCGGGCCCGGTCCATCCCCCGCTTCTGCAACTCGGAGCCACGGAAGAAGTTGCCGCCGCCGACGACCACGGAGACCTGCACGCCGCGACGGACCACCGTCGCGATCTGCCGGGCGATGGCCTGGACGACGTCCGGGTCGACGCCGATCGCGCCGCCACCGAACACCTCACCGGAGAGCTTCAGCACCACCCGGCGGGCACGTCCCGGCGGCGGTGCCGTCGGATCGTCCACCGCCAGCGTCCGGTCACTCACAACCTGCGTCATCCGCCCCGCCCTTCCCCACGCGCACGCCCCGTGCGGCGCGTACCGCGAACCTGCCGCTGCCGACCCTATGTGACGAGGAGGCCGCGGTGCCTGTCACGTACACCGGCGGCCTCCTCATCGACGTCTTGCGCCCACGGGCGCGCGCGGCGCCCGGCGGCGGCTCAGGCCTGGCCGACCTCGAACCGCACGAAGCGGGTGACCTCGATGCCGGCCTCGGCCAGCACCTGCTTCACCGACTTCTTGTTGTCGGCCACCGACGCCTGCTCGACGAGGACGTAGTCCTTGAAGAAGGCGTTCACCCGACCCTCGACGATCTTCGGCAGGGCCGCCTCGGGCTTGTTCTCCTCGCGGGCGGTCTGCTCGGCGATGCGCCGCTCGGACTCGACGACCTCGGCCGGAACCTCGTCCCGGGTGAGGTACTTCGGCCGCATCGCGGCGATCTGCATGGCCACACCACGGGCGTCGGCGTCGCCCGCCTCGTCGGACTTGCCGGTGTACGACACCAGCACGCCAACGGCCGGCGGCAGGTCCTGAGCCTTGCGGTGCAGGTAGACCGCGGTGGTGCCCTCGACCTTGGCGAACCGGTTGAGGACCAGCTTCTCGCCGATCTTGGCGGACTGCTCCTGGATCAGGTCGGCGACGACCTTGCCGTCGAGCTCGCTGGCGAGCAGCTCCTCGGCGGTGTTCACGCCGGAGCGCTCACCGTGCTCGACGAGCTGCTGGGCCAGCGCGATGAACGACTCGGTCTTGGCGACGAAGTCCGTCTCGCAGTTCAGCTCGAGCAGCGCCTTGCCGGAGTGGGCGACCAGACCGTTGGCGGCCGTACGACCGGCCCGCTTGCCGACGTCCTTGGCGCCCTTGACGCGCAGGATCTCGACGGCCTTGTCGAAGTCGCCCTCGGCCTCGGTCAGCGCCTTCTTGCTGTCCATCATGCCGGCGCCGGTGAGGTCGCGGAGCTTCTTGACGTCCGCGGCGGTGATTTGGGACATGGCTCTCTCTTCGGTGTTGAGACGGCGTGTGGATGGTCAGAGGTGCCGGTTACCCGGATCCGGGCGGATCGTGCCCGACGTACCGCCGCTGCCCGCCGTCCGCGAAAACGGACGGCGGGGCAGCGACGGCGCGGTCACTCCGCGGTGGCGGCCGCCGGCTGCTCGGTGGCGGCCTGCGCCGGCTGCTCGGCAGCGGCAGCGGCGGGCTGCTCGGCAGCGGCAGCGGCCGGCTGCTCGGCCGGGGCGGCCGACTCGTCGGCCTTCTTCGGCTCCAGCAGCTCGCGCTCCCACTCGGCCAGCGGCTCGTCGCTCGCGACACCCTCGGGCTTCTCGTCCCCGCCCCGGCGACGGCCGGAACGCGCGATCAGACCGTCCGCGACGGCGGCGGCGACGACCTTGGTCAGCAGCTCGGCCGAGCGGATCGCGTCGTCGTTACCCGGGATCGGGAAGTCGACCTCGTCCGGGTCGCAGTTGGTGTCCAGCACCGCGATCACCGGGATGCCCAGCTTGCGGGCCTCGTCGACGGCGATGTGCTCCTTCTTGGTGTCGACGATCCAGACCGCGGCGGGGAGCTTCTGCATGTCCCGCAGACCACCGAGGGTGCGGGTCAGCTTGATCTTCTCGCGGGAGAGCTGGAGCGTCTCCTTCTTGGTGTAACCGGCGGCGGTGCCGCTGAGGTCACCCAGGCCCTCCAGCTCCTTCATCCGCTGGAGCCGCTTGTACACGGTCTGGAAGTTGGTGAGCATGCCACCGAGCCAGCGGTGGTTGACGTACGGCTGGCCGACCCGGGTCGCCTGCTCGGCGATGGCCTCCTGGGCCTGCTTCTTGGTGCCGACGAACAGGATGCTGCCGCCCTCGGCGACGGTCCCACGCACGAACTCGTACGCCTTCTCGATGTAGTCGAGAGTCTGGCGCAGGTCGATGATGTAGATGCCGTTGCGCTCGGTCATGATGAAGCGCTTCATCTTCGGGTTCCAGCGGCGGGTCTGGTGCCCGAAGTGGACACCGCTCTCCAGCAGCTGACGCATGGTCACGACGGCCATGGTTGGGTTACTCCTCAAGATCCCTGGTTGTCACGCCCGGCCGGTGGCCGGGCGTCCTGGTGCCTGGTCGCCGGCCCATGGTGGGCCCGATCAGGATCGGGACCAGGGAGGCCGTCGCTCCACGACGATTTCGTGAAGAGGGCACGCGAGGTCGACCGCGCAAGGCGGTCGCCAGTCGACAAGTGTACGCGCCTCCCCCGCCCAGCCGCCCCGGGGTGCTGCCCGGGGTGCCGCGCGACCGCGCTCTCCCGGCTCGTCCTTGCCTGGCCGGGCTTGATCGCGGGCCTTGCCGCCTGGCCGCGGCTTGATCGCGCTACTTCATGGAAATAGTGGCCTCCTTGCCGGTGGAGGCCACTATTTCCGTGCTGTTGGGTGGATCATCAGCCGCACCGGGCGGCCGTGGATCACTCAGACCGGGAGGTCCGGACCGGGTCAGCCGGCGGCGAGCGCGGCGGCCACGAAGAGCACCAGGCCGGCGGTCAGGTAGGCCGCCGGCGGGCGCAGCCAGCCACGGCCGGAGTCGGAGAGCGCGAGGCCGCCGGTCCGCAGCCCGTACAGCCCGGTCGCGAGGATCGGCAGGCCGGCGACCAGGGCGATGCCCGCCACCACGTTCCCGGCGGACACCGGGTCGCCTGTCACGCCGGCCAGCAGCACCCGCAGCGCCGGCACCTCGAAGATCAACACCAGCAGGGCGAAGAGCACCGCCAGCACCGGCCGGCGGCTCCGGTACACGCCGTCGGCGACCGGGGGGTACGCCGGCGACTCGACCACGGGCGGGTCGACACGGGGACCGATACCGGGCATCGGGCCGGTCGGCATCTCCAGCGGGTGCGGCGTCTCGCCGGCGCCCCGGGTCGGTTCGATGATCGGGTACCCGCCGAGCGGGGCGGGCCGGGTCTGGTCGGCGAGCACTGCGGCGGGTGGGGTGTCCGCGACGACCTCCGGCGCTGCGGCGGTCAGCGGGGTCGGCGCCTGCTCCCGGGCCGCCCGTCGACCGGGCAGCTCACCCGAGGTCTCCGAGGGATCCCGATCCGCCCTGCGCGAGCGGGTTGCCCGATAACCCTCCCCCTCCGGCCGCGCGTCACCAAGCGGGTCGACCGCGCCGAACCGTCCCGAGTCGGACTCGGGCGTACCGAAGCGGGGCGGCGGGACGTCGACAGCACCGAAGCGCCCGGAGTCCGACTCCGGCGTACCGAAACGACCCGCGTCCACCGCCCCGAAGCGGCCCGAGTCGGGCTCCCGGCGGCGACCGGCGCCGGTGTCCTCGTCGTACCGGCTGCCGTCCGCGCCACGCTGCTCGGGAACCTCACTGTCCCCGTATCGCGGTTCACCCGCTGCACGCCACTCCGTCTCGCCGTAGCCGCGACCCCGTTCGTCGGGATACCAGCGCGACTCTTGATCTTCGGGAAAGCTCCGTCGTCCGTCCACGTCCGGCACCGTATGCGACCAGCCACGGCCGCGCCATTTCGGCCCGCCCCGCCCCGCCACCAGCGGCGCGGGTCGGCCCCTCGACCCGCGGCATAGCACGGCGCGGGCTTGATCGTCCGGTCGTCCACAGGTCGCCCCTTGTCCACAGGTGCGGGGACCACGGGTCGCGCCGCCCCCCGCCCGGCGGGCAGCGTGCCGGGCATGACGAAGCGGAACCAGGCCGTCGGGGCGTACGGCGAACGGTGCGCCACCCGGCACCTCACCGAGGCGGGGCTGCGCCCGGTCGCCCGGAACTGGCGCTGCCCGGCCGGGGAGATCGACATCATCGCCTGGGACGGGCCGGTGCTCGCCTTCTGTGAGGTGAAGACCCGCCGGGGCGACGACTTCGGCACACCGGCCGAGGCTGTCGTACCGGCCAAGGCACGTCGGTTGCGCGGTCTCGCCGCGCGGTGGCTCGCCGAGACCGGCACGAACGCCGACGAGGTGCGGTTCGACGTGCTCTCGGTACGGCTGCCCGACAGCGGTCCGGCTCAGGTCGACCACCTCAAGGGCGCGTTCTGAGATGCGCACCGACCGGGTCGGTGACGCGCCGTGAGCTACGCGAAGGTGCTGTGCGTGGGGCTGGTCGGGGTCACCGGCCACCTGGTCGAGGTCGAGGCCGACCTGGCCGCCGGGCTACCGGCCGTGGTGATCTCCGGGCTACCGGACACCGCCCTGCACGAGGCGCGGGACCGGGTCCGCGCCGCCGTGGTCAACTCCGGCCAGCGCTGGCCGAACCGCCGGATCACCCTCAACCTGCTGCCCGCCACACTGCCGAAGTTCGGTTCGGCCTTCGACCTGGCGATCGCCGCCGCGCTCCTGGGCGGCTCTGGTGAGCTGCCGCTGCTCCCGCTGGAGGGGGTGGTCATCCTCGGCGAACTGGGACTGGACGGGACGGTTCGGCCGGTGCGGGGCGTGCTCCCGATGGTCGCCGCCGCGGCCCGCGCCGGCGTCGGGCGGGTGATCGTGCCGGCCGGCAACGCCGCCGAGGCCGCGGTCATCCCCGGCGTACGCGTGCGCGCGGTCGACACCCTGCACCGACTTGTCGCCTTCGTCCGCGACGGCACCCCGCTGATCGAGCCACCGGAGACGACTCCGACACCCGACGCCGGCGGCCCGGACCTCGCCGAGGTCGCCGGGCAGCAGTTGGGGCGGCGCGCGTTGGAGGTCGCCGCCGCCGGCGGGCACCACGTGGCGCTGCTCGGCCCGCCCGGGGCGGGCAAGACGATGCTGGCCGAGCGGCTGCCGTCGATCCTGCCGGAGCTGGACGACGACGCGGCGCTGGAGGTGACGGCGCTGCACTCGGTAGCCGGGCTGCTGCCGCCGGGCGGCCACCTGCTGCGCCGTCCGCCGTTCCAGGCGCCGCACCACACGGCCAGTGTTCCGTCGCTCGTTGGAGGTGGCTCGGGGCTGGCCCGGCCCGGGGCGGTGTCGCTGGCCCATCGCGGGGTGCTCTTCCTCGACGAGGCCCCCGAGTTCAGCAAGGCCGCGCTGGAGGCGCTGCGCCAGCCACTGGAGAACGGCCGGATCCAGCTGAGCCGCAGCGGCGGTGGCACCGAATACCCGGCCCGGACCCAGCTGGTGCTGGCAGCCAACCCGTGTCCGTGCGCGAAGCCGTCCGGCGACGCGCACTGCGAGTGCACGCCACTGGTACGCCGCCGCTACCTCGGCCGGCTCTCCGGCCCGCTGCTCGACCGGATCGACGTGCAGGTGCGGCTGATGCCGGTCCGGGCAGCGGAGCTGATGGCGTCCGGCGCCGACGCCGAGTCGTCGGCCACGGTGGCCGCGCGGGTGGCGGCGGCCCGCCGGGCGGCGGTCACCCGTTGGGCCGGCCTGGGCCGGAGGCTCAACGCCGAGGTGGACGGCCCGCACCTGCGCCGGCCGCCGTGGCGGCTGCCCGCCCGGGTCACCGCCGAGTTGCGTGGCCGGCTCGACTCCGGCTCGCTGTCGGCGCGCGGCTTCGACCGGGTGATCCGGATGGCGTGGACGATCGCGGATCTGGACGGTCGGGACCGGCCGGATCTGGACGACGTCCGTGAGGCGACCCAACTACGGACGGGGGAGGCGACGTGAGCGCCGACGAGGAGAGCCGGCTGGCCCGGGTGGCGCTGACCTGGCTGGCCGAGCCTGGCACCAGGGTGGTGCACCGGCTGGTCGAGCGGTTCGGGCCGGTGGCGACACTGGATCTGCTGCTCGACGGCGGCAGCCCGGACGGCTGGCTGCACGCCACCGTGGCGGCGCGGTCGGCCACCGGCGACGCCCGGGCGGTCGCCGCCGAGGCGCTGGAGCGGGCGCAACGGCTTGGGGCGCGGCTGGTCACCCCCGACGACGAGGAGTGGCCGACCCGGGTCGGTGGGCTCGCCGAGCTGCGACTTCCCGACGTGACCCGCCGGGTGGACGGCGAGACCGCGCCGCCGCTCTGCTTCTGGGTACGCGGGGGCTGGTCGCTCGGCGAGGCGCTGGAGCGTTCGGTGGCGGTGGTCGGCGCGCGGGCCGCCACCGGCTACGGCCAGCACGTCGCCACCGAGATGGGGTACGGGTTGGCCGAGCGGGACTGGACAGTGGTGTCCGGCGGCGCCTTCGGCATCGACGCGGCCGCCCACCGGGGTGCCCTGAACGCCGGCGGGTTGACAGTCGCGGTGCTGGCCTGCGGGGTGGACCGGCCGTACCCGATGGGCAACACAGCGCTCTTCGACCGGATCGCCGACACCGGCCTGCTGGTCAGCGAGTGGCCACCGGGTGCCGAGCCGCTGCGGCCCCGGTTCCTGATCCGCAACCGGGTGATCGCCGGGGGCACGCTGGGCACAGTCGTGGTGGAGGCGTCGGCACGCAGCGGCGCGACGCAGACCGCGCGGCGGGCCATCCACACCGGCCGGGTGGCGATGGTGGTGCCCGGGCCGGTGACCTCGGCCATGTCGGTCGGCGCGCACGAACTGCTCCGCGACCAGCCCAAGGCACGACTGGTCACCGGTGTGGCACACGTGCTGGAGGAGGTGGGTCGTATCGGCGCGGACCTGGCTCCGCCGGCCCGAGGCCCTCAGCGTCCGACCGACGCGCTTGACGACGACACCCGGTCGCTGCTGGAGGCGCTCCCCCGCCGGGGGGCGATGGACGTGGACAGGCTCGCCGGCCGCGCCGGCGTCGACGTGCGGACCGCGCTGCGCAAGCTGTCGCTGCTGGAGCAGCTGTCCATGGTGGTCCGACGCGAGGACGGCTACGCCCTCGCCCCGCCCGCCACGGCCAAGGCCAAGGCCAAGCAGGGCACCTGAGCGGGGCGACGGGTGCGCGGACGGACCGGTACGGTCCACGGTCATGGGTGCGATCAGGCCGTGGCACATCGCCACGCTGTGCTGTCTTGTCACGTCCGCCGTCCTCATCGGCGGTCTGGTCCTGTTCCTCGTCAGGCGGTCGAACCGCCGTTAGGCAGAGCTGACATCGGCGTGCCGGCGGTGCGGGACACCCGGCCGTACGCTGGTGCCGTGCCAGCTGTCAGTGGGGGTGCCCGTGCCGTGCGGCGGGCGTCCACGCGGCCACGACCGGCGCGTCGGCGATGAGCCGGTCCGCCCGGGGCACCCGGGCCACCCACCAGGAGCTCCCGCCGGCGCTGCGCGATACGGTGGACGACTTCGCCGACCACCTCTCCCGGGTCCGTAACCGGTCGGCGCACACCGTCCGCGCGTACGTCACCGATGTCGTGTCGCTGCTCGACCACGCCGTCCGGATGGGCTGCGTCGAGCTGGGCGAGCTGGACCTGTCGGTGCTGCGCAGCTGGCTGGCCCGGCAGCGGACCACGGGCGCCGCCCGTACGTCGCTGGCCCGGCGGGCCGCGTCTGCGCGGGCGTTCAGCGCCTGGGCGCACCGCGCCGGCCTGTTCCCCGCCGATGTGGGTGCGGCGCTGGCCAGCCCGCGTGCGCACCGGGAGCTGCCCAGCGTCCTGCGCGCCGACCAGGCCGCCGCCCTCGTCGAGGCACCCTCCCGGCGGCCGACGAGCACCACCGACACGGCCACCAACGACACCACCACCGACGACACGACCACGGCGGCGGTGACCGCAGGCGGGATGGACGCCGAGCGAGCCACCGTGGTGGAGGCGACAGCCGACGGCGCTGGCGCGAAGACCGCTGACGGCGCTGGCGTGAAGACCGCTGACACGGCGGGCGGGCCGGTGGCCGAGGCGGTGCTGCTGCGCGATCGGCTGCTGTTGGAGCTGCTCTACGCCACAGGGGTACGGGTCAGCGAGGCCTGCGGGCTGGACATCGGGGACGTCGATCACGGCCGGCGGGTCGTCCGGGTGTTCGGCAAGGGCGGGCGAGAACGCTCGGTGCCGTACGGGGTGCCGGCGCAGCGGGCCCTGGACGAGTGGCTGCTCCGCGGCCGGCCGGTGCTGGTCGGCGCCCACTCGGGCAGTGCTCTGCTGCTCGGCGCCCGGGGTGGTCGGCTCAACCCGACGACCGCGCGCACGGTCGTCGGTGGGTACGCCGAGGCCGCGGGTCTACCGCGGACGAGCCCGCACGGGCTGCGCCACTCCGCGGCCACCCATCTGCTGGAGGGCGGCGCGGACCTGCGCGCCGTGCAGGAACTGCTCGGCCACTCGTCGCTGGCCAGCACGCAGATATACACGCACGTCTCGGTGGAACGGCTGCGTGCCGCCTACCGCCAGGCGCACCCGCGCGCCTGATCAACGGCCCCGAGGGCGGAACGCCAGGCGGTTACGATCATCGGGTGAGCGTCCCGCAGCCTCCCGAGCCGATCCCGGGCGCCCGCCTGCTCTTCTCCCTGGACCCGGCGGTCAGCTATCTCAACCACGGCGCGTTCGGTGCGGCGCCGATCGCGGTGCAGCGGGCCCAGCAGCGGCTGCGCGACGAGATGGAGGCCAACCCGCTGCGCTTCTTCACCCAGGGCCTCGTCGACCGCATCGCGCACACCCGCCGGCACCTCGCCGGGTTCCTGGGCGCCGACCCCGAGGGCAGTGCCCTGGTCGGCAACACCACCACAGGCGTCGCCGTGGTGCTCCAGTCGGTGGGCCTGAAACCGGGCGACGAGGTGCTCACCACCGACCACGGGTACGGGGCGGTGACCCTTGCCATCCAGCGGGAGTGCCGGCGGTCGGGGGCGGTCAACCGGGTCCTGCCGATCCCCCTGGCCGACACCGACGAGCAGATCGTCCAGGCCATCCGGGCCGGCCTGCGTCCGGGACGGACACGGCTGCTCGTCATCGACCAGCTGACCTCGGTCACCGCCCGACTCTTCCCGACCGCCGCCATCGTCGCCGTGGCCCACGAACACGGTGTGCCGGTCCTGGTGGACGCCGCGCACGCCCCGGGCATGCTCGCCGCGACGGTGAGCAGCATCGGCGCCGACTTCTGGGCGGGCAACCTGCACAAATGGGGGTTCGCACCACGAGGGACGGCGCTGCTGGCGGTGGCACCGGGGTGGCGGGACCGGATCGAGCCGTTGGTGGTCTCCTGGGAGCAGGACGCCGGTTACCCGGCTCGGGTCGAATGGCAGGGCACCCTGGACTACACGTCCTGGTTGGCCGCCCCCACCGGCCTGTTCACGCTGCGCAGTCTCGGCGTCGACAGGGTACGGGCGCACAACTCCGCGCTCGCCGCGTACGGCCAGCGGGTCGTGGGGGACGCGCTGGGGGTGCCCCCCGCGCAACTGCCCGACCCCGGCGGACCGGGGGTGTCCATGCGTCTCATTCCGCTGCCCGCCGGCATCGCCACCACCATCGAGGCGGCCCGGGCCCTGCAGACACGGATCAGCGAGCGGCTCGCCGCCGAGGTCGCCGTGATCGGCTGGAACGGCAGGGGATGGCTGCGGCTCGCCGGTCAGGTGTACAACAGCGCCGGCGAGTACGAACGGCTGGCCGTGCGGTTGCCGGCCCTGCTCGCCCAGCGCTGACGGTCCGCTAGCCGGTGAAGTAGGCCGCGCTCTGCGCGTCCGCCGGGTAGTAGGACTCGATAGCGATCTCGTCGACCGTGATGTCGGTGGGGGTGCCGAACGTGGTGATCGTCGAGAAGAGCCGCAGCTCCCGCCCGCCGATCCGGAGGATCATCGGAATCACCACGTCGGCGTCGACCCGTTTGTCGACCGGGTCCTCGGGCAGGGGGTTGAGCAGTTCCTCGTAGAGCGCGGTGAGTTCTTCGTCGGGGGCGGCGGCGAGCTGGCGGGAGACCCGACTGCGGAACACGGCGCGCACGTCGGCCAGGTTGACGACCAGGGGCGCGAGCCCGCGCGGGTCCAGGCCCAGCCGGATCAGGTTGACCGGTGGCCGCAGCAGGTCGGGGGCGACATGCGCGAAGAACGGGTCGACCGCGCGGTTGGTCAGCACGATGTTCCACCGGCGGTCGAAGACCAGCGCCGGGAACGGCTCGTGCGCCTGAAGGACCCGCCGGACCGCATCGAGGGCGGCCGACAGGGCGGTGTCGTCGAGGGGGCGTTCCGCGTACCGGGGCGCGAAACCGGCGGCGAGCAACAACCGGTTGCGGTCACGCAGCGGCACGTGGAGCTGGTCGGCGAGCCGGAGGATCATGTTCGGACTGGGCCTGGACCTGCCGGTCTCGACGAGGCTGACGTGCCGGGCGGAGACATCCGCGGCGATCGCCAGGTCGAGTTGGCTGAGCCCTCGGCGCTGCCGCCACTGCCGCAGAAGTTGCCCGACGGTGTGCACGGTCAGGAGCGTACTCATCGTCGTGCCGGACGCCATGACATGCGATGTCATCGACAACCGGACGGGCCGGGCAAACACTTGCGCCCATGACGACCGAGAACAAGGCCATCGTCCACAGTGCACTAGCGGGGCTGGTCGAGACGGGTGACGTCGACACGCTCGCCTCGTTCCTGAGCGAGGACTTCGTTCACCATCGACCGGATTCGACAACCTCGACGAGGGCCGAGTGGCTCGCCGCTGTCCGAGCGGCGTCAGGCCCGACCGCCGGGATGCGTGTCGAGATCCTGCACCTGCTGACCGAGGGTGACCACGTCGTGGTGCACTCGCGGCGCCGACTGCCCGACCCGGGGCCGGAGATCGTGGTCGTGGACGTCCTGCGTCTCACCGACGGGCTCATCGCCGAGGTGTGGGAGGTCATCGAACCGGTGGCCCACGCGGCGGCCAACGCGTCGTGGTGGCAGTCAGCTCGGCACTGATCGCCGACGAGCGGCGTGGCTGACCGGCTGCGCCTGTCGGCGGGGCCGGTCGGCGCGCCGGTGCCGGCGACCGCGAACAGTCGCACCGGACCGAGGCCGAGCAGTGCCAGCGGGTCCAGGTATTCGTCGCCCCGGCGCAGACCCCAGTGCAGGCACGCTTCGGTCGGGCAGCCCGGATGCCCCGGCAGCAGCTCGCCCAGCGGCCCGCCGGCGGTGACCGGCTGGCCGTGGCGCACGGCCGGCCGTACCGGCTCGTGGGTGGTCCGCAGCCCACCGGCGTGCCCCACGGTGACCACGGGGCGGCCGGCCACCAGGCCCGCGAAGAGCACAGTGCCCGGCCCGGCGCTGCGGATCACCGCGCCCGCCGGGGCGGCCAGGTCGACGCCCCGGTGCCCGGCCAGCCATGGCCGGGGCGGTGGGTCGAATCGGCGTACCGGGGTCGGCGGGCCGTCGAGCGGCAAACGGAACCGCCCCGGGCCGACGTCTACCGCAGAGGACACCGGCACCGCCCGCGGCGGTGGGTGGCCCGGCGCTGCCGCCACGAGCACGGTCAGCCCGCAGAGGTGCACGGCCAGCACGAGAGCGAACGCGGCGCGGAGCAGGACGGTGCGGCCGACCGAGCAGGCACGGCGGGCGGATGACTGTGGCATGACGGCAGCCTCCGGCCACTGCCTGATCGTCCGCCATCCCGCACCGCGACGCTGTGGACAACCGGAGGTGCTGTGGACGAGCACCCGGACCCGTCGATGATCTGCTATGTCCCGCCGCTCGCGGACGCTGCCTAGGCTGGGCCGATGACGAAGGACTGGCTCTCCTGGCACGACGACTACGACAGGCCGGGTTCGGCGTTGGCCGCCCGCCTCGCCGAGGTGCGCAAACAGGTCCGGGCGGCTCTCGATCGGGCGCCGGCCGGGCCGCTGCGGGTGATCAGCGCCTGCGCCGGTCAGGGGCGGGACCTGATCCCGGTGCTCGCCGCGCACCCCCGCCGGGACGATGTGACCGCCCGCCTCGTCGAACTCGACCCGCGCAACGTCGCGCTGGCGAAGGACGCCGTCCACGCGGCCGGGCTGACGGGCGTCCGGGTGGTGGCGGGCGACGCGGCGGCGACCGACGCGTACGCCGATCTGACACCTGCCGACCTGGTGCTGTTCTGCGGGGTGTTCGGGAACGTATCGGACCTCGACATCCGGGCGACCGTCGGGCACTGCGCCGCGCTCTGCGCGAGCGGCGGCACGGTGATCTGGACGAGGCACCGGGGCGAGCCCGATCTGGTGCCCACCATCTGTGACTGGTTCGCCGAGGAGGGTTTCGCGCAGGTGGCGGTCAGCACCCCGGCGCACCGGGTGGGCGTCGGCGTACACCGGCTCGTCGGCGAGCCCCGGCCACTGCCGCGGGGCGTGACGATGTTCCGCTTCCTGACCGACTGAACCCCGCCGGCCGGACGGCCGCCGGCCGCCGTCGCGGTCGAACGCCGGGCCGTGCCCGCGTCGACGGCGAGGGCCTAGGCTGGGCCGGTGCGGCGCGCGCAGCCGTCCGGACCAGGGAGGCCCCCCACATGACAAGTGTCGATGACCGGATGCCGACCCTGGACGAGGTGAGCGGCCCGTCGAGGCTCGCCGGGCCGGACGAGGCGATCAGCGCGGACGAGTTGCAGCTGGCCGCCCGCAACCACGGCATCCCCCTGGAGGCGCTGCGGTACGACGTCACCCCGGCCGGCCTGCACTACCTTCTGATCCACTACGACATCCCGGAGGTGGACGCGGCCACGCACGCGCTGACCGTCGGCGGTGCCGTCGACCGGCCGTTGACAGTCAGCCTGGCCGAGCTGCGCGAACGCCCCCGGGTCACCCACCAGGTCACGCTTGAGTGCGCAGGCAACGGCCGTGCGCTGCTGCACCCGCGGCCGGTCAGCCAGCCGTGGCTCGTGGAGGCCGTCGGCAACGCCGAGTGGACGGGTACGCCCCTCGCTCCGCTGCTGCGCGACGCGGGCCTCGCGCCGGACGCGGTCGACGTGGTCTTCACCGGCGCCGATCACGGCGTCGAGCGCGGAATCGAGCAGGACTACCAGCGGGCGCTGCCGGTCGCCGACGCGCTGCGCGACGAGGTGCTGCTGGCGTACGAGATGAACGGCGCTCCCCTGCTGCCGCAGCACGGCGCCCCGCTGCGGCTGATCGTGCCCGGCTGGTACGGCATGGCGCACGTGAAGTGGCTGCACTCGGTGGAGGTCCGGACCGAGCCGTTCGAGGGCTACCAGAACGCGGTGGCGTACCGGCTGCGCCGCGACGCCGACGACCCGGGCGTGCCGGTGACCCGGATCGAGCCCCGCGCGTTGGTCCGCCCGCCCGGCTTTCCCGACTTCATGTCGCGCCGCCGGGTGGTGCGGCCCGGGCCGTGCACTGTGGATGGTCGGGCCTGGTCGGGGCACGCGCCTGTGGTCGCCGTGGAGGTGACCACGGACGGCGGCAGGAGTTGGGCGTCGGCCGAGCTGGACCCGTCGGGCGGTGGTGACTTCGCCTGGCGGCGGTGGCGGTACGAGTGGACCGCCACGCCGGGCCGGTACGTGCTCGGCGCGCGGGCGACCGACGCGTCCGGGCGGACCCAGCCGGTGGAACAGCCGTGGAACCGGGGTGGTTTCGCCAACAACCTGGTACAGCGGGTCGAGGTAGTGGTGCCGGCCGAGTGACAGGCGGGTCAGGCCACGGGTGGGGGGCCCGCGGCGTGGCCCGGTGGTGCGGTCAGCCGCCGAAGCCGGAGTCGGCGGGCAGCGAGATGTCGGGCTTCTCCAGCTCCTCGACGTTGACGTCCTTGAAGGTCATCACCCGGACGTTCTTCACGAAGCGGGCAGGACGGTACATGTCCCACACCCAGGCGTCGTGCATCTCGACCTCGAAGTAGACCTCGCCGTCGGAGTTGCGCACGTGCAGGTCGACCTGGTTGGCCAGATAGAACCGACGCTCCGTCTCCACCACGTACGAGAACTGGCGGACGATGTCGCGGTACTCCCGGTAGAGCTGAAGCTCCATCTCGGTCTCGTACTTCTCGAGATCTTCCGCGCTCATCGCACTCCGCCTTCCATGACCACATCTTCCCCCACCGGCGCCGGAGGTCGAGCCTGCTCGCCCAACGCCACGCCGACGGTACCCCCTGACGCCCACGAGCGCTCCATCGGCTCGTCCGCGCCCGCGCCGGCGGGCCGGCGGGAGCGCGGCGGCCGGCCGTCGCGGCCGGAGACCACCGCGACATTGACGTACGAGAAACGGTGCTCCCGGCACGGCCCGTGCTCCCGCAGGGCGGCGCTGTGCTCCGGCGTGATGTAGCCCTTGTGCTCGGCGAACCCGTACGCCGGGAACACCCCGTCCAGTTCCACCATGATCCGGTCCCTGGTGACCTTGGCCAGCACGCTCGCCGCCGCCACGCACGCGGCGACCCGGTCGCCCTTCCACACCGCCAGCCCCGGCACGCCCAGGCCGTCCACGCCGAAGCCGTCGGTCAGCACGTACTCCGGTCGGGTGGTGAGCGAGGCGAGCGCCCGACGCATCGCCGCGAGGTTGCACACGTGCAACCCCCGGGCGTCGACCTCCTCGGCCGGGATGACCACCACGGCGTACGCCAGGGCACGGTCCACGACCTCCGCGTACACCCGTTCCCGGCTGGCGGGGGTGAGCAGCTTGGAATCCGCCAGGCCCTCGATCTCGCCGCGTCGCCCCTCCGGCAGCACGGCGGCGGCGGCGACCAGCGGGCCGGCGCACGCGCCCCGACCGGCCTCGTCGGCACCGGCCACATGCCGGAAGCCACGCCGTTGCAGCGCCCGCTCCAGCGCGTACAGCCCGGCCTCGCGGCGTACGACTGTGCGCGGCGGGGTCAGCACGGCGCCTCCTCGGGACGGGCCTCGGCGGTCGGTGGCAGGAGTCGGGCCAGCAGCTCGGGCAGCTCCGGCGGGTAGTACCGCTCGCCGCTGGCGGACAGCTCGGCGGGCGGCCACCAGCGGTGGCCGGCGATGCTGCGCCGCTCGACGTCGTCGAAACCGACGGTGTCGACCTGCCACCGCGGCACCCGAAGGAGGAAGAAGTCCTGCTCCTGCCGGTACCAGGTGCCGTCGAACGGGAACTCGGTCGTGTCGGACCAGACGGGCTCGCCCAGCTCGGCGCTGTCGATCCGCAACCCGGTCTCCTCGGCCAACTCCCGGGCGGCGCCCGCAGCCGGTGACTCCTGCGCGCCGAGCCCGCCACCCGGGGTGAACCAGTAGCGGTGCCCGGGGCGGGCCGGGTCGAAGCCGTGGAAGAGGAGCACCCGACCGGCCGCGTCGACGAGCAGCACGCGGGCGGCGCGTCGAGGGGTGTAGACGGTCACCGCCCCAGCCTGCCAGACGCGAGGCGGTTCGCCCACGCCCCCTGTCGGTCCTACGGCTTGGGGATGCCCTCGAACTGCTCGGGGACTGTCAGCCAGGTGGCCCGGCTGACCGGCCAGAAGACGGTGAACGCCCGCCCGACGACCTCCCCCTCGGGGATGGTGGCCTCGGTGATGTTCTGCCCGGACTGCTGCCAGTGCTCCAACGAGTCACCCGAGGCCGAACGGTGGTCACCCATCACCCACAGCCGGCCCTTCGGCACGGTGATGTCGAACTCCTGGTCGGCCGGCTTGTCGCGAACACCGTCCATCGAGAAGATGTACGGCTCGTCGAGCGACCTGCCGTTGATGATCAGCCGCTCCTGCGGGTCACAGCAGACCACGTGGTCGCCGCCCACACCGATCACCCGCTTGATGAAGTCCTCACCGTCGGGGTTGCCGCTCCACTCGGTCGGCGCCTTGAAGACGATCACCTCGCCGCGGTGCGGTGACCGGAAGTCGTAGACCAGTTTGTTGACCAGCACCCGGTCATCGATCTTGAGAGTGTTCTCCATGGACGGGGACGGGATGAAGAAGGTCTGCAGCACGAAGGCGCGGACCAGCACCGCGACCAGGATCGCCACACCCAGCAGGATCGGCAGCTCCTTCCAGAAGGAGCTACGCGGTTTGTCGGTCTGCTCGTCAATCACGCCAAGGAGCCTACGTTGCCGGGCCGGACGTCACCGTCCGGAACGCGCGGGAACCCCGCAGCGCCACCGCCACGGGAAGAATCAGCAGCGCGCCACCCTGCGGGGTGGGTCGGACCGGGGGCGGGCCCGAGGAGGCCGTGACGGGGCCGGCCACGTCCGCGAACGTCGGCGGCACCGACAGCGCGGTCCACCGCGACGACGGCCAGACCACCATGAAGGCGCGGCCCACCACGTTGTCGATCGGCACCGGTCCCTGGCAGCGGGCGTCCTGCGAGACCTCCCGGTGGTCGCCCATCACGAAGATCTGCCCGGGCGGCACGACCACCTCGTCGAAGCGCCGGGAGCGGCACTCCTGCGGGTTGGGCGGCAGGTCCAGCGGGGAGTCCCGCAGCACGTACGTCTCGGTGAGCGGGGTGCCGTTGACGGTGACCCGGCCCTGGGTGTCGCAGCACTTCACCCGGTCGCCGGGAACCCCGATCACCCGCTTGATGAAGTCCTTCTCGCCGGGGCGGCTCACCCCGACCAGGTCGCCGACCGTACGGCCGAGCTTGCCGGCGAAGCCCGGCTCCGGCTGCTCGTCGACCTGCGGCGCCCAGCGGTCGGTGCCCCGGAACACCACCACCTCGCCGCGTACCGGATCACGGACGTCGTAGACGACCTTGTTGACCAGCACCCGGTCGCCGATCAGGAGGGTGTCCTCCATCGAGCCGGACGGGATGAAGAACGCCTGGAGCAGGAACGTGCGGATCAGCACCGCGAGGCAGAACGCGACGATCAGCAGCAGCGGCAACTCCTGCCAGAGGGGCATCTGGCGGCGGCCACGGCGGGCCCGTCGGCGCCACGGATCGACGGTGCCGTCCTCGTCAAGCGTCTGCACCACGCCACTCCCCGGTCCGCAGAAACACCACCGCCCGGGAGCCTCGTCGAGGCTCCACGGGCGGTTGTGGACGGCTGCCCGCCACGAGGGCGGGGCCGCCGCCTGGCTGCGCCCGTACGACCAGGGTAGTGCGGTCCGGACGGTACGGCATACGCGCAGCTCAGGAGGCGTGGCGAGCGGGAAGTCAGCTGGGCTGCTTCTCCCGCTTCTCCTTGATCTTGGCCTTCTTGCCGCGCAGCTCGCGCAGGTAGTACAGCTTCGCGCGGCGCACGGCGCCGCGGGTCACGACCTCGATCCGGTCGATGCCCGGGCCGTTGAGCGGGTAGGTCCGCTCGACGCCGACACCGAAGCTGACCTTGCGGACCGAGAAGGTCTCGCGCAGACCGTCACCCTGGCGACGGATCACGACGCCCTGGAAGATCTGGACACGGGACCGGTTGCCCTCGACGACCCGCGCGTGCACCTTGACGGTGTCACCGGCACGGAAGTCGGGAAGGTCGGTCCGCTTCGACTGGGCGTCAAGGGCGTCCAGGATGTTCATCGCTGCGTCCTCGTAAGGCTCACGGCGCACCGTCACTCGGTGCGCGGGTGGGTGATTCTGATCCCCGGGTGGCGGTCGGCGGGCCGACCCCGGTCGGGGATCCTCGCAGCCGCCCACGGGCGCGGACGGATGCGGCAACCCCCCTACTTTGCCACATCCCCCGGTGGTGACTGAAATCCGGCCCGGTCCAGGGCCGCGATGTCCCGTTTGTCGAGCCGGTCGGCGGGCAGCGCGGCCAGCAGGTCCGGCCGTCGGGAGGCCGTCCGCAGCAGCCCCTCCTCGCGCCGCCACCGCGCGATCCTGCCGTGGTCGCCGGAGCGGAGCACCTCCGGCACGTCGTGCCCACGCCAGCTCGGCGGCTTGGTGTAGATCGGCGCCTCCAGCAGCCCGTGGGCGTGCGACTCCTCGTCCAGCGAGCCGGCGTTGCCCAGCACCCCGGGCAGCAGCCGGGTGACCGCCTCCAGGATCACCAGCACCGCCACCTCGCCGCCGAACAGCACGTAGTCACCGAGTGAGACCTCGGTGACAGGCATCCGCGTCGCGGCGTGCGTCAACACCCGCTGGTCGATGCCCTCGTACCGGCCGCAGGCGAAGAGCAGGTGCGACTCGGCCGCCAACTCGTGCGCCATGGCCTGGGTGAACGGGACACCGGCCGGCGAGGGCACCAGCAGCCGGGGCGGCGGTGCGTCGACCGGCGCCAGGGCGTCCAGCGCCTCACCCCACGGCTCGGGCCGCATCACCATGCCCGGGCCGCCGCCGTACGGGGTGTCGTCGACCGTTCGGTGCACGTCGTGGGTCCAGGTCCGCAGGTCGTGCACGGCGAGCTGGAGTACGCCGTTGGCCCGGGCCCGACCGATAAGCGACAGGTCCAGCGGGGCGAAGTACTCCGGAAAGATCGACACGACGTCGACGCGCATGGGGGGTGGGTCCTAAAGGTCGAGCAGGCCGGCCGGCGGGTCGACGATCACACGTCCGCCGGCCAGGTCGACCTCCGGAACGATCGCCCTGACGAACGGGATCAGCGCGGTACGCCCCTCGGGGCGGCGCAGCACCAGCAGGTCCGAGGAGGGCGCGTGGTCGATGCGGGCAACCTCGCCCAGACGCTCACCGGCCGGGGTGACCACGGCCAGCCCGACGAGCTGGTGGTCGTGGAACTCCTCCGGGTCGTCCGGCGGCGCCACGTCGGCGCTGTCCACCACGAGCAGGGTGCCGCGCAGTGCCTCGGCGGCGTCCCGGTCCAGGATGCCGTCGAACGCGACAAGCATCCGCCCCTGGTGGAAGCGGGCCTCCTCGATGGTCAGCTCGGCCGGCACCCGGAACGGCACGCCAGGCCCGTCCGCCGGCACCGGCGACGGGACGGCCCCCGGCTCAGTGCGCAGCACGGTGCTGCGCGGGGTTGCAGTCGGGGGCGTCGCCCCCGGCTCAGTGCGCAGCACTGTGCCGGGGGCGAACCGCGCTTCGGGCTCGTCGGTCCGCACTTCCACGGTGACCTCACCGCGGACGCCGTGCGGCTTGCCGATCCTTCCGACGACGAGCTGCATCAGTACGAGTCGACGATGTCGACGCGTACCCCGCGCCCGCCGATGGAGCCGATCACCTGACGCAGCGCCTTGGCGGTCCGGCCGGACCGCCCGATCACCGTGCCGAGGTCCTCGGGGTGCACGCGGACTTCGAGCCGCTTGCCCCGACGGGAATCGACCATCCGCACCCGGACGTCGTCCGGGTGATCGACGATGCCCTTGACCAGGTGCTCCAACGCCGGACGCAGAGGCATGTCAGGCCTGCTCACCGGCGTCGGCAGCGGCAGCCGGGGCCTCGGCCGGAGCCTCGGTCTTCGGCGCCTCGGCCTTGGGAGCCTCAGCCGGAGCGTCGGCCTTCGGAGCCTCGGCGGCCTTGGCGGCCTTCTTGGCCGGCTTGGCCGGGGTCTCCGGGGCCAGCCCGGCGGCGGCCTTCGACTCAGCCTCGTACGCCGCCTTGCGGTCGGCCTTCTCGGGGGCGACCAGCAGCGGCGGCGGGGCCGGCAGGCCCTTGAACTTCTGCCAGTCACCGGTCAGCTCCAGCAGCCGCTGCACCGCCTCGCTCGGCTGGGCGCCGACGGACAGCCAGTACTGGACCCGCTCCGACTTGACCTCGATGACCGAAGGGTCTTCCTTCGGCTGGTACACCCCGACGAACTCGATCGCACGACCGTCACGCTTGGTGCGCGAGTCGGCGATGACGATGCGGTACTGCGGGTTGCGGATCTTGCCCATCCGCAGGAGCCGGATCTTTACGGCCACAGTTGTTTCGCTCCTGTTGCGATCTCACCGGCCCGGTACGGGCGGTGTGCATGGGTGAGCGCCGACCGGCACAGTGGGGTTGGGCCGGAGACAACTCGGTGGACTGGCGACGCGCCCGGGTTAGAGGGCGCCGGACGCGCGCCGGATACCAGCGACCCATTCTGCCAGATCCGCTGCCGATCTCCCGCATCGGACCCGGACACCACGCCACCGGTGACCGGGAACACCGCTCAGCGCACCGGCGGACGGTCCCATCCCGGCGGAAGTTCGTCCGGTACGTCCCAGTCTGCCGGGGGCGTGAAGTCGCACCAGGTGCCGTCGAACGGGAACGCACCCGCCTCGGCGAGCGCGATCACCCGCTCCCCCTCGGCCCGGACCGCCTTCTCGTCGGTCACCCAGTAGTCGTCCCCGAAGGCGAGCCGCTCGACGAACTCGTCCTCGTCCTTCCACTGCCAGCTCAGGTCCGGGCGTACCACCACGTCGAGGTCCTGGTCCACCACGTCGACGCCGGCCACCGGGCCGTCGTCCCAGCGGACGCCGTGCTCCTCCAGGTTGACGTACCAGTGGGCGAACCGGCCCTGCGCGTCGCGGAACCACCACACCGAGTGCGCCGCCCCGGCCGGCAGGAACTTCAGCAGCGGCGGACCGTTCCAGTGGCCGTGCGCCAGCCGGTACGACGACGAGATCCACGTGGCGAACGGCACCGCCCGCATGTTCAGCCCCGCCTCGGTCACCTCGTGGGCCACCGGCGAGTCCCGGGCGATCCACACCAGCAGGCCACGCTCGTCGTCGCTGACCACCCGGCCCGGCCGGACCCACCCGATCCGGCCGTGCCGCACGTTCCGGTGCATGATCAGCCGGCCCGGCTGGAACCGGTCGACGAGCACCTCAGTAGGCGCGGGCGAGGATGGCGACCAGGTCCGACTCGTCCTCCGAGTCCGGGACCGAGCCGTCGGCCCGCAGCAGGCAGCGCACCGTGACGCCCTGACCGTTCGCCTCGGCCTCGCCGGCCACGCCGACCGCCGACCACGGCACCCGGGCCCAGCCGGTAGCGGCCGCCTCGATCGCCTCGGCGAGGGTGGCCACCTCCACCGTGCGGGACAGCCGGTGGGCGAGCGCCTGGTCGTGCAGCACCTGCTGGTCGGCCTCCAGGGCGGCGAGCACCGCGCCGACCACGTCGGCCACCGGCGTCGGGGACTTCGACCCGTCCGTACGACGCACCACAGTCGCGTTGCCGACCGCCAGGTCACGGGGGCCGACCTCGACGCGTACCGGATAACCCCGCAGCTCGGCGTCGACGGCCCGGCGGCCGAACGCGGTGTCGGTGCGGTCGTCGAGCGCGACCCGGACACCGGCGTCGCGCAGGCCGTCGCGCAGCTTGGCCGCCGCCTCCGCGACGCCCTCGCCATCCTTGACGATCATGATGTACGCCTGGATCGGGGCCAGCTTCGGCGGTACGCGCAGACCGTTGTCGTCGCCGTGCGCCATGATCAGGCCACCGAGCATCCGGGTTGACGTGCCCCAGGAGGTGGTCCAGGCGTGCTCCCGGCCCCCCTCCTTGGACGAGTAGCTGATGTCGAACGCCTTGGCGAAGTTCTGCCCCAGCTCGTGGCTGGTGCCCAGCTGCAGCGCCTTGCCGTCGCCCATCATGCCTTCGCAGGTGTACGTGGCAGTCGCGCCGGCGAACCGCTCACGCGCCGTCTTCAGGCCCACCACCACCGGGATGCCGAGCACGTTGACCATCAGGTCCTCGTACGCCTCGTGCAGGATCCGCCGCGCGTACGCCCGCGCGTCCTCGCGGGTGGCGTGCGCGGTGTGCCCCTCCTGCCAGAGGAACTCGCTGGTACGCAGGAAGATCCGCGGACGCAGCTCCCACCGGACCACGTTCGCCCACTGGTTGAGCAGCAGCGGCAGGTCCCGGTACGAGTCGATCCACTTGGCCATGAACTCGCCGATCACCGTCTCGCTGGTGGGGCGCACCACCACCGGCTCGGCGAGCTGCTTGCCACCGCCGTGGGTGACCACCGCCAGCTCCGGCGAGAAGCCCTCGACGTGCTCGGCCTCGCGCTTGAGGTAGCTCTCCGGGATGAACAGCGGGAAGTACGCGTTCTCCGCCCCGGCCGCCTTGATCCGGTCGTCCATCTCGGCCTGCATCCGTTCCCAGATGGCGTAACCGGCCGGACGGATGACCATGGTGCCGCGGACCGGGCCGTTGTCGGCCAGCTTCGCCTTGGCGATCAGGTCCTGGTACCAGCGGGGGAAGTCCTCCGCGCGGGGAGTGAGCACGCGTGCCATGACCGCACATCCTATGCGTCAGGCGGCACGACGCCGCGCCCGGGAGCCGCCGCGCCGCGCCGCGGTCACCCCCACGCCGGCCGTCGCCGCGCCGGAACGGCTCGACGGCGCGCGCCTCCACGGGTCGACGGCGCGGCGCGCGACGGGTCGGCGGCGCGGCCTGGGCGGGTCGGCGGCGCGGCCGTAGAATTCGACCACCATGACTACATCGACGGACTCGCCCCGCCAGCGCCTGCGGGACACGATCGTGGACGCCGCCCGCACACGGACCATCGCGGCGGGCTGGGACGCGGTCCGGATGGGCGGGGTGGCCACCACGGCGGGGGTGAGCCGGCAGACCGTCTACAACGAGTTCGGCAGCAAGGCGGGGCTGGCCGAGGCGCTCGCCCGCCGGGAGGTGGACCGGTTCGTCGGCGAGGTCCGCGCCGCCCTGCTCGCGCACGGCTCGGACGTACACGCCGGCGCGTACGCGGCGATCGAACGCACCCTCACCACCGCAGCCGAGAACCCGCTGGTCAAGGCCATCCTGACAAGCGCCCGTGGCGGGTCTGACGAACTGCTTCCGTACCTCACGACACGGGCCGAGGTGGTGCTCACCGAGGCGTCCGGCGCGCTCATCGACTGGGCCGGCGACCACCTACCCGGAGCCGACCAGGCCGCGCTGGCCTTCGCCGCCGACACGATCGTCCGGCTGGTGGTGAGCCACATCGTGCTCCCCCGCTCCCCAATCGACCAGACCGCCACGGCCCTCACCGACCTGGCCGTACGCCTCTTCAGCGCCGCCGCCCGCCCACCCCGCTGACCCGGCACCGCGAGCCGACCGCGGCACACCCGCGCCTGCACCTGCGCCTGTGCCCGCGCCGACGCCTGCCTCAAGATCCGGGCAACTTCCCTGAAGTTGCTGTCTCACGAACGCCTGAGGCAGCAATAACCCCGATGTTGCGCGGATCTTCTTTCGGTCCTGCGCAAGATCGTGCGGCGAAGCGGAGCAGACGCGGGTCAGTTCAGGACTCGGCCGCGCAGGATCGTGCGGGACGGGGCACGGACGACGCGCAGGTCGCGGCGGGGGTCCTCGGGGTAGACGGTCAGGTCGGCGAGGCCGCCTTCGACGAGGCCGGGGAAGCCGAGCCACTGCCGGGCGCCCCAGGAGGCGGCGGCGAGTACGTCCAGCTGTGACATTCCGGCCCGTTCGTGCAGGAGCAGCATCTCCTCGGCGGCGAGCCCGTGGTCGATGCCGCCGCCGGCGTCGGTGCCGACGTAGATCGGTACGCCCGCCTCGTGGGCGGCGCGCACCACGTCGGGGAAGCCGTCGCGCAGGGCGAGCATGTGGTCGGCGTACCCGGGGAACTTGGCCCGCGCCTGCTCGGCGATGCCGCCGAACGTGGCGATATTGATCATCGTGGGGATCAGCGCGGTGCCGCGCCGGGCCATCTCGTCGATCAGGTCGAGGCTGAGTCCGGTGCCGTGTTCGACCGAGTCCACGCCGGCCCGCACCATGATCTCGACGGCCGATTCGGAGAAGGTGTGCACCGCGGCGCGTACCCCGGCGTCGTGCGCGGCCTGGACGGCCGCGGTGAGGGTGTCGGCGTCCCAGGCCGGCGCGAGGTCGCCCACGCCGCGGTCGATCCAGTCGCCGACCAGCTTGACCCAGCCGTTGCCGGCCCGCGCCTGCGCGGCAACCGTGGCGGCCACCTCGGCGGCGCCGACCTCCACCCCGATGTCGCGCAGGTAGCGCTTCGGCGGCGCGACGTGCCGGCCGGCGCGGGCCAGTCGCGGCAGGTCCGGTTCGTCGTCGAGTTCGGGGTACGGGTACGGCGAGCCGGCGTCGCGGATCGCCAGCACACCTGCGTCCCGGTCGACGTGGGCCAGCTCGCGGGCCTGGTCGAGGGAGGTGATCGGGGCGCCGCCGCGGGCGATGCCGATGTGGCAGTGCGCGTCGACGAGCCCCGGCAGGACGAAGCCGCCGTCGACGACCGTCTCCGCCCCGGGGACCGGGGTGAAGGTCACCTGGTCGCCGACCAGCCAGAGATCCCGTACCTCGTCGTCGGGGAGGAGCACACCGCGCACGTGAAGAGCCATGCGCACAGTCCTACCCGATCACCGGGGCCTTCGCGAAGCCGTCGGTCTCACCCACACCCGGTCAGCGGGGGCGGTTGTCGCCGCCCTTGCCGAGCTTGTTGAAGTCGATCTTCGGGAGCTTGAAGCCGGGCGGCAGGCCCTGGCCTCCGGCGAGGTCGTTCGGGTCCATGCCCGGCGGGAGCTGCGGCATGCCACCGGGGAAGCCTCCGGGCATCCCGGCGCCGGTACGCGGACGGCCGCCGCCCTTGGTGCCCTTGCGCTTGTTCTTCGGCGACTTGGTGGCCTTGCGCCGGCCGCCGCCGGGAAGGCCCATCATGCCGCCCATCTGCTTCATCATCTTCTGCGCGTCGGCGAAGCGGTTGAGCAGCTGGTTGACGTCCATCACCGTGACGCCGGAGCCGTTGGCGATGCGCGCCCGGCGGGAACCGTTGATGATCTTCGGGTTGTTGCGCTCGCCAGGGGTCATCGACCGGATGATCGCGGTGACCCGGTCGAAGTGGCTGTCGTCCAGGTCGGCGAGCTGGTCCTTCATCTGCCCCATGCCGGGCATCATGGCCAGCACGTTGGCGATCGGGCCCATCCGCCGGACCGCGATGAGCTGGTCGAGGAAGTCGTCGAGGGTGAACTGCTCGCCGCCCATCAGCTTGGCGGTCATCTTCTCCTTCTGATCGGAGTCGAAGGCCTGCTCGGCCTGCTCGATCAGAGTGAGGACGTCGCCCATGCCGAGGATCCGGCTGGCCATCCGGTCGGGGTGGAAGACGTCGAAGTCCTCCAGCTTCTCGCCTGTGGAGGCGAACAGGATCGGCTGCCCGGTGACCTCGCGGACCGACAGCGCGGCACCACCACGGGCGTCGCCGTCGAGCTTGGAGAGCACCACGCCGGTGATGCCGACGCCGTCGCGGAACGCCTCGGCGGTGCGCACGGCGTCCTGACCGACCATCGCGTCGATGACGAAGATGACCTCGTCCGGCTGGACGGTGTCGCGGATGTCGGCGGCCTGCTGCATCATCTCGGCGTCGATGCCGAGACGGCCGGCGGTGTCGACGATGACGATGTCGCGGGCGGCCCGCTTGGCGTGCTCGATCGAGGCGCGCGCCACCTGCACCGGGTCGCCGGTGCCGTTGCCGGGCTCCGGGGCGTACACCTCGACGCCGGCCCGGCCACCGAGCACCTGGAGCTGCCCGACGGCGTTGGGACGCTGGAGGTCGGCGGCGACCAGCAGCGGCTGGTGCCCCTGGCCCTTGAGCCAGCGGGCCAGCTTGCCGGCCAGGGTGGTCTTACCGGAGCCCTGGAGGCCGGCCAGCATGATCACCGTGGGCGGCTGCTTGGCGAACTGGAGCCGCCGGCCCTCGCCACCGAGCACGTTGATCAGCTCTTCGTTGACGATCTTGATGATCTGCTGGGCCGGGTTCAGCGCCTGGGAGACCTCGGCGCTGCGGGCACGCTCCTTGACGGCCGCGATGAAGCCCTTGACCACCGGCAGCGCGACGTCCGCCTCCAGCAGCGCGAGGCGGATCTCGCGCGCGGTGGCGTCGATGTCGGCGTCGGTGAGCCGTCCCTTGCCGCGGAGCTTGGTGAAGATCCCGGACAGGCGGTCACTCAAGGTGTCAAACACGCGAACATCCCGTTTGTCAGTGTTCCGGCGGGCACAACGCGGCCGGCACTGCGGAGTCCGACCACCGCTAGGGTAGCCGCCCCGCCGCGGGGCCGCTGGCGGCCCGGGCCTCACCCCGAGACCAACCCCGACTGGTACGCGAAGACGACGAGCTGCGCCCGGTCTCGGGCTCCCAGCTTGCCCATCGCGCGGCTGACGTGGGTCCGCGCGGTCGCCGGGCTGAGCACCAACCGGGCGGCGATCTCCTCGTTGTTCAGCCCTTCGCCGACCAGGCCGACCACCTGGCGCTCCCGGTCGGTGAGCGTGTCCAGCCGGGGGTGCGGGCGCAGCGCCCGCGACGGCCTGCTGGCGAACTCCCGCACCACCCGACGCGTCACCGACGGCGACAGCAGCGCCTCGCCCTCGGCCACCAGTCGGATCGCGCGCAGCAGCTCCGCCGGCCGGGTGTCCTTGGTGAGGAATCCGCTCGCGCCGTGGCGCAGCGCGTCGAAGACGTACTCGTCCAGCTCGAAGGTCGTGAGCACCACCACCCGCGTGCCGATCAGGTCGGGGTCGGCGACGATGCGGCGGGTCGCCTCGATGCCGTCGATGCCTGGCATCCGGATGTCCATGAGCACCACGTCGGGCCGCTCCCGGCGGGCCAGTTCCACCGCCCGCAGCCCGTCGGACGCCTCGCCGGCCAGCGCCAGGTCGTCCTCGCTCTCCACGAGCGCGCGCAGACCGAGCCGGACCAGGTCCTGGTCGTCGGCGATCAGCACCCGGATCACGGGACCGACTCCACCGGCAGGCGCGCCTCCACCCGGAAGCCGCCGTCCGGGCGCGGCCCGGCGGTGAGCCGCCCGCCCAGCGCGGTGACCCGTTCCCGCATCCCGGCCAGGCCGTGCCCGCTCACGTCGTCGGCCGGATCCAGACCGGCCCGGGTGGCCCCCGCGCCCCGGTCGCTGACCTCGACTGTCACCTCGTCGGGGCGGTACCCCACTGTCACCTCCGCGCGGGCCACCCGCGCGTGGCGCAGCACGTTGGTCAGGGCCTCCTGCACCACCCGGTACGCGGCCAGGTCCACCGCCGCCGGCAGCTCCCGGGGATCACCTACCACGCGTACCTCCACGGTCAGCCCCGCTCCGGCGAGCCGGTCGCGCAACGCCGGGAGCCGGGCCAGACCGGGTACCGGCCCACGCTCCGCACCCCGTCGGACGGCACCGAGGGTGACCCGCAGCTCGTCGAGCGCCTCCCGGCTGGTCCGACTGATCGCGGTCAGGGCGACCTCGGCCTGCTCCGGCCGCTTCGGCAGCAGATGCAGGGCGATGTCCGCCTGCATGCTGATCGCTGCCAGCCCGTGACCCACCACGTCGTGCACCTCCTGCGCGATGCGCAGCCGCTCCTCGTCGGCCTGCCGCCGGGCCTGTTCGGCGCGGTCGCGGGCCTGCTCCACGCGGGTGCGGGCGGCGGCCTCGCGGGTCACGCGCACCACCACCCCCACCGCGAACGGTACGACCACCCAGGCCGAGGCGGGCAGCACTCCCGCCCAACCCGGCGCCGGACCGCGGGCGAAGAAGACGTGGGCCAGCAGCAGGACGAACGCGGCGCCTGCGGCGAGCGCGGCCGGGCGTACCGGCAGCCGCACCGCCACGCTGTACACCGCCACCAGGAACGTGAGCAGGACGGGGCCGTACGGGTAGCCGATCAGCAGGTACGTCGCCGTGGCCACGGTGACCACGGCGAGGGTGACGAGCGGGACGCGCCGCCGGACGGACAGGGCGAGCGCGGCGACGGCGATCAGCAGCCGACAGGCGGTGTCCACCGGCCGCGACCCGGGCTGGTTGTCCCCGGCCAGGCCGGTGGCGAGCAGCCCGAACCCGAGCAGCACCAGAGCGAGCAGGGCGTCCGCCGCTCTCGTCTGCCACCCGCCGCGCCACATGGCCGTCATTCTGCCCGCGCCGGGAGCACCCGTCGTGCGTCCGGCGGCGGCACCGCCGCTACGTCCGCCGACGTACCCGCCGCCGCCGGTCTGGCCTGCCGCTCTCCCGCGCGCCGGGGAAGCGGCGGCGCACACACCGGTGAGCGATATGACTCCCAGGTATGAACATGACTCTGCGGTATGTCGCTCGACGAGGTGGTCGGCTCGCACGAGCAGCTGGCCGTCGTCGCGCGACGCGCGGCTCGACGACGGCCGGGAACCGCCGGTCAGACGGCGGCGAGGACGGCGGCCTCGAGGCGGGCTCGGGTGGCGTCGTCCGGCCAGCCGCCCACCAGGTAGAAGGCGTCCACCACGTCGCCGCCGAGGGTGGAGATCCGGGCCGCGCGGACCAGGGCGCCGGCCTCGTCGAGCGCGCAGGCGACCCGGTAGAGCAGCCCGGCGGCGTCGGCGGCGCGCAGTTCCAGGAGCACGGCGTCGGTGGCCGCCTCGCGGTGCCACACCACGCGGGGTGCCGCGCCGGCGCCACGACCGGCGAGCGCACGCCCGCGCAGGCGCTGGGTGACCGACACGTCCCCGGCGACGGCGCGGCGCAGGTCGGCCCGGAGTGGGACCGGGTCCGGTGGCAGCCCGTACCGGGGTTGCACCCGGCACTCGACCAGGGCCCGCCCGTCGACGGCCGAGGCGTCCGCCGAGATCACTTCCAGCCGGTGCAGCGCCAGGCAGCCGGCGACCGTGGCGAGCAGCCCACGCCGGTCGGCGGCGGCCACCGCCACCCGGTCCTCGGCGAGGTGGACGACAGGCAGCGGCCCGGCCAGCAGTGCCGGGTCCGGAGCCGGAGGCTCGGGCAGTACGCCGGTGTCCAGTGCGGTACGGACCCGGGAGACCAGCTCGGCGACGAGCCGGCCCTTCCAGTCCGACCAGGCCGCCGGCCCGGTCGCCGCCGCGTCCGCGCGGACCAGCGCGTGCAGCAGGTCGAGCGTGCCGGTGTCACCTACCGCCTCCGCCACCGAGGCGATGGTGACCGGGTCCGCCAAATCCCTGCGGGTGGCCACGTCGGGCAGCAGCAGGTGCAGACGTACCAGCCTGCCGATCAGCTCGGCCTCGGCGGCCGGCAGTCCGATCCGGGTCGCCACCGCCTCGGCGAGCGGCACCCCGACCGTGCTGTGGTCACCGGGGAGGCCCTTGCCGATGTCGTGCAGCAGGGCGCCGAGCAGCAGCAGGTCGGGGCGTTCCACCTCGCGGGTGTGCCGGCTGGCCTCGTGTGCGGTCTGCACCAGGTGCCGATCGAGGGTGTAGCGGTGCACCGGGTTGTGCTGGGGCAGGCTGCGCAGGCGGGTCCACTCGGGCAGCCAGCCGTCGACAAGCCCGTACCTGTCACACGTCTCCCAGGCCGGCACCAGACCGGGACCGGCGCCCAGCAGCGTGGTGAGCGCGGCCCTGGCCTCGGCCGGCCAGGGCGCGGGCAGCGGGGGGCAGTACGCCGCCAGCCACTCGCAGGTGGCTCGCGCGATCGGCAGCCGGGTGGCGGCCGCCGCGGCGGCGATCCGCAGGGACAGGCTCGGGTCGGGGCGTGCTCCGATCGCGGTCCGCGCGAGCACCAACTCGCCGTCGTGTTCGACGACGTCACGGGCCACCGGGCGGCGGACGGGACGACCGTTTCCGCCCCGGGACCTGCCGGACCGCAGCCGGTCCGCGGCCCGGAAGGCGTCGTCCAGGGCGTGGCTGACCGTGCGGGCGTCCCCGGCGACACGGCGCAGGAGAGCGTCGCCGTTCTCCAGCCCCAGCAGCGCGGCCACGCCGTCGCGTTCCTGGGCGACCAGCCGGTCGACCCGTCGGCCGACCTGCTGGTGCAGGGCGTCGCGGGTGTCCAGCAGGCGCCTGTGGGCGGCGCGTACGGCAGGGCGCAGCGCGTCGGTGATGCCGGCGGCGGAGATCGCCCGCAGCAGCCCCACGTCCCGTAGCCCGCCGGCGGCCTCCTTGAGGTCACCCTCCAGCAGGAAGGCCAGCTCGCCGTGGGCCTGCCAGCGGGCCTCGGTGACCGTCCGCAGACCGGGCAGGTGCCGCACGGCGGTGCGCCGCCAGTGGTCGGCGGCGGTACGGATCAGCGAGTCGGCCAGTGCCCGGTCGCCGGCCACCAGCCGCGCGTCGAGCAACCCGAGGGCCACCTTGACGTCGTCCTGGGCCACCGACAGCGCTTCGGAGACGGTGCGTACCGAGTGGTCGAGGCGCAGGCCTGCGTCCCAGATCGGGTACCACACCGAGGCGGCCAGTTCGTCGGTGCCGGGCACCCCGGCGTGCAGGAGGACCAGGTCGAGGTCGCCGTACGGCGCGCACTGCCGACGCCCCAACCCGCCGACGGCGAGCAGCGCCACGCCGTCCCGCGCCGGCAGCAGCCCGCGCAGGAAGGCGTCGTACGCGGCCGCCCGCCCCACCCGGGCGGCCTCCCCGATCCCCCCGCGTACGCCGACGACCTCGTTGATCAGGAGGTTCGCGTCGCCGTCAGCTGCCTGACCGGACGCGTTCCCCTTGATCAACGAGGTCATGTCAGTGGTGGTCGACGTCAGAGGGCGTCGAGGCCGCGCTCGCCGGTGCGTACCCGGACGACCTCTTCGACACCGGTGACCCAGACCTTGCCGTCACCGATCTTGCCGGTACGGGCGGCGCCGACGATGGCGTCCACCACCTTGTCCACGTCGATCTCGTCGGTGAGCACCTCTACCCGGATCTTGGGCAGGAACTCGACCGTGTACTCGGCACCCCGGTAGACCTCGGTGTGCCCCTTCTGCCGCCCGTACCCCTGGACCTCGCTGACGGTCAGCCCGGCCACGCCGAGGGCGTGCAGGGCCTCCTTCACCGCGTCCAGCTGGTACGGCTTGATGACCGCGGTCACCAGCTTCATGTCCAACCCCTCCATCCCAGGAACGTTAACCGGCGACCTTTTCGCTTACGGGCTCGGCGGGCTCCGCCTCCGGCTTGGCGCCGCTCGTACCGCCACCGGGGGTGCCGATGCCGGCCATCGCGAACGCGCTGCCCGTGCCGCCGCCCGCAGGAGACAGGTCGTAGCTGCTCTCGGCGTGCTCGGCGATGTCGATGCCCTCGACCTCGGCCTCGCCCCGGACGCGGAAGCCGATCGTCTTCTCGATGACGAAGGCCAGCACCCAGGCGATGCCGAACGACCACACGGTGACGATCAGGCCGGCCAGGGCCTGCCGTCCGAGCTGGGTCGCGCCGCCGCCGTAGAAGAGGCCGTCGGAGGCACCCACCACGTCGCTGATCGCGGCGTTCACCGAGTTGGTGGCGAACAGGCCCAGCCAGAGCGACCCGATCCAACCACCGACGAAGTGCACACCTACCACGTCGAGGGAGTCGTCGAAGCCGAGCTTGTACTTGAGGCCGACGGCGACGGCGCACACCGCGCCGGCGACGACGCCGAGCAGGACGGCCGCCCAGGGGGCGATGAAGCCACAGGCCGGGGTGATGGCGACCAGGCCGGCGATGGCGCCGGACGAGGCGCCCACCATCGTCGGCTTCCGGTCCTTGATCCACTCGACAGCGATCCAGCCGAGCACCGCCGCCGCCGTGGCGAGCTGCGTGTTGATGAAGGCGAGACCGGCGACCGAGTCGACGGTCAGTTCCGAGCCGGCGTTGAACCCGAACCAGCCGAACCACAGCAGACCGGCGCCGAGCGCGACGAGCGGGATGTTGTGCGGCTTCATGCCCTCACGCGGCCAGCCGAGCCGCCTGCCGAGCACCAGCGCCACGGCCAGGGCCGCCGCACCGGCGTTGATGTGCACAGCGGTACCGCCGGCGAAGTCGAGCGCGTGGATGTCGGCGCCGATGATGCCGCCGCCCCACACCCAGTGGGCGACCGGGAAGTAGACAAGGGTGGCCCAGCCGAACGCGAACAGCAGCCAGCCGGCGAACTTGGCCCGGTCGGCGATGGCGCCGCTGATCAGCGCGACGGTGATCACCGCGAAGACCATCTGGAAGGCCATGAACACGTAGAGCGGGACCCCGATGCCGCTGGGGTTCTCCGCCGTGGCACCCCACAGGTCGGTCTCGGCGAGGAAGGTCTTGGTGCCGAGGTACGCGCCCGGGTCGCCCCAGAAACCGTTCACGTCGGTCCCGAAGGCGACGCTGAAGCCGTAGAACCACCACAGAACACTGATGAGCCCGATGGCGGAGAAGCTCATCATCATCATGTTGAGTACGCCCTTGGCCCGGTTGAGGCCGCCGTAGAACAGCGCCAGTCCGGGGGTCATGAGCAGCACGAGCGCGGTCGAAACCAGCAGCCACGTGGTATTGGCGCCGTCGATCGTCGGTGCTTCAGGCACGCTGGCCTCCTAAAGGTGAAGTCCTCCTTCGCGGCTTTCCGGGGCAGCGTCGCCCGTAGGCCGGTTGCGCGGAAGCTTCGCGGCCGGCTGTTTCACCCAGGGGCCCGTGCCGGTTTCCGTTTCGTGACAGGTTGTTTCGTACGTGTCACGAAGTCCGCACAGTCGGCGGCATGGACGATGGTGGATCGTTCGAACAGCTCAGCGGAGGGCGTTCTCCAGGGCGTGCCGCTCGTAGTCGAGCAGCCGCAGGTCGCGCATCGGCCGGCGTAGGTGGCCCTTGTGCACGATCCGAACGAACGCCGGCTCACCGGCGGCGGCCATTCGACGGATCCCCTCGACGTGGTCCACGATCCGCTTGCGGATGGTGCGGATCAGCCGGTGCCGGTCCCGCGGGATCAGCCCGTACGCGTCGGCGAAGAGGCGCAACCGGCGCGGCCTGTCCGGACGCCTCCACCCCAGGGTGATCGAGTCCCGGTCTGCGAAGATCGGCACCCACGTCCAGGCCGCGTACGCCACGTCGTAGATCCGGGCGCCTGGCGACGCGAGGTCGAAGTCGATCAGGCCAAGCGTGCCGTCGGGTCGCCAGATCACGTTGTGCGGCGCGGCGTCGTGGTGGCAGATCACCTCGGTGTCCGGCGGCGGCGGCCCGAACGAGCGCCAGACCGCACCGGGCGGCGGGGTGAAGCCGTACTGCGCGTCGTGGAACATCCGCAGCATGGTGGCGACTGTGACAAGCGCCTCGTCGGTCACCCAGTGGGGGGCGAGCGGGTACTCCCCGCACTCCCCCTCCAGGTACGACAGGACCTCGCGGTTGCGTTCGTCCATGCCGAGCGCCTTGGGGGCGCCTGTGAAACCCACGTACTCCAGGTGCCGCAGCAGCGCGTGCACGGACGGGGTCCACGGCCCGGCGTTGCGACGGACGGTGTCCCCGACCCGGACAACCGTGCTCACGTTGCCGCCGTGCAGCGGGATCTCCTGCGAAGTCACGTACGGTCTCCCGAGGCGCTGCGAGGGGTGGCCGGGGTCGCGCCAGCCCGCGTACGCGCGATCGTCGGTGGTCACCAGAGACTACGCGTCCCGTCCGGTGGCCTCGGTCCCCAGCAGCGCGTCGACGAACTGCGCGGGGTCGAACGGGGCCAGGTCGTCCTTGCCTTCGCCGAGACCGACGAGCTTCACCGGGATGCCGAGCTTGCGTTGTACGGCGATCACGATGCCGCCCTTGGCGGTGCCGTCGAGCTTGGTCAGCACCACGCCCGTCACGTTCACCACCTCGGTGAAGACCCGGGCCTGTTCCAGGCCGTTCTGCCCGGTGGTGGCGTCCAGGATGAGCAGTGTCTCGTCGATCGGCCCCTGCTTCTCGACCACGCGCTTGACCTTGCCCAGCTCGTCCATCAGGCCGACCTTGTTCTGCAGCCGGCCGGCGGTGTCGATGAGCACGGTGTCCACGCCCGTGTCGATGCCGCGCTTGACCGCGTCGAAGGCGACGCTCGCCGGGTCGGCGGCCTCGGGCCCCCGGACGGTTTCGGCGCCGACGCGGGACCCCCAGGTCTCCAGCTGGTCGGCGGCGGCGGCCCGGAAGGTGTCCGCGGCGCCGAGCAGCACGCTGCGGCCGTCGGCCACCAGCACCCGGGCGATCTTGCCGCAGGTGGTGGTCTTGCCGGCGCCGTTGACGCCGACCACGAGCACGACTGCCGGGACGCCCTCCTTCGGGGCGGTCCGCAGCGAGCGGTCCATGCCCGGGTCGAGGGCGTTGACCAGCTCGGCGGCGAGCAGCGCGCGCAGCTCGGAGGCCGAGCGGGTGCCGAGCACCCGGGTCCGTTCGCGGAGCCGGTCGACGATGTCCCGGGTGGCGTCGACGCCCACGTCGGCGCTGATCAGGCTGTCCTCGATCTCCTCCCAGACGTCCTCGTCGAGGTGGTCGCGGGCGAGCAGGCCGAGCAGACCCTTGCCGAAGACGTTCTGCGAGCGGGACAGCCGCGAGCGGAGCCGGACCAGCCGCCCGGCGGTCGGCTCGGGCACCTCGACGGGGGGCGCCTCGATGACCGGTGGCGGCTCGACGAGGACACCAGTGGACAGATCGGACTCGGGTGCCTCGACCGGCGGGCCGGCGAGATCCTCTTCGGCCCTGGTGTCGACCTCGGTGCGGGGCAGCGGGGGCTCGGGCCGCCGCCGCAACCGCGGCACGACCAGCCCGACTGTGCCGGCGATCAGCACACCGAGCAGGACCAGAGCGAGGACGAGATATTCGGCCATGCCGGAATCCTGTCAGATGGCGGCGACGGCGTCCCAGCCACCGCACCCGGCTGGTGCCAGGAACCGGCGGTAGGCTCGGCGACATGCCCGCCGCACACCTCCTCATCGGCCCACTCCTGCGGCGAGTCGTCGACACCAGGGCGACCATCTGGGTGGAGACGGCGGCGCCCGCCGTGGTCACGGTCCGCACCGCCGGCGGCGCCACAGGCACCGCGCCCACCTTCTCGGCGTACGACCACCACTACGCCCTCGTCGTGGTGGAGGGGCTCACTCCGGACAGCACGACCACCTACGAGGTGCTCGTCGACGACGAGCTGGTCTGGCCGGTGGCCAGCAGCGGCTTCCCGCCGAGCGTGATCCGCACCCGGGCGGCCGACGACCGGGACCAGCCGGTCAACCTGATCTTCGGATCGTGCCGGGAGACCACCCAGCACTCCACGACCCGCAGGCTGCCGCCGGACGCGCTCGACGCGTACGCCAGGCGGTTGATGGCCGACCCGGAGTCCGACGCGCTGCCGGACCTGCTGGTGCTGCTCGGCGACCAGGTGTACGCCGATGTGACCTCGCCGACGGTGCGGCGGCTGCTGCGTCGGCGCCGGCGGCGGCCGAAGGGCGCGCCGGCCGACCAGGTGGTGAGCTTCGACGAGTACACGAAGCTGTACCTGGAGTCGTGGCGCGATCCGGAGATCCGCTGGCTGCTGTCCACCGTGCCGAGCGTGATGATCTTCGACGATCACGAGATCATCGACGACTGGAACACCTCGAAGTCGTGGCGTGCCGAGATGCGCGAGCAGCCGTGGTGGCAGGAGCGGATCGGCAGCGGGCTCGCCTCGTACTGGGTCTACCAGCACCTCGGCAACCTCTCCCCGGACGAGATCGCCGCCGACCCGGTCTTCGCGAAGGTCGCCGCCGCCGAGGACGCCACGGGCGTGCTGCGCGAGTTCGGGCACCGCGTCGACCAGGAGTCCGACCTGGCGCATGACACGGAGCGCTGGCGGGCCGTGCAGTACCAGTGGAGTTTCGCCCTGGACCTGGGCCGGACTCGGCTGGTCATGCTGGACAACAGGTGCAGCCGGGTGCTGGAACCGGGCAGCCGGGCGATGCTGCCGCCGGGCGAGTGGTCCTGGTTCCTCGACCAGGCGCACGGCGTCTACGACCATCTCGTGGTCGGCGCCTCGCTGCCCTGGCTGCTGCCGCAGGGCATCCACCACATCGAGGCGTGGAACGAGAAGCTGGCGGACTCGCGCCGGCCGTGGGTGGCGCGCGGCGCCGAGAAGCTGCGCCGGGCGCTCGACCTGGAGCACTGGGCGGCGTTCCGGCGGTCCTTCGAGGCGCTCGGGGAGACGTTTGCCCGGATCGGCACCGGCACCCCTAGGGAGTCGGGTGCCCGGGTGGGTGCCGGCCCGGCGTACGCCCCACCGGCGTCGATAAGCGTGCTCTCCGGGGATGTGCACCATTCGTACGTGGCCCGGGCCCGGTTCGCCGACCCGGCAGTTGTCACCCCCGTACACCAGCTCACCTGCTCGCCGATCCACAACCAGGTGCCGGCCGGGATCCGCCCGTTGATGCGGCTGGGCTGGTCGGCGGGTCCGGCGGGGGCCACCCGGGCGCTGGCCCGTTCGGCGGGTGTCCGCCGGCCGGGGGTGCGCTGGCGCAAGCTGGCCGGGCCCTACTTCGGCAACGCGGTGGCCACCCTGACCCATGAGGGGCGTGGGGCGGACGTGACGATCGAGGGCACCACGAAGGACGGACGCCTGCGGCCGGTGATGCGGCGCCGACTGTCGGCAGCCGGCGAGCGGGCCGCGTCGTAGTCTCTAGCCCGTGGATGAGCACCTGCCGGAGCCGATCCGGGCGGTCGAGCACGAGTTGACCGCTCTGTTGCGTCGTGGCCGGGCGGTTTCGTGGGAGATCGCCCGGGAGGTGCACCCGAACCTCGAACCGAACACCTACGGGCTGCTGCTCTGGCTGCGGCGTAGCGGGTCGATCCGGTTGACCGAGTTGGCGGCGCGGCTCGGTGTGGGCAAGGGGACGCTGAGCCGGCAGATCAACGCGCTGGAGGTCCTCGGCCTGGTCCGCCGCGACCCCGACCCGAGCGACAGGCGGGCCGCGCAGATCACGTTCACCGAGGAGGGCCAGCGCCGGTTCGACGCCGCCCGTTCCGCGCGGGTGGGGGAGCTGCTGCGCACCATGAACGACTGGCCGGCCCGGGACGTCGAGGAGTTCGCGCGTCTGCTCGGCCGGTTCAACGACGCCTGGCAGTGACAGCGCGGTGCGGGGAATGAACCTCGGGTCTCATAGGTTGTTGCTTCAGGCAACTAGTTCTGAATGGTTGCCTCAGGCAACGCTCCCGCGCGGCCCCCCGCTTCCACCCCTCGACTCCACCCGGAGGCAGCAACGATGAGCCAGGCGACAGCGCCCACCCGGGCGACCGGCGTCGACATGACCCACCGGCAGATCCTGCAGGCCCTCTCCGGCCTGCTGCTCGGCATGTTCGTCGCGATCCTCTCCTCCACGGTCGTCTCGAACGCGCTGCCGCGGATCATCACCGAGCTGCGCGGCGGTCAGTCCGCGTACACCTGGGTGGTCACCTCGGCCCTGCTCGCGACCACCGCGACCACCCCCATCTGGGGCAAACTCGCAGACCTGACCAGCAAGAAGCTCCTGGTCCAGATCTCCCTGGGGATCTACGTGCTGGGTTCGGTGCTGGCCGGCGCCGCACAGGGCACCACCGAGTTGATCGCCTGCCGGGTGCTCCAGGGCATCGGTGCCGGTGGCCTCACCGCGCTGGCCCAGGTGATCATGGCGACCATGATCGCGCCGCGCGAGCGGGGCCGCTACAGCGGCTACCTCGGCGCCGTGATGGCCGTCGGCACCATCGGCGGCCCGCTGATCGGCGGTGTGATCGTCGACACCTCGTGGCTCGGCTGGCGCTGGTGCTTCTACGTAGGCGTGCCGTTCGCCATCGCCGCGCTCGTCGTGCTCCAGAAGACCCTGCACCTGCCTGTCGTGAAGCGGAAGGCGCAGATCGACTGGTGGGGCGCCACCCTGATCACCGCGGCCGTATCGGTGCTGCTGATCTGGGTCTCGCTCGCCGGTGGCCAGTTCGCCTGGGCCTCCTGGCAGAGCGTCGTCATGGTGGTCGGCGCCCTGGCGCTCGCCGCGCTGGCGATCCGGGTGGAGACCCGGGCCGCCGAGCCGATGATCCCGCCCCGGCTGTTCCGCAACCGCACCATCGCCCTGGCTGTCGTCGCCAGCATCGCGGTCGGCGTGGGCATGTTCGGCGCCTCGGTCTTCCTCGGCCAGTACTTCCAGATCAGCCGTGGCCAAAGCCCGACCATGTCCGGCCTGATGACCCTCCCGATGATCCTCGGCCTGCTGGTGTCCTCGACGCTGAGCGGCCGGATCATCACCCGGACCGGCCGCTGGAAGCGGTTCCTGGTGATCGGTACGGCACTTCTCACCGCCGGCTTCGCGCTGATGGGCACGCTGCGGGCCGACACCAGCTTCACCCTGCTCAGCGTCTACATGGCGCTGGTCGGCGTCGGCCTGGGCATGACCATGCAGAACCTGGTCCTCGCCGTGCAGAACACCGTCGGCACGCACGAGCTCGGCGTGGCCAGCTCGACCGTGGCGTTCTTCCGCAGCCTGGGCGGCGCGATAGGCGTCTCCGTGCTCGGTGCGGTGCTCGCCCACCGGGTCACCGGCTACACGGCGGACGGCCTGGGACGGCTCGGCATCTCCGCAGCCGGCTCGGGCAGCGGCGGAGTCCTGCCCGACGTGCACACCCTGCCCGGCCCGATCCGGACGGTGGTGGAGAGCGCGTACGGCCACGGCGCCGGTGACATCTTCCTGGCCGCCGCGCCCTTCGCGCTTGTCGCGCTGATCGCGGTGATCTTCATCAAGGAAGTGCCGCTGCGCCAGCACAACAGCTCACCGACGACAGGCGACATCGAGCGGAAGCCGACAGTGGAGGCAGCGGCATGAGCGTGGGAGCACCCGACCGCGAGGAGTACGGCCCCCGGACCCGTCCGGTGCCGTTCGAGCGGGGCACCGACGGTCCCCGGGTCGTCCTGGTCGGCGTGGACGGCACCCGCACCTCCGAGCGGGCCGGCGCGTACGCCGCAGGCCTGGCCCGCCGCCAGGGTGCCGCCCTCGTGGTGGTCTTCGTCAGCTCGTCGAGCGGGCTGAGCGCACTCGTGCCCGGGGTGGACGCCGCCGCCATCCAGCGCACCCACGACGAGCTGGCCGACGAGCTGCGTCGCGAGTGCCGGCGCGGAGCCGAGGAGTGGCGGCTCCCGGTGACGTTCCTGTGCCGGCGCGGCGACGCGTACACCGAGCTGTGCGCGGCAGCCGACGAGTGCCAGGCCGACATGGTCGTGGTGGGCGCCTCCGAACAGGCCGGTCACCGGCTGGTCGGCTCGGTCGCGACCCGCCTGGTCCGCACCGGGCGCTGGCCCGTCGTCGTGGTGCCGTGAAAACCCGCTCGCGGCTGTCGTACCCGAGCCGCAGGATGACCCGATGACGACATGGAGAGCACCGGAGATCGACCGCAGGCACGAGCCCCTGGTCGCTGATGAGCGCACCATGCTGGACGGCTGGCTCGATTACCACCGCGACACCCTGCTGCACAAGTGCGCCGGCCTCACCGCCGAGCAGTTGCTCACGGCAAGCGTCGAGCCGTCCGGCTTGAGCCTTCTCGGGTTGGTCCTGCACATGACCGATGTCGAGCGCTCCTGGTTCCGCCAGCGCTCCGCCGGCCAGGACCTGCCCGACCTCTTCGACTACAGCACCGACAACGACGCCGACTTCCACGCTGCGGCCGGCGCCGACGCGGAGGCCGCCTTCGCCGCCTTCAAAGCCGAGGTCGAAGCGGCACGGACCGCGGCCGAGGGACGGTCCCTGGACGAGACGTTCACGCTGATCCGCAGCGACGGGACCCGCACCTTCAGCCTGCGCTGGGTGTACGTGCACATGATCGAGGAGTACGCCCGGCACAACGGCCACGCCGACCTGATCCGGGAACGCATCGACGGCGTCACCGGCGACTGAGCGCCCTCAGTAGTCCAGGGCCGCCCGCAGGTAGCGCAGGTCGGCGTGTCCGCCCCAGCGGTGCGCCGACAGCCCGGCGGCGCGGGCGCCCCGGATCGCCCAGTCCTCGTCGTCCACGAAGAGCACCCGGGCCGGCGGGGTGGCAAGCGCCTGGCAGGCGGCCTGGAAGTACTCCGGCGTCGGCTTGTGCACGCCGACCGCCGAGGAGTTGACCACCACGTCCAGCTCGCCGACCAGGCCGAGCGCGGCCAGGTCGGTGTCGAGCAGGTCGGTGGCGTTGGTGCCCAGCCCAACACGGACGCCCGCCGCGCGGACCTCCCGGACGAACTCCAGCACCTCCGGGTCGACCTCACCCCGGTAGCTCTGCCACTGCTCGACGGCGGCGCGCGCCCGCTCCGGGTTGCCCACCGACTCGGTGAGGGCGTCCGCCACGCTGCTCATCCACTCGGCGTGGCTGACCTGACCGGTGAGCACCGGCTGGAGCCGCCCCCACTGCATGGCGATCTCGCCGAGCACCCCCTCGGAGAGGCCGTATTCCTTCTCGACCCCGGCGGCGACCGCCGGGTCCCACCGGCGCAGTACCCCGTCGAAGTCCAGCAGGAGCGCCGTCGCGCGTTCCCGAGCCACTACCCGTTCTCCTCGCCGCGGCTGTGCCGCTTGTCGTCCTCGTCGGCCCGGTTGAGCCGTTGGCTGATCACCTGCGTGACCCCGCTGCGCATGGTCACGCCGTAGAGCGCGTCGGCGATCTCCATCGTCCGCTTCTGGTGGGTGATGACGATCAGCTGACTCTTCTCCCGCAACTGTGCCAGCAACGTGATCAGCCGGCCCAGGTTCACGTCGTCCAGGGCCGCCTCCACCTCGTCCATGATGTAGAACGGGCTGGGCCGGGCGCGGAAGATCGCCACCAGCATGGCCACCGCGGTCAGCGACCGCTCGCCACCGGAGAGCAGCGACAGCCGCTTGATCTTCTTGCCCGGCGGGCGGGCCTCCACCTCGACGCCCGTGGTGAGCAGATCCTCGGGGTCGGTGAGGATCAACCGGCCCTCGCCGCCGGGGAAGAGCACTGTGAACACCTGCTCGAACTCCCGGGCGGTGTCCTCGAACGCGCTGGCGAAGACCTCCAGGATCCGCTCGTCGACGTCCTTGACCACGGTGAGCAGGTCCCGCCGGGTGGCCTTGAGGTCCTCCAACTGCTCGGAGAGAAACTTGAAGCGCTCCTCCAGCGCGGCGAACTCCTCGAGCGCGAGCGGGTTGACCTTGCCGAGCAGGGCCAGTTCGCGTTCCGCCTTGGCGGCACGCTTCTCCTGCACCGGCCGCTCGTAGCGGACCGGCTCGGGCACCGGCAGCCCGTCCCGTTCGGCGATCGCCACGTCGGCCTGGGTGGGCGGGACCGGCTGGTTGGGGCCGTACTCGGCGACCAGGCTCTCCACGTCCAGCCCGAAGTCCTCGGCGGCCTTCGCCTCCAACTGCTCGATGCGCAGCCGCTGCTCGGCGCGGGCCACCTCGTCCCGGTGCACCTGGCTGGTCAGCCGCTCCAGCTCGGCGCCGAGCCGCTTGGCGGCCCCGCGTACCTCCTGGAGCTCCGCCTCGCGGGCGGCCCGTTCCCGGGCGACCGCGTCGCGGTGCTCCTCGGCTGTCGCGATCGAGGTGGTGAGCCGGGTCAGCGCCTCGCGGGCGCCGCCCGCGACGGCCCGGGCGATGCCCGCGCCCCGGGTACGCGCGGCCCGCCGGGCAGCGGCGCGTTCCCGCGCGGCGCGCTCCGCGGTGGCCTGCCGCGCGAGGGAGTCGGCCCGGCCGGCGATCGAGGAGACCCGCTCCTCGGCGGTACGCACCGCGAGCCGGACCTCCATCTCGTTCTGCCGGGCCTGCGGCACCATGGCGGCGAGCTGGTCCCGTTCCTCGGTGGAGGGCTCGGCGTCGACAGGGGTCTCCTCGGCCAGGCGCAGCCGCTCCTCCAGCTCGGCGAGCGCGGTGAGGTCCCTCTGCCGGGCGGCCTCGGCGCGGGAGCGGGAGTCGCCGAGCCGGTCGGTCTCCGCCTTCGCCGAGCGGGCAGCCGCGCCCAGCTCGGCGAGCCGGCGGGCGGCGGCGTTGCGGTGGCTCTCCGCCTCGCGCTTTTCGGCGGCGGCGTGCTGCACCCGCTCCTTGGCGGCGGTCACCTCGGCGCGCGCCTCGACGAGTTGGTCGCGCAGTTCCGCGCCGGCCTGCTCGGCGGTGAGCCGGTTGGTACGGGCTTCCTCGACGGCGGCCTGCACCTCGATGTAGCTGGGTGCCTTCGCCGACCCGCCGGCCGCCGCGTACGCGCCGACCACGTCCCCGTCCGGGGTGACGGCGCGCAACTCCGGGTTGCCGGCGACAAGCTCCGCCGCGGCGGCCAGGTCGTCGACGAGCGCCACGTCCCGCAGCGCCCGGTGCACAGCCGGACGCAGCTCGGCGCCGCACTCCACCAGGTCGGGTGCCCAGCGGGCGCCGTCGGGCAGCTTCGGGCGCAGCGCGTCGGCGGAGCCGGTCATGCCAGGTCCGGCCGGGCTGCCGATAAGCAGGCCGGCCCGGCCGGCGTCGGAGATCTTCAACAGCCGCATCGCCTCGACTGCCTCGTCGACCCCGCTCACGGCGACCGCGTCGGCGAGCCCACCGAGCGCGGCGGCCAGCGCGGCCTCGTTGCCGGGGGCGACGGTGAGCAGCCCGGCGAGGCTGCCGAGCAGGCCGGGTACGTCGTCGGCGCGGGCGAGCAGCGCGCCGGCCCCGTCCTTGCGCCGCAGACCCAGGGCGAGCGCCTCCTCGCGGGCCTTCCAGGTGGCGGCGTCCTTCTCGGCGGCCCGCTCCGCGTCGGCGAGCGACCGGACGGTGGCCTGCGCACGCTCCTGCTCGGCGACCGCCTCGGCGTGCCGGGCGTCCAGGTCGGCGTTGTCCCGGTCCGCCTCGGTGGACTGCGCGGCCACCGCGTCCAGGTCGGCCTGTGCCTGTTCGGCACGGGCAAGCGCGTCGGCGTGCGCGACGGCGAGCCGTTCGATCTCCTCGCCGGCGCTTGTGGTCCGGGCGCGGGCCGAGTTGACCTGGCCGGTGAGCCGGGCCATTCCCTCGCGCCGGTCGGCGATGGCCTTGGCGGCGGCGACCAGCTCCCGTTCGGCGGCGGCGAGCTGCCGTTCCAGCTCCTGGCGGTGCTCCACCGCCTCGGCCAGCCGGATCTGGTCGTCGGTGAGGGCCGCGCGCAGCTCCTCCTCCTGCTCGCGGACGCGTTCGGCCTCGGCCTCCAGCTGGTCCGGGTCGCGGCCGGGCCGCTCGTCGTCGCCGGTGGCGCTGAGGTGCCGCAGGCGTTCCCGGGCGAGTTGCTCGATCGAGCGGAAGCGTTCCTGCAGGGCGGACAGCTTGTACCAGGTGTCCTGGGCGGCGGCGAGCAGCGGAGCGTCCTCCGCGAGGGCAGCCTCCAGTTCGCCGAGCCGGCCCTGCACCTCGGCGTGCTCACCCTCGATCTGCTCGCGGCGCTCCCGCAACGCGGTCTCGTCGGCGATCTCCCGGTCCAGGGTGGTCCGCAGGGTGGCCAGGTCGTCCGCGAGCAGCCGCAGGCGGGCGTCGCGCAGGTTCGCCTGGATTGCGGCGGCGCGGCGGGCCACCTCCGCCTGCCGGCCCAGCGGCTTGAGCTGGCGGCGCAGCTCGGCGGTGAGGTCGGTCAGGCGGTTCAGGTTCACCTGCATGGCGTCGAGCTTGCGCAGCGCCTTTTCCTTGCGCTTGCGATGCTTGAGGACGCCGGCGGCCTCCTCGATGAACGCGCGGCGGTCCTCCGGCTTGGCGTGCAGCATGCCGTCGAGCCGGCCTTGGCCGACGATGATGTGCATCTCCCGACCGATGCCGGAGTCCGACAGCAGCTCCTGGATGTCGAGCAGCCGGCAGGAGTTGCCGTTGATCTCGTACTCGCTCTCGCCGGAGCGGAACATCCGGCGGGTGATGGAGACCTCGGTGTACTCGATCGGCAGCGCGCCGTCGGTGTTGTCGATGGTGAGGGTGACCTCGGCGCGGCCCAGCGGCGCGCGGCCGGCGGTGCCGGCGAAGATGACGTCCTCCATCTTGCCGCCGCGCAGCGCCTTGGCGCCCTGCTCGCCGAGCACCCAGGCGATGGCGTCGACGACGTTGGACTTGCCGGAGCCGTTCGGTCCCACCACGCAGGTGATCCCGGGCTCCAGCTTCAACGTCGTGGCGGAGGCGAAGGATTTGAAGCCCTTCACCGTCAGGCTCTTGAGATACACCTTCTCGATCCTCGTCCGGTGGCCGCCGTACCGTCGCCGGCTGCGCGGACCTGGGTGAACCCGCAGACTAACCCGGTGACGCGAGCGGGCCGGCACGCGACCCGCCCCGGACGGTGTCGCCGACGCGCGCGCGGCACGTCCGCAAGGGTCGCGCGGTAAAGACAAGCGCGTTTCATGATCGGCTTATCCGTCGAGGATTTCCGCGGTGTCGGCCCGTTTCCGGTATGGCTCAGTGCAAGATCAGGAATCGTCGAACGCGAAAGGGAGCCGGACAGCGTTGCGCGCCGGCACGTGACGTGTCGGCGCGCTTTTCTGCGGTGGTGCGATTCAGTTTTTCGACCCGAAGGTCAGGTCAGCGCCGGCTCGGCCAGACGGAGCAGATCGTCCGCCTCCGCCGCAGCCGCCGCGAGCCGATCATTGTCGGCACGCAGACGCGTGATCTCGAACTCCAGTGCCTGAACCCTGGCACGCAGTCGGGTGACCTCGTCGAGCAGACGCCGGTCGGGCGCTGCACCTACGTGGCCGTAGAGGGCCTTCGCCATGCTGACTCCTTGATATGCGCTGCCGGAAAGGCCGGCCAACGCGCGCCCATTTGTACGCGGCTGTCATTCCAGGCTGTATCTGGGCATGACCGGGCGCGACTGGCGACACCTATATATTGAGCCGCAAACCCCTCCTTCGTCAAGTTCTCGCAGGCCGTAGATCATCTCCACGTCGACCTGTCCACTTGTCGGGGGGCTGCCTTCACGGCACGGACACGCTCTGTCCGGACACCTTTACTGTACGCCCCGATTCCCGGAAGTCCGCCCCCTGGCGTCCTACTTCCCCTTAACTCTTCCTTAGCCACGTTGCCGCAGCTCGCAGGCGGGTCGTAGCGTCACCCGGGCCAACAACCGACCCCGTGGAGGCAAAGGCGTGTACGGCTGGACCGACCCGATGGACCCGAACGGCGCACCCCGGAGCGCCGAGCGGCAGACAGACGAGCCGGACTGGCTGCGCGACCACCCGGAGCCCCGCTCGGCCTACCTGTTCGGCGACGACCCGGACCGCCCCGGCGACGAGTGGCAGCGCGAGCAGCCCACCGCCCGCTGGCAGCCGGAGCCCGCCGCGCCCGCCGACGCGTACACCGCCGCCTGGCCGACCCACCGGCCGGCCGACGACGGCCCGACGGACTGGCGCGGTCGCGCGGACACCACAGGCGGTTGGCGCGCCGACGCCGGCCCGGAGTCCGCCGACGACTGGAGCGCCGCCGAGGCCGACCCCTCGGCACGGCCCGGCGAGGGGCGGCACCGCTCCCCGCGCCGCTGGCGGCGACCGCTCATGATCGGAGGTGCCGCCGCCGCGGCCACCCTCGTGGTGAGCTTCGGCGTCGGGGCGCTCGCGCTCCCCGGTGGCGACGACACGGCCAGCGAGCCGACGGCCGTCGACGACACGTACGCCGCGTCGGCGGCGCCCGCCGAACAGCCGGCCCTGGACACCCTCGTCGCGCCCTCCCCGAGCGGCACACCCACGGCCGCCGCCCCGCCGAGCCCGTCACCGAGCAAGGTCGTCAAGCCCAGCCCGACGCCGTCGCGTACCACCGCCGCCTCCCGACGCGTCGCACCGCGCAGCACCGGAGGGATCACCACAAACGGTTCCGGCAGCTCCAGCGGCACGGTGAGCAGCCAGGCGCGCGAGGTGGTGAACCTGGTCAACGCCGAACGGGCCAAGGCCGGGTGCAAGGCGCTGAGCATCGACGACAAGCTCATGACCGCCGCGCAGAAGCACAGCCAGGACCAGGCCGACCACCAGAACATGTCGCACACCGGCAGCGACGGCAGCAACGCCGGCGTACGGCTGGACCGCGTCGGCTACGCGTGGCGCACCTACGGCGAGAACGTGGCCTGGAACCAGAAGACCCCGGCGTCGGTGATGGACGCCTGGATGAACAGCTCCGGGCACCGGGCCAACATCCTGAACTGCGCGTTCACCGAGATCGGCGTCGGCATCGCCAGCAGCAACGGCCCGTACTGGACGCAGGTCTTCGCGGCGCCGCGCTGACCGCGCGTCGTCCGCACCCCCGCGCTCGTTTGACCCGGTGAGGTACGTCGGGCCGAGCGCGGGGCCGGCGTACCGGCCGAGGGCGGCGACGGGCCGCCCGGGACCCGGGAGCTGCCGATGCGGATCCGGCCGCGGCGACCTGCCGCGACGCGTTCACTGCGCCGACTCCTGGCCGCCGGCCTCGTGGCGGTGGTGGTCGTGCCGGCGTACGGGTGTCGCGCCGAGCTGACCCCGCCCGGAGCACCCACCGCCTGGCCGTCCGGCCAGTCCCGCCACTGGCAGTGGCAGTGGCAGCTCACCGGGCCGCTGGACACGACGGTGGACGCGGACGTCTTCCTGCTGGACCCGGTGGACACCACCGCCGCGCAGACCGCCGAACTGCGCTCGCACGACCGTCGACTGGTCTGCCAGGTGCACGTCGGATCGGTCCGGCCGAACGACCCGGACGCCAGCCGCTTCCCGGAGGTCGTACGGGGCGCGGTCGGGCGTCGACCCGGCAGCCGGTGGCTGGACGTCCGGAGTTGGGACGCGCTGCGACAGGTGCTGGCCGACCGGTTCCGGCTATGCCGGGGCAAGGGCTTCGGCGCGGTGGCCCTCGCCGACGCCGACGGGTACGCGTCCCGCACCGGGTTCCCGCTCGACTTCGACGACCAGTTGCTGTTCAACCGCCGGCTGGCCGAGCTGGCGCGCTCGCTGAGCCTCTCCCCCGGCCTGGTCAACGACGTGCCGCAGGTCGCCGCGCTCGCACCGGACTTCGACTTCGCGGTGAACGAGGAGTGCGTCCGCCTGGGCCAGTGCGCCAAACTGCTGCCGTTCGCCGACGCCGGCAAGCCCGTCTTCCACGTCGAGTACACCGGCTCGACAGGCGACTTCTGCGTCACGACCGTCGGCTACGGCTTCGCCTCGATCCGCAAGGACCGCACGCTTGACGCCTCGCGGGACCCCTGCCCGCTGCCCTGAAACGGGCTGGCCGGGCCGCTGTCGCGACCCGGCCACCCACCGTCCGGTCAGGGCACCGGCACCAGCTCCGGCGCGGGGGCCGGCGGGTCGGCGGGGGTGGGCGCCGGACGCCGACGCAGGAAGCGGGGAGCCCACCAGTTCGCGTCGCCCAGCATGGTCATCAGCGACGGCAACACCACTCCCCTGATGATCGTGGCGTCCAGCAGGATCGCCGCCGCGAGACCGATGCCGAGCTGCTTCATGTCGATCGTGCTCAACGTGGCGAAGATCGAGAACACGCCCACCATCACGATCGCCGCGCTGGTCACCACCCCGGCCGAGGAGGTGATCCCGTACGAGACGGCCTCGCGGTTGGGCATGCCCGCCCGGATCCCCTCGCGGATCCGGCTGACCACGAACACGTGGTAGTCCATCGACAGCCCGAAGAGCACCACGAAGAGGAACAACGGCAGCCAGGAGACGATCGCGCCCATCGAGGTGAACCCGAGCAGCCCCTCGGCCCAGTCGCCCTGGAAGACCAGCACCAGCAGCCCGTACGCCGCGCCGGCGGAGAGCAAATTCAGCACTATCGAGCTGGCCGCGACCACCACCGACCGGAACGTGAGCACCATGACCAGGAAGGTGAGCACCAGCACGAAGCCCATCACCAGCGGCAGCTTGTCGCGGACGTGCTGCGCGTAGTCCTCGCTGTCGGCCACGCTGCCGCCCACCGCGTACTCGATGCCGGGGATGCCCCGCAGCTCGGCCGGGACCAGGTCCTCGCGCAACGTCTCCAGTGACCGCACCGACCGGTCGTCCCGGCTGGCGTACGGGGTGGCGACGTCCAGCACCGAAACCCGCCGGTCGTCCGACACCTGGATCTTCGGGCCGTCCGCCTCGGTCGGCGCGAACAGCGGATCACCTGCGGCACGGGTGGCCAGGTCGGTGAGAGCGGCGCGGACCCGGTCGGCCTGCTCGGCCGGCGCCCGCACGGCCACCACGTGGTTGGTGCCGGTGCTCGGGAAGGCGACGGTGAGCCTGTCGTACGCCTGCATGGCCGGGGTGGTGCGGGGCAGGTCCTCCATGCCCGGGAACTTCAGCTTCATGCCCAGCGCCGGCGCGGCCAGGACGAGCAGCAGCCCGACCGAGATCACCAGGGTCACCACCGGGGCGCGCAGCGCGGGCCGGAGCAGCGCCGGCCAGAGCCGCGGCGGTCGGGGCGTGCCGTGCCGGCCGGTACGCGGCGCGGTCAACCGCCAGAGCAGCGGCACCCGCGGCCGGTCCACCCAGCGGCCGAGCCTGGCCAGCAGGGCGGGCAGCACGGTCAGCGAACCGGTGACCGCGACGGCGACCACCAGGATCGAGCCGACGGCGAGGGACGAGAAGACCACGTCGCCGGCGAGCAGCAGCCCGGCCATCGCGATGATCACGGCGAAGCCGGAGACCACTACCGCGTGCCCGGAGGTCTCCGCGGCGATCTCCACGGCGTCCAGACCGGACCGGCCTTTGGCGCGTTCCTCACGCTCGCGGCGGATGTAGAACAGCGAGTAGTCCACCCCGACGGCCATGCCGATCAGCAGGATCACCGGCGACGTGGTGTCGGTGGCCGGCACCAGGTGCGAGGCGAGGGTGGACAGACCCATCGCGGCGGCTACCGAGGAGAGCGCCAGCAGCACCGGGACGCTCGCCGCGATCAGCGCGCCGAACGCGATGATCAGGATGGCGAGGGTGACCGGCAGGCTGAGCAGCTCGGCACGCTTGAAGTCCTTGCCCAGGGTGTCGTCGAGGGCCTGACCGATCGACGGCCCGCCCACCTGCTCGACGCGTACCTGCGGATGCGCGGTCTGCACGGTGGCTGTGGCGTCGCGCAGCGGCTGCACCCGGTCCGACGCCGTCTCCGGGTCACCGGACATGGTGATCGGCAGCAGCAGCGCCGACCCGTCCCGGGCCGGGACGGGCTGGCCGACCTCGGCGACGCCGGTGACCGTCCGCAGGCGGGCGGCGGCGTCGTCGGCCGCGGCCTTCGCCGCCGCCGCGTCCAGCGCTCCGCCCCGCGAGGTGATGAGGACGTTCTCCACGGCCGGGTCGTCGAAGTCGCCGGCGTCCACGATGAGGCTGGCACGTCCCGCCTCGCCGATCGCCTGGTCACCGCTCGTGGCCTCGTTGAGACCGGCGGCGTTGCCACCGACGAAGCACACCGCCACGAACACCGCCCACAGGGCGATCGCCCGCCACGGGTGCTCGGCGCTCCACCTCGCCATCCGCACCGTCACCGGTCTGCCAGCCATCTCGGGTCCCCCTGTCACGTCAACCCCCTGTCAACTGTGCTGACGCTAGGGGCGTGACGAGGCGGTCACATCGGGGATCGGCCCTGGCCCGCCCCGGAACCCGTACACAAGGGAGGCCGGCCCGTCCGGCGGCCATTGACCGACGATCCGGGCACGCGCCGGGGTACGGCCCGGAGCGTCAGGCCGCGACCCGCCGATGCCGACCCGGAGCCGGCTCCGGGTCATCCCCGAGCGGCACCCCGAGGTCGCGGCTGGCAACGCGGGCAGCTGTACGACGAACGGTTCATGAACGCCTCGCGGCGGATCGGCGTGCCGCACCGCCGGCAGGGCTGGCCCTCACGCCCGTAGACGTTCAGCTCCCGGTCGAAGTAGCCGCTCTCACCGTTGACGTTGACGTAGAGGGCGTCGAAGCTGGTGCCGCCCTGTGTGATCGCCTCGGCGAGCACGTCCCGGACGTGACCGAGCAGCCGCTGCGCCGCCGGGCCGGTCAACGCGTCGGTGGGGCGCACGCCGTGCAGCCGGGCCCGCCACAGCGCCTCGTCGGCGTAGATGTTGCCCACCCCGGAGATCAGGCTCTGGTCGAGCAGGGCCCGCTTCACCTCGGTCCGCCGGCGGCGCAGCCCGGCGACGAACGCCGTGTCGGAGAACTCCGGATCCATCGGGTCGCGGGCGATGTGCGCGATCTCCGCGGGCAGCTCGGCGCCGCCCTCGCTCACCGACAGTCCACCGAACGTGCGCTGGTCGACAAAGCGCAGCTCCGGCCCGTCGTCGGCGAACCGGAACCGCACCCGCAGGTGCGTCTCGTCAGCGGTGCCGGGCGGTTGCAGGAGCAGCTGACCGGACATGCCCAGGTGACCGATCACGGCGTCACCGCTGTCCAGCGGGAGCCACAGGTACTTGCCGCGCCGCCGCACGTCGAGCACCGTACGGCCGGTGAGCACGTCCGCGAAGTGCGCGCCACCGGGGACGTGCCGGCGGACGGCGCGCGGGTGGCGGACCTCCACCGAGCCGATCCGGCGGCCGATGACCCACTGGGCCAGTCCCTGCCGGACGGTCTCCACCTCGGGCAGCTCAGGCACGCCCCGCCCCCGCGTCGCGGTCGACTGCCGCCCCCACGCGGTCCTGCGCGCCATCGCCCGACGACTGCTGGGCCGCGACGTCGGCCGGCATCACCTGCGCCAGGTGGTCGGCCTCCTCCGTCCGGGCCGCCCGCTCGGCCCGCTCCAGCGGACCCACCGACTCCCGGTCGGCCGACCCGTCCCGGCCAGCCGACCCGTCCTTGTCGTTCTGGTCGGCGAGCGTCCGCCAGGCCGCCTCCGCCGCCCGCTGCTCGGCCTCCTTCTTGCTGCGCCCCTCGGCGCCGCCGTACCGGTTGCCGGCCACCACCACCCAGGCGGTGAACGTCTTGAGGTGGTCCGGGCCGGTGCCCTCGATCCGGTACTCCGGCACCCCGAGCCCGAGCGCGGCCGTCAGCTCCTGGAGGCTGGTCTTCCAGTCCAGCGCGGCGCCCCGACCGGCCGACTCGGCCATCAGCGGGTCGAAGAGCCGGTGGATGACGATCCCTGCGGTGTCCAGCCCGTACTGGAGGTAGATCGCGCCGAGCAGCGCCTCCAGGGTGTCGGCCAGGATGCTCGCCTTGTCCCGGCCGCCCGTGGTCTCCTCGCCCTTGCCGAGCAGCAGGTACGCGCCGAGGCCGTCCGGGCCCAGCCCACGGGCCACGTCGGCGAGCGCCCGCATGTTGACCACGCTGGCACGCAACTTCGCCAACTGCCCCTCGGGCAGATCCGGGTGGTTGTGGAAGAGCGCCGTGGTGATCACCACGCCGAGCACCGAGTCGCCGAGGAACTCCAGCCGCTCGTTGGTGGGCAGACCACCGTTCTCGTACGCGTACGAGCGGTGGGTCAACGCGCGTTGCAGCAGCTCCGGTTCCAGGCTCACGCCGAACGCGGCTTCCAGGTGACCGACGGACGCCCGCCGCCGCTTGTCGTTGCTCATGTGCGTACCTCGGTGTCGGTGGAACGGTCGGTGTTCTCCGTCGCGACGTCGCCGTCGAGCAGGGCGGAGACCAGGTCGGTGGCGTGCCGCCGCCACAGGTGGGCGGCGAGGGCGATGCCGGAGGCGACATCGTCGGCGCGGGCGGAACCGTGGCAGACGACCACGGTTCCCGCCACGCCCAGCAGTGCGGCGGCGCGGGGGGCGCCGCCCCCGGCGGGCGGGCCGCCGGCCATGGCGTACGCGCCCTCGATGGCCTTGAGCAGCACGTTACCTGTGAAGCCGTCGGTGACCACGACATCGGCGCGCGCGCCGAGCGTCACGTCGTACCCCTCGACGAGGCCGACGTAGCGTGCCCCGCCGGGCAGCGGCTCGACGGCCAGCAGCGGGTCGGTGGCGCGGCGGACCCGGTCTCCCTTGCCCGCCTCGGTGCCGACCGAGAGCAGGCCGACCCGGGGCGCGGCGATCGAGTGCGCCACCTCGGCGTACGCGGCGCCGAGCACGGCGTGCCGGGCGAGGGTGGCGGGGCGGGGCTCCAGCGAGCCGCCGACGTCGAGCAGCACGACCGGCCCGGTGAGCGCGGGCAGGGTGGCAGCCAGGGCGGGCTGGCGGATCTCCGGCCAGCGGCCGAGACCGAGCACGGCGGCGGTGACTGTCGCGCCGGTCGCGCCGGCCGAGACCAGGGCGTCGGCGGTCCCGTCGCGCACGGCGGTGACCGCGGCCCGCACGGTGCTCTCGGCCCGGGCGGCGCTGGGATGGTCGGCCATGCCGACGACGGCACGGACCGGCCGCACGGTGATCCGGGACCGCTGGGCCGGGTCGAGCGCGGCGATCATCTCGTCGGCGACCTCGGTCGGACCGACGAGCAGCAGGTGCAGGTCAGGGTCGGCGCGCACGGCCCGCAGAGCGCCGTCAACCACGACGGCGGGAGCATCGTCCCCGCCGAGGAGGTCAACGGCGATCCGCGCGGTGCCCGGCTCCACCGGAACGCCGACCGGGTTGGGCCGGCCGGCGTCGGAGGGAGCCGGGGCACCGGGCGAATGCCAGGGTGCGCGCGCCGCCCGACCCGGGGTCGGGGGCGTCACTCGGCGTCCAGGTCAGACCTCGATGACCTGGCGGCCGTTGTAGGTGCCGCAGACGGAGCAGGCGGCGTGCGGCAGCTTCGGGGACTTGCACTGCGGGCACGCGACGGTCGCGACCACTGTCGCCTTCCAGTTCGCCCGGCGGGACCGGGTGTTGCTGCGCGACATCTTGCGCTTCGGGACGGCCACGGTTCTTACTCCTCTGTACGGGTCAGTTGCGACAGGCCCGCCCAACGCGGGTCGATCTGCTGGTGACTGTGGTCGGCCGGCAGATCGTCCCAGTGCGCCCCGCATTCGGGGCACAGTCCTGGGCAGTCCTCCCGGCAGAGCGGGTTGGTCGGCAGCGTGAGCACCAACGCGTCCCGCAGCGCCGGCTCCAGGTCGATCAGATCGCCCTGCATCCGGCCCACCTCGTCCTCGTCGGTCGTGGCGTCCGTGGTGCTGTTCTCGTACGCGTACAGCTCCTGGATCGTCACGGCCATCGATTCGTTGATCTCGCGTAGGCAACGCCCGCACTCGCCCCGGATGGGACCGGTGATGGTCCCGGAGACGAGCACACCCTCGGACACCGACTGCAACCTCAGATCGAGGTCGAGGTCCGCGCCCTCCGGCACGCCGATCAACTCCACACCGAGGTCCGTCGGTGCCGGCACGACCCGCTGGACCTCACGCAACGCACCAGGGCGGCGCGGCAGGTCCCTCGTGTCGAGGACCAGCGGCGACCTGGGGTCGAGTGTCGATGGCGAGTGCTTGGGCATAGTCAGACTCCGGCCGGTGAGAGGCCGACAAAAAAGGTTACCTGGGCGACCGCCGGACCGTCGAACCGGGGGCGACGCCTGCCCGAGAATGTCGGCTGGTGAGGTGCCGCTCAGAAGGGTAGCGGGCGTTCGGCCTCATCCCCACCGAAGGTGCCGATCTCGCGCAGCGCGTGCATCTTGTCGCGGCCACGCTCTATCGACGCCAGGGCCCGGGTGAGGAACTGCTCGAAGTTGGCGAGCGCGGTGTCGACGTAGTCGTCGACCTCCTCACGCAGGCGCTGCGCCTCGGCGCGGGCCTCGGCGATGATCCGGGCGCCCTCGTGCTCGGCCGACACGGTGATCTCGTTCACCGACACGAGGCGGGCGTGTTCTGCCTCACCCTCGCTGATGATCCGGTCCGCCTCGCGCTTGCCGGCGTCCATGATCTTGTCCCGCTCCTCCAGGAGGGCGGCGGCCCGGCGCAGGTCGGCGGGGAGTTCGGCGCGCATCTCGTCCAGGGCCGCGATCATCTCGCCCCTGTCGACCATGCAGTTGTTGCGCGACATCGGGACGGAGCGGGCCTGCTCCACCATGGCGATCAGTTCGTCGATGCGATCGAGCGGGTCCACCGGTACCTCACTCCTGTCGTTCGTCGGCCGACCTCCATGATGCGGGCTACGGCCGGTCCCCCGCTTGACCAATCATGTCGTGCCCACCCCACACGTGCCCCATCCACCCCAACCCGGCGCGTCGCGCCGTCATCGCGCTGAGCGATGAGAGCACCCCCCAACCCCGCCGATCTTGCACTTTCTGCGTCGACAAATGCCGCAGCTGAGCACATTCCACCGACCGAAACTGCAAGATCGCGGGGGCGTGGGGTGGGTCAGGGGTGAGGGTGGGGGGTCAGGCGGGCCTGGAGGGCTTCGCGGACCGGGTCGGGGACGTGCGCGGAGATGTCGCCGCCCCACTTCGCCACGTCCTTGATCAGGCTGGACGAGATGAACGAGTAGAGCGGGTTGGTCGGCATGAACAACGTCTCGACACCGGCCAGACCGATGTTCATCTGGGCCATCTGCAACTCGTAGTCGAAGTCGCTGACCGCCCGCAGACCCTTGATCAGCACGCTTGCCTGCTGCGCCCGACAGAAGTCGACGAGCAGCCCGCGGAACGACTCGACCCGCACGTTGCCGTACGAGGCGGTCACGTCGCGGAGCATCTCGATCCGCTCCTCGACGGTGAACAGGCCGCTCTTCGACTGGTTCATCAGCACGCCGACGATCACCTCGTCGAACAGCCGGCTGGCCCGACCGATGATGTCGAGGTGTCCGTTGGTGACCGGGTCGAAGGAGCCGGGACACACCGCACGTCTCATGATCGGCGACCGTACCAAAGAGTGGTCTCGCCGTAACGGCGACTGCGCTCCGGGGTGATCCCCTCCACCCAGTCGAACTCCCTGGTCCGCCGGGAACGCTCCACCACCACCAGCGCGTCGGGCGCCAGCCAACCCTCCTCGACAAGCGTGGTCAGCAGCGCGGTGATCTCCGCCTCCGGCACCGCGTACGGCGGGTCGGCGAAGACCACGTCGTACGGGCCGCCGTCCGGTCCGGCGGCCAGCACCGTCGCGACCCTGCCGGTGACCAGCCGGACGGCCGAGCCGGCCCGCAGGGTCGTCACGTTCTCCCGGATCACCCGGGCCGCCCGGGGGTCGGACTCGACGAGCAGCACGTGCCCGGCGCCCCGGGACAGCGCCTCCAGACCGACCGCGCCGGAGCCCGCGTACAGGTCGGCGAAGCGCGCGCCGTCGAGGTCGACCTCGGACTCGACGGCGCTGAACAGCGCCTCCCGGACCCGGTCGGAGGTGGGTCGGGTGCCGGCGCCGGGCGGCGCGGCGATCCGCCGGCCGCCGAGCGTCCCGGCCACGATCCGGGTCACGGTCTCCTCCTGCTCATGACCTCGACGCTACGCGACCCCCGGGAGCGGGCGTTCGACACGGTCGGTACCGCCAGGAGGACGACATGATCACTTCTCGTATATCAATGATCTCAAGTTCATAACATCCGTCTTAACAAATCCTGAGCGCTGTAACACACGCGGCGATCTCGCTAGGGTCTGCCGGGTGTCGGCGGCAACCCACCGGCCCACGGCTCGGGAGGGCGCCTCTCCATCGACGTGCAGTGACCGTCCACTGTCGCTCCCGTGCCACCCCCCTGACGCTTCAGCACTCCAGGAGTACCCGTGATCCGTCCCAAGCTGTCGCTCCGGCGACCGCTGGCCATCCTGGGAGCCGCCCTCATCGGCCTCACCGGGGTCGTCGCGGTGGCCACCCCAGCCAGCGCCCACCACACCACGATCACCGCCAAGGCCGACTGTGACCGGCTCACCGGCGAGCGCGTGATCACGTGGAAGGTGGTGAACAGCGAGGTCAACAAGGGCGCGACGCTCCGCAAGGTGACCGCCGAGCCGAACACCCCCGTGACCGTGGCAGTGGAGGGCGCGAAGACGACCCCGCTGCAGGGCTGGGTCATCCCCGAGGGCTCCTTCGTCGAGGCCACCCAGCGCGTCCCCGGCAACACCGCGAGCGCCAAGCTGACGGTGGACGGCAGGTGGTACAAGGAGGGTCAGAAGACCGAGAAGAACACCAACGACGGCAGCATCAACCTCGCCGCCGACAGGTCCTGCACGCCGGCCCCGAAGTGCGTCGAGGTCGACAAGGCCAAGTACAGCCACACCTTCGACGGTCCGAAGGGCACCGCCACCGTCAAGCTCGACGGTGACCTGCCGCTCTGCGGCGAGGGCAAGCAGTGGTTCACGCTCGTCTCCTACTTCGCGCCCCGGCCGCAGTTCGCCACCCCGCAGTACGTCTACGGCACGCCGGACAGCGACTTCGTCAGCAGCAGCCAGACCGAGATCACGCTGAACGTGGAGATCCCGGACTGCCACACCCAGGTCGACCTCATCTGGGGCGGCAAGGACCAGGTCATCGACGAGATCGTCGACGGCGGCAAGCGCTACGACAACAAGAAGCTCGGCTCCCCGGGCGCCCCGGGCAACCGGTCCAAGGGCCCGCAGGGCTGGTACAACGGCGGCAGCAAGAGCTGCACCACCCCGGCCTCGACCTTCGCGTCCAACTGCGACGGTTCCGTCGCCGTCTCGCTGAGCAACGACGGCAAGATCAGCAAGTACGCGGTCGAGTTCGAGGTCAAGGGCGAGAACGGCTTCACCAAGAAGGTCTCCGTCGCGCCAGGTAAGGCCGACACGAGCATCGTGGTGCCCGCCGCCGACGCCGGCAAGATCGAGGTGCTGGTCAACGGCAAGGTCATCGAGAACGGCACGTACTCGTGGGAGCGCCCCGAGGACTGCCCGCTGCCGGCCGTCACCACCAAGGCCGACTGCAAGGAGTTCGCCCTCACCGTGACCAACCCCGAGGGTGGTATGCCGGTCAAGGCGACGTTCACCTACGGCGACAAGACCGAGACCCGTACGGTCGCGGCCGGCGCGTCGGAGACGGTGACCTTCAAGGCCGGCAAGTCCGAGACGGCCCTGGTCACCCTGCCCGAGCTTGACCTCGAGCTGCAGGCGGCCTACGCGCCGGAGGGCAACTGCGGCGGCTCGGGCGGCGGCGGCGAGGAGCCGGGCCTTCCGGTCACCGGTGCGGCGGCGGGCGGCATCGCCGCCGGCGCGATCGCGCTGCTGATCGCGGGCGCGGTGCTCTTCGTCATCGCCCGTCGGCGTCGGGTGACCTTCACCGCCTGACCTGACCTGCGCTGAAGCCCGAGGGCGCGTCGACCATCCCGGTCGGCGCGCCCTCGGTCGTCGTGGTCCCGGTGTCCGCACGGACGCGCCTGCCTCCGGTCAGGTGAGGGCGACGGCGTCAGCCCTTTTCCAGGTACTCCGCGCGGTCCTCGTCGACCAGGGCCGCGACGGACGCGGCGAGGGCCGGGTTGCGGGTCAGCTCCGGGTCGTCCTCGATCAGGGTGATCGCCTCGGCGCGGGCGTCGCGGATCAGGTCCGCGTCGCGTTTGAGGGACAGCAGGCGCAGGTGCGAGCGGTGCCCGGACTGGGTGGCGCCCAGCACGTCACCCTCGCGGCGTTGCTCCAGATCCAGCTCGGCGAGCTTGAAACCGTCGCCTGTGGACGCCACCGCGTCCAGGCGTTCCCGCGCCGACGAGCCCTCGGCTGCCTCGCTGACCAGCAGGCACAGCCCGGCGGCGGAGCCCCGGCCGACCCGGCCGCGCAGCTGGTGCAGCTGGGAGACACCGAACCGGTCGGCGTCCAGCACGATCATCACGGTGGCGTTCGGCACGTCCACGCCGACCTCGATCACGGTGGTCGCGACCAGCACGTCCAGGTCGCCGGCGGCGAAGGACCGCATCACCGCGTCCTTCTCGTCGGCGGGCAGCCGGCCGTGCAGCACCCCGATCCGCAGCCCGTGCAGCGGCCCCTCGGCCAGCAGCGGGGCCACCTCGGTCACGGCCAGCGGTGGACGGCGGCCGTTGTCGTCCTCGGGTGGCGGTTCCTCGTCCGATACCGGTCCGTCACCGATCCGCGGGCAGACGACGTACGCCTGGTGCCCGGCCGCCACCTCCTCGCGCAGCCGGCGCCACGCCCGGTCCAGAAAGGCAGGCTTCTCCGCGGCCGGCACCACGTGCGAGGCGATCGGCGAACGGCCCCGGGGCAGTTGGGAGAGGGTGGAGACCTCCAGGTCGCCGTAGACGGTCATCGCCACCGTGCGCGGGATCGGGGTGGCCGTCATCACAAGCGTGTGCGGCGGCTGGTCCGCCTTGGCCCGCAGCGCGTCGCGTTGCTCCACACCGAAGCGGTGCTGCTCGTCGACCACCACGAGGCCGAGGTCGGCGAAGTCGACACCCTCGTACAGCAGGGCGTGGGTGCCGAGCACGATGCCGGCCGCGCCGCTGGCCACCTCGGCGAGCGCCCGGCGGCGGGCCGCCGCGCCAAGTGAGCCGGTGACCAGCTCGACCCTCGTGGCGTGCTCGGCGGAATCCAGCTCACCGGCACGCCCGAGCGGCCCGAGCAGGTCGAGCATCCCCCGGTGGTGCTGCGCGGCGAGCACCTCGGTGGGCGCCAGCAGCGCCGCCTGCCCGCCCGCGTCGACCACCTGGAGCATCGCCCGCAGCGCCACCACCGTCTTGCCCGAGCCCACCTCGCCCTGCAACAGGCGGTGCATCGGGTGCGGCGTGGCCAGGTCCTCGGCGATCTCCACGCCCACGTCGCGCTGCCCGGCGGTCAGCTCGTACGGCAGTCGGGCGTCGAACGCGTCCAGCAGCCCGCCGGGGCGCGGCGGGCGGGGCCGGGCCGGCCAGTCGGCGGCCCGGTGCTTGCGCTGCACCAGGGTCAGCTGGACGGCGAACGCCTCGTCCCACTTGAGCCGCCGCCGCGCCCGGTAGAGGGCCTCCTTGGTGGACGGTCGGTGGATCTCCCGAAGCGCGGCGCCCAGGTCGACCAGGTTACGACCGGCGCGTACGGACGCCGGTAGCGGATCCTCCGGCGGGGTGAACGTGTCCAGGACGACGCGTACGCAGCGGGCGATCACCCAGGTCGGCACGGCCGCCGCGGCCGGGTACACGGGGATCAGCGCGCCCGCGAACTCCTCGATCTCGTCGTTGACCGCCGCCTCGCCCTCGCCGCCCTCGCCGAGCAGGACGTACTCCGGGCCGTTGAGCTGGCGTTTGCCCCGGAACTCGGTGACCTTGCCGGCGAACAGACCCCACCGGCCCGGACGCAGCTCGCGTTCGCGCCAGGCCTGGTTGCCGAAGAACGTCAGCGTGAGCACACCTCCGGAGCCGTCGCCGACTGTCACCTCCAGCAGGTTGCCCCGGCGCTGCCGCATCGGCCGTACGGCGGTGCGCTGCACCTGGGCCAGCACGGTGACCTGCTCGCCCACGTCCAGGGAGCGGATGTCGGTGTGCTCGCCGCGCTCGTCGTACCGGCGCGGGAAGTGGTAGACCAGGTCACCCGCGGTGTGCAGGTCGAGGGCGGAGGCCAGCGCCTTGGCCGTCTTGTCCCCGACGAGCTTCTTCAGCGGCGTGTCCACGGTGGCCGGCTCGCTCATTCGACCCCCACCAGCAGTGGATAGAACGGTTGACCGCCCGGGTACGCGTGCACCTCGACGAACGGCCAGCGCCGCGCGACGTGCGCGCGGACGGCGTCGGTGAGCCCGGCCGGGGCGTCCACCCCGGCCAGGAGGGTGACCAGCTCCCCACCGCCGCCGAGCATCCGGTCGACGACGGCGGCGCAGATGTCGGTGAGGTCGGCGCCGATGAGGTGCACCTCCCCCTCGACGAGCGCCAGCACGTCGCCGGGCTGGCACGGGCCGGCGACGGTAAGCGCCTCCCGGCTGGCGTGGCAGACCTCGGCGTAGCGGCAGGCGCCGGCGGCCTCGGCCATCGCGATCACGTCGTCCTCGAAGCGGCGAGTGCCGTCGCGGACCGCGAGGGCGGCCAGGGCCTGCACCGGTGAGCGGGTCGGCACCACGCTCACCTTGATGCCGTACCGGTGTGCCTCGCGGGCCGCCGCACTCGCCACCGCCTCCGTGTTGGGATCGTTGGGCAGCACCACCACCCGGGCGGCGTTGGTGCTGCGCACCGCGTCCAGCAGCTCGCCCGTCGACGGGTTGCCCGGCACCACTGTGGCGCCCTCCGCGGCGAACAGCTCGGCGATCCCGATGCCGGTGGCGACCACCACCGCCGCCCGGCTGGCCGTGGCCGGGCCTGGCGACTCCCGCTGGTCGGCGAAGCGGGTCACCGAGATCCGGTACGGACGGCCGGCGGCGACACCCGCCTCGACCGCCGCGCCCACGTCGTTGACGTGCACGTGCACGTTCCAGGTGCCCACCGGCTCCCGCCCGTCACCGACGACCACCAGGGAGTCGCCAAGCGCGTCAAGCGTCAGGCGCATCTCGTCGACCGCCTCGGCCGTGGCGTCGAGCAGGAACTGGACCTCGTAGGCGTACTCCTCGGAACCTGTCTCGCGGGCGACTGTGGCCGCCGGGCGGGCGGTGCGTGGGGTCGGCGCCACCGGTGCCGTGCCCTCCCCGGACAGCACCTCGACCAGGGCGTCGAGCAGCACGCAGAGTCCTCTGCCGCCGGCGTCGACCACGCCGGCGCGGGCCAGGGCCGGCAACTGCTGCGGCGTACGCGCCAGCGCCTCGGCCGCCGCCCGCGCCGCGGCGCGGGCCACCCGGCACAGGTCGTCGGTGTCCGCGCGCTCGGCCGCGTCGGCGGCGGCGGCGACCACCGTGAGCAGGGTACCCTCCACCGGGCGGCCGACCGCGCCGTACGCGGCGGTGGTCGCGGACCGCAGCGCGACTGCCAGCTCCCGACCGCGCACCACGGGCACGGCGGCGACGCCGTCGGCGAAGCCGCGCAGGATCTGCGACAGGATCACCCCGGAGTTGCCCCGTGCCCCGAGCAGGGCGCCCTGCGCCATCAGCCGCGACGCGTGCCCGTGCGCGGTCGACCCGCTGTCGGGCAGCGTGTCCAGATCCATCGCGAGAGCCTGCTGGGCCGACGTGAGGGTGAGCACCAGGTTGGTGCCCGTGTCGCCGTCGGGCACCGGATAGACGTTGAGCTGGTCGATCTCGCTCTGGTGGCGTTTCAGCGCGGCCAACCCACCCACACACCAGCGGCGGACCGCTGCGGCGTCGAGGGTGTCCAGCACGGCCAGAAGCCTACTGGCGCTGACTGACACCCGTCGGACTCGTCCGGCGTGTCCGCTGGACCGGGGCGGTTGGCCGGGTCGGCGGGTCATCGGGTAACCTGACCAGGTTGCCCGGGCAGCACCTGCCGGCGACCCCGTGAACGTATCAATCCCAGGAGTATCCCGTGGCTAGCGTGTGCGACGTCTGTGGCAAGGGACCGGGCTTCGGCCACAACGTGTCCCACTCGCACCGGCGGACCAACCGCCGCTGGAACCCGAACATCCAGTCGGTGCGTACCCCGGCCGGTGGCGGCAACACCAAGAAGTTGCAGGTCTGCACCTCGTGCATCAAGGCCGGCAAGGTCACCCGCGCCTGACGCGCGGCACCACCCTCTTCGATACGGCTCAGCCGGCGGACCGCTGCGGTCCGCCGGCTTTTGTCGTGCGCGCCGACGGGCGCTTCCCTGTCCGGTCCGCGCCCGGCCGTCCGTTTCCTCGGGCAGGTCAGAGGGTGCGGCCGAAGGAGACGCAGCCCTCGGCGTCCTTGTAGAAGCCGAAGTTCGGGATGCGCTCGTAGCCGGCGGCCGTGTACATGGCGATCGCCTCGGGCTGCTTGTCGCCGCACTCCAGGACCATCCGCTTGCGGCCCTGCTCACGCGCCGACCGTTCGACCGCCGCGAGGACGCTGCGGGCGACGCCGCGCCCCCGGGCCGCCGGGGCGGTGTACATCCGCTTCAGCTCCGCGGTGTCCGCGCCGTGGCTGCGCCAGCCACCGCAACCGACAGGTTCGCCGGCCAGGTAGGCCACGAGGAAGGCGCCGTCCGGCGGCTCGAACTCGGTGGCGGCCACCGGGGTGTCGTCGCCGGTGCCGCCGTAGCGGACACCGAGGTCGGCCAGCGCGTCACGGATCAACTGCTGCGCCACAGGTGCGTCGAACCGCACCAGCCGGATCTCGATCTCACTCACGGTGTCCAGGGTACGGCGGCCACCGGGCCTCACCGGAAGTGGTCCCAGCCGGTCGGGCCGTCGTAGGGCCCCCCGTCGACTGTCACGCCGGCACCCTCCGTCACCACGCCTATCGGCCGCCACTCCGGCGGCAACGCCACCGCCGGGGGGAAGGTCGCGGCCAGCGCGTGGTCGTCGCCACCGGCCAGGATCCAGGTGTACGGGTCGACGCCGAGGGCCTGCGCCGCGTCGGCCATCTGCCGGGGCACCTCGAACGCGTCCCGGCGCACGTCGATCGCCACCCGGCTGGCCGTCGACACGTGCCCGAGGTCGGCGAGCAGGCCGTCCGACACGTCGATCATCGAGGTGGCGCCCAGCCGGGCGGCCTGCGGCCCCGCCTGGTACGGCACCAGTGGCCGCCGGTACGCCTCGACCAGCAGCCGGGGCGTCCGGAAACCGCGGGTGAGCACGGTCAGCCCGGCGGCCGCGTACCCGGTGCGCCCGGCCAGGGCGAGCACGTCCCCCGGGCGGGCGCCCGAGCGCACCACGGGCGCGCGGCCGTCGAGGTCGCCGAGCGCGGTCACCGCGACGGTCAGGGTGGGGCTGGCCGACATGTCCCCGCCGACGACGCTCGCGCCGACCGTGCCCGCCTCCGCCGCGAGCCCGTCGGCCAGCTCCTCCGCCCAGCCCGTGGGCAGGTCCGCAGGCATGCAGAGGGCGACGAGCAGGGCGGTCGGGGTGGCGCCCATCGCCGCGATGTCGGCCAGGTTCGCCGCCGCCGCGCGGTGTCCGACGTCACGCCCCGACGACCAGTCGCGCCGGAAGTGCCGTCCGTCGACGAGCACATCCGTGGAGGCCACCACCCGGGCGTCCGGCGCGGCCACCACGGCCGCGTCGTCCCCCGGGCCGAGCAGGGTCGTCGGCCCGACCGGCAGCCGGGCGGTGATCCGCCCGATCAACCCGAACTCGCCGATACCGGCCACGCTGGCGCCGCCGCCGACGTTCCGTCCGTTCTGCCCGGCACCGCCGCGCTCGCTCACCGCTGCTCCTTGACCACCGATAGGGATCCGACCTGCTCCGTAAGGTAGTTTCACCCTTCGGGCCGCCCCGCGGCGGCGACGGACGGAGGTCGAGTCGTGGTACAGGCGTACATCCTCATCCAGACCGAGGTCGGCCGGGCACGTGACGTGGCCGGTCTCATCGCGGACCTTGCCGGCGTGGTACGCGTCGACGCCGTCACCGGGCCGTACGACGTGGTCGTCCTCACCGAGGCCAACACCGTCGACGAGCTCGGCAAACTCATCGTCAGCAAGGTGCAGATGGTGCCCGGCATCACCCGCACCCTCACGTGTTCGGTGGTGCGGTTGTAAGTGGACGAGATGACTACCTCCTCCGCTGCTCTGGATGACGACGAGACGCGCGGCACGGCCGGCGGGACGCCCGAGCCGGCTGACGGTATCCGCGAGTCCGCCGAGCCGGGCGCCGACGCGCCGAGCGGCCGGGACCGGACGATCCGTGGAGCCGCGCTGGTCGCCACATTGATCGCGTTGCCTGTCACCCTGCTGGTTGCCCTGCTGGCCTTCTCGAAGCTCTCGCCTGACACTCCGGCCGCCGCGCCGAGCCCGTCGGCGACAAGCGTGCGGGCGCAGTCCACCGCACCCGTGGAGATGGCCGCCCCGGCGCTGGCCGACCGCCCGGCCACGGTCTGCCGCGCGCTGGTCTCCCAGCTGCCGCAGACCATCCGCGACCTGGCCCAGCGTCCGGTCACCGCCGGCCCGGAGCAGAACGCGGCGTACGGCGACCCGGCCCTCACCGTCGCCTGCGGCGGCCCCGCGCCCACCGTTCCGGCCACCGACGAGGTCTGGCGGGTGAACTCGGTCTGCTGGCACCCGGTCGAACAGGCCGACGCGACGGTGCTCACCGCTGTCGACCGGGAGACACCTGTCACCCTGCGCATTCCGCACTCGTACGAGCAGCCGTTGCAGTGGGCGGCACCGATCTCCAACACCATCGTGGCGACGGTGCCCTCGGGTGGCGCCGCCCCCGCCGGCTGCCGGGGCTGACCCGACAGGCGCCCTCTCGGCGCGGGCGGGCACGCGGTCTCAGTGCAGGCCGACGCCGCGCCGCTGGGCGGTACGGATCAGGCGGTTGACCAGCTTTGGGTACTCCAGGCCGGCGGCCGCCCACATCCGCGGGAACATCGACGTCGGGGTGAACCCGGGCATCGTGTTGATCTCGTTGAGGTAGATGTCCAGCTCGGGGGTGACGAAGAAGTCGGCCCGCGCCAGGCCGGCGCAGTCCAGTGCGGTGAACGCGCGGACCGCGTACTCCTGCACCTGGCGGGTCACCTTCTCCGGCAGCCCGGCCGGGATGTCGTACTCGCAGGAGTCGTCGAGGTACTTCGCCTCGAAGTCGTAGAAGTCGTGGTCGGAGACGACCCGCACCTCGGCCAGGACGGACGCCTCGGGAGCGCCGCCGGCCTCGCCCTCCAGCACGCCGCACTCGACCTCGCGGCCGACGATCGCCGCCTCGATGATGACCTTCGGGTCGATCTGTCGCGCGGTGGCGACCGCCGCGTCGAGCTGCGCCCAGTCGGTGACCCGGGTGATGCCGAACGACGAGCCGGCCCGCGACGGCTTCACGAAGACCGGCAGGCCGAGCCGGTCCTTGTCCTGTTCGCTGAGCGTCATCCCGTTGCGCAGCACCGCGTACGGGCCGACCGGGATGCCCTCGACGGCGCAGAGCTTCTTGGTGAACTCCTTGTCCATGGCGGCCGCGGAGGCGAACACGTTGGCGCCCACGTAGGGGATGCCTGCCATCTCCAGCATTCCCTGGATCGTGCCGTCCTCGCCGTACGCGCCGTGCAGCACGGGGAAGACCACGTCCACGTCGGCGAGCACCCGGGGACCCTCGGTCGGGTCGAGCACCATCAGCCCGTTGCCGGTGGGGTCGGCGCGCAGCACGATGTCGTCGCCGGAGTCGGCGGTGATCTCCGGCAGTTGCCGGGCGTTGATCGCGAGCTGGGCGGGATCGCCGCTGGTCAGCACCCACTGGCCGGCCCGGGTGATGCCCACCGGCACCACCTCGAACTCGTCGGGGTCCAGGGCGCCCAACACACTGCCGGCACTGACACAGGAGATGCCGTGCTCCGGGCTGCGGCCGCCGAAGACGATCGCCACGCGGGTCTTGCCTGGGGTGGTCACTCCGGTCACCTCTTCGTACGCGACTGCGGCTGGTCGTGCTCGCCGGTGGCGTTCACCCGGTTGACCTTACTGTGCGTGGCGGTAGGGCGAGGCGATACCCGGGGAGCCACAGCGGTACGCGGCAATCGGTCAACAGAGGTTATACGGTGCGTGACGGGAGGAAGGCTGCCACATCGATCGGCGGCGCGAGTCCGCTCAGTCGCGGGAGTGCCGGCGGCCGACCGCGATCACCTTGACCCGCTGCCGGCCGGCCCGGACCATGCCCAGCGCCATGAAGGCCCCGGCGATCCGGTCGGCGGCCTCCCGGCTGTTGGCGCCGACCACCTGCCGACGCCGCTCGGGGGCGACCCGCTCGTTGCGCTCGATGCCCTCGACGGGACGCACGTCGGTGAGCACCACCAGGAAGCGGGTCATCGCCGGCCACCCGGATGCAGGGCGGGGGGCTGCGGACCGTCACGCACGTCGTCTCCTTCCGGCGGGGCGGGATGGCTGCGGCACGCGGCGATCGGGCACGGGGGAGAAACCCGATCGCCGCGCGCCCCATCCCCTCCGGTCGCTCACCACCACCGTCGCCACGACAACCGGCGGTGAGGACGCGATGACAGATTGACACGTGGACAGCCGTGAATGCAACTCTCATCGACGTTCTCTCATGCAGACGTTCCCACAAATGTGTGCGACCATCGATGCATGGCCCCGAAGACCGCCCGCGCCCGCCGACTCGGCATCGCCCTGCGCCACCACCGGGAAGCCGCCGGCCTGACGCTGGAGACCGCAGCGGACGAGATCAACAGCACCCGCAGCACCCTGTCCCGCTACGAGAACGCCCAGACACTGATCACGCCTGCCACCGTGCGCGCCCTGCTGACCTCGTACGGGGTGAGCGCCGAGGAGGTGGCCTCGGCGGTGCAGCTCGCCAAGGACGCCCGCAAGCCGGGCTGGTGGGTGTCGTACTCGTACCTGCTGGACCCCCGCACCATCGACTTCATCGCGCTGGAGGCCGAGGCGACTGCCATCGCCAACTTCGAGCCCTCGGTGGTGCCCGGCCTGCTGCAGACCGCCGACTACATCCGCGGCGTGATGCGCGGTGGTCCCCACACCCTCGGCGACGACCTCGTCGAGCAACGGGTCAAGGTCCGCCTCGACCGTCAGCAGCGCCTCACCGGCGACGACCCGCCGATCCTCGACGCGGTCATCGACGAGGGCGCGCTGCTCCGGCCGGTCGGCGACCAGTCGGTGATGGACGGTCAGCTCCGCCACCTCGTCAAGATGGCCGAGCTGCCCAACATCACCGTCCAGGTGATCCCGCTCTCCGCCGGCTACCACCGCGGCACCCGGGGTTCGCTGCACATCCTGGAGTTCGCCGATCCGGAGGACCCGATCATCGCCTCGGTGGAGACCGTCGCCGGGCAGATGATCCTCGACCGGGCTGGCGAGACGCGTACCTGCACCAAGATCATGGAGCATCTGCGCAGCGTGGCGCTCAGCCCGGCGGACAGCCGGGCGATGCTCCTGGAAGCCCTGAAGGGACGGTAGGACCGATGACACCGACGATCACCGCGGCGTTGGCCGTGGCGGCGTGGCGCAAGAGCAGCCGCAGCGGCGACCAGGGCGCCTGCGTGGAAGTGGCCGCGATCCCGCGGCTGGTGGCCGTCCGCGACTCCAAGGACCCGGCCGGTCCGGCCCTGCTGTTCCCGCCGGCCGCCTGGGCCGCCTTCACCCAGGCTCCACCCCGTAGCTGACCGGCCGTCGACGCGGCCGGCCAGGTCCCTGCAGGTCGCTCACCGGCGTGGCCGGCCAGGCCCCGGCGGGTCGTTCGCCGATCCGTCGGGGCGCACGGCCTGCCGGGTTCAGGCCACCAGCGGACGGGACTCCGGCACGGTACGCAGCGCCTCCAGGGCGGCGATCGCCACTCCCCGGGCACCTGCCATGTCCCGCTCCGGCACCAGGGCGAAGGTCGCCACGGCCGCCTGCTCCTCCCGGAGCACGGTGTGCTCGCGGACCGTCGCCAGGAACCAGTCGCGGAACTCCGGCGCCGCCTCCACCACCCCGCCACCCACGAAGTACGCGTGCGGGTCGGTGAAGTTGGCCGCCACGGTGAACAGCCTGCCCAACGCCATCGCCTGCTGGGTGAACAGCTCCCGGGCCAGCACGTCGCCCCGCTCGCCGTACCCACGGACCAGCTTCGCCGCCCGAGCCACCGGTTCGGCGGCCAGCGGGTGGTCGGGGTGGCGGGTCAGCCAGTACGGCAGCAGGTTGCGCTCGATGCCTGTCAACGAGGCGACGCTCTCCACGTCGCCGGTGAAGCCGCAGGCGCAGGTGGGGTCCGACTGGCCGGGACCGAGCAGCCCGTTCAGCGGGATGTGCACGTGACCCAGCTCCCCGGCCATCCCGGCCGCGCCGGCGATCACCCGTCCGCTCTCGACCACCCCGCCGCCCAGGCCGGTGCCGACGATCGCGGCGACCGACGATCGGTTCATCGCCTCGGCGCCGAAGAACACGTGGTGGGCGTAGAGCGCCGCCGCGTTGCCGTCGTTGTGGTAGATCACCGGCAGGCCGAGCCGCCGCTCCACCGCGCCCCGCACGTCGAAGCCCCGCCAGGCCGACTGGGAGAAGTTGGTCGAGCCCCGCGAGGAGATGACGCCTGCGGCGCTGGCCGGGCCCGGCGTGTCCAGTCCGACAGCCCGGACCAGCTCGCGGGGCACCCCGGTGTGCGCCAACGCGCCGTCCAGCGCCCGGGCCAACGCCTCGATCGCCGCCTCCGGCCCGGCGCGCACCTCGCTGGGGATCTCCAGCAGGCCGTCCACCAGGAACCGGCCGTCCACCGTCAGCACTGTGGCGTTGTTGCTGGTGCCGCCGTTGTCCAGCCCGACGACCACCGGCACCCCTGCGCTGCCCACCGAAACCGCCTCCCGCCGTCATGAGTGTGAGCCGAGGCTAGTGCCAAGCCCTCTCCCCCGCCACGCCCGCCGTCCCCGCGATCGTGCACCTGCTGTCGCGACACGAGGCGTATCGCACCCATTTCGACAACCGAAACCGCAAGATCGCGGGGGTGAGGGGTCAGGGGCGGCGGGCGGTCAGGGCCGTGGCGTCCAGGTCGTCGTCGTGGCGGACGCTCGGCAGCAGCCCGGCGGCGGCGAACGCCTCGCCGAGCGCGTCCACCTGGGTGACACCGACCTCCACCACCAGGTGGCCGCCGGGGGCCAGCCAGTCGACCGCCTCGGCGCCCACCCGGCGCAGCACCGAGAGCCCGTCCGGGCCACCGTCGAGCGCCACCGGCGCCTCGTGCAGCCGCGCCTCCGGCGGCATCAGCGCCACCGCGTCGGTAGGGACGTACGGTGCGTTGGCGACCACCAGGTCGAGTCGCCCCCGCCAGTGCGGCGGCAGCGGCGCGAACAGGTCACCCTCGAACACCTCGGCGGCCAACCCGGCGAGGTTGCGGCGGGCGCACGCCACGGCCGCCGGGTCGATGTCGGCGGCGGCCAGCCAACGCGGCGCGAGCCGGTGCGCCAGCGCGACGGTGGTGGCCCCGGACCCGCAGCACAGGTCGACGACGGCCGGCGCCGGGCCGGTCAGCGCCGCCGCCGCCTCGACCAGCAGAGCGGTCCGGCCGCGCGGCACGAAGACACCCGCGTCGACGGCGATCCGCAGGCCGCAGAACTCCGCCCAGCCGAGCAGGTACTCCAGCGGTTCGCCGGCCACCCGACGCTCGGTCAGGGCAGCCACCGTCGCCGGATCGGCGGCGGCGGCCAGCAGCAGGTCCGCCTCGTCCTCGGCGTAGACGCAGCCGGCGGCGCGCAGCCGGTCCACGAGGGCGGACCTCTCGACGGGGACGGACTCCACTCAGGCCTCTCCTGCGGCGTCCAGCGCGGCGGCGATGTCGGCCAACAGGTCCGACGTGTCCTCCACGCCGCAGGAGAGCCGGACGAAGCCCGGCGACGTGTCGTCACCCCACTGCGCCCGGCGGTCCGCTGTCGTGTGCAGGCCGCCGAAGGAGGTGGCAGCCGCCACCAGCCGGGCGGCCTCGACGAACCGGCTCACGCGGTCGGCGTCGCCCAGGTCGAACGAGAGCACCCCGGGCATCCGGCGCATCTGCGCCGAGGCCACCGCGTACGCGGGGTCGTCGGGTCGGCCCGGCCAGCGCAGACCCGTCACGTCCGCGCGGGCGGCGAGCAGGTCGGCGACCGCGGCGGCGTTGGCGCTCTGCCGGGCCAGCCGCAGGTCGAGGGTGGCCAGCGACCTGTGCGCCAGCCAGGCGTCGAACGCGCCGGGCACCGAACCGGTGGTGGTACGCCAGAGCGTCACCGCCTCGACCAGCTCGGTGTTCCGGCTGGCCAGGTAGCCGAGCAGCAGGTCGGAGTGCCCGGTGAGCGCCTTGGTGCCGGAGGCGACCACCAGGTCGGCGCCGAAATCCAGTGGACGCTGCCCGAGCGGGGTGGCAGTGGTGTTGTCCACGGCGAGCAGCGCGCCGGCGGCGTGCGCCCGCTCGGCCAGGACCGCCACGTCGACCACGTCCAGACCCGGGTTGGCGGGGGTCTCCACAAGCACCAGCCGGACGCCGTCGAGGGACGGGTACGGCCCGGCGGTCGGTACGAAGACCACCCGGACGCCTGTCGTCTCCAGCACGTCGGTGGCGAACGACCGGACCGGGAAGTAGCCGTCGCTGGGCAGCAGCACCGTGTCACCCGGGCGCAGCAGGGCGAGCAGCATGCCGGTGATGGCCGCCTGACCGCTGGCGAAGACCCGGCACTCGCCACCCTCCAGCTCGCCCACGGCCGCCTCCAGGAGGCGTCGGGTCGGGTTGTCGGGGCGGCCGTAGCCGTTCGGCGAGGCGGCGGGGCCCTGCCACGGGTCGAGGTGGTACGGCGCGGCGAGGACCGGCCCCGGCAGGAACGGGTCCCCCGGCGCCGGCTCGGGCAGTCCGGCGCGTACGCAGCGGGTGCCGTCTCCCAGATCAGTCATCGGATCCTCATTCGTACGACTCGGGTTTGGCGGTCCGGCTCATCAGCGTGTCCACGGCCAGCCGGGGGTCCATCCCCTCGTGGCAGATCCGCTCGACCTGCTCGGTGATCGGCATCTCCACACCGTGCGCCCGGGCCAGGTCACGGATCGCCAGGCAGCTCTTCACGCCCTCGGCGGTCTGCCGGGTGGCGGCCTGGGCCTGCTCGAGCGTCTCCCCCCGACCCAGGTGCTCGCCGAAGGTGCGGTTCCGGGCGAGCGGGGACGAGCAGGAGGCGACGAGGTCACCCATGCCGGCCAGGCCGGCGAAGGTGATCGGGTCGGCGCCCAGCGCCACGCCCAGGCGGGCCGTCTCGGCGAGCCCCCGGGTCATCAGCATGGCCCTGGTGTTGTCGCCGAAGCCCATCGCGGTGGCGATGCCGTACGACAGGGCGATCACGTTCTTGACGGCACCGCCCAGCTCGCAGCCGATCACGTCGTCGTTCGTGTAGGGGCGCAGGTAGGGCGTTCGGATCGACGACTGCACGAGCACCGTGCGGTGGCTGCTCGTCCCTGCGACGACTGTGGCGGCCGGCTGCTCGGCGGCGATCTCCGGGGCCAGGTTCGGGCCGGACACGACCACCACCCGGTCCGCGGCCACGCCCGCGGTCTCCACGATGACCTCGCTCATCCGCTTCGTGGTGCCCAGTTCGATGCCCTTCATCAGCGACACCAGGGTCGAGTCGGGGTGCAGGTACCCGGCCCACTCGGCGAGGTTGCCGCGCAGGGTCTGCGAGGGCACGGCCAGCACCACCAGCTCGGCGCCGGTGATCGCCTCGGCGGCGTCGGCGGTGCCGGTGACCCGGGCCGGCAGCAGCAGGTCCGGCAGGTACTCCTGGTTGCGGCGCTCGGTGCGGATGCTCTCGGCCACCGGTGCGCGGCGGGCCCACACGGTCACGTCCCGCCCGGCGTCGGCGAGGATCTTGGCGAACGCGGTGCCCCAGGAGCCGGCGCCGAGCACCGCGACGTGGCCGCTCACGCGGCTTCGCCCTGCTGGTGCCGGACGGACGGCCGGGCCGGCCGTTCCCACAGCGGTGGCGGGGTGCCGCCACGGATCTCGGCGAGCATGTCCCGCAACCGCAGCATGATGGCGTCCGTCATCTCCTCCAGGGTCTCCCGGGTCGGCGGGGCGTCCGCCCACCGGCTCAGGTCGACCGGTTCCCCGGCGACCACTGTCACCGGAATGCGGGGTCGGGGGTTCAACCGGGCCGTCCGCGGGTCGAAGATCCGCTCCGGCCCCCACATCACCAGCGGCACCACTGGCGCGCCGGTGGCCAGCGCCAGCCGGGCCGCCCCGGTCTTGGCCTTCATCGGCCACAGGTCCGGCTGCCGGGTGGTGGTGCCCTCGGGGTAGATCACCACAGCGCCACCCTGGTCGAGCGCGGCGACCAGCTTGTCCAGTGAGCGGACCGCGTCCACGCTGCCGCGCTCGACGGGGATCTGCAGGCAGCGGTGCAGGATCCAGCCGATCACCGGCACCCGGAACACGCTTGCCTTGCCCAGGTACTGCGGCCAGCGTCCGGAGTCGTAGATGAAGTGCGCGGAGACCAGCGGGTCGGCGTGCGAGATGTGGTTCGCCACGATGATCACGCCGCCGTCCCGGCCGAGGTGCTCCTGGCCACGCCAGGTACGCCGGGTCCACACGAGCATCACCGGCTTCACCAGCACCACGGCGAACCGTTGCCAGAACCCCAGCCTCCGCCGTGCCACTGTGCCTCCTCGTCGCGCCCGTCCCCGCCGCGAACCCCGCCCGCGACACCCGCAGCGGAAATCATGCCTGCTCGCCCCCGGTACGGCCAGTGAGGGTCCCACCGTCCTGCTGGCAGGATTGCGGACGTGAGTCAGCCGAGGTGGGCAGTGGTGGTGCCGGTGAAGCGTCTGACCGCCGCCAAGAGCCGGCTGCGGGGCGCTCTTCCCGGCGTACCCCATGAGGAGCTGGCACTGGCGCTGGCGGCCGACACGCTCCGCGCGGTGCTGGCCTGCCCGGCGGTCGCCGAGGCCCGGGTGGTCACCGACGACGCCCGGGTGGCGGCGGTGGCCCGGGCGGCAGGCGCGCGGGTGCTGCCCGACGAGCCGGACGCCGGGCTCAACGCCGCGTTCCGGCACGGCGCGACGGCCGGGCCCGCCGGCTGGGTGGCCGGGCTCACCGCCGACCTGCCGGCGCTGCGCCCGGCCGAGCTGGCCGCCGCGCTGCTCGCGGCTCAGGCCGATCCAGACGGGGTACGCCGGTTCGTGCCGGACGCGCCAGGCGACGGCACCGTGCTGCTCGCCGCGCCGCCAGGGGTGGCGCTGGACCCGCGTTTCGGGGTGGGCTCGGCAGCGGCGCACGCGGCAAGCGGCGCGCTGCCGCTGACCGGGGACTGGCCCAGCCTGCGCCGCGACGTGGACACCGCGGCGGACCTGGCGGCCGCCGCGCGACTCGGGCTCGGGCCGGGCACGGCCGCGCTGCTCGACTCCGGCTGCCCGGCCGCCTCCGCGAGCTGACCCACGGGTGTACGGTGCCAGCATGCAAGGCACGGTGGCCAGCTACGACGCGGCGACGCGCAGCGGCGTCCTGCTGCTCGACGACGGCACCGAGCTGCGCTTCCCCGCGCGGGCGTTCGACGCCTCCGGGCTGCGGCTGCTCCGGCTCGGCCAGCGGGTGCGCATCGACACCGATCCCGACGGCGAGGTCGTCCGGGTGACATTGCCGACCATGATCTGAGCCGGCGAGCCCAAGTTCATTTTGCGTTAACCCGAATCGGGTGATTATGAGCGGGTGAGCACCCCTCGCGAGCACCCGGCCACCCCGTCAGCCACCGAACCCCTCAACGGCGCCCGCATCCGTGGCGCCGACGGCCGTTTCCGTCCGTCCCGCGCCGAACGGGCCGGTGCCGCCCGCGCCGACACCCTCGGCGACGACCCGGGAGCCGCCTCCTCCGGACTGGACGAGGTCCTCGACCCCGCCGTCGGCCCCACCGAGACCGACGGTCCGGCCGCCGGTGGAGTCGTCCAGCCCGCCGCGCCGAGCGTCGACGAGGACGACGAGGACCACGAGGTGCCGGCCGCCCCGCCGCTGCCCGAGGACCGGTTCCTCAACCGGGAACTCTCCTGGCTCGACTTCAACGCGCGCGTGCTCACCCTCGCCGAGGACCAGCGCACCCCCCTGCTGGAACGGGCGAAGTTCCTGGCCATCTTCGCCAGCAACCTCGACGAGTTCTACATGGTGCGGATCGCCGGCTTGAAACGGCGGCTCTCCGCCGGCCTGCCGGTACGCGGCGGGGACCGGCTGCCGCTGCGGACCCAACTCGAGCTGATCGCCGAGCGGACCGCCGAACTGGTGGCCCGGCACGCCGCCTGCTTCGTCGACGACGTACTGCCCAAGCTCGCCGACGAGGGCATCCGCATCCTGCGCTGGGCCGAGCTGGGCGACCCCGAGCGGGAGCGGCTGCGGACCTACTTCCGCGAGCACATCTTCCCGGTGCTGACCCCCCTCGCTGTCGACCCGGCCCACCCGTTCCCGTACATCTCCGGGCGGTCGCTGAACCTGGCGGTGGCGGTACGGGACCCGGACGGCGGCTCGGAGCTGTTCGCCCGGGTGAAGGTGCCCAACAACGTCCCCCGTTTCGTCCGCGTGGACCGGGACCAGCCGGGCGTCCGGATGCTGCCGGTCGAGGACCTGATATCGGTGCACCTGGGGCAGCTGTTCAGCGGCATGCAGGTCGTCGAGTGCCACCTGTTCCGGGTCACCCGCAACGCCGAGGTGGAGGTCGACGAGGACCGTGACGAGGACCTACTCCAGGCCCTGGAGCGGGAGCTGGCCCGGCGGCGGTTCGGCCCACCGGTGCGCCTGGAGGTCGCCGCGTCGATCTCCGACCACATGTTGGAGCTGCTCGTACGCGAACTGGACATGGACGACCAGGACGTGCTGCGGGTGCCCGGCCTGCTGGACCTCTCCGCCCTCTGGCAGGTGTACGGCGAGGCCGACCGCCCCGATCTGAAGGACCCGCCGTTCGTACCGGCCACCCATCCCCGACTCACCGAGGGCGAGGTGCCGCGCAGCGTCTTCTCCACCCTGCGCGACGGGGACATCCTGGTGCACCACCCGTACCACTCGTTCGCCACGAGCGTGCAGCGCTTCATCGAGCAGGCCGCCGCCGACCCGAACGTGCTGGCCATCAAGCAGACCCTCTACCGCACCAGCGGTGACTCGCCGATCGTCGACGCGCTCGTCGACGCGGCCGCCGCCGGCAAGCAGGTGGTGGTGCTCGTGGAGGTGAAGGCCCGCTTCGACGAGGTGGCGAACATCGGCTGGGCGCGCACGCTGGAACGCGCCGGCTGCCACGTCGTGTACGGCCTGGTGGGCCTCAAGACGCACTGCAAGACCGCGCTCGTGGTCCGGCAGGAGGGCAACCAGATCCGCCGCTACTGCCACATCGGCACCGGCAACTACCACCCGAAGACCGCACGGCTGTACGAGGACTTCGGCATGCTCACCGCCGACCCGGAGATCGGCGCCGACCTCACCGACCTGTTCAACGTGCTCACCGGGTACAGCCGGCAGACCGCGTACCGGCGGTTGCTGGTCGCGCCGCAGGGCATCCGCAGCGGCCTCATCGAGCGCATCGAGCGGGAGATCGCGCACGTCCGCCTCGGCATGCCGGGGCTGGTCCAGTTCAAGGTGAATTCGCTTGTCGACGAGGGCGTGACCGACGCGCTGTACCGGGCCTCCCAGGCCGGCGTGCACGTGGACCTGCTGATCCGGGGCATGTGCACGCTGCGCCCGGGGGTGCCGGGGCTGTCGGAGAACATCCGGGTCCGCTCGATCCTGGGCCGGTTCCTGGAGCACTCGCGGGTGTTCCGGTTCGGCAACAACGGCGAGGCCGAGTTCTGGATGGGTTCGGCGGACCTCATGCACCGCAACCTGGACCGCCGGGTGGAGGCGCTGGTGCAGGTGAGCGACCCGGTGGCGCGGGCCGAGCTGGACCACGTGCTGACCGCCGCGATGGGCCCGGACGTGGACGCGTTCGAGCTGGCCGGCGACGGCACCTGGACCAGGCGTGCCGGCGGCGACGAGACGGCCGGTACGCATCTGCAGGAACTGTTGCTGCGCCGCGTCGGTGGCACGGCCGGCTGACCGATCGCGGCATAGGCTGAGCTGATGGTGGAGGAGGAGCAGAAGTACGAGGTGGACGACACCTACGTGCTGCCGGACCTGTCCCCCGTGGCCCCGGCCGGCGGCCGGGTACGGGCGCTGCCGCCTGTGACACTCGTGGCCCGCTACCTCGACACGGTCGACCTGCGGCTGGCCCGGGCCGGCGCGTCGTTGCGGCACCGCAAGGGCGACGAGCTGCCCTGGACGGTGAAGCTGCCCACCGGCACCCCCGGTGTCCGGCACGAGATCTCCCGCCCCGGCCCGAAGGGGCAACCACCGCCCGAGCTGGTGGAGCTGGTCACCGCCCTGCACCGGGGCGCGCCGCTGGCCCCGGTGACAGTGGTACGCACCGTCCGGCACGCCCACGAGGTGTGCGACGAGGCAGGCACGGTGCTCGTCGAGGTGGTGGACGACCGGGTGCGGGTGCTGGACGCCTCGGGCACCGCCACCGACGCGTTCCGCGAACTGGAGGTGGAACTCAAGTCCGGCGACCGGGAGCTGCTGGAGCGGGCCGGTTCGGTGCTGCGCGAGGCCGGCGCGCGGGGCGGTTCGTTCACCCCGAAGCACGTACGCGCCCTGGGCCCGGCGGCGCAGGCCGACCCGGACCTGGTCGCGCCGGCCAGGCTGCCGGACGACCCGAGCGCCGGCGACGTGGTCACCGAGGCGGTCCGCAAGGAGGTACGCCGCCTGCTGACGCACGATCCGCTGGTGCGGCTGCGCGCCCCCGCCGCCACCGGTGACACCGGTGACACCGCAGTGCACCAGATGCGGGTGGCCTGCCGGCGGCTGCGCAGCGACCTGCGCACCTTCCAACCGCTGGTCCGCAAGAGCTGGTCCCGTCCGCTGCGCGACGAGCTGCACTGGCTGGCCGGGGTGCTCGGCGCGGCCCGGGACGCCGAGGTGCTGCGCGAGCGGTTGCGCGGCACCGCGGACGCCGACCCGCTCAGCCCGCTCGACGCCGGTGCGGTGGACCGGCTGGACGAGGCGCTCGCCGCACGGCAGCGGGTGGCGCACGCCGCGATCGACGAGGCGCTGCGCTCCCCCCGTTACCTGGCCCTCGTCGACGCGCTGGTGCTTGCCGCACGCGCGCCCCGGCTCACCCGCCGGGCGGCCACCCCGGCGGCGCGGGCGCTGCCCAAACTGGTGGCCCGGCCGTGGCGGCGGCTGACCGGCCCGGACGGCGTCGACGGGCTCGACCCGTCGTCGCCGGACGCGCGCTGGCACGCCGTCCGCAAGCAGGGCAAGCAGACCCGGTACGCGGTGAACGCGGTGGCCCCGGCTGTCGACAGGGCCGCGCGACGGCTGTCCCGCGCGCTGGCCGGCGTGCAGGACGTGCTCGGCGAGCACCAGGACGCGGCCGTGGCCGCGGACACCTGGCTGGAACTGGCCGCCGAGCGGCCGGCCGACCACGAGGTGGCGGTCACCGCCGGCCGGCTGGCCGAACGGGAACGGGAGTCGGTACGCCTCATGCGGGCCCGGTTCCCGGCCGCGTGGCACCGGGCGACCCGGCGGCGGCGGACCCGTTGGCTGCCGTGACGGGCATCCGGGCGGCCGGTGGGGTGGCCTGGCGCCCGTCCGACGACGGCGTACGGGTCTGCGTGGTGCACCGCCCCCGCTACGGCGACTGGACACTGCCCAAGGGCAAGCTGGAGCCGGGCGAGCACCCGATGGTCGCTGCGGTCCGCGAGGTGGCCGAGGAGGCCGATGTGCGGGGCGTACCGCAGGTGCGGCTGCCGTCGGTGCGTTACCGCAGTGAGGGCCAGGCGAAGCTTGTCGACTACTGGTCCATGCTCGCGGTCGCCAACGGCGGTTTCCAGCCGGGCACCGAGGTGGACGACATCCGGTGGCTCGCCGTGGACGAGGCGATCCGGCTGGTCAGCTATCCGCACGACGCCGAGGTGCTCGGCGCGTTCGCCGCGCTGCCGCAGGTGACCGCGACCGTCGCGCTGGTCCGCCACGCGCACGCCGGAAAGCGCGCCACCTGGACCGGCCCGGACACGGCTCGCCCCCTGGACGCGGAGGGCTGGGCCCAGGCGTCCGCCCTGGCCGACCTGATCGTCCTGGTCCGGCCGGGCCGGCTGGTGTCCGCGTCGCCGCGCCGCTGCGTGCAGACCCTCGACCCGGCCGCCGCGCTGCTCGACCTGCCCATCGAGATCTGCGGCGACCTGGACGAGCCCCAGCCGGGCCAGCAGGGCGACGAACAGGTGCTCGCCACCGCCGCCCGGGTGCTGGAGCTGGCCCAGGCCGGCGGGCAGGTGGCGGTGTGCAGCCAGGGCAAGGTGCTGCCGGGGGCGTTGGAGCGGTTGTCCGGCCGTGCCGACGAGGACTTCACGACGCCCAAGGGCGGCGGGTGGCTGCTCGCGTTCACCGCCGACGGGCTGCTCGCCACCGACCGCCTGTAGCGCCGGTCAGCGGGGCGGCAGGGTGAGGGTCACCGCGACCGGCAGGTGGTCGCTGGCAGTGCCGCGCGGCGCGACAGGCGCGGAGGCGGTCAGGCCGGGCGAGACGAAGACGTGGTCGATCTGTTGCCGCGGATCGTCGGCGGGGCTGGTGGCAAGCGGTCGGGCGCTGCTCAACGCGTCCACCAGGCCGGCGGCCGTGAACTGCCCGAACGCCTCGTCGCCCGGCTCGGTGTTCAGGTCACCCGCCACCACCAGGGGACGGCCGGCCGCGTACCCGGTGGCGAAGTCGGCCACCGCGCGGGCCTGGACCACAGGCCCTTCATCCGGCGGCGGTTGCAGGTGGGTGCTGACCACGGCGGTACGCACGCCGTCGCCGAGGTCCAGGGTGACGGCGAGGGCCTGCGCCCCGGTGGGTGCGCCGACGGCCGGCAGTGGCAGGGTCCGCGGGTCGGTCACCGGCCACCTGCTGAGCACCGCGTCGCCCCAGACGGGGTCGGCGGCCGGCCCGAAGACGTACGGCATGCCGAGCCGGTCGGACAGCAGGTCCAGGGTGTCGTGGCCGCCGTTGAGCAGCCACGCCCGGTCCACCTCGCTGAGCAGTACGACGTCGGGCCGCTGCCGCTCGATGGCGCCGGCGAGGCCGGCCAGGTCGAACCGGCCGTCCAGCCCGAAGCCCATCCTGATGTTGTACGCCACAACTGTCAGCCGCTGCGGCGGGCCGTCCCGGTTGCTGGCCACCGGGAGTTCGTCGGCGAGCACGGGGGCCAGCAGGGCGACCGCGGTGACCACCGACGTGGTCCGCAGCGCCGGGAACGGCCCCGCGACCCGGGGTGTGCTGGGGCGGGCGGCGAACGCCACCACGGCGACCAGTCCGGCGACCACCACCGGCACCGCCGCGTTGGGGTAGCCGAGGTCGTAGGCGGAGTAGTAGCCGACCGCCCCGAGGACGAAGACGAGCATCCCGGCGGCCGCCGCGTACCCCCGGCGGGCCGCCGACCGCGCGTCGTCGGCGTCGGCGCTGCTGTCGTCCCGACCGGCGTCGTCGGTCAGGGCCAGGCAGGCGCCGAGACCGCCGGCCGCGAGACCTACCGCCACGAGAAGCAGGTCGCCCCGGTCGAGGGCGAAGAGCACCGCGCCGGCCAGCAACGCCACCGGGCCGAGCAGCCGACCCCACCGGCGGGGTGGCGCGGTCAGCGCCGCGAGGAGGAACACGGCGACCGCGACCGGCACCGGGGCCATCCCGAACAGCGGAGAACGGGCCACCCCGTCCCCACCGGCCAGGTACGACATCCCGGTCTGGGTGAGCGCCGGCGCGAGAGCCACCATTCCGGCCAGCAGCAGCGCCGGCCCGGCCAACAGCCAGGCCCGCGCCCCTCGGGGGCCCGCCGGCGGGGTGGGCCGCGTCGTGCCGAGCAGGAACAGCGTCACCGCCACGGCGCTGAGCAGCCACGCCACCCAGTCGCCGCGCCAGACGAGGTCGTAGGTGTCGAGCACCGCGTGGACGGCCGCGTTGACGGCCAGGCCCAGCGACAGACCCGGCACCGGGCGGTCCGTGCCGGCGGCGACGCCTACCAGCCACACCAGCCCGGCGAGCAGGCCGGCGGTGGCCACCCAGAGCTGCGTACGCCCGCCGGGGGTGGCGGTGAGCGCGAGGCGGGTGCCGGCAAGCGCGACGGCTGCGGCGACGGTGACCGGTCGGGCGCCCAGGCGGCGGACGACGGCCGGCGCGGCCAGCGCCAGGACGAACCAGCCGAGGGCGAAGGCGCCCATCAGCTCGGCAGGGGTGGACGCGGCCTGGCCGAAGATGGTGATGATGCCGGGCAGCCACACCCGCAGCACGTCGATGAGCAGGAGAACGCCGAGCGCGAGCGACGCGGTGGCGAATTGGCGGTAGCGCACCGGCGCCCCATTTCCCGTCGGCGGGCCGGCGGAGGGGGCCGGCACGGCGATTCTGCGCGTACCCGACGGCCCGGTCAACGGCGGACCGTACGCCGAAAGGGCGCCCACCACACGGGTGGACGCCCTTTCGGCAGGGTCGGTCAGCGCTTGCTGGCCGCCTTCTTGGCCGGAGCCTTCTTCGCGGGCGCCTTCTTGGCCGCCGTGCTCTTGCTGGCCGACGCGGTGGTCTTCTTCGCCGCGCTGGACTTGGTGGCCGCGGTGGTCTTCTTCGCCGCCGTGGTCTTCTTGCTGGCGGCCGTCTTGGTCGCCGTGGTGCTCTTGCTCGCCTTGGCCGGGGCGGTCTTCTTGCTGGCGGCGGTCTTGGTCGCCGCCGCGGTCTTGCTCGCCTTGGCCGGGGCGGTCTTCTTGCTGGCCGCCTTGGCGGCGGTGGCCTTGGTGCCCGTCGCCTTGGCGCCGGCGGTCTTCGCCGTCGTCGCGGCGGCGGTCTTCTTCACCGCTGCCGTGGCCTTCGGCACCTTGCCGCTGGCCACCATCTCCTTGAACCCGGCGCCGGGGCGGAAGGTCGGCACGGAGGTCTTCTTGACCTTCACCGCCTCGCCGGTACGCGGGTTGCGCGCTGTTCGCGCGCCACGCACACGCTTTTCGAATGCTCCGAATCCGGTGATCGCCACCTTCTCGCCCTTGGTGACCGCCGCCTGGACCTCGGTGAGGACCGCGTCGAGCGCGGCCGTCGCCATCTTCCGGTCCCCCAGGCGAACGGCGAGCGCCTCGATGAGCTCGGCCTTGTTCACGACTTCCTCCCGATTGTGCAACTGACTCGACGCGAGCCATTCTGCGCGCACGGTATGCCCTGTGCTGCCGGGACACAAACATTCGGTGGAAAAAAGCCCTTGTGTCGTAACGGATTCGCCCCCACCGGTTGGACCGGTGGGGGCGAAATCGGCTGTGCGGGAGGACGTACGGCTATGCCACAGAGGGCAGGAACGGCAGTCGACGCGCCTCGTACGAGTCGATGTCGGCCGCGTTGCGGAGGGTGAGTCCAATGTCGTCCAGACCCTCCAGCAGGCGCCAGCGACTGAAGTCGTCAAGCGGGAACGACCAGTTCGCGTCAGCCGCGCGGAGCTGGCGGGCGGTCAGGTCGACGGTCACCTGGGTGGTCGGGTCGGCCTCGACAAGGTCCCACAATTCTTCGACGGCTTTCAATTCCAACTCGACCGGCAACAGCCCCTCCTTGAGGGCGTTGCCCCGGAAGATGTCGCCGAAGCGGGGGGCCACGACCGCGCGGAAGCCCCAGTCCCGCAGCGCCCAGACGGCGTGCTCCCGAGAAGATCCGGTGCCGAACTCCGGCCCGGCGATGAGGATCGACGCCCCGGAATAGGATTCATCGTTGAGCACGAATGCGGGGTCTTCCCGCCATGCGCTGAACAGCCCGTCAGCGAAACCGGTCCGCGTCACCCGCTTGAGGTACACGGCCGGGATGATCTGGTCGGTGTCCACGTTGGATCGCCGCAGCGGCACTGCCGTACCGGTGTGGGTGGTGAACTTGTCCATCTCAAGTCCCTTCTACAGGTCGGCGGGGGCGGCCAGCCGACCGACCACTGCGGTGGCGGCGGCGACCGGCGGGGAGACCAGGTGCGTACGCCCGCCCCGGCCCTGCCGGCCCTCGAAGTTGCGGTTGGAGGTGGACGCGGAGCGCTCGCCGGGCTTGAGCGTGTCGGGGTTCATGCCCAGGCACATCGAGCAGCCGGCGAACCGCCACTCGGCCCCGGCGTCGGCGAAGACCTTGTCCAGCCCCTCGGCCTCGGCGGCCTCGCGGACGGCGGCCGAGCCGGGCACCACGAGCATCCGGACCCCGTCGGCGACCCGATGGCCGCGCAGCACGTCGGCGGCGGCCCGCAGGTCCTCCAGGCGGCCGTTGGTGCAGGAGCCCACGAAGACCACGTCGATCGGCAGCTCCCGCAGCGGGGTGCCGGGGCGCAGGTCCATGTACTCCAACGCCCGGCGGGCCGCGGTGCGCTCCGAGTCGGTGGTGAACTCCTCCGGGTCGGGCACCGGCGCGCTCAGCGGCGAGCCCTGCCCGGGGTTGGTGCCCCAGGTGACGAACGGCGTGACCCGGCTCGCGTCCAGGGTCACCTCGGCGTCGAAGCGCGCGCCCTCGTCGGTGGGCAGCGTCCGCCACCAGGCCAGCGCCGCGTCCCAGTCCGCGCCCTGCGGCGCGTTCGGCCGACCCTTGAGGTACGCGAAGGTGGTCTCGTCCGGCGCGATCATGCCGGCCTTGGCGCCCCACTCGATGGACATGTTGGCGATCGTCATCCGCCCCTCCATGGAGAGGGCCCGGATCGCCTCGCCGCGGTACTCGACGATGTGCCCGCGACCGCCACCGGTGCCGACCTGCGCGATCAGCGCGAGCACCAGGTCCTTGGCGGTGACGCCGGGAGCGAGTTGACCTGTGACGTTGACGGCCATCGTCTTCGGCCGGCTCTGCGGCAGCGTCTGGGTGGCCAGCACGTGCTCCACCTCGCTGGTGCCGATGCCGAAGGCGAGCGCACCGAACGCGCCGTGGGTGGCGGTGTGCGAGTCGCCGCAGACGATCGTCATGCCCGGCTGGGTGAGCCCGAGCTGCGGGCCGATGACGTGCACGATGCCCTGGTTGTCGTCGCCGAGGGGGTGCAGTCGCACGCCGAACTCGGCGCAGTTGCGGCGCAGCGTCTCGATCTGCGTCCGCGACGTGGGGTCCGCGATGGTGAGCAGGTCACCACGGCGGGACCGGAACGCCGGATCGGCGTACCCGGTCGGGGTGTTGTGGTCCTCGGTCGCGAGCGTCAGGTCGGTACGGCGCACCCGGCGCCCGGCGAGCCGGAGCCCGTCGAACGCCTGCGGGCTGGTCACCTCGTGCAGCAGGTGCAGGTCGATGAAGAGCAGGTCCGGCTCACCAGCGGCGGACCGTACGACGTGCGCGTCCCAGACCTTCTCGGCCAGGGTCCTCGGCTCAGGAGTGACTCCCACCATCTGGACATCCTAAATTCTGGGAGGTAAGTTTCGGCTTGTGGGACACAGTATGAGCGGTGTCGGCGTTCTCGACAAGGCGGTGGTCATCCTGGCCGCCTGTGTCGACGGCGCCAGCCTTGCCGAACTTGTTGACCGTACGAAGCTGCCCCGGGCCACCGCGCACCGGCTGGCGCAGGCGCTGGAGATCCACCGGATGCTGGTCCGGGACACCCAGGGCCGCTGGCGCCCCGGCCCCCGGCTCGGCGAGCTGGCCAACGCCGCCCCGGACGTCCTGCTGACCGCCGCCGAGCCGCTGCTGGCCGCGCTGCGCGACGCCACCGGGGAGAGCGCCCAGCTGTATCTGCGCCGCGCGGACGAGCGCATCTGCGTGGCCGCCGCGGAGCGGGCCAGCGGCCTGCGGGACACCGTCCCGGTCGGCTCGGTGCTGCCGATGACCGCCGGCTCGGCGGCCCAGATCCTGCTCGCCTGGGAGCCCCCGGAGGCGGTCATGCCCCTGCTGCCGCGCAGCAAGTTCACCGGCCGCACCCTGGCCGAGGTACGCCGCCGGGGCTGGGCCCAGAGCGTCGCGGAACGGGAGGCCGGTGTGGCGAGCGTCTCCGCCCCGATCCGCGACCGCACCGGGAGGGTGATCGCCTCGGTGAGCATCTCCGGCCCCATCGAGCGCCTCGGCCGTCGCCCCGGCGAACGCCATGCCATGGCGGTGGTCCGAGCCGGCCAACGCCTCTCCGGCCTCTGACCCCACCCCCCCACCCCCCACCCACCCCTCGGCGCGTTGATCATGAAGTTGTTGCCCTCGACGGCGGCGTGTCGTGACAACAACTTCATGATCAACGCGATGGGGTACGGAAAAAGGCTCACCTCGCGCAGCGAGGTGAGCCTTTTTCGTTGTAGCCCCGACCGGATTCGAACCGGCGCTACCGCCTTGAGAGGGCGGCGTCCTGGGCCGCTAGACGACGGGGCCAGAACTTCTTCCGTTCACCGCCCTCGCGGGCGGTGCGGCAGTAGTCTAGCGGCACCATCACCGGGGGCGAGCACGGGGTGGGGGCCGCCCGGCGGGCCTACGGCGGACACGAAACAGCCCGCCTCACCAGGTGAGACGGGCTGTGCACAATGTAGCCCCGACCGGATTCGAACCGGCGCTACCGCCTTGAGAGGGCGGCGTCCTGGGCCGCTAGACGACGGGGCCAGAACCACTTCTCGCTCCCCCACCCTCGCGGGCGGAGGAGCTGCACTCTACCAGAGGCCACGCTCCGCCCCCTCAGGGGCGGAGCGGAACTCCGTCAGAATCCAGCGTCCGGAATTCTCGCGAATTCCGACTGCGCTGGGGTACCAGGACTCGAACCTAGACTAACTGAACCAGAATCAGTCGGGCTGCCAATTACCCCATACCCCATTGGCCCCTTGCGGCGCCGGGAGTGAACTTTACCCTCCCGGTGCCGGCAGGCCAAATCCGATCCCCCCGAACCGCCTGTGAGCTGCGGAAACAGGGGCAACTTGCGGATCAGGCGACAGGGACCACCGGGTTGCTGAGCTCGCCGATGCCCTCGATCCGCACGGCGACGGTATCCCCCTCAACGAGAGGGCTAACCCCCGCCGGCGTGCCGGTGAGCACCACGTCGCCGGGCAGCAGCGTCATCACGTGCGAGATGTACGACACCAGCCCCGGTACGTCGAAGACCATGTCCTTCGTCCGGCCGAGCTGGCGTACCTCCATCTCGTCCGGATTGCGGCCCACCTCACACCGGATCTCCAGGTCGGAGACGTCCAGGCCGGTGGTGATCCACGGGCCGATCGGGCAGAACGAGTCGAAGCCCTTGGCCCGGGTCCACTGCCCGTCCGAGCGCTGCAGGTCCCGTGCTGTGACGTCGTTGGCGCAGGTGTAGCCGAAGATGGCGCGTTCGGCGGCGGCCCGGTCGGCCCGGCGCGCGCCGGGAGCACCGATCACCACCGCCAGCTCGGCCTCGTGCTCGACCTGCTTGGAAAAGATCGGCAGCCTGATGGCGTCCCGGGGGCCGATCACCGAGGTGGACGGCTTGAGGAAGAGCAACGGCTCCTTGGGCACGTCGTTGCCGAGTTCGGCGGCGTGGTCGGCGTAGTTGCGACCCACGCAGACCACCTTGCTGGGCAGGATCGGCGAGAGCAGTCGGACGTCGGAGAGGGCCCACCGGGCCCCGCTGAAGGAGAGTTTGCCGAACGGGTGACCCTCGATCTCGGCGATGGTCAGGCCCTGCGGCCCGGCCTCCGGCTCGCCTTCGACGGCCCCGAACGACATTCCCTTGGCATGAGCGAAACGAGCGATACGCACCCGGCCAATCTAGCCCCGCGGACCCGTCCACCGGCCAGTACGGGCCGGTGGGTGTGCGCAAGCTGTCAGCGCGCGGCACCCTACCCGAGGCGCTGGTGACGGGGGCGGACTTCCGCACTTCGTACCCGCACGGAGGCGACAGGCCCCTAGCGTCGGCTCCGGAGGTTCGTTCGTATGCCTGCATCGACACGACACCACAGAGCCCTCGCAGTGTTCGTGCACTGCCTCGGCATCCTCGCCGCCGTGCCGGCCCTGCCGTCGGCGGCACCGCAGGAGGCGGCAGCCGCGCCCCGGCCACCGACGGCGGTGGCCGCACGGGCGAGCGCGGAGCCCACCCCGCCCTCGGCGCCGCCGGCGGTGGCCCCGCCGTCGCCGACACCGGCGGCGAGGCTTCCGCAGCCGGTCACCGTGGCGGTGGCCCCGGAGAGCAGTCCGGCGCCGCGCTACCGGATCCAGGTCCGCAACGTGGGCAGCTCGCCCATCGAGACCACGGTCCGCCAGGGGCTGCCGCCCGGCGCGTCGGCCACCGCGATCACCGCGGGCGGTCGATCCACAGGCGTGGGGGGTTCCACGAACGAGGTGACCTGGCGTTTGCGGCTGCCCGCGCACAGCACCACGACCCTGGGCACCGCGCTCACCGCCACCGCGCCCGGTCAGGCGCTCACCGCACCGGCATGCGCGTTCACCAGCGACGGCAGCCGCCCGTACGACTGCGCCACCGCCACCTGGCAGGGCGCGGCGACGCCGGCCGAGGTCACCGAGGCCCCGGCCTGGCGGCGGTACCCGGTGCTGCTCGCCGGGCTGGCCGTCCTGCTGCTGCTCGCCGCCGGCGGGGTCTGGCTGTGGCGTCGGCGGCGCGGGCGGCGCAGGGTGACCGCCGCCGCGCTGGCCAGCGGCGCCGGACCCGACGGCGGACGCGGAACGATCTACCCGCGTCCGGCCGCCCCGAGCGCGCCGAGGCGGCGGCGTACCCCTCCGGTCTGGTTGCTTGTCGGTGCGGCGGTGGCCGTGCTGGCAGGTGTGGTCGGCACGGCGGGCTGGACGGCGACCCGACGGGTGGCGGCGATCGACACCCAGAAGCAGCCGACAAGCGGCGCGTGGCGGGGCACGGGCGTCTCCGGGCCGATGGGTGTGCCGCTGCGGGAGTCGGCGTTCGAGTTCACCGTGTACCGGATGACCTGCGGATCGCCCGGCGCCGCCGGGTCGACCGACGGCGGCGGCGCGGCTCCGGCCTCCGGGCGGCGCTGCCAGGCCACCGTGGGGGTGCGCAACCTCACCGGCGACCAGCAGCCCTGGCACGGCCAGCTGCAACGGGCGTACCTGCCGGGCGGGCGCTGGGTCAGCATCGACGAGCCGGCCACCCGGTCGGCGAACCTGGGTCGGGACGTCTTCGCCGCTCCGGTGGCCGCCGGCAGCAGGGTGGTGCTGCCGCTGGTCTTCACCGTCGACGGGCGGGAGCCGCCCCGGCAGCTGGAGCTGCGCAGCGGGGTGTTCTCCGCAGGCGTCCGGGTGGACATGCCCTGACCGGCGGGCGGGCGGCGGTCGTACCCTGGGGTCCGTGACCGCAGCCCTCGCCCCCGCCGTGCTCGACGTGGCGGCCTGGCAGGCCCGCCGCCAGGCACACGAGGAGCGGGTCGACGTGTGGCTCTCCCCGCACCTGGCCCGGCGCCGGCGGGGTGAGCGGCATCCGGTGGCCGACTTCCTGTTCACCTACTACTCGCACCGCCCGGCCCAGCTGCGTCGCTGGCACCCCGGCGCGGGGGTCGAGCTGCGGGGCGCCGACCCGGCCGAGTTCGGCAGGGACTACCGCGCCACCGCCGCCGGGGTCACCCTCGACACCGACGGGGTACGCGCGCGGCGCGGCGAGTCGATCGCCTGGATCCGCTCGCTGCTGACGGCCACCGCCGGGCGGGCACCGCACTTCGGCTGCTTCGGGATGCACGAGTGGGCGATGGTCTACCGGCAGACCCACGAGGAACTGCGGCACAACGCGTGGCCGTTGCGGCTGACCCCGGAGCGGACGGCCGCCGTTGTCGAGGAGCGGGGTGTGCGGTGCAGCCACTTCGACGCGTACCGCTTCTTCACCCCGCCGGCCCGGCCGTTGAACGTCCTCACCCCGACCCGGGAGACGCAGCACGCGCACGAGCAGCCGGGCTGTCTGCACGCCAACATGGATCTGTACAAGTGGGCGTACAAGATGTCGCCGCTGGTGCCGTCCGAGCTGGTCGCGGACTGCTTCGAGCTGGCCCGGGACATCCGTACGCTGGACATGCGGGCCAGCCCGTACGACCTGGCGGCGCTCGGTTGTCCACCGGTGCCCGTGGAGACCCCTGAGGGTCGCGCGGAGTACGCGGTGGCGCAGCGCGGGTTCGCCGAGCGGGCGGCGGTGCTGCGCGACCGGCTGCTCGCCGCCGTACCGGCCTGACCGGGAGGGCGTCGCTCAGCCGGTCGGGCGGGTACGCAGCCCGTTGAGGAGCAGCGCGACAACGGCCTCCAGGTCGTCGTCGAGGCCCGGTTCGCTCCACTCGGCCCGGTGGGACGGGTGGTGGAAACGGGCTGTGGCCTGGAGCAGCGCCCGCCCGGCCACTGCGGCGTCGGGCACGCTGAAGTCGCCGGCAGCCACCCCGTCCGCGACGATGATGGCGAGCTGACCGGCGAGCACCTCCAGGTGGTTCGCGACGGCGCCCTCGGAGAGGGTGGCGAGCTGGTGGAAGTTGTCGAACAGCTCCGGATCCTCCCGGGCCATGCGGCGTTTGGTGCCGCTCAGCTCGGCCAGCCACCGGCGCAGCCGCTGCGGGGCTGGCTCGGTGTCGGTGGCCACCTCGATGAGTGGCGTGGAGACACGGGCCAGCCAGCGTTCGGCGACCGCCTCGCGCAGCGCCGCCTTACTGGCGAAGTGCCGGTAGACACTGCCGTGGCTGACGCTCAGCGCACGGGCCACGTCCAGGACTGTGGCCTTGGCCAGCCCGTACCGGCGCAGCACCTCCTCGGCGGTGTCGAGGATGCGGTCGGCGGTCAGGGCGGTGGCGTCGCTCATCGGTCCAGCCTCCCTGACGGCGTGGCCGGCCGTGGCGCGGCCCCCGGCCGGCGGTCGCGCCACGGCCGGGCGGTCATGCGCGCTCGCTGTCCAGGAACGCCATCTGCGCCTCGTCGTACCGGCTGCCGGCCGCCGCACCGGCGGGGACGGCGGCTTCGATGGCGGCCAGGTCCGCGTCGGTGAGGGTGACCGTCGCGGCGCCAAGCGCCTCGGTGAGCCGCTCCCGGCGGCGGGCGCCGATCAGCGGCACGATGTTCTCGCCCCGGGCGAGCACCCAGGCGATGGCGATCTGCGCCACTGTGACGTCGCGCGCCTCGGCGATGACGCGCAGCGCGTCCACCAGGGCGAGGTTGCGGTCCAGGTTCGCGCCGGCGAACCGGGGCAGGTGGCTGCGGAAGTCGGTGCCGGTGGTCTGCCGGCCGGCCGTCCAGTGACCACTGATCAGGCCGCGGGACAGCACTCCGTACGCGGTGACCCCGACGCCCAGCTCGCGGGCGGTCGGCAGGATCTCGGCCTCCGGGTCGCGGGAGATCAGCGAGTACTCGATCTGGAGGTCGCTGATCGGGTGCACGGCGTGGGCCCGGCGCAGCGTCTGCGCGCTCACCTCGGACAGGCCGATGTGCCGGACGTGGCCGGCCTTGACCAGCTCGGCCAGGGTGCCCACCACCTCCTCGACGGGGACGTCCGGGGAGAGCCGGGCGGGACGGTAGATGTCGACGTGGTCGGTGCCGAGCCGGCGCAGGGTGTAGGCCAGGAAGTTCTTGATCGCGACGGGTCGGAGGTCGCTGCCGTTCCAGCCGCCGTCGACGTCGCGCAGAGCGCCGAACTTCACGCTGATCACGGCGTTGTCGCGGTTGCGGCCGCGCAGCGCGTCGCGCAGCAGCATCTCGTTGTGGCCCATGCCGTAGAAGTCGCCGGTGTCCAGCAGGGTGATGCCGGCGTCCAGGGCGGCGTGGATGGTGGCGATGCTCTCGGCCTCGTCGGCGGCGCCGTAGAGGTCGGACATGCCCATCAGGCCGAGCCCGAGGGCGGAGACGGTGGGGCCTGTCGTGCCGAGGGTGCGGGTGTCCATGGGTCGTTCCTCTCGCCTGGGTGACGTCCTCAACGTACAACATCCGGATGACAGATTCCAGATTCTGTCACCGATGAGACGCCTGTCACCCCGTCGCAGAGACGATTCGACCTACTCGCCGTCCACGCGGCGGTCGCGTTTGCGCTGGGACTGCCGCTTCTTCTCGGCCAGCCGGCGCTCCTTGGCGCCCCGGGACGGGCGGGTCGCCCGGCGGGGCGGCGGCGGGGGCGCGGCAGCCTCCCGCAGCAGCGCCACCATCCGGTCGCGGGCCGCCTCCCGGTTGGCGAGCTGCGCCCGGTGCTCGCTTGCCGCGATCGTCAGAACGCCGTCGACCAGCCGGTTGGCGAGGCGGTCCAGCACCCGGGACCGGATCCAGTCGGGCACGGAGGGGGAATTGGCCACGTCGTAGCTGAGCTCCACCCGGGAGTCGGCGGTGTTCACACCCTGCCCACCCGGCCCGGACGAACGGGAGAAGCGCTCCCGCAGCTCCCCGGCGGGGACGACCCACCTGTCGGTCACCCGCAGCCCATCGTCCACGCCCCGAGGCTAACCCCCGACGCGCCGCCAAAGGTCAGCGGTGCGCGGGTTCACTCTGCGTCGACGACGGGCTGGGCGCCGGGCCGGCTGTCTCGTCGTCGGAGCCGACGGCGGCGTACGCCACGGCGCCGAAGAGCAGCAGCCCGATCACCGCCGCCTTCACGGCGACGCCACGGATCAGCAACCAGGCGCCACGGCGAGCCGTGGGCACCGTCTTCTTCACCGTCTGGTAATCGGCCCACCCGCGTCGCGCCCGGGCGTACGCCGACCCCACCGCACATCCGATTGCCAGGCCCACCAGCAGGAGGACCGCAAGAAGGGGACTCTCCACCTCCGCCAGTATCCATACCGAGCGTGATATTTCCATGGCCCGATCCCTTCGGGCCGGATATCCGACAGTCGCACCCGCCCCACCGGGCGTCCGGGCAGCTCAGCCGCCCTTCCCGATGATCGTGTCGGCGGTCTGCTGCACCTGCTCGATCGGAATGGCGAACCCGATGCCGATCGAGCCGTTGCCGTCGATGGTGGCGATCGCGGTGTTCACCCCGACCACCTCCCCCCGGGCGTTCACCAACGGGCCACCGGAGTTGCCGGGGTTGATTGACGCGTCGGTCTGCACGGCACTGTGCCGGTTGTTGCCCAGCCGCACCTCGCGGTCCAACGCGCTGACGATGCCGGCGGTGACCGTTCCGGACAGGCCGAGCGGCGAACCCACCGCCAGCACCGGCTCACCGACGCGGGTCGCGCCCGGCTTGGCCAGCGGCAACGGGGTGAGCCCGGCCGACGGCGGCACCTTCAGCACCGCCAGGTCGCTGCGCGGCTCCCGGCCGACGACCTCGGCGGCGAACCGGCGACCGTCGGGCAGCTCCACCGTCACCGGCCCGCCACCCCCCTTGGCCAGGATGTGGTCGTTGGTGATCAGGTGCTGCTGGTCGTCCACGGCGAATCCGGAACCCGTCGCGGAGGCGCCGTTCCCACCACCGGCGAGCACCGACACCACCCCGGGCACGGTCCGCTCGGCGGCGGTCACGAGCTCCGCCGGCACCGGGGCCGCGGACGCGGCGGCCGGACCCGCACCGCCGTCCCGGCCGGCGACCACGCCGCCGGCCACCGCACCCGAGACGGTGGACAGCGCCACCACCGCCAGGACGGCGAGGAGGCGGCGTGGTCGCCGCCCGCCCGGGTCCCGACCGTTCCCCGGCGCGTCCCACCACCCGCGCCCGTCCCTGTCGAGTTCCGGCGAGATGAACCAGGGACCGCGCGGTTCGCCCAGTCCGGTCTGCACTGCCATGCGTACTCCTCACGGTCGACGTCGGTTGTGCGCGGCGGTCAGGGCAGGCGGGAGAACCAGCGCATCGAGCCGGCGGCGGCTCCCATCGCGAACACCAGTCCGAGGCCGATGAACCGCGCCGAGACGTCCTGCCGCTCGGTGCGGTAGCCGACCGAGCTGCCGATGTCGTCGTAGACGGCCCGCAGCTCGTCGGAGGTGCTGGCCTCGTGGAACATCCCGCCGGTCTCGTCGGCGACGGCCCGCAGGGTCTGCCCGTCGACGGGCACCTGGATGGGCCGGCCGCCCCGGTCCACGAACCCGGACGGGGTGCCGAAGGAGATCGCGTGCACCGGCACCTTCGCCGCCACCGCGTCCGCGGCCGCCTCCATCGGGTCCATCCCTGACGTGTTGGCCCCGTCCGAGAGCAGGATGATCCGGGCCGGGGGTGGTTCCTTCGCCGCCTGGCTGTCCAGCCCCTTGACCGCGCCGAGCGAGGTGTTGATGGCCTCGCCGATCGCGGTGCCCTGCACACCGGTGACCCCCTCGGCGAGCCGGCCGATCCCCTCGTCCAGGGCTCCCCGGTCGGTGCCCGGAGGCACCAGGACGGCGGCGCTGCCGGCGAACGCGACGAGGCCCACGTTGAACTCGTCGGGCAGCCCCTCGACGAAGCGGCGGGCCGCCTGCTTGGCCGCCGCCAGCCGGTCCGGATCCACGTCGGTGGCGAGCATGGACGTGGACACGTCGACGGCCACCATCACCGTGGCCCGTTCCCGGGGCACCCGGACCTCGGCTGTGGGTCGCGCGAAACCGACAACGAGCAGCGCCAGCATGGCCAGGAACAGGCCCGCCGGTACGTGCCGGCGCCAGGCCGGTCGTTGCGGCGCCACCCGGTCCAACAGCCGCAGGTTGGTGAAGCGGACCGCGTACCGGCTGCGCCGCCGCTGCATGACCAGGTACGCGACGACCAGGGCGAGAACGCCGAGCAGCAGCCAGAGCCGCAGCGGCGACTGCCAGATCACGCGGCGCCTCCCCGGGTCCCGGCGGGCGCCGCGGCCAGCCGACGTTGGGTGTGCACGTGCCGGACGATGTCGGCGCTCCAGTCCCTGTCGGTCCGCAGCGCCAGGTGGCTGGCCCCGCTGCGGCGCAGCGCCTGGCGTACCTGGTCACGCTGGGCCTCGGCCGCCGCCGCGTACCGCTCGCGCAGCCCACGATCCGATGTGCACACCTCGCGGTGGCGGCCGGTCTCCGGATCGACGAGCGTGATGATGCCGACGTCGGGAAGCTCCAGCTCGCGCGGGTCGGTCACCTCGATCGCCAGCACCTGGTGCCGGGCGGTGAGCCGGCGCAGGGTCCGTTCCCAGGGCGGCTGCTCGGCGGGATCGTCGGGCAGACCGTCGAGGAAGTCCGAGACCACCACGACCAGGCCCCGCCGGTTGGCGACCCGGTGCAGCGCGTCGAGCCCGTCCACCAGCTCCGGTGGCGTCGACGGCCCCCGCGCCGACCGGTCGGTGGGCGCGGTGGCACGCGGGGCGGCGAGCAGCGCGCGCAGCAGACCGAGCAGATGGGTACGCCCGCTGCGGGCCGGGAACCGGCGCACCCCGTCGGCGCCCAGCACCTGCGCGCCGAGGCGGTTGCCGACACCTGCGGTCAGGAAACCGATCGCGGCGACCGCCGCCACGGCCAGCTCGCGCTTGTCCAGCTCGGCGGTGCCGAACTCCATGCTGGCGCTGGCATCGACAAGGAGCCAGGTGGTCAGCTCCCGATCGGCGTCGACCTGCCGTACGTGCGGCACCGTGGTCCGGGCGGTCACCGCCCAGTCCATCCGGCGGACCTCGTCCTCACCCGGCCGGTACTCCCGGCTGCCGGCGGGTTCGCTGCCCGGGCCGGGCAGCAGGCCACGGTACTGGCCGTGCAGGAGACCGTTCAGCCGGCGGGTGACAGTCATTTCCAGGCGGCGCAGCCGCTGGTCCGGTGCCAGCTCCACCAACCCCGGGTCGGCCGACGCGACAGCCGCGCGTCTCATGCCGCCGCCAGGTCGGGAGCCTGCTGCGGGTGGCCGTGGGCGAGCCGGGGCGGTGGGACGGCCTCCACCAGTCGCCGGACCACACTCTCGGCCGACACCCCGTCGGCCACCGCGTCGAAGGAGAGCACCAGCCGGTGGGCGAGCACGTCCACGGCCAACTCACGGATGTCCTCGGGCAGCACGTACTCCCGTCCCCGCAGCAGCGCCTGCGCCCGGGCGGCCGCGACCAGGCCGAGGGTGGCCCGGGGGCTGGCGCCGTACGCAAGCATCGGTGCGATCTCCGCCAGGCCGAAGCGCCCCGGGTCACGGGTGGCGAGGATGAGCCGGACCACGTACTCGGCCAGGGCGTGGTGGACGAACACCCGTTCCGCCTGGGCCTGGAGGTCACGCAGCCGCTGCGCGTCGAGCACCCGGCGCGGGGTCGGCCGGTCGGTGCTCATCCGGTAGAGGATCGCCAGCTCGTCGGCGTCGCTGGGATAGTCGACGACCACCTTCATCAGGAACCTGTCGCGCTGCGCCTCGGGGAGCTGGTAGACCCCCTCGGACTCGATCGGGTTCTGGGTGGCCAGCACCAGGAACGGGGCAGGGACCGGCCAGCTGCGCCCGCCGATGGAGACCTGCCGCTCGGCCATGGCCTCCAGCAGCGCCGACTGGACCTTTGCCGGGGCGCGGTTGATCTCGTCGGCGAGCACCAGGTTCGCCATGATCGGGCCCAGCTCGATGTCGAAGGTCTCCTTGGAGGCCCGGTAGATCCGGGTACCGACGATGTCGGAGGGGACCAGGTCCGGCGTGAACTGGATCCGCGAGAAGGTGCCGCCGACCACTGTGGCGAGAGTCTGCGCGGCAAGCGTCTTGGCCACGCCGGGAACCCCCTCCAGGAGGCAGTGCCCGTTGGCGACAAGTGCGGTGAGCAGTCGTTCGACGAGCCGATCCTGCCCGACGATCACGCGTTTGACCTCGAAGAGGGTCTGTTCCAGCTCGACGCCGGTCGGCTCTGGATCGACCGGGCTGGGCATGCTGGCCAGGGTGTCCGAGATGTCCGTCACGGTGCTTGCTTCCCGTGGCGGGGGGCCGGCAAACGTCGGATTGTGAGCGCCGGACGGGCCCGTTGCGGCCCGGACGGGGATGAGCCGCCCGGACGGGGTACGAGCGGCACGAGTCGGTCAGCGGGGGCAGACGGGTCGCAAGTGGGCTCGGCCGGCACGAGCAACTGGCGATATGCCCATGCACCCGACGTCCGCGATCATCAAAAGCGATCCGGCCCCCGCGTGCGGGACGCGGGGGCCGGATCAGTTCGGTCAGGCGGTGTGGACGACCAGGTGGAACCCGAGATCGGTAGGTGTTCCGGCCGAGTTGCGGGTCTGCACGAAGACCGCGTTCGGCGTGCTGAGCCGGGGCGCGACCGAGATCTCGCCGGCCGGCGGGATGCAGCACGCGTCAGCGCGGCCGACGGTGGCCACGTAGACGCTGTTCGAGACGGTGAAACCGAACTGGACCTCGTACTGGCCGACGCCGTACTTGATCACGGTGCCGGTGCCCCGCGCCCTCGTGCCGTTGGAGTTGACGACGATCGTGGTGGTGGTGGCGACGAGTGTCGTGTTGGCCTTCAGCGCGGCCTTCGCCATGCGTGCCGACTCCGCCGTCACCGGCGGCTGGGCGTTCGTGCCGCGTGCCGCCGGCTGGACGGCCTCCTGCGGCGCCTTGGCCGACGCCTGCGCGGCGGCGATCCCACCCCCGGCCAGGGTCAGCGCCAGAACGGCGAACGTGACCGCCGCCGCCTTACGTCGGAAGAATGTGCTCATGACAGGTCCCCCTTGTGTGACCGTGCGAATTCGGCCGACCCGCGGGGCGGGACGGATGATTGCCTGAAAATAGGGTCACGACCATTACGGGATTGGATTCTTCTGCGATCTGCATCCCGCCTGAGCTGGAGTTACTACTCAGAGTTGCGTCGTTTAGGCCAGATGGAACGTAGCACCGTAAAAAGCTGATCGTCAATAGTTGATCTCACTTTGACGCACTGTCGGTCAGCCGTCAGTCAATTGTGAAATGTGAGCGCAGAAACATTCACAAAATGCATCGGGGAGTCCCGCTACGCTGACCGCCATGATCGTGGACACCCGGGCGGCGCCGCCGATCCGACGCCGCTTGCGGCGGGTCGGCACCGTTCTCAGCTGGTTGGCGGTCGGCCCGGTGGCCGCCTGGGCCACTGTCCGGCTCGCCGGCCTCGACCGGGGGCCGCTGGTGCAGGCCCTCGCCTTCACCCCGTACGCCGCGGGATGGAGCGTGCTGGCCCTCGCCGCCGCCCTCGCCCTGCGGCGCTGGTGGCCGGCGGCGGTTGCGGCAGTGGCAGCCGTGACGCTGCTCGGCCTGGTCGTGCCCCGGGCGCTGCCCGCCCCGCAGCCGGCGGCGGCCGGGCCGACCCTGCGGCTGCTCACCGCGAACCTGCTCGCCGGCGCCGCCGACGCCCGGACCCTCGTCGACCTGGTCCGCACCCGGCAGGTCGACGTGCTCACCGTGCAGGAGTTCACCCCGGACGCGCAGGCCGCCCTGGACCGGCTCGGCCTCGACCGCCTGCTGCCCTACCGGAACCTCAACGCCCAGGTGGGCACCCCCGGCTCGGGGCTCTACTCCCGCTGGCCGATCAGCGACGCCGGCATCCGCACCAACCGGCGCGGCTGGGGCTTCACCCAGGCGTACGGCACCGTGACCGTCCCCGGCGCACCACCGGTACGCGTCGAGTCGGCCCACCCCTCCGCGCCGTACGCGCTGGACCAGGTGGGCGCCTGGCGAGCCGACCTGACCGCCCAGCCACCGGCCACCGGGGACGGTGAGCTGCGCATCCTCGCCGGGGACTTCAACGCCACCCTCGACCACAGCCCACTGCGTGCCCTCCTGCGCACCGGCTACGTGGACGCCGCCGACGCCACAGGCGCGGGGCTCACCGGCACCTGGGGCCCGTACGACGGTGACCTCATCCCCCCGGTCACCATCGACCACGTCCTGGTCGACAGCCGCATCGCCGTGGGCTCGGTGCGGGTGCACGACCTCCCCGGCAGCGACCACCGCCCCGTCCTGGCCACCCTCACGCTCCCCGCCCGCTGACCGCCCCGCCCGCCCGGTGGGGCGGGCGGGGAGAGGGGTCAGACGCGGGTCGGGGACAGTCCGTAGGTAAGGGCGTCCACCAGGGCGTGCCAGCTCGCCTCCACCACGTTGGGGTGGACCCCCACCGTGGTCCAGTCCCGGCCGTCGCTGTCGGCGGTCTCCAGAAGGACCCGGGTGACCGCGCCGGTGCCGTGGCTGCCCTCCAGGATGCGCACCTTGTAGTCGGCCAGCTCGAAGTCGCGCAACTGCGGGTAGTGCCGGGCCAGCCCCACCCGCAGCGCCTCGTCGAGGGCGTTGACCGGGCCGTTGCCCTCGGCGGTGGCGATCACCCGCTCGCCGCGTACCCGGATCTTCACGGTGGCCTCGGAGACCACCGCGCCGTCCTCGCGGTGCTCGACAAGCACCCGGTACGACTCCAGGGCGAACGGTCGGGCCGGCCCGCCCTCGGGAAGCTCGGAGCGGACGAGCAGCTCGAACGACGCGTCGGCCGCCTCGAACGACCAGCCGCCGGCCTCCAGCTCCTTGACCCGCCTGGTGACCGCGGTCAGTGCCTCCGGACGGCCGGCCAGGTCAAGGCCGAGTTCCCGACTCTTGAGCTCGACGCTGGCCCGGCCGGCCATCTCGGTCACCAGGATCCGCATGTCGTTGCCCACCACCGACGGGTCCACGTGGTTGTAGAGCAACGGGTCGACCTTGATCGCGCTCGCGTGCAGCCCCGCCTTGTGGGCGAAGGCGGCGGCCCCGGCGTACGCCTGGTGGGTGTCGGGGGCGATGTTGGCGATCTCGGCGATGGCGTGCGAGACCCGCACCATCTGCGCCAGGCAGCCGTCGGGTAGGACGGGCATGCCCAGCTTGAGTTGGAGGTTGGCGACGACGGCGAAGATGTCCGCGTTGCCGGGGCGTTCGCCGTACCCGTTGGCGGTGCCCTGGACGTGGCGCACGCCTGCCTCGACGGCGGCGATGGTGTTGGCCACCGCGCAGGAGGTGTCGTTCTGCGCGTGCATACCGAGCAGACCGGCGTCGACACCGAGCTTGTCGGTGAGGTCGACGATCGCGGCGGTCACCTGGGAGGGCAGCATGCCGCCGTTGGTGTCGCAGAGCACCATGCGTTCCGCGCCGGCGGAGAGCGCGGTCTGCACCACCGCGGCGCCGTACGCCGGGTCGTGCCGGTAGCCGTCGAAGAAGTGCTCACCGTCGACGAAGACCCGACGTCCCTCGGCCACGAGGTGGCTGACGGTGTCGTGGATCATCGCCAGGTTCTCCGCGCCGGTGGTGCGCAGAGCGCGCTCGACGTGCCGGATGTCGGCCTTGGCGACCAGAGCGATCGCCGGGGTCTGCGCGTCCAGCAGGCCGCGAACCTGGGGGTCGTCGGCGACGGCGACGCCTGCCTTGCGGGTGGCGCCGAAGGCCACGAGGACGGCGTGCCGCAGGCTCAGTTCGGTGCGCGCCCGGCGGAAGAACTCGGTGTCCTTGGGCACCGCTCCCGGCCAGCCGCCCTCGATGAAGCCGACGCCGAACTCGTCGAGCAGCCGGGCCACCGCCAGCTTGTCGACCACCGAGTAGGTGAGCCCCTCACGCTGGGCGCCGTCGCGCAACGTCGTGTCGTAGACCTGGAACGTCATCAGGATCCTTTCTCGGAGCAACAAAAAGACCTCCCGCGGGTGCGGGAGGTCTGCGCGCTCGGCGGAGGGGAGAGCCGGCGCGCTAGGTCGCAATAATCAGGGCGGTGCTGGTCACGACAGCTACTCTGCCACTCCTCCCCCGATTTTGGGAGGGCCTATCCATATCGCGGGATGACCACTGAGCGTGGCTTCCGGGGGTGGCTCGCCCGCCGGTGACCGGTCTCACCGCTCACCTGGCCACCCACGGTGGCACCATGCGTACGCGTGCCGCTATCGAGGAGGACCCGTGCCCACTCTCCGCAACCGCACCGGGGCTTGACCATGGGCCTGGACGCGATAAGGGAAGCCCTGCCGGCGTACGCCAGGGACATCGCGCTCAACCTGGACTCCACCGTCGGCACCTCCACCCTGACTCCGGTACAGGCCTGGGGCACGGCGCTTGCCTGCGCGGTCGCCGCCCGCAACCCGGTGGTGCTGCGCGAGATCGCCGCCGAGGCGCTCGGTCACCTCGGGCCGGACGGTGTCGAGGCGGCCAAGGGCGCCGCCGCCGTCATGGCGATGACCAACACGTACTACCGGGCCAAGCACCTCATCGGCGACGAGCGGTACGCCTCGATCCCCGCCCGACTGCGGATGCGGATGGTCGCCCGGCCCGGGGTGGACAAGGGCGACTTCAAGCTGTGGTGCCTCGCCGTGTCGGCGATCAACGGCTGCGGGATCTGCCTGGAGTCGCACGAGAAGACGCTGCGCGACAGCGGCTTCACCCCTGAGCAGGTGAACGAGGCACTGCGGATCTCCGCCGTGGTGCACGCCGCCGCGGTCACCCTCGACGCCGAGGCCGCACTGGCCTGAGCCGGTACGGCCCCGACGCCGCGGTGGGCACGGTGCCGTTTCCGGCCCCCGACCGCCGGGTAGCTCCTGCGGGGAGGCACCGCACCCACCGCCGCCGAGCCGATCGGCGACAGTCAGGAGAACGGCATGGACAGGATCGACAGGCACGCCGCCCACGCCGGGCCGGACCCGCTGCGCGGCGGCGACCAGGGCGCCGTGGCCGGCGGCGCGCCGGCCGGCACCTTCGACCCCTGGCGCTACCGGGACCAGACCGAGGTGGCCGACGCCGACCTGGTCGGCTACAAGGTCGAGGCCAGCGACGGCGGAATCGGCAAGATCGACAGCGCCAGCCACGAGGTGGACGGCAGCTACCTGGTGGTGGACACCGGCCCGTGGATCTTCGGCAAGAAGGTGATGCTGCCAGCGGGCACCGTCAACCAGGTCGACCACGACCAGCGCACCGTCTCCGTGGACCGGACCCGAGACCAGATCAAGGCCGCCCCGGAGTACGACGAGACCAGCCACAGCGACCCGACCTACCGGGACCGGCTGGGCGGCTACTACGACGAGACGTACGGCGCGCTCCCGCCCGGAACCGCGCGCTGACGATCGGGCCGACGGCCGGTGGGGGCGGACCCCGCCGGCCGTTACCGTGTCAGCGTGGACGCCATCGACGACAACCGACACATCCCGTTGCCCGCGACCTTCAACTTCCGCGACGTCGGCGGCTACGTCGGCCACGACGGCCGCACCGTACGCCGGGGGCGGCTCTACCGCTCGGACTCCCTGCACCGCCTCGACGAGCAGGACCGCGACGCGTTCGCCGCGATCGGCGTCCGCACCGTCATCGACCTGCGCCGGCCCAGTGAGGTGGAGCGCGACGGTCGGGTGCCTGCGTACCCGGGGCTCACCTACCGGCACATCCACCCGGAGCACGAGGACTGGGCTGGCACACCCCACGAGGACGGCACCGATCTGGCGCGCTACCTCGCGGACCGCTACGCCGACCTGGCCCAGACCGGCACCGCCGGGCTGGCCGAGGCGATCGGACTGATCGCGGACTCCGCGAACGCCCCGGTGGTGGTGCACTGCGTCGCGGGCAAGGACCGCACAGGCATCGTGTGCGCGTTGACGCTCTCCGTGCTGGGCGTGGACGACGCGGACGTCGTCGCGGACTACGCGCTCAGCACCAAGGCGTCGGCCCGGTTCAGTGCCTGGCTGGCCGCGACCTTCCCGGACGCGGGCGAGGTGCCGAAACCGTTCCTTGCCTCGCCCGCCGAGGCGATGCAGATCTTCCTGGACGAGCTGCGCGCGGGCCACGGCTCGGTCGAGGCGTACCTGCGCCACGCCGGGGTGACCGACGAGCAGTTGGCGGCCCTGCGCGAGCACCTGCTCGACGAGGCCTGACCTGCCACGCTGACCGGCCCGCCCGCACGGACGGGCCGGTCAGCGGTGGAGGTCAGAGGACCTGGCGCACCCACCCGTGCGGGTCGGCGGCCTTGCCCCGCTGGATGTCGACCAACTGCTGGCGCAACGACATGGTGACCCGGCCCGGCTCGCCACCGCCGACGAGGAACTCGCCGTCCGGGAAGCGCACCCCGCCGATCGGCGTGATCACCGCGGCAGTGCCGCAGGCGAAGACCTCGCGGAGCCGGCCGCTGGCCGCGTCGGCCTGCCAGTCGGCGAAGGAGACAGGCCGCTCCTCGACCCGGTGCCCGGCCTCGCCGGCCAGCGTCATGATCGCGTCGCGGGTGATGCCCGGCAGGATCGTGCCGGTAAGCGGCGGGGTGACCACCGAGCCGTCGTCGTAGACGAAGAAGACGTTCATCCCGCCCAGCTCGTCGACGAAGCGACGCTCCACCGCGTCCAGGAAGACGACCTGGTCGCACCCGGCCTCGATGGCCTCGGCCTGCGCGGCCAGGGAGGCGGCGTAGTTGCCGCCACACTTGGCGGCGCCGGTGCCGCCGGGCGCGGCCCGGGTGTAATCCGGGGAGACCCAGACGGTGACCGGCTTGACCCCGCCTGTGAAGTACGCCCCGACCGGCGACGCGATCACCACGTACAGGTATTCGTTCGCCGGGCGGACGCCGAGGAAGACCTCACTGGCGAACATGAACGGCCGCAGGTAGAGGCTGCCGTCCTCGCCGGTCGGGATCCAGTCCTTGTCGATCTCGATGAGCCTGTGCAGCGAGTCGACGAAGACCTCGGGCGGCAGCACCGGCATCGCCATCCGCTGCGCCGACGTGACGAACCGCGCGGCGTTGGCGTCCGGCCGGAACATGGTCACGCCACCGTCTGCCGTCCGGTACGCCTTCAGCCCTTCGAAGATCTCCTGCGCGTAGTGCAGGACCGCGCTCGCCGGGTCCATCGGGATCGGCCCCCGCGCCTCCACCCGGGCGTCGTACCAGCCCTTGCCGTCCGCGTACCGGACGGTGACCATGTGATCGGTGAACACCCGGCCGAACCCGGGGTTCACCAGCAGGGCGGCCCGGTCGGCGGCGGATACCGGCGCGGGATTCGGACGGATCTCGAAGTCGAGCATGTCACCACCGCTCATCGCGCTGACCTCCCTGCGGGACAACGGCATGCGGGATCGCACACCGACATGGCTGTGCCAGAAACTTACCCCGAACGGTCGTTCAGCGGGTAGCGCCGCTCGGGGCGGGGCGGAGTGCCCGGGACAGGCGGAAACCGCCCCGGCGCTGGTGGGCCGGGGCGGTCAGGCTACGGCGTGGGCCGCCAGCCGGTCGCCGACCTCGGCCGTCCGCAGTGCCACACCAGGCGTCCGGCCGGCCAGTTCGGCGGCGACCGCCGCGTTGACCCGGGTGGCGGCCTCGGCGTGCCCGAGCTGCTCCAGCAGCAACGCGACAGAGAGCACCGCGGCGACCGGGTCGGCGACGCCCTGACCGGCGATGTCCGGCGCGGAGCCGTGCACCGGCTCGAACATCGAGGGGTACGCCCCCTCGGGGTTGATGCAGCCGCTCGCGGCCAGCCCGATACCGCCGGTGACGGCGGCGGCGATGTCGGTGAGGATGTCGCCGAAGAGGTTGTCGGTGACCACCACGTCGTAGCGCTGCGGCTGGGTGACAAGGAACATCGCGGCCGCGTCGACGTGCTGGTACTCGGTGGCGACGTCCGGGTGCTCGGCGGCGACCGCGTCGAAGGCGCGCGCCCACAGCGACCCGGCGTGGGTGAGCACGTTCGTCTTGTGCACCAGCGTGACCTTGCGGCGCTCCCGGCGACCGGCGCGGACGAACGCGTCACGGATCACCCGCTCCACGCCGTGCCGGGTGTTGAGGCTCTCCTCGGTGGCGACCTCGGCCGGGGTGTCGCGGTGCAGCGAGCCACCCGCGCCCGCGTAGAGCCCCTCGGTGCCCTCGCGGACCACTACCAGGTCGACCTCACCGGGCTTGACGTTGCCGAGCGGACCGGCGACGCCGGGCCAGAGCCGGGAGGGACGCAGGTTGACGTACTGGTCGAAGGCGAAGCGGAGCTTGAGCAACAGCCCGCGCTCCAGGACACCCGGCGGAACCGTCGGGTCACCGACAGCGCCGAGCAGGATCGCGTCGTGCCCGGCCAGCTCGGCCAGGACCGAGTCGGGCAGCACCTCTCCGGTACGGTGCCAGCGGGCGGCGCCGAGGTCGTACTCGGTGGCCTGCACGCCGGGCAGCACCGCGTCGAGGACCTTGCGGGCCTGCGCGACAACCTCAGGCCCGATGCCGTCCCCGGCCACCACCGCGATGCGCGCCACGCCCAACTCCCCACGTCTCGACTGCCCGTCCGGCCACGGTACGTCGCCGTCCCGCCTCCCGGTACGAAGGTTCCACCATTTGGGAAGCGCGGATCCACAGCACCCTCTCAGCGAAGATTCATCGAGCGATCATCTCCGCTGCCTAGGGTGAGGGTCTGCGGGTCAGGGGGCCCGCGACGGGCGTCGCGACGACGCGGCGCCAACTGCGAGGGGGCAGATGCGATGCGCATCGACGAGCAGCCGCGTACCCGCTGGCCGGACCCGTCAGCGTTCCGCAACCGTCGTCCGGATTTCCGGCTCGGCGGCCGGCGGCACCGGGTCGACCCGTCCGGCGCCACCCACGGCCGGATCGCCGTACGGCACACCGTCCGCACCGGCACCGCCGAGTACACCCTGATCCTCAACGCTCCCGAGTGGCTCGGCCGTCGGGGTGTCGGCGAGGCCCTGCGGGACAGCGTCGCCGAGCTGCGCGCCATCGACCTCACCTACGGCCCCAACCGGCCGGAGAGTCTGGTCTCCCGGCTGCGCCGAGGTGAGATCAGCCCCGACTCGTACCCCCCGCTCGCGGACCTGGTGGACCGCTGCGCGGCGATGCGCGCCGCCACCGACGGATGGTTCGACGCCTGGGCGGTGCCGGGCGGCTTCGATCCCGGTGGCCTGCTCGGCGGCTGGGCCGTCGAACGCGCCGCCGAGCGACTGCGCGCCGCAGGCGTCCACGACTACGCCGTGCTCACCGGCGCGGACCTGGTGGTCCGTGGCCACGCCCCGCACGGCGGACCGTGGCGGGTCGCCGTGCACCACCCGACCACGCCCGAACGCGCGCCGATGGTGCTGGAGATGACCGCCGGTGCGGTCGGCACCTCCGGGGTGACCGGACGGCAGGGGCACGTGGTGGACCCGCACACCGGCGAGCCGGCCGACCACCTCGTCGCCGCGACGGTCGTCGGCCCCGACCTGACGGTCGCCGACGCCTACGCCACCGCGCTGTACGCCGCCGGCCCCACCGGTCTGGGCTGCTTCCGGGGAAACTCCGACTACCGGGCGCTCTTCGCCCACCGGCGCTGAGCGGAACGTCGCCCCACCGCGTCGTCTCCCCGCGGCGCTCCGGCCCGATTCGCACCTCGGCCGCCCTCGGACGGCCGGTCGGGCCTGCGATCGGCCCCCACAGCCTCGGCAACGGCCGTGGGGGCCGGTCAGCGACGAGTGCGCGTGGCTCGCACAATCGAGGGGTGCGGACCGGTCGGGCCGGACGTCGACCGCGCCACCCGAAGACGGGCCGGCGCCGCGAACTCGGCCAGTGACCGCAGTCGTACGCTAGCGAATCGACGCAACTCGACGCAAGAGTCTCCACAGCGGACCGTCCCGGACGGACCGTGGCGGTTCAGCGATTGGCCTGAGGCGAGGCAGTTTCGACATGGTGAACGCCGGATGGCACGCTGTCCGCCGTGAGTTTCGATCTGAGTGTGTGGGCCCTGGACGACGGGGCGACGCCCGAGGACGTGCGGGCAGCTGTCGACGGTTGCCGGCAGGGGCGGCACGTGGACCGTTACCCGGACGCGCGAGTGGTCGCCTTCTACCGGGCGATCACCGCCTCCTACCCGGACCGGCACCCCGGCCCGGACAGCCCGTGGGCACGGGCGCCACTGCACGCCGCCCACGACCACGTCGAGCTGAACCTGCATCCGACCTGCCCGGACCAGGTGCTGTTGGACATCGAACGGCTGGCCGGCGAACACGGGCTGATGCTCTTCGACCCGCAGGACGGCTCGGTCTATCCGCCCCCGGCGCGGATGCCCGGCTGACCCGACCGGGCGGCGGCACACCCACCCCGGGTACGACGAAGGGGCCCGGCGGATCGCCGGGCCCCCCGTGGTGCTGCGGTGACTACTCGTCGCGCAGGTCCGCGGCGCTGGCCGCCGTCGCGCCGATCGACTCGGCCGCCGAGGTGAGCAGGTCGGCGCCGAGCGCCTGGTCGACGGTGAGCGTCATGAGCGTCTCGCCGCCCGCCTCGCGCCGGGCCACCTGCATGGCGGCGATGTTGATGCCCGACTCGCCGAGCAGGGTGCCGACGACGCCGACGACGCCCGGCCGGTCGGCGTAGCGGAGGAAGAGCAGGATGCCCTCCGCGCCGATCTCCACGTCGAAGCCGTCCACCTCGGTCAGCTTCAGCACGTCGCGGGCGCCCGAGTGGGTGACCGTACCGGAGACGCTCACCGTCCGGCCGTCCGGCAGCGCGCCGCGCACGGTGACCAGGGTGGGCTGTTCCGCCGTCTCGGCGAGACTGGCCAGGGTGACCTCGACGCCACGCTCGGCGGCCAGGTGCGGCGCGTTGACGTAGGTGACCTGCTCCTCGACCACGGAGCTGAACAGGCCCTTCGTCGCGGCGAGCTTGAGCACCGACACGTCGTGCGCGACGATCTCGCCGCGAACCTCGACGGTGACGCTCGCGGCGACGCCGCCGGCGACAGCGGTGAACGCCCGGCCGAGCTTCTCGGCCAGCGGCAGCAGCGGCCGCACGTCCTCGGCGACCACGCCGCCGACCTGCACGTTGACGGCGTCCGGAACGAACTCGCCCTGCAACGCCAGCTTCACGCTCTTGGCCACCGCCAGGCCGGCCTTGTCCTGCGCCTCGTGGGTGGAGGCACCCAGGTGCGGGGTGGCCACCACGTTGTCGAAGGCGAACAGCGGAGAGGACGTGCAGGGCTCCTTGCTGTACACGTCCACGCCCGCGCCGGCGACCCGGCCCTCGGCGATGGCGTCGGCCAGGGCCTGCTCGTCGACCAGGCCACCGCGGGCGGCGTTGACGATGCGGACGCCCGGCTTGACGATCGCCAGTTCCTTCTCACCGATCAGGCCCACCGTCTCGGGGGTCTTCGGCAGGTGGATCGAGATGAAGTCGCTCTCGCGCAGCAGCTCGTCCAGGCCGACCAGGCGGACGCCGAGCTGCGCGGCCCGCGCCGGCTGGATGTACGGGTCGTACGCGATCAGCCGGGTGCCGAACGCGGCGATGCGCTGGGCGAAGAGCACGCCGATGCGGCCGAGCCCGACCACGCCCACGGTCTTGCCCTGCACCTCGACACCTGTGTACTTGGACCGCTTCCACTCCCCCGCCTTCAGCGCGGCGCTGGCGCTCGCGGTGTTGCGGGCCACCGCGAGCAGCAGCGCGACGGCCTGCTCGGCGGCGGAGACGATGTTCGAGGTGGGCGCGTTGACGACCATGACGCCCCGGGCGGTGGCGGCCGGCACCTCGACGTTGTCCAGCCCGACGCCCGCGCGGGCGACCACCTTGAGTCGCGGCGCGGCGGCGACCGCCTCGGCGTCGATCTGGGTCGCGCTGCGCACGATGACGGCGTCGGCCTCGGAGAGCGCGGAGAGCAGGGCCGGACGGTCGGTGCCGTCGACGTGACGGACGTCGAAGTCGTGGGCGAGCACCTCGATGGCGGCGGGGGCGAGTTCTTCGGCGATCAGTACGACAGGATTCATCGGTCCTCGTAGACGTCGTGTTTGCGATCGGCTCGGCGGCCGGGGCGCCGCACTGCGCCCCGCGCTGGTCCGTGCCGTGGCCGTCAGGTGCCGGCTCTGCGCACCTACCCGCGATCGTAGGGGCCGCGCTGCCTGGCGTGTTCCGCTCTCCGGGGTGAGTGCCCTCACACGCCCGGCGAGGCGCCGGACATCCCCCGTTCACCACCCCGAAACGCCCCGCCCGCCTCGCCTTTCCCGCCCCACCCTGCGTCGATCTTGCGCTTTCTGCCCCGACACAAAGGGCAGGGGGCCACAAATCGACGTTCAGAAGTGCAAGATCGGCGGGGCAGGGCGGGAGAGGCGGGGCAGGGCGGGAGAGCGTGGGCCGCGCGGGGCCCCGGGCGTGCGCTGGGGAGAGCGCGGCCCGGGGCCGTGGAACCGTGTTTGTCAGAGCGGGGTCAGGCGGTCTCGGTGATCGGGCGGTCCACCCAGCTCATCATGCCGCGCAGCTTGCGGCCGGTCTCCTCGATCGGGTGCGCCGCACCCTCGGCCTGCCACTTGGTGAAGTTGGGCCGGCCCGCCTCGTCCTCGGCGACCCACTCGCGGGCGAACTCGCCGGACTGGATCTCGCCGAGGATCTTGCGCATCTCCTCCTTGACCCGGGCGTCGATGATCCGCGGGCCGCGGGAGAGGTCGCCGTACTCGGCGGTGTCGGAGATGCTGTACCGCATCTTGGCGATGCCGCCCTCGTACATCAGGTCGACGATCAGCTTCAACTCGTGCAGGCACTCGAAGTAGGCCACCTCGGGGGCGTAGCCCGCCTCGGTGAGCACCTCGAAACCGGTCTGCACCAGGGCCGCCGCGCCACCGCAGAGCACCGCCTGCTCGCCGAAGAGGTCGGTCTCGGTCTCCTCGGTGAAGGTGGTGCGGATCGCGCCGGCACGGGTGCCGCCGATCCCCTTGGCGTACGCCAGGGCCAGGGCGAGGGCGTTACCGCTGGCGTCCTGCTCGACGGCGACGAGACAGGGCACGCCCTTGCCGTCGGCGTACTGGCGGCGGACCAGGTGGCCGGGGCCCTTCGGGGCGACCATCGCCACGTCCACCTCGGCCGGCGGCTTGATGAGGCCGTAGCGGATGTTGAAGCCGTGGCCGAAGAAGAGCGCCTTGCCGGGAGCCAGGTGCGGCTCGATGGACTCGGCGTAGAGCTTGCGCTGGGCGGTGTCCGGTGCGAGCACCATGATCACATCGGCCTCGGCGGCGGCCTGCGCCGGCGTGGCCACCCGCAGGCCCTGCTCCTCGGCCTTGGGACGACTCTTGGAGCCCTCCGGCAGACCGATCACCACGTCGACGCCGGAGTCCCGCAGCGACAGCGCGTGGGCGTGACCCTGGCTGCCGTAGCCGATCACCGCGACCTTCTTGGCCTGGATCAGGCCGAGGTCGGCATCGTCGTCGTAGTACACCTCAACGCTCATGAGACTTCCCTTTCGTACGACGGCCTCGGTGGCCCGTCGTGGTCTGTGCGGATGGGGTTCGTGGCCCGCCGGAGCCGGCCAGCGGCAGGTCAGGCGGCCCGCAGCGCGGGACCGGCGGTGATCGAACGCGAGCCGCGCCCGATCGCCACCAACCCGGACTGGACCATTTCCTTGATGCCGAAGGGCTCGAGGTCGCGCAGCAGCGCGTCGAGCTTGTCCGGGGTGCCGGTGGCCTCGATGGTCAGCGTCTCCGGTGCGACGTCGACCACCCGGGCGCGGAACAGGTTGACCGTCTCCAGCACCTGGGTCCGCGCCGACCGGTCGGCGCGGACCTTCACCAGCAGCAACTCGCGGGCCACCGAGACCTGCGGGTCCAACTCAACGATCTTGAGTACGTTGACCAGCTTGTTGAGCTGCTTGGTGACCTGTTCCAGGGGGGACGACTCGGCGTTGACCACGATGGTGATCCGGGAGACGTCCGGGTTCTCGGTCTCGCCGACGGCGAGGCTGTCGATGTTGAACCCGCGCCGGGAGAAGAGGCCGGAGACCCGGGCGAGAACGCCTGGCTTGTTCTCCACGAGCACGGACAGGGTGTGCATCGTCATCAGATGTCATCCTCGTCGAAGACCGGGCGGACGCCGCGGGCGAACATGATCTCGTCGTTGCTGGTGCCGGCGGCGACCATCGGCCAGACCATGGCGTCCTTGCCGACCACGAAGTCGATCACCACGGGGGCGTCGTTGATCTCCATGGCCGCGGCGATGGTCTTGTCCACGTCGTCGGCGTTCTCGCAGCGCAGCCCCACGCACCCCAACGCCTCGGCGAGCTTGACGAAGTCGGGGATGCGGTGCTTGTGGGTGCCCAGTTCGGTGTTGGAGTACCGCTCGTCGTAGAACAGCGTCTGCCACTGCCGGACCATGCCGAGGTTGCCGTTGTTGATCACGGCGATCTTGACCGGGATGCCCTCCAACGCGCAGGTGGCCAACTCCTGGTTGGTCATCTGGAAGCACCCGTCCCCGTCGACCGCCCACACCACCGTGTCCGGCATGCCGACCTTGGCGCCCATGGCCGCCGGCACCGCGTAACCCATCGTGCCGAGACCACCGGAATTCAACCAGGTGTACGGCTTCTCGTAGGAGATGAACTGCGACGCCCACATCTGGTGCTGGCCGACCCCGGCCACGAAGATCGCGTCCGAGCCGACGATCTCGCCCAGCCGCTTGATGACGTACTGCGGGGAGAGCGTGCCGTCGGCCGGCTCCTCGTAGCCCAGCGGGTAGCGGTTGCGCAGGTCGTCCAGCTGCGTCCACCAGTCACCGAGGTCGGTGCCGCGCCCCGTCGACCGTTCGACGGTGACCGCGGCGATCAACTCGTCGATGACGTGCCTGGCGTCGCCCACGATCGGGACGTCCGCGTGCCGGTTCTTGCCGATCTCCGCCGGGTCGATGTCGGCGTGCACCACCGTCGCGTCAGGGGCGAACGAGTCCAGTTTGCCGGTGACCCGGTCGTCGAAGCGGGCGCCCAGCGCGACGATCAGATCCGCCTTCTGCATGCCGTAGTTCGCGGCGACAGTGCCGTGCATGCCGGGCATCCCCAGGTGCTGGCGATGCGAGTCGGGGAACGCGCCGAGGGCCATCAGCGTGGTGACGACCGGAATTCCGGTCAGCTCGGCCAGCCGGCGCAGCCCGTCGGTGGCACCGGCCTTGAGCACCCCGCCGCCGACGTAGAGCACCGGCCGGCGGGCGGCGGCCATCAGCCGGGCCGCCTCCCGGATCTGCTTGCCGTGCGGGTGCAGGGTGGGCCGGTAACCGGGCAGGTCGAGGGTGGGCGGCCAGGTGAAGGTCGTCGGCGCCTGGAGCACGTCCTTGGGGATGTCGACGAGCACCGGCCCGGGCCGCCCGGTGCTCGCCAGGTGGAACGCCTCGGCCAGCACCTGCGGGATCTCCTCGGCGGTCTGCACGAGGAAGTTGTGCTTCGTGATCGGCAGCGTGATGCCCTGGATGTCCGCCTCCTGGAAGGCGTCCGTGCCGATCGACGCACGGGCCACCTGGCCGGTGATCGCCACCATCGCCACCGAGTCCATGTACGCGTCGGCGATCGGCGTGACCAGGTTCGTCGCGCCCGGGCCGGAGGTCGCGATGCACACGCCGACCTTGCCGGTCGCCTGCGCGTACCCGGTCGCCGCGTGCCCCGCGCCCTGCTCGTGCCGGACCAGGATGTGCCGGACGCTGGAGTCGTAGAGCGGGTCGTACGCCGGCAGGATCGCGCCACCCGGGATGCCGAAGACGACGTCGACGCCGAGCGCCTCGAGGGACCGCACCAGCGAGCCGGCGCCGGACACCTGGGCCGGAGCTGTGGGGCGTACCGCCGGGGTGGCCGGGCTGGCCGGGGTGCGCGCGGCGGTCTGGTCGACGTCGGCGGCCGGCTCGGCGGACGCGCGGGCCCGCCGGGCGGTGTGGGCGAGGGTCTCGGGCGTGGGTCTCGTCATTGTGGGTCTGGCCTTCGGCTGGAGCGGCTGGGGCTTGTTCAGCGATGCGACCGGGCGGTGGGCCCGTCGCGACAGGTTCCGACGGCAATAAAAACGGCCCTCGTGCAGATGCACGGGGCCAGCGCACTCTCGATGGAGGAGAGTGCGCTCAGGTAAGTACTCGCAGCGACCGGGACGACATGCGGCTAAGCCTGACGCATCTCACGCGATGAGTCAACTGATCCCACATGTTGGTTAACGGAGGACGGCGCGTCGGCCCGCGACGCGCCATCACCAGCCGGTTTGACAGGCCCGGACCCGCCGGAGACCCGGCGTGGAGTGGGCAGCGGAGCGGGACGCGCACCCGGTGACGTCGCCGCCTCCAGCATCGCCTCCAGGTGCTCCGCCGGCACTCCCCAGCCGAAGAGCGCGCCCTGACCGAACCGGCAACCGGCGGCCACCACCGCGGCCAACTCGGTGGGCGTGGTCACCCCCTCGGCGATCACCTCGAGCCCCAACTGGTGACCGAGCCGCATCACGATGTCGACCATCGGCGCGAACGCCGGACCGTCCTTGCCCACCGGGCGGACCGGCTCGTGCTCGGCCACCAAACTGTGGTCGATCTTCAGGATGTCGATCGGCAGGCGACGCAGCTGCCCCAGCGAGGAGTAGCCGGCACCGAAGTCGTCCAACGCGATCCGCACACCGGTCAGCCGCAACGCGGTCAGCCGGCGGATCAGCTCGTCCAGGTCGGTGGCGACCGCGTGCTCGGTGACCTCCAGGACCAGCCGCTGCGGCGGCACGTGGTGGGCGCGCAGCGCCTCGGCGACCTGCACCACGTACTCCGGAGCGTGCAGCTCGCGCGGGGACACGTTCACCGAGACCCAGACATCGTGCCCGTCGGCCAGCCAACGGGACAGCTGGTAGCAGGCCTGGTGCAGCACCCACGCGCCGAGCGTGGAGATCATCCCGCACTCCTCGGCCAGGGGGATGAACTCGTCCGGGCGCACGTTGCCCAGCTCCGGATGGTGCCACCGCAGCAGCGCCTCGGCGCCGACCGGACGCACCGACGGCAGCGACGCCACCGGCTGGAAGGCCAGCCGCAGCTCGTCGCGGTCGATCGCGCCGCGCAGCTCGTGCTCCAGCGTGGTCCGCCGGCGCAGCAGCTGGTCGTAGGCGGCGTCGTACCGCTCGATCCGGTTCTTGCCGCGCTGCTTGGCGTACCGCAGCGCCAGGTCGGCGTGGCGCAGCAGCAGCTCCACGTCCGGCTCGTCGGCCCAACCGGCCACCCCGATGCTCACCGACAGGAAGACCGGCCCCTCCGGCTGGTCGTACGGCCTGTTGATTACCCCGAGCAGCCGCTCGGCGACCCGGTCCGCGTCGGCCGGCCGGCCCTGCATGAGGACGGCGAACTCGTCACCGCCGAGCCGGGCCGCCACGTCGCCGGGGCGCAGGTTGCCGCGCAGCCGTCGACCCACCTCGGCCAGCACGGCGTCGCCCACGTCGTGGCCGCGCATGTCGTTGACGTGCTTGAAACCGTCCAGGTCGAGGCCGAGCAGGACGCACGGGGTGCCAGCGGCCGCGCTGTCGTGCAGCGCGCGCAGCAGCCCGCGCCGGTTGGCCAACGCGGTAAGTGGATCGGTGTGCGCCAGCTCGCGGAAGTGCGCCTCGCGCTCGGCCAACCGACCCGCGTAGTCCCGGACGTCCTTGAGCGTCAGGTACTGGCGGGCCACCAGGGCGAAGCCCTCCACGCTGCCGGCCACGATGCCCGGCGCCGTGAACCGGCCGTCCTGGAGCAGGTGGTACATCGCCGAGGCGGCCATCGCCAGCATCGGGGCGAGCGCGTACTCCCCGTCGCGGCCGATCAGGTCCAGCTCGACCTGGCCCGGCCGGTCGGCCCGGTACACCGCGAGAGCGACGCTCAGCAGGCCGGCGGCGAGCACCGCCCCGCCGGCCATCGCCAGCACCGGCCCGGCCTGGCAGAGCCCCGCGCTCAGACCCAGGCCGCCGACGCTCACCGCGCTGATGCCGCCGCCGAGCACGGCGAGCCGCCGACGCGGCGCGGCGGCCCGGAAGACGATGATCACGGCGAGCCCGACGCCGATCGCGGCGCTCACCGTGGCGAGCAGGATCGCGGGGCAGGCCATCGGAGTGGCGTCGCCGAGCAGTCGGGTCGGTTCGGAGAAGAGCACCCAGCCGACGAACCACAGCGCGGCGGCCACGGTCAGGCCGTCCAGGGCGAGGCGGGCGGTCCCCGCAGCGGTGGCGGCCACCCCGGGCAGCCGGAGCAGACCGGCCGCGAACGCCAACCCGCTCACCGCCGTGCCGATCGCCGCGATGGTGGCCCAGCCGGTGCGCTGCCCCTGCTCGTGGGCCCAGTGGTCGTTGGCGGCGAGCGCCGCCCCCACGCCGACCACGAGGCTGGACAGGGAGATCCCGGCGGCCACCGCGAGGAGCACGTGCGCCGGCCGGCAGGGCCCGCTGCGGCGCGTGACCACCGCGGTCAGCAGGGCCACGGCCACCGCGGCGACGAGGCCGCTCAGCGCCGCGACCGCGACCATGCCCGGGGGGAGATGCACGTCCTCCAGAGTGCCGGATGAGCGCTCGCCGTGGGGGACCAGGTGTGCATCTGTTGGGACACGGCGCACACGGCCGGTGGCGGGCGCCGGGGCGGTGTCATGCTGATAGACATGCCTGAGCTGCGGTCGAAGACCTCCACGCACGGTCGGACGATGGCCGGCGCCCGGGCCCTCTGGCGGGCCACCGGGATGACCGACGACGATTTCGGCAAGCCGATCGTCGCCATCGCCAACAGTTTCACCCAGTTCGTCCCTGGTCACGTACATCTCAAGGACATGGGTGGCCTGGTCGCCGACGCGGTCGCCGAGGCCGGCGGCGTGGGTCGGGAGTTCAACACCATCGCCGTCGACGACGGCATCGCGATGGGCCACGGCGGGATGCTCTACTCGCTGCCCAGCCGCGAGCTGATCGCCGACGCGGTCGAGTACATGGTGAACGCGCACTGCGCGGACGCCCTGGTCTGCATCTCGAACTGCGACAAGATCACCCCGGGGATGCTGCTGGCCGCACTGCGGCTCAACATCCCTACCGTCTTCGTCTCCGGCGGCCCGATGGAGGCCGGCAAGACGATGGCGATCGAGGGCGTCGTGCACAGCAAGATCGACCTGATCGACGCGATGATCGCCTCCTCGAACGAGTCCGTCACCGACGAACAGCTCGGCGAAATCGAACGCTCCGCCTGCCCCACCTGCGGCTCCTGCTCCGGCATGTTCACCGCCAACTCGATGAACTGCCTCACCGAGGCCATCGGCCTGGCGCTGCCCGGCAACGGTTCGACGCTTGCCACCCACGCCGCGCGCCGGTCGCTCTTCGTCGAGGCCGGCCGCACCGTCGTGGACATCGCCAAGCGGTGGTACGACGGCGACGACGACTCGGTGCTGCCCCGCACTGTCGCCTCCAAGGCCGCCTTCGAGAACGCCGTGGCCCTGGACGTGGCGATGGGCGGCTCCACCAACACGGTGCTGCACCTGCTCGCCGCCGCCCGCGAGGCGGAACTGGACTTCGGCGTCGCCGACATCGACGCCATCTCCCGGCGGGTGCCCTGCCTGGCGAAGGTCGCCCCGAACTCGCCGAACTACCACATGGAGGACGTGCACCGGGCCGGCGGCATCCCCGCCATCCTCGGCGAACTGGACCGGGCCGGTCAGCTCAACCGGGACGTGCACGCCGTGCACTCCCCCTCGCTGGCGCAGTGGCTGACCGACTGGGACGTGCGTGGCGGCTCACCCACGCCGACGGCGGTCGAGCTGTTCCACGCCGCACCCGGGGGCGTGCGCACCACCGAACCCTTCTCCACCACCAACCGCTGGTCGTCCCTGGACACCGACGCGGCCGGCGGCTGCATCCGCGACCGCGACCACGCGTACTCCGCCGACGGCGGCCTCGCCATCCTGCACGGCAACCTGGCGCCGGACGGCTGCGTCGTGAAGACCGCAGGCGTGCCCGAGGAGTGCCTGACCTTCCGCGGCCCGGCGAAGGTCTACGAGTCGCAGGACGACGCCGTGACCGCGATCCTCGCCAAGGAGATCGTCGCCGGCGACGTCGTGGTGATCCGGTACGAGGGCCCGAAGGGCGGCCCCGGGATGCAGGAGATGCTCTACCCCACCTCGTTCCTCAAGGGACGCGGGCTGGGCCGCTCCTGTGCGCTGCTCACCGACGGCCGCTTCTCCGGCGGCACCTCCGGGCTCTCCATCGGCCACGCCTCCCCCGAGGCCGCCTCCGGTGGGCTGATCGCCCTGGTCCGCGAGGGCGACGAGATCGTCATCGACATCCCGGCCCGGTCGATCTCCCTCAACGTCCCGGAGGACGAGCTGGAGGCGCGACGCGTCGCCGAGGAGAAGCGCGACAGGCCGTACACCCCGGTCGACCGGCAGCGCCCGGTCTCGGCGGCCCTGCGCGCGTACGCCTCGATGGCCACCTCGGCCAGCGACGGCGCCTACCGCCGCGTCCCGGAGTAGCGGTCCACGGGGCGGCGGCGCCTGCCGCCGCCCGGCATACTTCCCGGGATGCGCACCCGTACGCTGCTCGCCATCGCAGCTCCGTTCGCGCTCGCCCCGTTCCTGTTGGCCGGCGTGGTGTGGTGGTCGCTGCGCCCGCCCGAGCCGGTCTGGCACGACAGCGCGGTGGCGGACGCGATCAGCACCGTCGACCGGATCGAGGCGCGGTTCGAGTACGACCATCTGTACAAGGCGGCCGACTACGCGCGCACGGCGGCGCGGGAGCCCGACGTGGCCGTGTTGTCGGTCACCGGCGAGACTCACTGGCAGACCGGGGTGACCCTGGTACTCCGGGTCACCGGGCACGGGGAGGGCGTCAGTGGCGACGTCGTCGTCAAGGGGGACGAGAAGGTCTGCTTCCGGTTCCGGCTCGGCCCCGAACGGGACAGCCGCGACGACGGCATCGACTGCCCCGCCGGTACCCCACTGCCGATCCGCCCGGAACCGTCACTGGACGCAGTGGACGCACGCCTCAAGCAGACCCTCGGTGTCACCGGTCCGGACGAGGCCCGGGTCCGCGCCGCCGTCAACGCGCTCGACCTGGACCCTGCCGTGCGCCGGGACGTCGCGACCGAGGGCGGCACCGTCGGTGTGGCCCTGCGCGCATCGCAGTACGACTGCCTCCTGGCCCGTGTCGACGCGACAGGCGCGCAGACCTGGCGCCCGTCGCACACCCAACTCGCCCCCGGAGAACTGCCCTGCTCGGCCGGCACGGCGCTGAGCGGCCAGTTCGGCCACCCCCCACGCTGAGCCCGGACCGACCCTTGCGCTCATTCGGCGGTTACGACCGTCGGCTGGCCGGCCGCGGGGAGCGCGGCGGCGCGGGCGTACCGGATCGCGGCCGGGGTGTCGGTGAAGACGAGCCTCGTGGCGCAGGTCGTCGGCCACGCCCGAGGGTGGCCAGGACCTGGTCGATCTTCAACTCCTAGTCGACCGGTTGGAGCGCCGTTCCCGTGCTGATCCTGCTCGAACATCGAAGTAGTGGCCTCCTCGCAATGGGAGGGCCACTACTTCATTGATCGAGCGCGATCATGGGGCGTCAGCCCAGGTCGTTGACGCAGCGCAGCACCGGGCGAGCGACGAGAGCCGCCTCGTCCACCAGACCGTCGGCTCGCACCGTGAACGTGGCCGACTCGCCCGGCAGGAGGGTGACCAGGGCTCGGTCCACAGAGGCGGAGGCGTCCAGCCGGTCCGGGAAGAGCGTCAGGTCGCGCAACACCGAGCGGGCGGTGACCCGCACGCGCTGACCGCCGTCGAACGGCTCGACAGTCGCGTCCCAGGCCGCCGACGGCCAGTCCACGTCCCGGTCCTCGGCGAAGAACCAGAGCGCCCGCTCGGCGGTCTCCCCCGCCTCGGCCACCAGCAGCTCGCGCCGGACCTCGTCCGGTCGGGCCACCTCCGCCGGCAGTGCCAGCGTCACCGCCGAGTACGCGGGGACGTCCAGCTCCATCGTCGTCTTGGCTCGCGGTTCGCCGGCGAGGGTCACCCGGGTCACCGCAGCCGACGCCCGCCACGACGTACCGCCGTCGTTGACCGCGACCAGGGCCAACCCTCCGTCGCGGGGCTGCACGGTCAGGAGCCGATCGGCGTACGCGTGGCGCAGCGCATACCACAGGGGTTTGCGGCGGCCGTCGCCGTCGACCGCCGACCAGGAGGTCACCGGCCAGCAGTCGTTGAGCTGCCAGACGATGGTGCCGGCGCAGACGCCCCGATAGGAGCGGAAGTGCTCCACTCCGAGTTGGATGGCCCGGGCCTGGTTGAGCTGCGTGAGGTAGTGCCAGTCGTCGAAGTCCGCCGGGACGGGCAGGTGCGCGTCCAGGCCCCGCTGGAGTTTGGCGTCGCCGCCTGTCGCCTTCTGGTGGTGGGCCATGCCCGGCGAGTCGGGGGCCAGGGGCTCGTCCGAAATCGCCCGGCGAAGCGTCGCGTACGCGGGTGGGCCCTGGTAGCCGAACTCGGCGACGAAACGCGGCACGTACTCGCGGTATCTGGTGTAGTCGTCGGTGTTCCACACGTCCCAGATGTGGGTGGTGCCGTGCGCCGGGTCGTTGGGGTGGATGTCGTCGGTGCCGGACCAGGGGCTGCCGGGCCAGTAGGGGCGGGTCGGGTCCAGCTCTCCGACGATGCGCGGCAGAACGTCGAGGTAGTAGCCGCGCCCCCAGGTGCGCCCGGCCAGGGGCTCCTGCCAGTCCCAGTCGTGCCAGCCCCAGATGTTCTCGTTGTTGCCGGTCCACAGCACGAGCGACGGGTGCGGCGCCAGCCGGATCACCTGCTCGGTGGCCTCGGCGGCCACCTCGCTGCCGAACGGCTCCTCCTCCGGGTACGCGGCGCAGGCGAAGAGGAAGTCCTGCTGGACGAGCAGGCCTCGTTCGTCGGCGAGGTCGTAGAAGTCCTCCGACTCGTACCGGCCGCCGCCCCAGACGCGCAGCAGGTTGACGTTGGCGTCGGCGGCCTGCTCGAACCGCCCGGCCAGCCGCTCGCGGGTGATCCGGGTGGGGAACACGTCGTCGGGGATCCAGTTGACGCCACGGACGAAGACCGGCACGTCGTTCACCGACAGCGCGAACGGGGTGCCGTGCTCGTCGGGCGTGGTGTCCAGCCGGACCGAGCGGAAGCCGACAGGCCGGGACCAGGTGTCAAGCGTGTCGCCGTCCGGCGCGTGCAGGGTCACCTCCAGCAGGTGGCGGGCCTGCTCGCCGTACCCCCTGGGCCACCACAGCGCGGGCTCGCGGACGGCGAGGGTCAGCACGGCCGTGCGCTGCCCGGCCGGGACGACCACGTCGGCGCTGACGCCGGCGACGGTGGCGCGGACGGTTAGCGGGACGTCGGCGACCCGCTCGACCTCGACGTGCAGCTCGACGCGGCCGTCGCGGCCGTCGACGGTGACGAGCGGGCGGACGGTGGCCAGGCGGGCCGTGGACCAGGCGTGCAGGCCGATGTCCTGCCAGATGCCGGCGGTGACGAGCGTGGGCCCCCAGTCCCAGCCGAAGTTGCAGGCCATCTTGCGGATGAACTGGAAGGGCTCCGGGTAGGCGTTGGGTCGGTCGCCGAGCCGGTCGCGCTGCGCCTCGGCGTAGCGGTACGCGGAGTCGAACGAGACTGTCAGATCGTTGTCGCCGTCGCGCAGCAACGACCGGACGTCGAACCGGTAGCCGCGGTGCATGTTCTCGGTGCGGCCGACGGGCACCCCGTTGAGGGTGAGCGTGGCGACGGTGTCCAGGCCGGCGCAGACCAGGTCGATGCGGTCCTCGCCGCCCGGCGTGTGCGTGAACGTGGTCCGGTAGGTCCAGTCGGTGCGCCCGATCCAGGCAAGTGCCAGCTCGTTGTCGTCGAGGTACGGGTCGGGGATCAACCCTGCGTCGAGCAGGTCGGTGTGCACGCAACCGGGCACGGTCGCCGGCACGGCCCGCCCGGCGATCTCGGCCGGCACCTGCGCTCCGGGTGCCGCGCGCACGGTCCACCCGTCCTGGAGCGCCTGTCGACCCACGACGCCACCGCCCCTCACAGCCTTGACTGAACCGGATAAGTTCGCTCACCGTATGGTTCGATACCCCAACTGTCAACGGCCGATCGACGCCCCGCAACAACAGAGGAGACGCCGGTGAAGCGGCCGACCATCGCCGACGTCGCCCGACGCGCCGGAGTGTCGAAGGGCGCCGTGTCGTACGCGCTGAACGGGCAGCCCGGCGTCTCCGAGGCCACCCGGCAACGCATCCTGGCCATCGCCACCGAGATCGGGTTCAGCCCGAGCAGCGCGGCGCGCGCCCTCTCCGGGGCCAGCGCCGGGGCGGTCGGGCTGGCCCTGTGCCGCCCCGCCCGCATACTCGGCATCGAGCCCTTCTTCATGGAGCTGATCAGCGGCGTCGAGGCGGAACTCTCCGCCCGCTCGTACGCGCTGACCCTCCAGGTCGTGGCCGACCAGGACGCCGAGATCGCCGTCTACCGACGCTGGTGGGGCGAACGCCGGGTCGACGGTGTTCTCGTCTGCGACCTGCGCACCGACGACCGCCGCATCCCCGCCCTCGAACAGCTCCAACTTCCAGCCGTGGTGATCGGCGGCCCCGGCGGCACCGGCGACCTGGCCAGCGTCTGGTCCGACGACGCCGCCGCGCTCACCGAGGCCGTGGAGTACCTGGTCGCGCTCGGGCACCGCCGGATCGCCCGGGTCGGCGGCCTGCCCGACCTGCGACACACGCAGACCCGCACCGACGCCTTCACTGCGGTGTGCGGGCAGCTCGGCCTGGTCGACGCGGTGACCGTCTGGTCCGACTACACGGGCGAGGAGGGTGGGCGGGCGACCCGCCGGCTGCTCAGCTCCGCCCAGCGGCCCACCGCCGTCATCTACGACAACGACGTCATGGCCATCGCCGGGCTGTCCGTCGCCCAGGAGATGGGGCTCACCGTGCCCGGTGACCTGTCCATCGTGGCCTGGGACGACTCGCCGCTCTGCCGGCTCGTGCACCCGCCGTTGACCGCGCTGGGCCGGGACATCCCGGCGTACGGGGCGCACGCCGCCCGCCAACTCCTCGCCGTCATCGCCGGGCAGCCCGCCGGCCGGGTGCAGGACGAGACACCGCACCTCACCCCGCGCGGCAGCACCGCACCGCCTCGAGAGAGGTGAACCGGTTCACCGCGCGGAGCGTCAGCGGGACGCCGACGGAAACTCCTCGAAGTACGCCTCGACCCGCTCGGCGGTCGCCGGACGGGCCAGCGCGAAGCCCTGCCCGTACCGGCAGCCGGCCCGCTGCGCGCCCTCGACCTGGGTGGCCGACTCCAACTCCTCGGCGACGATCTCCACCCCCAACCGCTCGCCGACGTTCACCACCACGTCGATCAACGGCGGCTGCCCGTCCGGCCGCGAGCCCACCAGCTCCGGGCCCACCTTGAGCAGATCGATCGGCAGCCGGCGCAGCTGGGCCAGCGAGGCGTGTTCGGCCCGGAAATCGTCGAGCGCGGTACGCACGCCCAACGACCGCAGCCCCGCCAACCGGGCCACCACAGTCGACAGGTCGGCGGCGATCCTCGGCTCGGACACCTCGACCACCAGCCGCTCCGGCGACACCCCGTACGCGGCAAGCACGGCAGCGGCGCGCTGCACGAAGTCGGGTGTGGTCAGCTCCCGTGGGGTGACGTTCACCGCCATCCACAACTCCCGGACGCCTGCCGACCAGTGGGACAGCTGCCGGCAGGCCCGGTCCAGCACCCACCACTCCAGCTCACCGATCAGATCCAGGTCCTCCGCCACCGGCAGCAGCTCCGCGGGGAGCACCGTGCCGAGCACCGGACTACGCCAGCGCAGCAGCGCCTCCGCCCCCACCGGCTGCCGGTCGGCCAGGTCGAGCACCGGCTGGTAGACGAGGTCCAGTTCGCCGCGCGCCACCGCTCCGGGCAGCTCGCGTTCCAGGTCGAGCCGGCGGACCAGCTGCTCCTCCAGGAACGCGTCGTACCACTCGACCCGGTCCCGACCCAGCTGCACGGCCCGCCGGCGAGCCAGCTCGGCCTGGCGGAGCACGTCCGCCGGCCCGGCGCCCCCCACCTCGGCCAGCCCGATGCTCGCGCGTACCCGCACGGCAGACCCACCCAGCAGATAGGGCGGCGCGAGCGCGGTCAGCAGTCGGGTGCCCAGCGCGTACGCCAGCACCGGTCCTGCGGCGGTGACCACCGCGAACCCGGTGCCCGTGCAGCAGGTGACCAGATCGCCGGGTGCCACGGCCGCGCGGGCGCGCGCGACCGCCTCGGCCAGCAGGTCCTCGCGGGCCGACGGGCCGAGCACGTCACCGCCGTGCAGATCCACAAGCAGCAGCGCGCCGGCCGGCGCGGGCACGTCGCCGATCGTGGCGAGGGCGTCCAGCAGGGCCGCCCGGTCCCCCGGGCCGTCGCCGGGCGGGACGGGCGGCCGGCCCTGCCTCGCCCAGTCCACGCCGTCGTCCGACGGCCAGGCCGCGTCGAGACCTGCCGAGGCGCCGGAACTCCCTGTCGCGCCGGACGCCTGGTCGCCCGGCGACGGCTGCACCCCCGGCCAGGGTGACCCCGACGCGCGGCGGTGCCGGACCCGGCGGCCGGTACGCCTACGGTGCGCGGCGCGCCGTTCCGGGGTGGCCGTGTCACCGGCCCGCAGCAGCTCCCGCAGCACGAGCGGTGGCACCGCGGCCAGAGCCAGCAGCACGCTCGTACGGTCCGGTGCCCGGTCGGCCCCCACGTGCAGGCCCGCCGCCAGCAGCACCACAGTCGCCGGGAGCACCGCCCGGGGCCACGCGGGGGCGGCCCGGTCCTCCGGCGGCTCCGCACCTGCGGCGTCCACCGCGGCGGCGGCGCCGAGGGCGGTGAGCAGCATCCCGAGCACCAGCGGCGGCACGGCCAGCAGGGCCGTCCGACCGTTCGCCCCGGGCGGCAGCGCCGCCAGCAGGGCCAGGCCGAGCAGCGTTAGCAGCACCCCGCCCCGGCACACCGCCGCGGGCGAGTGCCGATCAGGTCCGGTGAACGCGCTGACCGCGGCCATCCCCAGCGCGCCCAGCACCAGCGCGGCGGCCAGCCGGCCCGGAAGCGGCAGGTAGCCGCCGGGCAGCAGCAGCCAGCCGGCGAGGGCCAACCCGAGCGCCGGGCCGGCCGCCTCGACCAGCGACCGCAGCCGGACCCCGGACGGTGGTCGCCGCCACCCGGGGAGCCGGCGCAGCCCGGTCACCGACAGCACCGCCACGACCAGCGATCCGGCCAGCGCGGCGGCACGGTGCCCGTCGGCGACCAGCGGCAGCACGGCGGCGGCGAGACCGGCCGCCACCACCGCCGCGTCGAGCCGCACGCCCGCCGCGCGCCCGGACGGCGATCCGGGACCGGCGGGACGTTTGATGGCCAGGCGGGAGAGCCGGACACCGGCGAGCGTGGCGCCCGCCCCACCGGCCAGAGCGATCACCACCGAGGTCGGCACCAGATCTGCGGCGCCGGCGAGGACGAGCAGCGCCACCGCCGTGGACACGGCGGCCTCCGGGAGCGCACGGCGGGGGACGTGGACACGGAACGGGTACGCGAGGAGCACGGCGGTCGCCTTCGTGAGGGGGCACGGGGGCGGTGCGGCGGTGCGGCGGCATCGGACGTTGCGGGTCCGCTGCCCACCAGTCGAGAACGACCAAAGGCTGAAAGAGTTACGCGTTGGTCATCGGACGGAAGCAATGACCTGTGTCACTGTACGGCGGACCGGGCTGCCCCGGCACCGCCCGCCGCGACCCGGATCCGCCGGGGGTGGGATCATCGCCTGGTGAGTAAGTCCGACATGGTCCGCTTCCGGCACAACCAAGCCATCCTGGTCGCCGCGGTGATCGCCTTCATCGGCGCGCTGCCCCTGGCGAACGCGCGGGGCTACCTGCTGCCGGTGCTGCTCGTCCCGCTCGGCGTCGCGGTGTGGGCCTGGCGGGCCGGCACCGACGCCGACGCCCGGGGGCTGCGCCTGCGCGCGCTTGTCGGGCAGCGTCGCATCGACTGGGACCAGGTCGTCGAGCTGGCCACCGACCCGCGCGGGCGGGCCGTCGCCCGGCTCGACGACGGCCAGCAGGTCACCCTGCCGGCGGTACGCGGTGTGGACCTGCCCCACCTGGTCTCGGCCACCGGGCAGACGCTTCCCGACGGGACGGCAGGGGCGCCCGGTCAGTAACCGTCGACCACCGTGTTGATCAGCGGTTGGCCGGCGGCGAACCTCCGCACCTGGTCACCCACCAGCCGGTAGGCGCGCGGCAGCAGCCCGCGTACCGACCCGGCCACGTGCGGGGTGAGCAGCACGTTGGGCATCGTCCACAGCGGCGAGTCGGCAGGTAGCGGCTCCGGGTCGGTGACGTCCAGCGCGGCCGAGATCCGACCAGTGCCCAGCTCGGCGACGAGCGCCTCGGTACGCGCCACCGGCCCCCGGGCCGCGTTGACAAGCAGCGCCCCGTCCGCCATCGCCGCCAGGAACTCCTTGTCGACAAGCCCACGGGTCTGCTCGGTGAGCGGCACCAGCACCACCACCACGTCCGCCTCGGGCAGCAGCCGGGGCAGCTCGTCGACGCCGTGCACCCCCTGCTCGGGGCGGGCGGTACGGGCGACAAGCGTGAAACTCACCTCGAACGGCGCGAGCCGGTCCCGCACCGCCGTACCTATCGAACCGGCCCCGACGATCAGCACCCGCTTACCGGTCAGCTCGTCGGTAGGGGTGACCCCGTCGTACGCCCACCGGCGGTCGGCCTGCGCCCGGACGAACGCCGGGAACGCCCGCAGCTGAGCCAGGATCGCGGTGACGACCCACTCCGCCGTCGACGGGTCGTGCACCCCTCGGGCGTCGCAGAGCGTCACACCGTCAGGCGTCCGCCCCACCCACGCGTCCGCGCCGGCCGAGAGCAGCTGCACCACCGCGAGGTCGGGCAGCTTCCGCACCAGCGCCGTCGAGTCCGTACCGCCCAGGAACGGCGGCACCCAGAAGCGCACCCCGGCCCCCGACGAGGGCAGCCGGTCGGCGTGCTCCACGACCTCCACCGTCACGTCCGACGGCAACTCGCCGATGAGATCCAGGCCGGCCTCGTGCGGAATCCATACCTTCACGTCCGCCGACGATAGCCGCCGGCGCCACGGGCCGCGCGGGCACTGCCGCGATCCGACCTCACGGCCGGTGGCGCCCGCCGCCGTGGCGGGCGAGACTCAGCACACCGATGTTCGCCAACGCACCGAACGAGGTATAACGAAGGGCCCGGAGGGCGGTCGGCCTCCACCCCGGCAGACAGGTGCTCGATGACCGACGGCTCCCCCGCCAGCCCCCACCGAACGCCCGGACCGCCCCCGGCGCTCGGCGATCCGGCACGGCTGCGCGCGCTCGCCGACACCGGGCTGGACGCCTTCCCGGACGAGGCGTTCGACCGCTTCGCCCGGCTGGTCAGCGACCTACTGGACGTCCCGGTCGCGCTGGTGTCCCTGGTCTCCGCCGACCGGCAGTTCTTCCCGGGCGCGGTCGGCCTGCCCGAACCCTGGTCGCAACGCCGGCAGACCCCGCTGAGCCACTCGTTCTGCCAACACGTGGTGGACATCGAGGTGCCGATGGTGCTCCCGGACGCCCGGCTCTACCCCCGGGTACGCACCAACCTCGCCATCGAGGACCTCGGGGTGGTCGCGTACGCCGGGATGCCCCTGACCGACCTCGCCGGCCGGGTGCTCGGCTCACTGTGCGCCATCGACAACAAGCCCCGCGCCTGGTCGGCGGCGCAGCTGCGGACACTTGCCGACCTGGCGGCCGCCTGCTCGTCGGAGCTGCGGCTGCGGATCGCGCTCGACGGCGCGCAGGAGGCCCGCCGGCGGGTCGTGCAGGCGCACGAACGGCTCGAGCTGCTGGCCGGTGTGAGCGAGACGCTTGCCGACACGCTGGACGTCGGTGTCGCGCTGCGTCGACTCGCCGACACCATGGTGCCGCTGCTGGCCGACTGGTGCCTGCTCACCCTGGTCGGGCCGACCGGTCAGCCCCGCGAGGTCGTCGCCGTGCACCGCGACCCGGAACGGACGGCCGACGTCGACCGCTTCGCCCAGCTGCTGCGTAGCGGCCTGAGCCAGGAGTCGGTCATCAGGGCGGTGCTGCGGACCGGCCAGCCCCGGCTCGGCAGCGTGGCGTCCCTGGCCGACGTGGGGCGCGGCACCACCGATCCGGAGATGGGCGCCATCGCCCAGCGGCTGGGCATCACCTCGTTCCTGAGCGTCCCGGTGCGCGCGGCGGGCGGCACCGTGCTGGGCGCCATCACCCTCGTCAACGCGGCCGACGGTCAGCAGTTCGACGACCGCGACCTGCTCACGGCCATCGACATCGGCCGCCGCGCCGGGCAGGCCATCGGCAACAGCTCGATGTACGGCGAGCAGCGGCACGTCGCCGAGGTCCTGCAACACAGCATGCTGCCGCGACTGCCCGCCGTGACCGAGCTGGAGCTGGCGGCCCGCTACCAGCCGGCGGCCGACCGGGTGGAGGTGGGCGGCGACTGGTACGACGCCTTCGTCCAGCCCGACGGGGATCTGATCGCGGCGATCGGGGACGTGGCCGGGCACGACATCGAGGCGGCGGCGACGATGGGCCAGCTGCGCAACCTGGTACGCGGCAACGCCTTCGGCCGGCCGGACGCGGTCGGGGAGCTGATGACCCACCTGGACGGCGCGATCCGGGGGCTGCGGCTGCCTATCGCGGCCACCGCCACGCTGGTCCGGATCTGCCCCCAACGCGCTGGTGTGCACGAGCTGACCTGGTCGAACGCCGGGCACCCGCCGGCCCTGCTGGTGCGCGCCGACGGCACCGTCGAAGCTCTCGAGGCGACACCGGAACCGCTGCTCGGCCTGGCCCGGCCGTCACGGCGGTCCAGCCACTCGGCCAGCCTGGCGACAGGCGACACGCTGCTGCTCTACACCGACGGGCTGATCGAGCGCCGGGACCGGTCGATCGACGACGGACTTGCCGAGCTGGCCAACCGGATCACCGGCACCGGCGGCGTGCCCCTGGACGAGCTGTGTGACCTGCTGCTCGCCTCGATCCAGCACCGGGAGGACGACACCGCGCTGCTCGCCGTACGGGCCCGGTGAGCGGTCCCGTCGGACGCCGTGCCCATCTGTCGGCCCCGGCCGGGCCTCCGGGAGGGATACCCTGGGCCGGGTGAGCGCCCGTCCCCCGTACCCTCGCGTCCGCCGCCTCCGGGCGGTCCTCGCGGCGTCCTGCGCGGCGCTGCTGTTCACCACCGGTTGCAGTTTCGGTGAGCCGGAGCCGGACCCGGCGGGTGAGCCGCCCAACCTGCCGACGCCGTCGACGTCGGCGAGCCCCGGCGGCGCCGACCGGCAGGCCGTGACGACGGTTCTCGCCAAGGGGCTGCGGGTGCCGTGGGGCATCGCCTTCCTGCCGGACGGCGGCGCGCTGGTCACCGAACGCGACAGCGGCCGGATCCTTCAGGTCGGCCCCGAGTCCGGGCCGGACGGCCTGCGGGTCCGGGTGGCGCAGACCATCACCGACGTGGCGGCGGCGGGTGAGGGAGGCCTGCTCGGCATCGCCGTCTCCCCCGGCTACGCCCAGGACCGGACGCTCTTCGTCTACTACACGACCGAGAAGGACAACCGGGTCGTACGGCTGCAACTCGGTGGGCAGCCGACGCCGATCCTCACCGGCATCCCGAAGGCCAACGTGCACAACGGCGGCGGGTTGGGCTTCGGCCCGGACGGGCAGCTCTACGTGAGCACCGGCGACGCCGGCGAGCGCCCCCTCGCCCAGGACACGAAGAGCCTCGGCGGCAAGATCCTGCGGGTCACCCGGGACGGCAAACCCGCCCCCGGCAACCCGTACCCCGGCTCCCCGGTCTGGTCTCTCGGGCACCGCAACGTGCAGGGCTTCACCTGGGACGCGGGCAAGCGGATGTACGCGGTCGAGTTCGGTCAGAACACCTGGGACGAGATCAACCAGATCACCAAGGGTGGCAACTACGGCTGGCCGCTTGTCGAGGGGCGGGCCGGTGACCGTAAGTACGTCGACCCGATCACCCAGTGGGCGACGTCGGACGCGTCCTGCTCCGGGCTGGCCGCCACGGACCGGCTGCTGGTCACCGGCTGCCTGCGGGGCAAGCGGCTGTGGGTGCTGGAGGTGACCGACACGGGCACGCTGCTCGGGCAGCCCAGCGAACTGCTCACCAACAGGTACGGCCGGCTGCGCGCGGTGGCCGCCGCGCCGGACGGCTCGCTGTGGGTGAGCACCTCGAACCACGACGGGCGGGGCGATCCGGCGGCCGACGACGACCGGTTGCTGCGTGTGGTGTTCGCCGGCGGCGACGGCGGTCGCAGCTGATCCTTCTCACCATCCGTTCAGGTTTGCCAAGATCTTCCGACGGGCAGGTCAGAATCTCAGCATGGACGGGCAGCGCGACGAGCAGCATGACGACACCGGAGGCCGGGCCGACGACCCGGTGACCGGTGCCGACCCGTCGCCGCCGGTGGGCGGGCGGCCCGGCCCGCTGCGGCGTACCGGGGTGATCCTCGCCGTCCTCGCCGTGGGCCTGGCCGGGGCGGTGCTCGGGGTGCTTGCCGGCGGGCACGTGGACACCGACATCGGGCCCTTCCGGGCCAACCTCGCCCTCACGCCGGCCAGCGCCGGCGGCACCACCGTCGACGTGCCGCCGCTCGGCGCGCTGCTGCTGGACAGCCACGACGGGCCGGTCCACCTCACCGTACGGCTGGGCGCGCTGGACCAGAGCCGCACCGAGGCGCTGCTCGACGACCCGGCCAGCATCAGCCGGGCCAGCCAGAGCGCCGTGGAGGACGTCCGTACCGGGGTGATGCGGCTCGGCCTGCGGACCCTCGCCTCGACGGTGCTCGTCACCCTGGTCCTGGCCGGGCTGATCTTCCGCAACGTACGGCGGACCGCGTGGGCGGGTGGGTTGGCGCTGCTCGTCACGGCCGGCAGCCTCGGCGCGGCGGCGGCGACCCTGCGGCCCCAGGCCATCGAGGAGCCCCGCTACGAGGGGCTGCTGGTCAACGCGCCGGCAATCGTCGGTGACGCCCGCCGCATCGCCAACGACTACACCAAGTACGCCGAGCAGCTGCAACGCCTGGTCGGCAACGTCAGCCAGCTCTACACGACCGTGTCGGCGCTGCCGGTGTACGAGCCCGCGCCCGGCACCACCCGGGTGCTGCACGTCTCCGACATGCACCTCAACCCGACCGGCTGGCAGCTGATCCGGACGGTGGTGGAGCAGTTCGGCATCGACGTGGTGATCGACACCGGCGACATCACCGACTGGGGCAGCGAACCGGAGGCGTCCTTCGTCGGCTCGATCGGCCTGCTCAAGAAGCCGTACATCTTCATCAGGGGCAACCACGACTCCGGCAAGACCGCCGCCGCCGTCGCCCGCCAACCGAACGCGATAGTCCTGAACAACTCGACGACGACGGTGGCCGGGCTGACCATCGCCGGCATCGGCGACCCCCGCTTCACCCCGGACAAGAACACCTCCCCGGCCGGCAGCGGCCTGACCCAGCAGGTCGCCGACCAGGTGATCGGCGCCGGCGAGCAGCTCGCCACCACTGTGCGCCGCGCACCCCGGCCGGTGAACATCGCGCTCGTACACGACCCGGCGTCGGCCGGGCCGCTCGCCGGCACCTGCCCGCTGGTGCTGGCCGGGCACACCCACGCGCGACAGATCTCCAAGCTCCCCGAGGCCCCCGGGCAGCAGCCCACCACCCTGATGGTGGAGGGCTCCACGGGCGGCGCCGGGCTGCGCGGCCTGGAGGGCGAGAAGCCGACCCCGCTGTCGATGAGCGTGCTCTACTTCGACCAGGACAAGATGCTCCAGGCGTACGACGACATCACCGTCGGCGGCACCGGTCAGGCCCAGGTCAACCTGGAACGGCACGTGGTGCAGACCCCGACAGCCGGCGCGCCCGCCTCGGTCACCCCGACCCCGACCCGCTGAGCGCGGGCCGGGTCGGGGGTCGACGGTCAGCGCAGGGCGATGGCGGCCAGCGCGGCGTTGACGATGCTGCCGGGCAGCAGGTCGTGCACCTCGTACAGCTCGGCGACGGTGCCTGACTGACCGAACTCGTCCACGCCCAGCGGCACCGCGGGAGCACCGAGCGCCGACCCGAGCCAGGCCATCGCGTGCGATGCGGCGTCGTGCACGGTCACCACCGGCACCCGGTCGGCGAACGCGGACCGCAGCGCGCCCGGCACGCTGGGCACGGTGGCCGTGCGCACGCCCTGACGCAGGGTGCGCTGCCACGCCCGGTAGAGCCGGTCCAGCGACGTCACGTCGACCACGTGCGCGGCGACGCCCTCCTCGGCCAGCTCGGCGGCCGCGGCCAGCACCTCGGGAAGCACCGCGCCGGACGCGGCGAGCTGCACCACAGGGGCGTCGGCCAGGTGCGGGTACGCCTGGTGCGCGTCGACGAGCCGGTACGCCCCGGCGACCACCTGCCGGCGCAGCACCGCGTCGCCGAGCCGGGCCCGGGCGGCCTCGAACGGCGCCTGGTCCAGTGGACGGGTGCTCAACCGGAAGTAGTACGCCCCGTCCTCGGCCGGCGCGGCGGTCGCCGCCGGGATCGACCCGCCGGCGATCTGCCCGAGCGCGTCGCAGAGCAGCCAGTCGAGGCTCGCCGCGTACGCCGGTTCGAGGAACGTCACGCCGGGCAGCTCCAGGCCTACCGAGGCGGTGATCGTGGACTGGTGGGCGCCGCCCTCCGGGGCCAGGGTGATGCCCGACGGGGTGCCCGCCACCACGAACCGGGAACCGGAGTACGTGCCGTACAGGAAGGCGTCCAGGCCGCGCAGCACGAACGGGTCGTAGACGGTCCCCACCGGCAGCAGCGGCTGCCCGGACAGGTCCCAGGACAGGCCGAGCTGGCCGAGCAGGAGGAACAGGTTCATCTCCGAGATGCCCAGCTCGATGTGCTGCCCGGCGGGGCTCTCGGTCCAGCGCAGCATCCGGTCCTCGGCCCAGGAACGCTGCTCGGTGGGTGCGAACACCCCGGTCTTGTTGATGAACCCGGCCAGGTTGGTGGAGGTGGCCACGTCCGGGGCGGTGGTGACCAGGTAGCGGCCGACCTCCCGGTCCCGGGCCAGGTCCACGAGCACCCGCCCGAAGACCTCCTGCGTGGAGATCGGCTTGTTGGCGCGTACTCCCGTGCTCTCCGGGACGGTGACCCCCAGCGCGCGCTCGCGCGGCGCGCGGGACAGCGCCTCCCGGCGGGCGCCGGCCCGGATGCCGGCCGGTGACGCCGGGTCGAGGCGGTCCCACTCGGTGTCGCGGGTCAGGCCCTGCGCGGCCCGCAACGTGTCCACCTGCTCGGTGCTGAGCAGCGCCGAGTGGTTGCGCGGGTTGCCGGCGATCGGCAGACCCCACCCCTTCACCGTGTACGCGAAGACGACGCTGGGCCGGTCGGTGACCGCGTCACACTGGGCGTACGCGTCGAGCATCGCGGACAGGTCGTGCCCGCCCAGGTCGGTGACGAGCGGGCCGAGGTCCTCGTCGGTGATGCCTTCCACGAAGGCAGCCACCTCGGCCGGAGCGCCGTCCAGGAACTGCTTGCGCAACACCTCGCCGTCCAGCCCGAACAGCGACTGGTACTGCTCGTTGGGCATCGCGTCGATCCAGTCGCGCAGCGCCCCGCCGCCCGGCCGGGCGTACGCCTCGGCGAGCCGGCGGCCGTACTTGACCTCCACGACGTGCCAGCCGGCGGCCTCGAACTGGCCCCGCCACTGGTTGATCCGGATACCGGGCACCACCCGGTCCAGCGACTGACGGTTGAAGTCGACGAGCCACATCACGTTGCCCAGGCCCGTGGTGGCCGGGTCGGCGACGGCCTCCCAGATGTTGCCCTCGTCCAACTCGGCGTCGCCGATCAGCGCCACGAACCGGGAGTGCGGTCGGGCCCCGAAGTGCGCGTCGACGTAGCGGCGGGTGGCGGAGGCGAACAGCGGCGCGGCCGCGCCCAGGCCCACCGAGCCGGTGGAGAAGTCCACCTCGTCGGGGTCCTTGGTGCGCGACGGGTACGACTGGAGGCCACCCCGGGCCCGCAGTCGGGGCAGGTAGGAGCGGTCCAGGTTGCCGAGCAGGTACTGGATCGCGTGGAACACCGGGGAGGCGTGCGGCTTCACGGCCACCCGGTCCTCGGCGTCCAGATGCGCGAACCACAGCGCGGTCATGGCGGTGACGAGGGAGGCGCTCGACGCCTGGTGACCGCCGACCTTCACCCCGTCGCCGGTGACCCGGTCGTGGTTGGCGGCGTCCACGATCCGGGTGGCAAGCCAGAGCACCCGTCGCTGGATCTCGTCGAGGACATCGAGGTCGTGCTGGTTCACGGTGACTCCATCCGGGCGTCGCCGTTGACGCCCAAGCAACGGGGGTGCAGGGGGTGCAAGGAAGGGCCCCTTCTTAACGCCTAATGCATAAGAAGGGGCCCTTCCTAACCGATCAGCCCTGGACGCCGAGGCGTTCCAGGATGAGCTCGCGGACGGTCTTCGCGTCGGCCTGGCCACGGGTCGTCTTCATGACCGCGCCGACCAGGGCTCCGGCCGCAGCCACCTTGCCGCTGCGGATCTTGTCGGCGATGCCGGGGTTGGCGGCGATCGCCTCGTCCACGGCGGCCGTCAGCGCGCCCGTGTCCGACACGACCTCCAGGCCCCGACTGGTCATGATCTCGGTGGGCGAACCCTCACCGTCGACCACGCCCTCCAGCACCGTACGGGCCATCTTGTCGTTCAGCTTGCCGGCGTCGACCAGACCCTGCAACTCGGCGACCTGGGCCGGGGTGGCCCCGATGTCGGCCAGCTCCACGCCCGTCTCGTTCGCCCGGCGGGACAGCTCACCAAGCCACCACTTGCGGGCCGCCGCCGGCGTGGTGCCGGCCGCCACGGTGGCCTCGATCAGCTCGACCGCGCCGGCGTTGAGCACCGACTGCATGTCCAGGTCCGACAGGCCCCACTGCTCCTGAAGCCGACGCCTGTGCACCCGGGGCAGCTCCGGCAGGGCGGCCTTCAACTCGGCGACCCAGGCCGGGTCTGGAGCGATGGGCACCAGGTCCGGCTCCGGGAAGTACCTGTAGTCGGTGGCCGTCTCCTTCGAGCGCCCCGGAGTGGTGTCACCGGTGTCCTCGTGGAAGTGCCGCGTCTCCTGGGTGATCCGGCCGCCCGCGTCCAGCACCGACGCCTGCCGCAGCATCTCGGAGCGGACGGCCCGCTCCACCGACCGCAACGAGTTGACGTTCTTCGTCTCGGTGCGGGTGCCCCACTCCTGCCCCGGCAGGTTGAGCGAGGTGTTCACGTCGCAGCGCAGCGAACCCTCCTCCATCCGCACGTCGGAGACCCCGAGGGTGCGGATCACGTCGCGCAGCTCGGCGACGTACGCCTTCGCCACGTCGGGCGCGAGCGCCCCGGTGCCCGCGATCGGCTTGGTGACGATCTCCACGAGCGGGATGCCGGCCCGGTTGTAGTCGACGAGCGACTCCGTCGCGCCGTGGATCCGGCCGGTCGCGCCACCGACGTGCAGCGTCTTGCCGGTGTCCTCCTCCAGGTGCACCCGCTCGATCTCGATCCGTACCGTCTCGCCGCCCACCTCGACGTCCAGGTAACCGTCGACGCAGATCGGCTCGTCGTACTGGCTGATCTGGAAGTTCTTCGGCATGTCCGGGTAGAAGTAGTTCTTCCGGGCGAAGCGGCACCACTCGGCGATCGAGCAGTTCAGTGCCAGACCGATCCGGATGATCGCCTCGATGGCCGCCTTGTTGGCCACCGGCAGCGACCCGGGCAGCCCCAGGCACACCGGGCAGACCCGGGTGTTCGGCTCGCCACCGAAGTCCGTCGGGCAGCCACAGAACATCTTGGTGTTCGTACCCAGCTCGACGTGGGTCTCCAGGCCGATCACCGGTTCGTAGCGCGCGACGACCTCGTCGTACGCGGGAAGCGTCGTCGTCATCTGGGCTCCTGCCTCACAGTGCCGGTGGGGTGAACGTGCCGACCGCGGACTCCAGCGCGGCCGCGACCCGGTACATCCGGTCGTCGGCCATCGTCGGGGCCATCACCTGAAGGCCGACGGGCAGCCCCTCGGAGAGGCCGCAGGGCACCGAGATGCCGGGCCCGCCGTACAGGTTCGTCGGAATGGTGTACAGGTCGGCCAGGTACATCTGGTACGGGTCGGCGGTCCGCGCGCCCATCGGGAACGCCACCGACGGCGTGGTCGGCGAGATCAGCGCGTCGACCTGCTCGAACGCGGCCGTGAAGTCCCGGGTGATGAGCGTCCGGACCTTCTGCGCCTGCCCGTAGTACGCGTCGTAGTACCCCGACGACAGCGCGTACGTGCCGATCATGATGCGGCGCTTGACCTCGGGGCCGAAGCCGGTCTCCCGGGTCAGCGACATGACCTCCTCCAGCGACCGGTTGCCGTCGTCGCCGACCCGCAGGCCGAACCGGACGCCGTCGAACCGGGCCAGGTTGGAGGAGCATTCGCTAGGCGCGATCAGGTAGTACGCCGGCAGCGCGTACGCGAACGTCGGGCAGGAGATCTCCACGATCTCCGCGCCCATCTTCGCCAGGGCGTCCACCGACTCGCGGAACGCCGTCATCACGCCCGGCTCGGCGCCCTCGCCGACGAACTCGCTGACGATGCCGAGCCGTACGCCTGTCAGGTCGCCCATCGCGCCGAGCTTCGCCGCCGCCACCACGTCCGGCACCGGCTGCGGGATCGACGTGGAGTCGCGCGGGTCGTGCCCGCCGATCACCTGGTGCAGCAGGGCCGCGTCGAGCACGTTCCGGGCGCACGGGCCGGGCGTGTCCAGCGACGAGGAGAACGCCACCAGGCCGTAGCGGGAGGTGCCGCCGTAGGTGGGCTTCGCGCCGACCGTGCCGGTGACGGCGCCGGGCTGGCGGATCGAGCCACCGGTGTCCGAGCCGATCGCCAGCGGCGCCTCGTACGCGGCAAGCGCGGCGGCGCTGCCACCACCCGAACCGCCCGGGATCCGGCTCAGGTCCCACGGGTTGTGCGTCGGCCCGTACGCCGAGTACTCCGTGGAGGAACCCATCGCGAACTCGTCCATGTTCGTCTTGCCGAGCATCACAGTGCCGGCTTCGCGCAGCCGCTGCACGATCGTCGCGTCGTACGGCGGGCGCCAGCCCTGCAGGATCTTCGACCCCACGGTGGTGGGCACGCCACGGGTGGCGAGCACGTCCTTCACTGCCACCGGCACACCCGCGAGCGGGCCCAGCTCCTCGCCTGCGGCCCGGCGCTCGTCCACGGCGTGGGCGGCGGCCAACGCGCCGTCGGTGTCCACGTGCAGGAAGGCGTGCACCCGGTCGTCGACGGCGGCGATCCGGTCCAGATGCGCCCGGGTCACCTCGACGGCGGAGGTTTCGCCGCCGGCGACCAGCGCGGCGATCTCCGTCGCGGTCAATCTGGTCAGGTCACTCATGAGGCCACATCCTCGCTCAGGATCCGCGGCACGCGGAAACGCTGGTCCTCGGCGTCCGGCGCACCCGACAGCACCTCCTGCGGAGTGAGGCACGGCGTGACGATGTCCTCGCGGAAGATGTTGGTCAGCGGCACCGAGTGCGAGGTCGGCGGGATGTCCGCGGCGGCGACCTCACCGACCTGGGCGACCGCCTGGAGGATCACGTCGAGCTGGCCGGCGAAGGTGTCCAGCTCCTCCTCGGTGACGGCGAGCCGCGACAGGCGCGCCAGGTGCGCGACCTCCTCGCGGGAGATGGCGGCCATCCGTGCCCCCTTCTGATGTCCTGCTGATCGGGCGGTGTGCCTGCCGCGCGGCGCGTACGGCGTGACGCGCGGTGACCGGAGCGAGTCTATTGTTCCGCCCCCTCCGCCGGCTGCTCGGGTGGGTCGGCGGGCGGGTCAGCGGGTCAGTCGACGACCCGCGTCCGGCTCCGGGCCGCCGCTGGGGCGGACCGGACGGTACCGGGCCAGCCAGGTGACCAGCTCCTCGGCGGGCATCGGCCGGGCGTAGAACCAGCCCTGGGCCGCGTCGCAGCCGGCGGCGTGCAGCATCCGCCACGTCCGCTCGTCCTCCACGCCCTCGGCGACCACCCGCAGCCCGAGGGCGCCCGCCAGCTCGATCATCGACCTGACGATCGCCGCGTCGTCGGCGTCGTCGGCCATGCCGAGCACGAACGAACGGTCCACCTTCACCTCGGACAGCGGCAACCGGCGCAGGTGCTGCAACGACGAGTAGCCGGTGCCGAAGTCGTCCAGGGCGATGGCCACGCCGATCCGGTGCAGCCGGGAGATGGTGGCCAGCACCCGGCGCGGATCGGCCATCAGCGCGCCCTCGGTGATCTCCAGTTGCAGTCGCTCGGCCGGCACCCCGTAGCGGGCCAGCCGGTCGGCTATCTGGTCGGCGATCTCACCGGTGTGCAGGTCACGGACGCTCACGTTGAGCGCCGCGCGCAACCCGATGCCGGCCGCCGACCACTTGGCGAGCTGCTCCACCACGTCGTCGACGACCCGGCGGGTGAGCAGCCGCATCACCGCGCTCTGCTCGGCGACCCGGATCAGCTCCTCGGGGTCGACCATGCCCCGGCGCGGGTGCCGCCACCGCAGCAACGCCTCGACGCCCACCACCTCACCTGTCGCGATGGCGATCTGCGGCTGGTAGTACATGGTGATCTCACCGGCGTCGTCGGCCGCCTCGCCGGTCGGGTGCGCCCACCCGGACGGCTCGGACGGCTGCGTCCCGCCGTCACCACGCGGCGCGGGACCGCCGCGCTCCGGCGCGGGCACCGCGCCACCGTTCCGGGGCCGCCGGCCGCCCCCGGAGTGCCGGTCCCGCACCGGACCGGAGCGGCTGCCGGGGACCAACGCACGGGCATTGCGCCCCCGGATCGGGTCGGCGCTCGTCGCGATCCGGTTAATCAGCTCGTCGGCGTGCACGAGGTCGGCGTCGGAGCGCCGGCGGCGACCCCACCAGCGGCCGCCGAGCCTCGGCGCCGTGGCGACCACCGGCGCCTGGTCCCCAGGCGACACGGCCCCGGTCGGCGCCCCGGCGGGCAGGGCCGCGCCGTCCCCGCCGCGCACCTCCGTCGCCGTGTCCAGGGGTACGTCGGACGCCTCGACCGGCACGGCCTCGCTCGCCTCGGATCGCGTCGACTCCGCCGGCTGGTCGCCTCCACCCGACCGGGCGTCGAACAGGTCGTCCGTCGACGGCCCCGCCTCCAGCACCCGACGCAGATCGGCCAGGAGACCGAGCCGCTCGGCGGAGTTGTGGTCGGACTCCGGGGCGTACACGGCGACCGTGTCGTTGCGGTGCTTCGCGTCGTACATCGCCACGTCGGCGTGGCGCATCAGGGTGGCGAAGTCCTCACCGTGCTCGGGGAACAGGGCGATCCCGATCGACCCGCCGACGTCCAGTGGCAGCCCGTCCAGCGGCACCGGCTCGGCGAGCGCCTCCACCACCCGGTCGGCCAGCTCACGCGCCTGACCCACATCGGTCAGACCGGTCATCACGACGGCGAACTCGTCCCCGCCGAGGCGGGCGACCATCTGCGGTCGCGGCTGAACGTCGGTGAGTCGGGCGCTGACCTCGACCAGCAGCCGGTCACCCACCGCGTGCCCGAGCGCGTCGTTGACGTTCTTGAAGCGGTCCAGGTCGATCAGGAGCAGCGCCAGGTGACCGTCGGGCTCACCACGGGCGGTCCGCTCGGCGTGCAGGTGCACCTGCTCCGCCACCTCGGTCAGCAGCGCCTTGCGGTTGGGCAGCCCGGTGAGCGGGTCGGCGGCCGCCAGGTGCTGCTGCTCGACGGTCAGCCGGGCCATCCGGTACACGGCGAAGAGCGGCACCAGCACCAGCGGAATCAGCGCCGCGCTGACCCGCGCGGCAGCGACAAGCACCGGCGCGAGCAGCAGCAACGAGCCGGTGGACAGCAGCTCGAAGCCGAGACCCTGCCGCAGGGTGGGCCACCACCGGTCACCGAAGCGCAGTCGTACCGCCCAGCTGACCAGCCCGTAGTTGACAGCGAACCAGGCCACCGTGGCGCCACCGACGGCGGCGACGTCGGTCCAGTGCAGCCGACCGCCGGAGAAGACCATGCCCGGCCCGAGCGCGAGGACGCCTGACGCGGCGGCGAGGGCGCAGGCGTACTGGCCGACGTTGAACGCCGTCCGCCACGGGGCGTGCCGCATCCGCCAACCGGACACGACGACCCCCACCGCCTGCACCGCCACCGCCGGGCCGAGGCCCCAGCCGAGCAGGATCGCGAAGGTGAAGCAGGTGGACGGGAAGACCGCCGACGTCTGCCGGCGCCCGGGAGGAACGAACGGGCGGGCGTCGCACACCACGGCGAGGGCTGCCATCGTCCAGAACGCCACAGGCAGCCGGGGCAGCTCGTCCGGGAGCGTCGCGAGTGGACCGGCGGCGGTCAGCGCGGCCACCGTCAGGATCCCACCGACGAAGGTGGCGAACGGCGCCACCCGACCAGGCGGGAGCGAGTTGCGCGGGTCGGCGACCTCCACCACACCTCCCGACCGACTGTCGACGTGCCCGTGCGCACGCCGTGACCCAATGAAACGCCCTCGGCCCCAGCTTTCCCGGTATGACAGTCACGAATCGGTCGTAGTCGTAATTAAGTTGGTATACGCGCCAGCGGCCGCATCCGACCCGCCGCGAGGTCAGCCCTCGACCCGGGCGACCTCCCGGGCCGCGTCGGGGCCGGCGTCCAGCAACAGCCGGAACCCGTCCTCGTCGAGCACCGGCACCTTGAGACTTGCCGCCTTGTCGGCCTTGGACCCGGGGTTGTCCCCCACCACCACGAAGCTCGTCTTCTTGGAGACCGACCCGCTGACCTTGCCACCCCGGCTCTGCACCGCCTCGGCCGCCTGATCACGGGAGAAACCGGCGAGGGTGCCGGTCACCACCACTGTCAGCCCCTCCAACGGGCGCGGCCCCTCGTCCACCGCCTCCTCGGCCATCCGTACGCCCGACTCGGCCCACTTGCGGACCACCTCGCGGTGCCAGTCCACCGCGAACCACTCCCGGATGCTCGCCGCGATGGTCGGCCCGACCCCGTCGACAGAGGACAGCTCCTCCTCGCTTGCCGCGTCGATGGCGTCCATCGAGCGGAAGTGCCGGGCGAGCGCCTGGGCCGCCGTCGGGCCGACGTGCCGGATGGAGAGCGCCACCAGCACCCGCCACAGGTCCCGCTCCCGGGCCACCGCGAGATTGTCAAGCAACTTCACCGCGTTGCTGCCCAGGCTGCCGTCCTTGTTGACGAAGAACGGGGACCGGGCCAGCTGCTCGGCATCGAGCTGGAAGAGGTCACCCTCGTCGGTGATGATCTCCGCGTCGAGCAGGGCGGCGGCGCCCTTGTAGCCGAGCACCTCGATGTCGAAGGCGCCCCGGCCGGCGAGGTGGAACACCCGCTCGCGCAGCTGCGCCGGGCAGCTGCGGGTGTTGGGGCACCTGATGTCGACGTCGCCCTCCTTGGACGGCGCGAGAGGCGTGCCGCAGGCCGGGCAGTTGGTCGGCATGACGAACGGCCGGGCGTCGGCCGGCCGCAGGTCGACCACCGGGCCGAGCACCTCGGGGATCACGTCGCCGGCCTTGCGCAGCACCACCGTGTCACCGATCAGCACACCCTTGCGCTCCACCTCGCGCGCGTTGTGCAGGGTGGCGAGCGCGACAGTGGAGCCGGCCACCCGCACCGGCTCCAGGACGGCGAACGGGGTGACCCGGCCGGTACGCCCCACGTTGACGTCGATGTCCAGCAGCTTGGTGGTCACCTCCTCCGGCGGGTACTTGAAGGCGATGGCCCACCTCGGCGCGCGGCTTGTCGACCCGAGCCGACCCTGGATCGAGACCGGATCGACCTTGACCACCACGCCGTCGATCTCGTGCTCGACGTCGTGCCGGTGCTCGGCGTAGTAGGCGATGTACTCCGCCACACCGGCCAGATCCGGAACCACCCGCCAGCGGTCGCTGGTCGGCAGCCCCCACGCCTTGAGCGCCGCGTACGACTCGGACTGCGCCGTGGGCTGGAACCCCCGACGGGCGCCGATGCCGTGCACCACGAGGCGCAGCGGTCGGGAGGCGGTGACCCGTGGGTCCTTCTGCCGCAGGCTGCCCGCCGCGGCGTTGCGCGGGTTGGCGAAGGGTGCCCGACCCTGCTCGACAAGCCCCGCGTTGAGGTCGGCGAACCCGGCGACCGGGAAGTAGATCTCGCCCCGGACCTCAAGCAACTCGGGGATGTCGGGATATTCGGCGCTGGGGGTGAGCTGCCCGGGCACGTCCCTGATGCTGCGCACGTTGGCGGTGACGTCCTCGCCGGTGCGCCCGTCACCCCGGGTGGCCGCGCGGACCAGCCGGCCCCCCTCGTAGGTGAGGTTGATCGCCAGCCCGTCGACCTTCAACTCGCACAGGTAGGGCACCGGGCCGCCGGCATCCCGCTCGACCCGCTCGGCCCACGCCGCCAACTCCTCGTCGGCGAAGGCGTTGTCGAGTGACAGCATCCGCTCGGCGTGGGTGACCGGGGTGAAGTCGGTGGAGAACGTGCCGCCCACCCGTTGGGTCGGGGAGTCGGGCGTACGCAGCGCCGGGAACTCCTCCTCCAGCGCCTCCAGCTCGCGCAACTGCCTGTCGAACTCGGCGTCGGCGATGGTCGGCGCGTCAAGCACGTAGTAGCGGTACTGATGTTCGGTCAACTCGCGGCTCAGGGTGGCGTGCCGTTCGCGCGCCTGCGGCGGCGGCTCCACGCCGGCCGCCGCCTCCTGAGCCGGGCTGACCTGCTGGCCGATCTGCTCCTCGGACACCCCGCCACCTTCGGACACGCCTGCGACCTCCCTGATCACGCTACTCCGGCACGGTATCGGGCCGGGGTGACAATCCGCCGGCCGCCCGCGCCTGTCGGAGCCCGGCCGTCCCGTGCCCACCGGACGCCGAGCGGCGCCACGGCCGCCGGGGCGCTGCCGGGCGCGGCAGGCCGCCGCGTGCGAGGATCGCCGGACGAAGCGGCAGGTGTCGCACGAGGAGGTACGCATGCGCGACGGTCTGCTCTGGGCGGCGGTGATCCTGCTGGCGGTGGCCGCCGGCTGGGCGTGGAACAGTTGGCGGCACCGGGTGGCGAACAGGCCTCCGAGCACCCGACCGGGTCGGGACACCCGCGGCAGTCGCCCCACCCCACCGCGTCCACGCGACGCCGGCCGACCCCGGCCGCGGTCGGGCGACAGCGACCGGGCCGGCGGCACTCCGGCAGCCGGCGAGATCTGGTGGGCGGACGTGCCGTACGCCGACGGCAGCGGATCGAAGGTGCGCCCCTGTCTCGTGCTGCGCGCCGACTCGCGGGGCGCCGACGTCCTGAAGATCACCAGCCAGGACAAGAGCGACAGGGACGACCACGTCCGGATCCCCACCCGGGACTGGGACCCCGGGGCCGAGCACGACAGCTACCTGAGCCTGACCGAGCCGATCCGGATCAGCTCGGCCGACTTCGCCGACCGTGCCGGCAGCTGCGACGCCGACCTGTGGCAGCAGGTCCGCGCGCTGCGCCACCTGCCCACCAGCTGACCGCCCCGGTCAGTCCCAGGCGGCGCCGAGGGTGGCGAGCTGGTCGGCGTACTCGATGCGGTCGGCCCACCCGGCCGGCCAGGCGGCCATCCCGGCCGCGGCGCCCACGAACGCGCCGGCCAGGGCGGCGATCGAGTCGGAGTCGCCGGCGGTGGTCGCACCCCGGGCCAGCGCCGATACCGGGTCGTCGGCGTGTCGTACGGCGCAGAGCAGCGCGGTTGCCAGCGCCTCCTCGGCAACCCAGCCCTCACCTGTGACCCGGCACGGGTCGCCCCCGTCGTCCGGCTGCTCCAGCGCCGCCGTCAGCCGACCCAGCACCGCCAGGCACCCGTCCCAGCCCTCGACGCTGAACGCCTCCGGGGAGCTGGCGCCCGCGCGCTGCCACAGGTCGCCCAGCCAACGCTCCTGATACACCCCACGCTGGGACCGCGCCCGCTCGACGAGGAGCGCGGGAAGCTCCGGCAGGGCGGCGCCGCCGCGCAGGGCGAGAACCGCGTACGCGGTCAGCTCACTGGCGGCCAGCCCGGTCGGGTGCCCGTGGGTCAGCCCGGCCTGCAACTGGGCCAGACCGGCGAGCGTGTCCGCGTCGACGTCGAGCAGCCCGACCGGGGTGACCCGCATGTTGGCCCCGCACCCCTTCGACCCGACGACTGTCGCCGCCTGCCAGGGCAGCCCGCGACCAAGCTCGGCGCAGGCCCGCAGGCAGGTCATCCCCGGGGCGCGGTTGTTGTCCGGACTGACCGACCAGGCCACGAAGCGTCGCCGCAGCAACGGCTCCACCGCCTCCGGGGTGAGCGACGGCGCCTCGTGCAGCGCCCACCCCACCGCCAACGCCATCTGGGTGTCGTCGGTGACCAGGGCCGGCTCGCCCGACAACTCCCGGGGACCCGTCGGGCCGTACCGGCGCTCGATCTCGGCCACGGACAGGAACTCGGTCGGCTTGCCCAGCGCGTCACCGTAGGCGAGGCCGAAGAAGGAGCCGGAGGCGCGCAGGGCGGAGGGAGGAGTCACGGCGGCCATGATGCCCGGCCGCCGCAACCCCGCCGGGGTCAGTCCCAGCAGAGACAGAACGGATGGCCGGCCGGATCCGCGTAGACCCGCCAGCCGTCACCCTCGCCGGGCAGCCGCCGGGCGCCCAGGGCGAGCGCCGCCTTCTCGGCGGCCTCGATGTCCTCGACAGTCACGTCGATGTGGAACTGCTGGGGCCGCTCCGGATCGGGCCAGGCCGGCGGACGCAGGTTGAGCGCCCGCTGGAACGCCAGCCGGGGCTGGTGCCCGGGTGGCCCGCCCAGCACCACCCACTCGTCGTCGGAGTCACCCTCGCCCAGAGGGATACCGAGCAACTCGGCGTAGAACGCCGCCAACCCCCGCGGGTCGGGGCAGTCGATCACCACTGAACGCAGCTGTCCAATCATGACCGTCATCCTGCCCACCGGGTACGACAGGAAAACGTCAGTCCTCGGTGAACCGCCGGCCGGCGTCCCGGCACGCCGCGAGCACCGCCCGGGCGTACTGCGGGGTGGCCCCGGCCAGGCCGCAGGCGGGTGTGACGACGACCTGCTCGGCGAGCTGCCGGCGAGGAAAGCCGAGGCGGTTCCAGAGCTGACGTACCCGGTCGGCCACCTGCGCGGAGGTCGGCGCGCCACCTGCCGACGGTGGCCGGGCCGACGCGGCCCCGGCCAGCAACCCGAGGCCGGCGTCGATGGCCTCGCCCAGCGGATCCAGGTCGGTCACCAGGTCGAGGTCGAGGGCCACCGCCACGGCGCCTGTGGAACGGATCAGCTCCAGCGGCACCTCCGGAGCGCAGCAGTGCACCACCGTCGGCACGCCGACCGCCTCGACGACAGTGCGCAGCAGGTCCGCCGCGTCCGTCGACTCCACCGCCCGGTACGCGCCCAGCCCACTCTCGGTCGGCACCCGCCCGGCCAGCACTGTCGGCAGTGACGGTTCGTCCAGTTGCAGCAGCACCGAGGCCCGGGGCAGCCGCCTGGCGACCGCCGCCACGTGTGCGCGCAGACCCTCGGCCAGGGAGCCGGTCAGGTCCCGGACCGCGCCCGGGTCGCGCAGCAGCCGGCCGCCGATCGGCAGCTCCAGCGAGGCGGCCAGGGTGAGCGGGCCACCGGCCTGCACCTTGATCGGGCCGGCGTACTCCTCGGCCTGCTCGGCCAGCTGGTCCAGGTCGCGTTCCATCAGGTCGCGGGAGCGCCGCAGGTCCCGCCCGGGGCGGGGAGCGACCCGCCACCGGCCCGCGTACAGCTCCACGGGCAGCTCGACCAGCATCCCGGCCGTACGGCCGATCAGGTCGGCCCCCGGACCACGGGCCGGCAACTCGGGCAGATGGGGCAGCGCGGGAAGCTCACCGAGGACCACTCTCTGCGCCTCGGCGATGTCGGTGCCGGGCAGCGAACCAATTCCGGTCGCCGCGCCAGCCGGCCAGGGCCACGCCTGATCTGTCACGGCCGAAGGCTATCCCGGTCCGGACGCGAGCCGTGCGGCGACCGGACGTTCAGCCGGCGATGGTGGCCGAGCCGAGGACCACGTCGCCGGCCGGGTCCGGCCGGTACGCCACGATGGCCTGACCGGCGGCGACACCGCGTACCGGCCGGCGCAGCTCGGCGTGCAGGAGGTCGCCGTCGAGGGCGACGGTTGCCGGCACCACGTCGCCGTGCGCCCGCAACTGCACCTCGCACTCCACCGGGGCGTCCGGGCGCGCGCCGCCGGTCCAGACCGGGCGGACGGCCCGGACCTCGGACACCTCCAACGCCTCGGCCGGGCCGACGGTCACCGTGTTGGTCTTCGGCGTGATGGACAGCACGTAGCGGGGCCGCCCGTCCGGCGCCGGCCGGTCCAGGTGCAGCCCCCGACGCTGACCCACCGTGTACGCGTACGCGCCGGTGTGGCTGCCCACCACCGCGCCGGTACTCGCGTCCACCACATCGCCGGGCGCCTCGCCGAGCCGGCCGGCCAGGAAGCCCCTGGTGTCGCCGTCGGCGATGAAGCAGATGTCGTGCGAGTCAGGCTTGTCGGCCACCGCCAGGCCCCGCTCGGCGGCCTCCGCGCGGACCTGCGCCTTCGTCGAGTCGCCGAGCGGGAACATCGACCGGTCCAGCTGCTCGCGGGTGAGCACGGCCAGCACGTACGACTGGTCCTTCGCCACGTCGACGCTGCGGCGCAGCAGCCCGTCCGGGCCGAGCCGGGCGTGGTGGCCGGTGACCACGGCGTCGAAGCCCAGGGCGACCGCCCGGTCCAGGACCGCCGCGAACTTGATCTTCTCGTTGCAGCGCAGGCAGGGATTGGGCGTACGACCGGCGGCGTACTCGGCCACGAAGTCGTCCACCACGTCCTCGTGGAACCTGTCGGCCATGTCCCAGACGTAGAACGGGATGCCGATGACGTCGGCGGCCCGACGGGCGTCGCGGGAGTCCTCCAGGGTGCAGCAGCCGCGCGCCCCGGTGCGGTAGGTCTGCGGGTTGCGGGCCAGTGCCAGGTGCACACCTGTCACGTCGTGCCCGGCCGCCGCCGCCCGCGCCGCCGCCACCGCCGAGTCAACCCCGCCCGACATCGCCGCCAGAACCCTCACCAGCCCACTCCCATCCCCCCGCGCGCCTTCGCCGTGCCCCGCACAAGCCTATCCGCCACCCCGAACCGCCCCGGTCTCCCGCCCACCCGGTCGCACCGGCGCGAGCGGGCTCCCCCGCTGGTCAGCGAGGGGTACGGGGTGCGGCGGCCCGGCGGGCTCGTTCGACCGCCGCCGGGAGGGCCGCGATGACGGCGTCGACGTCGGCCTGGGTGCTGGTGTGGCCGAGTGTGAAACGCAACGAGGAGCGGGCGCGGTCGTCGTCGGCGCCCATCGCCAGCAGCACGTGTGAGGGCTGCGCCACGCCGGCGGAGCAGGCCGAGCCCGTCGAACAGGCGATGCCGTGGGCGTCGAGCAGCAGCAGCAGGGCGTCGCCCTCGCAGCCGGGGAAGGAGAAGTGCGCGTTGCCGGGCAGCCTGTCGACCGGGTCGCCGTTGTAGATCACCTCGGGCACCGCCCGGCGGACCCGTTCGATCAGGTCGTCGCGGAGCGCGGCCACCCGGGCCGCGTACTCCTGCTGGCCCTTCACCGCCGCTTCCACGGCGACGGCGAAGGCGACGATGCCTGCGGTGTCGAGCGTGCCGGAGCGGACGTCGCGTTCCTGACCGCCGCCGTGCAGCAGCGGTGTGGCGGCCACGTCCCGGGCGAGCAGGAGAGCGCCCACGCCGGTCGGGCCGCCCAGCTTGTGCCCGGTGACGGTCAGCGCGGCGGCCCCGCTCGCGGCGAAGTCGACAGGCACCTGACCGACCGCCTGGATGGCGTCGGTGTGGAACGGCACGCCGTGTTCGGCGGCGACGGCGGCCAACTCGGTCACCGGCTGGACGGTGCCCACCTCGTTGTTCGCCCACATGGCGGTGACCACCGCCACCCGGTCGGCGTGCGCGGCCAACTCCGCGCGCAGTGTCTCCGGGTGGAGCCGACCGGCGTCGTCCACAGGCAGCAGGCCGAGTTCGGCGCCCTCGTGCTCGGCGAGCCAGTCGACCGCGTCCAGCACGGCGTGGTGCTCGACGGCGCTGGACACCACCCGCCGACGGTCCGAGCCGGCGTCCCGGCGGGCCCAGAAGATGCCCTTGACCGCCAGGTTGTCGCTCTCCGTGCCACCACCCGTGAAGATCACCTCGGACGGCCGGGCACCGAGAACGGCCGCCACCCGCTCGCGTGACTCCTCGACCCGGCGGCGGGCACGGCGACCCGCCGCGTGCAGGGAGGACGCGTTGCCGACCTCGCGGGCGGTGGCGACGTACGCCTCCAGTGCCTCGTCGAGCATCGGAGTCGTCGCCGCGTGATCCAGGTAAGCCATCACCGTTCAGCCTACGGCCGAGGGGTCGGGATGCGGAGGGCGGAGGGGCCCTGTGCGCGAGCGGTCGGGGTGGGTCTCCCCACCCCGACCGCTCGCGACCACGCACCCGCTCAGGCGGGCACCGCGGTGACGACGATGTTGTCGCGGTACTTACGGGCCTTGGCGTCGAACGGCCCACCGCAGGTGATCAGGGTCAGTCGCGGCTTGCCGTCCCGGGCGAAGTAACGGTCCAACGGGATCTTGGTCTTGTCGTACTCCTCCCGGGCCACGACCCGGTACTTGCGGGCCTTGCCGTCGCTGCCGGTCGCCGTCAGGGTGTCGCCCTGGTCGAGTTCCCGCAGCCGGAAGAACGCGCCCTTGCCCTGCTGGGCGCTGTCCACGTGACCGGCGATGACCACCGAGCCGGCGCCCGCCTCCAGGCCGGGGCCGTACCGGTACCAGCCGATCTTGTCGACGCTCGGCGGCACCTCGAACTCGTTGGTCCGCTTGTTGATGCCCACCGCGTTGATCGTGGCGGTGACGTCGATCGCCGGAATCGCCAGCCGGACCGGCGGGACGATCTCCGCCCCGGCCGGCAGCTCCCCGGCGGTCACCGGGACCGACTGGCCCTCGGCCGCGCTGGCCGACGGGGTCGGGGTGGCGGTTGCGAGGTTGGCCGCCTCGTCGGCGCCCACGTCCCCGGCCGGCTGGGAGCCGCACGCCACGAGCGTGGCGACGGTGAGCGCGGCAACGCCGGCGGCCAGGGCCGCCAGCGCGCCGCGGTTGCGCACCGTCACTTGCGGCCGGTCCGCGCGGTGGCCATCCGCACCCCACCGCCGAGCAGCAGGAGCACGCCGGCGCCGGTGAGCACGTACCACCAGGTGTTCACGCCCGTGCCGGCCTGGCCGCCGTCACCGCTGGGCACGCCACCCGGGGCGGAGTGCAGACCGGTGATGGTCTGGGCGACCACGTCGAGGGTCTTGCCCTCGGCGGAGCCGATCGCGTAGACGATCGTCGCGGTGCCCTCCTTGAGGTTGAGGTCGGCCGGGCCGATGGCCACGGTGTCGGTGCCGGCCAGCACCACGTCCGCCTTCACGTTGCCCGCGTCGACGTCACCCTTGGCCTCGTTCGGGTTGGTGAGGTTCTTGAAGACCGGGGTGCCACCGGCGCGCACGTCCACCTCGGGGGCGGCGGCGGTGTGCCGGACGATCAGCCGGGCCTTACCGGCGTCGACCTTGGAGACGTCGTTCACGAACGGGGTGATCTTCGGCTGGCCGGCGGCGTCGAGGTGCGCGGCGATGCTGATGTTCGCCCCACCCGGCACCGCAGCGTTGTCGACCTTGAGGATCGCGCTGCCGACCGGCTCGCCCGGCTTGGTCAGCGCGATGTCGTAGTCGCCCTCCTCCAGGTTCAGCGGGCCGGCCACGTCACCGGGCTTGAAGTTGTCGAGCGTCTTCTTGCCGTTGACGTACACGTCGACAGGGGTGTCCGGGATGCCGTGCACGACGGAGACCTTCGACGTGGCGGCGTACGCGGGGGTGGCGGTGAACGCGCCGACGCCGGCGAAGGCCAGCGCGGCGACGGCGCCGCCCGCGGCGACCCGACGGAAGTACGAGAGCTGCATGTCTGCCTCCTGGTGATTACTGCTGATTCGTCAGGCCTGGCTTGCAGAACGGGTTACGCCGGCTCCGAGGCGGACGGATGCGCCCGGACGCACTTTTCTTTTTCGGTCTCGTCCGCATCCAGATCGATGCCGAAAGACGAAGAGCAGGTGAGATGACATCGACCGGGAAAGTGGGGCGGAGGCTGTGGCAGCTACAGTCGGGTATGCCCCATCGAAGGCGAGCCGCCTGATGACGGCGCCACCCCAGAATCCAGACCCTCCGGTGGACGACACAGCCCTCCGGTTCCGCGCTGGCGACGAGGCGGCGCTGCGCGAGGCCTACGACCGTTACGGCCGCGCCGTGCTGCACCTGGCCACCACCATGCTGGCCAACCGCGCCGACGCCGAGGACGTGACCCAGGCGACATTCGTCGCCGCCTGGCTGGGAAGGGACACCTTCGATCCAGCCAAGGGGTCGCTGATCGGCTGGCTGCTCGGCATCGGTAGGCGCAAGGTGATCGACCGGATGCGGGCCTCGGCCCGGGAGACCCGGGTGGCCGAGACGGTCCGCCAGCTGCCCGAGCCGGCGCAGACGGGCCCGGACCCCGACCGGGTGGTGGACCGGCTGGTCATCGCCGACGAGCTGGCCCGACTCCCGGACGACCAACGGCGCATGCTGGAGTTGGCGTTCTACGACGACCTGACACACCAGCAGATATCGGCGGTGACAGGCGTACCGCTGGGCACTGTGAAGAGTCATATCCGGCGCGGCATGGCGAGCTTGAAACGCAGATGGGAGGTGGACGGTGCAGCACCTGGACCACGACCGGCTGGTCTTTCTGGCGCTCGGTGAGAGCGAGGCGGACAACGGCGAGAGCACCCACCTCGACACCTGCGCGCACTGCCGGGCGGAGATGGCGACGCTCCAGCAGGTCGCCGGCCTCGGCGCCGAGACGCAGGGCCTCGCCGACCTGCCCGACCCGCCGGAGCACATCTGGCAGGGCATCGCGGCGGAGATCAGAGCAGCGGAAGCCCTGCCGTCGCTCTCCGACTCCCGCCGGCAACAGGTGCCTGAGCAGGCGAACAGCACGACGGCCGAGCCGGCCACCCGCACGACGGTCACCCGCCTGGATTCGGCGGGCCGGTCCCGCCGGGGCCGGGGCTGGTCCCGCTGGGCGTCGGTCGCGGTGACCGCGGCGGCCGCCGCGGCGGTCGGTGTGGTGGGGACGGCCTCCGTACTGCGCTCGGACGACCCGACTCCCGCTCCGCCGCAGGCGGTGGTGGCCCGCGCGCCACTCGCGGCGTACGGATCGACACCGCCGGCGGCCACTGGTGACGCCCGGGTTCTGCAGGACGGCCAACTGTATCTGCATGTGGCGAATCTCCCGAGCGTCCCGGGGTACTACGAGGTCTGGCTCATCAACCCGACGACGATGGAGATGTTCTCGGTCGGCACCCTGGGGGGCGGCTCCGATGCTCTGCTGCCGCTGCCCCCGAACGTCGACCTCAAGACCTACTCGGTGGTCGACGTCTCCGCCGAGCAGTTCGACAACAACACCCGCCACTCCGGCGACAGCCTGCTGAGGGGCACCCTGACGGGCTGATCGGTGGGCCGGCTCAGCTCCCCGGCCCGCCGATCAGCTCCCTCGTTGGAAAAGGCGGTGGCCGCCCCGACACGTCGGGGCGGCCACTGTCGCGCAGGGGGTCACTTACGCTTGCGGATCTCCTCGGCGGCCTGCGGGACGATCTTGAACAGGTCGCCCACCACGCCGAAGTCGGCCAGCTCGAAGATCGGCGCCTCGCCGTCCTTGTTGACCGCGACGATGGTCTTCGAGGTCTGCATGCCGGCCCGGTGCTGGATGGCACCGGAGATGCCCAGTGCCACGTAGAGCTGCGGGGAGACCGTCTTGCCGGTCTGACCCACCTGGAACTGGTGCGGGTAGAAGCCGGAGTCGACGGCTGCGCGGGACGCGCCCACGGCGCCGCCGAGCAGGTCGGCCAGCTCCTCGACCAGCTTGAAGTTGTCGGCGTTGCCGACACCGCGGCCGCCGGAGACGACCACGCCGGCCTCGGTCAGCTCGGGGCGGGAGCCCTTCTGCTCGGCGACCCGCTCGACGACCCTGGCCAGCTTGTCGGTGTCGGTGACCGACACGGTGAGCTGCTCGATCGCCGGGGTGGCGGCGGCCGGGCTCGGGGTGAGCGAGTTGGGTCGCACGGTGACCAGCGGCAGGCCCTTGGTGACCTTGGACTTGACGATCGTGGAACCGGCGAAGGCCACCTGGGTGGCGGTGCCGTCGGCGTCCAGGCCGACGACGTCGGTCAGGATGCCGTTGTCCAGCTTGACGGCGAGGCGGGCGGCGATCTCCTTGCCCTCCTGAGCCGACGCCAGCAGCACGGCCGCCGGCTGCACCCGCTGGACCAGCTCGGCCAGCACGGTGGCCTTGGGGGCCACCAGGTAGCCGTCGATCTCGTCACCCTCGGCGGCGTAGATCTTCTCCGCGCCGTACTCGCCCAGCTTGCCGCTCAGCGCCTCGGCCGCGCCGGCGCCGCCGAGCACGACCGCGCTGGGCGTACCCAGCTCACGGGCGAGGGTGAGCATCTCCAGGGTGACCTTCTTGACGCCGAATTCCTTGGTGGCTTCGACGACGACGAGAACCTCAGACATGTCCAGACCCGCTCTCACACGAACTTCTCGGTGGCGAGGAACTCGACCAGCTTGACGCCGCCCTCGCCCTCGTCGGTGATCTTGGCGCCGCCGGAGCGCGGCGGACGCTTGGAGTGTTCGACCACGGCGCTGGTGGCGCCGTCGAAGCCCACCTCGGTCGGCGCGACGCCGAGGTCCGCCAGGGAGAAGGTCTGCACCGGCTTCTTCTTGGCGGCCATGATCCCCTTGAACGAGGGGTACCGCGGCTCGTTGATGGTGTCCCAGACGGAGACCACGGCCGGCGTGGAGGCGGTGACGACCTCGTAGCCCTCCTCGGTCTGCCGCTCGACGGTGAGCGTGCCGCCGTCGACGGTGAGCTTGCGGGCGCCGGTGAGCGCCGCGACACCGAGCCGCTCGGCGATCATGTGCGGCATGACCTGGACCCGGCCGTCGGTGGACTCCGCGCCGCAGATCACCAGGTCGGCGTTGAGCTGACCGAGCGCGGCGGCGAGCACCTTCGAGGTGGCCACCGCGCAGGACCCGTGCAGGGCGTCGTCCACCACGTGAACGGCCTTGTCGGGGCCCATGGAGAGCGCCTTGCGGATCGACTCGGTCGCCCGGTCCGGACCCATGGTCAGGACTGTGACCTCGCCACCGTGCGCCTCCTTGATCTTCAGCGCCTCCTCGATGGCGTACTCGTCCATCTCATTGATCACGTTGTTCGCCGAACCACGGTCGACGGTGTTGTCGTCTTTGCGCAGGTTGCGGTCCGCGCCCGAATCAGGCACCTGCTTGACGAGTACGACGATATTCATCGCGCTTCGACGACCCTCCTGTGTGGTGATGCGATTTCGCTCGCCCGGTCTGGGCCGCAGCCTCGCGCGTCGGTCGACGCCTGGTCAACCGCGGGCTGTTGTGCGGTTGCCCACGACGCCATGTTACCTGCCAGTAGGTTGCGGCTCCCGGGCACTCAGAGTGACACAGCTCACCGACACCCGCGCGGTCAGGCCCACTCGGCCAACGCGCCCCGGATCCGGTCGATGACCGCCACCTCCGCCGGCGCCACCCCGTTGTGCGCCCGGGCCGCACGGTCCGCCGCCGTCAACACCACCGAGCGGTACGTCTCGACGTCCGCCGGCGCCTTCTCCCGCAGGATCCGGACCGCCCCGGTGAGCGCCGGAAGAACCACCGACTCGATCTCCAACTCGGAGTCGCGGGGCAGCCGGGGCAGCGGGCCGGTGGTCAGCGCCTCCTTGACCACGCCGCTGGCGCCGGCCAGCGCGCCGGAGGCGGCGAAGCTCTCCCGGAACACGCCCACCATCCCCGGATCGGCGTTGGTGACCAGGAGGACGGCGCCGAACGCACCGGTCTTGAGGGTCAACCGCTCCTCGTCCGTCAACCGCTGCTCCATGATCACGGAGTGTAGACGTACGGGGTGGTGGTGGTGACCGGGACGAGACCGAGACGTTGCAGGATGGGCCGGCTGTCCTCGGACGCGTCGACCTGCAACAGCGTCCGACCCCGCTGGTCGGCCAGCCGGGCCCGGTAGGTGACAAGCGCCCGGTAGATGCCCCTGCGACGCCACTGCGGCAGGGTCGAGCCACCCCAGAGGGTGGCGAAGCCGGTGTTCGCCGGGAAACGCACCCAACCCGCGCTCACCACCGTCCCGTCCGCCTCGGCCACCACGACGGTGATCGAGTGCCTGTCGGCGTCGATCTCCTTGGCCAGCCCCCACACGAGGTGCGAGCGGTCCTCCTGCCAGACCTCCTCCTCCATGGCGGCGATCCGCTCCAGGTCCTCCCGGGAGGTCACCTCACGCAGGCGTACCCCCTCGGGTGGGACAGGCAGCGCGGCGGCCAGCGGCGCGACCGGCCCGATCACGACGGTCTCCCGCTCCTCCGGCACGAAGCCGGCAGCGCGCAGGCGGTCGGGCAGATCCGTCGGCTCGTCATGCTCGTTGAGCTTCCACTCGACGGACTGGCCACGCTCGCGGAACAGGTGCACCTGCCGGGCGATCAGTTCGTCGAGCTCGGTGCCGGTCAGTCCGCCCAGGTCGCGGTAGGTGAGGAATCCACCCGCGTCCAGCCCGAGGATCCGGACCAGCGGCCCGTCCCGCTCCACCGTCACTCCGGCCGGTACCGGGTCGGGGATCTCCGGACGGAGTTGGTTGTCGTAGGCGTCACGCAGCGTCAGTACGTCGAGATCGGTCACCGGCTCAGGCTAAGCCGGAGATCAAGCGGATAATCGGCAGCGTGTGGGAGGCGATGAGACGGTGGTTCGACCCGGCGGACCTGCGCTCGGTCGGCGAGCCACCGGACTACCGGTTCTCGCTGGCCAACGAGCGGACGTTCCTGGCCTGGCTGCGTACCGGCCTCGCGCTCGTCGGCGGCGGGCTGGCCGCCGCGCAGTTCCTTCCGCCGCTGCCGATGAGCCACCTGCGGGAGGTGATCGCGGTAGCGCTGCTGCTGCTCGGCGGCCTCGTCGCGATCCGCGCGGTGGACCACTGGGCGCGTACCGAACGGGCCATCCGGCTCGGTCAGGAGCTGCCGGCCTCCCGGTTTCCCGCTGTGCTCGCCATCGCCGTCGGCTCCGGCGCGGCGCTGCTGGTGGTCGCCGTGCTGGTCAGGGCGGTCGGCGAAGGGTGAGCGCCGGACGCGATCCGGGGTTGCAGCCGGAACGGACCCGGTTGTCGTGGCGGCGCATGATGCTGGCGTTGACAGTGGTGACCGCGCTGGCCGTGCGGCTCGGGTCGACAGGCGGCACCGCCGGCGCGCTGGCCGCCGGGGTCGCCGTGCTGGTCTGGGGAGCCCTGCTCGCGCTGTGCTGGCCCCGGGGCACCGGCACCGGACCGGCACGTACCGGCGGCCGCACGCTGCCCCTCGTCGCACTCGGCACCGTCACGCTCGCGGCGCTGGGCGTGCTGCTCGCGCTTCGCGGACTGTGGTGACGCGACCGGGTGCGCCATGATGGGTGGATGGCCCGGCTTGGCGTACTCCTCTTCCTGGTGCAGATCGTCCTCGCGGTCTGCGCGCTGATCAGCTGTCTCTCCGCCGAGGAGGGGCAGATCCGCACCCTCCCCCGGATCGCCTGGGTGCTGATCATCCTGTTCTTCCCGCTCGTCGGATCGATCGCCTGGTTCGTCGCCGGCAGGGAGCCCGGCACCCGGGGGACCAGGCCGACCGGCGGTGGCACTGTCGAACGGCCGCGTCGCCCGCTCGCTCCCGACGACGACCCCGAATTCCTCCGCTCCGTGCAGGAACGCGCCCAGCAGCAGGACCAGGAACTGTTCCGCCGCTGGGAGGAGGATCTGCGCCGGCGTGAGGACGACCTGCGCCGACGCGACGGTGAGCCCCCGCGTGAGGGCGACCGGCCCGAGGTGTGAGCGCGCCGCCGCCACCCCGCTGGGGGCGACGGCGGCGGCGGGTGCGACTCAGGCCAGGTTCGACGAGCGGGGGTACGCGTCGGTCGGGTCGGTGAGCACGTTCACCAGGTACGGCACACCGGAGTCGAACGCCCGCTGCAACGCCGGCCCCAGGTCGGCGGCCTTCGCGACCGTCTCCCCCGCCCCGCCCAGCGCGCTGACCACCGTGTCGTAGCGCAGCTCCGGCTGGAGGTCGGCGGCCACGTCGTAGCCGTACATGGCCCGCATCGGGTGCTTCTCCAGCCCCCAGATGCCGTTGTTGCCGACCACGATCACCACGGGCAGCTTCTGGCGGACCAGCGACTCGACGTCCATCAGCGAGAAGCCGGCCGCGCCGTCGCCCATCAGCACGCAGATCTGCCGGTCCGGGTGGCTGACCCGGGCGCCCATCGCGTAGCCCATGCCGGTGCCCAGGCACCCGTACGGGCCCGGGTCCAGCCAGGTGCCGGGCTGCGCGGGCTCCAGGTAGCGACCGGCGTACGAGACGAAGTCACCGCCGTCGCCGATGGTGATCGCGTCGCGGGCCAGCACCCGGCGCAGTTCGCCGTAGATGCGCGCCGGGCGGATCGGGTCGGTCTCGGCGGCCATCTCCTGGGCGTCGCGGGCCTTGGCGGCGTCCTCGGCGGTGCGCAGGTCCGCGATCCAGTCGCTGTGGTCGGCCCGGTCACCGGAGTGGTCGGCAAGCGCGGAGAGGATCAGGCGCAGGTCGCCGGCGGGTGCGGCGGCCGGCTGCACGTGCGCGGCGCGCTGGCTGGGCGCGTCGACGATGTGCACCACCTTGGCGTCGCCGAAGTCACCGAAGCTGAGCCGGAAGTCCAGCGGGGTGCCGACCACCACGACCACGTCGGCGCCGGAGAGCGCTGCCCGACGGGCCTTGGCGAAGGAGAGCGGGTGCTCCGGCGGGAGCGAGCCGCGACCCATGCCGTTCGTGAAGACCGGCACCTGCAACGCCTCGGCCGCCTCGCGCAGGGCGGCGACCGCGTCACCCGCGTACACGTCCGAGCCGGCGATGATGACAGGTCGTTGCGCCGCGGCGATCAGCAGAGCGGCGCGGCCGACCTCGTCCGGGTCGGGCACGACCGGGTCGACGCCCGCCACGGCGGGCAGCTCGACCTCGGCGACGGAGAAGACAGTCTCCAGGGGGAAGTCGAGGAACGCCGGGCCGCGGTGCGGGGTGAGCGCGGCGGTGAGAGCGGCGCCCACCGCGCGCGGGATGTCGTCGGTGCTGAACACCGTCTCGGCGTGCTTGGTGACCGGGGCGACAAGCGGCAGGTGGTCCATCTCCTGGAGGCTGCCCGAGCCCCAGCGGAACGCGGGCGCCCTGCCCCCCAACACCAGCACCGGGGAGGCGTTGAAGAAGGCGCTGGTCATGCCGGAGATGCCGTTGGTGACGCCGGGGCCGGCGGTGAGCACGGCGAGGCCGGGGCGGCGCTGGAGCTTGGCCACCGCCTCGGCGGCGAAGACCGCGGACTGCTCGTGCCGGACGTCGTAGATCGGGAAGTCGGTCTTGTGCGCGGCGTCGTAGAGGGGGAAGACGTGCCCGCCGGACAGCGTGAACATCTCCCGTATGCCGTGCGCGCGTAACGCCGCCAGCGCCAACTCTCCGCCGTGACCCTCGATCCGCTCCGTCATTCGCCGCTCCCCTTCGTCCCTCGTGACCGAGGCCCCACGCTACTGGCCGGTAGGAACAATGTGAACCGTTCTCGACTAATCGTCAGCGGCCGGTGAAGTCCGGCTTGCGCTTCTCCACGAAGGCCGTCATGCCCTCACGCCTGTCGTCGGTGGCGAACAACGCCGCGAAGAGCTGACTCTCCCAGGCCAGGCCCGAGTTCAGGTCCATGTCCAGGCCGCCGTCCACAGCCAGCTTCGCCGCGCGCAGCGCCTGCACCGGCCCAGTCAGGTACGGCTTCACGTACGCGACAGCTGCCTCGTAGACCTCGGCCGCCGGTACCACCCGGTCGGCCAGGCCGATCCGCAGCGCCTCCTCGGCGTCGACCATCCGACCTGTCATGATCAGATCCTTGGCGCGGGCCGGGCCGACCAGGCGAGCCAGCCGCTGGGTGCCGCCCGCGCCGGGGATGATGCCGAGCTTGATCTCCGGCTGGCCGAGCTTGGCGTCCTCGGCCACGATCCGCCAGTCACAGGCAAGCGCCAACTCGCAGCCGCCACCGAGGGCGTACCCGGTGATCGCGGCGACCACCGGCTTGGGGATCCGGGCGATCGCGCCGAGCGCGCTTGACAGGTTCGCGGCCCGGTCGGCCATGTCCACGTAGGACATCTCGGCCATCTGCTTGATGTCCGCGCCGGCGGCGAAGACCTTCTCCCCGCCGTACACGATCACGGCGCGGACCCCGGGGTCCTCGGTGGCCGCCGTGGCGGCGGCGCGCAACTCCTCCTGCACCTGGGTGTTGAGCGCGTTCATCGGCGGCCGCTCCAGCCGGATGGTGCCGATGCCGTCAGTGGTCTCCAGCCGAACGAAGTCGCCCACGCTGCCCTCACTTCCTCGTCGAAGTCGCGTGCCAACCTTACGACCCGGCTCGTTTGGGTAAGTAGTGTGGTGTCAGCCCCGCGGGCGGGAGTCCAGCCATGATCACGTATTACGACGACAGGTCGGTGCAGGTCACCTCCACCGCCGTCCGGGTGGACGGCCGTAGCTACCCACTGGCCGAGATCACCATGGTCTGGCACCGTCGGGGCACCCGCTCATGGCGGGTGCTCGTCGGCCGGGGCGCGATAGGCGCCGCACTGGCCGGCCCGCTGATCGCCGCGGTACTCGGCATCGCCGTGGCCGTCTGGCTGCACCGCTCCCCCACCGTGACGATCGCGATCGTCGGCGCGTCGGTGCTCGTCGGGCTGGCCGTCGGGCCGGTCGCCGACTTCCTCTTCGAACACCTGGACCGCTCGTACGCCCGGGGCAGCCGTCAACTGGAGATGTGGGCCCGCTGGCGTGGCCAGCCGGTACGGCTGCTGCGCACCGGCGACTCGCTGCGCTTCGGTCAGATCTACCGGGCGGTGCAGCGCGCGGTCGAGCACACCAACCCGGCCCGCCCGACCAGCCGACGCTAGCCAACAAGCCTGCGGGCGTTCTGCGCCGCCGTCGCGGCGGCGGAGAACGCGCGGGGCGGGTTGCCCGCCGGTGGTTAGGCTTAGTGATGACCCTCTATTACCGGGACGACGCGGTGCAGGTGACCTCCGAGTCGATTCGTTCGGGTGGTCACGTGGTCGCCCTCTCCGACGTGACGTACGTCTGGCACGCGCGCGGTCCGAAGACGCTCGCGGTGCGCGGCCGGGTGCTCGGTCGCGGTGTCCTGGTACTGCTGCTCTCGCTGCCGCCGCTTGTCGCGCTGATCTGCGTCGTCTCGCTGGTCTGGTCGGCGCAGGAACGCGGCAACTGGAAGGTGACGCTTGTCGTCCTCGCCGCCTTCGCGGTGGGCGCGTTGGCGTCGATCCCGTTCCTGGAGATTCCCCTCGGGTGGCTGGACCGCTCCTACGAACGCGGCAGCCACGTGCACGAACTGTGGGTGCAGCACCACGGCCGGGAGGATCTGCTGCTAAGCACGCCTGACGCGCTGCGGTTCGGCCAGATCTACCGGGCCGTGCAGCGCGCCGTCGAACAGCAGGGCGACCATCGATGACCGGTCAGCTCAACGGCAGGGTGGTGGCGATCGGCCAGCCCACCAGGACGGCGCCGAGCGTGGCCAGCAGCCAGCGCGGGACCGCGTACCGCCGCAGTACCGCCGCCCAGGCGGCGTGCCATCCGAGCAGAACCACGAACAGCGGGACCACCAGGAGCACGAACCCGGGTGCCAGACCGACGAGCGCCGACCCGGTCAGCACCAGCACGGTGACCGCTACGACCAGCAGGTGCCGACCGGCCCGGCCGGCGGCGACCACCTCGACGCCGAGCAGGAACAGCAGGCAGGAGGCGACCACCAGCGGGAGCAGCCACCAGCGGGAGCCCACCGGCAGCGCCGACGTCAGCCCAATGTGGATCGGCAGCGCGACGGAGAGGACCGCGTACCCGGTCAGGGCAAGGGCGGCGACCACGGCCCGGGGCCGGGCGGCCACAGCCTGGCCGGATCCCGACGTGGGAGTCGCCTGTCGCCCGCCCGGCAACCACCTGTGCCCGACAAGCACCAGCAGGCCGGTGACCAGCAGGAATACGCTGACGTAGCCGCCCACTGCGAGTGGAATACGGGCCGTGGGAAGCACCGCGGCGGCGACCGCGCCGACACCAGCGGCGACGGCAGCCAACCCGAGCAGCGCCGGCACGGCCTCGACGAGGCCCGGCAGGCCGCCCGCTGTCGCGGGCACCGGATCGGCCGGCGGGCCGCCGGTGGGCCTTCGAGGCAGCAGCAGGGCGGCGAGCGGAACCACGCCGACCCCGAACGCGACAAGCAGCAGCGCCGCTCCGGCGAGCCGGACGAGCGGCCGTGGCGCGGCGGTTCCGTCGAGGCTGGGCAGCCAGTTGACGATCTCCTCGTGGGTGCGCGGGGCGAACAGCACCGAGATGTGCTCCACGCCCGGTACCACCACCGCCGGTCGCCGGCCCACCGCCGCACCCCGTTGGACCGCGTCGTCGGCGGCACGCCGGAAACCGGGGAACTCCAAGCCGCCGACGATCAGCAGCAGCCGCGTCGGTCGTCCCGGGGGCAGTTCGCCGGCGTCGGGCAGCGAGATCGCCACCGTTTGGGCGATCTCCGTGTGCCCTGCCGCGTAGCGGGTGACCGCCCCGGCGCCCATCGAGTGCCCGACGAGCGCGATGTGCTCCGGGTCCACGTCCGGCCGGGAACGCAGGTACCCGACGGCGACGTCCAGGTCGGCGGCGAGCGTCGTGTCGGAGGTGGCGCTGTCGAGCCGCGCCGGGTTGGCGCCGTGCCCCGCGAAGTCGACGAGCAGCGTGACCGCCCCCCGACGGGCGACGCTGTCGGCGATCGGGCGCATCAGGCGGGCCGAGCCCGCGAAGCCGTGCGCGACGACCACGCCGGGACGCCGGACGTCGGGCGTCGGCAGCTCGGCGCGCACCTCGGTCAACGGCACACCGTCGACGGTGAGGTGGCGGACGGTGAGGCCGGCGTCGGCGCGTACCAGAACCAGCGTGCCCAGTGCGGCGGCGACCGCCGCGACCACGGCCAGCAGGACGGCGGTCCGGTTGCTCGGACGACGGTGCGGCGAGGGTGCCGGCATGCCGGCACCCTACCGCCGCGGGCGGCACCGCAGGTGACGCCGGACGAGCGGTTGCGGCGCGGGCGACGCACACTGGATCCCATGGCGATCCCCCTCCCCACACCGGCCGCGATGGTCGGCCTGACCCGTTCCGCCGTCGACCAGGCGCTCGGCTCGGCGGCCTCGCTCGCCACCGTGCCGGCCCGCGCGTTCGCGGTGCTGGACGGCGTGGAAGCCCTGCTCACCCGGATCAACGGCGTGGTGGACCGGATCGAGGGGACCCTGGACCGGACCGACCGGGTGCTCACCGACGCCGAGGCGGCGGTGCGTGAGGTGGCGGTCATCAGCGCCGCCGCGACCACAGCCATCGACACCGCGACCGGGGTGGCGACGGCAGCCGCCGCCGTGGTCAGCGAGGCCGACCAGGTCGCCCGGCAGGCCGCCACGGTTGTCACCGAGGCCGACGCGGTGGCGGGCAGCGCCGCGAGCACAGTGGGCACCGCGGCGCAGGCGGCGGCCACCGCCGCGGAACTGCTGTCGGCGTACGAGCCGGCGCTGCGCCGTGCCGCCCCGATGGCCGGGAGGTTCGTCGAGGAACTGAGCCACGAGGAGATCACCGCGGCGATCCACCTCATCGACGAACTGCCGAAGCTCAAGGAACACCTGACGGCCGACATCCTGCCGATCCTTGCCACCCTGGACCGGGTCGGACCGGACCTGCACGACCTGCTCGACGTCACCCGTGACCTCAAGCTCGCCGTCGCAGGCATCCCCGGCCTCGGCATGCTGCGTCGCCGAGGTGAGCGGCTCGGCGAGGAACCCGTCGGCTGAGCGGAGCGGGGGTCAGCCCCTGGCGTACAGCTCGTCGATCTCGGCGCGCTGAGGCAGCGCCACCGACGCGCCGAGTCGGCGGACGCAGGCGGCGCCGGCCGCCGACGCCCAGCGCACCGCGTCGACCAGGTCACGCCCCTCGCCCCAGCCGACGGCGAGCGCGGCGGTGAACGCGTCGCCCGCCGCCGTGGAGTCGACCACGTCCACCTGGAACGCGGGTACGTGCAGGTCGGTGCCGTCCCGGTCGACGTACCAGGCGCCCGCGCCGCCGTGGGTGAGCACGGCCCGGGGCGCCAGGTCGAGCAGCGCCCGCGGCTCCTCCCGGCCCCGGCCGGTGAGGGCCTGCGCCTCGCCCTCGTTGACGACAAGCAGGTCCACCGCCGCGAGCAGCTCCGCAGGGAGGTCCCGGGCCGGTGCGGCGTTCAGGATGACGCGCGTGCCGGCGGCCCGGGCGGCCGTCGCGGCGGCGGTCACCGTCTGCACCGGGATCTCCAGCTGGGCGACCAGGACGTCGGCCCCGCGTACCGTCGCCAACTCCTCGTCGGTGAGGCCGACCAGCGCGTCGTTCGCGCCGGGGGTGACCACTATGGCGTTCTCCCCCTGGGCGTTGACCATCACGAGGGCGACCCCGGAGGTGCCGTAGGCGACCCGCAGCTGGGCGGTGTCCACGCCGGCCGCGGTGATCCGCGCCCTGAGCGTGACGCCGAACGCGTCGGAGCCGATCGCGCCGAGGAAGGCGCAGGAGGCGCCGGCCCGCGCCGCAGCGATCGCCTGGTTGGCGCCCTTTCCGCCGGGCACCATCACGAAGTCGGTGCCGAGCATCGTCTCGCCCAGCCGGGGCAGCGAGGGCGCCATCGCGACCAGGTCCATGTTGGCGCTGCCCACCACGACCACCCGGGTCTGGGACACGTCAGGCCCTCCGCCCCGTCAGCTGGCGCGTGCGGTGTAGCGGCCGCCCGACCGCTCGACCACCAGCGGCAGGCCGAAGGTCTTGGAGAGGTTGTCGCCGGTGAGCGTCTCGGCCAGCAGTCCCTGGGCAACGACCGAGCCCTCGCGCAGCAGCAGCGCGTGGGTGAACCCGGGCGGGATCTCCTCCACGTGGTGGGTGACCAGCACCAGGGCCGGGGCGTCCGGGTCGTACGCCAGCTCGGCGAGACGGGCGACCAGGTCCTCGCGGCCACCCAGGTCGAGCCCGGCGGCCGGCTCGTCGAGCAGCAGCAGCTCCGGGTCGGTCATCAGGGCACGGGCGATCTGCACCCGCTTGCGTTCGCCCTCGGAGAGGGTGCCGTAGCGGCGCTCGGCGAGGCCGCCGATGCCGAGCTGACTCAGCAGGGCTCGCGCCCGCGCCTCGTCGCCGCGCTCGTAGTTCTCCCGCCAGCGGCCGACCACCGACCAGGCGGCCGTCACGACCACGTCGCTGACCTGCTCGTCGGCGGGCAGCCGCTCGGCGAGGGCGGCGGTGGAGAGCCCGATCCGGGTACGCAGCTCGTTGATGTCGGTGCGGCCGATCCGCTCACCGAGCACGTGCGCGACACCTGTGGTGGGGTGCAGCCGGCCGGCGGCGAGGTTGAGCAGCGTCGTCTTGCCGGCCCCGTTTGGCCCGAGGACGACCCAGCGCTCGTCCAACTCCACCCGCCAGGTCAGGTCCTGCAACAGCGCGGTGCCGGACCTGCGTACGCCGACGCCGTCGAGGCTGACCACCAGATCCGGGTCCACGGTAGCGGCGCCGGAGGTGGTGTCGGCAGCGCCGGGGATCAGGTCACCAGTCACCACTCCATCCAACCACGCAACGTCGCGGCGCCCCCCACGGGCGGCGCCCCGGCCATAGGGTGGGGCACCGTGTCGTTGATCACCACACCCGGAGGACGACCCATGCTCGGTCGGGGTACGGAGCCGCGCGGATGAGCGCGGTCATCGAGATCGAGGGCCTGCGGAAGACCTTCCGCAGCCTGCGCGGCGGCAAACGGGTGGCGGTCGACGGGTTCGACCTGCTGGTCGAGGAGGGTCAGATCCACGGCTTCCTGGGGCCGAACGGCTCGGGCAAGACCACCACCCTGCGCGCCCTGCTCGGGCTGGTCCGGGCCGACGGCGGGCGGATGAGCGTGCTTGGCGAGCCGTCGCCGGAGTTGCTGCCCCGGGTGGCGGCCCAGGTCGGCGCCATCGTGGAGAGCCCGCAGTTCTTCGGCAACTTCACCGGGTACCGCACGTTGCGGCTGCTGGCCCGCGCCGGTGGGGTACCGGTGTCGCGGGTGGACGAGGCGCTGGATCTGGTGGGTCTGCGCGACCGGGGTGACGAACGGGTGAGGGGTTACTCGCTGGGCATGAAGCAGCGCCTGGCTGTGGCGTCGGCGCTGTTGAAGGATCCTCGGCTGCTCATCCTCGACGAGCCGGCGAACGGTCTGGACCCGGCAGGCATCCGGGAGATGCGGGACCTGATGCGGTCGCTGGCGGCGTCCGGGGTGACGGTGCTGGTGTCCAGCCACATCCTGGGCGAGATCCAGCTGATCTGCGACCACGTCACGATCATCTCGCGGGGGCGGCGGGTGGCGACCGGCCGGGTGGACGAGGTGCTGGCCGGCCATGACCGGCACGAGTTCCTGGTCCGGGTGGCCGAGCCGGAGCGCGCCGTCGAGCTGCTGCGGGCGGCCGGACTGGTGGTGGCCGTCGACGCTGAGGCGCTTGTGGTGGGCGGGGTCACCGACTCGACAGTCATCAGCCGGGTGCTCGGCGAGCAGGGGCTGTGGGTGGGTGAGTTGACGCCGTTGCGGCCGGATCTGGAGAGCGTCTTCCTGGAGCTGACCGGGGCCGGCGAGCATCCCTCGGTGCCCCGCCAGGTCGACGGTGCGACGCCCCTGCCGGGTGCCGACGGCGACCTGATCGATCTCGACGTACGGGGGGTGGACGCGTGAACCTGGTCCGGGCCGAGGTGGAGCGGCTGTCCGCGCGCCGTTTCGTGCAGTTGATGGTCGTCCTGCTGGTGCTGGCGTTCGGTGTCACCGCGGCGACCACGCTTGCCGGCTCGCACAAGCCCAACGCCGACGAGGTGGCCTCGGCGCGGGCGAAGGCGGTTGAGGCTCGCCGGGACCTGGAGCGCGCCCACCAGGCGTGCCTGGACCGGCAGAACGGCCTGACGCCGGTGGACGAGACAGGTGCCTGGTACCCCGCGGACTGCTCGGAGTTGGACCCGCTGCGGTCCGAACGGCTGCCGGTCGCTGCCGACTTCCTGCCGGGCGTCTTCAGCTTCGCCAAAGAGGCCCAGTCGCTGCTGTACTTCCTGATCGCGTTCCTCGTGTTGTTCGGGTTCCTGGTCGGCGCCTCCTACATCGGCGCGGATCTGAACTCCGGCGGTGTGGTGAACCTGCTGCTGTGGCGTCCGCGTCGGTTGACGGTGCTCGGCGCGAAGCTGGGCACCCTGCTCGGCGGGGTGCTTGTGGTGTCGGTGGTGGCGTCGTTGTTCTATCTCGCGACGTTCTGGGTGATCGGGCAGACCGCCGGTTTGGCGGGCCGGTTGAGCGGTGACTTCTGGCGTTCCCTGGGCGCGGTGCACGGGCGGGGCCTGGTGCTTGTGCTGCTGGCCACCGCGTTGGGCTTCGCCATCGCGGCGCTGGGTCGGCACACCTCGGCGGCGCTCGGCGCGGTCGCCGCGTACGCGGTGGTGTGGGAGCTGGGCGGCCGTCTGGTGTTGGAGATCGTCGACGCCCGGCGGCCGGATCTGCTGATGCTCTCCAGTCACATCGGGGCGTGGCTCACCGGTGAGGCCCGGTTCTGGGACTCCCAGCTCTGCGCCGGCAGCCGGCCGGGGGTCACCTGCGAGGGCTTCTACAGCCTGACCTGGGGGCCCGCGCTGCTGGTCCTGCTCCTGATCACCGGTGGGTTGACGGCGGCGGCGTTCGCCGTGTTCCGTCGTCGCGATCTGATCTGATCGCCGGCCCGTCGGGCGGCCCCGGGCTGCCCGACGGGCCCGCACAGACTCGGCAAGAGGTTGCAACCCGCCGTCGAGCGGTGAAATATTTCTTCACATGACCGGCCCAGCGCGCTCAGCCGACGGTGGAGCCGAACACCTCGTCGCGGACGGCGTCGAGCGCGGTGCGCAGCGCGCCGTGCAGGATCGGTTCCTCGGTCAGCCCGGTGGGCACCACCCGAGGCTGGACCAGCGTGATCGCGGCGACCTCCTGCTGGACCCGCTCGGCGAGGGCCGCGCCGCCGGCCTGGCCGACCTCACCCGCGAGCACCACGAGCGGCGGATCGAGCACCACGCAGGTGCTTGCCACACCGAGCGCGAGCCGGCGGGCCAGCTCGTCGAGCATCGCGCCACCGCTGGCGCCGTCGGCGACGGCGGCGCGGACGGCATCGGCGGCGTCCGCGTCCGGGTACCCGTGTTCGCGGGCCACCGCACGCACCGAGTCTCCGCCGACCAGCTGCTGGAAGGCCGGCTTGGCGCGGCGGGAGACGTCGCGGGGAATGGGCGCGCCCGGCACCGGCAGGTAGCCGATCTCTCCGGCCGCGCCGCTGCTGCCGTGGTGCAGCCGCCCACCCAGCATGATCGCGAGACCGACGCCGGCACCCACCCAGACCAGCACGAAGTCCGCGAGCCCCTGCGCGGCGCCGGACTGCGCCTCGGCGACCGCGGCCAGGTTGACGTCGTTCTCGAACACCACAGGGGTGTGCAGGTCGTCCCGCAGCGCGGCGAGCAGACCGCTGTGCCAGCGCGGCAGGTTGAAGGCGAAGGTGATGTCGCCGGTGCCGGGGTCGACCAGACCCGGCGTGCCGAGGACGATCCGCCGTACGCTGCTCAGCTGCGCCTGGGCGCTGCTCGCGGCCTGCACCACGGCGTTGTGCACCACGCCCACCGGGTCGTCGGTGTCCCGGGTGGACTGCTCCACCCGGCCGATCACGGCGCCGGTGATGTCGGCGCAGGCGGCCACCACCCGGTCCGGGCCGACGTCCACCCCTACCACGTGGGCGCTGGACGGGCGCACGGCGTAGAGCTGCGCGTTCGGCCCTCGCCCGCCGGCCTGCTCGCCGACCCGGCTGACCAGACCGCGCTCCTCCAGCCGCTCGACCAGCTGGGAGGCGGTGACCTTGGACAGCCCGGTCAGCTCCCCGAGCCGGGCGCGGGTCAGCGGGCCCCGCTCCAGGAGCAGTTCCAGTGCCGCTCGGTCGTTGAGCGCCCGCAACAGACGGGGGGTACCGGGCAGCCGGGTCGCACTCATGCCACGTCCTCTAGTTTTAGTAAACTTTGCTAACTGTAAACCGACCTGCGAACGGGTAGCCGTAGCGTAACGGCCACCCGTGGGCGGAGCGCTCGGCCGACCCGGCAGGGCGTAGACCACCGCCGGTACGAGGTGCGACCCCGCCGGCACCGAAGGAGGACGATCACGTGGGGCTGGATCCAGGACTACGTCGGCTCGCGCTGGGCACCCTGCTCGCCGCGTACCCGGGGCCGGTCCCGCCGGACTGGGCGGTCGACCTGCTGGCCGACGGGCTGGCCGGGCACACCCTGTTCGGCACGAACGTGCACGACCCGGCCCAGGTGGCGGCCAGTACGGCAGCGCTGCGCTCCGGCCGCCCGGACGCGCTTATCGCCATCGACGAGGAGGGCGGCGACGTGACCCGGCTGGCGCACGCCACCGGCAGCCCGTACCCCGGCAACGCCGCCCTCGGCGCGATCGGCGACGTGGCGCTCACCCGCCGCGTCTACCAGGCCATCGGCGCGGAACTGGCGGCGCTCGGCATCACCGTCAACCTCGCCCCCACTGTGGACGTGAACACCGCCGACGACAACCCGGTGATCGGCACCCGCTCGTTCGGCGCCGACCCGGTGCGGGTGGCCGCCCACTCGGCCGCCGCCGTGGCCGGCCTCCAGGCCGCCGGAGTGGCCGCCTGCGCCAAGCACTTCCCCGGTCACGGCGCGACAGTCACCGACTCGCACCACGAGCTGCCCACCGTGGACGTCCCGCCGGGTCTGCTGCGGCAGCGGGACCTGCCGCCGTTCGCCGCGGTGATCGCCGCCGGGGCGCGCGCCGTGATGACCGCGCACATCCGGGTGCCGGCGCTGACCGGCGACGGGCCGGCCACCTTCAGCCGGGCCGTGCTTGTCGACCTGCTACGCACCGAGTACGGCTTCACCGGCACCATCATCACCGACGCACTGGAGATGAAGGGCGCGGCGGTGGCGGCAGGTGGGGTCGGGCCGGCCGCGGTGCGGGCCCTGGCCGCCGGCGCCGACCTGCTCTGCATCGGCGCGACCGTCGACGCGGACCTCGTCGAACGGGTGGCCGCGGAGATCGTCGACGCGCTCGGCGACGGCCGGTTGGCGACCGCCCGGGTCGAGGAGGCGGCCGGCCGCGCCGCCGCGCTCGCCGCCTGGACCCGGACCGCGGGCGCCGCGCCGCTCACCGTCGACACCGATCTGGGGTACGCGGCGGCACGCCGTGCGGTGCAGGTGGACGGGGTCCTCACCGGCCTGGGCCACCCTCTCGTGGTGCAACTGCACACCGAGTCCACAATCGCCGAGGGGCGGGTGCCGTGGGGTCTCGGCCCACACCTGGACGGGATCGAGGAGATCCGGGTGGTGGCGGCCGAGACCGATCCGGCGACGCTGCGGGGGCTTGCCGGTGACCGGCCGATCGTGCTTGTCGGTCGTCACCTGCACCGCCTGCCCGGGGGGCCGGAGCTGATCGCCGGCCTGGCCGCCGGGCATCCGGTGACAGTTGTGGAGATGGGCTGGCCGGCACAGTGGCGTCCGGACGGCGTCCGGGCGTTCGTCACCACGTACGGCGCGAGCCACGCCAACGGGCGGGCGGCGGCCGAGGCGTTGGGGCTCGCCGGCTGAGCCGTCCACCGGCCGACACTCTTGAACATGTTCAAGAACTCACCTACGCTGATGGCGTCGGTAGTTGAACGCGTTCAAGAGGAGCGTCCCCCATGGACACCAAGGTCTGGATGTACCTGGTCTACCTCACGGTCAGCGTCGGCCTGACGATCTGGGTGGCCCGGTCCCTGTCGCGCAACGGGCAGGTCTTCCTGGAGGAGGTGTTCTCCGACGAACGACTGGCCCGAGCGGTCAACAGCCTCCTGGTGGTCGGCTTCTACCTGCTCAACCTCGGCTACGTCACGGTGGCGATGAAGCACGACGACCCGGTGCTCTCGACCAGCCAGGCCATGGAGGAGCTGTCCCTCAAGATCGGGCTGGTGCTGCTGGTACTCGGGGCACTGCACTTCTTCAACGTGTTCGCGCTTGGCCGCTACCGCCGTAACCGGCTCCGCCAGCTCGCCACCCACCCGCCCGTCGCACCGATCGGCAGGCTTCCCGTGCAGACCGGACCGCACAGCCCGTACCCCGTCGCCCCCCACCCGGCCGGTCCGCACCCGACCACTCCGAAGCCGGGCGGCGGGCCGGCCGGTCCACCGCCGACCCGATGACCGGGCCATCGACCGACGGCACCGGCCGGCCCCCGGATTCCACCGCGCACGGGGGCGGTGGAATCCGGGGGTTCACGGTCCTGTTCGACGCGTCCTGCCCGCTCTGCCGCGCCGCCCGCCGGTGGCTCGCGTCGCGCGCCCAACTCGTACCCCTGGAGTTCGTCGCGGCCGGGTCGGTCGAGGCCCGGCGGCGCTTCCCCGGCCTGGACCACGACGCCACCCTGCGCGACCTCACCGTTGTCGCCGACACCGGCGAGGTGTACGCGGGCGACGGCGCCTGGTTCGCCTGCCTCTGGGCACTGGCCGACCACCGGTCCACCGCCGAACGGTTGGCCCGCCCCCACCTGATGCCGCTCGCCCGGCAGGTGGTGGCCGCCGCCTCGGCGATCCGGGAGCGGGTCCGCGACCCGCGGGTCGAGCCGACCGACGAGCTGGCGGGATACGGTGGCCCCGATGACCGAGCAGCCTGCGCCGACGACCACTGCGGGTGATCCTGCCACCGCCCGTGGCGAGCAGACCCGGCAGCTGATCCGGGACACCGCGATGCGGCTGTTCCGCGAACGCGGTTACGCCCAGACCACCATGCGGGCCATCGCGCAGGAGGCAGGCGTGGCGGTCGGGAACGCCTACTACTACTTCGGCTCCAAGGACCACCTGATCCAGGAGTTCTACGCCCAGTCCCAGGTCGAGCACCGGGCCGCCGCGCAGCCCGTGCTCGACCGGGAGGAGTCGTTCGGCGCCCGGCTGGGCGGGGTGCTGCACGCGGGGATCGATGTGCTGACGCCGTCGCACGAGTTCGCGGCGACCTTCTTCAAGACGGCGGCGGAGCCGACCTCCCCGCTCAGCCCCTTCTCCGCGGAGTCCTCCGGCCCCCGGGAGGCGGCGATCGCCCTCTTCGCCGAGGTGCTGGACGGCTCGACAGCCAAGGTCGACGCCGACCTGCGTCCGCAGTTGCCCGAGCTGCTCTGGCTGGCGTACATGGGCGTGGTCCTCTACTGGGTGCACGACCGGTCGCCCGGGCAGACCAAGACCAGGCAGTTGATCGACGGCGTCGTTCCGCTGATCGACCGGCTCACGGCGCTGTCCCGGCTCCGGGTCCTGCGTCCCGTGACCCGGCAGGTGCTCGACCTGATCCGCACGCTACGTCACTGACCCGGTGCGTACCCTCGGCACGGTCGAGCCGCAGGTCAAGTCCACTATTCGACACTCCGAACCGACAGCTCACGCCTTGCACCGAGCGTGCTCGATACGTAGCGTGATCGGCACGGACCGGCCCCGCCCCGCGCGCGAGGGCGGTCGCCCGAACCGGGACCTGGGGGGAGGTCGCGGACCGTGGATCCGGCCCGGGATCCACGGTCCGCGCCCGAGCGACGTCAGCGCGGGTAGACCCCGTACGCACGCCAGCCCCGGTCCGGGAAACCGGCGGCGTCGGCGACCCGGGCGGAGGCGAGATTGTCCCGCTCATGCAGGTAGGTGGGCACCGCACCCTCGTCGAGCACCCGCCGCGCCGCCTGCGCGACCAACCGACGGGCGAGGCCGCGACCCCGGGCTGCGGGCACGGTGCCGACTGCCAACTCCCGCCCGTACGCGTCGTGCCGCTTGATCCCCAACCCGGCCAGGTAGGTGCCGTCGGCGTCGCGGACCACGAGCACCTGCCTGTCGAACAGCCGCAGCCACTGCGGCAGCCCGGGGGCGGTGGGTGCGGTCCACTCCCCCACGTCGGGAAGCGGCGCGGGAGCGAGGCTCCACCGGAACGGGCCGTCGTGCACGCACCACTGCGGTAGCCCGACCGCCTGCGGCAGGGCGCCCAGGAGCCGGCCCGGCGTCCCGTGGGCCAGCGTGCGGACCGCGTCCACCCGGTCCGGCGCCACGGAGAGCACGGCGCTGCGCCCGGTGTCGACGGCGAGCGCCGGACGCAGTCGACCGTCCCAGGCCGGCAGGGCCCGCCGGTACGAACCGACCACGTGCAGGCCCGGCCCAGCCGGCCACTGTCCGAGCCAGGTGGCCAGGTGCAGGTGGAGCCGCCGGTCGAGCATGAAGCACCTCCCCGTCACCCGGCCCGTCGTGGATCACCGTACGCCGGGCGGGGCCGCCCGGCGGGCGATCCCCCGGGCCGCCGGGCGGGGGTCACGACGCCGTCGGTGCGCTGGGGTGGTGGCCGCCGTGGTGGTGCTGGTGCACCACCGCGTGCCCCCGTCCCCGCACGATCAGGGCGCGGTTCACCGGCACGGTCACCGCGAAGGCCACCGCCAGCGCGCCGGCCAGGCTGCCCCAGAACAGCGGGTCGGCGAGGCCGGCTCGCATGGCGCCCGGCACGGCGAGCATGACGCCGTTGTCGACCAGCTCCATGACCGCGATGCTCACCGTGTCGGCGACGAGGGCCACCCGGATCGCCCGGGCGAGCGGCAGGCCCGAGCGGAGCACCGGACGGATCGTCAACGCGTAGCCGAAGACGAAGGCCAGCACGACGGCGAGGGCGATGGTGGCCAGGTCGGACCAGCCGAGAGCGGTGCCGATGACCATGCCGAGCACCTCGCCGATGGCGCAGCCGGTCAGGCAGTGCAGGGTCGCGGCGATGGCCAGTCGGGTCGGATTCGTGTTCTCCATGCCCGGCACGCTATACCCCCCGGGGGTATTTCGCCAGTGACCGGGACCACCCCGGGCCGGAGATCCGGGAACCGACCGCAACTATTGACCGTCATAGGTATTTCCATACATGGACACCTTTGTTTGGGACGGTATGGCCATGCCGAATCAGCCGAACGACAGCCACCACCAGGACCCGGAGCGACTCTGGTGGCCAGCGGAGGCGCTGGAACACCTTCCGGTCCAACCCCGTCACCACGGGTGGCATACGACGGGCGGCATGTCGTGGGGTGAACTGAACCGACTGCGCGTCGGCAGCTCCAGCAGGCACGGCCTGAACACGCACTGACCCACCACGCTCGTGCTTGACGTGGTGGCGGCCAGCGGGCGCCGAACGACACACCGGTGGAGGTCCAGCGGCGGCTTTCGCACACCTGTCGGGTAATTTCTTGTGGTCCGGCACCGGCCTACGACAGGAGAAGCTCCGCGCATGGGCAAGAAGACGATCCACGTCTCCGACTTCACCGGCACCGTTCTGCAGCAGGACGACGAGGCGGTGCGCGTCGTCGTCCTGGAGCACCCGGACCTGGTCGCCGGGCCCGTGCAGTTGGACGCCACCCCCGCCGAGGTGGAGAACATCGACGACGCCGCCCTGGACGTCGCCGTGGTCGAGATCCACGACCGGCACGGTGGCGGCGAACCCCGCCGGGTGGTGCTTACCGCCAGCGAGTTCGACGCGATGGCGACCGACGTGCCGATGGCGCAGTTGCTGAAGACCGCCGAGCGTGTCCGCCCACCCAAGGCCCGCAAGAGCGCCGAGAAGATCGACTACGGCACGCTGGAGCACGCCGGCAAGCCGCACCGGGGACGGGTCACCGAGGAGGAGGCCCGCCTGGTGCGCGAGCGGCTCGACGAGGTCAACAAGCGCCTCGCCGACGCGGGCGTACGCCAGATCGACCCTGCCGATCCGGAGCACGCCCTGCGCTACGGCTTCCCCGACGTCTCCTGACCGGGGCCTGTCACTTCTGCGCGACGGCGGCGGCGAGCGCGGCGGAGAGGTCGGCCTCGACCGCCGACTTCTCCAGGCCGAGGTCGCTGAGCACGCCGGAGCCGTCCTCCTGCTCCAACAGGGCGAGCAGGATGTGCTCGGTGCCGATGTAGTTGTGCCCGAGGCGCAGCGCCTCCCGGAAGGTCAGTTCCAGCGCCTTCTTTGCGCGCGCGTCGTACGGGATGAGGTCCGGGACCTGGTCGGCCGGTGGCGGGAGGGCGGCGCCGACCGCCTGGCGTACCCCCTCGGGGGTGGCCCCGCGACCGGCCATGGCCCGGGCGGCCAGCCCCTCCGGCTCGGCCAGCAGGCCCAGCACCAGGTGCTCCGGCCCGATCTCGGCATGACCGCTGGCCCGGGCCTCCTCCTGCGAGGCCACCACCACGTTGCGGGCCCGTGTGGTGAACCGGCCGAAGCCGGCGTTCGGGTCGAGCGCCGCCGCGTCGGTGGCCTTCGGCACGAAACGCTTCTGCGCCGCCTGCTTGGTGACCCCCATGCTGCGGCCGATGTCGGTCCAGGAGGCGCCCGAGCGTCGCGCCTGGTCGACGAAGTGCCCGATCAGGTGGTCGGCGACCTCGCCGAGGTGGTCGGCCGCGATGACCGCGTCGGTGAGTTGGTCGAGCGCGTCGGTGTGCGCCTTCTTGATGGCCTGGATGAGGTCGTCGAGCTTGACCGTGTTGCTCATCTGGATGGGATCCGTCATGCGTCAACCATAGGTTGACGGCATCCTTCCGTCAACCGAAAGTTGACGACCAACGGTCCCTGACGCTTCAGGCGGTCGCGGCGTACTCCGGCAGGTGTCGCGCGACGGTCGCCGGCGAGGGCATGGCGGCGATCTCCCCGGCGAGCGCGCGGGCCGCGTCGTGGTGCTCGCTCCCGCCGTGCCGCGGCAGCAGCCTGCCGGCCTGCTCGGCGACGGCGGCCACGTCCACCTCGTGCGGAAGCAGGCGCAGGGCGGCACCAGCGGCGCTTACCGCGTCGGCGTTGGCGAACTGGTCGGCGCCCTGCGGCAGCATGAGCTGCGGTACGCCCACCGCGAGCGCGCCGAGGGTCGTGCCGCTGCCGCCGTGGTGCACCACGAGGTCCACGTGCGACAGCAGCTCCGCCTGCGGCAGCCATCGACCCACCGTGACGCCGTCGGGAACGTCGCCAAGCTCCTCCGGCACCACCCGGCCGGCGGCGACCACCACCTCGACGCCGAGCGTCGCCAGCCCCGCGATGGCAGTGGTCAACAGCTCCGGCGTGCCGAACGCCGTACCGAGCGTCAGGTAGACCAGCGGTCGGGAGCTCTGGCGACCGGCGACGTCGGGCAGCGGGCCCGGTGGCGAGAACGGGACCGGCCGCAGCTCGATCCGCCGTTGCGTGGCGATGAAGTCCCTGTCCTGGAGCGAGGGCGGGCAGATGTCGACGTGCGGGCGGCCGACGACCTCCGCGTTCCCGGTCGGCCGTTCGAGCCCGATGCCGTCGGGGAACATCCGGCCGAACCCGTGCCAGATGCCGGGGATACCGGCCCGCCGGGCCGCGACGGCCGCCCCGGGCAGCCCCCACTCGTGCACCACCAGATCCGGGCGCAGCCGGGCCAGCTCCGGTTCGAGATCCTCGGCGTACACCTCGTAGAAGGCGTCGCCGGGGCGGAACGGTCGCAGGCCGTTCGCGGCAAGCGGCTCGTGCACCGCCGTACCTGTGGCGAAGTGCACCTCGTGGCCGGCGTCCCGGGCGGCGACCGCCAGTGGGATCAGCGGGTAGGTGTGGCCGACGGAGGCGAGGCTGGCGAACAGCAGACGCATGGCGTCGGACCCTACCCGCCACACCTGTCGGCCCCGTCGCGTCGACGCGCGTATACCGTGGGCTCCGGTCGGGCGCGGTGCGGCGGAGGGAGGCGGTCGTGCGGCTTGCCGTGGGATGCGCGATGTGGACCCACCGGGCATGGCAGGGCCGGCTGCTGGAACATCCGCTTCCGCCGCAGGAGCGGCTGCGGCACTACGCGGGCTGGTGCGACGCCGCCGAGGGAAACACGACGTTCTACGCGACTCCAGCCCGGGAGACGGTGGCGTCGTGGGCCGCGCAGACCGATCCCAGCTTCCGCTTCGTCCTCAAACTTCCCAAGGTCATCACGCACGAGAACAGGCTCACCGACACCGGCGGGCCGCTGCATGCGTTCCTGGACGCGATCGAACCGCTCGGCCCGCGTACCCACGCCCTCTGGGTCCAGTTGCCCGGCTCGTTCTCCCCCGCCGACGTGCCGACCCTGGGCCGGTTCCTGGACCAGCTTCCCCGATCCCACAGGTACGCCGTTGAGGTCCGCCATCCGGCGTTCTTCACCGACGCAGGCGCGATCCGGCTCCTCGAACAGACCCTCGCCGACACTGACGCCGAGTGGATCCCGTTCGACACCACCGCGTTCTTCACCACCCCGCCGACAAGCGACGCGGAGCGGGACGCCTGGGTGAAGAAGCCGCGCGTGCCGCTGCGGACGGCGGCGCTGACCGACCGGCCGATCGTCCGCTACCTCGGTCGTGACGACACCGCGCGGACCGTCGAGGGGTGGCGGCGCTGGGTCGACGTCACAGTCGACTGGTTGCGCGAGGGGCGTTCCCCGACGGTGTTCGTCCACACCCCGGACAACGCCGACGCGCCGGTGCTCGCCCGCCGTTTCCACGACGAGGTACGGGCGCGGGTGCCCGGGCTCGACCCGCTGCCCGATCCGATACCTGTCGGACCGCTCACCCTCTTCTAGGGACAGCGGCGCTTGTCGAGCAGTTCCGCCGCTAGATCCGACGGCGGCGACTACCGGGAATCGGCGTCTCACACCGTGCCGGGGCGGGGACGGGTGGTCCCCGGCCCCGACGCCGTGGGGCTCAGGAGCCGACGTACGCCGCCAGGTGCTCTCCGGTGAGGGTGGAGCGGGCGGCCACGAGGTCGGCGGGGGTGCCCTCGAAGACGATCCGGCCGCCGTCGTGCCCGGCGCCCGGACCGAGGTCGATGATCCAGTCCGCGTGCGCCATGACCGCCTGGTGGTGCTCGACGACGATTACCGACTTGCCCGAGTCGACGAGCCGGTCCAGCAGACCGAGCAGTTGCTCGACGTCGGCCAGGTGCAGGCCAGTTGTCGGCTCGTCGAGGACGTAGACGCCGCCCTTGTCGGCCATGTGGGTGGCCAGCTTGAGCCGCTGGCGCTCGCCACCGGACAGTGTCGTGAGCGGCTGGCCGAGGCTGAGGTAGCCGAGCCCCACGTCCGCGAGCCGGTCGAGGATGGCGTGCGCGGCGGGCGTACGCGCGTCGCCCGCGCCGAAGAACTTCTCGGCCTCCGAAACCGACATCGCGAGGACCTCGCTGATGTCACGACCGCCGAGGTGGTATTCCAGCACCGAGGCCTGGAACCGCTTGCCCTCGCAGTCCTCGCAGGTGGTGGCGACGCCGGCCATCATCGCCAGGTCGGTGTAGATGACCCCGGCGCCGTTGCAGGTCGGGCAGGCGCCCTCGGAGTTGGCGCTGAACAGCGCCGGCTTCACGCCGTTGGCCTTGGCGAACGCCTTACGGATCGGGTCGAGCAGACCCGTGTACGTGGCCGGGTTGCTCCGCCGCGAGCCGCGGATCGCGCCCTGGTCGATCGACACCACTCCCGCACCGGCCGGGATCGAGCCGTGGATCAGCGAACTCTTGCCGGACCCGGCGACGCCGGTGACGACACAGAGCACCCCCAGTGGAATGTCGACGTCGACGTCACGGAGGTTGTGGGCGTTGGCACCGCGGACCTCCAACGCCCCGGTGGGCTTGCGCACCGCCGGCTTGAGCTGGGCCCGGTCGTCGAGGTGGCGGCCGGTGATGGTGCCGCTGCTCCGCAGCCCTTCGACGCTGCCCTCGTAGCAGACGGTGCCGCCCCCCGTGCCGGCGCCGGGACCGAGGTCGACGACGTGGTCGGCGATCGCGATCGCCTCCGGCTTGTGCTCCACGACCAGCACGGTGTTGCCCTTGTCGCGCAACTGCAACAGCAGCTCGTTCATCCTCGCGATGTCGTGCGGGTGCAGCCCGATAGTCGGCTCGTCGAAGACGTAGGTGACGTCGGTGAGCGACGACCCGAGATGGCGGATCATCTTGGTGCGCTGCGCCTCACCACCGGAGAGCGTGCCGGACGGGCGGTCGAGCGAGAGGTAGCCCAACCCGATCTCCTCGAACGAGTCGAGGAGGTGTTGCAGCCCCTTGATGAGTGGCGCCACCGACGGCTCGTCGAGGCCCCGCACCCAGGCGGCCAGGTCGCTGATCTGCATCGCGCAGACATCGGCGATGTTCCTGCCCTTGATCTTCGAGGACAGGGCCGCCTGGCTGAGCCGGGTCCCGCCGCAGTCGGGGCAGGTCGTGAACGTCACCGCCCGCTCCACGAAGGCGCGGATGTGCGGCTGCAACGCGTCGATGTCCTTGGACAGGAACGACTTCTGGATCGAGGGGATCAGGCCGGCGTACGTCAGGTTGATGCCGTCGACCTTGATCTTGGTCGGCTCCCGGTGCAGCAGGTCGTCCAGCTCCCGCTTGGTGTACTTCGCGATCGGCTTGTCCGGGTCGAAGTAGCCGCAGCCGCGGAAGATGCGGCCGTACCAGCCCTCCATGCTGTAACCGGGGATCGTGATCGCGCTCTCGTTGAGCGACAGGCTGTCGTCGTACAGCGCGGACCTGTCGATGTCGGTGACCGAGCCCATGCCCTCACAGCGCGGACACATCCCGCCCAGGCGGGTGAAGGTCGCCTTCTCGGTCTTCGTCCGGCCCGCGCCCCGCTCGACGGTGATCGCACCGCTGGCCTTCACCGAAGGGACATTGAAGGAGTACGCGTTGGGCGAGCCGATGTGCGGCTTCCCGAGCCGACTGAAGAGGATCCGCAGCATCGCGTTCGCGTCGGTGGCGGTGCCGACGGTCGAGCGGGAGTTCGCTCCCATCCGCTCCTGGTCCACGATGATCGCCGTCGTCAGGCCGTCCAGCAGGTCGACGTCCGGGCGGGCCAGGGTCGGCATGAAACCCTGCACGAACGAGCTGTACGTCTCGTTGATCATCCGCTGCGACTCGGCGGCGATGGTGCCGAACACGAGGGAACTCTTGCCCGAGCCGGAGACTCCCGTGAACACCGTGAGGCGGCGCTTCGGGATCTCGACACTGACGTCCCGGAGGTTGTTGACGCGCGCGCCCTGCACGCGGATCAGGTCGTGACTGTCGGCCGCGTGCGGCCCGGACGCCTTCTTCATCGTGTCTCCATCTGCCGCCCGGCCCCGCCGACCGCTCAGCGCTTCTCCTGAATGCGGACCATGTTGCCAGCGGGGTCGCGGAAGGCGCAGTCCCGCACGCCGTACGGCTGGTCGGTCGGCTCCTGGACCACCTCGGCGCCGCTACGCTCCAGCGTCCCGAACGTCTCGTCCAGGTCGGTGGCGGCCAGGTTCACACCGAAGTAGCTGCCCTTGGCCATCATCTCGGCGATGGTGCGACGCTCGTCGTCGGTCAGGCCGGGCGTGGCGGCCGGCGGGTGCAGGACGATCGACGTGTCGGGCTGCCCGACGGGGCCGACGGTGATCCAGCGCATGCCCTGGTGTCCGACGTCGTTGCGCACCTCGAAACCGAGGATGTCACGGTAGAAGCCCAGCGAGGCGTCCGGGTCGCTGTGCGGAAGGAAGCTCGAGTGAATGCTGATGTCCATGTCACTCAGGCTAGGTGCGGCTGGACGTGCGCGGCTTCTCGATTCCTGATCGGTCTGGTCACCTGCTTCGCCACGCAGGACGGTATCCCGTCCGTCGCGCGTACCGCCTCGCGTCGGTAGACGCTCGGCGGGACACCCACCAACTCGGTGAAGCGGGTGCTGAAGGTGCCCAGTGAGGAACAACCGACAGCGAAGCAGATATCTGTGACGCTCAGGTCACCGCGGCGCAGCAGGGCCATCGCCCGCTCGATGCGTCGCGTCATGAGATAGCTGTACGGGGACTCCCCGTACGCCTGCCGGAACTCCCGGCTGAGGTGCCCCGACGACATGTGCTCGCCCCGGGCGAGCGCCTCGACGTCAAGTGGTTGGGCGTACTCCCGATCGATCCGGTCCCGGACGCGGCGCAGCCGCGCGAGATCGCGCAGCCGCTGCTCCTCGGCAGGTGTGCTGGTCACGGCCCAAATCGTGCCACATCAGAGGGGTCCGGTTGGCAACCGGAACAATGTTCCGTACAGTGGTTAACGGAACGGCGATCCACTTAGCCGCCAGCCAACCTATCGTGGAGGACAGTCATGCAGTACCGCACCCTGGGCCGCACCGGCGTACAGGTCAGCACCCTCGCGCTCGGCGCGATGAACTTCGGCAGCCTGGGACGCGTCACCCAGGACGAGGCCACCGCCCTGGTCGGCGCCGCCCTCGACGCCGGCGTCAACCTCGTCGACACCGCCGACATGTACAGCCAGGGCGAGTCGGAGGAGATCGTCGGCAAGGCCATCGTGGGCCGCCGCGACGACATCGTGCTGGCCACCAAGGCCGGCATGCCGATGGGCGACGAACGCAACCACCAGGGCAGCTCGCGGCGCTGGTTGGTGACCGAGCTGGACAACAGCCTGCGCCGCCTCGGTGTCGACCACGTCGACCTCTACCAGATCCACCGCTGGGACCCGCGCACCAGCGACGAGGAGACGCTGTCCGCCCTGACCGACCTCCAGCGCGCCGGGAAGATCCGCTACTTCGGCTCGTCGACGTTCCCCGCGTACCGCATCGTGCAGGCCGAGTGGACCGCCCAGGACCGCCACCTGAGCCGTTACGTCACCGAGCAGCCCAGCTACTCGATCCTGCAACGCGGGGTGGAGACGCACGTCCTGCCCGTCACCGAGCAGTACGGGCTCGGCGTTCTGGCGTGGAGCCCGCTTGCCTCGGGCTGGCTGTCCGGCGCGATCCGCGCGGGTCGGGAGATCACCACCAACCGCTCGACGGTGCTGCCGCAACGCTTCGACACCACCATCCCCGCCAACCAGGCCCGGCTCGAAGCCGTCGAGAAGCTGGCCGCGGTCGCCGACGAGGCCGGCCTCACCATGATCCAGCTCGCGCTCGGATTCGTCACCGCCCACCCGGCGGTGACCAGCGCGATCATCGGCCCCCGCACCATGGAGCATCTGCGTTCCCAGCTCGACGCCGCGGACACCGTCCTCTCCGCAGACGTGCTCGACGCGATCGACGGGATCGTCGCTCCGGGCGTCGACCTCGCCCCGCAGGAGAAGTTCGACACCCCGCCCGCCCTGCTCGACCCGGCCCTTCGACGTCGCTGACACGTCAGCGTGCTCAGGGGACGACCGGGAGGTCGTCCCCACGCCCGGACTGGGGTAGCCCGGCGGCCTCGGCGATAGCCTCGACGGCGCCCTCCAGCGTGGTGCTCTCCGGTAGGACGAGTTCGCCGGGCCAGCCCAGGACGTCGTGGGCGTCGTAGATCCCGCTCATGTACTCGGCGGTGAACTCGTTGACCTGGGGTCGGGTGAGGTGCCGGCGCAGGGTCTCGGGCAGGGACACGTCGAGGTAGCAGAACAACGACAGGCCCCGGTGGCCGTCCCGCAGCCCCGTCAACATCGTCCGGTAGAGGCTTGTGTGCAGGATGCCCTCCAGCACGACGTGGTAGCCGTGGTCCAAAGCGAACCGGACGGTCTGCCCGATCAACGCCGGCGCCACGCCGCCCGGCCGGTCCCGCTCGCGCAGCAGAATGCGGCGCAGGTAGTCCTGTTCGACGAGCGCACACCCCCGGCCATGCCGACGCCGCAGCTCCCGGCCGATGCTGCTCTTGCCCGAACCGGAGTTGCCCCGCACGCAGATCAGGATCGTGTCCGGGTTGCCGGTCGGGACGGCGTCAGTGGCCACCGCGCTCCCGGGAATCGCCGGGCAGCCACCGGAGCGCGGCGTCGGCGGTGTCGTCGGGGCTGCTGTTGAAGGCGATGGCCGCGCCCGGGGCATGCTGCCGGACCAGGTTGACCACCTTCTCGAAGAGCGGAAGCAGCGGCTCGTGCTTGCGGATACCGCCGCCGACCACCACGCAGACGTACTCCCTGCGGGTCAGCGCCGCGACGATCGCCGCCTCGGCACTCTCGTCCGGCACCACCAGGCACAGGTCTGCCTCGATGCCGTGCTCAGCGAAGCGGCCCTGACCGCGGGCTATCGCCGCCACGACCGGCTCCGGGTCCCAGCCCGGGATTTTCAGAGGATCGAGACCGACCACCAGCACAGGTCCCAGTGCCATGCCCACTCCCGTAGAACGGTCCGACCCCGCCCGTCGATGCTGCCACAGAAGCGGCGGGATGAGTACGAACACTCATCCCGCTGCCGGCGCCGGCAGGCATGCTCGACGCCATGGCACCTCGTTCCCGAATCGGCACGCTGGCGGTGGTGGCCTGCCTGCTGCTGAGCGGATGCGCGGACTACGGCGACGGCGACGAGATGGCCCGGGACAGGGCGGCCGCCGAAGCCGAACGCCTCGTCGCCGACCTCGGGTACGGCGACCGGATCCGGGACGCCGAGTACATCGCCGCGACAGGTGTCCCCCCGGTGGCGGCCGGCGACAGCTCCCCCGTCCGGATCGAGGCGTTGGCCTGGTCGGGCCGGACCGCGCCGCACGAGCAGGCCATCATCGACGTGCGGATCGCCGTGACGGTGACGGAGGACCACGGGGCCTCCTTCGGCGACCTCGGCCACTCCGCCGGGCAGGCCACGCGGTGCTACCGCTACCGGCTCGAACTCCACAGTGCCACGTCCCACCAGGAGATCGACTGCCCGGCCGTGGCCACACCGCCGGTGCCCAGCGCCGCGCCGGTCCCGGCACTGCCCGACGACGCGCGCGCCCGACTCACGGCGGCCCTGCGCACCGCCACAGCGAGCACGCTCGCCGGTGCGGTGCGCGCGGCGTTCCCCGAGCGGTACGTCACCGTCGACACGGCCACCCACGAGGGCGCCCTCGTCGCCGCGGTGGGCGTACCCGCCGAACGGGAATGCCTCCTGCTGGTCCGCACCGCCGGCGGGGCCATCGAATCGCCCGCGTACGACCCCGCCTGGCTGGAGCCGGGCGAGACGGGGTGCGGGATCCGGCTCTACATTTCGCCCCCGCGTTAGCGCCGGCCGCCTCGTGCTCTGCCCACATCTCAGAGTTGACGCAGGATCACCGGGTCCTTGATCTTCTTGTCGGCGGCCAGGAGGAGCGCCTTGCTGATGATCTCGGCGAGTCGGCTGTCGCCCTCGAAGGGCAGGAACATCTCCGGCTCCTTCGCCTTCGCCGAGTCCGGGATGATGCACAGGTACCTGTCGTCCGGGGCGATCAGGATGTTGCCCGAGCCGCAGTGGATGCGGTACGTGTGCAGATCCCCGCGTACCTCGACGAATTTGTCGGTGACGGCGCAGCGGCCGGCGATCGCCAGCCGGGGGATCAGCTCCGCCAGCACCTCCCGGCGTGTCCGGGCGGTCGGGGTGAGGTCACCGAAGCTGCTCTGCGACCAGTAGTCGCGGTACCGGCCGTGGGGGCCACCGTCGTACCAGTTCGGGTCGGCGCCCACCCCGGCCGTGGCCACGAACAGGTCGACGTCGCGCATCACCTCGCTCAGCACGACCGCCGGAACCTCCTCCAGTGGCATCGGGGTGCGCTCACCCCTGACGAACCACAACTGGTCGGTGGCCATCGTGTCGAACACCAGGTCGTCGCCTCGATCCTCGATGCCCGCGACGTTCAGCTGGGCGCGCAGACCCCAGTCGGGAAGGGCCAACCAGGGCAGGTCGTAGCTGGCACCGTCGTTGCGGTGCTGGACGTACGACCAGCCACGCCGGGACAGCAGCGCGTTGAGGCGGTGCTGTCGCACGATGTGCGCGGCGAACCGGTTGGAATACGTGCCGGTGGCCCGCTCCGCGTCGGTGAGCAGGTACTGCTCCCGGTGCGCCTGCTTGAACGGCTGGGTGACCGCGTGCCGGGTCAGGAAGTCCCGCCAGGGACGGACGGCTGCCGGGTCGTCGACCGGGTGCCACAGCCGGACCGTGGCGCTGTCGGCGGGCTCGACCACCGCGTCGTCCACCGTCCGCAGGGCACCGTCACCCCAGCAGCAGGCCACGCCGTCGACAGTCCAGATGAGACGCCGGGCCAGGGTCCGGGCCAGCGGGTGGTCCAGGAAACGCTCCCGCCACTGCTCGACGGTCCACGACCGGTCACGCCGCAGCAGCCCCTCCAGGCGGTCGCGGGTGGCGATGAGCGTCGCCGCGACGTCAGTGACCGTCGCCTTCAGCTCCTTCAGCTCGTCGCCGTGGTCGCTGCGCACCTGCGCCGGTGGGGTCTTGACCACCTTGCCGTCCGGGTTGCGCCACACCAGGACGGCGTCGACGCCGCGCACCTCCAGCTCGTACGAGCAGTCGCCCAGCTTGTCGGCGAGCGGGAGCCCGAAGCCGGGCAGGGCCATCTCCTCGACGTCCTCGCGGCTGACGCCGAGCGCCTCGGCGTGCGCCGCCAGCCCCTTCTCGACCAGCCGCAGCGTGCTCTTGTAGGTCAGCCGGGACGAGAGGCGGGCCAGGTGCGCGAGGGCGGCTGGGTGATCGGTGTCGACGAGCGCCGCGACAGCGACGTTCGCCAGCTTCGGGCTCGCCGGGCCGTGGCCGGGGATCTTCCGCGTGGCCCGTTCGGCGATCTGGCCGAGGCTGCGCAGAGTCTCCTCCGAGGGCGGGCACATCACCCGCAGCCAGATCAGCCCCCACAGCAGTCCGACGTTGTGGCGATCGATCGTCCGCGGTGGAACATCCGTGAGGTGGCCGGGACAGCACACGGTCATGCGCAGCGGCATGGTTCGCGCCTGACCGACGAGCGGGAGCCACTCGTCGAGCCGGGCGGTGAACTCGTCGACGCCCACCGCGTCGAGCAGGAACCGGGCCTGCTTGCGCCAGGCGGTCGTCGGCTTCGCCTTGTCCGCGCCGACCGTGCAGTGGACAAGCAGCGCCTGCCACGCGCTGCGGCGGTCCGCGGGCATCGCCTCGATGTCCGCGACGGCACGGTCGGCCCACTGCTCACCGACGTTGGGGATCGGCCACATCCGGTCGGCCTCGGCACCCATGTCGGTCACGGAACGCTCGATCCGGGTCCTGCGCCAGGCCGCCAGCGCCGCCGGGTTCGTCCGACCGGCCGCCTCCGCCGCCTGGATCGACTCCCAGGTGAAGCCCACGAGCCACCCACTCCAGTGGCCGAATCCCAGCCAGGCCTGACCGCCCAGCCGCTCCAACCAGGCGGTGCCGTCCACCCCGCCGCCGGAGAGCACGGCCTTGACCAGCTTGACCCGCCCGTCGCTGTCCTGCCCCGGCACCGTCAACGCGTCGAACACCCGCTGCCGCACCGAAACCGGTTGCGCGGCAAGGAGTTGCGGGGCGCGGTCCCAGATCGCGCGGCGGGCCGCGTCCCACGGGGTCTCCACCCGGTACGCGAGCCTCGGCAGATTGTCCACAGCAGTCAGGGCGGCGGTGGCGAGGCGGTCGTGGTCCGCGTCGCCGTCGTCCAGGTCGGCCACGGCCGCGCCGAGCACCTCGGCCCGTCGCGTGGCCTCCGGCAACAGCTCGATCTGCGGCGACGCCATCTCGTACGGGCCGTTCGGCGCGTTGAGCAGGGCCAGCAGCTGCCGGCCCTCGCCGGCCGGCGCCCAGCCGCACACCATGGCCACCCGGTCGACGAAGTCCCGCCGGCCGTGCTCGTTGAGGCTGTCGCCGCCCCGCTCGCACCACCCCTTGACTGTGGTGACGACGTCGCGCAGTGCCAGCTCCGGGTCGTACGTGTCCATCAGCCACCCACCAGCGGGACGAGCTTGAGGAACGTGATCCGGGACCCCGCGTGCAGGTTCACCTTGTCGTCCAGGGCTGTCACCTGCCGGTCGTCGACCAGCACCACGAAGCGGTTGCGGACGAACCCTTCGAGCGCCACGCGGGTCCGCTCCTCCGGGTCGACGTCGGCGCCGGACTCGGCGATCTCCAGAAGTGTGCGTCGGCGAATCAACTCGTCGAGGCGTACGGATTCCTCGAAAACCTCCACCGTCCACTCGGGACCCGAGGGCGCTCCGGTCACTTCATCGGCGATCGTGATCATCGGCATGGCGCAGAAGCTAGCGCAGACCACCGACACCGCGTCGAGCGGTCGACGGCGAGATGGCGAAGGCTCCGGTCGGGTGGACGAACCACCAGGCCGGAGCCTTACCGCTGGATCGTTCCGGCCCTGCCTAGTTGCGCAGGCTCCACTGCTGGTTGGCACCACCGTTGCACGACCAGAGGATGAGCTTCGTGCCGTTGGCGGTGGCGGCGCCGTTGGCATCGAGGCAGAGCCCGGACTGGCCGTTCGTGATGGTGCCGTTGGCGTTGACGTTCCACTGCTGGTTGAGCCCGCCGTGGCAGTCCCAGATGATGACCGCGGTGCCGTTGGCCGTGCCCGCCCCGGACGCGTCCAGGCACTTGGTGCCGTACACCGTCAGTTGCTTGCCGCTGGTGGACGTCCACCGCTGGTTCGTGCCACCGCCGCAGTCCCAGAGCTGCACCTGGGTGCCGTTGGTGGTCGCGGAGTTGGGCACGTCGGCGCAGCGGCCGGACTGACCGCCCACGAGCTGGCCGCCCTGCTGGGTGCCGCCGCCGCTCTGCTGCCGCACGATGGCTGTCGACTCCGCCGACCGGTTGCCCTGGGCGTCGACGACGTAGAGCCGGTACTCCCCCTGCGAGGCCGGCACGGCGATTGTCGTGGCGGTGCCTGACGCCCTGGTCATCGTCGGCCCGGCGACGAAGGTGGTGGTGCCGGAGGGGGCCAGCCACACCGACCTGGTGGCGTCGCCCGTGCTCCGGATCGGGATCGACGCCGTGGCGCTGGTGACGAAGGTGCTGGCCGGTAGCACGTAGTTCGGTGCCGAGAAGGTGCTCGCCGGGAGGATGTCCCGGTACGCGTCCTCGAGGCCGGAGTTCGCGGCGATGGCGTACGCCGCCGCCGGCCAGACGTAGTCGGAGGAGACGATGATGTCACCGATCGTGCTGTTCGGCAGGTTCTTGTTCGAGACCTTGTTGATGGGGCCGTAGATCTGCGTGATGCTCAGGTCGTGCTTGCGTCCGAAGTCGTCGGAATTGATCATCCAGGTGACGTTCTTGTCGATGCTCAGGACGTTGTCGCGGAACGTGATGAACGCTGATCCCTCGTCCGGGTGCAGGCCGTACTTGTGACCTGAGGGAACGCCCTGGAGATAGTTGTTGGTGATCGTGGTCCCCGGCTGACTGCCGAGCGTGTAGATGGGCGCCGTGTCGCTGAGGCGCTGCACCGTGTCGATGATGTGGTTGTAGCTGATGGTGTTGTTCCGCGCCGTCGTGGTCGGCCGGTTGGGCACGATCGAGCCCGATGATCCGTCGAAGTTCCACCAGCCCCAGCCGAGGGTGATGCCCGACCAGGGGCTCTTCTCGATCCGGTTGTGCTGGATCGTGAGGGTGTCGGCGAAGTACGCCGAGATCGGGCTGTGCCCGTTGAAGAGGACCGCGCTGTCGTACACATAGTTGTTCTTGATGTCGATGTTCTTCGGCAGCCCCTCGACCTGCGGGGAGTACTTCTCGCGGTTGGTCGACGTGCCGTCTCCGATGTACACGTGCTGGGGGTGGCCGACGTCGATGGCGGAGCCGGCGATGTCGTTTGTGTGGTTTCCGATCAACTGCGCGTTCTGTACGTCGTTGACGAGGCTGATGCCGTCGGCGCCGGAGTGCTGGACCCGGTTTCGGTGCAGCAGGATCCCGTCGGCGTTCTGCACCTGGATCATGCCGGGGGTCACGTCGACGTTGCGGTAGTGGTAGACGTGGAAGTTGCCCTTCGCGTACGCCTGCGCGCCGAGGTTGCCCTGCTGCGCCTGCTTGAAGGACGAGCCGGCGACTGAGAACAGGTTCCAGTCGGAGTGCTGCACGGTCAGGCCGGAGAACGTGATGTTGCGCGCGTGGCTGCTCGTCGAGGTGCCGGAGACCCGCAGCAGGGTGGTCACGTTGTTCGGCGCGTAGACCGCGGCCGTCGCCATGTTCTCGCTGCTGGACTTGTAGTAGTAGACAGTCCTGCTGCTCTTGTCGAAGTAGAACTCGCCCGGGGCGTCCAGGAACTCGTACGCGTTCATGAGCTTGTGGGTGCCGCCCACCTGGGCGTTGCCGTTGAACGCACCCTGGGCGATCGCCGCACCCGGTTGCTGGAACAGGGCCACCCGGTTCGCGCCGTCGGAACTCGTGGTCACCTGGCGGACGCCGACGATCGCCGTCGTCCAGGTCGTCCCCGTCTCGATCTCGATGTCGTCGTGGTTGCGGGCGATGGCGGGGAAGTCGGCCAGGTTGTACTTGGCGCCGTCGCACTGGGAGCCCGACTCCCAGGCCCAGTCGGCCTGACCGGCCGTGACGGTGTACGTGCCGTAACACCCCGCCGAGCCGACCGTCTTCGACGCCATGTACGCGCGCTTGTCGTCGACGTAGAGCGCCCGCAGCTTGGTGGAGCGGTCCAGCGGGGCCTTCCAGATGTTGCCGCTGTGCTGGGTCCACCCGGTCACCTGAACGCCGCCGTCCAGGATCGGTGTCTCCCCCGCGTAGGCGGCGTAGCTGATCCGGAAGCCGTTGGTGCCGGAGTCACCGGCGCCGAACTCGATGGTGCTGCCTACCGGATACCTGCCACCGCGCAGGTAGACGGTGATGTCGCCGGTCATGCTCGCGTTGACCGTCCGTACGACGTCCCGCGCGCGTTGGACCGTCCGGAATGGAGACGCCAGGGTGCCGGGGTTGGCGTCGTTGCCGTCGGGGGCGACGTAGTAGGTCGCCTGGACCGCCGCCGAGGCCGGCGACGGGTCGGCGAGCACGCCCGGCAGCGTGGCGGCGACGAGAGCAGCCACCGCCAGCAGTGACGTTCGAGCGGTTGACACGATTGACCTCACGGACCCGTTCCTCTCACGTGCCGTCGACAGGGAACCCCGTGTGCATCGAGCGATGAGTGCGGATGTAATCGCCCCGAAATCTTTTCGAAGCGTAGGTCACACGTGTGATGAATGCAACCGTCGATCGCGGTCCATCTATGTGCGACCGGCGCTGATCAGCCCACCGGTCTCAGCGCGACCGTCCGGTCATCAGATGAATGGCTGCGCCCGGGCCGGGGCGTGCCACCGCCCCGGCCCGGGCCTGCTCACCTGATGCTGAACGTGGCCAGCCGCAGCGGGGAGTCGAACACCAGGTACACGTCGTGGGTGCCGGCGGCCCGTGCCAGGTCGGCCTCGACGCTCACGTACCGGTAGTCGTCTCCGGTGCTGGGCACTGTGACCGTGCCGAGCAGCCGGCCGGTCGGCGAACCCAGCCGTACCTGGATCGTGCCGGTGCCCGCCCCGGCCCGGGCGACCCGCGCGGTGAGGGTCCGGGCGCCGGGACGCAGTGCGGCGTCGGCGAAGGCGATCCACTGTCCGGCTCCGGTCGCGCCCACGACAGTGCCGCTGGCCTTGGTCTCGTCGAGCAGCCGGACGCCTGAATACCTGTCGAAGTTCTCCGCACGGGTGGTCCGGGACAGGTCCCGGTCCGGGACCGTCTCACCGCGTACCCGGATCTGCGTCCGCGCCCGGATGTCCCCGGCGGACGCGCCCACCATCAGGTCGTGCACCGACGACTCGACCACCCACCGACTGCGGGTGACGTCCCAGTGCGCCAGGTCCGCGGCGGGCAGCCGCAGGATCACGGTACGGGTCTGCCCCGGCGCGAGGTCCACCCGTTGGAACGCCTTGAGCTGGCGGATCGGGGTCCTGACCCGTGAGGTGCGCTGGTGGGTGTAGAGCTGCACCACCTCGGATCCGGCCCGGCTCCCGGTGTTGGTGACGTCCACACTGACCGAGATCGTGCCGTCGGCCCCGACCGAGGTCGCGCCGGTGCGCGGCTGGCCGTAGCGGAACCGGGTGTACGACAGCCCGTGGCCGAACGGGTAGAGCGGCCTCGCGGTGCTGTACAGGTACGTCTGCCCGGACGAGATGATGTCGTACTCCAGCAGGTCCGGCGGCAGTTGCCCGTCCGAGCGGTACCAGGTCTGGGTGAGCCTGCCGGACGGGTTGCGGTCACCGAACAGGACGTCGGCGACGGCGTGCCCGGTCTCCGCGCCCGCGTGGGTGGTCCAGACGATTGCCGGAACGTGCTGCTGCTCCCACGTCAGGGTGACCGGGTAGCTGGTCTGGAGCACCAGCACCGTACGCGGATTGGCAGTGGTCACGGCCTTGACCAGTGCCTCCTGGCCGGTGCTCAAGGCGGTAGAGGTGCGGTCGTGCGCCTCGCGTCCGTTGATGAACGGGTTGCTGCCGACGACCAGGACTGCGGTGTCGGCCGCCTTGGCCGCCGCCACGGCCCTGTCGATCCCGCTGCTGATCACCTCGCGACTGAAGTGGGTCGCCGCGGCCGGGGTGGCTGCGCCGAGCTTCAGGGCGCCGTCGGCACCGACAGTCACGTACCTGTCGGGGCCGAACCAGCTCTCCTTGGTCTCGTAGCCCGCGTAGCGCAGCACGACTGTTCCGTCGGCCTGCGGCTCCAGCTTGAACTGCTGCTGGACGTACCAGCCGTTGGGCTGCGCGTCCCGGGTGACGAACGGCCCCCAGTTGTAGCCGAGGTAGCGGCCGTTGGCGGCGTTGCGCAGCGTCACCACGTCCTGGCCCCAGTCCACCACGTCGAACTGGGCGACGAGCGCCGGGGTGGCGCCGGTCCCGAGGACGGGGTCGGCGTCGGTGGTGCCGGTGGCCGAGACGTACCTGCCGGTCGCCGTGTCCTTCAGCGCTATCCGGTCCGCCCCGTCGAGCCCGCTCACCCTGGCCCTGTCACCCAAGCGTTCGCGGATGCCGTCGAGCGCGGTCACCTCGTACGGCAGGTCGCCGCCGTACCAGTCGGAGTAGAGGGTGTCGGCCAGCGGGCCGAGCACGGCCACCTTGCGGGTACGGGTCGGGTCCAGGGGCAGGGCCTGCCGGGAGTTCTTCAGCAGCACCATCGCTTCGCCGGCGGCCTGCCGGGCCAGCCGCTGGTGTTCCGGGCTGTTGATGACGTCGGGGGTGATGCCGCCGTACCGGCCGCCGCCCGGGTCGAACTCCCCCAGCCGGAACCGGACGCTGAGGATCTCCCGGATCCGGGCGTCGATGTCGCCCTCGGTGAGCAGCCCGGCCGCCAGCGCCTGCTTGATGGCCGTCACTGTCGGCTGGGCGTTCGTGTCGTCGGTGATGAAACTGTTCAGCCCGGCCTTGATGATCGCCGCGTTGGCCTCGGGCTGGGTGGCGTAGTACCCCTGGGAGGCGACGAGGTTGTTCGGGGCCCAGGCGTCTGTGACGTTCATCAGCGGCCTGTCGGTCCAGCTGGGGACCACCGTGGCGAGGTCCGGATCGACAGTTGCGGGTCGACCGTTGACCAGGTTGTACGCGGCCATCACCCCGGTCGCCGCGTCGGCGGCAAGGGCCGGTTTGAAGGCGGCGCGGTCGTACTCGTTGAGCACCCGAGGGGGCACGTTCGACGAGGTCACATCACGCCGGACCTCGTTGTTGTAGGCCAGGTAGTGCTTCAGGGTGGGTGCGCTCTTGAGGTGGTCCGGGTCACCGCCTGTCATCCCCGAGCCGTATGCAGTGGAGATGGCCGCGGTGAGCAGCGGGTCCTCGGAGTAGCCCTCCTCGTTGCGACCCCAGCGGGGATCGCGGAGCAGGTTGACCACAGGCGCCCAGAGGTTGAGGCCCCAGACCCGTGGGTTCTGCGCGTGGTAGCCGCGCGCCTCGTCGCCGACGGCCGAGCCGACCCGGTTGATCAGGTCGGTGTCCCAGGTGCTCGCCATGCCCACCGGCTGGGGAAACGAGGTGCCGCGGGCCTTGACGACGGCCCCGTTGTTGTCGATGTCGGTCGACCAGGCAACCCCGTGCAGGGCCTCGGTGCCGGTCTTGAACAGGCCGATGCCCAGCCGGGGGATGGCCGGCTGGTACTGGTGCAGCCAGGAGATCTTCTCGTCCAGCGTGAGCCGCCCCAGCAGGTCGTCGACCCGGGCGTTCACCGGCAGGTGGGGATCTCGAAAGGGGTAGGTGGGTTCGGCGAGCGCCGTGCCGGGAACGGCAGGCAGGGCCAGCAGGGCGAGCGCGAGCGCGGTGATTCCGCGCCGAAGGCGCCTGTTGCGCATGCGGTTTCTCCTCATGTCGTACGACCGACGTCACGGGGACGCCGAGACCGGCGTGGCCAGGCTCGACACCCGGCTGACGGGCCTGGACGACGGATCGTCGAAGCGCTTCGACGATCCGGCCGCAGGGACCACGGCCATGATCTGGTGATTTCGGCAACTATAGATGCGGGCCGATTAACCGCACCAGTGGCCGCCGACGGATCCGGGCCGGGACGATCCGCCCGGCCGTCGACCGGGCGGTCCGGTTGATCACCCGGGTAGGCTTGTTACCGCTGCGTACCGTGCTGTCCTCGCGGCACCGACAGGTGTCACGGGTACGGCTGGCCGCCGCGTCGCGGCCCCGCAGTCCAATCCGCTCGCGCCGCTCCAGGGGGACGTCACCAGGTGAGCACCCACTCGATGTTGCTGTTCGTGCTCGCCGCCGTCGCGGTCATCGTCGCCGTGCGGTGGGTCGCTGCCCGCACCGGACTGCCGGCGGCGGCGCTGCTGCCGCTCATCGGCATCGCGTACGCGCTGCTCCCCGGCCCCAACGTCGGACTGGACCCCGACCTCGTCCTCATGGTCGTGCTGCCGCCGTTGCTCTACAGCGCCGCCCTGGACTCCTCGCTGCTGGACATCCGCCGCAACCTGCGCATCGTGGTAAGCCTGTCGGTGATGCTGGTGCTGCTCACAGGTGTCCTCGTCGGCGTCGGGTTCCACCTGTTCGTCGCCGGCGCGACACTCGCCGCCGGGATCGCGGTAGGCGCCGCCATCGCGCCCCCCGACCCGGTGGCCGCCCTCGCGGTGGGCCGCCGGGTCAACCTGCCGCCGAAGATGGTCACCATCATCCAGGGCGAAGGGCTGCTGAACGACGCCACCGCCCTGACCATGCTCAGCGTCGCGGTGGCCGCCGCGGTCGGCGGTGAGTTCTCGTTCCCTGGGGCCGTGGGGAAGTTCCTGCTGGCGGCCGTCGGCGGGATCGCCGTGGGCGCGGCCGTCGCCTGGCTGGTGCGCCTGGCCCGACCGCTCACCAGGGACCCGCTGCTGTCGAACGCCATCTCCCTCGCGACACCGTTCGTGGCCTACCTGCTGGGTGAGGAGCTGCACGTCTCCGGGGTGCTCGCCGTGGTGATCGCCGGGCTGATCGTCGGCCACCAGACACCCCAGCTCGGGTCCGGCGCGGCCCGGTTGCAGACAAGCGCCGTGTGGCGCCTTGTCGACTTCCTCCTCGAGGGCTTCGTCTTCCTGCTGATCGGCCAGCAGCTTCCCGAGGTCGTCAAGGGTCTGCGCCAGTACGAGACGTCGACGATCGTCATCGCCGTCGCGGTGTCGGTGGGTGTGGTGCTGCTGCTGCGCCCGGCCTGGCTGGTGCTGACCCAGTCCCTCCCCCGGTCGCTCCACAGCCGGTTGGGCGGCATATCTGAGCAGGACGAGCCCGACGAGCCCGCCAGCGCCCGGCAGGTCGCCCGCGCCGACCGCAACGCCCAGCGACTGTCCCTGCGCGAGGTGACCGCGTTGAGCTGGTCGGGCACCCGTGGGGTCATCAGCCTGGCCGCGATCTTCACCCTGCCGCTGACCACCAACAGCGGCGCGCCCTTCCCCGACCGGGACCTGCTTCTGTTCTGCACCTTCGTGGTCGTCCTCGTGACACTCGTCGGGCAGGGCCTGACGTTCGCGCCGCTCGTGGGCAGGCTCGGCCTACGCGCCAACGAGACAGACCAGGCCCGCGTCCGCAACGAGGCCCGCTCGGCGGCTGTCGAGGCCGCCCTGGCCCGCCTGGACGAGGTCGCCACCGCGGAACCGGACAGCGCGGTGGCCGTCAACACCACACGTACGCAGCTGCTGGCCCGCCTGGCGCGCTACCGCGGGCGGCTCGACCTGCTCGAACAGAGCGGCTCGTCCGAGATGCCGACCTCACCGCAGTACGAGACGGCGCTCCAGGTCCGCCGGACGGCAATCGACGCTCAGCGGGAGGAACTCGTGCGCTGGCGCGACTCCGGCCGGCTGCCCGACGAGGAACTGCGCGTCCTGGAGCGTGAACTCGATCATGAGGAGCTGCTGCTCCCCAGGCGCGCGTCCAGCTGACCCCCGGCCCCGCCCGCCGGTCAGTCGTGCCCGTCCGGACCTCCCGCCCAGTGCACCAGCGCGGCGGCCTTCTCGGAGTCCAACCCGCTGGCGATGAGCATTTCGTAGGCCGCCGTCCGGAATTCGCCCGCGGCGAACATCCCCGAGTAGCCCAGACGGTGGGTGTGCGGGCGGGTGGGGTCGCGGGCGCGCTCCCCCTGTGCCCGTCCGACCATGTCGACAGCCGCCAGGATCCGCTCGCGCGGCTCCCGTGGCTCATCTCGGGCGATGATCGCGCCGCGCAGCTCCTTCGCACTGTCGGCAAGCAGGTCGATGGCGGCCGGGAACTCCTCAGGTACCGGCTCGTCGTCCTTGACGGCTCTCGCTAGTCGTCTCGTCATTGACCGGCAGGCGTGCAGGGTGCGCTCCAGATGCCTGATGGACTCCGCGTGAAAGGCCATGTAGTGACGCTGACGCCAGCGCAGAGGCGACAGTCGTACCACCTCCTGGGCTGCGCCCAGCCCTTCGCGTAAGGCGAGGACCTGCGGGCCGAGGTTCCGCAAATCGCGCAGGCACCGCTCCACCCCTGCGAGATCACGTCCACGCAGCGCCGAAGCCAGATGGTGCATGGTGGTCACCGCAGGGCCGACGACGGGTTCGGCCAGGCGGTGCAGCGTCCGCTGCGGGTGGATGGGCACCACCAGCAGGCCGACCGCCAGCCCGATCAGCCCTCCGACCGCGGCGTCCACGAATCGGGGAATGGACAGCTCACGGACCGGGGGTTCGAGGGTGGCGATGAGTACCGCCGTACCGCCGGCCTGGGTGAGCAGGGAACCACCACCCTTGAGCAGGATGGCCACGATGATCGCCAGCAGGACGACCGCACCGGTCTGCCAGGGCCCGATGCCGAAGATCGGCATGAGCAGGTCACCCACGGCGAGCCCGAGCACCACCCCGGCCAACAGCTCGATGGTGCGCCGCAGGCGGGAGCCCATCGCGGCGGCCGTGATGCCGACAGCGGTGGTGGGCGCGAAGACGGGGGACGAGTTGCCGAGGAACCGGTACGCGACGAACCAGGCGAGCCCCGCCGCGAAGGCGGCCTGCACGGCGAGCAGACCGTAGAGCCGGAACCGCCAGACGCGTACGCGTGACGTGTGCCGCGCCCGCTCCCGCAGTCTGGCGGACACCCGGTCAACGCGGGACCGCCCGTGTGGTGCCGGGGCCAGGTCGGCGGCCGGATCCTCGCTCACGGGCATGCGCGCCGCTTACCCACCGAACGAGAACCTATCCACGGCGCTGACAGGCACGCGGACCCGGACGATCCGCGCCTCGCCGGTGCGGGTGACGCCCACCGGCGAGGCACGATCGTCCGACGCGTCCTACCTCCTGGCGATCGTGATCGTCGCCGTACGGTAGTTGTTGCGCCTGTCGTTCTTCGTCGGGTCATAGTTCTTCTCGATGTTGCCGGCGCTGTCCACCGAGAACCACTTGAACGTCGTCGTCTCGGTCACGTGGAACACCTGCCCCGGCTCCCGGAACTCGGTGGCCGCATAACGGGGCGACTGGAGCGTGGGACGGCTGCCGTCGGTCGTGTAGTAGATCGTGGCCGGCTCGCTCGTCTCGAAGCGCACGTCCACCGGCCCACGGTACTTCCCACCGCCCGGAACGAGCTCGGACGTCGGGTCCTTCCGGTCCCGGCCCCAGTCCGCCGCGACCCGGAACATCTCCATGATCCCGTTGGCGTACTCCATCGTCTCGGCATGACCGCTGACCAGCTCGGGGTTGCCCGCCCACTCCGGCTGGAACGAGCCGCCCTGCCAGTCGCCGGTAGCCGGGTTGTAGACCGAGCCGCCGACCTCCCAGCCGAAGGCGTAGATCCCGTACGTGTAGTACAGGTCCTCGCGCACGTTGCCGGCCGAGGAGTAGAGGACGTCGGACGAGCCGCCGACGTTCTCCGGCGTCACGACGGTCTCCCGGTGGGCCTTGACCTGCGACAGGATCCGGGACGCCGACTGCCAGTAGAACGCCTCGTCACCGAGCGGCGGGCGCGGCGTGGTGATCCGCCCGTCCGCGATGTACGCGCCGGGTTGCCAGAACAGCTGACCGCCGTTGGAGTGCACGGACATCATGAACTTGATGTTCGAGTACTTCTCGACAAGCCAGATGATGTTCTTCGACTCGGGCTCGGACAGCTCCTCCGGCCCCTGGTACGTGCCGCTGACACAGTTGGTCGACCCGCCCGCGTAGCCGTCGTGGCCCGACCCGACCCGGTAGTTCCGGTTCAGGTCGACGCCCCAGGAGTTCCGCTGCCCCGGATCGGCTGTCGCGTCCGGGCAGTGGTTCGTCATGTTCTTCCGCTGGGAGGCGAAGTTGTAGAAGCTGTAGTTCGCCCCGTCGGGGTTGTTGGAGAGGATGAAGAAGACATCGGTGTTGTCGACGATCTTCTTCGTCTCCCGGTCGGACCGGTAGTTGTGCACCAGGCGCTCGGCCGACTCCAGGCTGGTCGTCGCCGGCACCCACTCGCGGGCGTGGTCCTGGGCCTGGATCAGGACGCCTGGCTTCTTGCCGTCACGGTGCTTGCCGATCCGCAGGACGGGAATGGTGACCGGGCCCCGTGGCACCTCACCCTCCGGCGCTCCGACGCGCTTCTGGTCGAGGAAGTCGGTCAACGCGACCGGGCCGGCCGTCGGCGCGACGATTCCGGTGCCCGCGTTGGTGCGGTACGGGTGCGCCCGGTCGATGAGGCCCTGGGACCGGGCCTTCAGCGCGTCCGCCACCTGGGTGGCGGTACTCGCCGGCGCACCTGAGGCATCTGTCGCGAGCAGGACGCGGACCGCCTTGCCGGCGACCTCCACGGTGAGCGGGAGGTCCGCCTCCGGCCGGCCCACGAACTCGACTGTGATGTCGTTGCCACCCTCGTGGCCCCACGCCGCCGAGCTGACCACTACCGCCGACTGGTCCGTACCGCCGATCGTGGCCTGCGCCTTGCGCTGGTAGCCGTTTGTCTGGTTCGGCAGGTAGACGATCTCGGCGATGTCCGGGTACTGGCGGGCTATCTCCTTCGCGCGGCTGTAGAGCTGCTGCGGGTGCTTGTAGCCGTCCACGAAGTCCGACTTGTAGGACGGGTTCGCCGTCAGCGGCGGCGGGGCGTCCTCCAGCCAGTCGGAGACCTTGCCGGTGGTGACGCCGCCGGTCGAGCTGGTGACCCGGATCTGGTTCGGCCGGGCGTCGAGCTTGAACAGGTTCCTGTGGAACATGTACTGCCCGGAGTCGACGAATCGGCTCATCGTCCGGGGGAAGCCGAAGGACGTGCCCCTGCCCGAGTCGTTCTCGAGCTGCATCTCGACGACAGGTTCCTCCTGCTGCCCCTCGGTGGTGCGTGCCTCGACGTACAGGAAGCCCTGGCCCTTGGTGGTGAACCAGTCGGCACGGGCGATCCGCACGGTCGCGTCGTGGCTGGCCGGCTGCGCGGCGCGGGCGGCGGCGCCCTGGATGCCGCCGTCGGCCTCGTCACTCCAGGCGAAGCCCTCGTCGTCGCCGAGGACCTCGACGCCCATCGCCGTCAGTTCGGCGATCTGTTCGGCGGTGACCACCGCCTCGCCCTCGATGCCGGTCGGCACGCGCTTGAGGCCGTGGTCGAGGTCGAAGCCGGCGGCGACAACCCGGTCCAGCATGTCGGCGCCGGCCAGCTTGACGTGGACGCGGCGGACCTGGTCCCGGGTCTCCAGCTCGGCTCGCACGGAGCCGACAGTGGTGCTCGTTCCCGTGGGATCCGCGCCCGCGGGCCCGGTCGACACGAGGACACCCGCCATCAGGGCGGGCAGCGCCACGAACGCGATGCGTCGTGGGGTGCGTCGCATACTCCCCTCCTTCGTACTCGCAGTAGTCCACATAGGACGGATGGTTGACGCTCGCGCAAGCTGGGCATCGCGATGGTCGGCGTGGCGAGAAGTTTCGGGGATCGTGCGCGAGTCCGGTGAGCGTATGCGCGACACCGGTCACATCGGCTCGGATCAACGTAATTTGAGCATTACTTGAGGCATCGCGGGGGTAGCGGTCGCCCGCCTTCGCCGAGTCCCGGTGACCGCCCGCGCTTGATCCGCCGCCGGCCGGGTAGCTGAACACCATGCGACTACCAACCCTGGTCAAGACCGCGGCGGCCGTCACCGTTACGGCCGCCGCCGGTACGGCGGTGAACGACACGTCCGACGGCTGGTACCGGAGGCTGCGCAAGCCGAGCTGGCAGCCACCGCCCGTGGCGTTCCCGCTGGCGTGGACACCGCTGTACGCGCTGATCGCGGTGGCCGGCGCCCGCGTACTGGACCGCACCAGCGGCGCCGAGCGTGCGGCGTTCACCCGCGCCTACGCGCTCAACCTCGCTCTCAACTTCGGGTGGAGCGCGTTGTTCTTCAAGGCCCGCCGGCCCACCGCCGCGCTGGCCGAGATCGCCGCCCTCAACGCCTCGAACTTCGCGCTCGTCCGCCGCGCCTCCCGTGCCGACCGCGTCGCGGCTGCCGCACTGGCCCCGTACGCCGCGTGGACACTCTTCGCCACCGTGCTCAACGGCGCCATCGTCCGCCTCAACAGCGACAGGTGACAGCTCAGTTTGTGTGACCTGTGCGGGTGTCAACCCATCTCCACGGTGTACGAGGATGTCCCGTGAAGGCGAGGTTGTGAGCGTGACCTATCACGCGTACCCGAACAGAACCGACCTGACGGCGGTGGTGGACGCGGCCCGGCGCGGCGACCACGCCGCGACGGACGAGTTGGTCTCGCACTACCTGCCACTTGTGTACAACATCGTGGGCCGGGCACTGAATCGATCCGCGGACGTCGACGACGTGGTGCAGAACACGATGTTGAGCGTCGTACGAGGCCTGGCGGGCGTACGCGATCCGCGACTCTTCCGGTCCTGGCTGGTGGCCGTCACCATGAACGAGGTCCGTGCCTACCGGCAGCACCGGCACACCACACCGACGCCGCCGGAGGACATCGACAACATGGTCGCCCCGGGTTCCGACTTCGAAGACCTGACCCTGACCCAGCTCCGCCTGTCCGACCAGCGCCGGGAGGTGGTCCTGGCCACACGCTGGCTGGACGACGACCACAGGCACCTGCTCTCGCTGTGGTGGCTGGTCGAGGCCGGTCACCTCACCCGCGCCGACCTCGTCGACGCGCTGCAGATCGACCCCCACCACGTGACCGTCCGCGTGGCCCGGATGAAGGCACAGTTGGACATTGCACGGCTTGTCGTACGGGCCCTCATCGCCCGGCCCGGCTGCGCCGGCCTCATCGACACGGCCTCCGACTGGGACGGCCAACCGGCGCCGGTGTGGCGCAAGCGCCTCGCACGGCACATCCGCGACTGCACGTACTGCCCGAACACCACATCGGACCTCGTTCCCGCCGAGCGGCTGCTCGCCGGCCTCGCGCTCACACCGGTCCCGAACCGCCTCGCCTCGGACGTCTCCCACCAGGTGCACCTCGTCTCCTCGTCGCAGGCCGCCGCATCGGTGGGCGGGCACGCGAAGGCCGGGCTGGTGCACAAGGCCCACCTCACGGCTTTGGCCCTGCCCAAGACCCTGGTCGGCGCCGTCGCCGCCGTCGCCGTGCTCGGAGGGGGCGGGCTCCTCCTCACCACCTACGGCGACGGGCCGACGAAGCAGCCCGCGAGCGTCGCCGAAGCCCAGCCCTCGACCGCGAGCACCGACGTCGCCGCCGAGACCGACGACCCCGCGACCGAGTCACCCTCCCCCACGGCACCCGAGCCCTCCCCGACCACCGCGCAGCCGAGCCCCACCCCCAGCCGGTCGGCGACACGAACCACAGCACCGAAGCCCACCCCGACACCGACCAGGTCGGCCAGCAAGTCGGCCGCCCTGCCGGCCGGCGTGTCCGCCGCCGAACAACGCCTGCTGGTGCTGCTCAACGAGCGACGCCGCGCGCTCGGGCTACCCGAGGTCAAGATGCGCACCAACGAGCAGAACGCCGCGGAGACCTGCGTGAAGCAGAACCTGGACGCGGGCACCTTCGAACACTGCGGGCACGAGGTCCTGTGGGCGTCCTCGGGCAACTCCTCGCCCGAGCAGATGATCGAGGCCTGGTTCAACAGTCCCGGCCACAAGACGGCACTGACCTACGCCAGCTCCCGCTTCGCCGGCCCCGCCATCGTCTTCAACGGCACCCGCCAGATCGCCGCCATCAACATCGACTACTGAGGCTCTCCGGCCCGGCGACCATCGTCGCCGGGCCGGCCCGCCTACGCCCCGCCCCCGACAGGTGGCATCGGCCGCACGGACGCCTCGGCGGCCAGCCGCGCGGCCACCCGCTCATCGAGGTACGCGGCCACCCGCGCGTCCTCAGCCCGGGTCAGCGTCGTCCGGCACAGGTACCGCGGCTGCTGGTCCGCGCAGTCCAGGCGGTACGCCTCGCGCAACCGAACGGCGTGCCTGATCGCCGTCCACGGCAGCCGCAACGCCGCGTGGGCGGTGTGCCACTCGATGGCCTCCGCGGTGAACACGTACCGCACCGGCGCGCGCAACTCGGCGTGCCGTCGCAGGTACGCCGAACCGTTGATCAGCCCGGCGACGATCCACACCACCCCGAACGGGAGGCCGAACAGCCCCGCGAAGAGCCAGCCACCGTCGGCCGTGAACGTACCGAGACTCGTGATGCACAGCAGCACACCCGAGATGACGAACAGCCAACTCATCCGCCGCAGATCCCGTCGCAGCAACCGCGTGTACCTGACGTCCGGGGTGACGAGCAGGTCGAACCCGCCCCGGAAACCTCCATCGTCGAGCCTCTCGTCGCCCATCCCGTACCCCCGTCGTCGTCGATGCCAACCGCGAAGAACCTAGACCCCGCCGCCCCGACGGACCAGACCCGTCACCTGCGGTCGGGCGTACACCCCGATCCGCCGCACGTCGCCGCCCCGCCCCTGACGTCCCGCTGTGCACGCCGGGATGCCAGGCTCACCGCGTGGCTGCCGACCGACGTACATCTGGACGACCTCCGGCGGTCCGGCGGTGACCACCGGATGAGCTTGGTGTCGGCGTTCGTACCGATCTGGATCCTCACCGCCCTCGGCTACGCGGCCTGTCGTTGGGGCCTGCTGGGCGAGACGGCGGCGTCGGTGCTCGGCCGGTTCGTGTTCCACCTCGCGATGCCGGCCGCCCTGTTCCTGGCCCTGTCCCGAATGCCGCTCTCCGGGTTCGCCGGCCGCCCGCTGCTCGCCTTCGCGGTGAGCACCGCCGCGGTCGTCGGGTTCGGGTGGGCCGGCGCGGGCAGGCTGTTCGGTCGCCCGCCCGGCGAGCGACCGATCTGGGGCATGGCAGCCGGGTACGTGAACTCGGCGAACCTCGGCATTCCCATCGCCACGCAGATCCTCGGCGACGTGTCGTTCCTGGCGGAGGTCGTGCTGCTCCAGGTGCTTGTGGTGACGCCCGTGATCCTGGTCGCCCTGGACCGGCACAGCGACCCGGCCGGGCGGGTACGGGTCCGCCGTATCGCCTCCCTACCGGTACGCAACCCGGTGATCCTGGCGTCGCTGCTCGGTGTCGCGTGCTCCGCTGCCGGCGTACACCCGCCGTCGGCGGTGGGCGCGTCACTCACCCTGCTGTCGGGCGCCGCCGTCCCGGCCGCCCTGGTCGCGCTCGGCGCGTCGCTGCACCGCACCGCGCCGTCGCGGGCACAACCGACAGACCCCACCGAGCTGGCCGTGATCACCGCGCTGAAGCTCGTCGCGCAACCGGTCATCGCGTACGCGGCCGGACTGGCCCTGCACCTGTCCGCTCCCCAGTTACTCGCCGTGGTGGTGTGCGCGGGCCTGCCGACAGCGCAGAACACGTTCATCTACGGCCAGGAGTACGGGCTCGGCGAGGAGGTGGCCAACCGGGCGGTGGTGGTCACCACGACGCTGTCGCTGGCCACAGTGGCGGGGGCGGCGGCGCTGCTCGGGTAGGCCTCTGGGCCCGGTAGCCACCGGACACCTCAGGCCGCACGTACCAGTCACGCGAACGCGGAGTCCGATCACCGCCAGACGGTCCGGCCCTGGTCGACCAGGCTCTGTGTCATGAACAAAGCACTAATTGGCAAGGTGGCCCTCGTTACCGGTGGTGGTCGTGGCATCGGCGCCGCAGTCGCCCTGCGCCTAGCCGAGGAGGGCGCCGACGTGGCCCTGTCGTTCCAGCAGAACCAGCAACGCGCCAACGACGTCGTGGACCAGATCAAGGCCGCGGGCCGGCGGGCGATAGCCGTGCAGGCCGACAGTGCCGACCCGGCGGCAGTGGTCGACGCAGTGGACCGGGCCGCAGGTGAACTGGGTCGGTTGGACATCCTGGTCAACAACGCCGGCGCGTTCCTCCTCGGCCCGCTGGAGCACCTGAGCCTCGACGAGTTCGACCAGACCGTCGCGGTCAATGTCCGGGCACCGTTCGTCGCGTCGCAGGCCGCAGCGCGCCACATGTCCGCCGGCGGGCGGATCATCAACATCGGCAGCAACGTCGCGGAGCGGGCGGTCTTCCCGGGCTTCTCGCTGTACGCGATGAGTAAGACCGCCCTGATCGGTCTGACGAAGGCGCTCGGACGCGAACTCGGTGGCAGAGCAATCACCGTGAACCTCGTGAACCCAGGGGCCACGGACACCGAACTGAATCCCGCCGACGGCCCCAACGCCGACACGATCAACGGGTTCACCGCGCTCGGCCACTACGCGGAGCCCGCCGACGTGGCCGCAGCGGTGGCATTCCTCGCCAGCCCGGACGGGCGTTACATCACCGGCGCGACGATCAACGTCGACGGCGGCTTCACCATCTGATCGAGCGGAGACGAAGAGGCCCGACCTCGATGTGTACCACCGGATCGGGCCTTGAACGTTTGTGCGCCGCCAGGGACTCGAACCCCGAACCCGCGGATTAAGAGTCCGCTGCTCTGCCAGTTGAGCTAGCGGCGCTCGCTGACAACGGGACGAGACGTTAGCACGCCCACGTACCGGCTCGGGAAGGAGGGACACCCGCAGGGGACGGGTGGCGAGAATCCGGCGGAGCCTGGCATTTTCGCCTCTCGTCCCCTGCGGCGGGCCTTCCTAGGCTCCTTCCCGACACGCTTCAACAGGAACGGAAACGGGGCTGGATCGTGCTTCGCTACGTCATGCCCGTGGTGATCGGGCTGGTCTACGTCGGGCTCAACTCTTTCGTGCCGGAGCCGCACCGGCGGCGCCTGAACGCGCTCGTCGTCACCGGCGCCGGGGCCGCCTACATCAGCGGTGGTGGATTCGGGCTGTGGGAGTTGGCCTTCTGCGCGCTGCTGCTGGCGGTCGGCTACGCCGGGCTCACCTCGTACACCTTCATCGGCGTCGGATGGCTCCTGCACACGGCCTGGGACGTCCTGCACCACAGGCGCGGCACCCCGATCATCCCGTCGCTGCACGACTCGTCGTTCGGCTGCGCCCTCTGCGATCCGGTCATCGCGCTCTGGTGCTTCGCCGGTGGCCTGTCGGTCCGAGACCTGTACGACCGGGTCGCTCGCCCGGCGGCCGATGTGCACCCGCCGGTCACCGCGCGGTCCTGACTGGTTGAATTCCGCCATGCACACGGTGGCCGTGCTCGCCCTCGACAGCGTCGTCCCGTTCGACCTGGCCACGCCGATGGAGGTCTTCCAGCGCACCCGCCTGCCCGACGGCCGCGCCGGTTACCGCGTCCTCGTCTGCGCCGCCACGCCGACGGTCACCGCGGGCGCGTTCAGCATGGCGGTGCCGTGGGGCCTGGACGTCCTCGCCGACGCCGACACCGTCATCGTCCCGGGTGTCTCCGACCCCGCCGCCGCGACACCTCCGGCGGTCCTCGACGCGCTGCACGCCGCAGCCGCGAACGGCGCCCGGATCGCCTCGATCTGCGGCGGCGCGTTCACCCTGGCCGCCACCGGCCTGCTCGACGGACACCGCGCCACCACGCACTGGCTCGCCACCGGCCAGCTCGCCGCCCAGCATCCGCGGATCCAGGTGGACCCGAACGTGCTCTACGTGGACAACGGCCAGTTCCTCACCTCCGCCGGTGCCGCCGCCGGCCTCGACCTGTGCCTGCACCTGGTCCGCCGCGACCACGGCGCCGCCGTCGCCGCCGACGCGGCCCGGTTGTCGGTCATGCCGCTGGAACGCGCGGGCGGGCAGGCGCAGTTCATCACCCACGAACCGCCGGCCCCCGAGGGTGCGACCCTGGAGCCGCTGCTGGCCTGGATGCGCGACAACGCCGGCCGTGAGCTGACCCTCACCGACATCGCCCGCCACGCCGGCATGAGCACCCGGACGCTGAACCGGCACTTCCGCGACCAGACCGGCACCACACCGCTGCGGTGGCTGCACCGGGTCCGCGTCCACCAGGCACAACACCTCCTGGAGACCACCGCCCATCCCGTCGACCGGGTGGCGACGCAGGTCGGGTTCGGCTCCACCACCGCCTTCCGGGACCGCTTCAAGCGGATCACCGGCACCAGCCCGCAGGCGTACCGGCGTAGCTTCCGGTGACGACGAAAAAGACCCCGCCCCGGCAGGTGCCTGCCAGGTCAGGGTCTTGTTCGTTGGTGCGCCGCCAGGGACTCGAACCCCGAACCCGCGGATTAAGAGTCCGCTGCTCTGCCAGTTGAGCTAGCGGCGCTCGATCGGCAACGGAGAGAAGATTAGCACCCGGTCCAGCCGGGCTCCAATCCGGTTACCCGGCTCCCCCCTTCGGACGAGCTTACCGGGCATATGGCCACAAAGGCATCAGCGTACGGAAGTCCGGGGCATGGGTGGCGGCGTTGATGCGGCACGATGTCCGCCAGGTACGCGAGAACAGAGGTGGGGATGGCACGGTTCACGCGAGCCGGGGCGGTGGTGGGCGCTCTGACCCTGGCGGCGTCGCTGGCACTGACCGGGTGCGGCGACGAGCAGAAGAAGCCGGAATTCGTGGGCGGGACGTCGTCCGAGGCGAGCGTGGGCGCCGATGCCGGCTCGGCCGCGCCCTCGGCTCCGGCGACGCCGAGCGGGCCGGCGCTCACGCTGAGCCCGGCGGACGGCGCGAAGAACAGGCCCGCGAGTACGGAGATCAGCGCCAAGCTCCCGGACGGCGCGAAGGTCTCGGCGGTCACCCTGACGGCCGACGGTGGTGGCGCGGTAGAGGGCAAGCTGCGCGCCGACGGCTCGTCCTGGGTGCCGTCCGCGCCCCTGAAGTACGGGACGCGGTACACGGCCACGGTGACGGCGAGCACGCCCGACGGCACGAGCAGTCAGGGCACCAGCAGCTTCACCACGATGACCAAGCCGAAGTCGACGATCGGGTCCGGGCTGTACCTGTTCGACGACAAGAGTTATGGGGTGGCCATGCCTGTGGTCACCGAGTTCCATCCGGGCATCCCGAAGAAGGACCGCGCGGCGGTGCAGAAGCGGATGTTCGTCAAGACCGACCCGCCGCAGCCGGGCGCCTGGCACTGGGTCAGCAACGGCACCCAGGCGTACTACCGGGCACCGCAGTACTGGAAGCCCGGCACCACGATCACGGTGCGGATCGCGCTGGGCGGGATGCCGCTGAGCAACGGCAAGTACGGCGACATCGACCGCAAGGCCACCGCCAAGATCGGCCGGTCGTTCGAGATGAAGGTCGACAACGCCAACAAGAAGATGTTGGTCTACGAGAACGGCGCGTTGCTCCGCACCATCCCGGTGAGCCTGGGCAAGAAGAGCACCCCGTCGTCGAGCGGCACGATGGTCGTGATGGAGAAGAAGGAAGCCACCGTCTTCGACACCCGTGACGATCCGGACCCGGCCAACCGCTACGTCACCGACATCCAGTTCGCCCAGCGGCTCACCTGGGGCGGCGAGTACATCCACGCCGCGCCCTGGTCGGAGCACGTGCAGGGGCGGCAGAACGTCTCGCACGGCTGCGTGAACGTGTCGATGGCGAACGCCAAGTGGCTGTTCGACAAGACCCGGATCGGTGACCCGATCACGATCAAGGGCACCGAGCGCAGGATCGCCGCCGGCAACGGCTGGACGGCGTGGAGTCTGAGCTGGTCGGAGTTCATCAAGGGCAGCGCGTTGCCGGTGCCCAAGGGCGGCTCCGGCCCGGCGCTCTGAGTCGTCTGGTCGCTACGCGCCGGCCCTGCCGATGGCACGGGCCGGCGCGTACCCTGGCACTGCCCGCGACGCGACGACGGCGGCGGCGACCCCTCAGACCTGACACGAAGACGAGCCCGAATCACGAAACGCCGGATAGTAGCAAAATTCCGGCATCATGATCGGCGTGTTCCGGTTCACCCTCGGCAACCGGGGCCGGTTCCGGCGCGTCTTTAGGAGACGATGGGTCAGGGACCACGACTGTGAGGACATCATGCGAGCTAGCCAGGACCAGCTGATCCGGCCCCGGGGGCGACGCCGCGTGCTCGCGGCGGGGCTGCTCGCCGTGGCGCTGGCCTTCACCTCCGCCTGCACCGACGACGGCGGCAAGCCGTCCTCGTGGCAGGGCGGCGGCGAGAGCCCGCCCCCCAAGGCCGCGGCGACCATCAGCGAACCGGCGGCCGACGCCAAGGACGTACCGGCGTCCACGGGCATCACCTTCACCACGAAGGACGCCGAGGAGACGGCCGTCGAGCTGAAGGACGCGGCCGGCAAGGCGGTCGAGGGCAAGCTCGCCGCGGACGGCAAGAGCTGGCTTCCGGCCGGTGCCCTGGAGTACGGCACCAGCTACACGGCCACCGTGACCGCCACCGGGGACGACGGCCGCCCGGCCACCGCGACCAGCACCTTCACCACGATGGCCAAGCCCGGCAAGCAGATCCGGGTGAGCAGCTTCCTCGGCGACAACCAGGTCGTCGGCGTCGGAATGCCGCTGATCGTGAAGTTCGACCGGGCCATCCCGGAGGACTACCGCGACGATGTGCAGCGCCGGATGACCGTGACGTCCACGCCGGCCCAGGAGGGCATCTGGCACTGGGTCAGCCCCACCGAGGTCCGGTACCGGCCGAAGGAGTTCTGGAAGACCGGCAGCACGGTCTCGTACCGCGTGCAGGCAGGCGGCCTGCCGATGGGTTCCGGCTGGTACGGCCGCGCGGACCTCTCCGTGGACATCAAGATCGGCGCAGCTGTGGTCATGACAGTGGACAACAAGACCAAGCGGATGACTGTCACCCGCAACGGCGCCGTGATCAAGACCATCCCGGTCAGCCTGGGCAAGAAGAGCACCCCGTCGTCCAGCGGGACCATGGTCGTGATCGAGAAGCTGCGCAAGACGGTCTTCGACACGTTCGAGGAGCTGGGCCCGGAGGACGGCTACCGCACCAAGATTGACTTCGCGCAGCGCCTCACCTGGGGCGGCGAGTTCATCCACGCGGCGCCCTGGTCCGAGGGCCAGCAGGGCAGCGTGAACGTCTCGCACGGCTGCGTGAACGTGTCGATGGCCAACGGCGACTGGCTGTTCAGGAACACCCAGATCGGTGACCCGATCACGGTCAAGGGCACCGAGCGCAAGCTCCAGAACGGCAACGGCTGGACCGACTGGAACATGAGCTGGGACGAGTACGTCAAGGGCAGCGCCCTGCCGTACGAGCCGCCGGCCGACCCGGACACCTCGCCGACGCCGGACGACGCGGTCACGCCCACGGCCACCCCGACCGCCTGAGCGACCGGAAACGACGAAAGCCCCCTCCGCGGAGGGGGCTTTCGCATCGCCCTCGCAACGACTCAGGCCCCCTCCGAAGAGGGGGCCTGAGTAGTGAAACAAGTGGGGTGACTGATGGGAATTGAACCCACGACAACCGGGACCACAACCCGGTGCTCTGCCAACTGAGCTACAGCCACCATGCCGCCGTCGCCCGGTCGTTCGCCCCGGGCGGGGTGCGGACCAATAATAGCCACACCGCCGCCGGGCACGTCCAGCGGGTTCCCGGCTCGGTGTCCGAGGGGTCAGAGTTCGGCGGCGATGCCCTTGGCGGTCTCGACGTCGGGGCCGGGCAGCGGGACGAAGATGGTGCGCCGGTAGTACTCCAGCTCCCGGATGCTCTCCCGGATGTCGGCGAGCGCCCGGTGCGCGAGGCCCTTCTGCGGCTGCCCGAAGTACACGCGGGGGTACCAGCGGCGGCACAGCTCCTTGATCGAGGAGACGTCGATCATGCGGTAGTGCAGGTGCGCGTCGAGGCGGGGCATGTCCCGGGCGATGAAGCCCCGGTCGGTGGCGATCGAGTTGCCGCACAGCGGCGCCGTACGCGGATCCTTGACGAAGGTGCGGACGTACTCCAGCACCAGGTCCTCGGCCTCGGCCAGGGTGACCGCCGAGCGGCGGACCTCCTCGGTGAGGCCGGACTTGGCGTGCATCGTCTGGACGATCTCCGGCATCGCCTCCAGCGCGGCCTCGTCGGCGTGGATCACCACGTCGACCCCGTCACCCAGCACGTTGAGATTGGGATCGGTGACGAGTGCCGCGACCTCGATCAGCTTGTCGCTGCCGAGGTCCAAACCGGTCATCTCACAGTCGATCCAGACGAGGAGTTCAGCCACCGGCACAGCCTACGCGCAGCCCACGCCCCGCGGCTGCGCGCTCCGGGTGCGGCAGACCGCTAGGGTTTCGGAGTGCCAGCAGAACCCGTCGCTCCGCCCGCCGTCACCGAGGACGACCCTGGCGGCCGTACGGTCCGCCGGTTGGTCGCGGTGGTGGCCCTGGCCGCCGTGCTGCCGGCGCTGTACCTGCCGGGGCTGATGCACAACTTCTTCGACCTGAAGATCTACATGTCGGCCATGCGGTGGTGGACGGCCGGCAACCCGCTCTACGACTACGTCCAGCCGGACCGGGTGCAGGGCGAGCTGTACTTCACCTACCCGCCGTTCAGCGCTCTTCTGCTGTGGCCGTTCGGACTGCTGCGGCTCGGTGCCACAGTGACGATCTTCACGGTGCTCACCATCCTGGCCGTGGTGCTGACCACCAGGTGGCTGGTGACGCCGGTGATCGAGAGGCACGGCCTGCCCCGGGTGTTCACGCTCACCGTCGCCGTGCTGCTGGTGCTGGCCGTGGAGAGCACCCGCGAGACGATCACCTTCGGGCAGATCAACATGCTGCTGGTGGTGCTGATCCTGGCCGACCTGCTGTTCGCCGTACCGAGGGCGCGGCGGTGGGCAGGGGTCGGCGTTGGGCTGGCCACGGCGCTCAAGCTGTTCCCCGGCATCTTCATCGTGTACCTGCTGGCCACCCGCCGGTGGCGGGCCGCGGTGGTGGCGAGCGCGACAGCGGCGGCGGCAACGCTGCTCGCGGCGGCGATCGCGCCGGAGGACTCGTGGCGTTTCTGGACCCGGGAGCTGTGGGACAACGACCGGGTGGGCCGCACCGACTACGTCGGCAACCAGTCGCTCTTCGGTCTGCTCAGCAGGTTCACCGCGCCGGAGAAGCCGGACCGGCTGCTCTGGCTGCTGGTGGTCGCCGCCGTCGTCGCCTACGGACTGTGGCGGGCCGCCCGCGCGGCCCGGGCCGGTGACCTGCTGACCGGCCTGACGTTGACCGGCCTGGTCGGTGCCCTGGTCAGCCCGATCACGTGGACCCATCACATCTACTGGTTCGTGCCGGCGGTGGTGCTGCTCGCGGACGCGGCGTTGAGTGCCGAGCGTCCGGACGAGGCACCCCGGCGCCGATGGTTGGCCGGGCTCGCCCTCGGGACGACCGCCGTGATCGTCTACGGCGTGGTGACGTTCCAGAAGTGGGGCACGGCACCGGTCCGCACCCACGACCCGGTCGACTTCGTCACGCAGAACAGCTACGTGCTGCTCAGTCTGCTGCTGCTGGCGGCCCTGCCGGTGCGGTCGGTCCGCCGCCGACACGCCGACCAGCCACAGTCCGAGGAAAAATCGCACCAAATGGACAGACATCCCCAGTAGCCGCTATCGGCGCTAATCTGGCCTCATCTACCTCAAGCGTCGCTCGGGTAGCACCGATCCCCCGGTGAGAGTGGCCCTCCGCGTCGGCAGCGCGGAGGGCCGCTCGCCGTCTCGTCCACCGCCACCGGTTGCGCCGTCGGCTCGGCCCCGGCCGGTGGCCAGGCCAGACTCAACGTCACCTCGGGCGGGTAGGGCCGCTCCGTCGGCGCGTCCAGATCGGCCAGGGTCGCCGGGCGGGCCGGCTCCGCGCCGATCGCCGAGCGGGGTCGCTCACCCGAGCCCACCGGAGCGAGCTGCCGCACCGCCGGAAGCGGCGGGGCAGCGGGCTCCCGGACGCCGAGGCCACTCAGCGAGGTGACTCCGAGGCGGCCGGCGAGCACCGGCACCTGGTCCGGTTCGACCACGAAGACCACCTCGCGGGGGCGCTGTGGTCGCAGCAGGAGCAGCACCGCGCCCACCACCAGCAGCACCCCGAGGGCGAGCAGACCCCAGGTCGCCGGGCCGGTCCACGTTGCCCGCAACTCCGCCCGCAGGTCAAGCGCGAGGTCGGCGCCGCCGTCCGGGCGCATCACCACAAGGCTCATCGGCTCGCCGGCCAGGTCGTCGGCAGTCCACTCCAGCGAGCCGATCCCCTCGCGTACCCAGAAGGTTCGGCCCAGCGGGCTGGCCGCTTCGTCGGCGCTTGGCGCGACGGTCGGGCCGGCCGGGTCCAGCCGGACCGGCAGCGGACCCCGGGCCAACGCGACGCGGCGGACCGTGGCGTGCGGCACCGACTCCAGCCAGCGGCGCACCTCGGCGGTGGGCGCCAGGCCGACGAACGCCGGGCCGTCCGGCGTGCGGGCGTCCACCCGCAGCCGGGTCTGTGCGGTACGCGCGAAGGGCGCCTCCTGCCGCAGCAGCCTGTCGAGATCGCCGACGACGACGGCGTGCCCGGGCGCCCGGACCGTCTCGAAGCGGGCGGCGAAGGACCCGCCCGGGTCGGCGTGCCGGGTCACCAGCCAGAGCGCTCCACCGGCGAACAGCACCGGAATCCCGACGACCAACAGCAGCACTCCGGCGATCACCCGCACGAAACGCATTCGCACCGTCCCCCTCCGTAGCCAGATACCCGGCCGACCTTACCGACGTCGACCGTCTGATCAGGGGATATCCACGGCACGGCCAGTCCCGGCAGCGGAAAGCACTGGCCCGCCGGATGTCCGGCGGGCCAGTGGCTGCGCGGTGGGTCAGGACCTGGCGACCGGCTCCCGGCGGGTCCGGGCGAACGCCAGCCCGCCCAGCGCCAGACCGGCCAGCCCGGCGACGAGACCGGCGATCGCGAGGCCGACCGCGAGGCCGTCGCTCTCCTCGTCGTCATCGTCGTCGCGCGACGCCACGGCGGCGGACGGCGCGGCCGACGCCGACGGCGCGGCGGCCGTCAGGGTGAGCACCGGCGCCGGCTTCTCCGGCTCCTCGCCGCCCGGCTGCGGCTCGTCGATCCACCGAGACACGTTGCCGTCGGAGTACGTCTGGAGGGTCTTGAAGACCATCGACTCGACCTTCGGCAGCGGACCCATCGAGACCCCGAACTCCTGGAACTGGCCCGGCTTGACCGCGGCGTCCCCGGCGGCCGTCCAGGTGATCTTGGAGACCGCCTCGGTGATCTGGCTGCCGTGCACGTCGATCGGCGGATCCACCTTGCGCTTCTCCACCGCCACGGTCCATCCGGGCACCGGCTGCGTCGACACCGAGCCGACCGGGGCGTTCTCCGGCAGCACCACCTCCAGCTTGGTGGTCGACGCGGTGTCGCTCTCGTTCGGCACCCGGAACGCCACCCGGGCGTAGCCGCCCTGGGTGGCCTCCTTCGGGTTCACCGTGACGTGGGCGGACGCGGCCCCGGCGAAGCCGAGGACAGCGACGGCGGTGAACGCCAGGGCGGCAGCGGCGGTTGCGGTACGCCGGAGTCGGGTCATGGGTTTCGCGAACCTCTCTAACGGATGGGCACGGTGGCGGTCACCGTGGCCTGGTCGATGTCCGTCGTCCGGACAGTGATCTTCAACTGCCAGTCGCCGGCTGCCGGCAGGCTGACGTCGCCGTACGCGTGGTTGTCGACGAGCGGCAGCAGCGGGACGTCGATCGGCTCGATCCCGGCCGACGGCAGCGCCGCGGTGGCCTTCCACTCCGCGACGGGCAGCGGCTGCGACTGGTTGTCCGGGGCGTACGCGTACAGGTGGATCGAGTTGTTGCCGCGCTGCGCCGGGTCCAGTTCGACACGCAGGGAGTAGAGCGGGCTGGACAGGGTGGTGGTGAACAGGCCGGCCTGGGTGCCGGAGGGCTCCTCTACGGCGGTCCGGGCGGGTGTGGTCTGCACCAACGTCGCGGACAGGCCCAGCACCACGGCGGTGACTGCCAACTCCACCCAGACCGCCCGGCGCACCGGCACCGGCCGCTGCGCGGCGACGCGTCGACGCACCATCTGCCGGGAGTACGCGGCCACGGCGATGACGATCGCGAACAGTCCGATCTTGGCCAGCAGCAGGCGCCCGTAGGTGGTGCTGACCAGGGCGTCGAGGGTGGCCACCTCGATCAACGCCTGGACGGTGCCGGCCAGCAGCAGCGCCGAGACGGCGAGCGCCGCCCACCGGGACCAGATCGGCAGGATCGCGCCCAGCTCCCGCTCGTCGGCCTGGCGCAGCAGGAAACCGGCGAGCATCAGCAGACCGCCCAGCCAGACCGCCATGCTGCCGAGGTGGACCGCGTCGACGACCACCGACACCGCCGGCGCCGGGGACGCCGCCGGGTGCCCGGCCAGCGGCCAGGTCAGCAGCGCGGCCGCGCCCAGCACGGCCAGGATGATGGCGTCCGCGCGGCCGGCCGGGCGGGCCAGCATCGGCCGGAGCAGGAACGCCGAGGCCGCCAGCAGGCCGAGCCGGACCAGATGGGCGGCGCCGAAGGCACTGCCGAACACGCTGCCGAACCCCTCGCCGGTCACCGCGAAGATGCCACCACCTGCGGTGTAGGGCACCTGCAACCACAGGTCGGCGATGGTGGCCAGTGCCACCAACCCGAGGCCGGTCCAGGCCAGCCGGCTCGGCCCCCGCCGGGAGAGCCGCCGCGGCCACAGCGCGGCCAGCACCAGCACCGGCCCGACCAGCAGCACCAGGCCGGCGTAGCCGAGGAAACGGGCGACCTTCACCGCGTTGACCACCACCGGGTTGGCGCGGCTGTCGTTGCCGGCGTCGACAGGCGGGGTCGAGGGCGCGCCCACCGAGTAGGTGAAGGCGCCGGAGACCGGGTGGCTGTCGGCGGAGATCACCCGGAAGGTGACCAGGTAGGTGCCGCGCCCGCCGGACGGATCCACCGGGATGGTCACCACGGCGCCGTCGAACGACGGCTCACCCCGGTCGGCCCGGGAACCGTCCGGCGCGATCACCCGCACCTTGTCGGGGACCTTGCGGACCGACTCGGTGAACGTGAGGACCACCTCGGACGGCCCGCTCGGCACCACCGCGGAGGCCGCCGGGCTGCTGCTCGACAACACCGCGTGGGCGCTGGCGGGGGTGGCCGGTGCGATCAACAGGGCGACGACGGTGACCAGGAGACCGGCGGCTGCGGCCAGCCGGGCGATCCAACGGCGGGGGGCGACAGTCATGCCGGCCATGGTCGCCGACCGACGTGGCTCTCGGCGACCCGAGGCGGGTGAACGGCTCACCTGCGCCCAGCCACCAGCGCCGCGCGTACCTGGTCGCGTGTCATGAGCAGGTAGTCGGCGCGGCGCGGGGAAAAGTTCCCGACGTGGCGCAGACCATCCAAGGGCCGAAGGACCCTGACGCTCCGCCGGGCGCCGCGTAACCTGGGTTGTCGTGATCCCTGTCCCGCGTGACACCGGCGCCTCCGGTCCGACCGAGCCGACAGGTGACGCCGTCCGGGATCCGGCGACCGAGTGGGCGTTGACCGCCCGTGACGGTGATCCGGCCGCTCAGGCCGCCTTCGTCCGGCTGACCCAGGCCGAGGTCTGGCGCTTCGCCGCGGCCCTGGTCGACACCGACAGCGCCGACGATCTGACCCAGGAGACCTACCTGCGGGCGTTCCGGGCGCTGCCGGCGTTCGAGGGTCGCTCCACCGTCCGCACCTGGCTGCTCGGCATCGCCCGGCGGGCCTGTGCCGACCACCTGCGGACAGTGGTACGCCGTCGCCGGCTCGACGAGCGGTTGACGGCGAACGCGTACACCGACAGGCCGCATCCCGACCCGGCCGGGCAGTTCGGCGCCAGCGACCTGGTTCGTCGGTTGAGCGCCGAGCGGCGTGCCGCGTTCGTGCTGACGCAACTGCTCGGCCTGTCGTACGCGGAGGCCGCCGCGATCGAGGGGGTGCCGGTGGGCACCATCCGTTCCCGGGTCGCGCGCGCCCGTGACGAGCTGGTCGAGGCGGTCGGCGACGCCCTGGCCGGCTGAACGCGGAACTTCCGGCGGAGACAGGACGACAAATGAGCGTGACAGCACCCCCCACCCGGGCCGGCCGCTGGCCCGTCGTCCGCCCCTGGCTCGGCGTCGCGGCCCGGCTCGGCCTCGCCGCCGTCTGGCTGATCGCCGGCGCGTCGAAGGTCGGCGACCTGGCCGCGTCCGGGCGGGCCGTCAACGCGTACCAGGTGCTGCCGTACGACGTGGCGACGGTGATCGGCGCCGCGCTGCCCTTCGTCGAGCTGGCGCTCGGCGTGCTCCTGCTGCTCGGATTGGCCACCCGGCTCGGCGCGGGGGTGTCGGCCGTGCTGCTGGTGGTCTTCATCGCGGGAATCGCCTCGGCGTGGGCGCGTGGCCTCTCCATCGACTGCGGCTGCTTCGGCAGCGGCGGGCAGCTCGCCGAGGGACAGGCACCCAGTTACCTCCCGGAGATCCTGCGCGACCTGGGATTCTTGGTACTGGCCGGATTTTTGCTGATCTGGCCGCGTACGCCCGTATCGGTGGACGGGTGGCTGTCCGGCGAACCCGCTGTGGAGGACGAGGATGAGTAGTCGCAAGGGGCAGCGGGACGCCGCCCGGGTGGTCCGCGAGCAGCTGGCCCGCGAACGGCGCCGCCGCCGCACGATCTGGGTGTCCGTCGCCGCCGTCGCCGTGCTGATCATCGCCGGCGTGATCGGCTGGGGCGTCTGGTCCAGCCAGAAGTCGGACACCTTCACCACCCCGCCCGGGGCGAACGCCGACGGCACCGGCATCGTCACCGGCGGCGGGCCGGTCACCGTCGACGTCTACGAGGACTTCCTCTGCCCGGCCTGCAACCAGTTCGAGCAGACCAGCGGGCCCACCCTGGAACAGTTGGTGGCCGAGAACAAGGCGAAGGTGGTCTACCACCCGGTGGCGTACCTCAACCGCTTCTCCACCACCGAGTACTCGACCCGCTCTTCGGCCGCCTCCGGCTGCGCGGCGGCCGGCGGCAAGTTCCGGGAGTACGCCAAGGCGCTCTTCGCGAAGCAGCCACCGGAGGGCAGCGCCGGGCTCAGCAACGACGAGCTGATCGACATCGGCGCCGGGGTGGGGCTCGACCGGGGCTCGTTCGGGGGCTGCGTCAAGGACGGCACCTACCGGACGTGGACCGCGCACGTCACCGACGAGGCAAGCCGCAGCGACGTCACAGGCACGCCGACCATCCTGGTCAACGGCCAGCCGCTTGCCGACCGCAGCCCGCAGGGTCTCACCGCGGCCGTGGCGGCGGCCGGCAAGTGATCCGTACCCTGCTGGCCCGTGCCGGCCTGGTCGCCGCCGCCGCCTGCGTGGCCACACTGGTCACCGCGGCGCCCGCCTCCGCGCACGGCGCGGACGCCCCGAACGGCACCGACTACCGCACCCGGGCCGCCGGCGTCACCCCGGCCCGGCCCGGTCTTGAGGTACGCGTCGTCGAGGCGGGCGCCCGCCTGGAGCTGACCAACCGCACCGGCCGCCCGATCGAGGTGCTCGGCTACTCAGGTGAGCCGTACCTGCGGATCGGCCCGGACGGGGTGTACGAGAACAGCCGCTCCCCGGCCACCTACCTGAACCGCACCCTCGCCGGGGACACGGCGCTCCCCGCCGACGCCGACCCGGCTGCGCCCGCGTCCTGGCGGCGGATCGCCGACGGGGAGACGGCGCGCTGGCACGACCAGCGCGCCCTGTGGCAGGAGTCGGCTCCGCCGGAGGCGGTACGCGCCGCGCCGGAACGCGAACACCGGGTCCGGGACTGGACGGTGCCGCTGCGCGACGGCACCGCCCCGCTGCGGATCGACGGCACGTTGGACTGGGTGCCGCCGCCCGACGCGTACACCTGGTGGGCGGTGACCATCGTGGGACTGCTCGCCGTGGGGGCGCTCGGCCTGCTCGCGGCCGCCTCCCCCGCCGGCGCGCGGGCGCTGTCCGCCCTCGGTGTGCTGCTGATCGTCGGCGGGGCGGTGGCCGTGGTGTACCCGGTCGGCCGGGAGCTGGACGCCGGCGCCCACGGTGTCGGGGGCGTGCTGGTCGGGCTGCTGTCCGGGCAGGTCTGGTCGCTGCTCACCGGCCTCGGCGCGATCGCCGCCGGCTGGTACGCGCTGGCCCGCCGGCCGGGAGCCGACTTCGTGGTCGCGCTGGGCGGGGCCTGCCTGGCCCTCCTCGCCGGCACGGCGAACGCCGCCGTGTTCGCCAGGTCCATCGCCCCGGTGCCGTGGGCGCCCGAAGCAGCACGCGTGATGGTCGCGGCGGTGCTCATCACCGGCGCCGGCGCGACGGCCGCCGGCGTCCTGCGCCTGCACGCCACCTCCCGCGCCGCCGCACCGGCCCCCACCCCCTGACCACCGCGACCTTGCAGTTTCTGAGTGTGTTTTGCGGCTCTGGACCCCAATTGTCGGGGCAGAAACTGCAAGATCGACGGGGCTGGGGCTGGGGCTGGGGCTGGGGCTGGGGCTACGCCGGCGGGGTGAAGCCGTGGGGGAGTTCCAGGCGGTGCTTCGCCAGCAGGGTCTCATCGCCCAGCAGGTCGCGGGTGGGGGCGTCGGCGACGATCCGGCCACCGTCCAGGATCACCGAGCGTTCGCACAGTTCCGCCGCGTACGGCAGGTCGTGGGTCACCATCAGCAGCGTCACCGGCAGGCCGTGCAGGATCTCGGCCAGCTCGCGGCGGGCCGCCGGATCCAGGTTCGACGACGGCTCGTCCAGCACCAGGATCTCCGGGTGCATGGCGAGGACGGTGGCCACCGCCACCCGGCGGCGCTGCCCGAACGAGAGGTGCTGCGGCGACCGGTCCCGGTGCTCGCCCATCCCCACCGCGGCCAGTGCCTCGTCGACCCGGGCGGACAGCTCCGCCCCGCGCAGGCCCAGGTTGGCCGGCCCGAACGCCACATCCTCGGCCACGGTGGGCAGGAACAGCTGGTCGTCCGGGTCCTGAAAGACGATGCCCACCCGACGGCGCACCTCGGACAGGGTGGCCCGGTCCGGTGTGACGGTCAGCCCGCCGACGCTCACGCTGCCCTCGGTAGGCGTGAGGATGCCGTTGAGGTGCAGCACCAGTGTGGTCTTGCCGGCGCCGTTGGGCCCGAGCAGCGCCACCCGGTCGCCGCGCGGCACCGTCAGGTCGACGCCGTGCAGGGCGACGTGCCCGTCCGGGTACGCGTACCGGACACCACGAACGTCCAGCGAGACAGCGGTAGGCACGACTCCGATCATGTCAGCACGACGGCGGTGGCGGCGATGGAGGCCGCCACCACAGGCACTGTTGCCGCGACCAGCCACTGACCGGCGGTCGCCGCGCCGTCGCCCTGCCACACGGCCGGCATCCGCCCGGTGTAGCCCCGGGACAGCATCGCCAGGTAGACCCGCTCCCCGCGCTCGAAGGCGCGCAGGAACAACGCGCCGATCCCGGCGGCGAAGCCGCGCAACTGCCACAGGAAACGCGGGTCGTCGCCCCGGGAGATCCGGGCCACCCGCATCCGCCGCGCCTCGCCGACGAGCACGTCGAGGTAGCGAAGCATGAACGTGGCGATCTGGGTGAGCACCTGCGGGCAGTGCAGCCGGTCCAGCCCCACGATCAGGTCGCGGGTGGTGGTGGTCGCGGCGAGCAGCAGCGAGGCGAGGACGCCGAGAGTGCCCTTGGCCAGGATGTTCCACGCGCCGTGCAGCCCGTCCTCGGACAGCCGCAGGCCCAGCACCTCGACCCGCTCACCGGTGCCCAGGAACGGCAGCGCCACGGCGAACAGCACGAACGGCAGCTCGATCAGCGCCCGGCTGAGCAGCCACCGCGGCCCCACCCGGGCCAGCGCCCCCACCAGGGCCACCAGCAGGGCGTACGCGCCGAACGCCCAGAACGCCTCGCGCGGGGTGGCCACCACGGCGATGGTGAAGACCACCATCGCCACGATCTTGACCTCGGGCGGGAGCCGGTGCACAGGCGAGTCCGACTCGCGGTACAGCACGTGCCCGTGACCGGCACCCATCCGCGTACCCCTGCTCAGTTCGTCGCTTCGGCGCGGGTCGCCGTCGCGTCGCCGTCGGCGGGCGTCGGGTCGCCGTCGGTAGGCGTGCCGCCCCGGCGGCGCAGCAGCCAGAAGAGGCCACCGCCGATCGCGAAGGTCACCAGCACACCGAGGACCCCGGACAGGCCCGTGGAGAGGAAGCTGTTCTCCACGCCGCGTACGCCGTAGTCGGCGAGCGGGCTGTCCCCCAACTCGTGGTCCTTCGCCTGCTGGGCGGGGCAGCTGCCGGCGACGATGTTGTCGTCGGCGTCGACCGTGCAGCCCTTGAGCAGGGACGAATCGAGCCCGTCCGGGTGGGACGAGGCGTAGTTGCTCACCACTCCGGCGAGCAGCAGGGCGACCAGCAGGCCGCCGGCCAGGAAGGCCCAGGAACGGTTCTTCATCGGACACCTCCGGCGACCGGGACGACGGGAGCGGCGGGCGTACGCAGGGAGCGCAGCGCGTACACCAGGTCGGGGCGCACCTTCGCGACGGTGAGCACGGTGGTCGCGGTGATCAGGCCCTCGCCGATGCCGATGAGCAGGTGGACGCCGGCCATCGTGCCGGCCAGCCCGGCCAGGTTGCCGCCGAGGTCGGTGGTGCCGCCGAGCCAGTACTGCACGACGAAGCCCTGGGACGCGACGACCACGCTGAGCATGGCGGCGACGAAGGCGGTCACCGCCAGGCCGGCGGGCGTACGGGGAAGCACCCGCAGCAGCAGGGCGATGAGCAGGTACGCCGCCGCGGTGCCGAGCAGCGCCATGTTGGTGATGTTGAGGCCGAGCATCGCCACGCCGCCGTCGCCGAAGATCAGCGCCTGGACGACGAGGACGACTGCCACGCAGAGCGCGCCGACCCACGGGCCGACGAGCATGGCGGCGAGCGCGCCACCGAGCAGGTGACCGCTGACCCCGGCCGTGAAGATCGGGAAGTTGAGCATCTGGACGGCGAAGATGAACGCTGCCACCAGGCCCGCCATCGGTGCCAGCCGGTCGTCCAGGTCGCGCCGGGCGCGCAGGACACAGAAGGTGAGCGCGGCAAGTGCGAGTGCCGCGAAGACCCCCGCGACGGGACCGTCGATGATCCCGTTCGAGATGTGCATCGCCAGTGTTTCCACGCGACCTCCCACGCGTCAGCGGACCCGTGCGGGGCCGACCGGGTCAGCCTATTTCCCCAACCTCGTTGTTGCCAGACTCTGGCAACAAGGCATGGTGTTGATCACCTCGGGCTGCCCGGGGCCGCAGCCGCTCGCGCCGGTGGCGACGGCACCGCCCGACCCCGGCGGTAGGGTCGGGCCATGACCACGCCCGACCGCCTCTCCCCCGGTGACCCCGCCCCCGAGTGGACCCTGCCCACCGACACCGGCGACCAGCTCTCCCTCGCCGACCTGCGCGGCCGCAAGGTCGTCCTGTACGCCTACCCGGCGGCCATGACCCCCGGCTGCACCAAGCAGGCGTGCGACTTCCGCGACTCGCTCGCCTCCCTCCAGGCGGCCGGCTACGAGGTCGTCGGCATCTCCCCGGACAAGCCGGAGAAGCTTGCGAAGTTCCGCGACCGGGACGCGATCACCTTCCCGCTGGTGTCGGACGTCGACAAGGCGGTGCTCACCGCGTACGGCGCGTACGGCGAGAAGCAGCTCTACGGCAAGACCGTGACCGGGGTGATCCGCTCCACCTTCGTCATCGACGGCGACGGAAAGATCGAACGGGCGCTCTACAACGTCAAGGCCACCGGCCACGTCGCCAAACTCCGCCGCGACCTCGGCCTGGACTGACCTGTCACACCAGGCCGCTACCGTCCGTTGATGGTTCGGTACAAGTACACGCCCGAGTCGCTTGCGCAAGCGGCCGCCGCAGCACGCAACATCACCGAGGTGATGCGATTGCCGGCGTACGCGTCAGTGGTGGCTCACACGCCCACATCAGCCGTCAGCTCAAGAGATTCGGCATCGACACGTCGCACTTCACCGGGCAGGCGCACAACCGAGGCGTACGTTGGCGGCGCAAATCCCCCGAAGACCTGCTGGTGGTGCTGCCCGCCGACTCCCGTCGGATCCCAGGCCTTCGACTCAAACGTGCCCTGGCAGCAATCGGCCTTCCCGAGAACTGCGAGGTGTGCGGCACCGGGTCGACATGGCAAGGGGCCAAGCTGACGCTGCATGTCGACCACATCAACGGCGATTTTCTCGACAACCGACCGCGCAATCTCCGTCTGCTGTGCCCCAACTGCCACAGCCAGACCTCCACGTACGCCGGGCAGCGAAGGCCTGTCCGCGTCGACGCCGAGGTGGTCTACGATCCTGACGCGGTTACTCCCACAGGCTTTCGAATAGGCAGACGGCTGCCTCGTCGGCAAGAATGGCCGTGGATGCTTGTGGAGTACAGCTTCATGGGGCCGTAGCCCAACGGCAGGAGGCATGCGGTTTAGGTCCGTACCAGTGCGGGTTCGAATCCCGCCGGCCCCACCACAAGTTCGGTCGGCGACCGTCGTCGACGCGTCACTGTCGCGCGGTTGCTGGCGCGGCATACCCCCGGATCGGCACGAAATCCTGATGTGGCTCGACCTGACACCGACCGGCTGACCGGTCAGCCACACCAGCGGGCCGTCGCGCCGGCCGGACGGGCCGAGGGCGTCGCGGCGGCCGGTGCGCTCGCCCTCGCGACCTCGACCGGGCGGGCCGGTGTCGGCGTGCCGCCGGCCCGGGTGGCAGACGGCCGGGCCGAGGCGGGCTTCCGCGAACTGGTCGGCGCGCCGGGCCCGTACATGCGGATCACGCTCGTCTGGACCTGGCCGGGCGCCATCCGGATCCCCGAGGCGGTGACCCGGTTGCCGTACACGTCGCTGACCCGGACGCTGAACGGCCCGGCGCCGGCGCCTGACGGAATCAGCCAGTAGTTGTAGTCCTGCCGGGCTGTCGACCGCCACGGGCCGCTGTCGCCCTGGCGGACCTCGACGGAACGCAACGGGTTGCCGTGGTTGCCGACCCGGACGGCGAACCAGAACTGCGACGCGCCCTCCTTGATCCGGAAGGTGAGAGGGCCGGGTAGCGGCGGGTTGACCACCGCGCGGTAGGTGACCGGTACGAGGCCCTGGACCGGGTTGGCGATCCGGGCGAACGCCTCCCGGGACAGGTCGAGATGCCCGGGTTCGCACTCCGGGCACTGGTCCATGACGAGCACCCGGACGGTGCCCTTCGGGCCGGTGACGTCGAGGAATCCGCCGCAGGCGGCACCCGCCGCGTACTCGCTCGGGCCGAGCGCGACGTAGAGCCGGTTGGCGGGCGCGGCCGGGTTCGAGCAGTTGCCGCCGGCGCCGTTGGAGTCGTAGAAGGTGGCCTTGCCGCTGTGCGTGGCGGTGCCGGTGGGCGGCGCGGCGCCGAGTGTGCGGCCGGCCGCGCAGGCCGGGGCCGAACCGGAGCGCAGCGCCAGGCTGAGCCCGAGCGTCGCCGCGAGGACCGTGACGCCGGTGGCGACCAGCCAGGACAGCGGACCGGACGAGGTCGCGGGCCGGTCGTCGGGAACCCGGTCCAGGTCGATGTCGATGTCGACGACCGCGGGAGCGCTTCCGTCCGTCACGACGGCGATGGTGCCGGAGGTGTGAGCAGCCGGACAAGCGGGCTAAGCCAAAGCTAAGACAGCGTCGACGGACGGTGACCGGGACGTGCCGGCGGCGACAGGCCGGCCGGTCAGGGCTCGACGACGACCCGGTCGCCCACCGCCAGTGGTCCACCGTCGACAGGCACGAGGTGCAGTCCGAACAGGAGCTTTTTGTCGATTCTGCGGTGGCGCGCGAGGGTGCGCAGGGGCTCCTTCGCGCGTACCCCCGTCTCCTGGTCGGTGGTGGTCACCACGCAGCGGTCGCACGGCCCGGCGGCGCGCATCAGCAGGCCGCCGACGCGCAGCGACAGGCCGGCCCAGCCGTCCTCGGCCCAGGCCGGCGCTCCGTCGACCACCAGGTTGGGCCGGAACCGGGTCATCGGCACCGGCTCCTCCCCCGCCTCGGCCAGCCAGCCGTTGAGCGCGTCGAGCGAGGCGGTGTTCGTCAGCAGCAGCGGGTAGGCGTCGGCGAAGCTGACCTGGTCGCCGGTGTCGTACTCACGGCTCCCGGCGGCCAGGTGGCGGGTCGGTCGGGCCAGCCAGACCAGCCGGACCTGCCGGCCGAGCAGCGCGCCGAGCCAGGCGTCGGCCACCGGACCAGCCGCCACGGCGGGGACGGACAGCTCGCGTCCGCGGAAGGTCCGCACCAGCACCTGCTCGCCACCGGCCGGCTCGGGCACGTCGAGGTCGGGCCGCCCGTCGGCGCGCAGCGTCAGACCACCCGGGCGCACGCCTGCGCGCAGGTCGACCAGCCGGGTCGTCTCCCGCTGGGTGACGCCGACGCCGTCGGCGTCCACCACCATCCAGCGCCGGTCGCCGGCCAGGCCCCACGCCTGCACCGACGCGCCGTCGTGGTCGACCCGGTGACAACCCTTGACCGGGTACGTGTGGATCGAGCTCAGCCGCACCCGGCTACCATGCCACGCCGATGCCGTCGCCCGGATACCAGTGGTCTGCCGGGCTCTCCCGGTAGGCGAGGAACCGTCGGCCGGTGCGCTCGGCGTGCTCGGCGAGCACGTTGGTGCTTGTGACGTTGTCGGTGAGCAGGATCGCGCCGGAGGCGAGCTTCGGTTCCACCGCGTCGAACTCACGCTTCTCGTGGGCGCGGCTGTGGTCGCTGTCGTGCAGGAACAGGTCGACCTGCCGGTCGAGTGCCCCGATCGAGGTGATCGAGTCGCCGATCACCAGGTCGACGACCTCGGACCAGGGCGCGCCGGCGGCGAGGTAGCCGGCCTCCGGGTTGATGTCCAGCGAGGTGACCCGACCGGGGTGGCCCTCCTGCGCGTTGCGCAGCAGGGCGGCGGCCAGGACGCAGGTGCCCAGCCCCTTGTCGACGCCTGTCTCGACCACGTGCGCGGGTCGGGTGGCCCGGACGATCGCGTACCAGCCGACCCGGCGGGCGTAGCGCACGCGCCTGTCGGCGAGGCCGCGGCGGGCGGCGCCTGCGGTGGCCCGCTCGATGTGCTCGCGCAGCGCCTGGTCGGACTCGATCTCGTCGATCCACGCGCGGACCTGCTTGACCGGCTGGTCGCAGACCACGCTGACGAACCAGGCCAGGTGCTGGCGGCTGAGCTTGGTCAGCTCGTACGTGTAGTTGTGGTGCTCGCGGGACGTCACCAGCCAGCGGGCGGAGACGCGGAGCACGCGCGCGTCGTGGCGGGCGACCCGGGCGAACCGCTTGGGGAAGGCGGCGACGGGCGCGAAAGGCGTACGGGCGATGGCCCGGCGCAGCTTCGATGGGTCCACGGCTGTTTCATACCAGTTCCGGGGCACCACGTGCCGGAAAAAGATTTCAGTCGTCAAACGGACCCATGTGGACCGCCTTTGGGGTACGTGAGCGTAACCCGCGATCAGTAGCATCGGAGTTCATGCGGTATCGCCAGGGGCACGCGGAGCCCGAGACCCAGTTCATCGAGGCACAGCCACCATCGGAGCCGACGCCTGAGGCGCCACCGAAGCGTCGCCGGTGGAAGAAGGCCCTGCTGATCACCCTTGCGGTTCTGGTGCTGCTCGCCGGGGGCGGCGTGCTCGCCGGAGGGCTCTACTACCGTTCGGTGAACAACGGGATCGAGCGTGTGGACGCCTTCGACGGCGTACCGGAGGCCGAGCGCCCGCCGGTGGTCGAGAAGGCCAAGGGCGCCCTGAACATCATGATCCTGGGCAGCGACTCGCGGGACCCGGAGAGCGACGCGGGCTCCCGTACCGACACGATCATCCTGGCCCACATTCCGAAGGACCACTCCAGCGCCCAGCTCATCTCGATCCCCCGGGACACCTGGGTGAACGTGCCGAAGTCGCCGCAGGGTCGCGGCGGCCGGGACGCGAAGATCAATGCGTCGTTCGCCTGGGGCGGCGTTCCACTGATGGTGCAGACGGTCGAGAAGTTCACAGGCGTGCGGGTCGACCACGTGACGATGGTCGACTTCGGCGGTTTCAAGGAGATCGTGGACGCCCTCGGCGGCATCGACGTGGACGTCGAGAAGGGCTTCACCACGCTGTACGCCCTCAACGGCAGCCGGACGTTCGCCGCCGGCCGGCAGCGGATGGACGGCGCCGCTGCTCTCGACTACGCCCGGGAGCGCCACGCCTTCCCCGAAGGCGACTTCGCCCGGATCCAGCACCAGCAGCAGGTGATCAAGGCGATTCTCGACAAGGCGGCGTCCGGCGGCACGCTCGCCAACCCGGCCAAGCTCAACTCCTTCGTGCAGGCGACGGCGGATGCGGTGGCGGTGGACAAGTCGCTCAACATGCTGGACCTCGCCTCCGATCTCCGAGGGCTGCGCAGCGGCAACCTGACGTTCCTGACCTGCCCCACCAAGGGCACCGGGACGATCGGCGGCGAGAGCGTGGTCCTGGCCGACAAGGAGAAGGCCGCACGGGTCTTCGAGGCGGTCCGGAGCGACAACGTGCCGGAGATTCTGTCCGCCGCGAAGTAGTGCCCGCCGACCACGGTGGCGTGTCCCGACCGAGCTGACGTTCGGTAGCCGTTCTGGTCGCGGTCTCCACACGGGCGATCACGGGGAGGTTCACAGTGTCAAGCCAGCCGACGACCAGCCCATCCCCCGTGCCCCAGACCCGGCAGCCGGAGACCGGGGCGGAGCCGGCCGGCCTGAGCACCACGGCCGTCCTGCCGTACGCCCGTTCCCGCACGTCGTCGCGTACCCGGTGGCTGCGGGCATGGATGGTGACCGCGCCCGTTGACGTCGTCGCGCTCGTCGCCCCGCTGGCGCTGAGCCACGACTACTGGAAGGGCACGCTGGCGAACGCCGCGCTGACGGTGGCCCTCTTCGCGGCCGGGGGCCTCTACCGGCCGCGCCGGCACGTGAGCATCCTGGACGAGCTGCCAGTCCTCTGCGGGCGCCTGCTGGCCTCCGCCGCGATCGTGGCGATCATCGCGGCGGAGCGCCACTCGTCGGTGACCTACGTGGGCGGGTTCATGCGGGGTGTCGCGCTGTCGGCGGGCCTCGTGATCCTCGGGCGGGCGGCCAGCCGGGCGTTCACCGTCCTGTCCCGCAAGCGCCGCTGGGCGGAGCACAACGCGATAATCGTCGGCGGTGGGCCGATCGGCGTCGAACTCGCCCGCCTGCTGCGCCGCTACCCGCAGTACGGCCTGCGGTTCGTCGGCTGCGTCGACGCCCCGTCCCGCCAGGACACAGCGGTGCTGCCGTTGAGCGGCACCCTCTCCGACCTCGAACACCTCGTCCGGTTGCTGGAGTGCGAGGTGCTCGTCATCGCCGATCCGGACTGCCACGAGTCCACGCTGATGGAGACCCTGCTGCGACCCCGCAGCTCCCGATGCGACCTCTGGGCGGTGCCCCGCCTGTGGGGGTCCCGCTCGCACAGCGGCTACCCGGACCACATCGGAGCGTTCCCGATTGTCAAGATCAGGGACATCGCGCTCACCGGCCCCCGCTGGGCGATCAAGAGGGCTTCCGACATCGTGTTCGCGGCGTTCGCCCTCATCCTGTTGAGTCCGCTGCTGCTGCTCTGCACGATCGCCACGTTCGTCGACGGCGGCCCGGGGATCTTCTTCCACCAGGAGCGGATCGGCAGGTACGGCAAGCCATTCAACGTCATCAAGTTCCGGACCATGCACCCGGTGAACAACCACGAGTCGCAGACCAACTGGTCCATCGCGTACGACCAGCGGGTCCGGCCGATCGGCCGGTTCCTGCGCCGGACCTCGCTCGACGAGTTGCCACAGCTGTGGAACATCCTGCGCGGCGACATGAGCGTGGTCGGGCCGCGGCCGGAGCGGCCGTACTTCGTCGAGAAGTTCTCCGCCGAGTACCCGACGTACGCGGCACGGCACCGCGTCCCCGTCGGGCTCACCGGCCTTGCCCAGGTCAGCGGCCTGCGGGGCGACACTCCGATCTCGGACCGGGCCCGGTTCGACAACTACTACATCGAGAACTGGTCACTGTGGTTGGACGTCAAGGTGGTGCTGCGTACGGTCGCGGAGGTGTTCCGTGGCGGCGGGCGTTGATCCGCAGCACCGGCCCCGCTCGGTGCGGCCATCGACGTGGTTGCGGGTGCCGGAGCGTTCGGGTAGACAGTGCCAGCGGTGTGGACCTCGTCGTCCCCGCCGGTGTGCCGCACCACCCGGGGGAGACGAGTGAAGAGCGTGTCGGTGTCCAACGCCGGTCGGTCGTCGCCGAACGACACTGACGTTCCCGCGCCCGGTCCCCTCCGGCGGCTCGTCGCGCCGGAGCGCCTGTACCTCGCGGCCCTCGGTCTGACCGGCCTGGCGGCGGTCGTGTCGGTGGCCCTGCCCGCCGCCGAGCGCGGTGAGCTGTCCGCGAACATGGTCAGCGCCACGCTGGGCGCGGCCGTCGGCGGGCTGTCGCTGGACACCTTCCTGTTGTCGCGTCCGGCGGGTTGGGTCTTCTCCCGTGGACGGGTGTGGGTCCTCGCGATGTTCGTGACCTCGGTGCTCCTCTCCGCGGTCGCCGCCGCGCTGCTGACGGCGCTGAGCGGGATCGGCAGCTACCTGATCGGTGTGGGCTCCGCCGCCGGTCTGACCATCGCCAACACGGTCTCGTCGATCGCGTTGCGGCAGCGGAGTTTCCTCGCCGTCTACTCGATGCGCGCCGCGAGCGGCGCCGTCCTGGTCGGTGGTTACCTGGCGCTGCTCACCACCGGGCACCTCGACGGCGGTGTGTGGAGCGTCGTCTGGCTCGCCGTCCAGTGGGTGACCGCGTTTGCCGTGTGCGCTCTGGTGCTGGGGATGGTCCGGCGGGCCGGGCCCGCGCCGGCACCGACGGCCGACGCGCTTGACTACCGCTCCGACCTGCGCGCGGTCGGCAACCTGCACACCGGGATCTTCGCGCAGATGATGACGCTGCGGTTCAACCAGATTCTGGTGGCCAGGTTCGTCGGTGCCGGGCCGCTCGGTGTGTACGCCCTGGCGGTCGCGGCGCTGGAGTTCGCACAGGCCGGTGCCGTGGTGCGCGCCCAACGGATCCTCGCCGACCGGAACGTCGACGCGTCGGCGCACCGGGCGGCGCCCGTGGTCCGGTCGGCTGTTCCGGTGGCCCTGGCCGCCGTGGCGGCGTTGGCCGTGCTGGGGTTCCTGCGGCCGGAGTACCGGCTCGCCTGGGTCCTGGGGCTCTGCCTCCTGCCGGGGACGCTGGCCGCGGCGGCCGGCAAGACCTGGAGTTCCCTGCTGTTGAAGAAGCGGGGCGAGAGGGCGACGACGGTCGCGGCGGTCATCACCCTCGTCGTCGCGATCACCGCCTACTTCGGGGTCATCCCGGTGGGCGGGGTGATCGGAGCGGCGCTGGCCTCGTCGCTCGCCTACGCCGTACACGCCTTCATCTCTCGTGCGAGCTTGCGACGGTCGCGGCCGCGGATCCCTGGGACGGTATGAGTTGGATGTCTCGATTGTGGTCCTCGCCTGGGAGGACTACGACCGCACGCGCGCCTGTGTGCTGTCGTTGCCCCGCGAGGCGGAGATCGTCGTGGTCGACAACGGCAGCTCGGACGACATCCGCCAGGCACTCGAGGAGTTCTGCGCCCGGCAGGGCGTCCGCTACGTCCAGTCCGGCTCGAACCTGGGCTACGCCCGGGGGATGAACCTGGGTGTCCGGCACACCACCAGGGCGAACGTCATCCTGTCGAACAACGACATCATCGTGCGCGAGGGGGCCGTCGAGCGTCTGCTGCGGGCACTCGACGACCCCACTGTGGGTGCCGCCTTCCCGGGTGTCGTCGCCCCGTCCGGCGAACCACGGACGGAGGGCGGACGCTTCCTGAGCGTGCCCGTCGGGCTCGCCCACGCCACCGGTCTGAGCATGGTCCTGCCGAACCTGCGGATCATCGCCGACCCGGCGACGGCGGACTGGCTGACCGGGCCGTTCGTCGCGCTGCGGCGCAGCACCCTCGACGCGATCGGCGGCGTCGACGAGACGTCGTTCTTCTACGGCGAGGACATGCGCCTGTGCTGGGCGGTGCAGCAGCGCGGCCTGCGCCTGGCGTACGTGCCGGACGCGGTGATCATGCACGAGGACGACGCCACCGCCAGGCGGCGCTGGACCGAGGAGGAGATCTCCCAGCGGCGGACGCGTGAGCTGATCCGGGCCACCCGGCAGATGGCCGGCCGGCGGGGTCAGATCGCCGGCGCCGCCTTCGTGGTCGGGGTGCTGCTGCGCGCGGCCGTCGGCCCGAGCCCGGTACGGCGGGCGATCGCACGGGGCGCCGTCGAAGGACTGCGTGCCCGATGAAGGTGCTGTTCGTCTGCACCACCGGCGGGTCCGGCCGGCGCCAGTTCGGCGGCGCGGAGCGGATCCTGACGGAGATCATCCCCGCGCACGCGCGGACCGGCGTCGACGTCGTCGCCGCCACCTCCGACGACGAGGTGGGCGCCTCCCTGCGGGAGTCCGGAGTTCCGTGGGTCAACCTCGGCGCCGCCCGCCGGGTCGACCCGGGGTACGCCCGTTCGCTTCGGCGTCTCGTCGACGAGGTCAGGCCGGACGTCGTCTGCGCGCACCTGCTGTCCGCGGCGATGCACTCGCGGGCCGCCCTGGCCACCGCACACCGCGACACACCACTTGTGGTCACCATGCACACCAGCCTGTGGCAGTTCCTCGACACGGCGCCCTCGGTGGCGCGCCGGGCCAGCATCCAGTCGAACATCACGCTCGACCTGCTCATGCGCCGGCTGCGCCCGCACGCGAGCGTGGCCGTGTCCCAGTTCGAGGCGGACGAGCTGCGCAACCGGGGCCACGTCCGGAACGTCCACGTGATCCCCAATCCCCTCCCGGCTGCCTGGCCCGCGCCGGCACCGACGCCACCGGAGTCCCGGCGGCCCGTGGTGGGTTACCTGGGCCGGTTGGAGCCCGAGAAGGGCGTCGACCTGATACCCGACGTCGCGTCGCTCATGACGGACACCGACTTCACCGTCGCCGGCACCGGGGCACTGGCCCTGGCCGCCCGACCGAACGTGGAAACCGTCGGCCGGGTCGACGCCGCCGACTTCCTGCGCCGGATCGACTGTCTCCTCGTGCCGTCCCGGGTCGAGGCCTTCGGCCTGAGCGCCCTGGAGGCGCTGTCCCTCGGCGTACCGGTGGTCCACTCCGGCGCGGGAGGTCTCGCCGAGGTGACCCGGCACGCGGCCGGAACGCTGGCGTTCCAGAGCGCCCTCACCCCCTCGTCGATCGCCGCCACGATCCGCCAGGCCGTCGCGACGGCCACCGTCGAGCAGCGGCGCACCGTCGCGGACCGGTACGCGAGGGAGTACGCCTTCGACCGGTGCGTCACGCGGTGGCAGAGCCTGTACCGGTCACTCCTCACGAGGAACGCAGAATGATCTTCCAGAAGTACCTGACCGCCGGGCTGTGGGTGGCCGCGGTCGCCGTCGTCGTACCGATCTACCTGGTCGACGCGGCAGCCGGAACGGTGGCGGCGTTCGCGGCCGTCGCGGTCATCGCGGTGCGGTCCGCGCTGTGGCTCGCGGTGTGCTCCGCCGCGTGGTCGCTCGTCTTCCTCGCGGTGATCACGATTCCGGGCCCGTACGACTCCCCGGCCGGCCGGGCCGTCATCCCGGTGCTCGGTGTCTTCGTCGGTTGCTTCCTCGCCGCCTGGTACGCCGGTCGGTGGCTGGCCGGCCGTGGTCGGCCCGCCCTCGCCGAGCCGTCGAAGGCCCCTCCACTGTGGTGGATCCAGCCGGCGGGCCAGGACCGGCCCTCCGCCACCACGACGGCCCCCGCGAGCCGGTCGCCGCGTCCCACGTTGCGGTGGCCGTCGGATCGTCGCCTCACGGCCTTCCTGCTCGTCGTGCTGGCCGTCGCGGTCATCGGGGGTGCGCTGAAGTTCCACGGCGCGGTGCCGCCGCTCTTCGCCGACAACCCGGACGTCGCCCGCGCCGAACTGGGCCTCAGGTCGAACATCGTCGTGGGCCTGCTGGCGGAGGCGTGGACGTTGGGCATGGCGATCTCCCTCCTGCGGGTGCTCAACGGCAGGTCCGAGGGCCGCTGGCGGTACCTGCTGCTGGTCGTGGTCTTCACGTTCGGGGCGGCACTCGGCGCCAGCAAGAACTCGGTGCTGGTCGGGATCGTCCCGGCGCTCGTCGCGGCGCTCTCCACGCGACGCGAGTCGGGCGGCATGAGTGTCCGGCACCGGCAGATCGCGGCCCTGGTCGTGGTCCTGGTCGGCCTCGGGGTCGTGGGCGGCGCCGTCTACCTGGGTGGGCAGCGCACCCTGGCCGGCACCGGCACCTTCGAGGACCAGTTCCGGGCTCAGTACGGCGGCAGCGCGCTCTCCACAAGTGTCGGGTCGCTCGACCTGTCGCTCAGTTCGTCGGTGGAGACGTTCGGTCGCCTCTGGGAGCACCGGGACGAGTACGACCCGGCGTGGGGGCGGTACTCGCTGACCTTCACCGGCTCGATCGGCGAGCGGCTCCTCGGGCCGGTCGACCTCTACCAGATCACCGGTGGGCTCAGCCAGCCGTTCTACATGAACACAGCGACCTTCGTGGCGGTGCCACTGATGGACTTCGGACCGGTCGGCGCGGGAGTGGCGCTGGCCCTCACCGGGTTGATCGTCGGTTTCGCCGAACGGCGGCTCAGCGAGGTCCCCAGCCCGGCGCACCACATCGGGCGGGCGTTCCTCATCTACTACGCCACCTTCGGCGTCTACGAGTTCTACCCGGTCATCCAGCCGTTCTGGCTGTCCCTCGTCCCCGGGATCATCGCGTTCTACCTGGTCAGCAACCCCTCCAGGCTGGCGCTGCCGGCCTGGCCGAAGCTGGTGACGCCGACGTGGAAACGCTGACGATCGTCACGGTGCTCTACCGGTCCGCCGGCATGCTCGCCGAGACGCTGCCGACCTGGGTACGCAGCGCCGAGGGCCTGCCCGTGCGGTTCCTCTTCGCCGACAACTCGCCGGAGGACGGCTGTCGGAAGATCATCGCCGACCACCTGGACGACGACCGCTACGAATACCTGCCCGACGCCGCGAACCCGGGCTTCGCGACCGGCTGCAACCGGGCGGTGGCGCGCACGACGACGAGCCACGTCCTGCTGCTGAACCCGGACGTCTGGCTGCCCGAGGGCGCCCTCGCGACGCTCTGCGCGACCATCGCCGAGGTCACCGGCGCGCCGATCGCGGTCGGTCTGTCCATGCACGGCGGCGAGTACGTCGGCATCGACCTCAACCCGATCTCGCTGTTCATCGACCGGCCGGCCACCGCGACGAGAGGCCCGCTGGGTCCGTCGGGCGGAGCCGCCGTCTTCCCGGTCGAGCTGTTCCGACGGTTCGGCGGCTTCTACGAGCACCTGTTCGCCTGGGGTGAGGACGCCGACCTGGCCTTCCGCCTCTACGCGTCCGGGGTGCGCACCCACCGGTCGGAGCTGGTCCTGCCGCACGCCGGCGGGCACAGCGTCGAGGGTGACCACACGTTGCAGGCGTTCCGCGCGTTCCTGCTGGCCCGCAACCGGCTCCTGGTCGCGGCCCGCACCTTCACCTGGCCACTGATGCTCGTGGCGATCCCGGCGCTGGCCCTGGCGCACCTCGCGCTGGCCGTCCGCCGGGTGCGTCAGGGCCTGCTGCGACCGTTCCTGCGGGGGGTGGGCGAGGGCCTGCGGGGCGGGCCGCGCGCCCGTCGGCAGTGGCCCGGCGAACGGTTCGGCTTCGCAACCCTGATCAGCTACCTGAGAGTTCGGAGAGCGTGATGACGGGACGACGCTGGAGTGTCGTGACGGTCACCTACAACTCGGCGCGGACGCTGCGCGCCTGCTGGCGGGGCGGGGCCAGACCGTACGAGTGGATCGTCGTGGACAACTGCTCCTCCGACGACTCGGTGGCCGTGGCGCAGGAGCTGGGCGCCCGGGTCGTCCGGCTACCGGAGAACGTCGGCTTCTCCCGGGCCAACAACATCGGGCTCCGCGAGGTGGTGGGCGAGTACGTCCTGTTCGCCAACCCGGACCTGGAGATCAACCCGACCGAGGGGTTCACCGTCCTGGAGGGACACCTCGACGCGCACGGCGGACTGGCCGCGCCGCAACTGCTCTCCGCGGACGGCGTACCGCAACCGAACGGCCGCGGCTTCCCCTACGCCACCGCCAAACTGGGCAACCGGAAGATCTGGCCGTTGTCCCGGTTGCACGCCTCGTACCGGTTGACTGCCGCACCCGGCGAGGCGGTGTGGGTGGCCTGGGTCATGGGCGCCGCGGTCGCCGCACGGACCAGGGACTTCATCGACCTGGGCGGCTGGAACGAACAGTTCTTCCTCTACTACGAGGACCACGAACTCGGCCTGCGCGCCTGGCGCGGCGGACATCCGGTGGCGCTGCTCGGCGACGTGCGGTGGACACACCACTGGGGCCGCGCGACCAACTCGTTGCGCTGGTCCCGGGCACACACACTTGAACTGCGCAGCGCCCGGACGTTCTTCGGCATGTTCCCGGAGTTCCTGACCGGGCTTCCACCGGCGCCGCGCCGGCACCGGCAGGCGGCCCGTCTGGTCGGCTCTCCCGTCCCGAACGGCCGCTGACCGCGGTCCAGGACTCTGACGCGCGATGACGAGAGGGGCTCCGATGGCAGTGACCACCGCCGACGGTCCGCTCCCCCGGGCAGCGCCACCGGAGGTCCGCGACCGGGTCGCGCGGCTCGGCCGCTCCTTCCTGCGCGGCATCTGGCTCTTCCCGGCCCTGCTCACCGTCCTGCTGACGGTGCTGACCGTCCTCCAGATCAGCGGCTCGTCGATAGGCGTCTACCAGTCGATGCTCTACGGGTCGCAGCACGACGCGAACCTGCTGGCCAACGAGCCACAACCGATCCGGTCCGACGAGTGGATCGTCAACACCCAGCTGACCATCGCGCAGGACGCCGCCGGATACCCCCGGATCAACCCCAACATGGGGCAGGGCGCGGACGTCTCAGTGGTCCTGGACGTCCCGTACAAGGACTGGTCGGCCGCGTTCCGGCCGCACAATCTGGCGTTCCTGGTGCTCCCGCTCGACTACGCGTTCGCGTTCAAGTGGTGGCTCATGGCGGTGCTGCTCATCCTGAGTGGCTACTTCTTCGTGCTGGTGCTGATACCGGACCAGCGCTGGCTCGCCGCCGGGTTGTCGTTGACGCTCTTCTTCAGCCCGTTCGTGCAGTGGTGGTACCAGTACATCACCGTCGGACCGCTGTACTACGCCCTGTTCATCGCGACAATCTTCGTCCTCGTGCTGCGGTCGACCCGGCTGCTCGCCACCGTCGCCTGGGCGGCGCTGCTGGCGTACCTGCTCACCTGCTTCGCGCTCGTCCTCTATCCGCCCTTCCAGATTCCCTGCGTCCTGGCGCTGGCGGCCTTCTGCGTGGGCCACCTCGTCGAGCGGTACACCGCCCGGCGTGACCCCCTGCTGCGTCACCTGGGCCTCGTCGCCGCGTCGATCGTGGTCGCGGGCATCCTGGTCGCCCTGTTCGTCACCACCCGGCTGGACGCCATCAACGCGGTCCTGCACACCGCCTACCCGGGCCAGCGGCTAACCCGCAGCGGCGGCTTCGACCTGGCCCACCTGTTCTCCGGACACACCAGCCTGGGCCTGGAGTCGAGCCGCTCGGCGGCGCAGTACACCATCCCGGACAAGGGCCTGACCAACCAGAGCGAGAACTCCAACTTCCTGCTCGTCCTGCCGTACCTGACCGTGCCGTGTCTATACCTGCTGTACCGGTCACACCGGAGCAGGCGCGTCGTCGACTGGCCGCTGCTGCTGGTCAACCTCGCGTTCCTGGGGGCGCTCGCGTGGCTGTACGTGTCCCACCTGGACGCGTGGGGCCGGCTGCTGTTCCTGGACCGGGTACCGCACACGCGGCTGCTCATCGGCATCGGCCTGCTCAACTTCATCGGGCTCGTGCTGTTCGTCCGACTGCTGCGCGACAAGCGGTCGGCGCTGCCGGGTCGTACCGTCGTCATCGGCTACACGCTGGCGCTGCTGCTCGTCCAGGCGCTCCTCAGCCTGCACGTGGTGCGGGCCTTCCCCGGCTTCCTGGGCCTCGGCGGCTTCGTCCTGTCGCTCGTTCCGGTGCCGTTTGTGGTGTATCTGACGCTCCGACGCCGCTTCACCTGGGCCGCGTCGGTCCTGCTGGCGTTCTCGGTCGCCATGACGGCCTTCATCCACCCGCTCTACCGGGGTACGGCCATCCTGACCCAGACACCGCTGTCCCGGACCATCCGGGCCATCACCGCCGACGATCCGGACGCCAGATGGGCGGCGGAGGTGGGCATCGTCCAGAACTTCGCCGCCATGAACGGCGCCCCGTCCCTGTCCGGCGTCTTCGCGTACCCGCAGTCGCAGCTGTGGCGGAGCGCCGCCGTGCAGGACCAGCAGGAGTACGTCGTCAACCGCTACGCGCACGTCTGGTTCACGTTCGACCGGAACCCCGCCGTGATGGTGACGACGACCTTCACCCTCACGGCGGCGGACCACTTCCTGGTCAACACCGAGCCGTGCGGCCCCTTCCTCCGGCAGAACCGCGTCACGTACCTCGTGACTGGCACCGAGATCAACGAGTCCTGCCTGAAGCTGCGGGCCACGATCCGCTATCCGGCTGCCACGTTCCTCATCTACGAGTTCTGGTAGGGCAGCCGCTCAGCTGTTCCGGTGCCACAGGTCGCGCAGCGCGTCCCAGTTGCCGCCGATACCGGACTCGCACGGCGTCTCGAAGTACACGGCGCCCAGCCGGTCGTCCCGGTCCCACCAGATGCCGCACATGACACGCCCGTCACCGGGGTTGCCGGCGTACTCCACGTAGCTGCCGGTGGCCCCGCTGGCACCCCCGGTGGTGCGCGCCCCCTGCCGGATCCCCGGCGAGAGGGTGCCGGCGAGGAAGGCGAGCTGCTCGCGGTAGGCGCGCGCCGCATCCTTCGTGGTCGTGGACTCGAAGAGCGCGAAGTGGACGAACACGTTGCCGTACCTGCAGAAGACGTGCCGTTTCTCGTCCTTCGGCAGCTTCGGGCCACCGGCCTCCCGGTCGGACGCGCAGTCGCCCATCCGGGCGAGCCAGGGCTCGGCGAGCGGCACCAGGTCTGGGTCGAACTTCGCCTTGTTCAAGGCGTACTGGGTCTTCTCGAACAGCGGCGTGGACGGACTGGCCGGCGACTTGTCCGCCGAGGGCGTGTCGCCACCGCGGGCGCCGCCACCGAAGAAGCCGGCGCCGGCGGCGAGGACGGCGGTCAGGACGATGCCGCCGATCCACAGGCCCGTCCTACTGCGCGGGGGACGGGCCACCGGGGCGATCCGCCGACCGCCGGAGGTGGAGAGTGGGTCGAACGGCGGGACCGACGGGCCACTGTCGGCGTACGCCGGGGACTGCGGCGCGGCCGAGACCGGCGGCAGTGTGGGCGTGGTCGGCGCGGGCGAGGCCGGCGCGGCCGAGACCGGGGTCGGGGCGGCGGACGCGGGCGGCGCGGACGCCGACACCGGCTGGCCGGAGACCGGGGACATGTGCACCGCCCACGGGAGCTGCGGCTTCTCCGACACCAGCTCGGGGGTCTGGGACTGCGGCGGCCCGCTGGCCTGCTGCGGCACGCCCGACACGGGCGGGGTGGGCGGCGCGGACGTGGGCGGTGCCGAGGTGGGCGGCGCGGAGACCGGCGGGTCGGGCACCGGCTGGTAGTCCATGCCGAGGCTCTGGAAGAGCCGCTGCGGCGCGTGCCCCTCCTCGGCCCGGTAGGCGACCCACGGGTGGGCGGCGGTCAGGTCGGCGTCGGCGTAGCGGTGACCGCCGGCCGCCTGGGCCAGCGCGTTCGCCGCGTTGCCGAAGGCCACCCGCCAGCGCTCGTCGGACGCCGCGACCCCGTCCAGCACGGCAACGGTGGCGAACTGCCCCTGCCCGTCCACCGCGGCCCAGGCCTTACCAACCTGACACGCGCCCAACATGTGGGTGTACCTGTATGGGCTCTCCGGCTGCATGCCACTCCTTAGCTCAACCGCCGTGGATCCTACAGAGGCGGTGCCATTCCAGCGCCCCGCCGGTCGGCGGAGTGGCGGGTGGTGGGACGGGCGAACCCTTGCCCCCTGAAAGTTTTCATGCATAGAGTCACGGCGTGAATGAAGGAGCGTCGGTCGAGCAGGTGCTGGACCTGTTCGACGGAGTGCGGCTCACCCCCACCCAGCGGCGGATCGCCCACTGCCTCGTGCAGCACGCGCCGGCAGTGGCGTACCTGTCGGCGGCCGAGGTCGCCGAACTGGCAGGGGTCAGCCAGCCCTCGGTCACCCGGTTCGCCGTCGCGCTCGGGCACGACGGCTACCCGGCGCTGCGCCGTCGGCTGCGCGACCTGACCGCCGCCGCCGGCCCGCCGGCGGACGCCGGCAACGAGCTCCAGCAGGCGGTACGCGCCGAGATGGGCAACCTGGACCGGCTGGCCGGCCAGCTCGCCGACCGGGACCGGATCGCCGAGACCGGTCGGCTGCTCGCCGCCAGCCGTCCGCTTCCGGTGCTCGGCCTGCGCGCCGCCGCGCCGCTGGCCGCGTACTTCGCCTACTTCGCCGCCAAGGTCCACCCGGACGTACGGGTCCTCGACGACGGCGGCAGCCTGCTCACCGACCGCCTGGAGCAGGCCGCTGAGGCAGGCGCGTCCGCAGTGCTCGCCTTCGTGCTGCCCCGTTATCCCCGGGAAACGCTCGACGCGCTGCGCGAGGCGCGCGCCGCCGGGCTGACAGTGGTGGCGATCACCGACTCCCCGGTGAGCCCGGCCACCGAGCACGCCGACGTGGTGCTGCCCGCGGCTGTCGGCGCGCAGCTCGTCTTCGACCTGCACACCGCCCCGATGACCCTTGCCATGGTGCTGTTGCAGGCGATCTGCGACGCCGCGCCGGCCGACACCCAACGCCGACTGGAGGCGTTCGAAGCCTCCGCGGCCCGCCGACAGTTGTTCCTCGGATGACCGGAGGAGACCAGAGATGACCCAGCCTGTCCGTGCCGCACGGGGCAGCCAGCTCACCGCCCGGGGCTGGCCGCAGGAGGCCGCCCTGCGGATGCTGATGAACAACCTCGACCCCGAGGTGGCCGAACGCCCCGACGACCTGGTCGTCTACGGAGGCACCGGCAGGGCCGCGCGGGACTGGCCGTCGTACCACGCGTTGGTCCGTACGCTCACCGACCTGCGCGAGGACGAGACGATGCTTGTGCAGTCGGGCCGCCCGGTGGGTGTCATGCGCACGCACGAGTGGGCGCCCCGCGTGCTGCTGGCCAACTCGAACCTGGTCGGCGACTGGGCGACCTGGCCGGAGTTCCGCCGCCTCGAACAGCTCGGCCTCACCATGTACGGGCAGATGACAGCCGGTTCGTGGATCTACATCGGCACCCAGGGCATCCTCCAGGGCACCTACGAGACGTTCGCGGCGGTGGCCACCAAACGGTTCGGGGGCAGCCTGGCGGGCACGCTGACGCTCACCGCCGGCTGCGGCGGGATGGGCGGCGCGCAGCCCCTCGCCGTCACCATGAACGACGGCGTCTGCCTGATCGTGGACGTGGACCGGACCCGCCTCGACCGGCGGGTGCACGACCGTTACCTGGACGAGGTCGCGGACTCCCTCGACGACGCGGTCGAGCGGGTCCTCGCCGCGAAGCGGGACCGGCGGGCGCTGAGCGTCGGCGTGGTGGGCAACGCCGCCGAGGTCTTCCCCGACCTGCTCAGCCGGGGCGTGGAGATCGACATCGTGACCGACCAGACAAGCGCGCACGACCCACTGGCGTACCTGCCGGTGGGCGTGGAGCTGGCCGACGGCCGCGACTACGCGGCGGCGAAACCCGCCGAGTTCACCGATCGGGCGCGGGCGTCGATGGCGAGGCACGTCGAGGCGATGGTCGGCTTCCTCGACGCCGGCGCCGAGGTGTTCGACTACGGCAACTCGATCCGGGGTGAGGCGCAGCTCGGTGGGTACGAGCGCGCCTTCGACTTCCCCGGCTTCGTGCCCGCGTACATCCGGCCGTTGTTCTGCGAGGGCAGGGGCCCGTTCCGCTGGGCGGCGCTCTCCGGCGACCCGGCCGACATCGCCGCCACCGACCGGGCCATCCTGGATCTGTTCCCGGAGAACGAGTCCCTCGCGCGGTGGATCAAGCTGGCCGGTGAGCGGGTCGCCTTCCAGGGCCTACCGGCCCGGATCTGCTGGCTCGGTCAGGGCGAGCGGGACCGGGCGGGTGTGCGGTTCAACGACATGGTCGCCTCCGGTGAACTCTCCGCCCCTGTCGTCATCGGCCGGGACCACCTGGACACCGGAAGCGTCGCCAGCCCCTACCGGGAGACCGAGGGGATGGCCGACGGCTCCGACGCGATCGCCGACTGGCCGCTGCTGAACGCGCTTGTCAACACGGCGAGCGGCGCCTCCTGGGTGTCCATCCACCACGGCGGCGGTGTCGGCATCGGACGGTCGATCCACGCCGGTCAGGTCTGCGTCGCCGACGGCACCGCCCTCGCCGGCCAGAAGATCGAGCGGGTCCTCACCAACGACCCGGCGATGGGCGTCATCAGGCACGTCGACGCCGGCTACGACATCGCCCGCGACGTCGCCGCGCGGACCGGCGTGCGGGTGCCGATGGCGGAGGGTGGCGGCGCGTGAGCGACGACCTGTCGAGCCGGTTCCGGGCTCTGTGGGACGAGATCGCGCCGGTCGGGCGGGACGCCGGCAGCGGCGGCTACCTGCGCTACGCCCTGACGGAGACCGAGCTGGAGTTGCGTGCCTGGTTCCGCTCCCAGGCGCAGCGGCGCGGCCTGCCGGTCACCGGGGACGGCAACGGCAACCTCTTCGCGCACTGGGGTAACCCGGAGGGCTCCGACGCGGTGCTGACCGGCAGTCACTTCGACTCGGTGCCGCACGGCGGGGCGTACGACGGGCCGCTCGGCATCGTCAGCGCGTTCCTGGCCGTGGACGAGCTGCGCGCCGCGGGGGTCACCCCGACCCGACCGCTGGTGCTCGCCGCGTTCGTGGAGGAGGAGGGGGCGCGCTTCGGCGTACCGTGTCTGGGGTCGCGGCTGCTCACCGGCGCGCTTGCGGCCGACCGCGCCGCCGGCCTGCGCGACGCGGCCGGGGTGGGTTTCGCCGAGGCGCTCGGCGACCGGCCGGCCGGTGCCCGGCCGGACCTGCTGGCCCGGTTCGGCGCCTTCGTGGAGCTGCACGTCGAGCAGGGCCGCGCGCTTGTCGACGCGGACACGCCGGTCGGGGTGGCGAGCGCGATCTGGCCGCACGGCCGCTGGCGCTTCGAGGTGGTCGGCGAGGGAAACCACGCGGGTACCACCCGGATGGCCGACCGCCGCGACCCGATGCTCACCTACGCGTTCACGGTGCTGGCGGCGAACAAGGAGGCCCGGCTGCGCGGCGCGCACGCCACAGTCGGCCGGGTCGCCGTGGAACCCAACGCCACGAACGCCATCCCGTCGAAGGTGACCGGCTGGCTGGACGCGCGCGCCGCCGACCCGGAGACGCTTACCGGGCTGGTCGACGCGGTGCGCGGCAAGCTCGCCGAGCGGGCCCGCCGCGACGGTACGGAGGTGACAGTCACAGAGGAGTCGGTGACCCCGCTCGTCGCGTTCGACGGTGGGCTGGCCAAGCGGCTGGCCACGCTGCTCGACGCCCCGGTGCTGCCCACCGGTGCGGGACACGACGCGGGGGTGCTCGCCGCGCACCTGCCCACCGCGATGCTCTTCGTGCGCAATCCGACAGGGGTGTCGCACTCCCCCTTCGAGGCGGCCACCGACGAGGACTGCGCCGCTGGGGTGCGCGCGCTGGCCCGCGTGCTGGAGGAGCTGACATGCGGCTGATCGACGTGGTGTGCCCGCCGGAGGGTCGCACCGAAGGGAGGCTGGGAGCATGACCTCCACCCGCTGGCTCGCCGAGTACGCCTGGCTGCCCGAGCACGCCGAACCCACGCCCGACGTGCTGATCGAGGTCGAGGACGGCCGGATCAGCGCCGTGACGCCGCTGACCCCCGGAAGCCGGCCACCGGCCGGGGTGGAGGTGTACGCCGACGCCGTGCCGCTTCCCGGTCTGACCCTGCCCGGGCTGGCCAACGCGCACTCGCACGCGTTCCACAGGGCGCTGCGGGGGCGTACCCACGGCGGCCGGGGTGACTTCTTCAGCTGGCGTGACCGGATGTACGCCGTCGCGGACCGGCTGGACCCGGACACCTACCTCGCCCTGGCGCGCGCCGTCTACGCCGAGATGGCCCTCGCGGGCATCACGTGCGTCGGCGAGTTCCACTACCTGCACCACAGGCCCGACGGCGGCGCGTACGACGACCCGAACGCGATGGGCGTGGCGCTTGTCGAGGCCGCCGCGCACGCCGGGATCCGGCTCACCCTGCTGGACACCTGCTACCTGAGCGCGGGCGTGGACGGCCGTCCCCTCGCCGGGCCGCAGCGGCGATTCGGTGACGGGGACGCGACGCGGTGGGCCGAGCGGGCGACGGCGTTCCGGCCCACCGACGGCCACGCCCGGGTCGGCGCGGCCGTGCACTCGGTGCGGGCGGTCCCCGCCGACCAGCTCCGCACGGTCGCCGACTGGGCCCGGGACCGGCAGGCGCCCCTGCACGTGCACCTTTCCGAGCAGCCCGCCGAGAACGACGAGTGCCGGGCCGTGCACGGGCGTACCCCCACCGCTCTGCTCGCCGAACACGGCGTCCTCGGGCCGGGCACGACAGCCGTGCACGCCACCCACCCGACGAGCGCCGACCTCTCGGTGCTCGCTGACAGTCGGACCGGGGTGTGCCTCTGCCCGACCACCGAACGCGACCTCGCCGACGGCATCGGCCCGGCCCGGCTCATGGCCGAGGCGGGCATCCGGTTGAGCCTCGGCAGCGACAGCCACGCCGTGATCGACCTGTTCGAGGAGGCCCGGGCCGTGGAGCTGGACGAGCGGCTGCGTACCCGCCGGCGCGGCCACTTCAGCCCCGTCGACCTGCTGACCGCCGCCAGCGCCACCGGGCACGCGGCGCTGGGCTGGGCCGACGCCGGGCGGATCGCCGTCGGCGCCCGTGCCGACCTGGTGACGATACGGCTGGACAGCGCCCGCACCGCCGGGGTCCCGCCGGTGGGCGCGTTCTTCGCGGCCGGGGCTGCGGACGTCGACCAGGTGGTGGTGGACGGTCGGGTGGTGGTGGCCGAGGGCCGGCACCTGAGCGTCGACGTGCCAGCCGAACTGGCGGCGTCGATCGAGGCGGTGACGCCGTCATGAGCGGCAGCCTGCTTGTCGACAACATCGGCGAGCTGGTCACCAACGGTCTCGGCGAGGGCCCGCTGGGCATCCGCCGCGACGCGGCAGTGCTTGTCGAGGAGGGCCGGGTGGCCTGGGTCGGCGCGGCCGCTTACGCGCCGGCCGCCGACCGGCGGGTGGACGCCGGCGGGGCGGCCGTGCTGCCCGGCTTCGTGGACAGCCACGCCCACCTGGTCTTCGCCGGGGACCGGGCCGCCGAGTTCGCCGCCCGGATGGCCGGCGAGCCGTACACCGGCGGCGGGATCCGCACCACTGTCGGCGCGACCCGGGCCGCCAGCGACGACGACCTGCGGGCCACCGTGCGCCGACTGCGCGGGGAGGCCCTGCGCCAGGGCACCACGACCATGGAGATCAAGAGTGGGTACGGGCTGACAGTCGCCGACGAGGCCCGCTCGCTGCGGATCGCCGCCGAGACCAGCACCGAGACCACCTTCCTCGGGGCGCACGTGGTGCCCGCCGAGTACGCCGACCGTCCCGACGACTACGTCGGCCTCGTCTGTGGGCCGATGCTTGCCGCCGCCGCGCCGCACGCGAAGTGGATCGACGTGTTCTGCGAGCGGGGCGCCTTCGACGTCGACCACGCCCGGGCCATCCTCGCCTGCGGGCAGGCCGTGGGGCTGGGCGTACGACTGCACGCCAACCAGCTCGGCCCCGGCCCGGGCGTGCAACTCGGAGTGGAGCTGGGGGCGGCGAGCGTGGACCACTGCACCCACCTGTCCGACGCCGACGTCGACGCGCTCGCGGGCGCGCACACCACCACCGTCGCCACCCTGCTGCCCGGCGCCGAGTTCTCCACCCGCTCGCCCTACCCCGACGCCCGCCGGCTGCTCGACGCCGGTGTCACAGTCGCGCTGGCGACGGACTGCAACCCCGGCTCGTCGTACACCTCGTCGATGCCCTTCTGCATCGCCCTCGCGGTCCGCGAGATGCGGATGACCCCGGCGGAGGCGGTCCGGGCCGCGACCGTCGGCGGCGCGCGGGCGCTGCGCCGCGACGACGTCGGCGTGCTCACCCCCGGCGCGCGGGCCGACCTCGTCGTCCTGGACGCGCCGTCCTACCTGCACCTGGCCTACCGGCCCGGTGTCCCGCTGATCCGCAAGGTTCTGCTCAACGGAGTTCCGCAATGACGAACGTGACAATCCAGCCCACCGGGATCTCCGCCGACGACGTCCTCGCGGTGGCCCGCGGCACCGCCACGGTGGTCCTCGACCCGGCCACCCGGGAGGCCATGGCGACCAGCCGCACCATCGTGGACGGCATCGAGGCCGCCGGACGGCCCGTGTACGGCGTGTCGACCGGGTTCGGGGCGCTGGCGAACACCTTCGTCGCGCCGGAGCGGCGGGCCGAGCTGCAACACGCGCTGATCCGCTCGCACGCCGCAGGGGTGGGCGCGCCCATGCCCCGCGAGGTGGTCCGGGCCATGATGCTGCTGCGCGTCCGGTCGCTCGCGCTGGGCCGCTCCGGCGTCCGCCCGCTTGTCGCCGAGGCGCTCGTCGACCTGCTCAACCACGACATCACCCCGTGGGTGCCGGAGCACGGCTCGCTCGGCGCGTCAGGTGACCTGGCGCCGCTGGCGCACTGCGCGCTGGTGCTGCTCGGCGAGGGCTGGGTGCTCGGGCCGGCCGGCGAGCGGCGCGACGCGGCCGACGTGCTCGCCGCCGCCGGGCTCAAGCCGATCGAGCTGGCCGCCAAGGAGGGGCTGGCGCTGATCAACGGCACCGACGGCATGCTCGGCATGCTGCTGCTGGCCATCCACGACGCGGCGCACCTGTTCGCCATGGCCGACGTGACTGCCGCGCTGGCCATCGAGGCGATGCTCGGTTCGGAGCGGCCGTTCCTGCCCGAGCTGCACGCGATCCGCCCGCACCCCGGTCAGGCGACGTCGGCGGCGAACATCCACCGCCTGTTGCAGGACTCCCGGGTGATGGACTCGCACCGCGACGACCTGGCGCACGCCGTGCAGGACGCGTACTCGATGCGGTGTGCCCCGCAGGTCGCCGGCGCGGCCCGGGACACCCTGGACTTCGTCCGCACCGTCGCCGGCCGGGAGCTGGTGTCGGTAGTGGACAACCCGGTGGTGCTGCCCGACGGCCGGGTCGAGTCGACAGGCAACTTCCACGGCGCGCCGCTCGGCTTCGCCGCGGACTTCCTCGCCATCGCCGCCGCCGAGGTGGGGGCGATCGCCGAGCGGCGGGTCGACCGGCTGCTCGACGTCACCCGGTCCCGGGAACTGCCCGCGTTCCTCTCCCCCGACGCCGGGGTGAACTCCGGGCTGATGATCGCCCAGTACACGGCGGCCGGGATCGTCGCGGAGAACCGGCGTCTGGCCTCCCCCGCGTCGGTGGACTCGCTTCCCACAAGCGGCATGCAGGAGGACCACGTCTCGATGGGCTGGGCGGCGGCCAAGAAGCTGCGCACAGTCCTGGACAACCTGACCAGTCTGCTCGCGGTGGAGCTGCTGGCCGGCGTACGCGGGCTCCAACTGCGTGCGCCGCTGGTGCCGTCGCCGGCCGGTCGGGCCGCCGTCGCCGCCCTGGGCGGGGCGGCGGGCGAACCCGGCCCGGACGTGTTCCTCGCCCCCGTCATGGAGGCGGCCCGCGCGGTGGTGGCCGGCCCGCAGCTGCGCGCCGCCATCGAACGGGAGATCGGCCCGCTGGGCTGACCTCCGCCCGGTCGCTGTCGTCCGCCGCACGTCAGGCGGCGGGCGGCAGCACCTCGCGCACGTCAGGCGGCGGGCGGCAGCACCTTCGCGACCAGCTTGGCCAGCTCCCGCAGTGCCTTGCCACGGTGGCTGATCGCGTCCTTCTCCGCCGGGGTCAACTCGGCGTTGGTCCGGTCCTGCCCGTCGCCCAGGAAGATCGGGTCGTAGCCGAACCCGCCGTCACCGCGCGGGGTACGCAGCAGGCGACCTGACTGCCGGCCATCGACCAGGTGCTCCTTGCCGCCGGGCAGCACCAGGGCCACGGTGCAGACGAAGGAGGCGGACCGCTGGTCGTCGGGCAGGTCGGCGATCTGGTCCAGCACCAGTTCGAGGTTGGCGCGGTCGTCCCCGTGCCTGCCCGCCCAGCGGGCGCTGAGCACCCCAGGCATCCCGTTGAGCGCGTCGACGGCGAGACCGGAGTCGTCGGCGATCGTCGGCAGCCCCGTGCGCCGGCAGCCCTCCCGGGCCTTGATCAGCGCGTTCTCGCCGAAGGTGAGACCGGACTCGGGCAGCTCCGGATAGTCCTCGACGTCGTCCAGCCCGAGCAGGGCGACCCGGTGCGCGCCGAGCGCGGCGTCCAGGATGCGCTGGAGTTCCACAAGCTTCTTCTGGTTGCGCGTGGCCAGCAGGACCTTGTTCACAGCAGTGCCTTTCGCTGGGCTTCGGCCAATTCGGCGCACCCGGCCACGGCCAGGTCGAGCAGGCTGTCGAGCTGGTCCCGGGCGAACACGCCAGCCTCACCGGTGCCCTGCACCTCGACGAAGTCGCCCGCGCCCGTGCACACCACGTTCATGTCCACCTCGGCGGCGACGTCCTCCTCGTAGCAGAGGTCGAGGCGCGGCTCGCCGGCGATGATTCCCACGCTGACCGCGGCCACCGAACGGTGCATGACCTTCTCCGGCTTGCCGGCGAGCGACTTGCGGGCGGCCAGCCAGCTGACCGCGTCGTGCAGCGCGACGTACGCGCCGGTGATCGCGGCGGTGCGGGTGCCGCCGTCGGCCTGGAGCACGTCGCAGTCGAGGACCACCGAGTTCTCGCCGAGCGCCTTGAGGTCGATGCACGCGCGCAGGCTGCGGCCGATCAGGCGGGAGATCTCGTGGGTCCGGCCACCGACCCGACCCTTGACGCTCTCCCGGTCGGAGCGGGTGTTGGTGGCCCGGGGCAGCATCGCGTACTCGGCGGTCACCCAGCCGAGCCCGGAGCCCTTGCGCCAGCGGGGCACCCCCTCGGTGACGCTCGCCGTGCAGAGCACCCGGGTGCCGCCGAACTCGACGAGCACCGAGCCCTCCGGGTGGGTGCTCCAGCCCCGCGTCAGGGTCACCGGTCGAAGTTGAGAGGGCCCTCGCCCGTCAGGTCGCGCCATGCCTGCACCCTATGCGGTGCGGTGATCCACCTCCGCCGCGGTGTCCCGACCGGTGTCCGCGTCGCGCATCCGGAGATTCCGGCGACCGCGGCCGGCGCCTACCACCTCGGGCGTGTGCGAGGTCAGATGTCGTAGCTGGCGCCGGGCCGGACCACGTCGATCGGCCCGGTGTACGCGGAGGCGGCCGACTCCAACGTGTGCGCCTCGCTGCCCCAGGCCGCCACCAGGTGGGTGAGCAGCAGCCGACCCACCACAGCCTTGGTCGCCGTCTCGCCGGCCTCCCGGCCGGTCAGGTGCAGATCCGGAGGATTGTCCACCCCGTCGAGGAAGCTCGCCTCGCAGAGGAAGGCGTCGACGTTCTGGGCCAGCCGCAGCAGCGCGTCGCACGGCGCGGTGTCCGACGAGTAGCACAGCGACCTGCCGTCGTGCTCCAGCCGCACCCCGTACGTCTCGACCGGATGGTTGACCCGGTCGACGGTGACCGTGAACGGGCCGATCGGGAACGTGCCCGGCTCCAGCGCGTAGAACTGGTAGACGTCCTCCACCGTGCCGTCGTCGTGGTACGCGGCGCTGAGCTGGTCGGGGGCGCCGGCGGGCGCGTACATCGGCAGGGCCGGATAGGGACCCTCCGGGGCGTACCGGCGGACGACCACGTACGTGACGGCGTCGAGGATGTGGTCGCAGTGCAGGTGGGTCAGCAGGATCGCGTCGGGGGCGTGCAGCCCCGCGTACCGCTGGAGGCTGGACAGCGACCCGGAACCGAAGTCGACAAGGAGTCGGAAGCCCTCGGCCTCGACGAGGTACGCCGAGCACGGGGACTCGGGGCCGGGAAAGCTGCCGGCACAACCCAGGACGGTCAGTCGCATCTGGTCGTCCCACTGTCACTGTCAGTAGTATTGGTGCCGGCCGTCGCTCCAGACATGATCTCTACCGACGCGTACGCCACGCTGGGCAGCCTACGCTGAGGGACCCGAAGGCAAGAATCATCCGCTGGAACTTGTCACGAACGTGACACCTGCTCACAGTGGTGCCGGCAGCGTTCGGGCCGCCGACGCAGACGTCGACGGCCCGTACCCAACGACCATTCCGGTCAGGCCCAGAGCTGGCCCTCCAGGGCGTCCTCGGCGTCGGCCAGCGTCCCGCCGTACGCGCCGGTGGACAGGTACTTCCAACCGCCGTCGCAGACCACGAACGCCACGTCGGCCCGGCGACCGTCGCGGACCGCCTCGTGCGCCACCGCGAGCGCGGCATGCAGGATCGCCCCTGTGGAGAACCCGGCGAAGATGCCCTCCACCTCGACGAGCTGCCGGGTGCGCAGCACCGCGTCCCGGGTGCCCACCGAGAACCGCCGGGACAGCACCGAGGCGTCGTACAGCTCCGGCACGTACCCCTCGTCGATGTTGCGCAGCCCGTAGACCAGCTCGCCGTAACGCGGCTCGGCGGCCACGACCTGGATGCCGTCGACCTTCTCCCGCAGATAGCGACCGGTGCCCATGAGAGTGCCCGTCGTGCCCAGCCCGGCCACGAAGTGCGTGATGGTGGGCAGGTCGTGCAGCAACTCCGGCCCGGTCGTCTCGTAGTGGGCCCGGGCGTTCGCCTCGTTGCCGTACTGGTAGAGCATCACCCAGTCGGGATGCTCGGCGGAGATCTGCTTCGCGGTGGCCACGGCCTGGTTCGACCCGCCCGCCGCCGGCGAGAAGATGATCTCGGCGCCGTACATGCGCAGCAACTGCACCCGCTCGGTCGAGACGTTCTCCGGCATCACACAGACCAGCCGGTAGCCGCGCAGCTTCGCCACCATCGCCAGCGAGATGCCCGTGTTGCCGCTCGTCGGTTCGAGGATGGTGTCACCCGCGCGGAGCCGGCCAGCCTCCTCAGCGGCACGGACCATGAACAGCGCGGCCCGGTCCTTGATGCTGCCTGTCGGGTTCCGGTCCTCCAGTTTGGCCCAGAGCCGCACCGGCGGAGCACCCTCGGGCACCGTCGGCGAGAGCCGGGGCAGACCGACGAGCGGTGTGCCCCCGCACGCGTCGAGCAGGCTGTCGTACCGCGCCATGGCGGCCGTCCTCAGCGAGCAGCGACGGCGTGCTGGCTGATCGCGGCAGCGGCCGCGAAGCCGAACGCGCCGCCGGCCACCGCCGGCAGGATGGTGACGCTGTCACCGTCGGAGAGCTTGGCGTCCAACGCGCCGAGGAACCGGACGTCCTCGTCGTTGACGTAGACGTTGACGAAGCGGTGCAGGGCGCCGGCCTCGGTGACCAGCCGGCCCCGCAGCCCGGCGTGCCGGGAGTCCAGGTCGGTGAGCAGGTCGCCGAGGGTGTCGCCGGCGCCGTCGACGACCTTGGCGCCGCCGGTGTAGCTGCGCAGGATGGTGGGGATGCGAACCTCGATAGCCATGATGTCGTGCTCCTCGTTCAGGTGTGCCTGGGTGACGGGACGAAACGGGTGCGGACGCTGACGGATCAGCGGCCGGAACACTCGTAGTCGACCGTCGCCGGGCTCTGCCCGAACATGTACGACTGGACGGCGTGCGGGTCGACGGCGGCCTCCACGATCTGGACCGGCTCCTCGGTCACCACGCCGTCGACGATCCGGAACGACCGGATCTCCTCCGAGTCGGGCTCGCGGGTCGAGACGAGCAGGTAGTGCGCGCCCGGCTCGCCGGCGAAGGAGACGTCGGTCCGGGACGGGTACGCCTCGGTGGCGGTGTGCGAGTGGTAGATGACCACCGGCTCCTCGTCGCGGTCGTCCATCTCCCGCCACACGCGCAGATGCTCCATCGAGTCGAACTCGTAGAAGGTCATCGAACGCGCCGCGTTGTCCATCGGGATGTGCCGGGTCGGGGTGTCGCCGCCGACGGGACCGGCGACGACGCCGCACGCCTCGTCGGGGTGGTCCCGGCGCGCGTGGGCGACGATCGCGTCGATGATCGACCGGTCGATGCTCAGCACGTGCACCAGCCTAACCCCTGTCGGACGGGGGCTGAAGTGGTGCCGGTCACGCCTAGTCGATCAAGGCGTTGAGCAGCGACTCCTGTAGATACCCGAGATACGCGTAGACCGACAGCTGGAACACCCGGCTGGAGCCCGGGTCCTCGGTGACCGCGTCGTCCAGCTCCTCGCCCAGGTCGGTGCCGTCCTTGATCTCCAGGCGGACACCCATCGCCAGCCGCGCGTCGTTCAACGCCCGCAGCCACGCCTCGGCCGCCTCGGCGTCCAGCCGCACCTCACCACCGGCCTCGTCCGGCAACGCGGCCAGGATCGCGCCCGCCTGATCGATCTTGGCGGTCTTCAGGTCGCCCTCGGTGTAGCGGCGGAACTCGGCGGAGCCCGCCACGTCCTCCGGGTAGACCGCCGGGAAGAGCCGGCCGACGACCGGGTCGGTGTGGTCGAAGCCATCGGTGAGCAGGCCGACCACCTCGGAGGCCACCTTGCGCAGCACCCGCACCTCGTCGACGGCGAAGGTGGCGACATAGCAGCCGGCCTGGCGACGGAACATGCTCACGACTTGTCCACCGTCGCCCACAGCCCGTACGCGTGCAGCTGCGACGCGTCGTGCTCCATCCGCTCCCGCGCGCCGGTGGAGACCACCGCCCGGCCCTTGTGGTGCACGTCAAGCATGAGCTGCTCGGCCCTCTCCCGGCTGTAGCCGAAGAGCTTCTGGAAGACCCAGGTCACGTACGTCATCAGGTTGACCGGGTCGTCCCACACGATCGTCACCCATTGCCGGTCAGCCGCCGGCACCTCGTCAGTGTCCGGCGTCTCGACCGGTGCAACCTGTGGAGCCGCCATGCCCCCCATCGTGCCACCGGTTTCCCGGAACCGAGGAACCGGAACGCCGGCCCGGCGAGGATCGCCCACTCCGGCCGCGCCGGACCCGCCGGGGACGTCGTCGGCCGCGAAGGGTGGGGCGAGCCCTGACGGTGGGTCGACCACGCCGTCAGGCGAGCAGGATGCCGTGGTCGACCGCATCGGAGAGCACCGCGCCGAGCGAGAGACGGATCACCTCGAATCGCCGGGAGATCTCCCGGGACAACCCCAGCTCGACCTCCCGCAACGCCCGCTGGGACCAGGCCCGCGCCGCGTTGTGGTCGGCGTTGCCGGGCGTACGCCACTGCTGCCAGCACCCGCCGGAGAGCGCCACCGCCACCGGCGGGAGCACCTCGTCGCGGGACGACGCCGGATAGCCGGCGAGCGCGTCGATCGCGTCCGTGCCGGTCAGGTTTGCCACCCCGGCCGTGCTGGTGATCAACAACACCCGGTCCAGGTCGCCGCCGTTGCGGTGGTCGGTCAGGCCGTACTGCACGGCGGTGGCGATCCGGCGGCGCACACCCTCGGCGGGTGGGGCGCCGAGCACCCGGGCCGCCGCGTCGGACAGGATGCCGCGTACCGCGTGGTCGCACTGCGTGGTGGCGAGCAAAGACAGGGCGGCCATCTCCCGGTCCAGCAGGTCGGGCAGGCCGGGGCAGCCGACCCCGAAGACGATCTCCTGAACGGCCCGCAGGTGGATGTTTGCCAACTCCAGGGCGAGATGCTGACGGATGCGCTGCGAGCAGGAGCGGGTCTGCCGGTCGAGTTGCTCGGCCCAGTCCCCCGGATCGGCGACGACGGCCACCCGGTCGTGCTGGCCGGGCAGCACCGGAGGATCGGCGCTGGCGCGTTGCAGGCCCTCACGCGCGGACCAGCCCACCAGGGCCCGGCGCAGGTCGGCGGCGGAGGCGGCGTCGGCGACCGGGAACCAGCGCGCGCCGGCCAACGCCGGCACGGCGGCCAGGAGCGCCGCACGGTGCGCCTCCACTGTCACCGCCACCGGATCCACCTCGTCCGGCGAGGCGAACGTCCCCGCCGACGCCGCGCACTCGCCCGACGGACCCCAGCCCGCCGCGCCAGGGGTGACCGCGAAGGTCACCTCCACGCCGGTCGGGGCGACCTCGGCGAGCAGATTCAGCTCCGTGGCGGTGAACGCCTGGTCGGCCGCGATCACGAAGAGCAGCGCGCCGGCCCTGCCCACCGCGTCCAGCAGAACCCGGACGCCTGCCACGCCGAGCGTGCCCGTGTCTGGTGTGTCGACAAGCGTGAAGTGCCGCAGCAGCGGCTCGGCCACACTCAACTCGACCCGTCGGGGCGGGCGGGCCAGCGCCGGCCCGGCCGCGTCACGGTCCGCCCCGTACGAGTAGGGCTGGCGGTAGCCGGGGACGAACGCCGCCCGGGTCGGCACCTTGGCGTGCCGCACCACCAGCCAACTGCCCGCCGGCACGGTGAGCATGACCGGGTCGAGGCCGAGCAGGGTGGCGAGCACGGTACGCCGCTCGGCGCCGGCCGGGCCGACGGCGACCACGCCGAGCGGCTCCTCGGGGGTCGGACCGGTCACGCCCGTGCGGATGGGCAGCGGGCCGCAGCTGGGCAGTTCGGTGTGGCCGGACACGTCGTCGGACGAGTCGACCGAGGGGAGAGGGCCCTGCTTCATCGGGTGGCCTCCCAGGGCAGGTGACCGGGGAACCAGTCACGTGGCAACTCCGGGCGACGCTACCCGGATGTCGGAAGCGTACGGGCGGACCGGCGACCCGGCGGAACACGTCAGGTACTTACCGGTAATCGCGGGACTACTCAACTTCGGTGCGTGACGGTACGGGCGCGGACAGGTCTCGATGGATATGCTGCGCGGATGAGTCCGTGGAAGTTCGTCGGCCGCACCGATGAACTCAACCGCCTGCTGGCGGCGGTGACCGGTGAGGCCGGGCAGGGGCTCTTCTTCAGCGGCAGCGCCGGCATCGGCAAGAGCCGTCTGCTGCGCGAAGGTGTCGCCACCCTGCCCAGCGACAGGTACGCCATCTGGTCCATCGCGGCGAGCGCCACCACTGCGGCGCTGCCGTTCGGCGGTCTGGTGCAGGTCCTCCCCGCCGAGCAGCCGCAGGGCCTCTCCCCCGCCGGCATTCTCCGCTGGGCGCTCGACGTTCTGCAACAGCAGGCCGCCGGCCGGCGGATCGTGCTGGCCATCGACGACGCGCACCTGCTCGACCCCCCGTCCGCCGCCCTCGTGCACCTGGTCGCACGCACCGAGAACGCCACTGTGGTCGGCACGTTGCGCGACGGTGAGCAGATCCCCCTGCCGATCCGTGCGCTGTGGACCGACGACCTGGTCGAGCACGTCGAGCTGACACCGATGCCACCGGCGGAGACCGCCGGCCTGCTGGCGGAGATGCTGGGCGGCCCGGTCGACGCCGGCTCCGCCGACCGGCTGGGCCGACTCTCGTCCGGCAACCCGCTGCTGCTGCGCGAGCTGGTGCACGCCGCCACCGGCAGCGAGGAGCTCAAGCGCACCTACGGGATCTGGAAGTGGACCGGGCGGCTGGAGCTGGCACCCAACCTGACCGACCTGATCGACACCCGGGTCGGGCAGCTCACCGACGGCGTCCGCACCGTGGGTGAGCTGGTCGCCTTCGGCGAGCCCCTCGGCCTACACCTACTCAACCAGGCCGCCGACCAGGCGGACGTGGAGATGGCCGAGGAGCGCGGCCTGATCACAGTCGTGCAGCACGACCGACGCACAAACGTCCGGCTGGCCCATCCGCTCTACGGCGAGGTGCTGCGCCGCCGCTGCCCGGTCAGCCGCACCCGGCGCCTCCAGGCCCGCCTCGCGGAGCTGCTGGAGCACGTCGGCAAGCGCCGCCGCGACGATCTCCTGCGGGTGGCGGTCTGGCGCCTGGACTCCGGCACCGCACAGGACCCGGCCCTGCTGGTGGACGCCGCGGTGCAGGCGTTCACCCGCTACGACGTACCGCTGGCGACCCGCCTGGCCCGCGCCGCGCTGGACGCCGACGGCGGTACGGACGCCGCCGAGCTGCTGGCCACGATCCTGATGTTCGCCGACCGTCCGAACGAGGCCATCGACGTCCTCGACGCGGTTACTCCCGAGCCCGGCGACGAGCGGCGGCTCTGCCGCTGGCTGACGGTACGGGGAATGGTCAGCTACTGGGGGTTGAGCCAGGAGTCCACGGTGGAGGAGATCGCGCGCCGGGCGGAGCGGATCAGCGACTCCGCCGACCGCGCCCGGGTGCACGCCTTCGAGGCGATCATGCGCCTGCACCGCCTGGACACGACGGCAGCGGTGCGGCTCAGCCAACGCGTCCTGGACCGGCCGGCCGCCGGCGTCGCCGCCCGGGAGTTGGCCCGCTCCACAATCGCGTACGTCCAGGCCGCCCAGGGCGAGCTGACCCGCAGCGGCGCGGCGATCGCCCAGGTGCACTCCGCGGCGGCCAGTTGGCGCACCGACATGCCGTACCTGCAACTGGCGTTGGAGCTGGCCCGGGGCACCCGGCTCATGCTCACCGGCGACCTGGCCGGGATCGACGCGATCGTGGCCGACGAGTTCGCCGACCTCGCGGGCGCCGGCGACTTCCGGCTCGGCACCGGCTACCTGGCCATCCTCCAGGCGTACGCGGCACGTCTTCGCGGGCAGAGCGACGGGGCGATGCGGACGTCGCTGGGCGCCTGCGCGGTGCTGGCCACCAGCCGCGTCTACGCCGGGCTGGCCCAGGCCGAACGGGCCCAGTCGGCGGCGCTGCGCGGCGACGCGACGCAGGCCGCCGCCGCGATGGCCGAGGCGGACCGCACCCACGCACCGGGCATGGCGGTGCTCTACCCGTGGCTGGAGCAGGCCCGAGGCGCGACGCTCGCCGCGTCGGGCGACCTGCCGGGCGCCGTCAAACACCTCGGCGACCTGGTGGACCGGCTGCGCGCGGACAACTTCGCCGGGCACGAGGTGCACGTCCTGCACGACCTGGTACGACTGGACCAGGCCTCGATGCCTGTCGGGCCCACCTGCTCGGACGGCGGCCGGCGTACCGTCGCGCAGCGCCTCGCCGAACTCTCCGAACGGGTCGACGGGGTGCTGCCGCCGCTGCTGGCCCGGCACGCCCGGGCCGCCGCGACCGACTCCACCACCGACCTGCTCGCGGCCGCCGACGACTACGCGGCGCTGGAGCTGACCGTGTTCGCCGCCGAGGCCACCGCCCAAGCCGCGCAGCGGCTGCGCCGGCAGCAGTCGGCCGCGGCCAACGACGCCCGGGAGCGGCTGGCGGGCCTGCTCGGCCGCTGCGACCTCATCCGTACGCCGGCGCTGAACGCCGGTGTGCCGGTGCTCACCGAGCGCGAGTGGCAGGTGGCCCGCCTCGCCGCGCACGGTGCGCCCAGCCGGGCCATCGCCGAACGGCTCTACCTCTCCGCGCGCACCGTGGAGAACCACCTCCAGCGGATCTACACCAAGCTCGGCGTGACCGGGCGGACGGAGCTGTGGGCGGCGCTGCGGTCGATCCCGGGCCACGAGGGCGGCGACGTCGGCTGAACCTTAGGCTGGGGCGGTGAGCACCCTTCGCCCCGCGCTGCTGACCGACCACTACGAGCTGACCATGGTCAGCGCGGCACTGAAGGACGGCACCGCCGACCGCCGCTGCGTCTTCGAGGTCTTCACCCGTCGACTGCCGTCCGGCCGCCGCTACGGCGTGGTCGCCGGCACGGCCCGGCTGATCGAGATGATCCGCGACTTCCGCTTCGACGAGGCGGAGATCGACTTCCTGCGCCGGACCGGGGTGGTCGACGAGGCGGCGGCGGCCTGGCTGGCGGACTACCGCTTCACAGGTGACATCGACGGGTACGCCGAGGGTGAGCTGTTCTTCCCCGGCTCGCCGATCCTGACGGTCTCCGGCGGTTTCGCCGAGTGCGTGGTGCTGGAGACGCTGGCGCTCTCGGTGCTCAACTACGACTGCGCAGTGGCCGCCGCGGCAGCGCGGATGGTGACCGCGGCGCGGGGCCGGACGCTGATCGAGATGGGGTCGCGTCGGGCGCACGAGGAGTCAGCGGTGGCCGCGGCTCGGGCCGCGTACCTGGCCGGGTTCCGGTTCACCTCGAACCTGGCGGCCGGCGCGCGCTACGGCATCCCCACGGCGGGTACGGCCGCGCACGCGTTCACGCTGCTGCACGACGACGAGCGGGCCGCGTTCGCGTCGCAGGTGGCCACGCTCGGCAAGGACACCACGCTTCTCGTCGACACGTACGACATCAGCCAGGGCATCCGCAACGCCATCGCGGTGGCCGGGCCGGAGCTGCGTGCGGTCCGGATCGACTCGGGTGACCTGGCGGTCATCGCGCAGCAGTCGCGGGAGTTGCTGGACTCGCTGGGCGCCACCGAAACCAAGATCATCGTTTCGGGTGACCTCGACGAGTACTCGATCGCCGCGCTGGCCGCCGAACCTGTCGACATGTACGGCGCGGGGACGGCAGTCGTCACCGGCTCCGGGGCACCGACCGCCGGATTGGTCTACAAGCTCGTCGAGGTCGAGGGCCGGCCGGTGGTGAAGCGTTCCGAGCACAAGGCGACAATCGGCGGCCGGAAGGTGGCAGTGCGCCGGCACAAGCCGACCGGCACCGCCACCGAGGAGATCATCGTCCCGCAGGGCGTGCCGGACCGGCAGCCCAACGACCGGATGCTCCAGCGCTCGTACGTGGTCGACGGCGAACCGGTGGCGCTGCCCACCCTCGACCAGTCCCGCGAGCACCTGCGCGAATGTCTGATCTCCATCCCGTGGGAGGGGCTGAAGCTCTCCGCCGGAGACCCGGCCGTGCCGGTCACCGTCGTACCCGCCAGCTGACCTGACCGAGAGGGAGACCCATGGCAAACGCGCTGATCATCGTGGACGTGCAGAACGACTTCTGCGAGGGCGGTTCGCTGGCCGTCGCGGGCGGGGCGGGCGTGGCCGCCGGCATCTCCCGCCTGCTCGCCGCCGAGCCGGACCGGTGGTCGCACGTGGTCGCCACCAAGGACTACCACGTCGACCCGGGTGCGCACTTCGGCGATCCGCCGGACTTCGTGGACTCCTGGCCCCGGCACTGCGTGGTGGGCACCACCGGCTCGGAGTTCCACCCCGAGCTCGACACGGGCCGGGTCGAGGCGATCTTCCACAAGGGCGAGCACGCCGCCGCGTACTCCGGGTTCGAGGGGCACGCCGACGACGGCGAGTGCCTGGCCGACTGGCTGCGCCGGCACGACGTGGACCGGGTCGACCTGGTCGGGATCGCCACCGATCACTGCGTCCGGGCGACCGCGCTGGACGCCGCCCGCGAGGGTTTCGCGACCACCGTGCTGCTGGAGCTGACTGCGGCCGTCGCCCCGGACACCACAGACGTGGCCCTGCGCGCGATGGACGGCGCCGGGGTGACCCTGCACGGAGAGCCTGTGATCACTGCCGCATGAGGCGGTAAATGGTTGGCCTTCGGACCGCCGCCGGTCGAGGATGTCGCCGGAGGTACGGACCGACGTGAACATGAAGCCTTACCGGACAGCGCTCGCCCTGCCCGGCCTGCGGCCGTTGCTGCTGGTAGCCGTCCTCGCCCGCATCCCGCTCACCGCGACAGGTGTGACGCTCACCTTCCATGTGGTGCTCGACCTCGACCGTGGTTACGGGGCCGCCGGCCTGGTGGGCGCGGCGGTCACCGTGGGCGCGGCGATCGGCGGGCCGCTGCTCGGCCGGCTGGTGGACCGGCGTGGCCTGCGTCCGGTGCTGGTGCTCACCGCCATCGCCGAGGCGATCTTCTGGTCCACCGCGCCCACGCTGCCGTACCCCGTGCTGCTGCCGACCGCGTTCGTGGCCGGCTCGCTGGCCCTGCCCATCTTCTCGGTGGTCCGCCAGTCGATCGCCGCGCTGGTCCCGGAGGACCAACGCCGCCCGGCGTACGCGCTGGACTCGATGTCGGTGGAGCTGTCCTTCATGATCGGCCCGGCGTTGGCGGTGGCGCTGGTCACCGCGATCTCCGCCCAGACCACCATGTACCTCGTCGGCGGCGGCATCGTCGCGGCCGGCATCGCCCTGTGGGTGGTCAACCCGCCGATCCGTGGCGCCACCGAGCCCAGCGGCCCGCCGCGCCGGGTGCCGCGCCGGGAGTGGCTGACCCCCCGGCTGCTCGCCGTGTTGGCGCTCAGCACCGCCGCGACCCTGGTGCTCGGCGGCACCGACGTGGCCGTGGTCGCCGTCCTGCGGGCCAGCGGAGAGGTCGGCTGGACCGGCGCGGTGCTTGCCATCTGGGCGGTCGCGTCGCTGGCCGGCGGCTTCGCCTACGGGGCCGTGCACCGCTCGTTCTCGCCACTGGTCCTGACCGCGGCGCTGGCCGTGTGCACCATCCCGGTCGGGCTGGGCGGCGCGCACTGGTGGCTGCTCTGCCTGGCGCTGATCCCGGCCGGCGCGCTCTGCGCGCCCACCATCGCGGCCTCGTCCGACGCGGTAAGCCGGCTCGTCCCGGCCGAGGTACGCGGCGAGGCAATGGGCCTGCACGGCTCCGCCGTCACCGTCGGCATCGCGGTCGGCGCGCCGCTCGCCGGCGCCGTGATCGACGCCAGCGCGCCGCTGTGGGGCTTCGTGGTGACAGGTGCGCTCGGCGCGCTGGTCACCCTCGTGGTGCTCCCGATCGAGCTGCGCCGCCGCCGCAACGACGCGGGGCCGACCCTGCCGGCGCCCACCGAGACGGACCTCGCCACCGCTACCCGCTGAGGTTGGGCCACACACGGGCCGCCGGGGCTGAGGTTGGGCCACACGCCGGCCGCCGGGGCTGAGGTTGGGCCACACGCCGGCCGCCGGGGCTGAGGTTGGGCCACACACGGGCCGCCGGGCCACGCCGAGCAAAGCAGGAAAGGCCGAGCAGAGCGGGGCAGGGCGAGCAGGGCCGGCCGGACATGGCGACGGGCGCCGCTCCCGGTGTCCCGGGGGCGGCGCCCGTCGTACGGCGTAGTCGAGCGTCAGTGCCTGTCGACGTCGCTGGCGGTGTCCTCGTTGTAGCTGGCCCCACCGTCCGACTCGCTGGTGAGCGGCTTGGCGCCACCCTCCGGCGGGCCGGCCACGCTCTGGCCGGCGGCCAGCTCGGGGAACTTCGCGTCGAACGCCGGCCGCTCGGAGCGGATGCGGGGCATCCGGTCGAAGTTGCGCAGCGGCGGCGGGCTGCTGGTCGCCCACTCCAGCGAGTTGCCGTGACCCCAGGGGTCGTTGACCTCGACCACCGGGCCGGTCTTGTACGACTTCCAGCAGTTCCAGATGAACGGCAGCGTCGAGATACCCGTGATGAACGCGCCGATCGTGGAGATCGTGTTCAACGTGGTGAAGCCGTCGCTGGGCAGGTAGTCGGCGTACCGACGGGGCATGCCCTCGTTGCCGAGCCAGTGCTGCACCAGGAACGTGGTGTGGAAACCGATCATGGTGAGCCAGAAGTGAATCTTGCCCAGGCGCTCGTCGAGCATCCGGCCGAACATCTTCGGGAACCAGAAGTAGATGCCGGAGAACACCGCGAACACGATGGTGCCGAAGAGCACGTAGTGGAAGTGCGCCACCACGAAGTACGAGTCGGACACGTGGAAGTCGATAGGCGGGCTGGCCAGCAGCACACCGGTGAGACCACCGAAGAGGAAGGTGACCAGGAAGCCGACCGCCCAGAGCATAGGCGTCTCGAAGCTGATCTGGCCCCGCCACATGGTGCCGATCCAGTTGAAGAACTTCATACCGGTCGGCACGGCGATCAGGTAGCTCAGGAAGCTGAAGAACGGCAGCAGCACCTGACCGGTGGCGAACATGTGGTGCGCCCAGACGCTCATGGAGAGCGCGGCGATCGCCACTGTCGCGGCGACCAGGCCCTTGTAGCCGAAGATCGGCTTGCGGGAGAAGACCGGGATGACCTCGCTGATGATGCCGAAGAACGGCAGCGCGACGATGTACACCTCGGGGTGGCCGAAGAACCAGAACAGGTGCTGCCAGAGCATCGGCCCGCCGGTGGCGGGGTCGTACACGTGCGCGCCGAGGATGCGGTCCGCGGCGAGCGCGAACAGCGCGGCGGCCAGCAGCGGGAAGACCAGGATCACCAGAAGGCTGGTGACCAGGATGTTCCACGTGAAGATCGGCATCCGGAACATCGTCATGCCGGGCGCGCGCAGCGTCAGCACGGTGGTGATCATGTTCACCGCGCCGAGGATGGTGCCCAGGCCGGAGATGGCCAGACCCATGATCCACATGTTGGCGCCGACGCCTGGCGAGTGCTCGACGCTGCTCAGCGGCGCGTACGCGAACCAACCGAAGTCGGCGGCGCCACCCGGGGTGATGAACCCGGCGGTCGCCATCGTGCCGCCGAACAGGTACAGCCAGTAGGCGAAGCTGTTCAGTCGGGGGAAGGAGACGTCGGGCGCGCCGATCTGGATCGGCACGATGTAGTTCGCGAAGGCGAACACGATAGGCGTCGCGAAGAACAGCAACATGATCGTGCCGTGCATCGTGAAGAGCTGGTTGTACTGCTCCGGCGACAGGAACTGAAGCCCCGGTCGAGCCAGCTCAGCACGCATGACCAGGGCCATCAGGCCACCGATCATGAAGAACACGAACGCGGTGACCATGTACATGATCCCGATTTGCTTCGCGTCCGTGGTTCGCAGCAGCCGCGCGATGGCCGACCCCTTGACCGGCTCCCGGACCGGCCAGGGCCGGGTCACGACCGGCTTGGGTGCGACGGTGGTCACGAGTGGCCTCCGGTTCTCGGTTGTCCCGCTCGGCACACGCTGGTTATCGGCGGGCCGTCATCCGCAAGGAGGATAGTCCCCGGCAGGTCGCAGCGCCGCGTGGGGTGGCGTGACACGATCTGCCACGGGTCTACAGCGGGCCGAGCAGGAGCCGGTAGTGCTCCCCGAAGATGCGGCCGCCGCGTCCGCGCAACAACGGGTCGCGCAGCGCCGGCGGCACGTCCCGGGTCCGGTTGCGGTCGCGGGTCCGGTCGCGCACCCATCGGGTACGCGGACGGCGACGACTCTCGTACGCCACGAGCGCCGCGTCCACGCTGCCGGCGGCGCGCAGCGACTCGGCCAGCACCACGGCGTCCTCCAGGGCCATGGCCGCCCCCTGGGACAGGGTCGGCGCGGTGGCGTGCGCGGCGTCGCCGACGAGCAGCACCCGACCCCGGTACCAGCGTCCCAGTTCCACCTCGTCGGTGATCCCGACGTGCACGGAGTCGAGCGCGGCAAGCACCTCGGGCACCGGCCCCCGGTAGTCGGCGAAGAGGTCCCGCAGCCGCGCGAGGGGGTCGGTGGGCGCCTCGGTGCCGGCCTCGTCGGCGTACAGGTGCAGTCGCCCGGCGCCGATCGGCACCATGAGGAACCCGGAGCGCTGGCCGAGCAGGGCGGTCCACTCGGTGACCGGTGGGCCGTCGCGCAGGACGGCCCGGTAGACCACCTGCCCGACCGGGCGGGGTGGTCCGCCGAGAGCGGCCAGCGCGCGGACCGAGGAGCGGGGGCCGTCGGCGCCGATGACCAGGTCGTACTCGCCTGTGGTGCCGTCGGTGAAGGTGACGCCTACCGCGCCCGGGAGCAGGTCCAGGGTGCGGACCTCCGCGCCGTGGCGGACGGCGCCGCCGGCGCCGCTGAGCAGCACGCGGTGCAGGTCGGCCCGGGGCAGCGCCCGGCACTCCCCGACGCCTGCCCACAGGGCGTCGAGGTCGACCTCGCACAGCGGGGCGCCGGCGGCGTCGAAGAAGCGCTGCCGGCGGATCACCTGCCCGAGCGGGCGGACCGGGTCGTGCAGGTCCAGCCGGCGCAGTGCGCGGGCGGCGTTGCCCGGCAGGTAGAGGCCCGTCTCGGTGGACTCCCCCGGTGGCAGCTTCTCGGTGACGTCGGGTCGGAAGCCCGCCATGCGCAGCGCCCGGGCGACGGCCAGACCGGCGATGCCCGCGCCGACGACGAGAATGCGCAGGGGGGTGCCACCCATTGTGGTGTACGCCTCCGGAGGGGGAACGGCACGCGTTGGAGGCAACACGCTACTCGGAGCTATTGCCGCACACCAGGGCCGATCGGGCTGCCCGACGACGCTCGTCGGCGGCGCGCGTCGCTTAGCTGGCGGTCCGTAGACACCCGTCCGGCGGGGGCGTGGCAATCCTCACATTTCACCAGTTTGACGCGTCCGGTTGCGCGGTAGTTTCAGACATGTGAATGTGTCGTTGAGCGTGGGAGCGCTCCCGCATCCGCCCGTCCCCATCCCGGCGCCCGGGCACGCGCCGCAGTCAAGGAGCGTCATGAAACGTCCACTTCGGGCCCTGGTCGCCACCGGTCTGCTGCTCGCAGGCTCGCTTGTCGCCGTGGCTCTCGGCGGCAACGCCTCCGCCGACACCCAGATCTGCGAGCAGTACGGCTCGACCACCATCCAGGGCCGGTACGTGGTGCAGAACAACCGCTGGGGCACCACCGCCCAGCAGTGCATCAACGTCACCAGCAGCGGCTTCGAGATCACCACCCTGAACGGCAGCAGCCCCACCAACGGGGCGCCCACGGCGTACCCCTCGGTGTTCTTCGGTTGTCACTACACCAACTGCTCGCCCGGCACGAACCTGCCAATCCAGGTGTCGCAGATCAGCAGCGCCACCAGCAGCATCTCCTACCGGTACGTCAGCGGCGCCACCTACAACGCGTCGTACGACATCTGGCTGGACCCGTCGCCCAAGCGGGACGGGGTGAACCAGATGGAGATCATGATCTGGCTCAACCGGCAGGGCCCGATCCAGCCCATCGGCTCGGTCGTCGGCACCGCCAACCTGGCCGGCCGGACCTGGGAGGTGTGGCGGGGCAGCAACGGCTCCAACAACGTCATCTCCTACGTCGCGCCGTCGGCGATCTCCAGCCTGAACTTCAGCGTGCTGGACTTCATCAACGACGTGCGCAACCGGGGCGCGATCACCAACTCCTGGTACCTGACCAGCATCCAGGCCGGCTTCGAGCCCTGGCAGGGTGGCGTCGGCCTCGCGGTGACCTCGTTCTCGGCGAACGTCAACGGCGGCGGCAACCCCACCACCCCACCGCCGACCACCCCGCCGCCGAGCGGTGGCGCGAGCTGCGCGGTGAAGTACACGGCGAACTCGTGGAACAACGGCTTCACCGCCGACGTGCAGGTGACGAACACCGGCTCCAGCGCGATCAACGGCTGGACGCTCACCTACAGCCTGCCCGGCGGGCAGCAGGTCACCAGCGCCTGGAACGCCACGGTGAGCCAGAGCGGCTCCACGGTGACCGCCCGCAACGTCAGCCACAACGGGTCGATCGCACCCGGAGGATCGGCCAGCTTCGGCTACCAGGGCACCCTGAGCGGGTCGTACTCGTCCCCCACGAGCTTCTCGCTCAACGGGGCCACCTGCTCCCGTACCTGAGCCACCGGCAGCGGGGGCGTGACCACCTGGCCACGCCCCCGCTGTCGTACGGTCAGCTCAGACCCGGGTGAGGCGTACGGCGTCGGCGACGATCAGACCGGCGGCGCTGCTCCACCGGCTCACCGCCACCCGGTTGGCGTCCCCGGCGGGCAGCGTGAACGTGCCGAGGGACCGCCACTGCCCGCCGGTGGCCCGCTGGTCGACGACGATCGTCCGGTTGCCGGTGGTCGTGGCGACGATGTACGGGGTGGCACCGTTGTATCCGGAGGTTGCCGGCCACCAGGCGTCGACCCGGTAGTTGGCGGTGGCCGGGACGTTGAACTTGTACCAGGCGGCGTCACTGGCCGCGACCGGCTCCGCGTACCTGTAGTCGGCGCCGTACCGCTGCGCCGAGTACGTCGACACACCCCAGTTGGCGCTGGCGGTGAACCGGCCGGAGGTGGTGTTGTCCACGATGGAGGACCACGCCGGAGGGTTCCCGCCGGCCATCTTCGCCGCGACGTCGGCGCGCATGACGTTCAGGTCGATGAACGACGGGTCGATCTTGCCGGAGGTGCTCGTCTCCCGGTGCCCCCGGGCGTAGCTGCTGTCGCGGCCCAGCCGGGTGAGCACGGCGGCGGTGGCGGCGATCGAGGCGTTGTACTGCGCGGCGGTCATTTCCTGGTTGACGCCGTTGTAGTCGATCTCCCACCCGATCATCAGGGTGTTGCCGTCCCCGGCCGGGATCGGCCCACTGCCGCCGCTGGCCCCCGCGTGGTTGCACCGGCCGGCCGAGATGACGTGGAAGACGCCGTTGTAGTCGACGAGCGCCTGGCAGAGCGGACCGGCCAGATCCGACCGGCCGTTTATGCAGATGTTGAGCGCCGGGTGCGGGTTGCTGGCGCTGGAGGTCGCGGCGGTGTGGTGCCAGAGCACCCCGATGGGGTCGAAGGACCCGGGCCGCATCCGGTTGAGCCAGTCACCCTCGACGACGACCTGGACCCCGGCGCCGCGCAGCACGTCCACCAGCCAGGGAATCGTCGCCATCAGGCGTCCTGGAGCAGGTCGGCGAGGCACTCGGCCTTCGGCGCGGCGCTCGCCGCCCCGGGTCGGGCGACGACTGTCAGCGCGGCGACCACCAGGGCGGGGATGCCGAGCACCCCTCGGCGGCGCAGACGGATGGACGGTGTTCGGGCCATGGCGATCCTCCAGCGAGGGCGGGTTCGAACGCATCGACGAACGTGATGACGGGCACGGTATACCGTCATGGGCGTCGATGTCGATACCCTTCATCGCCGAGTCACGGGCTGAAGGAAACCGCCGGATCAGACCTCGCCGAGCGCGTCGATGTCGCGCATCTCCTCCGCCGTCAACGAGAAGTGGAAGACGTCGAAGTTCGCGGTGATCCGCTCCGGGGTCACCGACTTCGGGATCACCACGATCTCGTGGTCGATGTGCCACCGCAGCACGACCTGCGCCGGGGAGACGTTGTGCGCGGCGGCGATCCGGGTCAGCACCGGGTCACTCAGGTCGCTCGTCTTGAACGGGCTGTACCCCTCCAGCACCACACCCCGGTCCCGGTGCTCGGCGTGCCGCTGCCTGTCGTACAGCGACGGGCTCCACCGGATCTGGTTGACCGCCGGGTTCTCCTCGGTCGACTGGATCAGCTCGTCGATCTCGCCGGTGCTGTAGTTGCTGACCCCGACGGCCCGGGTCAGGTTGTCGTCCCGGGCGGCCAGCAACTCCCGCCACATCGGGATGTTGTCCGCAGGCGACGACGGCGGCCAGTGGATCAACCAGAGGTCCACCTGGTCGACGCCGAGCGCCTCCAGGCTGGCCTCCAACGTCTCGCGCTCCCGGCCGCCCCGGTCCGGCGGGAGCTTCGTGGTGATGAAGACGTCCTCGCGACGCAGACCGCTCTCCTGGACCGCTCGGCCGACCTCCCGCTCGTTGCCGTACATGGTGGCGGTGTCGAGGTGCCGGTAGCCGGTGTCGAGCGCGGCCAGCACGGCGTCGTAACCCGCCTGGCCGGTGGCCTGCCAGGTGCCGAAGCCGAGCAGGGGCATCCGCACGTCACCCGGGAGCAGGACGGCGGGCTGGTCGGTGTGGTCCATGAGGTCCGTTCTACCCCGCCACGCCCCCGGCCGCCGAGTGAACCGGACACTCCGGCATCCAGCGCGACGGTCCGGTTTGCCGGAGAATGCGGATGTGACCGACCGGCTCCAGGAGTACCGGCGACGGCGGGACGCGGCCCGTACACCCGAGCCCGTGCCGTCCGGGAGCCCCACGGCGGCCGACGGTGACGGCGACAGCGCCCGCTTCGTCATCCAGCAGCACCACGCGCGCAGCCTGCACTGGGACCTGCGCCTGGAGCACGACGGGGTGCTCGCGTCCTGGGCGGTGCCGCGCGGTCTGCCCCGCGATCCGGGTCGCAACCATCTCGCCGTCCACACCGAGGACCACCCGATGGAGTACCTGGACTTCGCCGGTGAGATCCCCGCCGGCGAGTACGGCGGCGGCCGGATGCTGATCCACGACCGGGGCACCTACCGGTGCGAGAAGTGGCGCGACGACGAGGTCATCGTGACGCTCACGGGTGACCGCACGGCCGGCCGGTACGTCCTGTTCGCCACCGGCGGTCGGGATTGGATGGTCCGGCGCACCGATCCCGCGCCGCCGGGCTGGACCCCGATGCCCGAGCTGGTCCGGCCGATGCACGCCACTCCCGCCGCCAGGCTCCCCCGCGACCGCGACGAGTGGGGGTACGAGCTGCGCTGGGACGGGGTGCGGGCGATGGCGTACGTCTCCGGCGGGCGGTTGCGGCTGCTCTCGGAGACCGACGAGGAGATCACCGGCGGGTACCCGTGGCTGCGCGCGATGGCCGAGGCGCTCGCTCCCACCGAGGCGGTGCTCGACGGCGTGCTGGTCCGCATCGACGGCGCGGGTCGGGTCCGCCCGGTCCGCCCGGCCACCGGCAGCCGGGTCCCGGCCGGTGCCCAGTACCTGCTCGTCGACCTGCTCTGGCTGGAGGGGGTGGGCAGCGTCGACGTGCCGTACGCGCAACGCCGGGAACTGCTCCATGGGCTGGCCTTGGCCGGACCGCACTGGCAGACTCCGCCGTGGTTCCCCGGCGCGGGCGACGAGGCCCTGCGTGCCGGGCGGGAACAGGGCCTGCCCGGTGTGGTCGCCAAGCGGCTGGACTCGGTCTACGAGCCGGGGCGGCGCAGTCGACGCTGGCTGAGCGTCGACGCGGTCTGACGGCGAGGAGCGACGTGTACCTGACCCACCTGGACTGCCCGCGCTGCGGCAGGGAGTACGCCGCCGACCGGTTACAGAACCTCTGCGAGTGCGGGTCTCCGCTACTGGCCCGTTACGACCTGCCGGCGGTGGCGAAGGCGGTCACCCCGGAACGCTTTCCGCTGCGTCCGGCCGACCTGTGGCGCTACCGGGAGCTGCTGCCGGTCGACGACCTGCGGTACGTCACGACGCTCGGCGAGGGTTGGACGCCGCTGCTGCGCGCGCCGGCGTACGGCGCCGAGATCGGCATCGCGGACCTGATGGTCAAGGACGAGGGGCTGATCCCGACGGGTTCGTTCAAGGCGCGCGGCGCGGCGGTCGGTGTGAGCCGGGCCCGCGAGCTGGGCGTCGAGCGGATCGCGATGCCCACCAACGGCAACGCCGGGTCGGCCTGGGCGACGTACGCGGCGCGGGCCGGGATGGGCGCGACGATCGTCATGCCGTTGGAGGCGCCGAGCATCTGCCGGCGCGAGTGCGTGGCCGCAGGCGCCGATCTGCGCCTGATCGACGGGCTGATCGGCGACGCCGGCCGGCGGGTGGCCGAGTTGGTAGCGGAGTCGAACGGGGCGATCTTCGACGCCGGCACGCTGCGTGAGCCCTATCGGCTGGAGGGCAAGAAGACGATGGGGTACGAGATCGTCGAGCAGCTCGGCTGGCAGGTCCCCGATGTGATCATCTACCCGACGGGTGGCGGTGTCGGTCTGATCGGCATCCACAAGGCGCTTCACGAGCTGCGGGAGCTGGGCTGGATCGGCGACAAGCTGCCCCGGCTGGTGGCGGTGCAGTCGACCGGCTGCGCGCCGATCGTGCGGGCGTTCGCCGCCGGCGAGGATCGGGCCGAGCCGTGGGCCGACGCGCACACAGTGGCGTTCGGCATCACCGTGCCGGCGCCGCTCGGCGACGAGCTGATCCTGGCGGCGCTGCGGGAGTCCTCCGGCACCGCTGTCGCCGTCGACGACGCGGAGATCCTGGCGGACCTGCGGGACTTCGCCGGGCGCGAAGGGCTGCTGCTCTGCCCGGAGGGGGCGGCCTGCCTGACCGCGGCGCGGCACCTGCGCGCCGGAGGTTGGATCCGGGCCGGCGAACGGGTGGTGGTGCTCAACACGGGCGCGGGCCTGAAGTATCCGGACACGGTCGACGTGTCGGACGTACCGGTGCTGACCTGAGCAGGCGGGCGCCCGGCAGCGCCCGCCTGCTCGGGCGGTCTACTGGTAGGTGATGTCGGAGGGTGAGTAGAGGCAGTTGACGCCGTCGGCGCCCTCGCCGATCTCGGTGGGCTCACTGCCCTTGGGGACTCCCTTGTACTTCACGCAGATCGAGGTCTCCCGGTCCGGGTCGTCGACGATCGTGATGCGGCTGAACCGGGCCGTGTCACCCCAGTTGGTGTTGATGCCGGCGATCGCGTCCGTGTCCCGGACGACCACGTTGTCGATCACCACGTGCCGCTGGTACGACGTGGAGCAGTTGCCGCAGGCCCGGTAGAGCTTCCCGGCGTTCTCCACCCGGAAGTTCCTGATGTAGACGGTGCCCGAGCCGTTGTGCTGGAAGACCTTGTCGCTCGCCGAGCGGGCGCCACCGCCGTCGACGGTGTACGTGGTGCCGCCCCGGAAGGTGGCCGCGTCCTCGCCGACGTCCTCCCACCAGACGTTGACCAGGGTGCAGTTGCCCTCGCAGTGCACGCCGTCGCCGGCCGGGGCGCCGATGATCACGTTGCGCAGTGTGGCGCCGGCGGCCAGCTCGAACATCGGGTCCTGGCTCTCGCTCTGCCCGCCGTCACCGATGCCGTAGTAGCGCCTGAGTCCACCGTCGAACGTGCCGGAGACGGCGATCGTGTCGTCCACCTTCTGGCTGCTGGTGGGCGTGGGCCAGCCGGCCGGCGGAGGTGTGGTCGGGCCCGGCGCGGTGGGTGGCGGCGTGGTCGGGTTGCCTCCGCCTGAGGAGTCGACGACCACGTCGTCGAAGCCGCCGCTCGCGTACGCGGTGACCAGGCCGATCCGGCCGGCGCCGGCCAGGCTGTTGCTGCCGGAGGCGATCTGGGTGCCGTTGACGAAGCCGCGGATGGTGTTGCCGCTGGTCTCGATGCGCAGCGTGTACCAGGTGCCGGTGCTGACGCCTGTCGACGCGGAGCCGATCGCGGTGATGCTGCTGCCGTTGACGGCCTGGAGTTCGGCCCGGCCGGAGCCGAGCAGGGCCAGCCGGTACATCTTCGTGCTGCTGGTGGATCGGGCGGCGAGCCCGACCAGTGCGCTTGACGAGCCGAAGCTCGCCGGCCGGACACGGGCCTGCACCGAGTAGTCGGTCCAGCTGGTCTGGCCGGCGAACTGCCTGGCCAGTTCGCTGCCGGCGTTGGACTGGTTGAGCACCCCCGAGCCGACCGTCCAGGTGCCGCCGGACTTGGACCAGCCCGAGGTGTCGCCGTCGCTGAAGTCGTCGCTGAACACGGTGGCCGCGAAGGCCGAGGTCATGCCGGCCGCCAGGGCCGCCACTGTCACGCCGGCGCCCACCGCCAGCAGCAGTGGTCGTCGGCCGGGGAGTCGTCTCTCCTGCACAGGTGTCCTCCTTGACGCGTGTGGTGGCGATCCCCTGGGCACGTGTGCCGGCACGGCGTGCTGTCGTGACCTGGGATCGGTGTGCCCCCGTCGGATGGCCGGGCCCGAAGCGGGGTGAAGCGGGATCAAAGCCGTGGGAAAGGGCTTTCCCGCTCCTTCGAGGCTAGGACTGTCCAACTACCAGCGTCAATGCCTGGGGTTTGCAGGTCTGTTGCAGGATTCCAGCCGGCCGCTCAGTAGCTGCCCGGCTCGGTCAACCGCCAGGCCGCGTTGATCAACCCGATGTGCGACAGCGCCTGCGGGGTGTTGCCGAGCTGCGCGCCCGTGGTCAGGTCGATCTGCTCACTGAACAGGCCCACGTCGTTGGAGTACCCCGCCACGCGCTCGAACAGCTCCTCGGCCCGCCGTAGCTCACCCGCCATCGCGAGACACTCCACAAGCCAGAACGAACACAGCAGGAACCCGGCCGGATCCGTCGTCCACCGCCGCAGCAGTCCGTCGTCGGTGCCCAGCTCCCGCTCCACCATGGCGATCGTCGAGCGCATCCGTGGATCGGTCGCCGGCAGGAAGTGCGCCACCGGAAGGGCGAGCACCGAGGCGTCCAGCTCCGCCGACCCGAACGCGCCGGCGAACGCGCCGATCCGGTCGTTCCACCCCTCGCGCAGCACCGCCTCGCGGATCTCGTCCCGCACGACTGCCCAGCGGCGCTTGTCGGCCCGCTCGCCCAGCCGGTCGGCGAGCCCCACCGCCCGGTCCATCGTCAGCCAGCAGGACACCTTCGACGAGACGTAGTGCCGCTCCTCGTCCCGGGTCTCCCAGATCCCCCGGTCCGGCAGGTGCCACGTAGCGGCCACCTGCTCGGTCAACCCGAGCACCATCTCCCGCAACTCGTCGTCGAACGTCTCACCGAGGTAGTCCCGCAGCCGCCACACCGCACCGATCACCTCACCCGGCACGTCGAGCTGCCGCTGCCGCCAGGCGTCGTTGCCGACCCGGACCGGTCGACTGTCGCGGTATCCACGCAGGTGGTAGCAGTGATGCTCGGACAGGTCCCGCTCGCCCTCCACACCGAAGAGCACAGGTACCGGCTCCTCGCCGAACCGGCCGATCGACCGGGTGACCCAGGCGAACAACCGCGACGCCTCGTCGGGACACGCCGCCACCCAGAGGGCGCGCATGGTCAGCGAGAAGTCCCGCAGCCACGAGTAGCGGTAGTCGTAGTTGCGGTCGCCGCCGACCTGCTCCGGCAACGAGGACGTCAACGCCGCCACCACCGCGCCGCTGCGGGCGTACGTGAGGCCGGCCAGGACCGTCGCGCTGTGCCGGACCAGCTTGGCGTACCGGCCGGAGTAGCCGTGCGTCTCCCGGTACCCCTCCCACGCCCGCGCCGTCGCGGCGAGGGTGGCGAGCGGGTCCAGGCGGGCGGGCGGATCGCCGTACGCCTGGCCGAACGCCACGTCGATGCCGACCACCTGACGGGCGGAGACCTCGAACTCGTGGGTCACCCGGTCCCGGCCGGCCCGCAGCCGCAGCCCGCCGGCCCGCAGCATGAGGTTCACCGAGCCGCCGTTGGCCAGGACCCCACCGTCTGCCTGCTCGTGCAGGTACGGCGTGAGCAGGCCGTTCTCCGGGCGGGGCGCGAAGTCCAAGCCCATCCGGACCCGCCCGGACAACCCCTCGACCACCCGGATCAGCACGGCAGGCGAGTTCATGCCCAACTGGTGGCCGCGGGCGCCGATCTCGGCGGCGAGCGCGTCGGTCACCGCCACGCTGCCGTGCGGCGTGTGGTGCACCGTGCGCAGCACGAGAGTGTCCGGCCGGTACGCGCGCTCGACCCGGTACCCCGGGCCACCCACACCGACCGGCGCCACCTGGAAGTGCCCGGAGCGCGGGTCGAGCAGCCGTCCGAACACGGAGGGGCCGTCGAACCGCGACGGGCACCACCAGTCGATCGAGCCGTTCCTGCCGACCAGCGCGCCGGAGCGGGAGTCCGAGAGGAAACCGTAGTCGGCGATCGGCGGCTGCTGCTCCACCCGTCGCGGGTACCCGGATCGGCCCCGATCAGGCCGCCGCCCGGAGCGTCACTCGGTCGGCGGTTCGTCCTCACCGGCGGCCTCGGCCGCGTCGGCCTCCTCCTTGGTGTGGTGGACGGCCTGGTCGGCGTGCTCCGGCGGCCCGTAGACGGTGTACAGCACCAGCGGGTTGGGGCCCGTGTTGACGAAGTTGTGCTTCGTGCCGGCCGGTACGACGACCAGGTCGCCGGAGACGACCTCCCGCTTCTCGCCCGCCACCCGGGCCTCGCCGGTGCCGCTGACGAAGGTCAGGATCTGGTCGATGCCCTCGTGCACCTCCTCGCCGATCTCCCCGCCCGGCGGAATGGTCATGATGACCAGCTGGGTGTGCTCACCTGTCCACAGCACCCGCCGGAAGTCGGGACTCTTCTCGGCCACGGTTGCGATCGTGAAATGCTCCATGCCCGCGGTCATACCCCGATCGGTGGCCCGCCACGCCGGGACTCGCAGATGGTGGAATTCCCCACGGTCTGGGGGTTTGGAACCGGGCCGACCGGGGATCGACAAAGCTGACCGGCGCGAGCGGCCGGTCGAGCCAGGTCCCCGCCGGCGTACCGCCGAACGGCTGCGGTGGTGGGAGACGGCCAGAGCGCGGCGACGTTCCGACACCTGTCGAAGCGGCGCCGCGCGCTCGTGTGCGGCGCGACGGCTCAGCGGTGCAACCAGGCGAGCAGGTCGGGTGGAGCCAGGGCGGCCGTGCGCCGGTGGTAGCGGGCCAGCCCGGACGCGTCGAGCAGATGCCGCCCCTGCCCCGAGCGGCCCTGCCGGAAGAACGCCCGGCGATCGCGCAGCACACCGAGCGTGTCCGGCGCGAGGCGGTCGGCGCGCTCGCGCATCCGGCCGAACGTGGCCGCCTCCACCAGCTCGGGCCACCGTTCGACGGGCACCTCAAGACCCCACCGACCCGCGAGCCGCCGCATCTCGCCCTCCAGGTCGGCCAGCAGGTCGTCGTAGTGCACCAGTTCGACGTTCGGCTCGTGCCGCCGGGCCCAGGCGTCGTTCAGATGCAGGAGCACGCCGGGGAGCGAATCCAGCTCGGCGCGCGGGTCCGTCTCCCTGTCGATCCAGCTCGCCAGCCACCGCTCGACAGGCAGGCGCTCCCTCGCCGGCCCGGCGGGCGCCGCCTGACCGGTCAGCTCGGCCAGTCGCGCCCGGTCCAGGTTGCCCGCCTGGTGGTAGAGGGAGACCGCCATGTCCAGCGGGTGCCGTGCCACCACCACGTAGTGCACCCGCGGGTCCAGCGGTACGCCGTCCAGCGGGGTGTGCGTCTTGATGAAGCGTCTGTGCTGTTGCGCCGCCAACCGGCGGTACACCACGTCCCGTGGCTCGGCCAGCCAGTCCAGCCACGGCGACAGGTGGTTCAGCGGCGCCGGCAACTCCGGGGTGCCCAGCACCAGCAGGGCGCAGATCATCTGCATCCACGTCGTACCGCTCTTGGACCGGGTGCTGATCACGATGTCGCCGGCCCGGTACGGGAAGCCCATCCACCGGCCGCTGTCCTCGTCGTCGGATCGGTAGCGATGGGGTGGTGTGGGCATCGCGCGAGCGTAGTCGCCGACCCGACAGCCCAGCAGCCGGTTTTCGCCTCGACGACCTGGGACATATGCACATGCCTGGCTAGGCTGAAGTATGAGGCCCGCACACGGGGGCCGCGCGGCGGAACCGGTCTACCGCCCCATCCTCGCCTGTCGACGCGGCGAACTGGAGGCGCTGAACCACCTCGAACCCGCGGCGGTCCCGCTGCTCGCCCCGATCCTGGAGGTCGGCTCGGCGGACCGATCCACGATCGACGTGCTGCGCCGGTTGCCCGCCGGACTCCTGACTGCCGTCGACACCACCGCCCTGCCCGAGGACCCCGGCAGCGACGTGCTGCGGTGGGACGTACCCCTGGTGCCGGTGGTGGGGCTCGCGGAGAGCGACAGGCGGCTGGCCGCGCACGGCGCGGCGGCGCGGGCGTACGGCCGGCGGGCGCTGGTCCGGCTCCGGGCCGGACGGGACCGGGCCGGGCCGGACGCGAGCACCACCGCCGTGGAGCGGATCTGGCGGTGCACCGCGCTGGCGCCGGAAGAGTGCGACCTGCTTGTGGACGCGGCGGACGTGTGCTGCCGGGCGGACGTGCGCCTCGCCGAGCCCCGGGTACGACGGCTGCTGGGGTGGGCACGCCGGCACGCCTGGCGGTCGGTGACCGTGGCGGCGGGCGCGATGCCGCCGACGCTGGCCCGGCTGCCCACCGACGAGCCGGTCCGACTCGACCGCTGGGACTGGCAACTCTGGCAGCGGCTGGGCGACGCCGGGGTGGGTTACGGCGACTACGGCGTCGGGGCGGCCGTGCCGGGCACCGACGGAGGCTCCGACGACCGGCTGCCCACGGTGCGGTACACCGCCGACGGCGACTGGTGGGTCTACCGCTGGTCGCGGCGGGGCGGGCGGGGTGACGAGCGGTTCGCCGACCTGTGCCGCACGTTGGTGTCGGCCCCGCACTGGCCGGCCACCGGGGCGGCCTTCTCCTGGGGCGACCACGAGTTGCTGCGCCGGGCTCGACGGGGAGCCGGCGCGGGGTCGGCCGCCAACTGGGCGGCGTGGAGCACGTCCCACCACCTGGCGCACGTGCTGACCGCCAGGCGACGCCCGGCCGGTGACACCGGATGGCAGACCCGGCCGGGACCACCGCAGCGGGGTCGTCCGCGTGGCGGCACGGCCCGCCGGGCGGGCTGAGCGGGCTACTGCCGCTCGGTGAAGCCGAACTGGATGATGCCCTCGTCGTCGACTGTGGCGTCCACGGAGGCGTCGCCGAGCAGTTCGGCGGCGTCCTCGTCGAGGAAGATCCGGGCACCCTGGTTGTCGACCACCCGGTCGCCCTGCTCCGGCTCGGGCACCAGTTCCACGGTGAGAGAGCCGGCCTCGGCGTCGGCGGCGATCCGCACGCCACCGTCCTGGGCGACGTCCTGCTGGTTGGCGAGGTCCCTGATGACGAGCACGGCGTTGTCGGTCATGGTGAGCATTTGCGGAACTCCTCGTGGATTCTCGGCTCGCGGTCGGTTACCGCGCAGACCGGTACGGCGGCCCGCGTACGAGCACACGTGGGAGGCGACATGCAGGGGCGAACGTCGTCGCCGTCGCATCGCGTCGGGGCAGCTGAGAGGCCCCGTCCTGGCCAACGGTGCCCGCTGCCGGGCGATCCGTCAAATAGAGCGGGGTCAGTCGAGTGCGGCGACGGGGGCGAGCAATGCGCGGATCTCGCCGACCGCCGCGCGGCCGGCCCGGTTGGCGCCGATGGTGCTGGCCGAGGGGCCGTACCCGACAAGGTGGATGCGCTGGTCGGCGACCACGCGGGTGCCGTCCATGGTGATGCCGCCGCCCGGCGCGCGCAGTCCCAGCGGCGCGAGGTGGTCCAGGGCCGCGCGGAAACCGGTGCACCAGAGGATCACGTCCGCCGGAACGGACCGGCCGTCGGACCAGGCGACCCCGTCGGGTGTGATCCGGTCGAACATGGGTAGCCGGTGCAGGACGCCACGCTCGCGCAGCTGGCGCAGCTCCGGGGTGACCGGCAGCCCGGTCACGCCCACGACACTGCCGGGTGGGCGACCGGCGCGGACCGCCTCGTCCACCCGGGCCACAGCGGCCCGGCCGAGGTCGGGGCCGAACTCCTCCTCCCGGAACAGCGGCGGCCGGCGGGTCACCCAGGTGGTGGCCGCCGCGACCGTGGAGACCTCGCCGAGCAGCTGCACGGCGGACGTGCCGCCACCGACCACCACCACCCGCAACCCGGCGAACTCGTCAGGCCCCCGGTAGTCGGCCGTGTGCAACTGTCGACCGCGAAAGGACGACCGACCCGGGTAGTGCGGCCAGAACGGCCTCGTCCACGTGCCTGTCGCGTTGATCAGCGCCCGCGTCGTCCACAGGCCGTGGTCGGTGTGCACGTCGAGCCGCCCGTCCGGGCGGGAGCGCACCGCGCGGACCCGAACCGGCCGTCGTACCGGCAGGTCGAAGGCTCTCTCGTACGCGGCGAAGTAGGCGCTCACCTGTTCGGCTGCCGGACGCCGCGGGTCGGGGGTGGGGAACGCCATGCCGGGAAGGTCGTAGAAGCCGTGCACCCGGTCGAAGACGAGCGTCGGCCAGCGGTGCTGCCAGGCCCCACCCGGGCCGTTCTCGCCGTCGAGCACGACGAAGCCGCTGCCCGGGGCGAAGCCGGTGCGGCGCAGGTGGTAGGCGGCGCTCAGGCCGGCCTGACCGGCTCCGATCACCACGACGTCGGCGGAGTGGGTGTCCACACGAGGTGCAACCCCTGATGCTCACGGGCTCTGCCCGCGCCGGCCGTCGCGTCGATCACAGACGGCGTTTCGCATCCGATCACCCGAATTGCACCTAGGCTGGGTGGATGGAAGATGCCCGTCGAGCCGCCGGCGAATTCCTCGGCACCCTGCTGCTGGTGTTCTTCGGCGTCGGGGCCGCCGTCGCGGCACGCGTGCAGGGCGGCGTGGTGGTGGTCGCGCTCGCCTTCGGCTTCGTCATGCTCGCTCTGGTCTACACGATCGGCCCGCTCTCCGGCAGTCACGTCAACCCCGCGGTGACGCTCGGCGTACTGCTCTCCGGGAAGATCACGGTCGTCGGCGCGGTGGCGTACTGGATCGCCCAGTTCGCCGGCGCGACGGTGGCCAGCTTCGTGCTCTGGGCGCTGACCCGCTGGGGCGACATGGCGGACCAGACCGGTGCGCTGGGCGCCAACGGGTACGGCGCGCACATCAACCGGGGCGGCGCGGCCGTGCTGGAACTTTTGTTGACCTTCCTCTTCGTCCTGGTCGTGCTCGTGGTGACGAGCCGCAGCGAGAATCCGGGCACCGCCGGGGTGGCCATCGGGCTGGCCCTGGCCGCGACCCAACTGGTAGGCGTGACGCTCACCGGCGCCGCCGTCAACCCGGCCCGCGCCTTCGGGCCCGCCGTCTTCGAGGGTGGCGTAGCCCTGCGTCAACTGTGGCTGTTTATCGTCTTCCCGCTGCTCGGCGGGGCGCTCGCCGCACTTGTGGCACCCCTGGTGATGGGAGCGCAGCGGCACTACTGGGGCGGACACGACAGGTCCGTCGGGCGGCCGACGTAGCGCGAACGGCATTAACCTTCGCCCGAGCCTCTTCTCCGGCGAATATCTTCATGGCAGCATCAGCCCATGCATCGTCGTCTCTTTCCCCGGGCGCTCGCGCTGCTCGCCCTGGTCGCCGCCGCGGCCACCGCCGGCGCACCCGGAGCCACAGCCGAGTCGCCCACCCCCGCGACGACCCAGCTACGCGCCACCATCGACCGGATCCTCGGCGACACCCGGCTGGACGGCGCGCAGGCCTCCGTCGTCGTGGTCGACACCAGCACCGGGCAGACCCTCTACGACCGCAACGGGGACCGACGACTGATCCCGGCCTCCAACACCAAGCTGCTGACCTCGACCGCCGCCCTGGCGCTGCTCAGCCCCGGACACCGCTTCACCACCGACGTCCGCACCACAGGCAAACGTCGCGCCGGCCTGCTGTCCGGCAATCTCTACCTGCGCGGCGGCGGCGACCCGACCATGCTCGCGGCCGACTACGACGCGCTCGCCGCGCAGGTGGCCGCTGACGGCGTCCGGGTCGTGACCGGCAACCTGATCGCCGACGACACCCGCTACGACCGCACCCGGCTGGGCCCCGACTGGACGTGGGACGACGAGCCCTACTACTACGCCGCGCAGGTCTCCGCGCTCACCGTCGCGCCGGACACCGACTACGACGCGGGCACCGTGATCGTGCACGCCGCACCGGCCACCAGGGCCGGTGCCCCGGCGGTGGTCAGCACGACCCCGCCCACCGGGTACGTCCGGATCGACAACCGGGCCCAGACGGTCGCCGAGGGCGAGACGTCGATCTCGATCGAGCGCGAGCACGGCGGCAACACGGTAGTGGTGACCGGCCAGATCGCGGTCGGCGACGCGCCGGCGAGCGACTGGGTGACCGTCTGGGAACCCACCGGCTACGCGGCCGACGTGTTCCGCGCAGCGCTGCACCGGCACGGCGTCCGGGTGCTCGGCCGGACCGTGCTCGGCCAGCCCACCCCGGAGGCGGCCAACCCGGTGGCCCGACACGACTCGATGAGCCTGGGCGAGCTGATGACGCCGTTCCTCAAGCTCTCCAACAACGGCCACGCCGAGGTGTTGACCAAGGAGATCGGCCGGGTGCTGTCCGGCGCGGGCACCTGGCCCGCCGGGCTCACCGCGATCAGCGAGTACGTGGCGGACACCGGCATGGACACCGGGACTCTGCGGCAACGCGACGGCTCCGGCCTGTCCCGGCGCAACCTCGTCCCGGCGACCGAGTTCGTCGACCTGCTGGCCGCCGTCCGCGCCGAACCGTGGTTCGGCACCTGGTACGAGGCGCTACCGATCGCCGGGCAGCCCGACCGGTTCGTGGGTGGCACCCTGCGCAGCCGGATGGCCGGCACCCCGGCGGCGGGCAACGTGCACGCCAAGACCGGCAGCCTGACCGGCGTCTCCGGTCTGTCCGGGTACGTGACAAGCGCCGACGGCCATCTGCTGGCGTTCTCGATCCTGCTCAACAACTACCTGACCGCGTCCGTCAAGGGGCTTGAGGACCAGATCGCGGTGGCGCTGGCCGGCTATCGGGAGGGTGCCACGACGACGGCCCGGATGGCGCCGCCGGCGGTACCGGAGACGCCCCGTACGCCGGAGGGGCTGGAGTGCTCCTGGGTGAAGCCGATCACCTGCTGACCGGGGGCGCGGCTCAGGCCGGACGGTCCGGTCGGGGGACGACAGCCGTGGGGTCGCCGCGTTCGATGAGCGCGGCGATCTCGGCGGCGTGCAGCCCGCGCAATGCCAGCACGCGGGTGCCCCAGCGGTGCAGTCGACACGGGTGCGGGCTGGCGTCGTTGCGGCAAACCACACCGCCGGACCAGCGCCGGGGCGCGTGCACCACCACCGCCCGCACCGCGAACTGGGCGTCCTCCACAGTGACGTACGGCGGCAGGGGGATGTCGCGGAGCACCTCCCCGGACGCTTCACTGGCGCCGGACGGGCCGACGGGACGGACGCGGTGGGCGGTACTGCTGCTCATCTGCGCTGCCTCCACACAGGATGGTCGGACGGGGACAGCAGAAAGTTACGATGCCATCGACTGTGCGCGACGGACAAACTGTCCCGAGCGGCAGTCGGTCAGCGCACGGCCACGGCCTGGAGGCCGACGTTTCCGCAATGCCGGGTGAAGACCTTCTCGACTGTCCAGTTCACCAGCAGCCGGGCACCCCTGGGCAGTTGGAACTGGATGGTGAACTGGGCGCTCTTGCTGGTGTACGGGTCCTCCAGACGCACCGTGCTGGCCGGGCCACCGGTGGAGAGCCGCACGTCGAGCCGGCCCCGCGCCATCCACGTCCCGGCGTAGATCTGGACCGTACGCGGCTCACCGCTGCCGGCGATCGCGAGGCTGAAACCGTTGCCGGCGCCGCAGGCGTAGACACCGTTCGCACTGCCCCGCACCGACCGCTCGGGTGTGCCGTCGCGCCAGCTCACGAGTTCCTGGTTGCCGCCCCAACCGACTCTGGAACCGCGCCCTCCCGCGTCGACGATCTCCCCGGACCCGCCGCGTTTGCGCACCACCGACGTGCCGTGCAGCCCCCAGTGCATCCAGTCCCGGTGCCCCACGGCGGTGAGGTCGATCTCGCCGGGCGCCTCCGACCGGGTCACCGACAGGGCGGGCGGGACCGACGGAGCCGGCGGCACGGCGGGCGCGCTGACCGACGGGGTCGGCTCGGGCGACGGAGGGCGCTGCCGGGGGCGCAGGCCCGGCGTCGCCGGTCCGACGTCGCCGGTACGCCCCTCGACGCCGGGAAAGCCGGTCGGCCGGGACGCCCCGACTGGCACGCCCGGACGACCCGCCAGGTCGCCGGACTCCGGACCGTTCCGGGTGACGAGGTACGCGCCCAGCCCCACGACGCAGGCGAGCACGGCCAGCCCCGTCACCGCCCAACGCCGACGCCGGTAGTCGTCGGCGAATCGGCGTAACGCGAGGCGCGGCTGCCCGGCGGTGACACCGGGCCGTCGATGCGACGTCGGCGCTTCGGACGACCCGCCACCGGCCCGGGAATCCGCCCGCATGCGGTCTTCGTCCGCCACCGACCCTCCACCTCCACCGCCCGGCCACCATCGACCGTCGCGGATCACACCGTCCACTGTGGGCCGTTTCACGTTTGCACTGGCGTGGACGACACGCTAGATCCGGACCGGTGGGCCTGTCCAGTCCGGAACCGGAGGTATCGGACAACCCGCCGGTCCCGGGCCGGCCGCGAACACCCGTGCCGTCAGCCGATCCGGAAGCCGAGCGCCTGCGTGATCAGCAGCGCCTGTTCGGCGTCGACGATCGCGCCGGCCCGCTCCACCGTCGTCGGGTCGAGTGCCGTCAGATCGCTGCGGCGCAGGTCGGCGCCCCCGAGCCGGACATGCTGCAGCTGCGCGCCGGAGAGGTCGACGCCGGTCACCGTCGCCCCGGTGAGGTTGGCCCCGGACAGGTCAGCTTCGCGCATCCGTACGTCGGTGAGGTGGACGCCGCGCAGATCCGCGCCCGGCAGCGCGACGAAGGACCAGTCGCCGCCGTCCACCCGCAGCGGACGCATGTCGCACTGTGCGAAGGTGCTGCCGACCAGCTTGCAGCCGGTGAACTCGGCCTCGAAGAAGTTGCACCGCTTGAAGACGCAGCGGGTGAAGGCCGAGTCGACGTGCCGGGAGGCGTTGAACTGCACGTTGCCGAACGTGCAGCCGGTGAACACCGCGCCCCGGCTCACCGCCTCGGTCAGGTCCACCTGGAAGAACTCACACCCCACGAAGTGCCGGTCGGCCAGCTCCTCGCCGTACCAGTCCTCGTGGCGGTAGGTCACATCCTCGGTCAATTCCGGCATCTGGTCAGGCTAGTGCCAGCCACCGACGTCGGGGTGGCCGCCCTTCCGGCACCGGCATACCGGCTAGTAGGTTCGGCGACGTGAGTGTCGCTCGGAGCAAGGACCCGGACCAGATCGGTTTCGACCCGGCGCGGTTGGCGCGGATCGACGAGCACTTCGGCAGGTACGTCGACGACGGCCGGCTGGCCGGCTGGCAGGTGGTGGTCACCAGGCGCGGTGAGGTGGCGCACTCGTCGACGTACGGGCTGCGGGACACCGAGTCGGGCGCACCTGTCGAGACCGACACGCTCTGGCGGATCTACTCGATGACCAAACCTGTCACCTCGGTCGCGGCGATGATCCTGTGGGAGGAGGGCCGCTTCGAGCTGACCGACGAGATCAGCCGCTGGCTGCCGGAGTTCGCCGACCTGCGCGTCTACTCCAAGGGGTCGACGCTCAAGCCGTACACGGTGCCGGCGACCGAGCCGATCCGGGTGTGGCACCTGCTCACCCACACCGCCGGCCTGACGTACGGCTTCATGCAGACCTCGGTGGTCGACGGGTTGTACCGGGCCGCCGGCTACGACCTGTATCCGCCGGCGGACGTCGACCTGACCGGCGCCTGCGCGGCGTTCGGCGAGCTGCCGCTGCTGTTCCAGCCGGGTACCGCGTGGGGCTACTCGGTCGCCACCGACGTGCTCGGCCGGCTCGTCGAGGTGGTCTCCGGGCAGAGCCTCGACGCGTTCTTCGCCGACCGGATCTTCGGCCCGCTCGGCATGACCGACACCAGGTGGTGGGTGGAGGGCGCCGAGGCCGAGCGGCTGGCCGCGCTCTACGCACCGGACCCGCGCAGCGGCCGGGCGGTCCGGTACGACAGGCTCGGCGCTCTCGCGTACCGCAGGCCCAACCTGCTCTCCGGTGGCGGCGGCCTGATCTCCAGCGCCGCCGACTACCACCGCTTCACGCAGATGCTGCTGCGCGGCGGCGAGCTGGACGGGGCCCGCCTGCTCGGGCCCCGCACCGTGCGGTTCATGACCCGCAACCACCTGCCCGAGGGTCGGGACCTCGGCGCCCTGTCCACCGGCGGCTTCGCCGAGAGCACCCTCGACGGGATCGGCTTCGGTCTCGGCTTCGCGGTTGTCGACGACCCGATCCCCAGCCGGGTGCCGAGCAGCGTCGGCGAGTACTACTGGGGTGGGGTGGCGAGCACCGCGTTCTGGGTGGACCCGGTCGAGGAGATCACCGCGCTGCTGTTCACCCAGCTGATGCCGTCGAGCACCTACCCGCTGCGCTCCCAGCTGCGCCAGCTCGTCTACGCCGCCCTGGTCGACTGACCGGGATCGCCGTTCCGCCGATGGGTGGCACGTCAGGTCCCTAGCCTGGGGTGGTGAGCACCATCGTCGTGTTTGGCGCGGGCGGGACCGCCGGGTCGCGGATCACCGCCGAGGCGGTCGACCGGGGGCACCTGGTGATCGCCGCCGTGCGTCGTCCGGAGGCCACCTCGTACCTGCCGGACGGGGTGCGGACGGTCACCGGCGATGCCACGAGCGAGCGGAGCGTCAGGGAGGTGGCGCCGGACGCGGACGCGCTGGTGGTGGCGATCGGCGGGGGCGGACGCGACCTGTGGCGCACCGCGGCGGAGACACTTGTGACCACGCTGCGTGGGATGCCGGCCGCGCCGCGCATCATCCATCTCGGCGGCGGGTCGACGCTGCTCACCCCGAAGGGCACCCGCTACCTCGACGAGCCGGACTTCCCGGCGGAGTACCGGGATTCGGCGCTGGGCCAGGCCGACGCGCTTGACTACTACCGCACCTCGGCCGACGGGGTTACCTGGACGTACGTGTCGCCGCCGCCGCTGGAGTTCCACCCGGGCGAGCGCACCGGGCACTACCGCACCGGTGGCGACGAGCCGGTCACCGACGAGCAGGGCCGCTCGGTGCTGACGTACGAGGACCTGGCGGTGGCGATCGTCGACGAGATCGAGCAGCCCCGGCACCGCAACGCGCGCTTCACCGCCGCGTACTGAGTCGGGCGGACGGTCAGTCGGCGAGGCGGGCGGGGAAGCCGCCGGTGGCGATCGGCCCCCAGGCGTCGATGGTGACCCGGATCAGCGACTTGCCCTGGCGCACCATGGCGGCCCGGTAGTCGTCCCAGTCCGGGTGCTCGCCGGAGATGCTGCGGAAGTACTCGACGAGCGGCTCCAACGCGTCGGGCAGGTCCAGCACCTCGGCGGTGCCGTCGATCTGCACCCAGGGGCCGTTCCAGTCGTCGCTGAGCACGCAGGCCGACACCCGCGGATCGCGGCGGATGTTCGTCACCTTGGCCCGCTCGGGGTAGGTGGAGACGACCAGCCGGCCCTGCCCGTCGATGCCGGCGGAGACCGGGGACGACTGCGGGCGGCCGTCGGGCCTGGTGGTCATCAGCACGACCCGGTGTCGCGGCCGGAGGAAGTCGAGCAGGGTGTCCCGGTCGACCCGGGTGTTCTTCGCGATGCTGCGCGCCATGCCCCGTTCCTACCAGGGTGACGGCGACGCGGGGGCGGCGGGTCAGCGGGGGCGGGTCACGGTGCGGTGCACCGCCTGGGTGGGCACCCGGGGGCGGCCGGTGGGGCGCCAGGCTCGGCCGTTGGCGTAGATCACCCGGAAGCCGAGGTACGACGCGAGCGGCGCCCAGTGGGCCGAGCCCATCCGCAGTTCGGCGGCATTGTGTCGTTGCCCGTTGGCCAGTACGTCGAGGAGAACTGTTTCGAAGGCCGCCGATTCGACCCAGTCCACTTCCCTGGTGAAACCGCAGATCAGGGCGGCTCCGGTGACTTCCAGGAACTCGCGCAGCACGGCGTCGGAGGCGCGCAGGACAGAACAGCTGCCGAAATAGAGTCGCCGCCCCTCGGCGCGGCCGGCCATCAGGTCGGCCACCTCGTTCAGCTCCACCGACTGCCAGTCGGTGAGGCAGAGTCGGCTCGGCTCGCCGTGCATGGCGAAGAAGCCGACCCGGTGGTCCGCGTACTGCTTGAGCAGCCAGCGGTCCAGGAAGTAGAACAGCTCGTCGCGGGTCGCCGCGTCCTTGTGGATGAAACGGATCTTGCCGAGCCGCTCCAGCAGTTCGAGGGTGGGAAGCACGGAGCCCCGCTCGTTGAGGTCGCGGTGCCACTGACCCTCGACACAGAAGACGCCACCGCGTGCCACGCGCACCTCCGCCAGTCCACCGCCCGGGCTGACGTTACCGCCCCACGGGGTCCGGGCAACATCACCCACGGTGGGGTCGATTGCGACGTTCGGTCGCGCTTGGTCCGTCCCGGGGGCGATCGGGAGTACATGGCTGTTTCGCAAATCAGTCGAATTCACAGCCAAGGCCCAGGGACCACAGATCGTGAGGACAATTCTCGTTAATTGCCGCCAACCGCACCGATCAGTGCGAGGGTGGAAATCACGGGACGCCTCGGTCGATGTCCCGAAGCCACCCCATTCGCTCTCCTATCGGGAGGACTTCTGTGCGCGTAAACACCTGGAAGCGAGCCGCCGTCGCATTCGCCCTGGCGCTGCCCGGGGCAGCGATCGCCGCGGTCGTCGCCGCACCCGCGGCCCATGCGGACGGCTGCTACACGTGGAACCGCACCCTGGCCCAGGGACGCTCGGGCGACGACGTCCGCCAGTTGCAAATCCGGGTCGCCGGTTGGGCCGGCTACCGGGACATCGTCGAGAACGACGGCCGGTACGGGCCCAAGACCGCCGCCGCCGTCAAGCGGTTCCAGCAGGCGTACGGGCTGCGCGCCGACGGGATCGCCGGTCCGCAGACCTTCGCCAAGCTGTACCAGCTACAGGACAACGACTGCACGCCCGCGCACTTCAGCTACAGCGAGCTGGACAACGGGTGTGGTGGAAGTGGGTGGAGCGGCGGCCCGCTCTCGGCCAACCAGACCAAGCAGAACGCGCTGCGCACCATGTGGAAGTTGGAGGCGCTGCGCAGGAGCCTCGGCGACAAGCCGCTGCGGGTGTCGAGCGGCTACCGCAGCCGCGCCTGCAACAACCAGGTCGGCGGCGCGTCGGACAGCCAGCACCTGTACGGCAACGCGGCGGACGTCACCTCGCGGACGTCGTCGCTGTGCCAGGTGGCCCGCAACGCCCGGAACAACGGCTTCAGCGGCCTCTACGGGCCGGGCTACCCCGACCACGACGACCACGTGCACGTCGACTCGCGGCGGGAGAACAACAACGACCGCAGCTCGAACACGACGAGCTGGTCCGCGCCGGACTGCGGGATCGGCGCCGGCAACGACTGAGCGGGCAGCCGGAACGACGTCGGCCCGACGCGGAGGGGGAACTTCGCGGCGGGCCGACGTCGTGTGTGCCCCGGGACGGGCGGCGAAGGGGTGCCGCGCTCAGCTCGCCCGGGGCCAGCGCGGCGCGGTGACGGGGGGAGTCACCGGCCGGCCAGCAGCGGTGGGGCGTACCCCCGGCGGGACGACCCGCGCGGCCTGCTGCCGCGACGGCCCGGTCGCCGTGAACGGGAACGGCACGTGCACGAACGGATTGCCGTGCCGGATCAACGCGTCGATCTGCCGCTCGTTGAGCCCGTGTGTCTCCAGCACCCGCCGTCCCCAGCGGTGCAGGCGGCACGGGTAGGACGCGCCGTCGTTGCGGCACAGCGGCCCGGTGGGCCACTCCTCGGCTGTGTGCACGACCACCGCCCGGACCGCGAGCCGGACATCCTCGGGGGTCAGCGGCGCCGGCACCGGCACCTCACCCAGTACCAGGTCGATGGGATCCGTCGACTGCTCACCAACTCGCACGGCAGGCCTCCCGCAGCTCGGCAGCGGTACGGCGGACCCACCGCACCGACATCCTCGGCCATGGGTACGGCCGGCACCTGACGAAAGTTCAATTCTGGTACGCGGTAAGCGGATCCTCCGCCGGCAGCACGTGGACGAGGTCGTCAGACCAGGCCGGCGTCGTGCACGAGCAGGGCCACCTGGACCCGGTTGTTCAGCTCCAGCCGGGTCAACAGCCGCGAGACGTACGCCTTCACGGTCGCCACACTCATGAACAACTCCCCCGCGATCTCCGCGTTGGTGCGCCCCCGGCCCAGCGCGACGGCGACCTGCCGCTCCCGCTCGCTGAGCCCGGTGAGCAGCCGCAACGCGCGCTCCTGCCTGCGGTCGGGGCCGGTCGGGCCGAGGTCGGAGGTGACGTGGGCGATCAGTTTCCTGGTCACCGTCGGGGAGAGCGTCGCCTCGCCGGCCGCGACCCGACGTACCGCGTGCACGATCTCCGCGGGCGGGGTGTCCTTGAGCAGGAACCCGGCCGCCCCGGCGCGCAGCGCCCGCAACACCTGCTCGTCGGCGTCGAAGGTGGTCAGCACCAGCACCTCCGGCGGGTGCGGCTGGGCACGCAGCGCCTCGGTGGCGGTCAACCCGTCCACCCGTGGCATCCGGATGTCCATCAGCACCACGTCCGGGGCGTACGCGGCCACCGCCTCCGGCACCTCGGCGCCGTCGGCCGCCTCACCCACCACGGCCAGGTCCGGCAGGCCGCCGAGGATCATCGACAGCCCGGCGCGGACCAGCGCGTCGTCGTCGACGATCAGCACGCGCACCGGCGGCCCGGCCGACCCGGCCCCGGTCACGCCGGCCACGGCAGCCAGGCGGCCAGCCGGAAGTCGCCCGCGTCGTCCCGACCGTAGGCGAGCCGGCCGCCGGCGAGAGTGACGCGTTCGCTGATGCCGACCAGGCCGGTGCCCGCGCCCGGCAGCGTGCCGCCGGCCGGCGTACCGACCGGCCACCGGTTGCCGATCGCCACGGTCAGCCCGATCCCCGGCCCGCCGGACACGTCCAGGGTCACAGCCGCGCCGGCCGCGTGCTTGCGCGCGTTGGTCAGCCCCTCCTGCACGATCCGGTACGCGGCCCGGCCCAGCGCCGCCGGCACCTCCTGCGGCCTGCCGACGCTGTCGTTCACGTTCACCCGCACCCCGGCGGCCCGCGACTCGGCGATCAGGGCCGGCAGGTCGGCGAGTGTGGGTTGCGGTGGCTCGGGGGCCTCCCCGTCGCCCTCGGCCCGGAGCACTCCGATGACCTCGCGCAGGTCCTGGAGGGCGGCGTGGGCGCTGCCCCGGATCACTCCGGCGGCGCGGGCCACCTCGTCGGCCGGCGCGTCCGGGCGGAACTCCAGTGCCCCTGCGTGCAGGCTGAGCAGGGAGATCCGGTGGGCCAGCACGTCGTGCATCTCCCGGGCGATCCGGGTGCGTTCGAGGTGGCGGGCCTGGGCGACCCGGAGCTGCTGCTCGGCCTCGGCCCGCTCGGCGCGCTCGCGCAGCGACACGATCAACTGTCGTCGGGCGCGGACGAACATCCCCCAGGCCAGCACGGCGAGGGTGAGCACCATGCCCCAGCTCACGGTGACCCAGTACGACATGGCCGGATCCGGACGGGTCCAGCTGAAGACCAGGTTGGTGAGGAAACCGACACCTGTCACCGCCACCGCGACGGCGGTCCGCCGGTGCACCACGACTGTGAAATAGAAGATCAACAGCGGGATGGCCGCGGCCATCGAGAACAGGTTCAGCGGCAGCGTCGCCACCGCCAGCCCGAGCGGCCACCGCCGCCGCACCCAGAGCAGCCCGCAGCAGACCAGACCGATGAGCGCGTCCGCGCCGACCATCCAGTCGTGCGGCAGCGGAACCGCCGTCTGCGGGTCGGGCGACAGCGCGTCCGCGGTGACGTACAGCACCCAGACCAGCCCGGAGAGGAACGCGAGGCTGTCCACCACCCAGTCGCGGGTGGTGCGACGCGGACGCGCGCGCTCGGGCTCCACCGGCACCACCAGCTCCCCCGGCAGCAACCAGGGGTGTTCGGGTACGGCGATGCTTGTCACGCGCCAATGCTAGGCAGCGACAGGCACCGGCAACCAGCTACCAAAGTCGAGACCTCCTTGTCGACCAAGGTCGGTGCGACACCGACAGGTGGCCGCAGCGGATGGCCGGGCGGCGCGGGCAGGCTCGACGACATGATCACCGTGGAGAACCTCACCAAACGGTACGGACCACACCCGGCGGTGGACGACGTGTCGTTCCACTGCGAGCCGGGCACCGTCACCGGCTTCCTCGGGCCCAACGGCGCCGGCAAGTCCACCACCATGCGCATGATCTGCGGACTCACCGCACCGACCGCCGGTCGCGCCACCGTCGCCGGGCACCCGTACCGGGAACTGCCCAACCCGGGGCGCGAGGTCGGGGTGCTGCTGGACGCCTCCGCCCAGCACGCCGGGCGCACCGGCCGCGAGGCGTTGACGCTGTCCGCGTACACCATGGGGTTGGACAGGCGCGAGGTCGCCGCGAAGCTCGACCTGGTCGGGTTGAACGCGGTGGCCGCCAAGCGACGGGTCAAGGCGTACTCCCTGGGGATGCGGCAGCGGCTCGGGCTGGCACACGCGCTGCTCGGTGAGCCCCGGGTGTTGATCCTCGACGAGCCGGCGAACGGCCTGGACCCGGAGGGGATCTTCTGGATGCGCGGGCTGCTGCGCGACTTCGCCGACCGGGGCGGCACCGTGCTGCTCTCCTCCCACCTGCTGCGCGAGGTGGAGGCGGTCGCGGACCGGCTGGTGGTGATCGGGGGCGGCCGGATCGTGGCCCAGGGCGACAAGGACGAACTGCTGGCCGGCGGCGGCACGGTGGTCCGGGCCCGCGACGTCGCGGCGCTGCGCCGGGCGCTCGACGCGGCCGACCTGAGCGCCGCCGACAGTTCGGAGGGGCTGCTCGTGCAGGCCGACGCCGAGACGGTCGGCCAGGCCGCCGCCGACGCCGGTGTCGCGCTGGCCGAGTTGCGCCCGGCCGGCGGCGGTGGCCTCGAACAGCTCTTCCTCACCCTGACCGCCGGCGAATCGACAAAGGAGGCTGTCCGATGACCACCACCACCGCGCCCGCCGCGGGCGCCGTGACGCCCCGGCACCACACTCCGGTACGCCGCCCGTCGCTGCTCCGCCTCACCTCCGTGGAGCTGCGCAAGCTCGTCGACACCCGGGCCGGCCGCTGGCTGCTGATCACCATCGGTCTGGTCGTCGTCGCGATCGTCACCCTCCTGCTGATCTACGGCGCGGATGACGAGCTAACCTTCGTCACCTTCTTCGTTCCGTCGCTGCTGCCGGTCAACGTGCTCCTGCCGGTGCTGGGCATCCTGTCGATCACCAGTGAGTGGTCCCAGCGCACCGCCCTCACCACGTACGCGCTGGTGCCCCGGCGGCAGCGGGTGGTGGCCGCGAAGTTGATCGCGGTGGTGCTTGCCGCGCTCGCCTCGCTGCTGGTCAGCCTTGCCGTCGCCGCCGTCGGGACGCTTGTGGCGTCGGCCACCGGCGGCGCGGGCACCTGGGACATCGACGCACCGCTGATCCTGCACACGGCGATCGCCCAGGTCGCCAGCGCGCTGATGGGTGCCGCCTTCGGCCTGCTGCTGCTCAACCCACCGCTGGCCATCGTCGGCTACCTGCTGCTACCGACCATCTGGACGGTGCTCGGCGAGGTGGTCCGGCCCCTGAACGGCCCGGCCGACTGGCTGGACACCAGCCGGACCATGGGGCCGCTGTTCACAAGCGACGTCACGGGCGGTCAGTGGGCCCGACTGGCGGTGTCCCTGCTGGTCTGGCTGGTCCTCCCACTGGCCGTCGGCCTGGTCCGGACCTTGCGCCGGGAGGTGTCCTGACCATGGATCCGGCCGGCTACCGACCCCGCACCGTGGTCAGCGGTGGCCCGCTCGAGCTGGCCGTCATGTGGGGAGGCTTCCCGCTGCTCGGCGCGGGTGCCGGATGGCTCCTCGCGGCGGCGACGGGCTGGCTCGTCCGGCTGCCCTGGGTGCCGTTCCGGGGCCTGGTCGAGTGGCTGGACCGGCTGCCCGAGCCGCAGGCAACCATCGGCACGATCGCGGTGGGCGTCCTGGCGGGTCTGGTCATCGCCGGGATCGGCACCGCCGAACGGCTGATCGTCACCGTCGACGCGGCGCAGGTCCGGCTGCGCCGCGCCGACGCCGACCAGGCCGTCGCTCGGGCGGAGACCCGGGCTGTGTTCGTCGACGACGGTCACCTCGTGCTGCTCGACGCCGACGGCGCGGAGCTGGTCCGGGAGGCCACCGACCTGCCGTCCGACCGGCTCGCGGCGGCGTTCCGGGCCCACGGCTGGGGCTGGGCGGACGCCGATCCGCACCGGCCGGCGTACCGGCTGTGGGTGCCCGACCTTCCCGGGTTGCCCGGCGGCGCGGACGCCCTGCTGCGGGCCCGCGAACGGGCACTCGACAGGGATCGCCGCGACGACGTGCGGGAGCTGCGCCGCGAACTCGGCCGGATCGGGGTGGTGGTGCGCGACGAGGGCAAGCGGCAGTACTGGCGGGTAGTCGTCCCGGGTACGGGCCGCCCGACTTCGCCCGAGTGGGAGCCGGGCGGGCGGTAGCGTCGGTCCCAGGAGAACCTGGGAGCCGCGCGATGACCGAACAGCAGCCGTACCGGGTGGTGGCCCGACATCCCGGCTTCGAGCTGCGCCGGTACCCGGCCCACCTGGTCGCCGAGGTGCGGATCCAGTCGTCGTTCACCCGGGCGCCGATCGAGGCGTTCCGGCCGCTGGCCGGCTACCTCGGGGGCGCCAACCGGGTTCGGCGGCCGCTCGGGACGACCGCCCCGACGACGCCGCAGGCATCCGGCACGACGAAGATCGCGATGACCGTCCCGGTGGTGCAGGAGGAGGGCGAGCGGCCGGGGGCGTACCTGATCCAGTTCGTCATGCCGGCCGCCTTCACCGCCGCGACAGTGCCCGATCCGGTGGACCCCCGGGTGCGGATCCGGGAGATCCCGCCGCAGCTCGCGGCAGCGATGCGCTTCTCCGGTCGGTGGACCGAGCGGGCGTTCGGCCAGCGGGCCACCATGCTCGGCCGGTCGGTCACCGCGGCCGGCCTGCAACCCACCGGGGCGATCCGGTACGCCCGGTTCGACCCGCCGTGGAAGCCGTGGTTCCTGCGCCGCAACGAGGTAGTGCTTCCGGTCGTCGAGTGAGCCGGCCGGGCGGCCTAGGCTGAGCCGGTCGGCCCGCACCCGAGGAGGAGCCATGGCCCGGTACGTCGCCCTGCTGCGCGGGGTCAACGTCGGCAGCACCCGCCTCGCGATGGCCGACCTGCGCCGGATCGTCACCGACCTCGGGCACGAGGACGTCAAGACGTACCTGCAGAGCGGCAACGTGGCCTTCGACAGCACCGTGCGCGACGCGGAGAAGCTGGCCGCCGGAATCGAGCGGGCGCTCGCCGACGAGCTGGCGTTGACAGTGCCGGTGCTGGTGCGCAGCGGCCGCGAGATGGCGGCGGTGGCCGGCGGCAACCCGTACGCCGAGATCGAGGACGACCCCGCGAGGCTGCTCGTGGCGTTCCTGCGCTCTGCGCCGGCGACGTCCAGTGTGGACGCGCTCGTCGTACCCGGCGGCGAGAACGTGTCGTTCACCGTCACCGGCCGGGAGATCTTCCTGCACTTCCCCGACGGTGGCTACGGCCGGACGAAGTTCACAAACGCGTACCTGGAGAAGAAGCTGGCAGTGGTGGCCACCACCCGCAACTGGAAGTCGGTACGCGCCCTAACCGAGATGGCCGCCGGCTGACCGGGTGGGGGCTCCACCGCCCCCACCCGAGGCCGGTCAGAAGTGGTACGCGGTCTCGTACTCGGGCACCAGCACCCGGCTGCGCGGCGAGATCCGGCGTACCGCCGCGATCATGTCGTCCAGCCGGGCGCGATCGGTCGGGGCGACCGGCGGCGGGTTCTCCAGCGGCGTCTCGAAGTTGTCGAAGTGCACAGGCACCACGACCTTCGGGTAGTCCAGGCCGGCCAGCAGCCGGGGCAGGTAGTCGCCTGTGGTGGTGGCGTTCTGCATGGCGACCATCGCCACGTCGGGTGCCAGGCCCGTGAGATTCCGCTCGGCGACGTCGCTGGCGCCGGTGAAGTAGACCGACGGGCCGCGCTCGACCCGCAGCAGGTAGCCGAGCGTGTCGCCCTCGGGCAGGTCCGCGATGGTCGCCGGTCGCGGCGGCTGGCTCACCCGCACCCCTGGAAAGGCGAGGGAGTACGACGGGTTGCGGCTGTGCAGCGAGCCGACCACCTCGACCGTGTGGTCGCCGAAGTCCAGCACCTCGCCACCCTTCACGGAGCTGAGCTGCGTCGACGGCACCCCGTAGGCCAACCCCAGGTGGTACGCGGTGAGCGTGCCGAACACCCGCGCGCCGGTGCGCCCGGCGATGTACGGCACGTCCATGAAGTGGTCCCAGTGGGTGTGCGTGACAAGCACCGTCATGGCCCGGTCGACGCGCGGATCGATCACGTCGGGCCGCACGGTCAACGGGGTGTCGGTCGTGAACGCACCGGTGAACAGGCCGGTGTCGATGCGGCTGAGGTACGGGTCGACGAGGACGGTCCGATCGCCGATGTCGACGCGCCAGCCGGCGGTGCCCCACCAGCGGAAGCTGACCGCGCCGGTGCGGCGGGTGGTCGGGGTGGGCGCGGCGACGGGTGGCGCGGCCTGGGCCGGGGTGGCCGCGCCTGCGGCGAGGCCTCCGGCGGAGACGAGTGCGGTGGTGGCGGCGGCGTCGCGCAGGAAGCGACGGCGGTCGAGACTGGGCATGCGGTTCCACTCCCCGTGGTCGGACGATCGGTCGACAGGAGCCAACCAGCGCCGACCCACCCCCGTCCAAGATCGGTGAACGCGGTCGCCGATACCTCACCGCATATCGGGCCAGCTCAACGCCGCCGGGCCGGCGACCGCCGGGGGCGGAAATTCACTCCCCGCGCAGCGCCTCGACCGCCGTACGGGCGGCCTGCCCCATCGCCAGGTCCACGTCGATCCGGCGCGGGGCCAACTGGTCGGCGCGGGCGAAGACGGCGATGGCGTACCGGCCACCGTCGGGGTATTCGGCGACGCCTGCCTCCAGGTGCAGTCCGGGTAGCGTGCCGGTCTTTCCGGAGACGCGGACGCCCGCCGGGAAACCGGCGGCCAGCCGGGTCCAGAAGATCTGCCGCGCCATCCAGGTGCGGACCATCGCGCACGCCGCCGCCGGGCCGGCCTCGTCCCGCCAGATCAGCGCGAGCAGCCGGGTGATCTCCCGGGGCGTACTGGAGGTGGTGTGCTCGGGGTCGAAGACCCGCATGGCCCGGACCCGGTGCGCCGGAAGGGTCGGGAAGATCCGGGCGAACTCCGCCTCGGTCCGTGCCCCCACGTCGGCGAGCATCAGCTCCACCAGCTGCCGGGGGCCACCGAGAACCCGGGTACGCGTCAGCCCCAGCTCGGTGGCGAGCATCGGCAGCAGGTCCGGGCCGACGCGGCGCAGCAGCAGGTCGGCGGCGGTGTTGTCGCTCACCGACATGGCGAAGTACGCGAGGTCACGCAGCGACACCTCGGCGTCGTCCGCGCAGCCGGCCAGACCCCACCCGCCGAGCCGGTCGGCGGCGGTGACCAGGACGCGTTCGGTGGGGTCGAGCTGGCCTGCCTCGACCTGCCGGGCGAACTCCAGCACCAGCAGGATCTTGAAGATCGACGCGATGACCACCTGCTCGTCGGCCCGTACCCCGACCTCCCGGTCCACGGCGTCCAGGTCCACGGCGTGCAGGCTTGCCGTCACGCCGGCGTCGGCGAAGACGGCCTCGATGCGTTCCCCCACGTCCACCTCCGCACGGTATCCAGCGGGGCGCCGCCGGCGTGGGCGTAGGGTCCGGCCGTGGACCTGCTCCGACACCTGCGGCACTTCGTGGTGGTCGCACACGAGCTGCACTTCGGGCGGGCCGCCGAGCTGCTCGGGATGGCCCAGCCGCCGCTGAGCCAGTCGATCCAGCGGCTGGAACGGGAACTGGCAGTCGAGCTGTTCGACAGGTCCCGCCGGCAGGTACGCCTCACCACCGCCGGTGAACTGCTGCTCGGCGAGGCGGAGGACCTGCTCGCCGCTGAGGGCCGGCTGCGCAACCTCATGGGCCAGGTGCGGGCGGGTGAGTTGGGCGTACTGCGGGCCGGTGTGCCGCCGGAGACACCGGCCGTGACGCTGCGCGCGCTGCTGGACCAGCTCACCACCCGGGCGCCCGGCCTCGACGTGGAGCTGCACGAGCTGACCACCGCCGAGCAGGTACGGATGCTCGCCGAGCGGACCCTGGACGTGGGGCTGGTGCACCACCCGGTGACGGCGGAAGGGCTGCGCTTCGGCGCCCCTGTCGACGTACCGCTGGGGGTGTTGCTGCCGCGCACCTCGCCGCTGGCCCGCGACCGGGAGGTGCCGCTGGCCGCGCTGGCCGGCCTGGACCTGGTGGCAGCGCCCCGCGCCACCACACCGGGCTGGCACGACCACCTGCTGGCGGTGTGCCGCCGGCAGGGCTGGCGGCCGGCGCGGGTCCGGCCGGCCCGCAATCCGGAGTTCCTGTTCGGGTTGGTGCTGGCCGGCGGCGCGGCGGCCGTCGAGCCGGCCACTGTCGCCCGTAGGGAACCCCGGATCGCCTGGCGGCCGATCGCCGACACACCGCTGGTGAAGCGGACGTCGGCGGCCTGGCCGGACCGGTCGGCGCACCCGGCGGCGCCGATGGTCGGGCAGCTCGCCGCCGAGGTGCTCGCCGCCGCCGACCCCGCCCCGGCCGCGCCCGCACCGGCGCCGGCGCAGCGGCCGTGGCCTGTGCTCTTCGACACGACAGGGTGATCCGGTCCGCCGTCGCGCTCGTCACCCGTGTCGGGCGGTGAATCGCCCACCCGCCCGGGTATGGATGACGGGTAGACGAAGAGGCGAAGGAGCCGCAGTGGCACTCACGATTCCCAATATCAGCCTGAACGACGGCACCACCATCCCGCAGCTCGGCTTCGGGGTGTTCCAGATCGAGCCGAAGGACACCGTCGCGGCGGTGAGCACCGCCCTCGAGGTGGGCTACCGGCACATCGACACCGCCGAGATGTACGGCAACGAGGCCGAGGTCGGCGAGGCGGTCCGCAGGTCCGGCCTCGACCGGGACTCGGTCTACGTGACAAGCAAGCTCAACAACGGCTTCCACCGCCCGGACGACGCCCGCAAGGCGTTCGACTCGACCCTCGCGGCGCTGAAGATGGACCACATCGACCTGTTCCTGATCCACTGGCCGCTGCCGACCCTCTACGACGGCGACTTCGTGTCGACCTGGAAGGTGCTCGAGGAGTTCCAGCGCGACGGTCGGGCCCGCTCGATCGGCGTGTCGAACTTCCAGGTGCCGCACCTGCGCCGGCTCGCCGACGAGGCGGGCGTGGTGCCGGCGGTCAACCAGGTCGAGGCGCACCCGTACTTCGGCAACGAGGAGGTGCGCGCGTACGGCCGCGAGCACAACATCCTCACCGAGGCGTGGTCGCCGATCGCGCAGGGCAAGGTGCTCGACGACCCGACGGTGGTGGACATCGCCGAACAGCTCGACCGCACCCCCGCCCAGGTGGTGCTGCGCTGGCACGTGCAGCGCGGCGACATCATCTTCCCGAAGTCGACCACCCCGAAGCGGATCGAGGAGAACACCCGGATCTTCGACTTCGAGCTGGACGACACGGCGATGGAGCGGATCACCGGCCTGGACAGGGGCGAGGCGGGGCGGCAGGGCGCGAACCCGGACACCTTCGACTACGTCCCCCGCTGACCTAACCCGTCCCGGTGCCGGTTCAGGAACCGACCCGCTCGGCGATCCGGCGGAACACCGCCTGGGTCGCCGAGTCGGGCTCGGGGACGTAGACGATCAACCGCTGCTCGGTCTCCGGCACCAGCAACACCCGGCACTCGAACTCCAACGGCCCCAGCTCAGGGTGCGACACCCGTTTGACGACGGGACGGCGCTCCTCGACGTCGTGCTCGGCCCAGAGCCGGGCGAACCAGGGCGAGGTGCCGAGCAGCTCGGTGACCAGCTCGCGGATCGCCGGATCGTCCGGGAAACGGCCGTAGGCGGCCCGCAGATCCGCGACGGTGCTGCTGACGAACCGACGTACCTCGGCGTCGTTCCAGTGGCCGCTCGTCATCGGCTGCCGGAACGTCCAGCGGATCATGTTGCGGTCCGCGTCCGGCACGGCCGCGAGGTCCCCCACGAATTGCGTGGCCAGGTGGTTCCAGGCAAGCACGTGGTACGCGGCGTCGACCAGGTACGCCGGAGTGTCGGTCATCGCGTCGAGCAGGTGCCGCAGGCCGGGCGACACCTCCCGGCTCGGCCCACGGGTCGGCGGTGCATTCTCCCCGGCGAGCCGGAACAGGTACTCCCGCTCATCCCGGCTCAACATCAGTGCCCGGGCCATCGACGCGAGCACCTGCCGCGACGGGTGCGGCCCGCGACCCTGCTCCAGCCGGATGTAGTAGTCGATCGACATCCCGGCGAGCTGGGCGACCTCCTGCCGGCGCAGCCCGGGCGTGCGTCGGCGTTCACCCTCGGGGAGCCCGACCTCGGCGGGACTCAGGCGGGCGCGGCGGGTACGCAGGAACGCCGCCAGTTCGTCGCGCCGCAGGCCGCTGCTCGTCATGCCCTCCAGCATGCCCCGGGCCGGACCGGCCAGGGTGGCACCACCGGTCCCAGCCTCGGCCGGTCCCTCCCCGGGGGCAGCCGGCGGGGACAGGCTCGACGGCATGACGAACAAGACCGCCCTGATCACCGGGGCCAACAAGGGCATCGGCTTCGCCACCGCCCGACAGCTCGGCAGCCTCGGCATGACCGTGCTGGTGGGCGCGCGGGACGCCGAGCGGGGACGGGCCGCGGAACGGGAGCTGCGCGACGGCGGCGTGGACGCGGCGTTCGTACCCCTGGACGTGACGGACGCCGAGTCGGTGGCCGCCGCCGCGAAACGGGTGGAGGCCGAACACGGCAGGCTGGACGTACTTGTCAACAACGCCGGCATCGTGCTCGGCGACGGGCCGGGAGCGCTGCCCAGCGAGACCACTCTGGCCACGTTGCGCCGGGTGTACGAGACGAACGTCTTCGGACCGGTGGCGGTGACCAACGCGCTGCTGCCGCTGCTGCGCCGGGCGCCTGCGGCGCGGATCGTCAACGTCTCCAGTGAGGTCGGCTCGATCACCGCGATGACCGACCCGACAGGTGCCCTGGCCGGCCTGGTCTCCGTGCCGTACCCGTCGTCGAAGGCAGCGCTGAACATGGTCACCGCCATGTACGCCAAGGAACTGCGGGACACCCCGATCAAGGTGAACGCGGCGAACCCGGGGTACTGCGCCACCGACCTGAACGGCAACAACGGCTTCCGCACGCCCGAGCAGGGCGCCGAGGTGAGCGTGCACCTGGCGACGCTGCCGGCCGACGGGCCGAGCGGGCTGCTCTGGGGTTTCCAGGAGAACGTCGCCGCCGGGTACGGAGTGCTGCCCTGGTGACCGACGCTTGACCTGGAGTGCGCTCCAACCGGCAGGGTGACCGGTGGGCGCCCACCGGTAGGGCGCACGGAAGGAGAGCCCTCATGCGGTACCGCACGATCGGCGCCGACCCGGCGACCCGGCGCGAGGTAAGCGTGCTCAGCCTCGGCGCCATGCTGTTCGGCAGCGCCACCGACGAGGCCACCTCGTACGCGATCCTCGACAGGTACGTCGAGGCGGGCGGCACGTTCATCGACACCTCGGACAACTACGCGTTCTGGGTCGACGGCTCACAGGGCGGGCAGAGTGAGGAGCTGCTCGGGCGGTGGCAGCGCAGCCGGGGCGTCGGTCCCGAGATCGTCATCGCCACGAAACTGGGCGCCCGGCCGCTGGCCCCGGGCACCAGCTACCTGGACAACGCCGAGGGACTGTCGGCGAAGGTGATCCGCGAGTCGGCGCAGCGCAGCCGCGACCGCCTCGGCGTGGATCGGCTGGACCTGCTCTACGCGCACATCGAGGACCGCACGGTGCCACTCGCGGAGACCGTGGAGGGCTTCGCCGAGCTGGTCGCCGAGGGCACGGTGGGCCTGCTGGGCGCGAGCAACCACCGCGCGTGGCGGGTGGAGCGAGCCCGCGCGCTGGCCGCCGCCTCCGGCCTGCCGGGGTACGAGGTGCTCCAGTACCACCGCAGCTACCTGCCCAACCGCACCGACCTGGCCACCTCGCTGGACCCGGACGGCGAGCCGGGCGGTGTCGGCGGCGACCTGCTCAGCTACCTGCGCGCCGAGCCCACGCTGACCCTGGTGGCGTACTCGCCGCTGCTCAAGGGGGCGTTCACCCGGGCGGACAAACCGCTCAGCGCCGCGTACGACCTGCCGAGCGCGCCACGGCGGCTGGCCGCGCTGCGCGAGGTCGCGGGGCAGACCGGCGCGACTGTCAACCAGGTGGTGCTCGCCTGGTTGCTGGGCGGTGACCTGCCGTCGATCCCGCTGGTGGGCGCCTCCTCGGTGGCCCAACTGGACGAGAGCCTCGCCGCGGTGGACCTGGAGTTGACCGCCGAGCAGCGGCACCGTCTCGACACCACCTGGTGACCTGGCACGGGCCGCCCCGCCGACCTCAGCTTTCGGTCGGCGGGGCGGTCAGGTCGAGCTGCCAGTCGTTGGCACGCATCATCTGCCCCGGCGGATATTCGAAACCAGTCTCGCCCAGCAGCGTGAAGCCCACCTTGCGGCAGACCGCGTTCGAGGCGGGGTTGTCGACCGACGGGTACGCGTGCGCATAGCGCCGGTCCCGCCGGGCGCGCACCACGTCCAGCGCCGCGCGCACCGCGGCGCTCGCCAGCCCCTGCCCCCGGTACGCGGGCAGCACCGCCCAGCCCAGCTCGTACACCTGTTGGTCGCGCCACTCGCGGGCCCAGTAGCCGACGCTGCCCACCCGCGCGCCGTCCGGCAGCGCCACCGTGAACATGCACCCCTGCCCGGTGTCGGCGAAGTGCACGTACCTGTCGTGCCGGGCCAGCACCTGCTCGTCGGTCTCCGGACCGCCTGTGTGCCTGCGTGTGTCAGGTGAGTTGAGCTGCCGCAGCAGGTCGAGGTCGTCCTCGCTCCACGGCTCGATGCGTACCTGTGCCATCCGACTCCTTCGTTCGTCGACCCCAGTCAAACCGATCGCACCGACATTCCGCCCCGGAACACCGCCCGCTAGATCCGATCTAGCGGGCGCCCGTCGTCACCTCGCGCCCTGAGAATGGGAGGGGGTGGCGATGACACAGTTACGGATCGCCGTGATCGTCGGCAGCACCCGGGAGGGGCGGGCCGGCGACCGGGTCGCCGAGTGGTTCGTCGAGCGGGCGAGGCGGCACGACGACCTGGCGGTGACGGTCGTTGACCTCAGCGAGTACGACTTCCCGGCCAGCTACCCGGCCGCGTCTACCGCGTCCATCCAGGCCTTCGCGCGTGAGGTGGGCCGGGCGGACGCGTTCGTCGTGGTCACCCCCGAGTACAACCACAGCTTCCCGGCACCCCTGAAACAGGCGATCGACTATGCGTACGACGAGTGGCAGGCCAAGCCGGTCGGCTTCGTGTCGTACGGCTGCCGGTCCACCGGACTGCACGCGGTCGATCACCTGCGCACGGTCTTCACCGCCCTGCACGCCATGACCGTGCGCGACGTCGTCGGCATCGACCTGCTCGCCGGCGAGCCGACACCGTTACGCACCGACGAGCTGCGCCACGACAGCGACGTCCTGCTCGACCAGCTCCGCTGGTGGGGCCTGGCGTTGCGCGACGGTCGCGCGGCACGCCCCTACGTCTCCTGAACACGACAGACGAAAGGTAAGGATCATGAGTAGACGCACCACCGGCCTGGCCATCGAGGCCGAAGGGCTCACCCGCTCGTTCGGGGAGACCCGCGCGCTGGCGGGGATGGACCTCCAGGTGCCCGCCGGCACCGTCTACGGCCTGCTCGGCCCGAACGGGGCGGGCAAGACCACAGCGGTCCGGGTGCTCGCCACCCTGCTGCGCCCCGACGGGGGCACCGCGCGGGTCTTCGGCCACGACGTGGTCACCGAGGCCGACAAGGTCCGCAGCCGGGTCAGCCTCACCGGCCAGTACGCGTCTGTCGATGAGGATCTGACGGGTACGGAGAACCTGGTGCTCCTGGCCCGCCTGCTCGGCCTGCGCAAGCCTGCCGCGCGGGACCGCGCGGCGGCCCTGCTCGCCGCGTTCGGCCTGACCGAGGCGAGTGACCGCCAGGTGAAGAAGTACTCGGGCGGGATGCGGCGGCGCATCGACATCGCCGCGAGCATCCTCAACACGCCCGATCTGCTCTTCCTCGACGAACCGACCACAGGTCTCGATCCGCGCAGCCGCAACCAGGTGTGGGAGATCGTCCGGGCAGTGGTGTCGCACGGCACGACTGTGCTGCTGACCACCCAGTACCTCGACGAGGCCGACCAGCTCGCCGGGCGGATTGCTGTCGTCGACCACGGCCGGGTGATCGCGGAGGGCACCCCTGGCGAGTTGAAGTCGTCGGTCGGCTCCGGCACCGTCCACCTGCGACTGCGCGACCCCGGGCAGCGGCCCCAGGCGGAGAAGGTGCTGCGTGAGGCGCTGAACGTGCCGGTGCAGCTCGCCGCCGATCCGGTGGCGTTGACCGCCCGGGTCGGCGAGGCCGGCACCGACCTCGACGCCAGCGCCCAGGCCTCTCGGGCGCTCGGCGAGCTGGCCCGGGCCGGCATCGTGGTGGACAACTTCTCCCTCGGCCAGCCAAGCCTCGACGAGGTCTTCCTGGCTCTGACCGACCATCCCGCCGTGCCGGCGGACGAGCGCGACGACGAGCTGGAGGCAGCCCGATGACCGACACCACGACCACCACCACCGAACGGGCCCCGTCGGTCTACGTCCCCTCCGCCGAGGCGCTGGCGACGGTCCTCGCGCCAGGCGCCCGACCGCCCCGGCCGACCGCGCTGGGCGCGTCGCTCACCTTCGGCTGGCGGGCCCTGCTGAAGATCAAGCATGTGCCGGAGCAGCTCTTCGACGTGACCGCGTTCCCGGTGATCATGGTGCTGATGTTCACGTACCTGTTCGGCGGGGCCCTCGCCGGCAGCCCGCGCGAATACCTCCAGTTCTTCCTGCCGGGCATCATGGTGACGAGCGTCGTGATGATCACGATGTACACAGGTGTCGGCCTCAACACCGACATCGAGAAGGGCATCTTCGACCGGTTCCGGACGCTGCCGGTGTGGCGCCCGTCCGCCCTGGTCGGCATGATTTTCGGCGACGTGCTGCGCTACATCCTCGCCGCCCTGGTCATCCTCAGCCTCGGGCTGGTGCTCGGGTTCCGGCCCGCAGGCGGGGTGGTAGGTGTCGCCGCCGGGATCGGGCTGCTGGTCGTCTTCTCGTTCGCCTTCTCCTGGGTGTGGACGTTCTTCGGGCTGATCCTGCGCAGCGAGAAGTCCGTGATGGGCGTCAGCATGATGGTGCTGTTCCCGCTGACGTTCCTCAGCAACGTCTTCGTCGACCCGAGCACCATGCCGGGCTGGCTCCAGGCGTTCGTGAAGGTCAACCCGGTGACCCAGCTGGTGGCGGCGATCCGCGGAACGATGAGCGGCGAGTCGGACCCGTCGGCCACGATGTGGCTGCTGGTGTGGAGCGCCGGGTTCGTGCTCGTCTTCGGCACCCTGACCATGTACAGGTACAACCGCCGCTGACCCCTGCGACGGGCGCCGCCACGACCGTGGCGGCGCCCGTCCGTCGTTGGCGTGTCCGTCGGCGGTCAGACGACCGCCGGCACCTCGGCCCGGGTGACGCCGCGCAGGCGGGTGGCGTCCTGGCTGGGCGGCACGCCGAACTGGCGACGGTATTCGCGGCTGAACTGCGACGGGCTCTCGTAGCCGACGCGGATCCCCACCCCCGTCACGTCGTTGGGGTGGGTGGCGAGAAGGAGCCGCGCCTCCTGCAACCGGATCTGCTTCTGGAACTGGATCGGGCTCATCGCGGTCACCGCCTGGAAGTTGCGGTAGAACGCCGACACGCTCATCCCGGACAGTCGCGCCAGATCCTCCACCCGGAACGGCTGCGCGTAGTGGTCGCGGATCCACCGCACCGCCCGGGCGATGTGACTGAGGCTGCTGTCGGCCAGACCGAGCTGCCGGACGGCCGCGCCCTGCTCCCCGGTGAGCAGCAGCCACAGGATCTCCTTCTTGATCAGGGGCGCGAGCACCGTGACGTCCCGGGGCCGGTCCAGGAGCCGGAGCAGCCGGATCACCGCGTCACCGAGCTCGTCGGGGGCGTCGCTTACCACCATCCCGGACGGTGTCGGCCCGGCGAGGGGCGGCAGATCGCCAGGTGCCGCCTGCAACAGCAGCTCCGCGACGGTGGCCGGGTGCAGCACCAGCCCGAACCCGAGAGCCGGAGTGTCAGCGCTGGCCTGGGTGAAGTAGCCGGTGACCGGCAGGTCGACCGACGCGACGAGGTACTGGCCGGCGCGGTACTCGTACACGCGGTCGCCCAATGCCATCCGCTTGGCGCCCTGGGCGATGAGTGCCAGCACCGTGCCCGACATCGACGTGGTCGGTGGGGTCCGCTGCTCGACCTTCGAGATCAGCACCCCGTCGATGGCGGTGCTCATGTCCGGCCGGGCGTGCCGGGCCAGCAGCGCCCGCAACTCGTCGAGGTCCACGGCCCCGATTGAAGCACAGGGACGATTCTCCTGCCAGCGAGAGGATCAGGCAAGAAGCCGCGAGCATCCTTCTAACGATTCTGCTGGTGGCGATGCTTCCATTGGAGTGTCAGTTTCCCGGCGGTGAAGCGCCACCCAAACGACCAGGAGCCTCCTCGATGACTGTTCAGCACGGATTCCAGGCCACCATGACCGCCCACCCGGGCCGGGCGGACGAGCTGATCCAGCTGCTGCTCGACGCGCCCTCGATGCCCCACGACGACTGCGTCGTCTTCCTGGTGTCCCGCTCGGCCTCCGACCCCGACGTCGTCCACATCGTCGAAGGCTGGACCAGCGCCGAGGCGCACCGCGCGTTCTTCGCAGGCGAACAGGCCCAGGCCCTTGTCGCGAAGCTTCAGCCGCTGCTGGCCGGCGAGTCCGCGTACACCGACGCGGTGCCGGTCGGCGGCAAGGCGAGTTTCTGAACCAGCCATCCCCGGCCCATCACCCCGAAAGGATCCCGATGAACCTCGCCCGACCTGCCATCGACCCCGAGCTGCTCGCGCCCCTGGCCGAGTTGCCGCCCCTGCCGCCCCTCGGCCCCGAAGTGATCGAACTGCTGCGCCACTTTCCCCAGCCGCCGATCGAGAGTCACCTGGAGGGCCGCGCGGTCGAGCGACGCGAGGTCACCGTCCCGGCCAACGACGGAACCCCGATCCCGCTGTCCATCTTCAGCCCCACCGACAGCGCCGCAGGAGCGCCAGGCATCTACTGGATCCACGGCGGCGGAATGATGTGGGGTGATCGCTTCTCGAACATCGACGTCCCGCTGGAATGGCTCGACCGGTTCGGTGCCGTCGTGATCACGGTGGACTACCGGCTCGCGCCGGAAGCAACAGGCACGACACTTGTGGACGACTGCTACCGGGGCCTGCTCTGGGTGGCCGAGAACGCCGCAGACCTCGGCATCGACCCGGACCGGATCGTCGTGGCCGGCGCCAGCGCCGGAGGTGGCCTCGCGGCAGGGGTCACGCTCATGGCCCGCGACCTCGGCACCCCGGCCATCGCCGCCCAGTTGCTGTCGTGCCCGATGCTCGACCACCGCAACGACACCGTCTCCAGCCACCAGTACGGCGGGCCGGACGGCGTGTGGACCCGCGAGATGAACGAGTTCGGGTGGCGCAGCGTCCTCGGCGGGCACCCCGACGAGAACGTCTCCCCGTACGTCTCACCCGCGCTGGCGGACGACCTGTCCGGCCTTCCGACCACCTACATCGACGCCGGGACGGCCGAGGTCTTCCGCGACGAGGACGTGGCCTACGCGACAGGCATCTGGGCCGCCGGCGGCCAGGCGGAGTTGCACCTCTGGGCGGGCGGCTTCCACGGCTTCTCGGCGCTGTTTCCGCAGGTCCGCGTCTCGGACGCGGCCCGGCGCGCGCAGGCGGGCTGGCTCGCCCGGGTCCTGGATCCCACGCCCGACCTCAAGGGCTGAAGCGGGGCCCACGGCGGCCGTTGGTTCAGAGCCGCCAGGGCAGCGGCTCGGTCGGCAGGTATCGGCACGTGCTGCCGGTCGAGACGGAGTCGCGAAGGTGGTTGGCGAGGGCCGGGTGCCGCTCGTCGAGCTTGCGCAGCGTGTCCCGGATCCGCGCGGTCACCGTCTTACGGGCGCGCTCGCCCTCGTCGCCGAGGCGGCGGCTCCGGCCGGCCAGCCCCGCCGCGGCCCGCAGCTCGTCCAGCAGCGCCCCCCGCTCGGCGTCCAGCGCTGCCACCTTCCGGTCGTCGTCGCGGGCGGCGGCCCGGTCGATCTCCTCGTCGAGGCGTGCCAGGTGCCGCCGGTAGCGGACCTTGGCCTCGTCGTCGAGGAGCTGGTCGCCACCCATCCGACGGGCGGCCACCAGCTCCGGACCGGCCGCCGGGTCGAGCAGTTCCACCGCCGGCACGTCGCGGCCCGGGCGGCTGAGCAGCAGGTACAGGTCGTGCAGCCCTTTCGCATCGGGCAGGTGCACCACGGTTCCGGCGTACGCGAGCTGCCAGACCGGGCCGTCGCGGCGGAACTCGTACCCGTCGGTGGCGGGCGGGACGGCCTGAACCGGCTTGCCGACGTCGGCCGGCGGTGCGGCCGGGAGCCTGTCGAGCACCTGCGTCATGCCCAGGGTTGTCGCCTCCCGGGCCGTTGCGCCGTGCAGCGCGGCGAGGGTCGCGGCGTCGTCGGGGTGGCCTCGACCGGCCAGGGCGTTCGCGAGGCCGGCGCTGGCGAGGAGCGACCAGGGGCGCGAGCCCAGCCGGGCGGCGCTGTCCCGGGCGGCCGTGAAACCGGCGACGGCGTCGTCCCAGCGGCCCTGGGCGGCGTCGATCACCGCGAGCCAGTGGTCGATAGGGCCGCTGATGTCGCAGCCGAAGAGGCCCACCGCCCACTGGCCACGGTGCGGGGCGAGCGCGGCCCGCGCGGCGTCACAGCGGTCCGGGTCGCCGGACGCGGCGGCGGCCTGCGCGCTCAGCCGCGCCCAGAGCGACGACACCGGACGCGGATAGCGGATGCCGGAAGCCTCGATGCCGGCGGTCAACCGGACGGCGGTCTCGTCGTCGCCGCGTTCGGCCGCGCTGATCGCCAGCAGCAGCTCCCGGTAGGGGTAGTCGCTGGGGGCCAGCTTGTCCAGCAGCGCGTCGACCTCGGCGAACCGGCCCTGGAGCAGCAGTCGGGACCAGAACAGGTGGTGGCCCATGAAGGCGAACTCGGCGTGGCTCGGGTCGGCGACGTCGGTGAGGACGACGAACTGCGCATCGGCCTCGGCGAAGTCACCCCGGAAGGCCGCGATGATTCCGCTGTCGACGGTGGCTGCCATCCGGTGCCGGGCGAGGTCGCCCTGCTCGTTGGCGGCCACGAAGGCGCGGAACTCCTCGACGAATCGGGGGTCGCCCAGCTCCAGCAACGCCACCCAACGCAGCGAGGTGGCCCACAGCTCGGTTTCCCGGTCGCCCGTTCGCCGGGCCACGGCTCGGATCTCGGTGGTCAGCTCGGCGCGGGCGGCGGCGGTACCCAGACCCCAGGTGGTGTCGTGGCGGGCCCAGAGGCTGAAGGTGAGCGCCTCGTCGTCCCGACCGCGACGGGCGATCGTCTCGGTGGCGGTGATCAGGTCGGCGATCAGGGTGCCGACCGACGCGTCGGCGTCGGGCTCGCCGATGAGCCGCCGGTACGCCTCGCGCACCAGTTCCGTCGACTCCACCGAGCGCACGGTCTCCACCTGGCGGGAGCGGTACGCGATGAGCGCGACCCGGGCCAGCGGCAGCGGGTCGTCGAGCGTGCGGGCCAGCGTCGCGGCCTCGGTGAGCAGTTGCGCGGCGTCGTCCCGTCCGGCGTGGTGGTACTGCACCTCACCGAACTCGACCAGGATCCGCACCCGCTGCGTCCGGTCCTCGACGACCTCCAGCGCCCGGCGGAAGTGCACAGCCGCCTCGTCGATGGCCATCCGGCCGAACGCGTGCCGCCCGGCGGCGACAAGCAGCTCGGCGACCCGTGCCCGGCCGAGCGCCGGGCCGGCCAGGTAGGCGTGCCTGGCCAGGTCGGCCGGGATCAGCCGGTCGGTGAGTTCCCGTAGGTCGTCGACCGCCCGGACGATCGCTGCGTGCCGGGCCTGCCGGTCGTCGTCGGTGAGCCCGTCGTACAGGGTCTCCCGCACCAGGTCGTGGGCGAACGCGAACCGGCCGCCACCGCGGGCGGTCACCAGCCGGGCGGCAACCGCACGGTCGAGCAGCCGGTCGACCTGTGCCGCCGGGGCGCTGGCGCTGGCCGCGAGGACCTGCCTGTGGAACTCGCGGCCCAGCACCGCGGCGACGGTAAGCGTCTCGACGACCGCGGCGGGCAGTTGGGCCAGCCGGCGCCGCACCGCCTCGCGTACGCCGGGCGCGATGGTGCCGGTGGTCCCGTCGGCGTGCCACAGGCGGGCGGTCTGCTCGACGAAGAACGGGTTGCCGCCGGTGCGTCGGTGCACCTCGTCGACGAGGTCGGCGTCGGGCTGCCGCCCGGCGGTCCGGGTCATCAGCGCGGCCACGTCGTCGCGGGTCAGGCCGGTGAGGGTGATCATCGAGGATTTCGCGACAAGCGGCATCAGCAGGGGGCGCAGCGGGTGCTCGCCCGACTCGACCTCCGCGTCGCGGTAGGTGCCGATCAGCAACAGCCGCTCGAACCAGGTGTGTTGGGCGGCGAACCCGAGCAGCCGCAGCGACGCCGGGTCGGCCCAGTGCAGGTCGTCGAGCACGACCACTACCGGCCGGCGTTGGGAGACGGCGACAAGCGCGGCGGTCACCCTGTCGTACAGGGCGAACGCCTCCTGGTCGGCGACGTCCCGGCCGCCACCCTCGGCCGTCCAGGCGGCGGCGAGGCTGGGCACGTCACCGGTGCCACTCTCACCGAGCAGGGCCGCGAGGGCGGGTTCGGCGTCCGGCCGGGCGACCGCCCAGTCGTCGGCGGAGCGGCGCAGGGCGCGTAGCACCTGCACCCACGGCCAGTAGCCGGGGGCGCTGTCGGAATCCCAGCAGGCGGCACCGAGGATGAGCGCCCCGCGCTGGCGGGCCTCCCGGGCCGCCGACGTGACGAGTGTCGTCTTGCCGATGCCCGGCTCGCCGGTGACCAGGACGAGGCCGCCGTGGCTGGTGGCCGCCCGGTCGAGCTCGGCGCGCAACAGACCCGCGGGGTGATCCCGCCCGATGATGGCGTCGCCGAGCCGCGCGTCCATGGTTTCCAGACGCTACTGGACCCGTCCGACAGCGCGGATCGGTTATCGCGCCAGGGGCACCGATACCGCAGAAGCACCAGGGTCGCATCGTTATCTAAACTTCCCTACTTGAGGTACGGTAGGGAACGATGAAGGATGACATGTACTCGGTCGAGCAGGTCGCCGACCAGCTCGGCCTGCACGTACGCACGGTGCGCGGCTACATCCGCTCCGGCCGGTTGCGGGCGGTGCGGATCGGCAAGCAGTACCGGATCGCCGCCAATGATCTCGACGCGTTCACCGGGCGGACCCGGACGGCGACCAGCGTCGTCGGGCAGGCGGAGGTGTCGAGCATCGTGCAGATCGACGGCGTCGACCGGGCCGCCGCCGACCGGCTCGGCACGCTCGTCCTCACCAGCGCCAACACCGGCCACGACCAGGCCAACCCGTTGCGGGTGCAGACGGTGCACGACGAGGAACGCCACCGCATGAAGATCATCATCCTGGGTGATCCGGCTGCCACCGCCGAGCTGCTGCACCTGCTCGACGCCGTCCTCAACGCCGACAACGGCCTGATCGACCGGGAGGTCCACGATGTCTGACGAGATCCAGGAACGCGCGGGCGTGCAGGTGCTGGTCTGCGACCCGGCCGGCCCGACCGTCGCCACCGAACAGGACGCGCTGGACCTGATCGGCGCGGCCTTTCTCGGCGCCCAGGTGGTCGCCGTACCTGCCAACCGGCTCGACGAACGCTTCTTCTCGCTGGGCACCCGCTTCGCCGGCGATGTCATGCAGAAGTTCGTCAACTACCGGCTGCGACTCGCCGTCGTCGGCGACATCTCGGCGCAGCTGTCGGAGAGTTCGGCGCTACGCGCCCTGGTGCACGAGTCGAACAAGGCCGGACACATCTGGTTCGTCAGCGACCTCGACGCGCTCGACGACCGCCTGCGGGCCGCGTCGTAACGCCATCTCCACCGCGTCCGGTTCGACACCCTCGGCGCGCGCCCGCTCGGACGCCCAACGCAGGTACGCCAGCCACTCCTCGACCGACCAACCGTTGCGGCGGCGGACGCCGGCCTCCGCGGGGAGGCGGCTGGCGACCACGCGGTCGAGGATCAGTGGCTGCACACCACCGGCCCCGCGCCGATAGCCGGCGAAGTAGAGGACCTTCGTGAACAGGCCCGGCCCCAACCACGGCAGCCGCGCCTGGTCGGGGTCGCGCAAACGGCGGTACGCCGTACGCAGCGCGTCCTCGTTGGACGCTGACTCCTCGAGCGCGTACGCCAGGCGGTTGCCGGCCGGGTCGGCGTCGAGCGACCTGGCGGCGCGCCACGGGCCGTACCCGATGGGGCCGTAAGCCCAGACCAGCACGGCGGTCAGCAGTTGCCGCGCGCTCGCCGATCCGGCCCGGTACGCGTCGGCCACCGCGAAGACGTCCCGGCGCGCGATGACGCCGCTCGCCGGAAGCGTGTCAGGCCACGCGTCCGGTGGCAGCCCTGCCCGCCAGCGGTCGACGCGCACGGTGACCGGCGCCTCCTCCTCCGACAACACCACGGTCGCCCTCCTCAGTCGCGTGCCTGCGGTTCGGACGCTACGGACGGGCGCTCCCCCGCACCGTCCGCCGACGCCATATCGCGGTATCGAGCCGGAGTGGTGCTCAGGACTAGCCGCCCGGCGACCGGGTATGCCCGACGCATGGGTAGTCACAAGCCGAACAAGCACGACAGCGGAGGCGAGTCGGCGCGAGGCCGGCGACATCCGGGCAGCGGCGCCCGGGGGCGCCAGGGTTCGCCCGTGGAGCACTCGCCCGACCAACGGCACCGCCGTACCGCGACCGGCCCGGCCGGCACCGAAAGGGACCAGGGCCGCGCCAAGGTCTCGGGGGACGGGCGGATCCAGCGCCAGGGCAGCTCCTGAGCCGACCGGTCAGGGGGTGTAGTCGTCTGGCGAACGCGCGGTGACGCGGGCCTGTTCGCATTGACCACATATTGACACCTCCCTATGGCTGTGGTCCGCGTCGCCCTAGCATTCGCGTATGTCCGCTCGTCGCGTCACCGCCGCTGTCACCGTCGCCGCGCTGGCGAGCCTGCTCGCGATCACCGCCGCCCGCGCCGACGGCCCGGCGATCAGCACCCCTGGCAGCCCGGCGGTGGTGGCCAACGAGCCACACCGGCTCACGCTCGCCTGGACGCCCTCCACCTGGATCGGCGATCCGGCCGCCGAGCAGCCGATCAACTACGAGGTACAGGTCCCGCTGGGCCCGAACACGTACCGCTGGCTCGGTACCACTACCGACACCACGATCACCCTCACCGACCTGGCGCCCGGCACGACGTACCGGATCGCTGTTGCCGCCCGCGCGCTCGGCGGCTATTCCGACACCTCGCCCGCCGCCACCGTGCGGACCGCCGACGGCCGCGCGACGGTCAGCTACCTCAACCTCGACTGGTCCCCGACGAACAACCAGATCCAGCACGTCCTGCGGGTCACCAACACCGGCACCGGGCCGCTCGACCTGACGACGGTACGGGTGCGCTACCACCTGCGGTTCGAGGGCGGCAACACGTCGCTGGTGCCGAACTGCGACTGGGCCGCACTGGGCTGCGGCACGATCCGGCAGACCGTGCAGTTCTTCATCCCGCCGGGCGCGCCATCGGCGTTGTCGACGCCAGCGCCGCCCTATCCGCCGCCGGGCACGCCCGTCCCCGGCTGGGTCGAGCTGACCTTCACCGACGGGGTGCTCGCACCCGGCGCGTCGACCGGGCCGATCCAGCTCCGCCACCATCGGCACGGCTGGAGTGACATCGACGAACGCGACGACCCGAGCTGGCTCGCCGCCACCGGCCAGTGGACCGGGAACGACAAGATCACGCTGGATGTCGACGGGATGCGCGAGTTCGGCGACACGTACGCCTGACGCGCCCACCGGGCACCCTCGAAACACATTCCACCGCGCTGATTTGCATTGACCAGAGTCTTTGCGAAATGTTCCGGAAAACAATGCGTGTCGACGGTGGGTCACCTAGGCTCCCGAACGACCACATCGACGGCTGCCCCCACGCCGTGCCGGCCTCGCGACCACGCGCCTCCGCCGGCCCACGCAACCGCCGACGCCGATTGGAGCATTCGATGACCTGGCGTCCCACCACCACCGCCGCCCTGGCCGGACTGTGCCTCGCGCTCAGCACCGCACCCCTGCCCGCCGCCGCCGACGCACCGCCGCGCGCTGCGGATGTTAGCGCTCACGCTGCGGCCGCCAACCCGCCCGGCACACCGCCCGGGGCCTGCCCGACGGGGACCGGCTACGGCCCACCGCTGCCGGCCAGTTCCGTGACGGCCACGAAGATCCAGGGTGGATTCTCGTTCCTCGAAGGGCCGGTCTGGATTGCCGACGGCGGCTATCTGCTCTTCTCCGACATGGCCGCCGGCACCGGGCCGTACAACGTCCAGCCGTCCACGATCCGCCGCTTCATTCCACCGGCGACGTTCGACACCTTCATCGCCAACGCCGGCAGCAACGGCCTGGCGCTCAGCGCCGACGGCCAGCAGATCGTCGCGGCCACCCACGACCAGCGCAACGTGTCGTCGTACCGGCTCAGCGACCGGGCCCGCGACACCGTCGCGGCGAACTACCAGGGCCGGGCGTTCAACTCACCAAACGACGTCGCGGTCCGCTCGGACGGGGTCGTCTACTTCACCGACCCCAACTTCCAGCGCGGCAACCGCCCGGACCAGATGAGCGGACGTACCAGCGTCTTCCGCGTCGCGGGCGGCCAGGTGTCGCTCGTGGACGACCGGTTGCGTCAGCCCAACGGCATCTCGCTGTCGCCGGACGGGACCACCCTGTACGTGGGCGCCTACTCCGAGAACAAGATCTACAAGTACGCCGTCCAGCCGGACGGCAGCACCGGCGCGCGCAGCGTCTTCGTGAACTACATCGGCGGCCCGGACGGCGGCACGATCGACTGCGCCGGCAACGTGTACTGGGCGTCGGGCTCGGATTCCCTGATCCACGTCTACTCCCCCACCGGCACCCAGCTCGGCACGATCCGCTCCGGCACCACCGGTACGACGAACGTGGCGTTCGGCGGCCCCGACCGGCAGACCCTCTTCGTCACCTCGGGCCCGAGGAACGACTCAGGCCTGTACAGCGTGCGGCTCAACATCCCCGGCTACCCGTACTGATCAGGACTTTCGGAAAGGGACATCTCCCGTGCGGACCAGATCTCGCCAGTTCAGACATCTGGCGTCACTCACCCTGCTGGCGTGCGCCGGCACCCTCCTGGCCGGCGCCCCCGCCAACGCCGCCGGGCCCGCCACCGCGAGCCCGGGGCTCGCCCGGCTCGCCGCGGACACCACGCCACCCACCCCACCTACCAACCTGCGCAGCACCCGGACGACATGCCAGTCCGTCACGCTGGCCTGGTACGCGTCCCGGGACAACGTGGGCGTCGCGTTCTACGACATCTACCACGACGGTCAGCTGGTCACCTCGGTCAGCGGCAGCACCCTGACCGCCACCCTCACTGCCGTGCAGGGCAGCACCTGGGGCTGGTACGTCAACGCCCGCGACGCCGCCGGCAACGTGTCCCAGGCCAGCGCCACCCTGACCATCACGCCGCCGTTCTGCCAGCGCGACACCCAGCGGCCCACCACGCCCACCAATCTCGCCGCCACCGTGAACGGCACGGACGTGACCCTCACCTGGTCGGCCGCGAGCGACAACGTCGCGGTCACCGGCTACACCATCCTGCGCGACGGTACGGCTGTCGGCTCCACCGCCGGCACGGCCACGAAGCCACCAGCCACCTCGTTCACCGACACCGGGCTGGCCGCCAACACGAGCTTCCGGTACACGGTCGTCGCCCGCGACGCCCAGAACAACAGCTCGGCGGCGAGCACCGCGGTGACCGTACGGACCGGAGCTGCCTGCACGAGCGCCGTCTGCGGCACCACAGTGGTCACCACCGAACGGGACCTGCCCTGGGGGCTCGTACAGCTACCGGACGGCAGCGTGCTGTACGGGCGGCGCGACCTGTTCGACATCGTCGCCATGAATCCCGACGGCACAGGCAAGCACAGCATCGGCGCCGTGCCGAACGTCGCCGGCACCAACGGTGAAGGTGGCGTACTCGGGCTCGCCGTGTCGCAGGACTTCGCCGCCGACAGGTGGCTGTACATCTACCACACCACCACCACCGACAACCGGATCGTGCGCATCCGCTACGACACCACGCTGCGCACCGAAACCACGCAGGTGCTCGTCACAGGCATCCCGCGCAACAAGTACCACAACGGCGGCCGGCTGCGCTTCGGCCCCGACGGCAAGCTCTACGCCGCCACCGGCGACGGTCAGAGCCCGGACCGGGCACAGGACGTCAACGACCTGGGCGGCAAGGTGCTGCGCCTCAACCCGGACGGCACGGTGCCGCCGGACAACCCCTTCGGCAACCACGTGTGGAGCTACGGCCACCGCAACCCGCAGGGGCTGGCGTTCGACTCCCAGGGCCGGCTCTTCGAGCAGGAGTTCGGCAACAACGTCCAGGACGAGACGAACATCATCGTCCGGGGCGGCAACTACGGCTGGCCCGCCTGCGAGGGCACCGTCGGCGACTGCGCGAACCCGACCTTCACGGCCCCGATCCACACGTACCCGGTCGCCGAGGCCTCGTGCAGTGGCATCGCGATCGTGCGGGACGTGCTCTACACCGCCTGCCTGCGCGGCAACCGGATGTACCGCGCGGTGATCAGCGGCACCACCCTCACCGACGTCCAGCAGTACTTCGTCGGCACGTACTTCCGGCTGCGCACCGTCGAGCCGACCCTCGACGGCAACCTGTGGCTCACCACCAGCACCGGCGGAGACAAGGACAGCACCCCGAACAACAGCAACGAGAAGATCCTCAAGGTGACTCTCGGCTAGTCCTGCGGCACAGCCCTCGGGCAGACGGATGCGCGCGGACGGGATCCCGTCCGCGCGCATCCGTCGCCGGGCAAGGCTCGACTGCGAGATCGCCGAGTCGGGCAGACTGCGGGCATGACGGAACGTCGGGTGCTCTATCTGGTCGTCTGCGCCGCAGGTCCGGCGGAACACATTCACGAGCTGGTCGACCTGCTGATCGCCGACGGGTGGCGGGTATGCCTGATCGTCAGCCCGACCGCCGCGACCTGGCTCGACCGGGCCGCGTTGCAAGACAAGACCGGTTATCTCGTACGCGTCGAGTGGCGCATGCCCGGCGACCCGGAACCGCACCCGCCGGCCGATGTGGTGGTGGCCGCGCCCGTCACGTTCAACACGATGGCGAAGTGGGCGCTGGGCATCAACGACACTTTGGCGCTCGGCGTGCTCAACGAGTCGCTGGGCGCGGGCCTGCCGATCCTCGCGTTCCCGCACGTCAAGACGGAGTTGGCGGGGCACCCGGCGTATGCGGGGCATGTGGCGGTGCTGCGCGCGGCCGGTGTCGTGGTGGCGGACGGGAAGCCGCTGAGTCCGCCGCCTGGGCCGCAACGGTGGGCCGTGGTCATTGAGGCTCTGCGCTCGGTCCGACGGAACTGACGCCCAGTCGATCTCACCGGTATCTGGGCGTCGTCTGCCGCACTCCCACGCGGCGGTCCGAGGGATAGGCTCACGATGCGAATTGGACGGAGCCGTCGAAGGCCGCAACCACGCTATTGATCCACCCGAGAATGCTGCCGCTCACGCGGGCCGTGCCACCCCTGAGGATCGACCACGGTGGTTAGGCTTAGGCCGAGCTGGAGAATGCATCGATCTTCGGCGTCCTGATCCGCACCCGCCCATCGGAGTGACTGATCTGTGATGGATCCAATCGCACGGCCGATACCTACGCTGATCATGCATTTCACTCATATCGACAATCTGCCGAGGGTTGTCAAGGCGGGCCGGCTGCTCGCGGACAACGGCGTAGGAGCCCAACTCGCCACAAACGTGGGTTCGGTCGAGATCAAGGCACGGCGGCGAGAGCGGGTCATCCCGTGCCAACCTGGCGGCGTAGTAGCGGATTACGTGCCGTTCTATTTCGCTCCACGTTCACCCATGATGTTCCGGATAGCCTGCGACCACCTCGTAGGGAAGCCGGGTTGCTATCCGGGAGGAGACGACCCCCTCGTGTACCTGGTGAGCTCTGTCGAGCGGGTGCACGAGGCCCGAGTCGACTGGGTGGCGAGCGACGGGAATTGCGCAGTCGGCCTTACCCGGTTCTCGGCCGAACTGTCCGAGCTCACCACGCTGGTGGACTGGCCCCTGCTGCGTGCCAAGATTTGGAAAGACGTCCCCGACGACATGGACCGCATGCGTCGACGTGCGGCCGAGTTCCTCGTGCACCGCGAGTTCCCTCTTGGCCTGCTCACCGGTTACGCCGTACGAACGACGGACCGGCAGGAGCAGGTGAGGCAGGTGTTCCGCGACGCTGGCATGATCGAGCCGTACGTTGCCGTCAGACCGAGCTGGTACTACGGGTATACACGGGGGGAGGTGCGCGAATGATCATCATCAGCCAGGGCAACCTGCTGACCGCCGAAGCGGACGCGCTTGTCAACACAGTCAACACAGTCGGAGTCATGGGCAAGGGCATCGCTCTTCAGTTCAAGCGCGCCTACCCGGCGAACTACGCTGCCTACCGCACTGCGTGCCGCGAGAACCGTGTCGAACTGGGACGAATGTTTGTTTTCGACTCTGCACGTCTCGGGCCACGCAGGTACGTGATCAACTTTCCTACCAAGGGTCACTGGCGGGCCAACTCGAGGCTTGAGGACATTCAGGCCGGGCTGGCCGACCTCGTCCGCGTGATCCACGAGCGCGAGATCACTTCTGTGGCAGTGCCCGCTTTAGGTTGCGGCAACGGTGGACTCAGCTGGGACATCGTCCGGCCCCTCATCGAGGGTGCCTTCGCCGAGACCCCCGAGGTACGGGTCTTGCTCTTTCCCCCGGAAGGGGCACCCGACCCGGCCGACATGCTGGTTGCGACAGAACGACCGGCGCTGACCCCTGGGCGCGTCACCCTCATGCAGGCCATCGACGGCTACCTGAACCGAGCTCGACGACTCGAGCCACGCGACGGTGTCACCCTCCTGGAGATTCAGAAGATCGCTTATTTTCTCCAGGCGCTGGGGCAGCCACTGCGCCTAGAGTTCACGCGCGGCAGATACGGCCCGTACGCCGAAAGCCTCAACCACGTACTAGACCGTCTCGAGGGGCACTACCTAACCGGCTTCGGCGACCGTTCGGCACGAGTCGAGGAGTTGCAGCCCATCAGGCTGACGCCGGGCACAGCCGAAGCCGTCGCGAACTGGTCTCAAGCGCATGGCGAGGCAGCGACCGAGACCTTGGAACACCTTGCCAGGCTGACCGATGGGTTCGAGGCACCGTACAGCCTGGAGCTGCTAGCCACAGTGCATTACGCGGCCGCCTCGCATCCGCCCACCGACGACCTTAGTGAGCTGATCGAGCGGGTGCGTTCGTGGAGTGGCCGCAAAGCTCGACTCTTCACGGCCGCGCATATCGAGTTGGCCTACGAGCGTCTGCACTCGGTCACACTTCTACCCGCACTCCCCGTTGCGTGAGCCGCCATTCGGGTGAGGTGACCTTGACAGTTGCGCGGCGACTTCCGCCCATGTGACCGGACGCCATGCCCCGCGGGTAGGCGGGTCGTGTAGTTAGGTTGCGGAATGACGGATCTTGCGCGCGGCGTCTACGAGCACCTGATCACCGGTGAGCTGGCCACCCGCCTCCAACACGTCGACCCCGCCCTGATCCAACATCACAAGCTCGACCCCGCTGACGCGCACAAGGCCCTCGCCCGCCATATCGCCACCCTCACGGCCCGCGCCCTCGGGTCGGTCCCGAACGGCGACGACAGGCTGCACCAGCAGGTCGAGATGGCGAATCGGATCGCCGATGCCATCGCGGCCCTAAGCCCGAAGGCGGCGACGGAGCAGGATCAGGTGACTGATGCCAGGCACCTGCTGCACGCCATCGCCGCCCCGCCGACCCCACCCGCGTTGCCAGCCTTCCCCGACCGCCCCACCACTCCGCTCTCCACCGGCGCCCTGCTGGTCAACGGCCGTCACCAGCCCCGCATCGGCCACGAGGTCAACCACGAGATGGCGTCGGCCGAGAGCGTCGATCTGCTCTGCGCGTTCATCAAGTGGTACGGCCTGCGAGTCGTCGAGTCGGCCATCCGCGAGCTGATCGCCCGAGGCGGCAAAATCCGGATCATCACCACCACGTACCTCGGGGCGACCGACCAGCGAGCGCTTGACCGGCTCGCCGAACTGGGCGCCGAGATCAAGGTGTCGTACGAAACGAGGACCACCCGGCTGCACGCGAAGGCATGGCTGTTCCGCCGGTCCAACGGCACCACCACCGCGTACGTCGGCTCGTCGAATCTGTCGAGGACCGCGCTTGTGGACGGCGTGGAGTGGAACGTACGCATCTCGAACATCGAGCAGCCGCACGTCATCGACACGTTCACTGCGACGTTCGAGGACTACTGGAACGATCCGGCGTTCGAGACGTACGACACGGCGAGAGACGCCGAGCGGCTACGGCAGGCACTCAGCGGAGAGCGCCGCGATCAGTCGCCGACCGAGATTTCGAACCTGGACGTGCGCCCGTACCCGTATCAGGCGGAAATCCTGGCCGACCTGGACGCCGAGCGTCTGGTGCACGGCCGTTGGCGCAACCTGGTGGTGATGGCGACCGGCACCGGCAAGACCGTGGTGGCCGCCCTCGACTATCGCCGGCTGAATAGGGCGGGACGAGCAGACTCCCTGCTCTTCGTGGCCCACCAGGAGCAGATCCTGCGGCAGAGCCTGTCGACGTTCCGGCAGGTGATGGGCGACGGTAGCTTCGGCGAAACACTCGTGGCAGGCGAGAAGCCGAACGGCTGGAAGCACGTCTTCGCCTCCATCCAGTCGCTGCACAGGCGGGAGGTCGACCCGGAGGCGTACGACATGGTGATCGTCGACGAGTTCCACCATGCGGAGGCACCCACGTACACGCGGCTGTTGGAGCGGCTGCGTCCCCGCGTACTCCTGGGGCTGACGGCGACCCCCGACCGGGCCGACGGCGGCGACGTGCGGCGATGGTTCGACGGCCGGGCGGCCGTTGAGCTGCATCTATGGGACGCGTTGGAGCGGCAGTTGTTGGCGCCGTTCCAGTATTTCGGGCTGCACGACGACGTGGATCTGTCGCACCTCGCCTGGAAGCGCGGCCAGGGCTACGACCCGGCGGACCTGGACGTCGTCTACACCGGCAACCACGCGCGGGCGCGGTCGGTGCTGCGCGCGGTAAGCGACAAGGTGGACGTCGGGCGGATGCGAGCGCTCGGGTTCTGCGTGAGCATCGGGCACGCCGAGTTCATGGCCAACTGGTTCAACGAGCACGGTGTGCCGGCTGCGGCGGTGACTTCGCGGGCCGGCACCGACCGGGCCAGGCTGTTGCGGGAGTTCAAGGCGGGCAACCTGCGGGTGCTCTTCACCGTGGACCTGTTCAACGAGGGGGTCGACCTGCCGATGGTCGACACGATCCTGATGCTGCGGCCCACCGAGAGCGCCACGATCTTCCTCCAACAGCTCGGTCGTGGCCTGCGCCTGGACGACGACAAGCCCTGCCTCACGGTGCTCGACTTCATCGGCGGGCAGAACGCCAACTTCCGCTTCGACCTGCGCTGGCGTGCCCTGACCGGGGTGAGCCGGCGGGCGATCACCGAGGCCGTCCGGGACGACTTCCCGACCCTGCCCAGCGGTTGCCACGTCGAGCTCGATCGGGTGGCGAAGGAGGTGGTGCTCGCCAACCTGAAGTCGGCTCTCCCCACCTCGAAGGCCGGCCTGGTTTCCGAACTCCGACAACTCGGCGACGTCAGCCTGACGACGTTCCTGCGGGAGACGGGTCTGGAAATCGAGGACGTGTACCGGTCGGCGAGCGTCGGCGGCTGGACGGGATTACGTCGGCTCGCCGGCATCGAGACGTCCGCGCCCGGCCCGGACGACCGGGAGTTGGGCCGGGCCATCGGGCGCATGCTGCACACCGACGATTCCGACCGGCTGGAGCTGCTGACCCGGGTCGCGGCCGGACCGCCCGCGCCAGGTCAGCAGGTGTACGCGGGCAACAGCCGACTCCTGGACATGCTGCACTTCAGCCTCTGGGGACCGAACGCACCCCTGGCCACACGCGACGAACGGCTGGCGCGGCTGTGGAAGGAGCCGGCGCGCTGCACCGAGTTGCGGCAGGTCGCCGAGGTGTTGCGGGACCGCATCCATCGGGTCACACCGACCGTGGCAGCGGGTGGGGTGCCGTTGCGGGTGCACGCCAGGTACAGCCGTAACGAGGCGTGCGCCGCCTTCGGGATGGTCAACCCAGGCTCGCTGCGCGAGGGGGTGAAATGGCTACCCGACGCCCGGGCCGACCTGTTCTTCGTCACCCTCGTCAAGTCCGAGGCGCACTACTCCCCCACCACCATGTACGCCGACCGGGCCATCACCGACACGCTGTTCCAGTGGGAGTCGCAGAGCACCACCTCGGCGGCGTCGGCGACCGGGCAGCGCTACACATCGGGCGGCTCGACAGTCCATCTCTTCGTTCGGGAAACCCGCATCGCTGACCGCGACCTGGGCGCACCGCCGTACCTCTACGCCGGCACCATGACGTACGAGTCGCACACCGGCGACAGGCCCATGCGAATCCTGTGGCGACTCCACCACGCCCTACCCGCCGACGTGTACGCCACCGCCCGGACGATCGCCGCCTAGCCTCGGCTGTTCAGGCCGCGTCTGCGTTCGGCGTGAACCTGACATCCAGCCTCTGGTCGAGTGCACGCGCGAGGCGTTCCAAGACCGGCAGGGTCGGCACGGTGCCGCCCGCCTCGAAGCGGGCCACCGCGGACTGGGTCATCCCTGCGGCTCGCGCCAACTGGCTCTGGCTCCAGCCGTGCCCCTCCCGCAGGTGACGCACCTCCTGACCAAGCTCGAAGGCGATCCGGGTGGCCTCGTAAGTCTCGGCCGCACCTGGCTCCGCCATCCGACGCTCACGCAGGTCGTTCCAGTCCAGGCGATCACTCATCGCTCTGCCCCCTCGTTCACGATGTGCCGCTCAGTCACGCATCGCTCGAATGCGCGGCGAGCACGCTCGACTTCCCGGTCCTCCCGCATCCTCGTCTTGCGAAACACCGTGAGCAGGATGATCCTCCGGTCGGAGGCTATCCAGTACGTCACACGAACCGCGTCGCGCTCTAGATAAAATCGCAGCTCTCGCAACTTGCCGTCGAGCTGCCTGCTGTGCGGCTCGCCAAGCAGCACACCTCGACTGGCCAGCAGATCGATGTAGAACGCAGCTCGGGCGAAGTCCGCAGTAGGTAGTTCCTCCAGCCATTCTCGAACCTCTGGTTCCAGCTCCACGCTACCCCAACTCATAGCATCGATGCTATGAGTTGCCACGTTCCCGGCGGTCTTCGTTTCTACGCGTGTCGCAGCAATCAAGACACCTTGTCGCACTCCGTCGCTAACTTGGCGTCAGTCAGCAGGCCAGGAGGAGTTAACGATGTTTGACCGCCCCTCCGTGCGGGTCGGCGCGGAGGTGATGCACGCGCCTCGGGTCTGGCTGGAATACCACCCGACGCACTTCGCCGCGTTCGTCCGTGACGTCGACGGCAACAACGTCCCAGGCCGTCTGCCACGCCCCCGAGTGATCGCGCGTTAGGTTGCGACCATGGAGCAGCGAATCAGTCTGGTCACCCTGGGCGTCACGGACGTGGCACGGGCGAAGGCGTTCTACGAGCAGCTCGGCTGGCGGGGCCAGGAGATCGAGGAGACGGTCTTCTTCCAGGCCGGAGGGCTGGCCGTGGTGTTGTGGGGCCGGGACAAGCTGGCCGACGACGCCGGCATTCAGGGCCCGGGTACGGGCGCGATCAGCCTGGCCCAGAATGTCCGTTCGCGGGAGGAGGTCGACGAGGTGATCGCCACCGCGAGCAAGGCCGGGGCCGAGGTGACCCAACCGGCGCGGGAGACGTTCTACGGCGGCTACGCCGGCTACTTCACCGACCCGGACGGCCACCTGTGGGAGATCGCCTGGAATCCGGGCTTCCAGCTCGGCCCGGACGGCACCCTGACCCTCCCCGACTTCAACGCCACCACCTGACGGGAGTCCAGCGGACCGAGCAGACTCACGGCTCCACGGACGGGCACAGCAGCCCAGCCACCAGCGGGAGCTGACGGGGGTCCAGGCAGACCGTCAACATCGCGGAGTCGGATGGGGACGGCGTCGGGCTCGGCGTAACCGATGCGCTGGGCGTTGGGGGCGCCGGTGAGGGCGAGGCCGTCCGAGCCGGGTCGGGGGTCGGCACCGGTGGGGCCGGCGGTACGGCGGATGGAGCGGGAGTCGCCGGGCGAGACGCCCTGACGACCGGCCGGGCCGGCGCACTCGGTGCCGCACGCCCCACCACCCCTGCCGAAGGCCGCACCGGTGCCACCGGCACGGCTGGCCCGAGAGGAGAGGCCGGCCCGCCGGGCAGAACGGGCCCGCCGGGCAGGACCGGGCCGATGGGGCGCGCCGGCACCTCGACATGCACGGCCGCCGGCACGCCCACCACCGCGATCGCCTCCGCAGAACGCCCGCCCGGCCCGAAGGCACCCGGTCCCAGTGTCGCGATGACCACTGCCGTGACGGCGGCGGCGGCGGTCAACCGGCGGTCGGGACGTACCGCCGTGGGCGGCGCCTCCTCCGGACCCGCCAGCGGCAGCGGTGTGGGCCGCGCGACCTGATGAGCGGCGAGCAGCGCGTCGACGTGGGCGGTGAGGGCGGCGCGATCGTCGGTGGCGGCGAGGGTGAGGTAGAAGCGGAAGTTCACCACCGCACTCGCCGGGACCAGCAGCCCGGACAGTCGACTGTGGTCGGGCAGCAGGGTGACCGGCACGTCGGGATGATGGGCCACGCCGACCAGGTCGGCGTACCGCCACTCGCGCCGGTGCTCGCGGCCGGCGAAGGCCACCCGGCGGCTGGTCACGACGGCCATGCCGGCGTCGACGACCCGCAGGCCCACCGGCAGCGAGCCGTCGGGCGTCTCGGTGAAGGAGCACGGGCCGGGCGTGGGCAGCCCAGGAACGTGCCGCGCCTCGGCCTCGACCAGCTCGGCGACGGGGACGACGCGGAAGACGAGTTCGTCGTGGTCGAGGTCGACCGGGAGGCCGGCGCGGGGCCGCGTACACCCGAGGAAGCCGGCGGCTTCGATGCGGAGCCGGACCAGGTGGTCGTGGCGGCGCAGCCAGGCGTCGGTGGCGTCGCGGTACGCGCGCCGACGCCTGTCGTTCTCGCGCTCGGCCCACGCGATGCGCCATGGGGACGATGCCAGTGAGGTCACGGTCACACGCGGTACAACCGCTCACGTACGTGACAGGCAACGCGGACGCGATCGATGCTCCCCTTTAGTCCCGAAAGGAGAGAATTGACGGGCGGGTCAGGCGAGGGCGGGCGCGAAGAGCTCGACGGGATTGCCGGCCGGGTCGTCCAAGACGATCTGCTGGCCGCCCGGACCTGTGATGACGTCGCTGCGGAAGGTGACGCCGACTGCGCGCAGCCGGGCGACTTCCGCGTCGATGTCGGCGACGATCAGATGGATGCGGTTCCAGCCGCCGGGGTGCGGACGGCGTCCGTCGGGCATGGACCGGCCCGCGGAGCTGTCCGGGCCGGACAGCAGCAGCCGCAGGTTGCCGCGTCGGACGTCGGCGAACGCGGGCAGGTACGCGCTGGCCGAGGTGAACCCGAGGTGGGTGGTGTAGAAGTCGATCGCGGCGGCGACGTCGTCGACGAGGTAGCGCACGCTGACGGTGTTGTCATCGATGGGGCTGGTCATGATGCCTTCTCTCGTTGGCGGAGAGCGTGTGCAGCAGGAAATCGATGCGCTGGGCGAGGTCGTCAGCGACCCGCTCGAAGGCGGGCAGCCCGTCGGGATCTGCCGCCGGGTCCACGATGCTCCAGTGCATGAGCCGCGGATGTCCGAGGAAGTCGGGGCAGACTTCCTTGACCCGGTCACACAAGGTGATCACGGCGTCGAACCGCTGACCGGTGAACTCATCCTGGTGTTTGGGCCGCGCGGTGACCAGGTCGATGCCGCGCGCCGCCATTGTCGTTATCGCGTGGGGATGGATCGGCTTGGGTCGGCTTCCGGCACTGTAGGCCGCCACGGCACCGGCGGTGCGTTCCCGCAGCAGCGCTTCGGCCATCTGCGAACGGGAACTGTTGCCCGTGCACAGGAACAGCACTCGTCCGGTCACCGGGGTGACCAGCGCGGGCGGGGTGAGCCGTAGCCCGGGATGCAGGGCGGCGCCGGTGCCGGACAGCAGGTCGCCGCAGTGGGCCAGGGCCAGCGAGTAGTAGGTGTCGCGGCCGTCGGCGCTGCTGCGCCGCGCGGTCACCAGCTCGGCCTTGCGGAGTTTGCCGAGGTGATACGAGACGAGGTTCTGAGGTTGGCCGAGCAGTGCCGCCAGCTCATGCACGGCGAGGTCACTGTGGGCCAGCTCGCTGACCAGCCGCCACCGCACCGGGTGCCCGAGGGCGGTCACGAACCCGGGCGGCGCGATGGTGCCGGGTGCCTCTGTCGTCACCGTCGCAGATTACATCAAATTGATTTGATGCAATAGGGATCGAGGGACGACCAGGGCCGGGCGGCGGAGCCGACCACCTCGGGATCGGCTCCGCCGCCGGACATCACCTCTACAGCGAGGTGAAGAACTGCCTCAGCTCACCGGCCAACAGATCCGGCTCCTCCAGCGGCATGAAGTGCCCGCCCCGGCCGGGCTCACTCCAGTGCCGGATGTCGGTGCAGGCCCGCTCGGCGATCTCGCGCGGGAAGTTGGCCATCGCCGGTTCGGTGCTCACCGTGAACGCGGCGGGCACGGTGATGTCGGGCCGCGGGGTGTTGTGCGCGAAGTCGGCGTACTGCCGGAACGACGAGCCGATCGTGCCGGTGACCCAGTACAGCGTGATGATGGTGAGCAGGGTGTCGGCGTCGAAGCTGTTCGCCAGGTCGCCGTGGTTGTCGCTCCAGTCGCGGTACTTGTCGACGAGCCAGGCCGCCAGGCCCGCCGGCGAGTCGGCGAGCGCCGCCGCGATGGTGTCCGGGCGGGTTCCCATGATGGCGCTGTAACCGCCGTCGGTCTCGTCGTACACGGCCTCGGCGTCCAGGAACGCCCGCTCGGCCGGCGACAGCGGACGGGCGTCGAAGCTCGCCGGGAACGGTGGATGGATCATGTGGATGCCGGCCACCTGGTCCGGGTACAGGGCACCGAGCCAGCCGGTGACCACCCCACCGACGTCGCCGCCGAAGGCGCCGTACCGCTCGTAGCCGAGCACCTCGGTCATCAGCTCGTGCAGCGTCCGAGCGAGAACCGCCCGGGTCACCGGTCCGTCGGGCAGCTCCGAGAAGCCGAAGCCGGGCAGCGAGGGCACCACCACGTCGAACCCGCCGCCGGCAGGGCTGGTCAGCCGGTCGACCAGGGGCAGCATCTCGACGAAGCTGCTGGGCCAGCCATGGCTGAGGAGCACCGGCGGCGGTGCGGGCGTACCGGCCGGGCGGTCGGCACGGACGTGCAGGAAGTGCAGCTTCCGGCCGCCGACGACGGCCAGGTGCTGGGGGTACGCGTTCAGTTCGGCCTCGCGGGCTCGCCAGTCGAATTCGTCGTGCCAGTACGACACCAGGTCCCGCAGGTAGTCGGGGTCGACGCCGCCCTGCCACGGCCGGTCGCCGACGCGGGGGGTGAAACGGGTACGGGCCAGACGGGCACGCAGGTCGTCGAGGACCGCATCGGACACATTGATGCGGAACGGGGAGTGAGACATTGGTCCTCCGATAAGGAGGGCGCTCCCCGACGCGGAAGGTCAGCTGAGGGGGACGGCGGAGAGGAGCGCCCGGGAATGACGATCGGTGGTCATCGGGCTCACCTCCTCTGCGGCTGACGACGATCACTCTAGCTCAGTCGGTCGGGGAGCCGACCCCGGGCCGGGAACCGCGACCGGACGCGCGGCGGGTACGCCTCGCAGTGCGCCACCCACTGCTCGGCGGCCACGGCGAGGGCGTCCGCGGAGACGGTGAGGACCAGCGGGTAGACGGCTGTGACCGGGCGGCGCATCCACGGCGGCAGCGACTCGGCGGAGAACTCGACAGTCAGCTCCAGCCGCCGGCGGCGGATCATCCGGGTCCGCAGGGCCAGGTTGGGTTCGGTGAAGCGGACCGTGGCCGGCGGACAGTCCGGCCCGAGCGCCGCCGACGCCTGCCCGTGCAGCCAGCCGCCGAGCGCCCGGGCCTCCTCGACCATGAGGCTCGGGTAGTGGTGCGACCAGGTCTGGCCGTCGGCGGTGCGCGCGTCGACCTCGATGAGCAGCCAGTCCCGCCAGCCCGGCGCGGCCCGGTCGGGCTCGTCGGGCGGGTCGATGCCGGGCTGGTAGCCGACCGGGCGGATCCTCACCCGGGCACCGTCGTCGGACCGGATCTCCACCCGATCATTCTCGCCGACCGAAGGGGACATTCGTCCCCAAATCGATCACTTCGAGATGGTACGGCGTACACCTCGATGGTCGGCGCAGGCGTCGGACCGGCCGCCGGTCAGGCTCACCGAACCGTCCCGGCACTGCACGAGGTAGCCGCGACCGGCCCAGAACTCAGGCACGCAGTCGAACCAGTCGCAGACCTCGGCGGCGGGCCGGCGGATCCGGGTGCCGCCGCAGAAGTCGTACCCCGGAGGGTTCTCCGGTGCTCCGCAGCGCGCGTCGCGGCTGGTGCTCGGCGACGGGCGTGGTGACTTCGTCGGCTTCGGCGCGGTGCTGCGCCTGGGTGTCGCCGGGTGGATCAGCGCGGGGGCCAGGCTGGGCGTGGGCGCCGGGGTGGCGGCGGCGGCCACCTCCGCGCCGCCGGTCGGGTCGGACGGGTCCGACTCGATAAGCGCCGCCGGCACCAGCAACGCGACGGCCGCGGCCACCGCGACGGTCCGCCGCCCACCTGGCACCCGCGCGGTCAGCCGGGCCTGCGCGGGCGTGGCCACGGCCGGCCGGAACGGCTTGAGCTGGGCGTGCTCCGCGATCAGCTCGTCGAGTTGGGCGAGCACCGCGGCGCGCTGTTCGATCGCGTCGGCGAACGCCAGCGTCAGCTTGAACCGGAAGTCCGGCGCGGCGTCGGTGGGCAGCAGCAACCCGGAGGTGCGCCGCCGGTCGAGCACCTGGATCAGGGTGACAGGCGCCGTCGGGTCGTGGGCCAGGCCGGTCATCCGGCCGTACGCCCAGTCACGCCTTCCGCGTCCGCCGAGCAGCACCAGGCGGCGGCTGGTGATGACCGCCATGCCGGCGTCGGTGACGCGTACGCCGTCCGGCCGGCGTGGACGCAGCGGCGCGTCCGGTGGGGCGACGGTGAGATCCGGCGCGGGCAGGACCGTGGTGTGCCGCACCTCGACGAGTTGCGCGGCGGGCAACGCCCACAGCACCACCTCGTCGGCGGCCAGCTCCAGGGGCAGGCCCTCGCCGGCCGCGGCGGAGCCCTGGAAGTCGGCGGCAAGGGCGCGTAGTCGCCGTAACTCGTCGTCCCGGCGGCGCCAGGCCGCCTCGGCGCCGCGGTACGTGCTGACCCGCCGCACGTTCTGCCGGTGCGCCCACCGGTACCGCCACGTGGAACCCGTCGAATCAGTCTTTGCCACGCCGACTCCTTCGCCGCGTAGGCCACCAATCTGGGGTGTCACAGTGTTAACAGGAACGGCGCGCCGCCCGGACACGCCAGAACGGACGAAATATCCGATCGGTGGAGCAACCAGCACGATAGGCCGATACTGCTGCGTCGATTCGCCGTGCCGTGCGGAGCGGTCCCCGTCTCGGTAACGTCAGCCGCAGCCGGGTGGCGACGCCGCCGCACCGCCGTACCGAGGGGGTGAGGGTCGTGCCTGACGACACCCGGCCCGCCGTTGTCATAGGCGTGGACATCGGCACTACAAGCACCAAGGCGGTCGCGTACGACACCGAGGGCCGGGAGCTCGGCAGCCACTCGGTCGGCTACCCCCTGAACGACCCGCAGCCCGGGTACGCCGAACAGGACCCGCAGCTCATCCTCGACGCGGTGCTCAAGTCGACAAGCATGGTCGTGGCGGAACTGGTCGAACCGGTGGCCGGGCTGTCGTTCAGCTCCGCGATGCACAGCCTCATCGGCCTGGACGCGGACGGCAACCCGCTCACCCCGTCGGTCACCTGGGCCGACTCCCGGTCGACCCGACAGGCCGAGCGACTGCGGGCGGTGCCGTCCGGTCTGGCGCTGCACAGGCGTACCGGCACCCCGATCCACCCGATGTCGCCGCTGCCCAAGCTGCTGTGGTTCGCCGAGCAGGAGCCGAAGCTCTTCGAACGCGTCGCGCACTGGGTCGGCATCAAGGACTGGGTGCTGCTGCGGCTCTGCGAGGCGCTTGTCGTCGACCACTCGGTCGCCTCGGCCACCGGCCTCATGGACATCCACCGGCTGGAGTGGGACAGCGAGGCGCTCACCATCGCCGGCATCACCGAGGAGCAACTCCCCCAGCTGGTCGGCACCACGGCGGTCCTGCCCGGTCTCACCGCGCAGGCCGCGGCGGTGACCGGCCTGCCGCAACGCACCCCGGTGGTCGTCGGCGCCGGCGACGGGCCCCTCGCGAACCTGGGCCTCGGCGCGGTCCACCCCGGCATGGTGGCCTGCTCGATCGGCACCAGCGGGGCGATGCGGGTGATGGTCGAGCAGCCGAGCGTGGATCCGCTCGGCGGGGTGTTCTGCTACGCGCTGACCGAGGACAGGTGGGCGGTCGGCGGTGCCATCAACAACGGCGGCATCGTGCTCAAGTGGGCAGGCGAGGCGCTCGCCCCGGACCTCGGCGAGCATTCCGAGGAAGAGCTGGTCGCCCTCGCCGCCCGGGCGCCAGCGGGCTCGGGTGGGCTCATCATGCTTCCGTACCTGCACAGCGAGCGGGCGCCGCACTGGAGTGCGCTGCCGCGCGGCGCGTACGTCGGGTTGACCCACGGGCACCGCCGCGAGCACCTGATCCGGGCCGCACTGGAGGGGGTCTGCCAACAGCTCGCGCTTGTGCTCGCCTCGGTACGCGCGGCCGGCAACGAGGTTCGCGAGATCCGCGCCGGTGGCGGCTTCGCCCGCAGCGGCCTGTGGCGGCAGATCCTCACCGACGTGCTCGGCCTTCCGGTGAGCTTCCCGGCCGCCCACGAGGGGTCGAGTTTCGGCGCGGCGCTGCTCGGCATGCAGGCGCTGGGCCTGATCCCCAGCATCGACGTCGCCGCCGACCTCGTCCGGATCGAGGAGACGGTCCACCCCGACCCCGCCGCCTCGGCCACGTACGCGTCGCTGCTGCCGCTCTTCGCCGAGCTGTACGACGCGCTGGTGCCCACCTTCACCTCGATGCGCCGGCTGGCACCCGGCCTGCCCGCGGAGCCCGAACCCTCAGCTGGCCCCCCGATGTGATCCTTCGGCCGGCCCGCCTCGGGCCGACCCCGTCCCGAAGGTCGTGATCCCCGTGCCCCCAGCCCCCGCCCTCGCCGCACCGTTGACCACCCTCGCCGCGCCTGCCGAACCGGTGACCACCGCCGGTGACGCCCAACTCGTCGTCGCCGCCCTGCTCGGTATCGCGGCAGTGGTGCTGCTGATCGCCTGGGCGAAGGTGCACCCGTTCCTGTCGCTGATCCTCGGCGCGGCGGTGCTCGGCGTGGTCGCCAGCGTCGCGCCCGACAAGATGATCACCTCGTTCACCGCCGGGGTGGGTTCGACTGTCGGCGGTGTGGGGTTGCTGATCGCCCTCGGCGCGATGATCGGCGGCCTCCTCGCCGAGTCCGGCGGCGCGGACGGCATCGTCGGCCGGATCGTCAACCGGGTCTCCGGCCGGGCGCTGCCCTGGGCGATGGCCGGGGTGGCCGCGCTCATCGGGTTGCCGCTCTTCTTCGAGGTCGGCGTGGTGCTGCTGGTGCCGATCGTGCTGCTCGTGTCGATGCGCACCGACGTACCACTCATGAAGATCGGCATTCCGGCGCTGGCCGGCCTGTCGGTGCTGCACGGCCTCGTGCCGCCGCACCCCGGCCCGCTTGTGGCGATCTCCTCGCTCGACGCCGACCTGGGTCTGACGCTCGGGCTGGGCCTGCTCGTGGCGATCCCCACGGTGATCATCGCCGGGCCGGTGTTCGGCTCCGTCATCGCCCGGTACGTGCCGGCGACCGCGCCAGCCGCCCTGCTGCCGACCCGCCGCGACGCCGGCCGGACATCCGGGTCGGCGACGGGGGCGGAGCAGCGCGATGTGGACGGTGACCTGCTCACCGACGACGACCTGGTCAACCCGGGTGGGGGCCGGCCGGGCGCGCCGGTGGACGACAGCGGCACCGAGACGGCCCGGCGCACCCCTGCGTTCTGGCCAGCGGTGATCACCGTGCTGCTGCCGGTGGTGCTGATGCTGCTGCGGGCGATAGGCGAGCTGACGCTTGGCGAGGACACGGCGGGGCGCAAGACGCTGGACATCGTCGGTACGCCGATCGTCGCGCTGCTCGCCGGGGTGATCCTGGCGATGTTCACGCTCGGCTACCAGGCGGGGTTCAACAGGTCCCAGGTCTCGTCGGTGATCGGCGGTTCCCTGCCGCCGATCGCCGGCATCCTGCTGATCGTGGCGGCCGGCGGCGGGTTCAAGCAGGTGCTTGTGGACGCCGGGGTCGGCAACCTGGTCGCCGACGCCGCCAAGGACGCGAGTCTCTCCCCGCTGCTGCTGGGCTGGCTCGTCGCGGTCGGCATCCGCGTCGCCACCGGCTCGGCGACAGTCGCCACGATCACGGCGGCGGGCATCGTGGCGCCGCTCGCGGCGAGCATGGACCGGCCGGCTGTTGCCCTGCTGGCACTGGCGATCGGCTGCGGCTCGCTGTTCTTCTCGCACGTCAACGACGCCGGTTTCTGGCTGGTCAAGGAGTACTTCGGACTGACCGTGGGGCAGACCATCAAGAGCTGGTCGGTGATGGAGACGATCATCTCCGTGGTCGGCTTCCTGGGCGTACTCCTGCTCGACCTGCTGTTGTAGCGCCCGGGTCAGGCCGCCTCGACGCCGGAGATCAGGTAGCGATTGACGGCGGCGTCGAGGATGGCCGCCGTCTGCGGGTCGCTCGGCCCGGAGCCCCGGAACGCCGCCAACTGCTCGGCCGACTCCCAGCGTTCGTAGACGTGGATCCGGCCCGGGTCGAGCGGGTCGGCCGCGAGCAGGAAGTCCAGACAGCCGGGGGTCGCCCGAGCCTGCGCGATGACCTGGTGACACCCGGCCAGGTAGTCGTCGCGCGCGCCCGGCTCGACACGCAGACTGCCGGCAATGATCAACATGGGCGTCCCTCGGGTCGGGTGATTGCTGATGCGCCTGATACCGCGGAGTCATATTTATACCGCTGAGGTATGTCACCGAGAGGACATCGCCGCCCGGACGGGTGACGGCGTTCCCGCTGGCCTCAGCGGCCTCTCGCGCTTCTTATCGTGCAAACGTGAGGAAAAGCGACAAAAGTTCCGGCGTACGGCTGAAGCTGCTGACGGCGGCGATCGCGCTCGCTGTCGTCGCGACGACCGGGCCGGCCACCGCCGACGACCCGGGTCGCGGGCCCGGCACGGACCCGGCGCAGCAGACCGAGCCGGGGTACGGCGGTGAGCCCGGCGACGACCAGGGCGACGAGCCCGGTGTGGACCCGACGCCGGAGCGGGCGCCGACCAGCGAGGTGTCGTGGTTGTCGTTCCCCGGCGGGGCGTTCGCGGTGGATCCGCTCGGGCGCACCGTGCGCTACCGCGCCTGCGACGGCGACACCGGCCGGGTCGCCGACCCGACCATGCGGGTGGCCGCCGGCGTGGCCAGCGGCGAGGTGACAGTCGACGGCCGACGGTTCCGCTACCGGGTGCCCCTGGTCGGGCGCACCGAGGGCGCGCTCATCGTCTCCGGACCGCAGGCACAGCCGGTGGAGCTGACAGGCGTGGTGGTCACCAGCCCACAGCCGCCCACCGACCCGGTGGCCGGAGCCCGGCTGTTCCCACTCAGCGGGCAACTCGCCCGGGTGGTCGGCGACGCGAACCTCAACCCGGCCGGGGCGACGGTACGCGACCTGTCCGGCCGGTACGGCGACCAGCAGATCGCGGTCAACGGATCGCTTCGCCCCAAGGCCGCGAGCGTCATCAAGCTGTGGATCCTCGTCGAGCTGCTCCGCCGTGTCGACTGTGGACAGGTGTCGCTCGGCGAGGGCGTGCTGGTCACCCCGGCCGATGTGGTCGGGGGCACCGGCCAGCTCCAGTACGAGACGTTCCCGCAGGTGGTGACCCTGCACCGACTCGCGAAATATCTGATCAAGTACAGCGACAACATCGCAGCGAACGTGCTGATCACCTACCTGGGCGGGTTCGCCCCGGTCAACGCGCTGATCGACTCGATGAACCAGCGGTCCACCATCCTGGCCCGCCGGATGCTCGACAGCGCCGCCGCCCAGCGCGGCGAGGAGAACTACACGAGCCCGGACGACGTGGTGTCCCTGCTCGGCGCGGTCTGGGACGGCGAGATCCTCACTCCCGCCTCCCGCGACCTGATGATCGGCTTCATGCGGGAGCAGACCCTGAACACCAAGATCCCGGCGGCGCTGCCACCCGGCGTGCCTGTCGCCCACAAGACCGGCGACCTGCCCGACGCCTCCCACGACGTCGGCTACTACCTGATCCCCGGCACCGAGACCGCCGTCGCGTTCCTCACCGCCGGCCCGATGGCCACGGGCGACGAGACGGTCCGCCGGATGGCCCGCACCGTCTACGACTTCCTGGTCACACCCACCGAGGGCGCCGTCGAGGAATGACGGACCGTCAGGCCCCGGGGATGTTCGCCGGCGGGTCCTCGCCGACCACGTCCGCGGGCGGCGGGTCGGCAGTCACCGACAACCCGAAGTCCGAGTACGTCAGGTCGAGCTGGGCCGTCTGCGACTGCTCGCTGGCCAGCTCGATGCGGTAGCGGACCAGCCGCCCCTGCTCGTCGACGGCAGCGGTGAACGGCACCGCACCGGCCCGGTCACCGAGCACACCGCCGACCCCTTCGCCCAGCACCGCACCGCTCTGACGCAGGTCCAACGTGCCCGCGTACTCCCGCGCGCCGGTCTGCCGGACGACTGTCGCCGTGCTGAGCGTGCCTGCCAACTTGGTGTTGTCCAGGCCCTGCTTGGCGGGGGGTGAGCCCGGAGCACCGACATGCCACCAGGTCTTGCCGTCCCAGACCGGAATGCGCCGGTCCGGGGCGCTGACCCGCACATAGACATCCGGCCCGGTGGTGAGTCGTTCGATCTTCACCTCGCCGGTGGGCACCTTCAGGGACGTGGTCTCCAGACCACGCTTCGCCTTCGGGTCCCAGAGCACCACTGTGCCGTCCGCGCCCGTCGTCCCGCCGCTGCTCAACGCCAGCTTGTAGGTCTGCTGGTCGACCTTCCCGGCGGCGGCCCTGAGCACACCGACCGGGTCGGTCGGGCCCGCCGACGCCGCAGGGCGACTCTCACCGGGTTCGTCCCCCATCGCCACAAGCGCCCACACCCCGGCGGCGGCCGCCACGGCGAGGACGGCACCGGCGGCGATCAGCTTCGGTTTCTGCACTGTCATCTCCCCGGGGGCGGGTGCGGTCCGGCCAGACTAGCCGGACCGCACCGCGTCACGCGCGGCTGATCGCGTTGGCGTGGATCGCCTCGTTCAGGTACGCCGCCAGCCCAGGGGCGATGCTCTCGTAGTGCGCGGTGAACCGCTCGTCGGCCAGGTACATGTCGGCCAGGCCGGTGTGCATCTCGTACGAGCAGTCGTAGAACCAGCGACCGATGATCTGCCGATGCTCCTCGGCCAGCTCCATGGCCTCCGGGCTGTCCGCCGGAGCGTTCGAGCCCAGCACCGCGACGATCCGTCGGCCCCAGTCCTCGTTCTCCGCCTTGATCCGCAGCCAGTCGTCCCTGCTGTAGCGCGAGGCCCGCCGGCTCGACTCCCGGTACGCGTCGGTGTCGCCCCAGCGCCGCTCCGCCTCGGCCTCGTGCTCCTCCGGCCTGAAGTCACCGAAGACCTCGAACCGCTCCTCGGGAGTGAGTTGGATGTTCAACTTGCTCGCCTCCATCGCGAACTCGATCGCCGTCACCATCTCCTGCAACCGCTTGATCCGTACCGTCAGCAGCTCGTGCTGGCGGCGCAGGTGCGCGGCCGGATCGGCCGCCGGGTCGTCGATGATCGAGGCGATCTCCTCAAGCGGGAAACCCAGCTCCCGGTAGTACAGAACGAGTTGCAGCCGTTGCAGGTCCGCGTCGTCGTAGCGGCGGTAACCGGCCGCGGTCCGTCCGCTGGGCGAGAGCAGACCGATCTCGTCGTAGTGGTGCAACGTCCGCACCGTGACGCCGGCCACCCTCGCCACCTGACCCACCGTGTACGCCATGGTTCCCGTCCCTTCCGGGAACCAGGCTTCCGCCTGCCGTCGCGTGAGGGTCAAGCCCGATTCTGACCCACAGTCGCGGCGCCGTCCGGCCGCCCGTACAGATAGCCCTGACCGCGCGGGCAGCCGATCGCGGTGACCGCCTCGTGCTGGCGTTCGGTCTCCACCCCCTCGGCGACCACAGTCAGGTCGAACGCGCCGGCCAGCCGGGTGATCATCTCCACCGTGGCGTACGCCCGGTCGTCCGACCCCAGCCGGGCCACGAACGAGCGGTCGATCTTCAACTCGGTGGCCGGGATGCGGTGCAGGTAGCTCAGCGACGAGTAGCCGGTGCCGAAGTCGTCGATGGCGATGGCCATGCCCAGCTCCCGGAGCTGGTGCAGCCGCTCCAGCACCGCGTCGGTGCCCTCGATCAGCGCCGACTCGGTCAACTCCAGGGTCAACGCGCGCGGCGCCAGCCCGGCACCCGCGGTGGCCGCGGTGACTGTGGCGATCAGATCCGGCCGGCGCAGGTGCGCGGCGGCGATGTTCACCGCCACCGTGGCCTCCGGCGCACGTACCCGCCACGTCGCCGCCGCCCGACACGCCTCGTGGATCACCCACCTGTCGATCGGCAGGATCAACCCGGTCTCCTCGGCCAGCGGCAGGAACCTCGCCGGCGGCAGCATCCCGAGCCGCGGATGCCGCCAGCGCACCAACGCCTCAGCGCTGCGGACCGCCCCGGTGCACAGGTCGACGATGGGCTGGAACTCCAGGTGCAACTGCTCCTCGTCCACCGCCCGACGCAGGTCGGCGATCAGCTCGGCGCGGGAGACGGCCGACTCGCGCAGCCCCGACGTGCACGTCCGGTACGACGACTTGCCTGCCGCCTTCGCCGCGTACATGGCGATGTCGGCGTCCCGCAGCAGGTCGGTGTGGGAGGTGTGCTGCGGGCCGTACTCGGCGATGCCGATGCTCGCCGACGGGTGCACGCCCACGTCGTCGGCGCCGTCCACGGGGCGCAGGGCGTCCAGCAGTCGTTCCGCGAGCCGCTCCGGCGACACCCCCCGGTCGCGGTCCACGAGCACCGCGAACTCGTCCCCGCCCAGCCGGGCGATGGTGCCGTCGTCGTCCACGGCGGCGCGCATCCGGGCCGCCAGCCCGGTCAGCAGAGTGTCGCCTGTGGCATGCCCGAAACGGTCGTTGACCTGCTTGAACCCGTCCAGGTCGAGCAGCAGCACGGCCACCTGCCGCCTGTCGCGCAGGGCCAGCCGCAGCAGCCGGTTGAACAGCAGGCGGTTGGGCAGCCCGGTGAGCTGGTCGCCGTACGCGAGGCGGCGCAGCCGGACCACCAGACGCAGGTTCTCGTTGGCGGCCAAACCCTGCCGTACGGCGAGGGCGGCGAGCAGCACCATCATCGTCACGAAGATCAGCTGGGGGGTCTGCCCGGTGGGTCGCCGGGCCAGCAGCACCGCGATGATCGCCCCGCCCACAGGCAGGTACGGCAGGGCGACCCGCCACCAGGGCGGAGGCGGTGACTCGGCGGTCTCGTCCGTGCCGTCGCAGTCCGGCGGCGGCGGGTACCTGCTGGCCAGACCGATCAGCAGGTAGCTCAACGGCCAGCACAGGTCGATCGGATGCCCTGCGGTGTAGTCGGCGCGGGCGACCAGGGAGACGTACACGACGTCGGCGACCACCCGGAGGGTGAGGCTCGCCGCGAGCACGCTCATGGGACGCCACATCGGCCGGGCCGGGCCGGAGACCGCCACCAGGATGGTGAGCTGCATCAGGTCGAACATCGGGTAGAGCAGCCCCAATGTGCGCGCCGGGTCGGCCAGTTCGGCGGCGGCCACCCCCCGGAACACCAGCACCCAGCCGACCGGCACCAGGGCCAGCGCGACGATCACCCCGTCCAGCAAAGTCCGGGCCCGCCCGACCCCGGTCCGCGGCGCGGAGGGGGAGCTGAGCAGCGCGGCGGTGCCGGTGAGGATGCCGAGGGTGAAGACCGCCCCGACCAGCGGGGTGTGCGGCAGGTCGCCGCCGACGAGTCGCTGCGCCGTCCAGATCGCCCGGCCGCACGCGGCGAGCGCCATGGTGACGGCGAGCAGCGTCCAGAACCGGCGCAGCGGGGCCGGATGCCGGCGGGCCACCCGGGCGCACGCGACCGTGGCCCACCCGGCGACAAGCATTCCGCCCACGTCGCTGACAAGCGCGGCCCCGGGCAGCGCCGCGACCAGCCAGAACGCCTCCAGGAGAACAACCGACCCCGCGGCGACCGGCCCGGCGCGGCCCAGTCTGGCCGGCGCGACGGCGGTGACCGCCCGCCCGCCGCCGGGCTGCCCGACGGCCGGCGCGCCCAGGGCCGGTGCCGGAAGGGTCGGCTCGGCAGGGGTCGGCTCCCCCGCCGCCTGCTTCACGTCCTGTCGCGACACGGCCGCTCCGGCTCTTCGTCGTGCGTGCACCCTCGGCGGACCCGTCCACGGCAAACCCCGAAAGCCTAGCCAGCTCCCCGGCGCCCGCCAAGGTCCGGAAGGCCGCGCGCGTCGGGCCGATCCGGCCACAAGGGAATGGCCCGGACCGGTGGGCGTGGATGTGCGACGGATGTGGTCAGCGGCCGGCGGAGCGGTTCCACGGTGAGCGGGGCAGGCTGGTGCCGGCCAGGGGACGCCGGGCACGACGGCGCCTGCGCCGGCCGGGGGTGCAGGGCGGGCGTATGGCGGTGTGCACCGGCGGGACGGAGGACGGCGGCGGCCGACGGATCAGCCAGCAGAGGAAGCGCTCCATTCGACGCTCAGCCGACCGGGAGACGTTCGGCGTCGGACCGGGAGATCTCGTACTGCGCCCCGCAGAACGTGCACTGCTGGGCGTACCTGGTGCGGATCGGGATGAGCGGGATGAAGAAGAGGGAGAATTTCGTCGAACGGCGGGTGATCACCTGCGCGGCGTGGTTGCCGCAGTGTCGGCAGACCTGCTGCACGACGCCGGACCGGTCGACCTTGGTACGCAGACCGAAGATGAAGAACATCGCCCGCCATTACCCATTCCACAGCGAAAAGTCACAGGTTCAGCCCCACCGATCACACCCGCAGCCCGGCGAGATCGTGTGGATCAGGCCGGACTGCCGGGTGCGATCGGTGGGGATGGATCAGCCGGCGGGCTCCAGACCGGGCACCTCGGAGGGGAGCCAGATCGGCTGCCAGGCCGGCACCTCGTGGAAGCGGCGCAGCTCGGCGAGCCCGGCCACCGACCCGCTCCAGGCCGCGTACGGGGGGTTGGTCTCGTCGAAGCCGCTCTGCACGAAGGTCAGCGTGGTCTTGCCGCCGGACTCGGCAAGCTCCCAGTTCGTGACGCCGGTGGGGCCCCAGTCGACGGACATCCGGCGACCCGGCTCCAGGTCGACGATCTTGGCGGCGTACCCGTTCTCGAAGCCGCCCATGGCGTACCGGCCGCCGACCCAGGGCTCGATGCCGATCGGGTAGCCGAACCAGGCGCTTGCCTGCTCGGAGTCGGTCAACGACTCCCACACCTTGTCGGCGGGGGCGGCGATGACCAGCTGACCGCGCAGGTCGGCGGAGGTGAAGTCGGTGCGGGGCAGCAGCGGCGCGCCCTCCAGGTGGGCGGCCAGGTTGGCGATGCCCAGCGACCAGTACGTCTGGAGCACACCCCGGATGCTGGAGCCGCTCATCGCCTCGGCGAAGTCGAAGTGGCTCTGGGTCAGGGTCAGCACTGTGCTGTCCGGGCCGTCGGCGGTCAGCTGGAACTCGGTGGTGGTCTCCACCCCGTCGAGCAGCCAGCTGAAGCGCAGCGTGTCGTCGTCGGCGTGCAGCAGCCGCTGGTGCGGGGCGTCGCCCTCGGGCGTGTAGCGGCCCCAGAACTCGTACCGCTGGGGCAGCTCGACCTCGACGTGTTCGGCCAGCCAGACGCGCAGCTCAGCCGGGTCGGTCAGGGCCGCGCGGACGCGTCCGACGGGCGCGGACAGGCGGGCCTGCAGCTTCAACGGTTCACTCATCGTCGTTCCCTTTCGGATAGCAGGCGACGGCCAGCTTGAAGGCGTCGCCTTCGCTGCCGCCGTAGCGGGTGAACAGGTCCTGAAGTGCCGTTTGCAGGTCGTGCAGGAACTGGGGGCGTTGCTCGGCGGGCACCCGGATCTCGCCGGAGACCCCGATCGAGGGCAGCTCGGGAGCGGCCCGGTCCAGGGCGGCGATGTCCGCCTGGACCTCCTCCATCAGGTCGAGCAGGTAGCCCAGGCTCAGCTCGTCGCGGGCCTTGCGCAGCCCGATCCGACCGACCAGCCGGGGGGACAGCCAGTACGACCGGGCGGCCGCCTGGTAGATGCCCTCGGTGATCCCGCGGACCTTGCGCTCGTTGACCAGCTCGGCCAGACCGGCCGCGACGAGCTGCTTGACGTGGTAGTAGACGCGTTGTGGCGTCTGGTCGAGTCGGGCCGCGACCTCGGTGCAGGTGCGCGGTTCGGCAAGTTGCCGCAGCACCTCGACGCGCTGCGGCTTGAGCAGGGCTTCGGCCTGCTCGATCTGCTCCAGGTACAGGACGTCTCTCATGGCAAAATCAGTTTGTACGTACAAAACTTGTTTGTCAATCGGTTCGCGAGAAGCCGCGCCGACTTTCTCGACGCGGCTTCAGGCGGCGTTCAGTAGATGGTCAGGGCAACCAGTCAGGCCGCAACGGGTAGCCGTTCACACCTTCCGGGCCGTTGTGGGTCGCCAGCACCTGGTGCAGTTGGATGCCGTTGCGCTCGAACGCCATCCGCGACCCGGCCATGTAGAGCCCCCACACCCGGGCGGTGCCCGCGCCCACCTCGGAGACGCAGAAGTCCCAGTGCTCGACCAGGTTGCGACACCAGGCGGCAAGCGTCAGCGCGTAGTGCTGGCGCAGGTTCTCCTCGTGGTGCACCTCCAGCCCGGCGTCGTGCACCTCGCTGATCAGCCGACCCGGGCCGGCCAGCTCCCCGTCCGGGAAGACGTACCTGTCGATGAACGCCCCGGAGCGGTGCGGCGCCCGATTGTCCGCCCTGGTGATGCAGTGGTTGAGCAGCCGCCCACCCGGTCGCAGCCGGTCCCGCAGCGCCCCGAAGTACGTCGGGTAGTTGCGCACTCCGATGTGCTCGGTCAACCCGATCGACGAGACCGCGTCGAACTGCTCCGCCGGCGCGTCCCGGTAGTCCAGGTGCCGCACCTCGGCCAGCCCGGTCAGCCCCTCCCGCTCGATCGCGGCCTGCGCCCACTGCGCCTGCGCCTTCGACAGGGTCACCCCGAGCGCCTTCACCCCGTACTCGCGGGCGGCGTGGCGCACCATCCCACCCCAGCCGCAACCCACGTCCAGCAGCCGCATCCCCTGCTTGAGCGCCAACTTGCCGGCGACCAGGTCGTACTTCGCCGCCTGGGCCTGCTCAAGCGTGTCGTCCGGAGACCTGTACACCGCGCAGGTGTACGTCATCGACGGGCCGAGCACCTTCTCGTAGAAGGCGTTCGAGACGTCGTAGTGGTGCGAGATGGCAGTGCTGTCCCGCACCCGGGAGTGCCGCAGCCCGTTCACCACACGCTTCCAGCGCGGCAGCGCCTCCTGCGGCGGAGCCGGCGGCGGCATCAGCCGCTCCCAGCCCAGCCCACGGACCAGCGCCAGCCCGTCGGTAAGCGACGGTGGCCGCAACCGCAGCTCGTCCTTGAGCACCCGCAACGCCTCGTACGGGTCGCCCGGGTGCACCCCCTGCAACGCCAGGTCACCGCTGACGTACGCCCGGGCCATGCCCAGGTCGCCGGGGGCGGTGAGCAGGTACGACAGTCCCCGCTCGGAACGGATCGCCAGGGTGATGCCGGCGTCGGACGGGCCGACGGCGCTGCCGTCGTACCCCGTGATCCGCACCGGAAGCGGCCCGGCGGTGACCGCGCGGACGACGTCGGCGACGGTCGGACCCGTCTGCCGGCCCCCCGCCGGCGGGGTGGCGGGGACGCTCGCCGCCCCCTGATCTCTGTCGGTCAGGCTCATGCTCGTGCTACCGCCTTTTCGTACAGTCCCGTCAGCCGGTGGTCCGGGTCGTAGCGGTCCTTCACCGCCCGCCACGTGTCGCCGCCGTACAGGCGATAGAAGGCGTCCCGGTCGTAGTACGCGTCGGAGTAGAGCGACTTGTGGCCCCCCGACTCCGACACCATGCGTTCGATCGTGCGGTTGACGTCGCCGTCGGCGGCGCCCGGCGCGATCGGCACGCTCCCCCAGAACCCAATGTTGACGTAGTCCTGCCCCGGCCGGAGCGGATACAGCGGCCAGGACCGCGCGGAACCGGGACCCGCCGGTTCGCGCAACCGCAACGGACACAGCCACACCGGGTTCATCCCCACGCTGCCCGCGAACCAGCGCAGGAAGTCGGCAGTACGTTCCAGCGGGATCTCCACGTCCTGCACGACCCGTTCCCGGGCCGGCTGGCCGCGCAGCCTGTCGATCCGCGCCGCCACCTGGTGCCGGTGCTCCAGCCGGACCAGGCGGTGGTAGAAGTCGCTGCGCCGGTACCGCGACGGCCAGAACCGGCGCACCACCGGGTGCTGCGCGCCGAACGCCGCCGAACACCAGAACCAGTCGGTGTCCCAGCGCCAGAGATAGTCGTACGCCGTGAGCACGTCGCGGGTGCGCCGGCGCAGCGACCGGTAGTAGATCGCCTGGCCGGTGTAGTCGCTGGGCGGGCCGGCCGCGTCGGTGAACGTGGCGAGCACCAGGTACGCCTCGCCGGGGCTGAACATCACCCCGTCCATGGCGTCGACAGGCTCGCCGGCCCAGGAGCGGGACGCGGTCACCTCGGCGATCGCGTCGGTGAGCGCCTCCAGCCGGGTGAACCGGATGTTGCGCAACGCCACGTACCGGCCGACGGGTTGCAGCTCGATGCGCAGCCGGGTGGCGTAGCCGAGGCTGCCCAGCGAGTTGGGGAACGCGGTGAACAGGTCGGCGTGCTCCCCGTCGGGACGGGCGGTGACGACCTCACCGGTGCCGGTGAGGATGTCCATCTCCCGTACCGACTCGTGCGGCAGGCCGTTGCGGAACGAGGTCGACTCGATCCCGAGGCCGGTCACCGCGCCGCCAAGCGTGATGGTGCGCAACTGCGGCACCACCAGCGGCATCAGCCCGTGCGGCAGGGTCGCGTCGACCAGGTCCTCGTACGTGCACATGCCCTGCACGTCGGCGGTGCGCCCGGTCGGATCGACCGCGAGCACGCCGTTGAGGCCGCTGACGTCGAGGCCCGGGGTCCGTGGTGCGGACCGGGGGCGGAACAGGTTGGAGGTGCGTTTGGCGAGCCGGACAGGTTCGCCAGTGGGCACCGCGGCGTACGACCGCCGCAGCGTGTCCACCGCTTCATCATGGTCAATGGGGTGATCCACACGCTCAGCGCGCATGTGATCACCTTACGCCTGCACCCCGGGAAATCGTGGGATGTCCTCACCGGTCGTTTCCCGTCCCGCGGCAGGCCCGGCGGTTACCGTGGCGGTCATGCCGTCGCCCGCGATCGCCGCCCTGGACGCCACCGGACTGCCGTACCGGCTGGTCAGTCACGGCGCGGTAGGCAGCCTGGCCGAGGCCGCGGCGGTCCGGGGGGTGGCCGTCGCGGACGTGGTCAAGACGATCGTCGTCCGTCGGGGCGCCGACGACCACCTGTTCGTGCTCACCCCCGGCGACCGGGTCGTGTCCTGGCCCAAGCTGCGCGCCCTGCTCGGCGTGCACCGGCTATCCATGCCGGACGCCGCCGGTGCCCTGGCCGCCACCGGCTACGAACGCGGCACGATCACCCCGTTCGGCGCGAGCACTGCCTGGCCGGTGATCGCCGACGAGCGGCTGCGCGGACGGGAGATCACCCTCGGTGCCGGCGAACGGGGCCTCGCCATCGCCGTCGACGCCGACGCCGCGATCACCGCCCTCGACGCCACGGTGGCCGACGTCACCGACCCGCAGCCCACCCGCTGAGCACTGCCGCGGGCGTCGGGACGGCCTAGTGTTGAGGCATGCCGAAAGCCGTGTGGAACGACCTGGTCGTCGCCGAGAGCGACGACACCGTGCTGGTGGAGGGCAACCACTACTTCCCCCGCTCCGCCCTGCGCGACGACCTGATCCGCGAGTCCGCGACGCACACCGTCTGCCCGTGGAAGGGCACCGCCTCCTACTACTCCCTCGAACACGAGGGCAGCACCAGCCAGGACGCCGTCTGGTACTACCCGGACCCCAAGCCGGACGCCGAGATGGTGCGTGACCGGGTGGCGTTCTGGAAGGACGTCCGGGTCGTCGACTGACCCACCGACTGGCCGTGGCCGACGGCGGTGGGTGAGGATGACCCGTATGTCCGCGCCCGAGGAACGCCCCGACCCCGCCGGCACCGTCTACGGCGGCCGTCGCCGGGCAGCACGTTCCGGCCCGCTCGCCGACCCGTTGCTGCGGGTGGCGCTCGGGGTGGGGCTGGTGGGCGTACTCCTCGGGGTGGTCTTCGCGACAGGCCTGCTCGGCGGCGGTGGCGATCCGGTGGTGCCGGCCACGGTCGGCGCGCCGTCCAGCGCGGCGGAGCCCACCACCCCGGAGGCCGAGCCGAGCCCGACCCCGTCCGCCGAACCGTCACCGACGCCCTCGGTGGCGCCGACCACCGGGCCCCGGGTGCTGCGGGTCGCGTCCGGGCTCTGCCTGGGGCTCGACGGCGACGACAAGGAGGCCGGGGCCGAGTTAGCCGTCTGCACCGGCGGGCCGGAGCAGCAGTGGGTCGTCAACCCGGCCGGCGCGGACGCGGTGTCGCTTACCAACGCCGCCCACGGGCAGTGCCTCGACGTCGAGGGCGCCAGCACCGACGACGGCGCGCGGCTGCTCCAGTTCCCCTGCCACGGCGGGGCCAACCAGCAGTGGCGGCTGTCCCCCACCGGCACCGGCCCGGTGCTGCTGGTGGCCGCGCACAGCGGCAAGTGCGGGCAGGCCGACGACGACGGCGACGAGCCCGACGACGAGATCCGGCAGCGCGCCTGCGACGGCAGCCCCGCCCAACAGTGGACCCTCGGCTGACCGTCCGACCCGCTCAGCCCCGGTAGCTCCAGGCCCGGGGCGCGGTGGCGGCGGCCAGGACGGCCTCCGGCACGGCCCGACCCGGCCTCCGACGCAGCAGCAGCGACAGCCCGGCAGCGCCTATCGACAGGGCACCGGCCACGTACCAGGCCAGCGCGTAGTCGCCGAGCCGATCCCGGACCAGCCCCGCCCCCGTCGCCGCGACCGCCGCCCCGAGCTGGTGCGCGGCGAACACCCAGCCGAACACCACCGCTCCCGCGCCACCGAAGTACTCCCGGCACAGCGCCACCGTCGGCGGCACCGTGGCCACCCAGTCCAGGCCGTAGAAGATGATGAACACCAGCATGCTCGGCCGGGCAGTGCCACTGAACAGGCTCGGCAGCACCAGCAGCGACAATCCCCGCAGCGCGTAGTAGGCGCCGAGCAGCAGCCGGCTGTCCACCCGGTCGGTCAGCCAGCCGGAGGCGATCGTGCCCACGATGTCGAACAGGCCGACAAGCGCGAGCAGCCCCGCCGCGGTGGTCTCGGTCATGCCGTGGTCGTGGGCGGCCGGCACGAAGTGGGTGCCGACGAGGCCGTTCGTGGTCGCGCCGCAGATCGCGAACCCGCCGGCCAGCAGCCAGAACGGCCGGGTCCGGGCCGCGGCGGCAAGCGCGCCCAACGCCCGGGTCGCCGCGCCGCCGGCCGGCGGCGGCGCCGCCACGACCTCGGTCGCGCCGTAGGCGGGCAGGCCGAGATCCGCCGGGTGTTCGCGCAGCAGCCACACCACGAGGGGTACGACCACAAGCGCCGCCCCGGCCACGACGAGTGCCGCCGTGCGCCAACCGTTGTCGCGTACCAGCACCGCGATCAGCGGAAGGAAGACGAGTTGCCCGGCCGCCCCTCCGGCGGTCAGCACCCCGGTGACCAGGCCCCGGCGGTGGACGAACCAGCGACCGGTGACGGTGGCCACGAACGCCAGCGCCATCGAGCCGGTGCCCAGACCGACGAGCACACCCCAGCAGAGCCACAGTTGCCAGCTCGCGGTCATGAAGACGGTCAGCCCACTGCCCGCGGCCACCAGCAGCAACGCCACCGCTACCACCCGGCGGATGCCGAACCGGTCCATCAGCGCCGCGGCGAACGGCGCGGTGAGCCCGTAGAGCAGCAGGTTGACCGAGACGGCGGCGGAGATGGTGGCGAGTGGCCAGCCGAACTCCTCGTGCAGCGGGTGCAGCAGCACCGACGGCGTGGCGCGGAAGCCGGCGGCGCCGACCAGCGCCACGAAGGCGACGGCGGCGACGAGCCAGGCGGGGTGCAGACGACGTTTCCCTGTCACGTCACAAGTCTCGGCAGGGGCGCCGTCCACGACGAGTGGCCGGAAAGCCATCATGCGCAATAATCGGGCCATGAGCGTACGTCCGCACCGGATCGCCGTCCTCGCCCTCGACCACGTCGTCGGCCTCGACCTCGGCACCCCGTCCCAGGTCTTCAGCACCGCCCGGAGCACCGACGGCTCGCACCTCTACGACGTGCGGGTGTGCACGCCCGGCGGGCGGCCGGTCCGCAGCACGGCCGGCTACCAGGTCCTCCCCGACCACGGTCTGGAGTTGCTCGACACCGCCGACACGGTGATCGTCCCCGGCATCCACGACGGCAACGCGCTGACCGCCGGCAGGATCGAGCCGGAGGTGGCCGACGCGCTGCGGTCGGCGTACGAGCGGGGCGCACGTGTGATGTCGATCTGCACCGGGGCGTTCGTCCTGGCCGCCGCCGGCCTGCTCGACGGACGGCGGGCCACCACCCACTGGGCGTACGCCGAGCAGTTCCGCCGCCTGCACCAGCGGGTCGACCTCGACCCGGGGGTGCTCTTCATCGCCGAGGACCGGATGCTCACCTCGGCCGGGGTGGCCGCCGGCATCGACCTCTGCCTGCACGTCATCCGCCTCGACCACGGCAGCGAGGTGGCCAACCGGGCAGCCCGCCGCTGCGTCATGCCACCGTGGCGGGACGGCGGCCAGGCGCAGTACATCGAACGCCCGGTGCCCAGGGCCACCGACGCCAGCACCGCGGCCGCCCGCGAGTGGGCCCGGCAGCGGCTGCACGAGTCGATCGCCCTGCGCGACCTGGCCGAACAGGCCCGGATGAGCGTGCGCACCTTCACCCGGCGGTTCCGCTCGGAGACCGGGCTGAGCCCGGCGCAGTGGCTGCTGCAACAGCGCACCGACCACGCCCGGCTGCTGCTGGAGACGACCGACCTCACCGTCGACCAGATCGCCCGCCGCTGCGGCTTCGGCACCACCGCCGCCCTGCGCCAACAGCTGCACCAGCGCATCGGCGTAGCCCCGTCCACCTACCGCCGCACCTTCCACCCCCGCCCCGAGCTGGTAGAAACCTGACCCGGTTCCACCCCACCCCACCCCCCCACCCCGCCGATCTTGCACTTGCGGTTGTCGGATTGCCCCGTGCGCCCCAGTTTGTCGGCACAGGAAGTGCAAGATCGGCGGGACAGGGCGGGACAGGGCGGGGCGGGCGGGACGGACGGGGCGGGGCGGGCGGTCAGGGGTGGAGCATGTGCAGTTGGGCCTGGTGTTTGGGGAGGTGGACGCGGGCGTGCAGGTCGAGGGTGCGGGACCAGGGCAGCGACTCGTCGACGACGAGGTCGAAGCCCTCGCGCAGGTGGGTCTCGACAGGGGTCTCGGCGGCCAGGCCGAGCTGGTCGACAAGCCCGCACAGGCGGTCGCTTGTGCCGTGCAGCAGCGCGGTCAGGCCGCGCAGGCCGCCCTGCTCGGCGACCAGCGCGTCGAGCTGCGGACGGTGGACGTCCTCCTCCAGCTCGTAGTAGGCGAACGGCGATCCCGCCAGCAACGCCTCGGTGGCCTGGATCATCAGCTCGTCGTTGGCGACCAGATGCGCGACGATCTGCTCGGCGCTGAGCTGCCCCTCCGGAGCCGCCTCGAACTCCCAGGCGTCAAGCTCGGCGAACACACCGCCGTACGCCCGGCGCAAACCCCCACTCTCCATCCATCCAGTCAACCCGCCCCGGCGGGACTTAGCGGCGGGATTGGCGGGAGCGGAGGTAGTCGCTGACCACGTACTCGCCCAGGTCGTCGGTGTCCGGGGTGAACATGCGGCCCCGGCTGCGGCGGGCCACCGCGTCGACGAAACGGCGCAGGCCCGGGTCGTCGCCGAGCATGAACAGGTTGAGCGTCGCGCCGTAGCGGCTCAACCGGTCCACCTCCCGGACGGTCGCCTCGATGGTCTCCGGCAGCGGCGGCCAGTGGAACAGCGCCTCCCCGTCGTCCGGGTCCAGGTGCGCGGTCGGCTCACCGTCGGTGACCACCAGCACCACCGGCTCGGCGTCCGAGTGCCGGCGCAGGTGCCGCCCCGCCAGCCGCAACGCGTGCTGGAGGTTGGTGCCCTGTTCCCCGTCCGGCTCGACGGCGGCCAGCTCCTGCTGGGTGAGCGTCATCGCCTCCCGACCGAAGCCGACGATCTGCAACGCGTCCTGCGGGAAACGCGTCTCCATCAGGTGCGCCAGCGCCAGCGCCGTCTGCTTCATCGGCCCCCAACGACCCTGGGAGATCATCGAGTACGACAGGTCGACGCAGAGCACCACCGCCGCCGATGCGCGTTTCTCGGTCTCCACCACCTCGAAGTCGTCGGCGGCGAGTTGCAGCGGAACCGTCGGCCCGGCCCGGCGCACCGCCCGGGTCAGCGTGCGGACGACGTCCAGCGGCTGCTCGTCGCCGTACTCCCAGGGGCGGGACGCGCCGCTGACCTCGCCCGCCGCACCCGCCGAAAGCAGGTCGTGCTGGCCCCGGGGTCCGGCGGTCAGGTCGGCGAAGACCCGCCGCAGGGCGGTCCCGCCGAGCCGGCGCAGCGCCTTCGGGCTCAGCGTCAGCCCGTCCGCGTCCCGGCTCACCCAGCCCTGCCGACGCAGCTCCCGCTCCAGCTCGCGTAGCCGGCGGACGTCGTCGGCGGCGTCCCGACCGAGCGTACGGGCCACCGCGTCGACGTCCACGTCGTCCAGGGTGGCGCCGGGGTGCTCCTGGTCGAGCTGGTCCAGCAGGTCGTCCAACTCGCCGATCTCACCGAGCGCGCCGGCCGCGTCGGCGTAGTCCAACGGCTGGTCGCCGCGGACCCGCTCACCACGGCCCCACCGCAGGTCGGGCCGCAACGACCGCAGGTGCGCGTCGAGCGCGGACAGCTCCCCGGCGAGGCGGTCGCCGAGCGACTGCTGCATGAGGCCGGCCAGTTCGGCGCGTTGCCGCTCGGACAGCGAATTCATCAGCCGCTCGCCGGCCGCCGCGCGACGCGCCAGCACGTCGATCAACTCGTCGACGGTCTCCGGCTTCTCCGGGAAGAAGTCGCCGTGCCGGCGCATGAACTCGGCGAACGCGTCGGTGGTGTCCTCCGCGCGGGCGTGCCGGGCCAGCAGGTCGTTCAGGTCGCCCATCATCTCGCCGAGCCGCTGCTGGGCGGCCGGGTCGGCGGACGCGCGGACCGCGTCGCGCAGTCCCGCGAAGCGCTGACCGAGCACGTCGTCGCGGAGCTGGTCGAGGATCTGCTGGTACGAGTGGCGGGCGTCCTCGCTCGCCCACTGGTAGCCGGACAGCTCCTGCACCGCCCGCGCCGTGGAGCGGGGCAGGTTGTCCAGCACCGCCTCGGCGAATCGCGCCGCGTCGTCGTCGCGGCCCCGCAGCTCGTCCCGTTCGGCGGCGAGGGCCTGGTCGAGCAGTGCCTGGGCACGGGTCACCGCGCCGTCCAGATCGCCCCGACGCATCGCCTCGCGGCGCAGTCGCCGCGCCCGGGCGGCCAGGTCGTCCAGGCCGGCGCGCCCCTGCGGGCCCCGGCGCAGCAGGTCACGCAGCGCCTCGCGCAGGCTGCCGCCGGCCAGCACCTCGGCGCCTACCGCGTCGACCGCCGCACGCACGTCGTACGGGGGTGCGAGCGGGTCGGGCCCGCCGTTCCACTGCCCGTACCGGAACCGGTTGCCGGCCACGGTCAGCCCCGGCCGCCGTAGACGGTGCGCCCGGAGTCGGTGACGTCCTTGCCGAGCCGACGGGTCAGGTGCAGCCCTTCCAGCACGAACTCGACGGCGGCGGCAGCCTCCTCCGGGGTGGGCGCGTCGCCCAGGTCGAGCCGGTCCAGGACCTTCGCCAGCCCCGGTACGGTGCCGACCTGGCGCAGCAGCTCGGCGGCGCTTACCAGCTCGCCGGTCTCGATCGCCGCGCCGTCGTCGACGAGGGCGGTGAAGCCGGACAGGTCCAGCCCGGACAGGTGCGCCCGGAACGTCTCGGCGGTGGCGGTGCGCAGCAGGTGGGCGAGGATCTCGATCTCCCGCCCCTCCTCGCCGCTCTCGAACTCCACCTTGCCGCGCAGCGTGCTGGTCACCGACACGGCGTCCCCGACGCGGGCCACTGCGGCCTCCGGGCGGTCGTCCGCATCGGCGGAGGCGGCGAGCAGTCCGGCGCGGCGCAGCGCGGCGCCGGCGACGGTCTCGGCGGCGGCAATGGCGAACCGGGCGGAGACCCCGGAGCGCGGGTCCACCGACGGCGACTCGCGTACCGCGCGGGCGAACCGGGCCAGCACCTCCAGCACGTGCTCCGGCACCTCGGCGACTAGGTCCGCCTCCTGCCGGATCAGCGCCAGCTCCAGCTCCAGCTCCATCGGGTAGTGGGTGCGGATCTCCGCGCCGAACCGGTCCTTGAGCGGGGTGATGATCCGGCCCCGGTTCGTGTAGTCCTCCGGGTTGGCGCTGGCCACCAGGAGCAGGTCCAGCGGGAGGCGCAGTTGGTAGCCACGGACCTGGATGTCGCGCTCCTCCAGCACGTTGAGCAGGGCAACCTGGATCCGTTCGGCCAGGTCGGGCAGCTCGTTGACGGCGAAGATCCCCCGGTTGGTACGGGGTACCAGCCCGAAGTGAATGGTCTCCGGGTCGCCGAGCGTACGACCCTGGGCGATCCGGATCGGGTCGACGTCACCGATCAGGTCGCCGACGCTGGTGTCCGGGGTGGCCAGCTTCTCGCCGTAGCGCATCGAGCGGTGCAGCCAGCCGACCGGCAGGTCGTCGCCGGCCTCCGCGACCTGGGCACGGGACGCCGGGGTGAGCGGGTGCATCGGGTGCTCGTTGAGCACCGAGCCGGGAATGACAGGGGTCCACTCGTCGAGCAGCGCGCCGAGCGAGCGGATCAGGCGGGTCTTGCCCTGGCCGCGCTCACCGAGAAGCACCATGTCGTGCCCGGCGAGCAGCGCGCGCTCGACCTCGGGCAGCACGCTGTCGTCGTAGCCGACGATGCCTGGGAAACGGGGCTCGCCGGAACGCATCCGGGCGAGGAGGTTGTCGCGGAGTTCCTGCTTGACGGTGCGGTACTGGTGACCGGCCGCCCGTAGCGCGCCGAGCGTGCCGGGCAGGTCGGCCGGTGGAACCGGGATTACCGGGTTAGGCGCAGTCACCCGACCCACGCTAGCTCACATTCGCGGAGGTGCCCCGGCATCGCGGGGGCACCCCCGATCCCACCCTCAGCCCCGGCCGCAGCGCCGGCAGGCTCCCCGGCGGCGCCTGTGGTACGCGTATGTCGCCGCGCCGAGCGCCACGCCCCACAGCGGCCAGAGCAGCATCGGCGTCCCGGTCAGGCTGACCCCGCCGGTGAGCTCCCAGAACCTGGGGTTGCTGAGCAGCCCCAGGCTGGCCGCGGTCACCGCGATGGCGACGAGGGTGGCCGGCACCACGGCAAGCAGCACCGGCACCCGGCGACCGGCGAGCCCGACCATCCAGCGGGGGAACCGCTCGCCCCAGCGCTGCACCAGGCCGAGGGTGAGGATCGCGCCGACGGTGGCGAAGGCGCCCAGCCCGAATCCGGCCCAGACCAGTCCGGTGTCCTGCATCTCGGTCAGGAACTCGCGGGAGATGCCGAGCGGGATGCCCGCCGCCCAGGCGAACCGGGTCACCGCGTACGTCAGCGGAATCGCCGCCGCGATGCCGGCGGCCCACCGACCCCAGCGCGCGGCGGCGGCCGGGGTGGTCCACCCCCGGTCGGTGCCGTCCCGCCCGCAACCGACGCAGGCCCCTGCGGTGCGGCGCTGCCAGGCGAGCACGGCCCCGGCCAGCAGCAGCCCGCCGGCCAGCGCGGCGAACCTGCCGAACAGCGCCCAGTCGAAGACGTCGGAGTACTCGATCGGCGGCCAGCCGAACGGGGCGCCGACGAGCAGGATCGGCAGGTAGCCGAGGACGATCAGCACCCGGGCGTCCGGGACGACCACGGCGAGTCCGAACGCCACGGCCCAGGCGTAGCCGGCGAGCAGCGCCCGCAGCGGACCGGGCGGGCGGACCGCGGGGCGGCTCATGGCCAGGGCGGCCACGGCGGCGGTCAGCAGGACGCCGGCGAAGAGCGGGGTGGCCAGGTCCACCGGCACCAGGCGCAGCAGGTTGACGTCGCCGCCGTGCGTGTCGTTCGCGCCGAACGGATAGCCGGCGCCGGTGAGTGTGCCAATCAGGGCGAGTACGCCCCACAGGCCGAGCCAACCGGCGGCCAGTGGGGCGAGTCGGTCGGGCCAGCGGGAGCCGGCACGGACTCGGGATGCAGTGATCGTCGTCATGCTCTGAGCCTCGGCCGACAGCCCGCCGAATCCCTCCCGGCCCGCGGTGAATCCGCTCCCCCGGGTGGGGGACCGGTCAGCCGGACGGGGTGACGAAGCCGGACTCGTAGGCGGCGATCACGGCCTGCGTGCGGTCCCGGACACCCAGCTTGGCCAGCACGTTGCCGACGTGCGTCTTGACCGTCTCCACCCCCACCACCAGGTGCGCGGCGATCTCCGGGTTGGACCGGCCGGTGGTCATCAGCCGCAGCACCTCGGCCTCCCGCTCGGTGAGCCGGGCCGCGCGCAGCCGATCGCCGCCGACCGGCCCGTACGCCCCGACCAGCTGGCGGATCGCGGCCGGGAAGAGCAGCGACTCGCCCGCCGCGACCACCCGGACGGCTTCCACCACCTCGGCGGGTCGGGCCCGTTTGAGCAGGAATCCGGAGGCGCCGGCGCGCAGCGCCTCGTAGACGTACTCGTCGTTGGCGAACGTGGTGACCACCAGCACCCGGGGCGGGTCGGCCGAGGTGGCCAGCAGGTGGCGGGTGGCCTGGATGCCGTCGATGCCTGGCATCCGTACGTCCATCAGCACCACGTCGGGCCGGTGCCGGGCGACCAGGGGCGGGACCTCGGCGCCGTCGGCGGCCTCGGCGAGCACCCGCAGGTCGGGTTGGGCGTCGATGATGGCCCGCAGCCCGACCCGGATCAACTCGTCGTCGTCGACGATGAGCACACCAGTGGTCATCGTGCGTCCTCGTAGGGCAGTCGGGCCCGGATCAGCCAGCGGTCGCCGGCCGGCCCCACGGTGAGTCGACCGCCGAGCAGCAGCACCCGTTCCCGCATACCGTCCAGGCCCCGACCGGACCGCCCCGTGTCGGCCCGGTCGGGGCGGCTCATCGTGTTGACCAGCTCCAGCTCCAGCGCGTCCGGCCGCAGGTCCAGGCGCAGCGTCACAGGCCCGCACCCGTACCGGGCGGCGTTTGTCAGTCCCTCCTGGACGATCCGGTAGCCCTCCCGGGAGACGATCGCGGGCAGTCGCGCCGGGTCGCCGACGCGCTGCGCGTGCACGGTCAGCCCGGCCGCGCGTGTGTCGGCGACCAGCCGGTCCAGGTCGGCGAGGGTACGTTGCGGCGCCGCAGGTGGCCTGTCACCACCTGTCTCGCGGAGCAGCCCGAGCACGTGGTCCAGCTCGTCCATCGCGGTCCGTCCAGCCTCCTCGATGGCGGCGAGCGCCCGCCTGACGAACTCCGGATCGGTGTCGAGCACCTCGCGAGCAGCGCCGGCCTGGAGGGTGGCCACGGTCAGCGCGTGACCTACCGAGTCGTGCAGTTCCCGGGCCAACCGGTTGCGTTCGGCCAGCCGGGTGGCCCGCGCCTCCAGCGCGGCGATCCGCTCGGCCTGCGCGGGGCCGAGCAGCACAGGCGCCATCGACACGGCCAGGGCGCCGAGCCCGGCGACCGCGTAGCCGAGGCCGACGAGCAGGGCCACCCCGGTCAGCGTCAGCCAGCCGCCGTCCCGTCCGTCCAGCGGGCCGAACCGCTCCCGGCTGGTGATCTCCGCGCCCACTCCGAACTGCTGGGCGATGAACGCCAGCGCCATCGGCAGCGCGCTGAACAGCGCGATCATCACCAGCGCGCCGATGGTGAGGTGCGTGGCGATCCAGAGCGCGCTGCGCAGGCGGCTCTCCCGGTCGGCGCGGTGCCCGGGCGCGGGGTCGGGCAGGTCGACGCCGAGCAGCGCCCGTACGGCGGCGATCTCCAGAGCCCGGCTGCCGTCCAGCAGCAGCGGCACCACGGCGATCAGCCCCGCGATCACCAGGAGGGCGTACACCAGTGGGCGGGGGATCGTCGAGTCGGTGAGCAGTTGTGCGAATGTCACCGCGAGGACCCCGTACGGCAGCGCCAGCACACCGCCGAGCAGCAGGAAAACTCCGCGTCGCCAGGTGCTGCCGGCCACCAGCGGGGCCAGTGCCACGCGGAAGGTCATGCCGTCATTCTGCTGCGCCCACCCCGCGCCGCGACTCCCCCGCAGCGGGGAGATCTCAGCGGTGGTCGGCGACGTACCCCTGCGGATCCTTGTCGCGGAACGGCAGGTCGCGGCCGTTCTTGTGCTCGCCGTAGAAGGTCAGCCAGCGCTGGCCCAACTCGGCACGCAGCTCGAAGCTGGCGTGCCGGCGAAAGTCGGGCAGGGCCTCGTCCTCCTCCTCGGCCAGGTGCTCGCTGTTCTCCCGGCGGGCCGTGCCGACTGCCTCCCACCACTGCTTCGAGCCGACCGGGTGCAGCTTCGACTCGGCGATGGCGTCGCGGATCTTGTTGTGGTCGCCTATCGCGTCGGCTGTCTCGTCCTCGCCGTCGTCGCCGTGTTTGACCAGGTGCGGGTAGAGGATGGCCTCCTCCGCCTCAGCGTGGATGTCCAGGTGCAGGGCGAGGGCGTCCCAGATGGCGAGCAGTTCCTGCTCGTCGCGGGCGTCGTCGAGGCGGGCGAAGCCGCGCCGGAAGGCGGCGTGGTCGTCCAGGATCAGCGCGGTGATGTCGTCCACTGTGCTCACTTTCCCGTTGAGCCGGCGAACCGGGCGCGCACCATGGCGGGCATCGCGGCGAGGCCGGTGACCGGTCGGAAGCGTTTCGCGGCCTCGGCGAGCGCCGCGTACTCGTCGTCGGCGAGGTCGATGTCCGCGGCGGCGGCGTTGCGTTCCATCTGCTCCACCCCTGACGCGCCGGGGATGGCCAGCACGTTCGGGTGGCGCAGCAGATAGGCGAGCGCGATCTGGCTGGGGGTGGCGTCGTGCGCGTCGGCGACCTGGCGCAGCGTCTCGATCAGGGTGGCGCCGCGTTCCAGGTTCTCCGGCAGGAAGTACGGGTTGGCCCGCCGGACCGCGCCGGAGGGTGGGTTCTTCGCGTCGTAGCGGCCGGAGAGGAAACCCTGGGCCAGCGGGCTGTACGCGATGACGACCCGGCCGGCCTGCCGCGCGTACGGCAGCAGGTCCTGTTCGGGGGCGCGGTCGAGCATGCTGTAGCGGACCTGGTTGCTGAGCACCCGCCGGCCGAGCGCCGCCTCGGCGACCTGCCAGCGGCGCAGCCCGTAGTTGCTCACCCCGACCTCGGCGACCAGCCCGACGTCCTGCAGGACGCGCATGCCACGCATGGTGGTGTGGTCGGCGACGAGCGGGTTGGGCGAGTGCACCTGGTAGAGGTCGATGCTGGTGACGCCGAGTCGGGCCGCCGAGGCGACAGCCCGTTGCTGCACGACGGCGGCGACAGGCAGCACCGGCAGGATCTTGGACGCGATCACCACGCTGGGCCGGTCGTCGCCGAGGGCGGCACCGAGGATGCGTTCGCTGCGCCCGAAGCCGTAGAGCTCGGCGGTGTCGAACACCGTGACGCCCAACTCCACGGCCCGCCGGACGATCTGGGCCGCCTGCCGCTCGAAGTCCGACCCGTAGCCCCACTCCCGGGAGCCGAACTGCCAGGTGCCCAACCCGATCTTGGACAACGGTTTGGGGGTGTCGAGCGAGATGAACCGCATGGCGTCGAAACTACCCCGCTGTCCGGCTTCGCAAGCCCGATCTCCGGCACCGCCGGCCGGAGCTAGGCTCATGATCGTGACCTACCTCGCCGCGGATGACCGCTACGACACCATGACCTACCGGCGCAGTGGACGCAGTGGCCTGCGGCTGCCCGCCGTCTCCCTCGGGCTGTGGCACAACTTCGGCCCGGACCGCCCGTTCGAACGGCAGCGCGACATCGTCCGGCGCGCCTTCGACCTGGGTGTCACCCACTTCGACCTGGCCAACAACTACGGCCCGCCGCCCGGCTCGGCGGAGGAGAACTTCGGCCGGCTGCTCGCCACCGACCTGAAGCCGTACCGGGACGAGCTGGTCATCTCCAGCAAGGCCGGCTACCTCATGTGGCCCGGCCCGTACGGCGAGTGGGGCTCGCGCAAGAACCTGATCTCCTCCTTGGACCAGTCGCTGGGCCGGATGGGTCTGGACTACGTCGACATCTTCTACTCGCACCGGTTCGACCCGGACACCCCCCTCGAAGAGACGATGGGCGCGCTGGACGCCGTCGTCCGCTCCGGCAAGGCGCTCTACGTGGGCATCTCGAATTACAACTCCGAGCAGACGACGCGGGCGGCCGCAATCCTGCGCGACCTGGGTACGCCGCTGCTGATCAACCAGCCGTCGTACTCGATGCTCAACCGCTGGACCGAGGACGACGGCCTGCTCGACACGCTGGAGCAGGTAGGCGCCGGATGCATCGCGTACAGCCCGCTCGCTCAGGGCCTGCTGACCGACCGCTACCTGGGCGGCATCCCGGCGGACTCGCGGGTGCGTACCAGCGTCTTTCTCAACGAGAGCGACCTGAGCGACGAGAAGATGGCCACCATCCGGGGGCTCGGCGGGCTCGCCGAGCGGCGCGGCCAGTCACTCGCGCAGCTCGCGCTGGCCTGGGCGCTGCGTGACCCGCGGATGACAAGCCTCATCATCGGGGCGAGCAGCGTCGAGCAGTTGGAGACCAACGTCGCCGCCGTCGGCAACCTCGACTTCACCGCCGACGAACTGGCCGAGATCGACCGACTGCTGGGCTGAGCGCCCGCGATACCGCGATACGACGTTGGCCGGCACCCTTCCGGGGTGCCGGCCAACGCGGTTGTTGGAAAAGATGTCCCGGCAACGGCCGGACGGTTATCGCGCGTCGTTCCGCCTCGCCGCGGCCAGGACCCGATCGACAAGGTCTTCGACGAAGGGCCGATCCGCCGGTTGAGCCTGGAAACCCGCGCGCACGAGCACCCCGCCCACCAGGAGCGCCAGCGAAGGCTCGACATCCTCGGCCCGCAGGTGAGAGCGGAGGGCCGAGTCCAGCGACCGGGTCCCGGCCGCGTAGAGCCGCTCGCGCAGCTCATCGACGACGGGGTCACTGCCGGCCCGCTCAAGGAGCCCGCCGAAAACCCTGACCAGGTGCCCGTCGGCGAGATCCTGCCCGAAGTCGAGCAAGCCCGCTATCAGGTCGTGGCGTAGGTCGCCGGTCAACTGGGGGTGCCCGACCGCGGCACACATCTGATCGACCGACGCCCGAACCAGGTCCAGGCGCGTTGGCCAGTGTGCATAGAGGGTCGCCTTGGAGTAGCCCGCCCGGCGCGCGACCTCGGCGTGGGTCACCGCCGCCCAACCCTGCTCCAGGAACAGCGCCGTAGCCGCGTCGACGACATCCCGCCGGGTCCGCTGAACCCTCGGATCGACGCTGTCGGCTTCCTGCTCCACGATCACCGACCCTACCGAACAGCCAAACCATCCGACAACTTCTGAACAGGCTGTTCATTACTGAGCTACTAGGCTAGTTTTGGAGGCATGCTTCCCCGAGAGGAACTCGTGATGACCGACCCTGCACAAACGCTGCGGACACCGCCCGTCAGCGCACTCACCATCGGCCTATGGGCCGCCCAGGGAGCCCTCGCGCTGATCTTCGCGGGCGGCGGCGTCTGGAAAATCGTCACGCCCATCGAACGCGTCGCCGAGGCGTTCGCCTGGGCAGGCGAGGTCCCACCGGGCCTGTTCTACGCGACCGCCGCACTCGACATCCTCGGCGGGATCGGCGTGCTCCTGCCCTCGCTCACCCGGATCAGGCCCGGCGTGACAGTGCTCGCGGCTCTCGGGTGCGTCGCGCTGCAAGCCTCCGCGATCGTCTTCCACCTCTCCCGGGGAGAGGCCGCGGACGCGCCCGTCAATGTCCTGTTCATCGCGCTCGCGCTCTTCGTCGCCTGGGGTCGCCACTCGATGGCCCCGATCGCGCCTCGGGCATGACACACCGCACCACCGAGCCGTCGACCACTACCCACTTTGGAGCAGAGTTGAAGAGGAACCATCGCATCGTCGCGGCGACGTTGGCGGCAGCGGCGCTGTCCGTCGCCGGCCTCGGGCAGGTGACGTCGGCCGGCAGCGCGCAGGCACAATCACCCGCCGGCCACGATCGAGCTGTGTGGAGCGGCAGGGCGCCGATGAACACGGCGCGGGCAGAGGTAGGGGTGGCCGCGCTGGACGGCCGCGTCTATGTCGTCGGTGGCACCGTGCAGAACGGCGACGAGCAGCCAACGTGGGCGACGACAGTGGTGACCAGCTACGACCCGCGTACCGACCGGTGGCGGCAGCACGCACCCCTGCCGCGCCCTCTCACGCACGTCGGCGTGACTGGGCTGAACGGAAAGTTGTATGCCTTCGGTGGCTTCACCGACATCGTGCACATGCACCCGCAGCAGGTGGCCTACGCCTACGACCCGCTGCGCGACGCCTGGAGCCGGCTGCCGGACATGCCCCAGAAGCTGGGCTCGGTCGGCGTCGCGGCGGTGAACGGAAAGCTGCACCTGCTCGGCGGACGGGACTCTCACACCGTCGTGACCCTGCCGGATCCGCCGATCTCCATGGGGTACGGCACCGTCCGGACCCACCTGACGTACGACCCGGCGCGGCGCAGCTGGTCCACGGCCGAGCCACTGCCGGTCGAGCCGCGCGACCACGCGGGAGTCGCCGTCCTCGGCGATCGCGTGCACGTGTTCGGCGGCCGGGTCGCAGACGGGGAGGACAACCTCGCACGCCATGACGTCTACGACACCCGGACCCGACGGTGGAGCAGGGCAGCCCCATTGCCCACTCCCCGCTCCGCCGGAGCCGCAGTCGTGCTCAACGGCCGGATCGTGTACGCCGGCGGCGAGTGCAGGCCGGACGAGACCACCTACGACGACGTGACGGCGTACGACCCCCGCAAGGACCGCTGGACCACGCTTTCGCCGTTGCCGCAGGGCCGGCACGGATTGGGCGCCGCCCGGGTCGGCGATCGCGGCTACTTCGTGGCGGGGGCGATCACCTGCGGCGGCGGGGCAAGCGCCGACACGGTGGAGCTGAACCTCGGGTGAGCCGGCCAGGTGCCGTTCGACAGGCACCTGGGCTGAGCGCCACCGGGTGTCGGGCGGGGTCGGGTCACCAGATCCGGCGCCGCCCGGCCCTGTGGTTGCGTACCCCGCACTGCCGGCCGGCCGGCGCCGCGACGCTCCGGCGTCGCCAGCCGGCGGTGATCAGCAACGCCAGCAGCAGCACGGTGGCTGCGCCGGCCAGCACCGGCCACCGGGCGCCGAGGTCGGTCACCGACGCCACAGGCACGCCCGGGTCGGCCGCCGCCGCCACCGTCGACGCGGCGGCGGCTGGCCGACTCGCCGTGGTACGCGGGACAGCCGGCGCGCTCTTCGCCGTTCCGCTCCGCGCCGCCCGGAACACCACGTCGGAGCAGGAGTAGTAGGTGTCCGGGGTGTTGGAGTTCTGCCAGATCGTGTAGATCAGGTGCCGGCCGCTGCGGCCCGCCGGCAGCCGGCCCGCGAGTTGGTACGCCTCGGCCCGCACCGGCGGGTCGGTCACCGTCAGAAAGGGGCGCGACTCCAGGTCCGCCCAGGTGAGCCGTTCGCGGGGGTCGTAGCCGGGGCGTGTGACGTAGAGCCGGAAGGTGCCCCGGTGCTCGATGGTGGTCCGGTACCGGAAGGTGAACGTCGCGCCCGGGGTCAGCTCGGTGGACGGCCAGTCGGTCCGGGGCAGGTCCAGTCCCCGGTACGCGGACAGGCCTCCGCTGCACAGCTCGCCGTCGGGAATCCGCTCCCGGTCCCGGCCGTTGATCGCGGCGACGCGCACGTTGTCCCACTCGCGCACGGCGGCTCCCGCCCGGACGGCGGCCCGGCAGGCGGCGGTCGTCGCGTACCGGCCCTGGGGTCCGCAGGCGGCAGCGCGGCTGATCGGGTCGGTCGGGGCGCCGTGCGCGGCGGCGGGCGTGCCGGCCAGCGGCACGGTCGCGGCAGCGACCAGCACGGCGGTTAGCACTCGGCGCATGGTCATGGCGTGACCTCCCGGGCAGTGGTACGGGCGCGAAGGGTCAAAGGTTCGACGTCGGCTGGTCGGGAATCCCGTCACCGCCTCCGGCGTTCCGATAGGCGGTACGAATTCAGGCCAGACCCCAGGCCGAGGAGGCAGACATGAAGGTACGCACCTCGTTGCGCGCGCTCAAGCAGAAGCCGGGCTCAGTGGTGGTCCGCCGGCACGGTCGGGTGGTCGTGGTGAACCGCGCGAACCCGCAGTGGAAGAGCCGCCAGGGCTGATCCCGCCCTTACCGGACATACAGTCGACGAACGCCCTGACCGGGTCACTCCGGTCAGGGCGTTTTGGCGTCGGGTGGACAACAGGAAACGGCCCGGTTGATGATCATCAACCGGGCCGTTCACCCGCGTCCGCAAGGTGGAGCCGAGGGGACTCGAACCCCTGACCCCCACACTGCCAGTGTGGTGCGCTACCAGCTGCGCCACGGCCCCTTGCTGTCGTCCCGGTCGCCCGGGCACTGGGAAACTATACACAGACCGGCCGGCATGGTCATCTCGCGGGGTGCCCCCACCGCCGGGTCAGTTCAGCGCCACGTCCGGGGGGAAGTGGGCCACCGCCGCCATCATCCCGCCCTGCCGGCGCAGCACCATCGGCCACAGGTCGTCCGGACGGTCGACGAACGCGTCGCCGGGCAGCGCGTCCAGCACGAACCAGGAACCGTCCTCGATCTCCTGCTCCAACTGGCCGCTGCCCCAGCCCGAGTAGCCGGCGAACACCCGGATGCCGCCGATGCTCTCCCGCAGCCGCTCCGGGTCGACCGACAGGTCGATCGTGCCTACCGCGCCGGACACCTGGTGGAACCCCTTGACCCGGCGCATCGGGTGCCGCATCCGGGCCAGGCAGATGGCCGAGTCGGGCTGCACCGGGCCGCCCTCGAAGAGAACCGCCGGGTGGCGGGCCAGGTCGCTCCAGTCGCCGAGCACGTCAGCGACCGGCACCTCGGTGGCCCGGTTCAGCACCACGCCGAGCGCGCCGCCCGGCTCGTGGGCGACAAGCAGCACCACCGTACGGTCGAAGTTCGGGTCCTTGAGCGCCGGAGTCGCGACCAGCAGCCGCCCGGTCATCGACTCCATCGCTCGTCCGCCGATCGCCTGGCCCTCTCCCTGCATCCCACACACCCGTCAACCGTGAGCCCGCACCGGGGATCCGTCGCCCACCGGATCCGCACGGTGCATCGGGATCAACCGCGCTGTCAACGCCATGCCTGGCACCATAGCCTGCGTCCCGGGCGGTGGCTAAGGTCTGACCAGCAGGTGATCGGACAGTTGCGACGGAGGTTCGATGGCGCCGACGGCGGACGTGGCGGTGATCGGCGGTTCTGGTCTGTACGCGCTCCTCGATGGCACAGCGCATGAGCTGGACACTCCGTACGGCCCGCCGTCGGACGCGGTGACCATCGCCGAGGTGGCCGGGAGGCGTGTCGCGTTCCTGCCCCGGCACGGTCGGGACCATCGATATCCACCGCACCTGATCCCCTACCGGGCCAATCTCTGGGCGCTGCGCTCGCTGGGCGTACGCCAGGTGCTCGCCCCCTGCGCGGTCGGTGGGCTCCGCCCTGAACTGGGACCTGGCACGTTCGTGGTGCCGGACCAGTTGATCGACCGGACCAGCGGCCGGACGCAGACCTACTACGACAGGGGTGCGGTGCACGTGCCGTTCGCCGATCCGTACTGCCCGCACGGCCGACGCGCACTGCTCGCCGCGGCAGCGGGTCGGGACGTCGCGGCAGTGGACGGCGGCACGGTGGTGGTGGTCGAGGGTCCGCGGTTCTCCACCCGGGCCGAGTCGCGCTGGTTCGCCTCGATCGGGGGCACTGTCGTGAACATGACAGGCCACCCGGAGGCGGTCCTCGCCCGGGAGCTGGCCCTCTGCTACTCGTCGATCGCCCTGGTCACCGACCTGGACGCCGGAGTCCAAGCGGGCGATTCGGTCACCCAGGACGAGGTGTTCCAGGTCTTCGCGGCGAACACCGACCGGCTGCGGGACGTGTTGCTGGAAGCGCTGGCCGCGCTCCCGGCCGCCCAGGACTGCGCCTGCGGTCGGGCACTCGACGGCATCACCCTGCCCTTCACACTGCCCTGAGCCGCCGTCGGAGACGAAGCGCTCGAGAAAAGCCCGAAAGGTCCGTCACATCCCGATAGATTCGGATGATCGGGAGGGCGACCGCAGTCGTCCCTGCGCGCGAGACGGAGGCAGGCGACGATGGCAACGGTCCGGGACGCGACGTACGACGTGCTCCGCACCCTCGGCATGACCACCGTCTTCGGCAACCCCGGGTCGACCGAGGAGCCGTTCCTGCGGGACTTCCCGGCCGACTTCCACTACGTCCACGCCCTGCACGAGGCGACGGCTGTCGCGATGGCCGACGGCTACGCCCAGGCCGCCGGGGTACCGGCGCACGTCAACCTGCACACCGCACCGGGGACCGGCAACGGCATGGGCAACCTGGTCACCGCCTGGCACAACAAGACCCCGCTGATCATCACGGCCGGCCAGCAGACCCGGGAGATGCTGCTGCTCGAACCCCGACTGACCAGCAGGCGGGCCACCGAACTGCCCCAGCCGTACGTCAAGTGGGCCTACGAGCCGGCCCGGGCGCAGGACATCCCCGGCGCGGTGCTGCGGGCGTACGCGACAGCTGTGCAACCCCCGGCCGGGCCGGTCTTCCTGTCGCTGCCGATGGACGACTGGGCCCAGCCCGCCGAGCCGGCACCCGAGATGCGTTCGGTGGCCACCCGGTTCGGGCCGGACCCGCGGCGCCTCGACGAGTTCGCCCGGATCCTGGCCGGCAGCCGCAACCCGGTGCTGGTGTTCGGGCCGGGGGTGGACCGCTCCGGCAGTTGGTCGGAGGCGGTCGCCCTTGCCGAGCGGCTGGCCGCGCCCGTCTGGTCGGCGCCGGCACCGGAGCGGGCCGTCTTCCCGGAGGACCACCCGCACTTCCGTGGCGTCCTGCCGTTCGCGATCGGGCCCCTGGCCGAGGCGCTGAGCGGGCACGACACGGTGCTGGTGGTCGGTGCCCCGGTGTTCCGCTACTACCCGTACGTGCCGGGCGAGCACCTGCCCTCCGGTACCCGCCTGCTGCACGTCACCGACGACCCCGACGAGGCCGCGCGAGCCCCGGTCGGGGACAGCCTGCTCGGCGACCCCGGGCTGACCCTGGCCGCGCTGCTGGAACTGCTCCCGCAGGCCGACCGGACTCCCCCGGCGCCCCGCGCCACCCAGGCCGCGCCGGACATCAGCACGCCGCTGTCCGCCGACGCCCTGTTCGCCGCGCTGGCCGGGCACTGGCCGGCCGACGGGGTGCTGGTGCAGGAGTCACCGTCCAACCTGGCCGCGCTGCGCCGCCGACTGCGGATCACCCGGCCGGCGTCGTACTTCACGATGGCCAGCGGCGGCCTCGGCTACGGCCTGCCGGCCGCGGTAGGCGTGGCCCTGGCCGAGCGGGACACCGGGCGGGGCCGGCCGGTGGTGGCGGTGATCGGCGACGGTTCGTTCCACTACTCGGTGCAGGCGCTGTGGACCGCCGCGCGCCTGTCACTGCCGGTAGTGGTCGTCGTCCCGGTCAACAAGCAGTACGCGATCCTGAAGGCGTTCGCCGAGTTGAAGGAGACACCCGGGGTGCCGGGGCTGGACCTGCCGGGGTTGGACATCACCGCCATCGCGGCCGGCTACGGCTGCGCCACCGAGGTGGTCCAGACCCCCGACCAGCTCGGCGCGGCGCTCACCGCCGGGCTGCGCGCCGACCGTCCCACAGTGGTGCCGGTGCCGATCAGCACCGAGGTGCCGAGCATTCTCTGACCGGCCCGTCGGTCAGCGTGCGGGGATCGACAGCGGGGTGCCGGTGAAGACGTCCAGCACCGGGCGGGCGCCCAGCGGCGCCGCGAGGGTCACCGTGACCGGTTCGAGTTTGAGCAGGTCGGGGCAGACCCCTGTGGACCGGGTGACGCCGCCACCCACCACCACGGCGTCCGGCCCCTCCCACACCAGCGGGGTGATGCCTGTGTCGCAGGCGCCGACTCCGAGCCGGACGGTCAGCCGCGCGCCGTCGACCGCCGCCAGGTCCTGGGCGGCGACCAGCCCGTCCGGCAGCGGACGGGGCGGCGCCGCGGGCTCGGGGACCGGCGTGACAGCCGTCGATGCCACGGCGAGCCGGGCCACCGGGGTCGCCAGTTCCTCGATGGTGAACAGCCAGGCCGGCACCTGCGCCTCACCCCGGCTGGTGCGGACCGGCACGTTGCCGAACTTCACACCGGTGACGGTCAGCGCGAGGCAGGCCGTCCGGGGCGCGCTGGTGGTCCAGCCGTCCGGTCCTGGTTCGACGGTCGGGCCACCGGGGCTCGGCAGCCCCTGTCGTTTCGGCCGGCCCGGGCACGGCTCCGGGTCACCCCTGTCGAGTTGCCGGTACGCCTCGGCCGCGTTGACCAACGGCACGGGCAGCCGGCCGTCCGGGAACCGGATCTCCCCGCTGGCCGGGGTGGGCGGGATCGGGACCTGTTCGCGGTACCAGCCGGCCCGGAACGCCGCCTCGGTGTCGGGCGTGAAGCGCGGGTCGCCGACGAGCACGGTAGGACCCTGCAACGGCACGTACCCGCTGCGCCACGTCTCGTCGGGTCGCCACGCGCCGGCGACCTCGGCGGCCCGCTTGTCGAACGCCGCCGACCGCTGCGGCGAGTCGCTGGACCCGATCGCCGGGCCGGCGTCCGTCGGGGCGCAGCCCACCGTCATCAGCAGCGGAAGTACGAGGAGCAGGGCCGGTCGACGCATGCCGGTACGACGCCTCAGTCGATGCCCCGGTTCCCCGACCGGCGGTCAGGTTTCGCCACCGAGGTCCGTCTGGTACGCCTGCCAGAGCAGGTCGGCGCCGCGCCGTCGATGCCGGGCCAGCGCCCGCAGCAGGTACCCGGCCCGGTGCCGTACCTCGTCGAGGCTGACGTCCGAGTACTCCGCCAACCGCTGTACGGCCTGGAGGGTGGCGACGATCGCGCCGTGCTCACCTGTCAACAGCAGCACCCCGTGGTGCAGCCGGGGCGAGTGGGTGAGCAGCTCGCGGTAGAGACCGGACGGGCCTTCGGTGAGCCGGACGTGCTCGGCGAAGCGGTGCCCGACCGGACGCAGGCGAAGCAGCAGGTCCTCGCGCCAGCGCGGCTCGGTCGGCGGCGCGGCGACGGCCCGGGCGAGGGCGTGCACGTCCCCCGCGAGCCCGGCGGGCCGGGGCTCACCGGGAAGACCGACGGGGTACGGATCAGGGGCGGACAGCCCGGATGGATGCCTGTGCGCGGTGGACGCCCTGACGGGTGACGGCTGCTGGACCGGTCCGGTGGCCATGGCACCTCCCGCGCTCTATTCCATACGCCGATGGTGAACCGCCGGCCGCGCCCTGTCCAGGGTCGGGTCGCGCCTCATCTGCCCCGTAGGCCCCACCAGTCCCCCCGTCCTCAGCGGTCGCGGACCGCCAGGCGGCGCAGCTGGTCGGCGACGGCGTGGGCGTCGCCGTCCCGACCATCGGCCGGTCGGCCCGTCGTGATCGCGTCGGCGAGCGCCAGCAGCTCGGACGGGGGCAGCGAGGCGAGCCCCATGCCGCGCAGCGGGACGGTGACCCGCTGCCCGCTCGACGGGTCGGTGGCGATGATGCTCCGCATCCGGTCGGGGTCTCCCACCTCGCGGTACGACACCGCGCCGCCCTCGATCCGGGCTGTGGCGAGGTCGACGGCGCGCGTACGGAACGCACCCCGCACCCGCGCCCGGCTGCCGTCCAGCCACGCGGCGGTGCGGAGCACCCGCAGGACGAGGTGGACGCCGAGCAGGACGAAGGGCAGGCCGCACAGCCCGACGAACGGGCTGGGCCCGTCCGCGCCGCCGGAGTCCCGCAGGCCCGGCGGCAGCATTCCCGGCGGCAGGTCCCGGGCCTCCTCGTAGGAGGAGAACGCGTCGCCGGGGCCGGTCAGCCGGCGCAGCAGCCCGCCGGCGATCAGGGGCACCAGCACGAACGTCGCACCCACCGCCGCGACGAGGACGCCGAGCACCACCGCGACCGTGCGTTGGCCGGGTGACGCGCCTACCGACAGACGCATCTCCTCGTTCGTCACAGCGGCAGCGTAGTGCCCCCCGGACACGACGAAGCGCCCCGGCCGTTGGGGCCGGGGCGCTTCGCTCGAGGTGGTGGAGGTGCCGGGAATCGAACCCGGGTCCTTCGCCGGTTTGTCAGGGCTTCTCCGAGCGCAGCTCGCTGTGCCTCTACTCGGCCCCACCGCTCACGCGAGCAAGTTGGTGTGACGGGCCCAGTCGCTGATTGATCTCGCCGCACGGACCCCGCGACCGGGTCCGATTGGCCAGCCTTCTAGCTGATGCCGGCTACTGGGACGAAGGCGTTCCCAGGCCGACAGACTTAGCTACTCGCCTCAGGCGGCGAGAGCGAAGTCAGCGCGATTGTTCTTGGCGCTTATTGGTTTCCGACGACCGATTCTCGAGACGACGTCGGCTTCCTCGGCTCGCTTCCCCTGTCGCTGCGTACGAAGTCGAAACCAGTCACCCCCTCGACAGGCCGCCGATGTGGCGGCACTGACAAGACTAACGCTTGGCGCAACGGCTTTCATCCCGAGCCCCGGGCCGGCGCGCCGACCTGGACAAACGGGATGAATCAGTCGTCCATTCCCTTGCCGCGTCGACCGGACACCCGGGCGATCTCCCGGTCCGCGTCGCGCTTGGCGAGGTCCTGGCGCTTGTCGTACGACTTCTTGCCCTTGGCCAGGGCGATCTCCACCTTGGCCCAGCCGTCGGAGAAGTAGACCTGGAGCGGGACGATCGTCAGACCACCCTCGCGGGTCTTGCCGACGAGCTTGTCGATCTCACCCCGGTTGAGCAGCAGCTTGCGCGTACGCCGGGGCTCGTGGTTGGTCCAGGTGCCCTGGGTGTACTCCGGAATGTGCATGGCGTGCAGGTACAACTCGCCGTCACGTTCCTGCGCGAACGCGTCGACAAGCGACGCCCGCCCGGCCCGCAGCGACTTGACCTCGGTGCCGGTCAGCGCCATGCCCGCCTCGTACGTGTCGAGGATCGAGTAGTCGTGGCGCGCCTTCTTGTTGGAGGCGACCACCTTGCGCCCCTTTTCCCGTGGCATCGGTGCCACCCCCTCCCGTCTGACGTCACGGCCGCAGGTCACCCCGGCCGGACAACCGATCATGCTACCTGAGTCACAAGGACCCTCCCGCGCCGTTTATTTCCGGCCGCAGGAGGGTCCCCGGGAGACGACGGGACGCCAGGTACGGTGCCTAGACCCGCAGGTAGAACCGCAGGGTGATCCAGGCGGTGGCGGCGCTGACGAGGCCACCGACGCCGGCCATCAGCGGGAAGATGAACAGGATGTCACCCCAGCTGATCGGCGAGAGCAGACCCTGCAACGCGCTCAGTGATCCGTCGAAGAGCAGATACTTCGCCGCGATGAGCGCGACAAGGCCCAGCAGCGAGCCGATCAGGCCGGCCACGACGGCCTCCAGCACGAACGGCGCCTGGATGAACCAGTTGGACGCGCCGACCAGCTTCATGACCGCCACCTCGCGCCGCTTGCTGTACGCGGCCACCTGGATGGTGTTCGCGACCAGCAGCAGGGCGGCGATCGCCATCACGATGGCGGCGGCCAGCGCGATGTTCTGGATCGAGGTGAGGATGTTGAAGATCTTGTCCAGCAGGCGGCTCTGGTCGACGATCTCGTCGACACCGGCCGTGTCCTTGTACTGGTCGTAGATGTTCTTGTACTGCTCCGGGTTGTTCAGCTTGAGCCGGAACGACTCGGGCAGCTGGTCCGGCTTGACGGCGTTCACCAGGTCCGGCGCGTCCTGGTACATCTCCTTGAAGCGCTTGTACGCCTCATCCTTGTTGACGTAGAGGACCTCCTTCACCAGGGGGTCGCTCTTGAGCTTGCCATCCAGGTCGGTGCGCTCCTGCTCGCTCACCTCCTGGTTCAAGAAGATCGAGACTTCGATGTTCTTGTAGTAGAGGTCCTTCATGTCGTCGACCTGGCGGTACATGAGACCGCTGGCGCCGAGCATGGTCAGCGAGACCGCCATCGTGATGATCATCGCGATGGACATGGTCACGTTGCGCCACAGTCCGACCAGTACCTCGGACAGGACGTATTTCACGCGCATCGGGATTTCCTCCGGGTCTCCGGCATGAGGTGTTCGTCGTCAGGCTGCGAATGGGGTGGAGCGCCGACTCACCCGTAGACGCCGCGGGCCTGGTCACGCACGATGCGACCGCTCTCGATCTCGACGACGCGGCGGCGCATCTGGTTCACGATGTTGGAGTCGTGGGTGACCATCACGACGGTCGTGCCGGTGCGGTTGATCCGGTCCAGCAGACGCATGATCTCGATCGAGGTGTCCGGGTCCAGGTTTCCGGTCGGCTCGTCCGCCAGCAGGATCAGCGGACGGTTCACGAACGCCCGGGCGACGGCGACCCGCTGCTGCTCACCACCGGAGAGCTCGTGCGGGTAGCGGTGCTCCTTGCCACCGAGCCCGACCAGCTCCAGCACCTCCGGCACGACCCGGCGGGCAACCGCCTTGGTCTTGCCGATCACCTCGAGAGCGAACGCCACGTTCTCGTAGGCGGTGCGGTTCGGCAGAAGCCGGAAGTCCTGGAAGACACAGCCGATCGAGCGGCGGAAGTGAGGTCGCTTCCAGGACCGCATCGACGTGACGTCCTTGCCGTTGACGACGACGCGACCCTTGTTGGGGGCTACCTCGTGCAGCAGCATCTTGATGATTGTGGACTTGCCGGAGCCGGATGGACCGATGAAGAAGACGAACTCGCCCTTCTCGATCGAGACGGACACGTTGTCGAGCGAAGGCCGGGACGCCTTCGGGTACGTCTTCGTCACTTGCTCAAGCTGAATCACGGGTGGTGAGTCTACGCGGTGTAACAACTGAGCCAAGCCCCACGCCCCACAGATCCGGTGCGCGTCGTCGAATCAGGCCTCTACCTGGAGATCGATGACGCGCTCCGCCCGCGAACCGTCACGCACCGTCGCCAGCGAGTTGACGCTGCTTGCGCCAACGGATACCGGCCTCGATGAACTCGTCCAGGTCGCCGTCGAAGACGCCGCTCGGATTGCCGGTCTCCTGCTCGGTTCGGAGATCCTTCACCATCTGATACGGGTGCAGGACGTACGAGCGCATCTGGTCGCCCCACGAGCTGGTGCCGCCGCTCTTGAGGCCGGCCATCTTCTCTTCCTCCTCCTGGCGCTTGCGCTCCAGGAGCCGGGCCTGCAGCACCCGCAGCGCGGAGGCCTTGTTCTGCAACTGCGATTTCTCGTTCTGGCAGGTCACCACGATGCCGGTCGGGATGTGGGTCAGCCGGACCGCCGAGTCGGTGGTGTTGACGCTCTGCCCGCCGGGGCCGGAGGAGCGGTACACGTCGACGCGTACCTCGTTCTCCGGGATGTCGATGTGGTCGGTCTGCTCGGTGACCGGCAGGACCTCGACGCCCGCGAAGCTGGTCTGCCGGCGGCCCTGGTTGTCGAACGGGCTGATCCGGACCAGCCGGTGCGTGCCCGACTCGACGCTGAGCGTGCCGTACGCGTAGGGCACCTTGACCGCGAAGGTGGCCGACTTCAGACCCGCCTCCTCGGCGTACGAGGTCTCGTAGACCTCGGTCGGGTAGCCGTGGCGCTCCGCCCAGCGCAGGTACATCCGCAGCAGCATCTCGGCGAAGTCCGCCGCGTCCACGCCGCCCGCGCCGGCCCGGATGGCGACCAGTGCCTCCCGGGAGTCGTACTCGCCGGAGAGCAGGGTGCGGACCTCCATCTCCTGGATGGCCTTGGTCAGCCCGGCGATCTCCGTCTCGACCTCGGTGAGCACACCCGGGTCGGATTCGGCCTCGGCCAACTCCAGCAGCACCTGGGCGTCGTCGAGCCGGGCGCGCAGGCTGCCCAGCTTGCTGATCTCGCCGTTGACGTACGACAGCTGCGAGGTCACCTGCTGAGCCTTGGCCTGGTCGTCCCACAGATCGGGGGCGGAAGCCTCCTGCTCAAGGCGGGCCTTGTCCTCGTGGAGACGGTCGAGGTTGAGGACGGCCTCGATGTTTCGCAGGGTCGCGTCGAGTTCCTTGAGCTGTTCGGCGTAATCGGCAGCGGTCACGACAGACAAGGGTACTGCGCAGACGAGGAGTGAGCTTGCGAGCCCCGCAGCTCCGCGCCAAATCGGCACTGCGTCACGGAAGGCGCAGCTCGTTCCCTGTCGGCGGACCCGCCGGAGATCACCCGACGGGGGCGGACTTCAACCACGACAGCGCGGCCCGGTGGTAGGCGACGGCGAACTCCAGGGCGCTGGCGTCGTAGGTCTCGCCGTCCCGTTTGGCGTTCTTGACCTGTTCCCGGACCTGGGCGAGGGCCTCGGTGTGGTACTCGTTCGCGGAGGCGTACAGGCTCTTGAGCTGGCTGGCGGAGTGCAGGTTGCCGAAGGCCATCCGCAGCGCTATCGGGTTACGGATGGTGTCCCGCCCCGGGTTCTCCGCCAGCCAGCGGGAAAATGTCCGTTTCCCGGTTGCGGTGAGTGCGTACGGCTGGCTCATCCGCGGCCCCGGCTTACCGAGCCGCACGAAACCCCGCTCGGCCAGGACCGGCAACTCGCGGTAGACCTGACTGCGGGTCATCGACCAGTACGGCGCCAGACGGCGCTCAGCGGCGGCCATCAACTGGCCGCCTGTCATCGGGCCCTCGTGGAGGAGGCCGAGCAGGGCCGCCGCCGTAGGGTTGACTCCGGATTCCGCCATGGCCACTACGCTGCCACTTTGCGCACGCGGCGTCCAGGATTTGGCAGTTTGCCACCCGACAGGACTTCCTAAGTGCACTGTCGGCGACAGACTGTCCGTTGAGGACTATCGATGGATTGGATCGGCGGGCCGACCGCCGGCGGCACCGAGCGCGCCGCCGGCGGGTCGTCGCCGGTCAGCCCATGTGGGGGTACGTGTGGTCGGTCGGCGGCACGAACGTCTCCTTGATCGTGCGCGGCGACACCCAGCGGACCAGGTTCAGCCAGGAGCCCGCCTTGTCGTTGGTGCCGCTGGCCCGGGCGCCGCCGAAGGGCTGCTGCCCGACCACCGCGCCGGTCGGCTTGTCGTTGATGTAGAAGTTGCCTGCCGCGTACCGCATGCGCTCGCCGACCGAGTCGATCACCTGCCGGTCGGTGGCGAACACCGAGCCGGTCAGCGCGTACGGGGCGATCGACTCGGCCTGCGCGACCACCTCGTCGAAGCGGGAGTCGTCGAAGACGTGCACGCCCAGGATCGGCCCGAAGTACTCGGTGGTGAAGGTCTCGTGCGCGGCATCGCCGCACTCGAAGAGGGTCGGTCGGACGAAGTAGCCCACCGAGTCGTCGGCCGTGCCACCGGCCAGTACCCGGCAGGAGTCGTCACCGGCGATCAGCTCCAGGGCCGCGGTGTGCCTGGCGAACGCCTTGTCGTCGATCACCGCGCCGCCGAAGTTGCCGAAGTCGGCCACGTCGCCGTAGGTGAGCGAGTCGGCGGTGGCGGCCAGCCGGTCGCGCAGCCCGCCCTCCCAGAGCGAGCGCGGCACGTACGCCCGCGACGCCGCCGAGCACTTCTGGCCCTGGTACTCGTACGCGCCACGGATCAGCGCGGTGTGCAGCGCGTCCACGTCGGCGCTGGTGTGCGCGACCACGAAGTCCTTGCCACCGGTCTCGCCGACCAGCCGCGGGTAGCCCCGGTAGCGGGCGATGTTGTCGCCGACGGTCCGCCACAACTGCTGGAAGACCTTGGTGGAGCCGGTGAAGTGGATGCCGGCCAGGTCCGGGTCGGCGAGTACGACGTCGGAGACCTCCTCGCCCCGGCCGGTCACCATGTTGATCACGCCGGGCGGGAGGCCGGCGGCCTCGAACAGCCGCATGGTGAAGTGCGCGGCGAACTGCTGGGTCGGGCCCGGCTTCCAGATCACCGTGTTGCCCAGCAGGGCCGGCGCCGACGGCAGGTTGCCGGCGATCGCTGTGAAGTTGAACGGGGTGACCGCGTAGACGAAGCCCTCCAGCGGGCGGTGGTCGAAGCGGTTCCAGACACCTGGCGACGACGCCGGCTGCTCCTCGAGCAGGCGACGGGCGAAGTGCACGTTGAACCGGAGGAAGTCGATGAACTCGCAGGCCGAGTCGATCTCCGCCTGGATCGCGGTCTTCGACTGGCCGAGCATGGTGGCGGCGTTGAGGGTGTCGCGCCACGGGCCGGCGAGCAGCTCGGCGGCGCGCAGGAAGATCGCGGCGCGCTCCTCGAACGGCAGCGCCCGCCACATCGGGGCGGCGGCCTTGGCTGCCTTGATGGCGGCGTGCGCGTCGTCGTGGGTGGCGTGCGCCGTCACACCCAGCACGTGCGCGTGCTTGTGCGGCTGCACCACGTTGATCGGGTCACCGGCGGCCATCCGCTGCTCGCCACCGATGGTCATCGGCAGGTCGATGCGCTCCGCGGCGAGCTCGGTCAGCCGCCGCTGAAGCCGCTCCCGATCCCCGCTGCCCGGCTCGTAGTTGCGAACCGGCTCGTTGCGCGGCTCGGGTACGGAGAACACGGCGTCCATCAAGGCTCCTGGCGATCTCGACAGCAGTGGCGAAACCGGACCCGCGGGCACCGACCGGACGGCCGGACACCGGACGCCGCAGGACAGGGCCGAGCAGCGGCGGGACCTCCCCCGATTCTCCCATGCGAGGCCGTGCGCCCCACCTCGGCCACCTCCGTACGCCAAGGACCGCCCCACCCCTTCTCCCCTTACCGACCGGGCTCGATCCGACAGCCCGCAGCCATCGTGCGGCGGCTCGGCCCACGCCACCGGCGGAGCCGGACCGGGCGGCACCCGTCGGGTGCGACGGGTCACCCAGCGGGCCCGCGTACCCTGAATGGTCGGTGACCTGCCGCCTCGAAGGGGAGACGATGACCAAGCAGCCCGGCCGCGTCCCGGCCGTCGAGTCGGACGAGCCGGCGGTCGACGCCACCGACGGTCGGCCGACGCTCGCCCCCGGCGCGGCGGTGCTCGCGCTGCTGGCGCTGGGCTGGCTGGCCGCCATGCTCTGGTCCACCCGGGAGGCCACCACCTCGGCAGCGGCCGGGGTCACCGCGATCAGCCTCTCCGCGTTCGCCCTGCCCGGCGTGATCTCGGCCGCGCTGGTGGCCGGGGCGGCCGTGGCGCTGGCCGGCGGCAACCTGCTGGCCCGCCGCTACGGCGACGGGATCACCCTGCGTTTCGTCGGGGCGATCGGCGCCGGGATGGTGGTCGGGCTGGCCGCCGCGCTGGCCATCAACCTCACCTACTTCGACACCTCGACCACGAACGTGATCGCCGGCACCACGGCCGCCGCCGCGATCATCGGTGGCGCGATCGCCGGCGCGCGCTCGGCCCCGACGGTCGGCGCGGTGGTCACCGCCGCGCTCGGCACACTGCTCTTCGTGGTGGCGTTCAGCCAGGCCCGCGACCCGCTGTTCGACCTCTTCGGCGCCGGGGACACCCAGGAGTCGCTGGTCAACGCCGCGAAGTGGGTGTCGCGTACCGAATCGCTCGTCGCCGGACTGCTCGCGGGGCTGCTCGCCTTCGGCTACCTGAGCTGGGCGCGGCGTCGGGCCGTCCGCCACGATCCCGAGACGCCCGCGCTGCGCTGGCCGGCGTACCTGCTCGCCGGCGCCGGACCCGGGCTGCTCCTGCTGCTCGCCGAGGTGATCATCCGGATCGGCGGCCGTTCCCTGCTGGACCTGGCCAGCGCGCTCAGCGAGGCGGACGCGGTGGCGCAGACCTCACTGGGCACCTCGCGGGTGGACAACGGCATCTGGGTGCTCTTCGTGGGCGCGCTGACCGCGCTCATCGCGTTCGGACGCACCCTCGGGCCGGCGCACACCGACGACGACGAGCCGGTCGACTCCCCCGCCGACGCGGACGACCCGACCGACGCCGTCGAGGCGGACCGGGCCCGCTGACCCGGCCGCTCAGCCGGCCGCGCGCAGCAACAGGTCGAGTTCCGTCACGTCGTACCACTCCAGCTCGTGGTCCTCGGCGCCGTCGACTGTGAACTGGGCGTCCGGGTCGCCGGCGGCGGCCTCGGCAACCACGTCGGCCGCCGCGGCGATCTCCTCGACGGCGTCCGCGCCGTCCACGTGGATCGCCGCCACGGCGGCGACAGGCACGACGTCGGCCAGCGTCACCATGCTGGATCCCAGCTCGCCGTCGCCCCGCCCGAGCGCTGCCGGCGGCAGGTCGGCCGAGACGACGACCCGGCGGCGGGGCGCGCCCGGGTCGGCCCGGAGCAGGTGCAGCGCCTCCTGGGCGGCCCTGGTGAACGCCACGTACTCCAGCTCCTCCTCGTCGCCCTCGGCATACCACTCGCGCAGCGCCGGCGTCACGGCGTGCGCCTGGTCGGCGCTCAGGCCCTGCTCGCGCAGTCGAGCCAGCATCGGTACGGTCGCCGGTACGTACACCCGGACAAGCTCCTGGTTCACCGGTTGTCTCCCCGCTCGGTCCTCCACCGGCGGCCGCCGGCACGGGCGCAGATCATGCCGCACGCCGTGACCGTCATACACCGCACCTCCGCTCGGTGGAAGTTCCTCGCCGGTGTGTCAGCAGTCGCCGGTCCCGCGACCGGGCGGTCCGGCGCTGGGCTCTCCGCGCTGTCGATGGCAAACTGAACCAAACGACATCAACCCCGGGAGTGTCCGTGGAGCCCAGGTTCCTGCTGCTGTCCGACGTCGCCGCCGAGCTCAACGTGTCGGACTCGCAGGTCTACCACATGGTGCGCAGCGGGGAACTGCCGGCGATCAAGATCGGCGGGCGTGGCCAGTGGCGGGTGGAGCGCGCCCGGCTGGAGGAGTACATCGCGCGCAAGTACGACGAGACCGCCGACTGGGTGCAGAGCAATCCCCTCGTCGACCGCGATCCGGAGTAGCGCCGCCGCCGTCCCGCCCTTCGACGACGCCATTGACCCGGGCGGTCCGATCGCCCAGAATCGATGAGTCGAAAGCAAACGAAGACAAACGCAAGATCGAGAGGGCTGCGATGAGTGAGCGTCCGTCCCGACCACCCGTACGGCTGCGCCCCGCCCCACCCATCGACCCCCCGTACGCGGACGAGGCGGAGGGACCCTATTGGCCGGCGCCGACCCACGGCCAGCTCGCCCTCGACCTGTTCGCCGCCTCCCGCCAGGAGCAGGCCCGGCCACCGCAGCGTCGCCGCACCCTCCGCCCGGTGCCCAGCAGGCCGACCGGCCACCCGGGTGCGCCACTGCCGTCCACCACCGCCTCCGAGGCGACCCGGGCGGCGCACCGCTTCGTCAGCACCTGCCTCGAGGTTGTCAACGGCTACCGCTCGCCGGCGCAGGTGCGGCCACTGCTCGACCCGGCCCGCTCCGGAGAGCTGCTGATCGAGCTGGCCCGGGCCTCCGGACGGACCGGCGTGACCCGCCGCCGCGCCGCGCGGCCGCTGGCCCGGCTGCTCCGCCTGCGGGTCTGCGAGATCGGGGACGCCGCGGTGGAGGCCGCCGCCGTGCTCACCGGCGACGGCGGCCGGAGCTGGGCGATGGCGCTGCGCCTGGAACACCGCAGGGGCCGCTGGCTCTGCACCGCCCTGCACGTCCTCTGACCACCCACCGGCACGGCTCAGCGGCCGGAGCCGGGTGAGCCCGGATACGCCGACGGGCCCCGGCCAGAATCGGCCGGGACCCATCGCTCGAGCTGCTTCGGTCAGTTGCCGCCGTTGGGGGCGCCGTGGCAGCGCTTGTACTTGCGGCCCGAACCGCACGGGCACGGCGCGTTGCGCGACGGGCCGTTGGAGGCGTCCGCCTGACTCGGCGCCGGACGGCGCGAGCCGGCCGTCGGAAGCGCCGGGCCACGCAGCCCGGAAGCCGGCCGCTGCGGGGCGGACGGCGCGCTCTGCCCCGGCGACGCCGGGGCGCCCTGAGCCGGGCGACCCACACCGAGCGCGGGCGCCTGCTGCTCGGCCTGCTCGACCGCCACCGCACCCGGGCTGGCCTCGCCGTCGATCGTGGGAGCCGAATACTGCAGGCCCTGCCGCTGCGGAGCGCGGTTGAGGCCCTTGGCCCGGATCTCCACAGGCTTGTCCAGGAGCGTGACCTCCTCCGACTCCGCGGGCTCCGGCTCGGTCACCTGGACGTCCACGTTGTAGAGGAAGCCGACAGTCTCCTCCTTGATGCCGTCCATCATGGTGGCGAACATGTCGAAGCCCTCGCGCTGGTACTCCACCACCGGGTCCCGCTGCGCGTACGCCCGGAGGTTGATGCCCTCCTGGAGGTAGTCCATCTCGTAGAGGTGCTCACGCCACTTGCGGTCGATCACCTGGAGCAGCACCATCCGCTCGAGCTGGCGCACCCCCTCGGTGCCGAGCTGCTCCTCGCGCCTGTCGTACGCGGCGTGCGCGTCCTCCTTGAGGCGGGCGACCAGGAAGTCGGCGTCCATGCCGGCCCGGGAACCGCCGGCCTCCTCCTCCAGCTCCTCGATCGTCACGCCGACCGGGTAGAGCTGCTTGAGGCTGGACCAGAGCTGCTCGAGGTCCCAGTCCTCGCCGTAGCCCTCCGAGGTGGCACCCCGCACGTACGCCTCGACGGTGTCGTCGATCATGTTGCGCACCTGGTCGGAGAGGTCCTCACCGTTGAGCACCCGGAGCCGCTCGGCGTAGACGACCTGCCGCTGCTTGTTGAGCACCTCGTCGTACTTCAGCACGTTCTTACGGATCTCGGCGTTCTGACCCTCGATCTGGGCCTGGGCGCTCTTGATCTGCCGGGTGACCATCTTCGACTCGATGGGCACGTCCTCCGGGATGTTGAAGCGCTCCATCACCGCCTCGACCGCGCCGGCCCGGAAGCGCCGCATCAGCTCGTCCTGCAGGGACAGGTAGAAGCGGGACTCGCCCGGGTCACCCTGCCGGCCGGCGCGACCGCGCAGCTGGTTGTCGATCCGCCGGGACTCGTGCCGCTCGGTGCCCAGCACGTACAGGCCACCGGCGGCGGCGACCTCCTCCGCCTCGGCGTCGCAGGCCTGCTTCCAGGTGGGCAGGACCTCCTCCATCGCCTTGGCGTACTCCTCCTCGTTCTCCAGCGGGTCGAGGCCACGCTGGCGCAGCTCGTTCGCGGCGAGGAACTCGGGGTTGCCGCCGAGCAGGATGTCCGTACCACGGCCGGCCATGTTGGTGGCCACCGTGACGGCGCCCTTGCGCCCGGCCTGGGCGACGATCTCGGCTTCCCGGGCGTGGAACTTGGCGTTCAGCACGTTGTGCGGGATGCCCCGCCGACGCAGCAACTGGGAGAGGATCTCCGAGTTTTCCACCGAGACGGTGCCGACAAGCACCGGCTGGCCCATCTGGTGCCGCTCGGCGATGTCCTCGATCACCGCGTTGAACTTGGCCTTCTCGGTCTTGTAGATGACGTCCGGCCGGTCCTCGCGGACCATCGGGCGGTGGGTCGGGATGCTCACGACGCCGACCTTGTAGACCTTGTTGAACTCGCTCGCCTCGGTCTGCGCCGTACCGGTCATCCCGGACAGCTTGTTGTAGAGGCGGAAGTAGTTCTGGAGGGTGATGGTGGCCAGGGTCTGGTTCTCCTGCTTGATCTCCACCCCCTCCTTGGCCTCGATCGCCTGGTGCATGCCCTCGTTGTAGCGGCGGCCGTGCAGGATGCGACCGGTGAACTCGTCGACGATCAGGACCTCACCGTCGCTGACGATGTAGTCCTTGTCGCGCTTGTACAGCTCCTTGGCCTTGATGGCGTTGTTGAGGTAGCCGACCAGCGGAGTGTTCACCGACTCGTACAGGTTGTCGATGCCGAGCCGGTCCTCGACCTTGGCCACGCCGCGCTCGGTCACCGCGATGGTGCGCTTGGAGTGGTCGACCTCGTAGTCGCCCTCGCCGTCGGTGCCGGGCTGGAGCCGGGCCACCACGCCCGCGAACTCGCCGTACCAGCGGGCCGAGTGCTCGGCCGGACCGGAGATGATCAGCGGGGTGCGTGCCTCGTCGATGAGGATCGAGTCGACCTCGTCGACGACGGCGAAGTTGTGACCGCGCTGGACCAACTCGTCCTTCGACCAGGCCATGTTGTCGCGCAGGTAGTCGAAGCCGAACTCGTTGTTGGTGCCGTACGTGATGTCGCACTCGTAGGCGGCCTTGTGCTCGCTGGCCGGCCGGTTGGGCAGCACCACGCCGACGGTCAGCCCGAGGAACTCGTGCACGCGACCCATCCAGGCCGCGTCGCGCTGGGCGAGGTAGTCGTTGACGGTGACCACGTGCACGCCGTCGCCGGAGAGCGCGTTGAGGTAGACGGCCATGACCGAGGTCAGCGTCTTACCCTCACCGGTCTTCATCTCGGCGATGTTGCCGAAGTGCAGAGCCGCGCCGCCCATCACCTGGACGTCGTACGGCCGCTGGCCGAGCACCCGGGCGGCCGCCTCGCGGGCCACCGCGAACGCCTCCGGCAGCAGGTCGTCGAGGGTTTCACCGTCGGCGAGCCGCTCCCGGAACTGCTCGGTCATGCCGCGCAGCTCCTCGTCGGTGAGGTTGACGTAGTCGTCCTCGATCGAGCTGACGGCATTGGCGATGGCCTTGAGCCGCCGCACCATGCGGCCCTCGCCCGCGTTAAGGACCTTTTCCAGAATCGACACGGATCAACGCTCCCCTAGACAGTCTCGAACCATCGTAGGCGCTCCATCGGCGCGATGGTCACTGGTGGCGGTGCTCCGTCCCGCCGAACCCGACATAACTCGCGTCCGGGTCGTGCGCCGGACGTTATCCGGTTACGCCGTCGGCGAACGTTCCGGCACTATGCACGAGTGGAGCCCGTGGAGATCATCGAGGACGGCGTACTGCTGCGACCCTGGCGGAACGCCGACGCCGACGACGTGCACCGCGCCTGCCAGGATCCGGACATTCAGCGCTGGACCACCGTACCGCGCCCGTACCTTCCGGAACACGCGCACGGCTTCGTCACCGAGCTGAGCGGACGTGCCTGGGCGGAGGGCACCGGTGCTCCGTTCGCGGTCTGCGACCCCGCGTCCGGCGAGCTGCTCGGCTCGTGCGGCCTGGTCTCCATCGACGGCGGCGGCACCGGCGAGGTCGGCTACTGGACGGCCCCGTGGGCGCGCGGCCGGGGCGTGGCCGTCCGGGCGACCCGGGCGGTGGCCCGCTGGGCCCTCGGAACGCTCGGGCTGCGCCGGCTTCTCTGGCAGGCCGAGGTGGGCAACCACGCCTCCCGCCTTGTCGCGCTCCGGGCCGGGTTCCGGATCGACGGACGACTGCGGCTCGGCCGACCGGCGCCGGACGGCCTCCAGGACGGCTGGGTCGGCTCGCTGCTGCCCGGCGAGGTACCCGAACAGGGGTCGACCGGGCCGGCCGGGCCGGGCACCCTGGCCGCTCGGCGGGCCGCCGTCTTCGGCCGCCCGCAGCCCCCGCTGTTCGCCACCGCCGGAGCCGGCGAGCTGCGGCTCCGCCCGCTTGAGGAGCAGGACCTCGACGCCCTGGTGCGGACCTGCCGAGACCCGGAGACCGTCCGCTGGACCACGGTGCCGGACCCGTACGACCACGCCGACGCGCGGTGGTACCAGGAGCACTGCCGGGAGCTGTGGGCCCGCGGCGACGCCGCATGCTTCGCGATCGCCGACCCGGCCGACAGGTACGTCGGCTCGATCGACCTTCGGCTCTCCCCGGTCGACCCGTTGCTGGCCGACGTGGGGTTCCTGACGGCGCCCGACGCCCGTGGCCGCGGCGTCATGCCCGCCGCGTTGCTGGCGCTGAGCGCCTGGGGGTTCACCGCGCTGGGTCTGGCGCGTGTCGAGTGGAAGGCGCACGTGGGCAACAACGCCTCCCGCCGGGTGGCGGAGAAGGCGGGCTTCTCGTTCGAGGGGATCGCCCGGGGTGGCATCCCGCACCGGGGCGAGCGGGCCGACGTCTGGGTCGCCGCGCTGCTCGCGGATGACCTGGCATGACGCCGCCGCAGGTGATCGAGGCGTACGGGGTGCGGCTGCGGCTGTTCCGCACCGAGGACACCGCCGACGTGGTCGACGGCTGCGCCGATCCGGTCAGCCAGCGGTTCGTGCCGAACCTGCCCTCCCCGTACACCGAGGTCGACGCCCGCTGGTGGATCGACGTCGGCGCCCCGGCGACCTGGACCGGCGGTGGCGCCGCGTACGCCGTCGCCGACCCGGCCACCGACCGGCTGCTCGGCGCGGTGGGTCTCAGCAACCCGGTGCCCGAACGGGGTCAGGCCGAGATCGGCTACTGGGTGCGGCCCGAGGCGCGCGGACGCGGGGTCGCCACCGCGGCGACCCGCGCGCTGAGCGACCACGCGTTCGCCACCGGAACCGCCCGACTGGAACTGCTCACCGAGGCGGCAAACGGCCCGAGCCAGCGGGTCGCGCTGGCCGCCGGCTTCCGTCACGAGGGGTCGCGCCGGTCCGCCGGGTCCGGCCGCGACGGGGGCCGGCACGACCTGCTGGCCTGGGTACGTCTCGCCGACGACCCACCGGGCCCGACCGCCCGGCCGCTGCCCGACCTGCCCGACGGGGTGCTCACCGACCGGGTGGTGACGCTGCGCCGGCTGGCGCCCGACGACGCGGAGCTGATGTACCGGCTGCACAGTCGGCAGGAGGTCGTCGCGAACCAGGCGCCGCCGGTGCCACCGGCGTGGGAGGCGATCGAGCGGCGCTGCCTGCTCGCCGAGAGCGGGTGGCTGACCGGCGACATCGCCCGGCTGCTGATCGTCGACGCGGCCACCGGCGAACCGGCGGGCAGCTGCGGGTTGTCGTTCACGGACGCGGCCAGCGGCGAGGCCTCGGTCGGTTACGCGCTGCTGCCCGACTGGCGGGGCCGGGGGTACGCGACAAGGGCTGTCCGGCTGCTCGCGGCGTGGGCCTTCGGCTCGGCCGGTGTCGCTCGGCTTGTCGCGGGCACGGTGCCGGACAACGGCGCCTCGCACCGGGTCCTGGAGCGGGCCGGCTTCCACAGGGAAGGCCTCCAGCGCGGCCGCCTGCCGGGACTGGACGGCAGGCGTCTGGACGACCTGACGTTCGCACTGCTCCCCGCCGACCTGCGCTGAGAGCGATCACGGGGTTGCGGTGGGCTGCCCCACCACGACCCCGTGATCGATCGGCTCGGCTGCCGGTCAGGTGGCGAGGGAGATGATCCCGTAGTCGTAGGCGTGGCGCCGGTAGACGACGCTGGGACGGCCCGTCTCCTTGTCCTGGAACAGGTAGAAGTCGTGGCCGACCAGTTCCATCTCGAACAACGCGTCGTCGATGGTCATCGGCTCCGCCGGGTGCACCTTCTCCCGGGCGATGTGCCACGGCTGCTGGGCGTCGTCCTCCTCCTCGACCCGCTCGGCGACGGCCGTGCCGGCGCGTGCGCCGTCACCCGGCGCGCTGAGCGGGGGGGCCACCAGATCCGCGACAGGAAGGCCTGCGGTGGCGGCGGCGACGGAGATCGGAGCGTGCCGACCCCTGTGTACGCGGCGACGGTCGGCCGCGCGGCGCAGTCGGGTGTCGAGCTTCGCGATGGCGGCGTCGAGCGCGCTGTAGAAGTCGTTCGTGCACGCCTCGGCCCGAATCACCGGACCCCGGGAAATGCAGGTGATCTCCACCCGCTGGCAGTGGTCGGCCTGGCGCGGATTGCGCTCGTGAAACAGCTCGACATCGACACGAATAAGTTTGTGGTCGTAGCGTTCGATCTTTGCGAGTTTCTCGGCTACGTGCACCCGGTAATGGTCCGGCACTTCGACGTTGCGGCCCTTGACCACGATGTCCACGTGACCTCCCTTGTTCGGACGTCTTCGATCCGGTAACCCGGTCGCGCGCCGTGGGAGACCCGCTGGCGTCGACCGGACAGTGCGGCTACGCCTCCTCTCACCGCCGGGGGCGGGTGGAATGGACCTCCTACCCCCGACAGGAAAACGCTAACGCCTGTTCGCCCGGCAGTCACCCCATGTTGCCGAGACCGCCCGAGATTTTTCGCAGCTCATACACCAACGGGTGAAACGGAAACACTATCGGTTACGAACGGACTCTTTTCTCGGTCGCCGCGAGCACCGCCGCGACACCCGGTGCCGACCCGGTAGCACCCAGCACGCGGGCCGCCGCGGCCAACGTGACCCCGGTCGTCACGATGTCGTCGAGGAGCACCACTACCGGCGCGACACCCGCCGCACCGGCGCCTATCGGCGCGGCCGAGCGCCGTCGGAACGCCTCCTGCGCCGCCTCGGCCCGGCCCGCGCTGTCAAGCGTCACCGAGTCGGGTCGGGGCAGCGCACGCAGCGGCCGGTGCACACGGACCGACCAGCCGCTCCGACGAAGGCGTGCCGCGCAGTGCCGCGCCAACCGGTCCAGGTGATCGCCGTACCGGGCCCGGGCCGCCGCCGCCGTGTCCGGCACCGGAACCAGCGCCACCTGTCGTCTTCCGTCGCCGACGGCCGTCGCGACGACCTCCGCCAGCAGACCGCCCAGTGGACGGGCCAACCCGTGCCGCCCATGGTCCTTGTACGCCAGCAGGGCCTCCCGCAGCGGGCCGGCGTACGGACCGAGGGCGACACACGGTGGGAGGCCCGCCGGGGCGGGGGTGGGACGTACCGGCCCGGGACGAAGCGCGTCGAGCGCCGTCACGCAGGACGGGCAGACCCCGTGCCGCAGGCCGGACCGGCGTTCCCGACAGCCCGCGCAGTCGGCGGGCAGCACCAGGTCGGTGAGGTCCGTCCAGAGCCCGCGCATGGTGTCAGTAGAGGAAGAACGGGGCTGACGGGTTGCTCGGACGGCCGCCGGCCGGCGGTGGGGCGATGTCGCGTACCCGGTCGGGCTCGATCCGCTCCAACGGGCTGCTGCGGTACGCCACCCCGTTCGCCTCGTACATGTACGCCCCGCTGGGCAGGGGCACGGTGCGGTTCGTCGGGTACGCCGTCAGGTGGTTCACCTTGGCGCCGACGTCGGTACGCAGCGGTGTCTCCACGGCGCCGTCGACGCTGATCTCGTAGATCGCCGGCTGGCCGGCCGACCCGGCCACGACGAGCTGGTCCTCCCGACCCCAGTCCACTGTCGTGAGGCCGGTCAGCGAGGTCACCAGCTGCCGGGGCGGGCCGATGGACACCCCGCCGCCGTCGAGGTTGACCGCCGCCACGTAGAGCTGACCGCCGGCGACCAGGGCGACCCGCTGGCCGTCCAGCGCGGCGGCCACCGCGCTCACCGGCGCGGGCAGGTTGAGCGGCACCTGATACATCCGGGCACCCTCGTCGAAACGGTAGAGCTGCCCGTCGGCCACCACCAGGCCCCGGCCGGGCCGGGAGTCGGCCATCCGCAGCCAGACCGGTCGGCTGATCGAGGCGTACTCGGAGGTGCTGCGGTTGAGCGTGGTGATCGGGGCGGGCCCGCTGCCCACGGCGAGGCGCTGGCGACTCTTGCCACTGCTCACCACCATCGCGGCGAGCACCCGGTTGTCGGCCCGGGCCAGGCCGGCGGAGACGATGTTGCGGTTGATGTCGGGTGCCAGGGGCACCGCCCCGCTGAGCTCGCCGACGAAGTCGAGCGGGCGGATCCCGCCCTCGTACACGCAGAACCGCTGCGGGCTCTCGGTGATCGGGTAGAGCCGTTCGACCGCGCGGCGGGCGTTCAGATCCAGCACCGGCTGCGAGTTGTTGCGGATCTTCAGGTCCAACTGGCCCCCGAGGTCGCCCAGCGACCAGGCGAGCTGCGTGAGCAGCTGGTCAATGCCGTTCTGGTCGTCGCCGGACATGTCCAGGTTGACCTCCCACCTGTCGTTCGCGCCGGTGGCGTTGTTGATCAGCTCGGTGCGGTCGGGCAGCCCCACGACACCGGGGCGCAGCCAGTCGGACGGACCGGCCACCAACCACTTGACGACCTCGTTGACCCGCCGCTCCTGCGGCACCGCCACCGGCAGGTAACGCTGGTCGGGCACCAGGCGGGTGCGGTCGGAACTCCAGAAGTAGATCGACTCGCCCTGGTAGTACTGCTGGAGGGCCACGTCGCTGAGCAGCAGCACGTTCGGGGGGTCGACCACGTACAGGCCGGCGCGTTCGTCGTTGGCGGCGCCGTCCAACGTGCCGCTGCGCAACCTGAACTCGTACTCCGTCTCGGTCGCCACCGGCGGGGCCAGCGTGCCGTTGGCCCGCAGCACACCGATCTGCTGCACGCTGATCTTCACGGTGGTGGTCGAGTCGCTGTTGAGGGTGTAGACGGCCTCGCGCAACCGGACCACCGTCATGGCGACCTCGCTGCCCTTCTTGTCCTGGAGACGGGCCCGGTCCTCCGGCGCGATGAACGCCTTGACCCGCTCGTAGGCCCGATCCGGTTCACCGGCGGCCGCGGACAGAAAGTTGCGGACGAAGGCCTCGTTGGAGCTGCCGCTCGCCGTACGCGACGGCGGCTCGCTCGGCCGGCCGTTCCCCGAACCGGCCCCCGTCGCCGCCCCGCCCTTACCGTCCACCCGCACGTCCGACGAGGCCGGGATGCCGCAGGCGCCGCCCAGCAGAAGCACCACACCCAGTGCCCCGAGCACGACCGGCCGCCTCATGAGCCCACCTCCGCCCGCTGCCCGTCCCCGGTCGGCGCCGGGCCGATCGCCAACGCCCCACCGGTGCCGGGCCCGATGGCCAGCGGACCACCGTCGCGGGGGCCGCCGAACGGCAGGGCGGCGTCGGCCGGCACCAGCCGCAGCGGCGAGGTGGTCAGTCGGTCACCGGCCCGGGCCGGCAGGGTGAGGCGGAACTGGGCGCCCTGCCCCGGCGCGCCCCACGCCTCCAGCCAACCGCCGTGCAGTCGGGCGTCCTCCAGGCTGATCGACAGGCCCAGACCGGTGCCACCGGTCTGCCGTGCCCGGGACGGATCAGCCCGCCAGAACCTGTTGAACACCAGCTTCTCCTCGCCGGCCTTGAGCCCGACCCCGTGGTCCCGCACGGTGATCGCCACGGCGGTCTCGTCGATGCCGAGGGTGATCAGCACCGGACGGGCCTCGCCGTGCTCGACGGCGTTGCCGACCAGGTTGCGCAGCACACGCTCGACCCGGCGCGGGTCGACCTCGGCGATCACCGGGGTGCCCGGCAGGTCGAGTTCGATGGGTACGCCCACCCGCTCGGCCAGGCCGGCCAGCCGCTCGACCACCCGGTGCACCACAGGCACCAGGTCGGTCGGCTCGGCGTCCAGCATGGCGAACCCGGCGTCGAACCTGCTGATCTCCAGCAGGTCGGTGAGCAGCTCCTCGAAGCGGTCCAGTTCGGCCTGGAGCAGCTCGGCGCTGCGGGCCACCGCCGGATCGAACTCGTCCCGCTCGGCGAAGATCAGGTCGGCGGCCATCCGGACCGTGGTCAACGGGGTACGCAGCTCGTGCGAGACGTCCGAGGTGAAGCGGCGCTGCAACCGCGACATCTCCTCCAGGCGCAGGATCTGCCGTTGCAGGTTGGTGGCCATCTGGTTGAACGAGGCGGCGAGCAGGGCGAGGTCGTCCTCGCCGTTGACCACCATCCGCTGGTCCAGAAGGCCGGCGGAGAGCCGCTGGGCGGTACGCGCGGCCACCCGGACCGGGTTGACCACCAGGCGGGTGACCAGGGCAGCGAGCAGCCCGAGCAGGATCACCAGCGCCACTCCGGTGGCCACCACCGTGGCCCGGGCGTCGGCGGCTGTGGAGTCCTGCCGGGTCAGCGGCACCAGGTAGTACAGCTCGATCTGGCCGAAGCGGGTGGGCACCGGAGAGCCGTACACCAGGTATTTGGTGCTCTGCCCGGTGAGCCGGCCGGTACGGATCTGGCTGGCCACCTTGCCGTCGGCGACCGCGGCCCGCAGCTCCGGGCTGATCAGCGGCTGGACGTTCACCGACGGCGCGGCGCGGGTCTGGATGTCGTTGGGGTAGTCGTCGGCGGTGATCGCCACCACCACGCCACTGGTCTGCTGGGGGTCACCGCCGGCCAGGTAGTTGACCGTGCCGTCGATGGTCTCCTGGAGTTGCGCCTCCTGCGGCTGGCCGTACAGGGAGACCTGCTTGGCCGCGTAGCTGGCGCCGCTGTTCACCCGCAGCCGCACGTCGGTGCGGGCGTTGTCCAGCAGGATCGTGGTGATCTTGTCGGCGATCAGGAACGCGAAGCCGCCGACCAGCAGGCTGGAGGCGACAAGCGTGATGGTCACCACCCGCACCTGGAGCGAGCGGCGCCAGGTCTGGTGCACCCGGGCCAGCACCCGCGCGGCGCGGCCACTCACCGCACGCCAGAGCTCCCCACCGGCGATACGCCGGCGGGCAGCCGCTGTCGGGGGGTGTGGGGGCGGTGAGGTCAACACAGTGTGACCAGGCTATCCGGTACCCGCCTTGTAGCCCACGCCCCGCACGGTGAGGATGATTTCCGGCCGCTCCGGGTCCGGCTCGATTTTGGCGCGGAGCCGCTGGACGTGCACGTTCACCAGCCGGGTGTCGGCGGCGTGCCGGTAGCCCCACACCTGCTCCAGCAGCACCTCGCGGGTGAAGACCTGACGCGGCTTACGGGCGAGCGCGACCAGCAGGTCGAACTCCAGCGGAGTCAGCTTCACCTCCTCGTCGTTGCGGCTGACCGTGTGCGCCGGCACGTCGATGGTGATCTGGTTGCCGGGCGGGCCGATGGTCAACATCTCCGGCGCCACGTCCTCGCCCCGGCGCAGTCGGGCCCGCATCCGGGCGACCAGCTCCTTGGGCTTGAACGGCTTGACCACGTAGTCGTCGGCGCCGGACTCCAGGCCGAGCACGACGTCCACGGTGTCGCTCTTGGCCGTCAGCATGACGATCGGCACGCCGGACTCGGCCCGGATGGACCTGGCCACGTCGATACCACTCATCCCGGGCAACATCAGGTCGAGCAGCACGATATCGGGCCGGCTGTCGCGGAAGGCGGCCAGCGCCCGCTCACCATCTGCCACGAACGAGGGCAGGAAGCCCTCACTACGCAGCACGATGCCGAGCATCTCGGCGAGTGCGGGGTCGTCGTCGACCACCAGTACCCGGGCTCTCATGGGATTAATATTGCATCCCCGTTCAGTTCGGTGGGACCGGCGTCGGGTGGATCCCGCCCGGCTGCAACCATGATCCCCCGTCGGCGCCGCCCAGCGCCACCGGAGCCTCGGGCCGGTCGCGCTGTCGTGATCCGGACGGCTGTCAGCCGAAGAGCGCACGCCCCCAGTGGTCCCCGCCGTCACGGACGCCGGGCGGGCAGGCGAACAGCGCGCTGGAGACGTGCCGCAGGTACTCGTTCATCACGTCGTGGCGGGCCAGTTGGGTCTGGATCGGCACGAACTGACGGCGCGGATCACGCTGGTAGGCGATGAAGAACAGGCCCGCGTCGAGCCGACCGAGGCCGTCCGAGCCGTCCACGAAGTTGTAGCCCCGGCGCAGCAGCTGGGCACCGTTGTTGCGGCTCGGATGGGCCAGCGTGACGTGGGCGTGCTCGGCGATCACCGGCTTGCCGTCGTCACCGCGCGCCGCGAAGTCCGGTTCGTCGAACTCGTTCCTCCGGCCCAGCGGCGCGCCACTGCCCTTGGCCCGGCCGACGATCTCCTCCTGCTCGGCCAGCGACGTCCGGTCCCAGGTCTCCACCAGCATCCGGATCTTGCGGGTGACCAGGTACGCGCCGCCGGTCATCCAGTCCGGCCCGTCGCCCGGCTGCACCCAGAGCTGGTCGCGAAGCAGGCTGGTGTCCTCGGCCTTGAGGTTTGCCGTGCCGTCCTTGAAGCCGAAGAGGTTGCGCGCGGTGGCCTGGTCCCGGGAGGTCGACGAGGTACGACCGAAGCCGAGCTGCGACCAGCGCACGCTCACCACGCCCATGCCGATCCGGGCCAGGTTGCGGATGGCGTGCACCGCCACCTGCGGGTCGTTGGCGCACGCCTGGACGCAGAGGTCGCCGCCGGAGATCTGCGGCTGCAACGCGTCACCTGGGAACTTCGGCAGCTCGGCGAGGGCGGCCGGACGTCTGTCGGCGATGCCGAAGCGGTCCCGGCCGTCGGCGTCGCGGAACAGCGTCGGCCCGAACCCGATGGTCAGGGTGAGCTGGGACGGGGGCAGGCCGAGCGCCTCACCCGTGTCGTCAGGTGGAGCCTCCGGCATCCCGCCGACCGCGCCCAGCACCCCGGCGTCCCGGCCGGCGGTCATCCGGGCGGCGGCGGCGCTCCACTCCTCGAGCATCCCGACCAGCCGCGCCCGGTCCTTGGTGATCACGTCGAACGCGACGAAGTGCAGCCGGTCCTGCGCCGGGGTGACGATTCCGGCCTGGTGCTCGCCGTGGAACGGCACCGCCCCGGCCGGGTGGTCGCTGGCGGCGGCCGGCCCACGGGAGCCGCCGACGAGCGCTCCCGCGCCGACCGCCACTCCGGCGACGCCTGCCACCCCGGCACCGGCGAGCGTGATCGCCCGGCGCCGGGTCACCCTGCTTCCGCTCATCGGTTCGACTCCCCCTGACGTACGGTCACTTGGCGACGGCCGCGGCGACCTTGCTGATCGGCTCGGCGAGCGCGTTGATGCCGTCGGACAGTTCCTTGAGTTCGGCCTTGCTCAGCGCGGTGTGCAGCTTCCAGCCGTCGCCGGCCCGGTGCTTGCCGAGCAGCGCCTCGACGTTTGCGAACTCGGTGTCCAACTGCGTCACCAGCTCCGGTGAGCGCTGCTCCAGCGCCGGCCGCAGGGCCGACACGGCCGCCTTGGAGCCCTCCAGGTTGGCGGCGAAGTCCCACAGGTCGGTGTGCGAGTAGCGGTCCTCCTCGCCGGTGATCTTGCCGCTGGCCACCTCGTCGAGCAGTTCCTTCGCGCCGTTGGCGAGCTGGAGCGGGGAGAGCTTCTCGGCGTTGGCCCTGGCCACGATCTCCTTGACGTCGACAAGCAGCCGGTCGGCGATCGGGCCGTCCTTGCTGATGTCGCCGGACTGCCAGAGGTCCTTCTCGATCCGGTGGAAGCCGGTGAACTCCATCCCCTCCTCGATGACCTCCTCACGGCCGTCGATCTTGGGGTCGAGGTCGCCGAAGATCTCGGCCACCGGCTCGATCCGCTCCCAGTAGGTGCGGGCGACCGGGTAGAGCGTCTTGGCCTTCGCCACGTCGCCGGCCTTCACCGAGGCGACGAACTCCTCGGTCTTGTCCAGCAGCGCGGCGGTCTGGCTCGTGACGTAACGCTGGTAGTTCTCGGTGGCGCCGGCCAGGGCGGCGTCGGCGGTGAGCGGCTGCGCCGAGCCGCTGACCTTGAGCGCACCCCGGATGCCCTTGCCGCTCATCCCCGGCTTGCAGGCCGTCTCGTACGTCCCGGCCGGCAGCTCGACGCGCAGCTCGCGGCTCAGGCCGGGGGCGATGTTCTCCACCTCGCCCATCACCCGGTCGCCTGAGGCGTACACGTAGAACTCGGTCACCTTCGCGCCCGAGTTGGTGATCTTGAAGGTGGCGGCACCGGCGCCCAGATCGGTCGTACCGACGTCGCAGGCGGTGTCGCTGGCCTTGACCACGATCGGGCCACCGGCCCCCACCGCGTCATCCTTCGCGGAGTCGGAGCAGGCGGCGACACCGGTCGTGGCCAGCACACCGGCGGCGGCCAGCGCGAAAAAGCCTGTGGTACGCATCTTGGGCTGTCTCTCCTCGTGAGGTCAGGCGCGCTGCGGCGCGGTCGCCGCCTCGGCCTCGGTGCCGGTGTCGGCTAGGCGCTCGGTGCCGGTGGACGCAGTGGGCGCCGGCTTACGCCGGGCCGGGCGCAGGAAGAGCGCCAGGACCGGCACCGCGTACCCGATCCAGGCGATCGTCTCCAGCACGGTGGGCGCGGGCGTCACGTTGAACATTCCGGCCAGCAGAGCGGCGTACCAGGTGCTCGGGTCGAGCGTTCCGGTGATGTCGAAGGCCAGGTCGTTCAGGCCGGGCAGGACACCTGCCTCCTGGAAGTCGTGCACGCCGTACTTGAGGATGCCGGCGGCGACCAGGATCAGCAGCGCGCCGGTCCAGGTGAAGAACTTGCTGAGGTTGATCCGCAGGGCGCTGGCGTAGAGCAGTACGCCGAGCACCACGGCGGTGAGGATGCCACCGATCAGCGCGAGCAGCGGCCCGCTGTCGCCGGCCGCGCCCTGGGCGGCCGAGTAGAAGATCAGCGCGGTCTCCAGGCCCTCCCGGATCACCGCGAGGAAGGCCATGCCGGCGACCGCGAGGGACCCGACGGCCAGCGCCTCGGTGAGCTTGCCGCGCAGCTCGCCGGCGATCGTCCGGGCGGCACGGCGCATCCAGAAGATCATCCAGGTGACGAAGAGCACTGCGGCGACGGAGGTGATCGCCTCGAACAGCTCCCGGTCCTCGGAGCGGGCCAGCAGCGAGGTCGACGTGTACTCGATCAACCAGCCGAAGAGCACCGAGAGCGCCACGGCCAGGCCGACGCCCGACCAGACCTGGGGCAACCGGTCCCGGCGCTGCGACTTCACCAGGAAGGCCACCAGGATGCTGACCACCAGGGTCGCCTCCAGGCCCTCCCGCAGCCCGATCAGGTAGGTCGCGAACATCCCGGCTCCGTGTCCATCAGGTCTGCCTCAGCTTACTTAGGGCAGCCATACCTTCCTCCTGGACAGAGGGCTCGTCAAGTCGTTCATGACAAGCTCACCCATCCCGGCTGTGGGAGGATCCCGCCGTGAAGGGATTCCTGCCGTGGCTGACGGTGCTGGCGGTGGTTCTGCTGCTCAGCGCGTTACGTATGCGGGCACTGGCCACAGTCGTGTCGCTCGGCTGGCTCGCCTGGTGTGTCTGGACCTGGTTCCGCCCCGCCCGCCGCCGGCCCTGAGGCGCAGACGACGAACCGGGCCGGCTGCGAACAGCCGACCCGGTCCCGAAAAGAGCGATCAGTAGCGGTAGTGGTCCGGCTTGAACGGACCCTCCTGCGCGACACCCAGGTACGCGGCCTGCTCCTTGGTGAGCGTGCTCAGCTTCGCGCCGAGCGCGCCCAGGTGCAGCCGGGCCACCTTCTCGTCCAGGTGCTTGGGCAGCACGTAGACGCCGATCGGGTAGTCCTCGGTCTTGGTGAACAGCTCGATCTGGGCGATCGTCTGGTTGGCGAACGAGTTCGACATCACGAAGCTCGGGTGCCCGGTGGCGTTGCCCAGGTTCAGCAGGCGGCCCTCGGAGAGCACGATGATGGCGTGCCCGTCGGCGAAGCGCCACAGGTCGACCTGCGGCTTGATGTTGACCCGCTCGACGTCGGAACGCTTGGCCAGACCGGCCATGTCGATCTCGTTGTCGAAGTGGCCGATGTTGCCGACGATGGCCTGGTGCTTCATCCGGGCCATGTGCTCGTTGGTGATGACGTCGAAGCAGCCGGTGGCGGTGATGAAGATGTCCGCCTGCTCGACCACGTCGTCAAGGGTGGCGACCTGGTAGCCGTCCATCGCGGCCTGCAACGCGCAGATCGGGTCCACCTCGGTCACCACGACCCGGGCGCCCTGGCCGCGCAGCGACTCGGCGCAGCCCTTGCCCACGTCGCCGTAGCCCATGACGACTGCCATCTTGCCGCCGATCAGCACGTCGGTGGCCCGGTTGATGCCGTCGATGAGCGAGTGCCGGCAGCCGTACTTGTTGTCGAACTTGCTCTTGGTGACCGAGTCGTTGACGTTGATGGCCGGGAAGAGCAGGGTGCCGGCGCGGTGCATCTCGTAGAGCCGGTGCACGCCCGTCGTGGTCTCCTCGGTCACGCCCTTGATGCCTGCGGCGATCCGCGTCCAGCGCTGGCCGTCCTCGGCGAGCGAGCGGTGCAGCAGGTCGAGGATGACCGCGTACTCCTCGGAGTCGGCGGACTCGACGGGCGGCACGACCCCGGCCTTCTCGAACTCGGCGCCCTTGTGCACGAGCAGGGTGGCGTCACCGCCGTCGTCGAGGATCATGTTCGGGCCCTGCCCGTCGGGCCAGGCGAGCACCTGCTCGGTGCACCACCAGTACTCCGGAAGCGTCTCGCCCTTCCAGGCGTACACCGGGACGCCGGCGGGGGCCTCGGGGGTGCCGTCCGGGCCGACGACGATCGCCGCGGCGGCGTGGTCCTGGGTGGAGAAGATGTTGCAGGACGCCCAGCGCACCTGCGCGCCGAGGGCCACCAGCGTCTCGATCAGGACTGCGGTCTGGATGGTCATGTGCAGCGAGCCGGTGATCCGCGCGCCGGCGAGCGGCTGGGCGTCGGCGAACTCCCGACGGATCGCCATCAGGCCGGGCATCTCGTGCTCGGCGAGCTGGATCTCCTTGCGCCCGAACTCGGCGAGCGACAGATCCGCCACCTTGAAGTCGCCCTCGGCGAGCGTGCTCGGCCGGGCCTCGGACGGCGTACCGCTGGCGGACGCCGGGAGGGTGCTGGTCATGAAAGCTCCTGTCGAACGATGTCTGCGCCGACCCTCCACCTTACGCGCGTCGGCGACGGGCATCAGGGGGACGTGGACAGCGCACGGGGCGGCCGGTCGTGGACAGCTTCCCGTCCACTCCCGCCCGCCCCGCGCATCCCCCCGGTTTGGTTCCCCGCACGTTGTCGGACCGTCGTCGCGATAACGCTGCGTACTCATAGAGTCACACTGGGGCAGGATGACGTCAAGCTATTCCGGGAAAGTCGGACTTGCGTCGTTGCGGGGAGCGCGTCAGCGCAGCCCGGACGTCGCCACGTACGCCTCACCGGCGCCACCGATCCGCAGCGGCGCACCGGCGGCGTCGCCGATCGCCGCCTGACCGGACACCAACGTCACAGCGCCCGCCCCGTCGTCCACCGTCACCGCACCGGACCCGCACAGCACCACCCGCGGGCCGGGCAGCGACAACGTGACCGACGGCACCGCAGTGCCGACCCGCACCCGGTGCAGCGCGAAGTCATCCACCGGCACCGGCCACCAGTCCACCCCCGGGCCCACCGGCTGCGCCGCCCGGACCGGGTCCTCGAGCACCTCGAAACGCAGCACCCGCAACAACTCGTCGACGTCCACCCGCTTCGGCGTCAACCCACCACGCAGCACGTTGTCGCTGGCCGCCATGATCTCCACGCCGCAACCGCTCAGGTAGGCGTGCAGATTGCCGGCGGGCATCCAGATCGCCTCCCCCGGCACCAGCCGGACGTGGTGCAGCAGCAACGCGACAAGCACCCCCGGATCCCCCGGGTACGCCGCCGCCAACCGCCGGGCCAGTTCCGCGTCCGGGCCGTCGGCCGGCGCGGCCACCACTGCGGACAACAACTCGTCACGCTCACCGGCCGGCCAGGCCAGCAGCGTCCGCACCGCCGTCCGCAACCCCGGCGAACCGGCCCGCAACGCCTCCATCACGGGCGCCAGCACCGGTACGCCGAACGACGCGAGCGCCTCGGCCGACTCCACAGGCGGCCGGAACCCGCACAGCGCCTCGAACGGGGTGAGCGCCACCAGCAACTCCGGCTTGTGGTGCGGGTCGGAGTAGTTGCGTTCCGCCGCCGGACGCCCCGCCTCCGCCTCGTACCCGGCCCGGGCCTGCTCGGCGTCCGGGTGGGCCTGCAGGCTCAGCGGGGCGTCCGCGGCGAGGACCTTGAGCAGGAACGGCAGCCTGCTGCCGAACCGGTCGGACACCCGCGTACCGAGCCACTGCCCCGGCTCGTCCCGCACCAGGTCACACAGGCTGACCTGGAGCCCGGCGCGTTCCACCATGGCCGGGGCACCCGGGTGGGCGCCCAGCCACAGCTCCGCCTCCGGACCGGCGCTGGGCACCGGCCGGCCCTGCAACAGCGCGAGAGCCGAGCGCGACCCCCAGGCGTAGTCCCGGATCGGTCCGTACAGCAGTTCCACAGGTCAGCCCCCGGGCCGCCCGGCCGCCTCGCCCTCCTGCGGCTGGGGTACGGCGGTGTCGGCGGCGGCGCCCGTGCCGGCCTTGGCGGCGGCGACACTCCAGATGTCCGGCTCCAGGTAGATCACGCGGGCGACGGGCACGGCGGCGCGGATGCGCGCCTCCACGGCGTTGATGCCGCGCGCAAGGTCCTCGGCGCTCTCGCAGGCCGGTACGCCGATCTTCGCGGCGACCATCAGCTCCTCCGGGCCCAGGTAGAGCGTCTTCATGTGGATGATCCGCTCCACCTCGGGACCGTCGGTGATGGACCGCTCGATGGCGTCCAGGTCCTGCTGTTCGGCGCCCTCACCGAGCAGCAGGCTCTTCGTCTCGATCGCCAGCACGATGGCGATCACCACGAGCAGGACACCGATCATCGCGGTGCCCGCGGCGTCCCACTTGCCGTTTCCGGTGATCAGCGTCATGGTGACGCCGAACAGCGCGAAGACCAGACCGACAAGCGCGCCGAAGTCCTCGAGCAGAACGACAGGCAGCTCCGGTGCCTTGGCACGCCTGATGAACCGCACCCAGGACTGGTTGCCCCGAATGTGGTTGGACTCCTTGATGGCGGTCCGGAACGAGAACGACTCCATCAGGATCGCCGCCACCAGCACCGTGATCGGCACCCACTGCCACTCGCTGATGCCGTGCGGATCCGACCACTTGTGGTACGCCTCGTAGAGGGCGAACAGGCCACCCAGGCTGAACAGCACGATCGACACGATGAACGCGTAGATGTAGCGCTCACGGCCGTACCCGAAGGGGTGCTCCGGGGTGGCCGCCCGCTTCGCCCGCTTGCCGCCGAGCAGCAACAGGCCCTGGTTGCCCGAGTCGGCGACCGAGTGGATCGACTCGGCAAGCATCGACGACGACCCGGTCAGCAGGAACGCGACGAACTTGGTGACGGCGATGCCGACGTTGGCCAGCAGGGCGGCGACGATCGCCTTCGTTCCACCGTTGGCGCTCACGCCGCCGCTCCGCTCCGCCGAACGAAGCCAACCGGTCCGCGCATGACGCGCCGCCCCCTACGTCCGTTCACTGGTTCGACAGCTCCTTCATCTCGGTGATGGCCGGTACGGCCATCGGGTCCAGTCCATGTGCCAGAGCCAGGTAGATCGACGCGAAATCCGGCACCGCGATCAGCGAGGCCAGCCGTTCCAGCGCGGAGCCGCCCTCGGCGGTCACCACGTCACACCGCACCCCGCGCCGCTCGGCGAGGGTCTGCACCGCGTCCGCGCGGCGCTCCTCCACCGCCAGTGGCTCGTCGGTGTCGTCCTCGGCGTTGAGCCCGCCGTCGCGCAGCAGTACCAGCCGCAGACGGGTCCCCTCGCCGTCGTCCTCCGCCGGGTCGGCGAAGATGTCCCGCTCGCCCTCGGCCAGACCTCCGAAGACGCCGTCGAGCAGGCCGACGCGACCCCTACCGGCCTCGCCGAGCGCCCCGGTGACCACCGGGTAGCGGGCGTTGGCCGACAGTGTGTCGCCGAACCGGCGGGCAGCCACCGTCGCCAGTGGGGACGAACCCCAGACGATCGGGATCGAGCCGGCCAGCCCCAGCGCCAGCGACTTCGCCGGGTTGACGAACGATTCCGCGGCGGACCGGCAGCGGTCCGCGTCCGCGTCGAGTCGGGCCGCGGTCTCCGCCAGGTCCGCCTCGTTGACCTTCACCAGCCCGAGCGAACGGGCGGCGAGCAGCACCGGCACGGTGAGCGCCCAGAGGCTGGCCCGCGCCGGCGCGCGTCGGGGCACCGGGATGAACGGCGCCCGGGCCTGCTCGGCGATCGACTGCAACTGCGAATCCGGTGCACCCACCGCGACGAGCCGGGCACCACGCCTGTGGGCCGCCTCGGCGGCGCCCAGCGCCTCCGGGCTCCGGCCGGACGCGCTCACCGCGATCACCACGTCGGCCGCGCCCACCCAGCCGGGTACGCCCGCGCTGCGGTGCCCGATGATCGGGACCGGGCAGCGCGGCCCGGCGACGGTGGCCAGCACGTCACCGGTACGCCCGGCGGTGCCGATGCCCGCGATCACCACGGCCCGGGGCCGCCCGTCGTCGGCGAGCACCGCCAGATTCGCCTCGGCGGCCAGCGCCGCACTCTCCCGCACCTGCGCGCCCGCCGAGGCGGTGTGCCGGAGCATGTCACCCGGATCGTGCTCGGCCAACGCCGCCGGGTTGTCGAGCAGGGCCTCGTCGGCGTCGCGCCGACCACTGACCCCGGCCGTACCGTCGATCATGATGCCTGCCCGGGGCCACCGCGCGCCTCGTCGAGCAGCAGCACCGGCACGTCGTCACGGACCTCGAAGATCCGGCCGCACTCCGTGCAGGTCAACGTCTGCGCCTCGGCATCGTAGGTGAGCGGGGCGTGGTGCGTGTCCGGACAGGCGAGAATCTCGAGCAACTGCGGATCCAGGGCCATGGCACGGCTCCTTCCACGTGTGCGGCTTCACCGGCGGCGGTGCCGACCGGCGCAGGCGATCTTATCGGCGAACGCGGTTGAGCACGTCGTCCCGGAGCGAGACCATCCGATCCCGGGTGGGCGCCTCGACGTTGAGCCGCAGCAACGGCTCGGTGTTGGAGGCGCGCAGGTTGAACCACGCGCCGTCGGGGAAACGCAGCGTGAGCCCGTCCATCTCGTCGGCCTTCGCCTCGGGGTACGCGGCCCGCACCTCGGCGACCGCGCCCGCCTGGTCGGCCACCGTCGAGTTGATCTCGCCGGAGGCGACGTAGCGCTCGTACTCCCCGGCCAGCACGGACAGCGGCAGCGACTGCTCACCCAGCGCGGCCAGGGTGTGCATCGCGGCGAGCATCCCGGTGTCGGCGAACCAGAAGTCCCGGAAGTAGTAGTGAGCCGAGTGCTCGCCACCGAAGACGGCGTTGGTGCGCGCCATCTCGGCCTTGATGAAGGAGTGACCGACGCGGGCGACGACAGGCTCGCCGCCGTGCTCACGGATGATCTCCGGGACGGCGCTGGAGGTGATGAGGCCGTGGATCACCGTGGAGCCCGGGTGCTTCGCCAACTCGCGAGCGGCGACCAGAGCGGTGATCGCCGACGGCGAAACCGGCTCGCCGCGCTCGTCCACCACGAAGCACCTGTCGGCGTCACCGTCGAAGGCCAGCCCGATCTCGGCACCGTGCTCGACCACCGCGCGCTGGAGGTCGACCAGGTTCGCCGGATCCAACGGGTTGGCCTCGTGGTTGGGGAAGCTGCCGTCCAACTCGAAGTACAGCGGCACGATCTCCAACGGCAGGGCCGACAGGGCCGCGTCGCCGAGCACTGTCGGAACCGTGAAGCCGCCCATCCCGTTGCCCGCGTCGACCACCACCTTCAACGGCCGAATGCCGGACAGGTCGACAAGCTTGCGCAGGTACGCGGCGTAGTCGGGAAGCAGGTCACGGCGCTCGACAGGTCGGGTCGGCTCGCCGCCCGGACGGGCCGTGCCCGAATCCAGGAGGGCCTGTGCGCGATCGCGGATCTCGGCGAGCCCGCTGTCCTGACCGATGGGCCGGGCACCGGAGCGGCACATCTTGATGCCGTTGTACTGCGCGGGGTTGTGGCTGGCCGTGAACATGGCGCCGGGCAGGTCGAGCGAACCGGACGCGAAGTAGAGCAGATCGGTGGAGGCGAGCCCGATCTCGATCACCGAGCGGCCCTCAGCGCGGACGCCTGCCGCGAACGCCTCCGCCAACCCTGGCGAACTGGCCCGCATGTCGTACCCGACGACGACCGCGTCGCCCGGCTCGTCGGTGGTGTTGAGAAGCTGGGTGAACGCGGCTCCAAGCGCCTCGGCGACCCGCTCGTCCCACTGGTCCGGCACCGTCCCTCGGACGTCGTACGCCTTCACGATCTGGGACAGATCAGACACTGGTTCCGCTCCTTGGCCGCAGTTTCCACCGAACCTGAGCGTATCGGAGGGTAGGGGTCCGGCCCCGCTCAGCCGGGGAGCCGGGGCATGATCGCCGTGCGCTCGCCACCGTCGGGCGGATCCTCGGGCGGCAGTGGGGTGCCCGGAGCGCCCGGCATCGGCTGCGTCGCCTGGGGTGCCGGCGCGTTCTCCACCGGTCGGGCCCCGTACACAGCGCCGGGGGCGGGCCGGGGAGCGGGCATCGTGCCGTAGCCGCCGGACGGCTGCTGGCCGTACACCGAGCCGGGGTTGGCGGGCGCGGCCGGTGACCCACCGCCGGAGCGGTAGGTGGTGCCGCCGGGGTTGCCCGGCAGGGGCACGGGCGGCGGGTCGGCAGGTGACCGGTCCTGCCGCGAGCGGCGGACCAGCAGCACGATGAGCAGTAGTCCGACGGCGACCATCGCGATACCGAAGAACATGACAGGTGAACCGCCGCCGGACTCGGCGGCGACAGGCGTCGTGGACGGCGCGGCGGCCGTCGGCGCGAGCGCGGCCGGGTTCACCACCTCGCTGGCGGTCGCGACCTCGGTCGGGCTCGGAGTCGGCGTGGGCTTCTTCGACGGCGTCGGGGTGACCCGGGCGCCGTTCAGCCGCGCCGTGTCGGTGCCCCGACCCAGCTCCTGGCCGGCCGCGCTGACCCCCACGCCGGTCACCACGAGCCGCCCGCCAGGCGTGCCCTCGGCGAACGCCACCCGGTACCGCACCGTGATGCCCTTGCCCTTGCACAGGGTCGGCTTCGCCGGCGACGTCTGCCCGGTCACCGCGCTGCCGTCACCCCCGGACACCGCCACCGGGAACCAACGCCCACCGGCGTTCACCTGCACCGTCACCTGATCCGGCTGGAGACCCTCCAGGCTCAGGCCCAGGGCGGTACGCAGCAGCACGCACCCGTCGGAGCGCTTGCGCACCGCGACGTTCACCCCCTGCGCCGAACCACCGGCGGAGAAACTGCTGGCGGCGCCGACCCGGACCGAGTCGTCGTCGGCCGACGCCGGCGACGCACCGAGCAGCACCAGGCCGCCCAGGACACCGCAGACCGTCGCGAGCCGCGCCGCACGCCGACGCACCGTCATGATCACCTCACCGTTTCACCCCGGGTGGGGTCCGCGGGTCAGGCTACTACCGGCCCACCCCCACCCCTGGTCATAGAGCGGCCCGCATGTGTGCGGCGTTACGGTTTACGCCCCCGGTCGGCCAGCCTGCTCCTCCACCCTGGCGAGCGCGTCACGGCAGAGCCGGTCGGCCGTCCGGGTGGTCTCCGGCAGCCGGTAGCGCGGGGCCAGCGCGAGCACTTGGGCGGTGGCGTTGTCCAGGCTCATCCGGTGTCCCACGCTGACGAAGACCGGCTTCACGCCGTCCTGCGTCCGCAGCACCCGACCGACGACCTCACCCGCGTCCCGCAACGGCGACCAGGCACCCCGCCGCACCGGCGGCGGATCCCACTCGCCGACCAGCGGCGTCTTCCCCACCCCGATCGCCGGCAGCCCGGTCACCACCCCGAGATGGCACGCGAGCCCGAACCGGCGCGGATGAGCCAACCCGTGCCCGTCACAGACCAGCAGGTCCGGTCGGGTGGTCAGCCGGTCCAGCGCGGCGAGCAGAGCCGGCAACTCCCGGAACGCGAACAGCCCCGGCACATAACCGAACGCCGGCCGGCCCACACTGACCGCGGAATCCACCACGGCCAACGTCCGGGCGTCCAACACGGTCACGGCCGCCGCCAGCAGGTCACCGCTCTGCGCGTACGCCACGTCCAGGCCGGCGACCGTCGCGGGCGCGGTAGGCCCCGGCCCGACCAGGTCGACGAGCGGCCGCAAAACCTCCTGTACGCCCACCGCCTCGGCGACACTCGTCGGCGCCGAGCCTGGCACCCGGCTTGATCCACTCAACATCGCCGATATCGCGGTAACCAGTGGCTCCGGATACGCCAACATCGGCGAACTGGAGTCGATCACCCTCCACGCGGGCCGTCGGCGCCGCCCGCGGACATGTCACCGTCGGCCCTGCCGCCCTCGGAACGCTTCCCCGCCGCGCCGAAGGCGATCGCGAAGGCGACGCCGAGGGCTACGCCGAACGCGACGCCACCCTTCGAACCGAACGAGGGGATGCCGATCGCCAGACCGATCAGGATGCCGGCCGGCCACGCCCAGACGTGGGATCTGCTCTTCTCCGCCCTCGACCCACTCATGTCTCGATCCTATTCGGACCAGGCGAAATCCCTCGGAAGGGCCCGGCAACTGTTTCTCATCACGTGATCAAGCCGAAAGCGCGGACGGGACGCCGGCCTCGGGAGACTGCCTCGCCGACCGCCGGGCCCAACGCACGCGCGCTGAGGTTCGCCTCCGCGACCCACGGGTCCTCGACAGAGCCCTGCCTACACCGCTCTGGCGATATCAGGGTCCGCGCCGGGATCACCAGCCGCACGAAGCTGCTCCTCGAACATCACGAACGTCCGCTGGCGGATCCCCCGAATCAACGCCCGCTCCTTCGGCGTGAGATGGCGCCCCTCGGCTTTCGCGGCATCCCGAAGCGCCTGCACCGTCTCGTAAAGCGCGAAGATCGGCCCGTCGCCCTGAAGATAGTGGGCTCGGAACGCCTCCACCTCCTGAACGAAGTCCGCGGCGCTGCGAGTGAAGATGTCGCCGCCGACGGCAAGCATGATCTCCACGAAGATGTCGTTCTTTTCGTGCCACCCGCCGGAGTCGATGGAAACGCGCCAGACCCGAGCACCACCGTCAGGGGTCTCTACGATCTTTACTGGCGACTGGTGGTAAAGGTAGTAGGCGGGAAGGTCCGAGCTGGACACCTCGGTCATCCGGACTTCTCCTCGAAAGTTGACTGCAACGCCTGCCAGAACAGCTGCTGCTCCAGAATGCGAATCCCCTGCGTGATCGCCCGCTCACGAGGCGTCAGCGTTCGGTGGTCGAGAAGTGCCAGGGCCTCCACGTCGCGGCGCACCTCGTACAGCACATGCTCCCAAACGGCCACTGCGTCGAGCGCTGCGAGGTGCAGGCGGAACTCCGCCAGGTGACCGTTGCGCATCCGCAAGGTGAGCTGCACATCCCGGTAGCCACTGCTCATGGGAAATACAAACCGATCGTCGCAGCTCACAATCACGGCGTCCGGATACTCCTTGACCCGTTGAAGAGCAGCGTAGAGGTCGTCCAGACAACCGAACTCGACCTTCGCCCCCGCCAGGTCGAGCAACGTCGACGCGTCACCCTGTCTCTTGTTTACCTTGTCCTCGGCTCGGCGGCGGTCCTTGGGCTGCGAACGCCAACCAGGCTCTCCGATACGACGGCCATTGACGTGGGCCACAGACATCGCAAGCTGATTCAGATCTGCCTGCGCCACGGCTGCCGCCGCGTAAAGACTGTCGAGGTAACGCGCGCGATAGTCGGGGTCACCGCGGCGGAGGTTGTCGAATCCTGCCTGTACGACCGGCTCATGGTCTACCTCAATGCTGGCGCTGATCCTCAACTGTTCCTCAGTGAGCGGTGTCGGCTCTGGCTGAGGCAAGCTTCGTTCGGATGGCACGCCTACGCCCGCCTCCTCCTGTCGGGCGATGTCGTCGAGCACCCCGGCGAGGGCATCGATGGCCTGCTGGTGACTCGCAAGGTGATGCATTGTCAGCGGGCGGGCCGTCAGTGAGTTCGCCAGTTCGGGGGTGGCCAGGACCATTCGCGCCAGATCCGGCGCCTGCGCCAGTTGCCGAGCCAGGCTCTCCGCGAGACCCGGCTCGTTCGGGAGCGGTTCCCGTACAGCAGTGTCGAACATGTCGCGGATACGGACGTCGGCGAAGAGTCGCGACACATCCTGGGCAGCCGCCTCGTCGAGGTCGGGTACCAGTCGCCGGAGGGTCTGCTGGGACGCCGCTCTAGCGAATTCAACTGGGCTCACTCCGGCCGCGAACACCTCGTCCAGACTGCCGGCCGATGCGAGCACCTCAGCCGAATCACGGTCCACCGACGCGGCGTCCCCGTGGGTGGATCCGTCACCCGCGTCGGGAACCGAGCCCGGCCCGTCCAGGAGCAGGTACATCCGGTTGACGTACGGGTCGCCGTGACCGCCGTCGTCCCGCGCCGACGGGTGGGTCGGCAGGTCGGGTCGTTCGCTGAACCGGCCTCGGGGCAGTCCGCCGAGCGGCATGGGCCGGCCGGCGCCGTCGAGCACCAGCGCGTCGATGCCGACCACGTCGGGGTACAGCGGCCGGTCGCGGATGATGCCGGTCTGCGGGTCGACGTAGAGGATCGTGCCGTTCTGGTTGAGCGCCACCCAGGCGTGGGAGCCTCCGCCGGCCCACTCGGTGATCAGGAACGCGTAGCTGCCGTGTCCGCCCAGCAGCATCTGGTCGTGCAGGTTGCGGTAGCCGCGGTCGGCGGCCTGTCGTGCGTGTGCCGGGTGCAGCCGTTGGCCGGGCGGCGGGGCGAGCAGCCGCTGGAACCGGCCTCCGGTGACGTCCTCCACCCGGCCGGGGCCGCCAGCTTCGCCTCGGATGGGGCGGCGGGTGTCGCCGTCGAGGTACCCGTCGAAGGTGCGCGGCGCCGACACGCGGGGCCGCCCGTGCACCCATGTCTCGAACATGGACAGGGTGCAGTCCAGGCAGTTGATGCCCCGGGTGGCGTCGGCCATCGGCCCGCCGTCGTTGAGGAGCCGGAACCAGGCGCCGCGGCGGGGATCGGCGGTGCGGGTGACGCTGCCGTCCGGGTCGCGGGGCATCTGCCGTTCGACGTCGACCTGGTGCAGGGCCAGCGGCGGGCGTAGGCCGCCGGGCTGCCCGTACGGCCGGGAGTCGTCGATCGGCGGGGGCACGTCGTCGCCGGTGAGCCGGGACGGGCCGCGGACCTCCACCGCACCGAGGGCGAGCGCACCCACGTCCGTGTTGGCCTGCCGGAAGGCCGCGTCGCTGATGTCGATGACCTCTGGCGCCCGGGCGCCGGCCAGCACCGCGTCGGCCAGGTCACGGCACTGGGTGTACGCGCGTGTCTCGTCGTTCGCGGCCCGCTGCCAGCCGTCGGCCCACCGCTGGTGGCCGGCCCGGTGGAGTTGCCGGGCGTAGGTGGCGTACTCGACGGCCCGGCGGTCGTGTTCGGCGGCCAGGGCGTGAAGTCGGCTGGCTTCGGCCTGCCGGCGGCTGGCTTCGAACTCGTTGCGCCGCGACTCGTAGTAGCCCCGGTAGCGCTGCCGCTCGGCGGCTTCCGCCTCGGCCGCCCACCGAGCCGCGTACCAGTCGCTGGCCTCGAAATCGGACTGCGACGGCGCGGTCAGGTCACCGGGGACCGATGCCCTGCCGCGCGCCGGGTGGGCGGGTACGCGGCCCGGCCCGAACGCCTGCCACGTCGGTGGGTACGGCGCCGGGCTGGCGGTGGCGGCCGGTGGTGCCACACCTGCGGCGACTGCCGGAGCGGCGGTGCTCGTCGGGTTCGTCGCCGACGGGGACCACGCGGACGGGCCGGTGACACCGGGGGCCGTTCCGGTGCTGCCGTTGTGCGGGCTGGGCGCGACGCCGGTGGCTGGTGTGCCGGCTTGGTCGAGCGTGCCGGTGGTGGGCGCGGCGACCGAGGAGAGGGTGGGGTCGGTGGCGATCGCTTGCGCGGGGCCGGGGCGGTCGATGGTGAGCCCGTCCGGCGATGGCGCGACGGTCTCGGTCGGCAGCATTGAGCGGCTCGGCTCGTCGCCGATCGTCGGCGACACAGGTGAGCCGGCCAGGTCCGGGACAGTGGGCTGGGTCGGGCCGTACGACACGGCGGCCCGCACGTCAGGGACCGACCCCACAGGTGACGCGGCCGCATCCGCACCACCGACCGCCTGCTGCACCGCAGCCACCGGCGACCCGGCCACCGGCCCGCCGACAGCGGAGGACACCGACAGCGAAGAGACCGATCCCGCCGAAGGCGGATCCGATGAGGCGGCAGCGGACGAGACGACGGCGGAAGCGGCAGGGGCCTCCACAAAGGAGGCTGCGGGAGGCGGCGCCAGGGACGGGCCGGTGAGGGAGGCGCCCGCCAGGGCGTTGGCCTGCGCGTCGAGTTTGGCGTGCAACGCGTGGTCGGTCTGGGCGGTGGCCGAGCCGGTGGCCCCGGAGGCGGCGGCGCGGGCCACGTCCTCCATCGAGGTGAGGCCCTGCCCGGTGGCCAGGCCGGCGGCGGTCTCGGCGAGCACCTCACCTGTCATCTCCCGGCCCAGGTGCTCACCGACCCGAGCGGCGCGACCTGTCACGTGCCGACCCAGGCCGGCCAGCGGCGCGACCGCCCCGCCGGCGAGGCCACCGACGGCCGACGCGCCCAGGTCGGTGAGGTCCAGGCCGTGCGCCCGGCCGGTGGAGTTCTGGTACGCCTGGGTGGCCAGCGTGACCCCGGCCTCTTCCGCCGCCTCCTCCAGCCCTTCCCGGGCGGCGCGCCGGGCAAGGCCGCGTACGCCGCCCCGGGCGACCTCCTTGGCTGCCCGTTCCCCCGCCTCCTTCAGCCCGTGTTTGAGGGACTTGCTGGCCAGTTGCCCCATCAGCCGTTTGAAGATCTGCTGGATCAGCAGTCGGGTGGTGGTGACCGCCGCGCCGGCGGCCGGGGAGGCGGCGCCGGCGGTGAGCACGGCCGCCACCGCCACCGTCAGCAGTTCGATGACGAGGATGCCCAGCTCGATCCAGACTTCGAGTTTGGCGCCCTCGATGTCGCAGCCGCACTCCTCGACGAGCCGGCCCAGGTCGCTGGTGACCGCGAGCAGCACCGGCAGGGGCGCGTCGGCGTTCTCGGCGATCCCCCGCCAGGCCGCCTCGAACGCCTCGTCGACCGCGCCGACGCCGCCGTACCCGGCGCGTACCTCACCGGCGGCGGTGGCGGCGTCGCTGTGCGGCCCGGCGAGGACGGCGGCGACGGCGTACCAGCGGTCGGCGACGTCCCAGACGGCGCGCTCGTCGCCCTCGGGCCACTGCACGCCGACGACCCAGTCCAGTGCCTCGTAGATCCAGCCGGGCACGTCCCAGGGCGCGTAGTCGAGCGGGTGCGGAATGGGGCTGGGCAGAACGCTCATCCGGATCGCCCCGCTGTCAGCGCCGGTCGGCGGCCCGGTCGAGCCGGGCGGCGCTGCTGCCGTCGGTCTGCACGCTCGCGTCTACCGCGCGGACCACGTCGGTGCCCAGCTCGGTGAGCCGGTGGCCGATGCCCGTCCAGGCCCGCAGCACGGTCTGCTCGAACCCTCGGTAGCTGCGCTCGAACGCCGCGCCGATGTCGTCGCGGCCCCACGGCCGGTTGCCGCTTGCGGCTTCGATCTCGCCGCCCTCCGCCGCCCGGCGGGCTGTCACCGCCTCGCCGGCGAGGGCCAGGTCGGCGCCGCCCCGGCGGGCTCGGTACGGGTCGAGCCACAGCTGCCCGTCGGTCATGCCGGCCCCTCGCGCCGCCCGAGGACGGCCTCGGCGCGCCCGAGCAGCGCGCCGAAATCTCCGGTACGCAGGAACTCGACAGAGCCGGAGCCGGCCGGTACGTGTGCGGCCACCAGATCCCGTGTGGTGTCGCCGGCGGCGGTGGTGGCGGCGTGGAGGGTTTCGGTGATCCTGCGGCTCAGCGCCTCGGCGTCCCGGTCCTGGTAGATGGCCGGGTCCAGCTCGATCGCGACCAGCTCGCCCCGGGCGCCGACTGTCACTGTCACCTGCCCGTCGGCAGACCGCCTGGTCACCCGGACCGCGGCGAGCCGGGCGCGCAGTTCGTCCAGGTTGGACCTGAGCTGCTGATACTGCCCGTACACGTCGTCGAATCGGGCCCGTAGCTCGCGATTGACGTCGCGGTCCACGCGTTCGCTCACCGCCGTTCCTCCCGTCACCGTCGGTAGCCCGAACCATACCGGCCGCCATCGATCCGTGTAGTCCGGTAGTTTCGGTGTGTGATCGACCGTGAACAGGCCGAGCAGCTCGCGGCCACCTGGGCCCGCCGCGATTCACACCGCCTCGGCCACGAGTGCACGCCGGTGGTCGACGAGTTCGATCTCGGCTACGTCATCACGTCCGTCGTGTCCACCGAGGTGCGGACGGTCCCGGGTGACCTGCCGACGACGGTCGTCGACAAGCAGACCGGGAAGGTCACCACCTGGCCCCGGGTGCCCAGCGACGTGGTGGCGGACATGTACCGGCGTAGTCAGCCGGACGGGCCGACCGCCGCGCGCACCGTCGACCAGTCGAGCCTGCTGGTGCGGGAGATCCATCGGATCGCCACCCCGAACACCACGGCGCATCTGACACTCGACGGTCGCATCTGGACGGCGCGGGGCACGAAGGGCGCCGTCCCCCTGAACCATCACCCGCTCGTGCGCACCTACCTGGATCAGCTGCCCCCTGGGGAGCTGGTCCGCGGCGGCGAGGGTCACGCCGAGCTGATCGTGGTGTCCGACGTGCTGCACGAGTACGACCACCGGCGGGCCGCCGAGGGCATCGCGCCGATGGGCCGGGCCGAGGCGGCGGCTCTGCTGGAGGGGGCGCGGTTCGAGATCTTCCGGGTGCGGGAGCCGGGGGACCCGGCGGGCGGCCCGGCCGAGCGGCCCTGCGACTCGTGCGTCAACTTCCTGGTGAGCGCCAACGTCCTGCCGGAGTCGACCCGGGCGTACACGGAGACCTGGCTACCCCCGGCGGAGCCCGACCCGGACCCGGGCCGCTTCCCGCCCGAGGTGGCCAACGCGCTGGTGGCTGCCGGTTGGCGACCGCACATCGGTGACCAGCTCATGGCCGCCGCAGCCGTACGGGACGTCACGGCAGTGGCGGGGCGCACCCACCGGCACGAGGTCTTCCCAGCGGCCGTCGAGGCGCTGACCGCGTTCCCCAGCCTGGTGGGTGCCCGGCGCGGCCCTGGCGAGCAGGTGTGGATCTCCCGGTTCGACATCCGCCCGCACATGATCGCGCACACCGCCGACACGCTCGCCGACTTCGGCGCGGTCCTCGGCGTACGGCTCTTCCCGGTCGGCACCGAGGGCCAGGACAGCATCATCGCCGTCGACGAGCGGGGCCGGGTCTTCGCCCTCGACCAGGCCGGTGAGTGGTTCCTGGGCGACACGATCGACGCCGCGTTGACCACCCTGCTGCTCGGCCGCGCCCCGGCCCGGGTGAGCGACGACGGCACCTGGCGCGCCGACGAGGCCTAGAGGGTGAGCCCGGTCAGCACCATGACCCGCGGTTCGGTGTAGTCGTCCATCGCGCTACGCAGCCCTTCCCGGCCGACGCCGCTGCCCTTGACTCCGCCGTACGGCATCTGGTCGGCCCGGTACGACGGCACGTCGCCGACGATCACCCCGCCCACCTCGAGCGTCCGCGCGGCGGCGAAGGCCACGTCCAGGCGTCGGGTGAAGACGCCCGCCTGCAACCCGTACGCCGAGTCGTTCACCGCCGCGAACGCGGCCTGGTCGTCGGCGACCGGGGCGACCACGAGCACCGGCCCGAACACCTCCTCGGCGACGACCCTGGCGTCGGCGGGCACGCCGGTGAGCACGGTCGGGGGGTACGTGGCGCCGTCCCGCGCGCCGCCCACCTCGACCGTGGCGCCGGCGGCCACTGCCTCGCCCACCCATGCCTCGACCCGGCGGGCGGCGTCCTCGGACACCATCGGGCCGACGTCCGTCGACTCGTCGGTGGGGTCGCCGGTGCGCAGCGCGCGGACCGCCGTGACCAGCCGGGGCAGGAACTCGGCGTGCAGCCTGTGGTGCACGTACACGCGCTGGACGGCGATGCACGACTGGCCGGCCTGGTAGTTGGCGAAGGTGGCGATCCGTTGCGCGGCGAAGTCCAGGTCCTCGCCGGACGTCCAGTCCGCGCAGAGCACGGCCGCCGCGTTGCCGCCCAGTTCCAGCGTGACGTGCTTCTGGGGCACCTGCTGGCGGATGGCCGCGCCGACCGGCCCGGACCCGGTGAACGACACCACCGGCAGCCGGGGGTCGGCGACCAGTTCGCCGGCGCGGTCGTTGGGCAGCGGCAGCACCGAGAACATGCCGGCCGGCAGGTCGGTCTCGGCAAGCAGTTCGCCGAGCAGCAACGCGGACAGGGGTGTCGCCGGGGCGGGCTTGACGATGATCGGCGCGCCCACGGCGATGGCCGGCGCCACCTTGTGGGCGACGAGGTTGAGCGGAAAGTTGAACGGCGCGATGCCCAGCACCGGCCCTCTCGGCACCCGCCGGACCAGCGCGATCCGCCCGGTGGCGGCCGGGTCGGTGTCGAGGCGTTGCAGCTCGCCGGAGAAGCGCCGGGCCTCCTCGGCGGCCCACCGGAAGGTGGACACGGCCCGTCCCACCTCGGCCCGCGCCCACTTCACCGGCTTGCCGTTCTCGGCGGTGATCAGCGCGGTGACCTCGTCGGCGCGTTCGGCGAGCCGGCGGGACACGTGGTCCAGGGCGGCAGCGCGGGTGTGCGCGGGCAGGGCCGCGGCCTGCGCGGCCACACCGGCCGCCGCGGCGACGGCGGCCTCGACCTGGTCGGGCGTGGCGATCGTGGTACGCCCCACCGGGCGACCGTCGTACGGGTGGTGGACTGTCAACTCACCCTCGCCGGCGGCGGGGCGGGAGGCGACGAAGAACGCGGTGGGCTCCACGCCGAGCAGCGTAGACGAGTCGGCTGTCGACGGAAACAGTCGCCGCAACCCTTGTCTGCCGCGAATTCAGTGGCCAAGATGGCAGGGAGATTGCGATAACCGCCGCAGAACCGCACCCCGGCCCCTCGGAGAGATCCCGTCATGAGTGATCAGCAGCAGCTGCGCAACTTCGTCAACGGCTCCTACGTCGAACCGGCCGACGGCGGGTACGCCGACCTGATCGACCCCTGCACGGGCGAGGTGTTCGCGCAGGCCCCGGTGTCCGGCGCCGCCGACGTGGACGCAGCGATGAGTGCCGCCGCCACCGCGTACGAGAGTTGGCGGGAGGTCACTCCCGCCGAGCGGCAGCGGGCGATGCTCAAGCTCGCCGACGCCGTGGAGGCCCGCGCGGCCGAGCTGGTCGACGCCGAGGTCCGCAACACCGGCAAGCCGCGCCAGCTCACCGCCGAGGAGGAGCTGCCGCCGGCGGTGGACCAATTCCGGTTCTTCGCGGGCGCGGCCCGGCTGCTGGAGGGGCGGTCCGCCGGGGAGTACCTGGCCGGGCACACCTCGTACGTGCGGCGCGAGCCGATCGGCGTCTGCGCCCAGGTCACGCCATGGAACTACCCGCTGATGATGGCCGTCTGGAAGATCGCCCCGGCACTGGCCGCCGGCAACACGGTGGTGCTCAAGCCGTCGGACACCACTCCTGTGTCGACACTGCTGCTCGCCGAGATCGCCGCCGAGTTCTTCCCGCCCGGTGTGTTCAACGTGGTCTGCGGCGACCGGAACACCGGTCGTACCCTCGTCTCCCACCCCACGCCGCAGCTGGTGTCGATCACCGGCTCGACCCGCGCGGGCATGGAGGTCGCCACCGCGGCGGCGACCGATCTGAAGCGGACCCACCTGGAACTGGGCGGCAAGGCCCCGGTGGTGGTCTTCGACGACGCGGACGTGGCGGCGGCGGCCGAGGCCATCGCGATGGGCGGCTACTTCAACGCGGGGCAGGACTGCACGGCGGCCACCCGGGTGCTGGCCGGGCCGGGCATCCACGACGACTTCGTTTCGGCGCTCGCCGAGCAGGCCCGCAACACGAAGACCGGCGCGCCTGACGACGCGGACGTGCTCTACGGCCCACTGAACAACGCCAACCAGCTCGCCCGGGTCAGCGGCTTCGTCGACCGGCTGCCGGACCACGCGGCGATCCGGACCGGGGGATCCCGGCAGGGGACGCAGGGTTACTTCTACGCCCCCACCCTGGTCAGTGGAGTGCGGCAGAACGACGAGATCATCCAGGACGAGGTGTTCGGCCCGGTCATCACCGTGCAGCGCTTCTCCGACGAGGACGAGGCGGTGCGCTGGGCCAACGGCGTCGACTACGGCCTGTCGGCGTCGGTGTGGACGAAGGACCACGGCCGGGCCATGCGGATGACCCGCCGGCTGGACTTCGGCTGCGTCTGGGTGAACACGCACATCCCGTTCGTCTCGGAGATGCCGCACGGCGGCTTCAAGCACTCCGGGCACGGCAAGGACCTCTCGGTCTACAGCCTGGAGGACTACACCCGGATCAAGCACGTCATGCACAACATCGAGGGCTGACCCGTGGCCTCCTCGGAAGAACTGCACAAGCGGCGCGGTGGTGCCGTCGCCCGGGGCGTCGGCAGTGTCATCACGTCCTACGTGGACAGCGCGTCGGGTGGAACGATTACCGACGTCGACGGCAGGGAGTGGATCGACTTCGCCGCAGGCATCGCGGTGACGAGCGTCGGCAGCTCGGCGCCGAAGGTGGTCGAGGCGGTCCGCGCGCAGGTCGAACGGTTCACCCACACCTGCTTCATGGTCGCGCCGTACGAGTCGTACGTGGCGGTGTGCGAGCAGCTCAACGCGGTGACGCCTGGCGGGTTCGAGAAGCGCTCCGCGCTGTTCAACTCGGGCGCGGAGGCGGTGGAGAACGCCGTGAAGATCGCGCGGCACGCCACCGGACGGCCGGCCGTGGTGGTGTTCGACCACGCGTACCACGGGCGGACCAACCTGACCATGGCGTTGACCGCGAAGAACATGCCGTACAAGCACCGGTTCGGGCCGTTCGCCGGGGAGATCTACCGGGTGCCGATGTCGTACCCGCTTCGCGACGGTGGGCTCTCCGGCGCCGATGCGGCCGCGCGGGCGATCGAGATGGTCGAGAAGCAGGTCGGGGCGGAGAACGTGGCCGCGCTGCTGATCGAGCCGATCCAGGGTGAGGGCGGCTTCGTGGTGCCGGCACCCGGTTTCCTGCCGGCGCTGCGATCCTGGGCGACGGCGGCCGGGGTGGTCTTCGTGGCCGACGAGATCCAGACCGGCTTCTGCCGTACCGGCGACTGGTTCGCCTGCCAGCACGAGGACGTCGAACCCGACCTGGTCGCCCTGGCCAAGGGCATCGCCGGTGGGCTGCCCCTCGCGGCGGTGACCGGCCGGGCCGAGCTGATGGACGCGGTGCACGTCGGTGGCCTCGGCGGCACGTACGGCGGCAACCCGCTCGCCTGCGCCGCCGCGCTGGCCACCATCGAGACCATGCACGAGCTGGACCTGGCCGCCGCCGCCCGGCGCATCGAGTCCGTGCTGGTCCCCCGGCTCCGGGCCGCCGCCGAGCGCGATCCCCGCATCGCCGAGGTACGCGGCCGGGGCGCGATGCTCGCCGTGGAGCTGGTACAGCCCGGCACCCTCATCCCCGACCCGGTCGCCACGGCGGCCGTCTCGGCCGCCTGTCACGCCGCCGGCCTGCTCACCCTGACCTGCGGCACGTACGGCAACGTGCTGCGCTTCCTGCCCCCGCTGGTGATCTCCGACGAGCAGCTCACCCGGGGCGCCGACATTCTCGACGGCGCCCTCGGGCGGCCCGACGCCTAGCGGAGCACCTCGACCGTGTTACGGCGGACGAGGTTCTTGCCGGGCTCACGGATCTGCTCCATGGCGGCGGAGTTGAGCAGCACACAACTGCCCGACGGGCCGGTCACCGCCACGGTGGTCGCCCGGTTGTTGTCCAGGTTGGTCACCCGCAGCCGCGTACCCACCGGGAACTGCCCGCTTGTCGCCGCCGGCCCGGCCGCCTCCTCGAAGAAGGTGATCGCCCCCGGGCACGCCGATCGGGGCGCCGGGCCCGACGCGCCCGGTGACGCGGCTCCGGGGCGTACCGTGCCGGGTGCCGGCGCACCGGCGGCCGGCGGGGCGGCGTCGAGGCGTTCGACCACGTTGCGGCGGATCACGTTCTTGCCCGGCTCCCGCACGAGGTCCATGGCCGCCGCGTTGAGCAGCACACAACTGCCCGACGGGCCGGTCACCGTCACAGTGGCGGCCCGGTTGTTGTCCAGGTTGGTCACGCGCAGCCGCGTACCCACCGGGAAGCGGTCGCTTGTCGCCGCCGGTGCCCCACCCTCCGCCGAGAAGGTGACCGAGCCGGAGCAGACCGACGACCGCGTGGGGGCGGTGCCGGCGAACCCGAATCCGGTCCCGACCGCCACTCCCGCCGCGGCGAGCACCGCCACCGTCGCCGCCAGCACGTGCTTGCGCTGCACCCTCATCGCCAGTCGCTCCCGTCCTCGGTGGTGTTCGTCACCGCGTGGTACGGATCGCAGCGCCCTACCGTTCATCCGGTCCGGGCAATCTCTGCTCCGGCCATCCCGGCGACTCGACGGTTGGCGATCGAGGGTGAGCTGCGTCACGATAGGGCCGGAGGAGGTCGCCCCATGGCTGACCCGTGGCTCGCCCTGGAGTTCGGCGTCGATCCGGCCGAGCGGATCGCGCAGGTCGGTGCCGCCCACGAGGCGTTCCTCACCGCCGGCGCCGCGCCACACCGGGTCCGCGAGGTGGTACGCCGCTCGTGGGAACGTTCGGCGCGACTCGACCCGGAAGCCACCCCACCCGTCGACCTGAGCGACGACGCGCTCGCCGCGTACCGGGCCGGGCATCCACTGGCCCGCGTGCTGCCACTCTTCCGGGACCTGCTCGGAGGCATCGCGCAGGACAGCGCGCACCTGATGGCGGTGTGCGACGCGTACGGGCGGCTGCTCTGGGTCGAGGGGCATCCGGGGGTGCTCCGGCACGCCGAGCGGATGAACTTCGTGCCCGGCGCCCGTTGGGACGAGACCCACGCCGGCACCAACGCCCCCGGCACCGCGCTGGCCGTCGACCACAGCGTGCAGATCTTCGCCACCGAGCATTTCAGCCGACCGGTGCAGCGGTGGACCTGCGCGGCGGCGCCGATTCACGACCCGGCCACCGGGCTGCTGCTCGGTGCTGTCGACATCACCGGCGGCGACAATCTGGCGAACCCGCACAGCCTGGCGCTGGTCCGGGCCACCGCCCGCGCCGCCGAGGCGCAGCTCGCCGCGGACCGGCCGGTCGAGCCGGGCGTCGCAGTGGTGACCGCGCTCGGCCGCGACGAGGCGGAACTGCGCGTCGACGGGCGACGGATCCGGCTCGGCCGCCGACACAGCGAGCTACTGGTGCTGCTGCTGCACCACCCCGAGGGTCGCACCGGCGAACAGCTCGGCCTCGACCTCTACGGCGACGACCGGCTGCACCCGGTCACCCTGCGCGCGGAGCTGTCCCGGTTGCGCCGGGTGCTCGGGCCGGAGCTGCTCGACTCCCGCCCGTACCGGCTGCGCGGCACCGTCCGGGCCGACTTCACCGCCATCGCGGCACGGCTCGACCAGGGCGATGTCGCGGGCGCGCTCGACGCGTACCCCGGGTCGTTGCTGCCCGGGTCGGACGCGCCGGGAGTGGCCCGACTGCGCCGGCTCATCGACGGCCAGCTCCGCGCGGCCGTGCTGGCCAGCGCGGACCCGACGCTGCTCACGGCCTGGACCGCGACTCCCGCCGGCGCCGACGACCTGGCCGCCTGGCAGGCCCTGGCGCGGGCGTTGCCGGTGGGCACGCCGCGCCGGCCGCTCGCCCTGGCGCGCATCGACCAGCTTGCCCGGGAGTACGACCTTGCGCGCGCAACGTGGCTGCAACGTTCTGGAAACTAGCGTCGCCGTCGGCACACCCGCACCACGACGGCGGAGGTAACCATGACGCGCTACGACGCGCCCACCCACTGGCAGTCCCGTTACGACCACTTCATCGGCGGCGAGTACGTCAAGCCGCACGGTGGTGGCTACTTCGAGAACCCCACCCCGGTCACCGGTCAGGCCTTCACCGAGGTGGCCCGGGGCACGGCCCCGGACGTCGAGAAGGCCCTGGACGCCGCGCACGGCGCCGCCGACGCCTGGGGGCGTACCTCGGTGGCCGAGCGGGCGCTGATCCTCAACCGGATCGCCGACCGCATGCAGGACAATCTGGAATCCCTCGCGATCGCCGAGAGCTGGGAGAACGGCAAGCCGGTCCGGGAGACACTTGCGGCCGACATCCCGCTTGCCATCGACCACTTCCGGTACTTCGCCGGCGCGATCCGGGCCCAGGAGGGTTCCCTCGGCGAGATCGACGACGACACCGTGGCGTACCACTTCCACGAGCCGCTCGGCGTGGTCGGGCAGATCATCCCGTGGAACTTCCCGATCCTCATGGCCACCTGGAAGCTGGCGCCCGCTCTGGCCGCCGGCAACGCCGTGGTGCTCAAGCCGGCCGAGCAGACCCCCGCGTCCATCCACTACTGGCTGTCGCTGGTGGCGGACCTGCTGCCGCCGGGCGTGCTCAACATCGTCAACGGCTTCGGCGTGGAGGCCGGCAAGCCGCTGGCGTCCTCGGCCCGGGTGGCGAAGGTGGCGTTCACCGGTGAGACCACCACCGGGCGGCTGATCATGCAGTACGCCAGCGAGAACATCAAACCCGTCACCCTGGAGCTGGGCGGCAAGAGCCCCAACATCTTCTTCGACGACGTGAGCGCGTCGCGCGACGACTTTTACGACAAGGCGCTCGAGGGCTTCACCATGTTCGCGCTCAACCAGGGCGAGGTGTGCACCTGCCCGTCCCGGGCGCTGATCCAGCAGGGCCACTACAGCGACTTCCTGGCCGCGGCCGTGGAACGCACGAAGGCGATCGTGGCCGGGCATCCGCTGGACACCGAGACGATGATCGGTGCGCAGGCCTCCAACGACCAGCTCGAGAAGATCCTGTCCTACCTGGACATCGGCCGGCAGGAGGGCGCCCGGGTACTGACCGGAGGATCACGGGCGGACTTGGGCGGCGACTTGTCCGGCGGATACTACGTTGAGCCAACCATCTTCGAGGGCGACAACTCGATGCGCATCTTCCAGGAGGAGATCTTCGGGCCGGTCGTCTCGGTGACCTCGTTCGCCGACCTCGACGACGCCGTGAAGATCGCCAACGACACCCTGTACGGCCTCGGCGCGGGCGTGTGGAGCCGGGACATGAACACCGCGTACCGGGCCGGGCGGGCAATCCAGGCCGGCCGGGTCTGGACGAACTGCTACCACGCGTACCCGGCGCACGCCGCCTTCGGCGGGTACAAGCAGTCCGGCATCGGCCGGGAGAACCACAAGATGATGCTTGAGCACTACCAGCAGACGAAGAACCTGCTGGTCAGCTACTCCACCCAGAAGCTCGGCTTCTTCTGATGTCCGTGGTCTCACTCACCCCCGCGGCGGCCGAGTTGATCAGGTCGCTGCGGGGGCGGCACGGGCCGCTGATGTTCCACCAGTCCGGCGGCTGCTGCGACGGCAGCGCCCCGATGTGCTTCCCGGCTGGCGAGTTCCGCACCGGCTCGTCCGATGTGCTGCTCGCCTCGCTCTCGGTCGACGGGGTTTCCGAACCCGTCGAGTTCTGGATGTCGACGTCCCAGTGGGAGTTGTGGAAACACACCACGATGACAGTCGACGTGGTGCCGGGCAGAGGCAGCGGCTTCTCCCTGGAGGCACCCGAAGGAGTCCGCTTCCTGATCCGCTCCCGCCTAGCCCCCTAACCCCGTCCCGCCCCTCACTCCGTCGATCTTGCACTTCGTGTTGCCGGAATGCCTTCTATGGTGGCATTTGTCGTGACGGGAAGTGCAAGATCGACGGGGTGAGGGGCGGGGTTAGGAGAGGGCGGCGCGGATGGTGGCTCTGATGTGTTGGGGGCGGCGGTAGAGATCGCGGTCGGTGAAGTAGCGCATTCGCCAACCGGCGGCATCCAGCCAGTTGACCCGTTCCCGGTCGTGCCTGAGCCGGTCACGGTTCAGGTGCGACAGTCCGTCGTACTCGATGCCGATCCGACGCTCGCGGTAGCCCAGGTCGAGCCGGTAGAGAGGGATGCCGCAGCTGTCGGTCACCCAGATCTGTGGCTCCGGTGGGGGCAGGCCTCCGTCGATCAGGATCAGTCGCAGTTGGCTCTCCTGTCGGCACTCCGCCCGTCCGTCCGCCAGCGGTATGAGTTGCCGGGCCTGGCAGACCCCACGCAACGCCCTGTGAGCCGCGACCTCCGCCAGCAGGTCATCCCGGGTGACCACGCCCGACCGGAGGGCAGCATCGAGTACGGGCAGTGCGTCGAGCCGCCGAACCGCGCGAGCCAGGTCAACGGCACAGTGGGCCGCCGGTACGCAGGGCAGGCCTCCGACGACGACCGGATGGACGGGGAGAACCGTCCGGTGTACGACCACCCCGGGCAGGCGGGGCTTTGGCAACTCGGAGGGCAGCCGAATGTGGATCAGGTCGTCGCGCAGCACCCCGAAGCCGTGTCGGCGGGCGGCACTCTGCCGTGCCAACATCGCCCCGTCGGGTAGGCGCAGCATCAGTGCACGGAGTTCGTCGTCGTCCCCGCAGGGTTGATCGGCGTAGACCCCTCTGCGCACCCGGAACAATTCCTCGCGGTCGAGCCGGGTACGGATCCGGCTCATGGTGAGTTCCCGCATCAGCGCGTCAGTGCGCCACAACTGAGTAGCCATGACAGCAGGCTGACCACCCGAAGCCCCGAAGAACGCCCCCCAAAGCCCACCTGTGGAAAACAGTCCCACCTGTGGACAACCCCCACCGCCACCCCACCCGTGCTAGCGCCCCCACACCCCGCCCTCCCTACCCCGCCTCCCTTCCCCCGCGATCTTGCACATTCTGTCTACGTTATGTCCGATAAGGACAAAATGTGAGCACAGAAAGTGCAAGATCGCCGGGAAGGAGGGGCGGGGAGGAGGGCCGGGGGGCGGGGGGGAAGGGGGTTAGTCGCAGCCGTAGCCGTCGTTGTCTCGGTCCAGGTCGTAGATGTCGTCGCCGATCACCTTGACGACTCCGCTGACGTAGGCCGGGCCGTTGCCGCTGCCGCCCGCGCAGTCGACGTCGCTGGCGATCGGGACGCAGGGGGTGTAGTTGGGGTCGCAGTTCGATGACCGGGCCTTCTTGGTGCCGACGGCGACGACCTGCGTCACCGGCTGCTTCGTCACGACGGACCTGACAAGCTTCTTTCCTGTCTGGGCCCCATCCGTGGTGGTCACCTCGTACGTCAGGGTCTGCACACCGTTGACGCCCTTGGTGCGGACCACCCGCTTGCCCTCGGCCAGGGACGAGTCCTTGACGGTCCGCTCGCCGTACCGGATCGTGGCCCGCTCCGCCACTGTCGTCACCTGCACCACAGGTGTGGGCGCCACGCTGGACGGGGTCGGTGCGGCCGGGGTGGGGGCATCAGCGACGGGCGACGCCGCCTCCTCGGACGGCTCGGCGGGTGCCGCCACGATGGGTTGCCCTGCCTGTTCGGCGGCGGTGCCGGTACGGCTCGGCTCCGGCTCACCGTCAAGCGCGCCGACGATTGCGGTGCCGGTGCAGCAGAGCAGCAGGACCGACAGGGTGATCGAGCCGATGATGACGGCGGCCCGGTGGCCCGAGCTGGCGCGGCGGAACCAGTTCGGCGCGGCAGGCGGTGGGGGTCCGGGGCTGAACGGCGGACCGGGATTCTGCGGTGGTTGCATCGTCACGGCGATGAGTGTCGTCGCAAACACCGTACGCAATATCCACCGTCGCGTCTGTCACAGGCGTCGTTCGCTCCGGCGGGGATGATCGGTGGGCGGTGTTCCCGGCGACGAGTCGACACCTGCGGTAAGTCTTCAGGCCGGTCGGGCAGGGCCGATCGTGCCGCCACATCTACCGACCAAAGCCGCATATCAGCACCTGTCACTCAGCCCCGGTTCGGTCTGCGGCGGCGACCGGCGACCGTGTCGGGATGTTGTCAACGAGTGCGGTTCAGCGCTCCTCCATGCCCCATGGCGACCCGTAGTCGGTCAGCAGGTCGAGGAAGGGGATCGGGGGTAGCGCCTCGGGGCCGAGCACCCCGACACCGGCCCACGCCCCGGCGGCGAGCAGTTCCAGCGCGACGACCGGGTTGACGGCGGTCTGCCAGACCACCGCCTGGTGGCCGTACTCCCGCATCGACCATTCGTTGTCGACGACGTGGTAGAGGTAGACCTCCCGGGGCTGCCCGTCCGGGCCGAGGCCACGGACCCAGGTGCCGGCGCAGGTCTTGCCGCGCATCCGCGCGCCGAGGGTGGCCGGGTCCGGCAGGCTGGCGGCCACCACGTCGCGCGGGGACACGTCGACACCGCGTACCCGCACCGGGGACACCGCGTCCAGGCCGAGCTTGTGCAGCGTCTTGAGCACCCCGATGAACTCGTCGCCGAGGCCGTACTTGAAGGTGACCCGCCGGGCCTTGACCCAGCGCGGGATGAGCAGCACCTCCTCGTGCTCCACGTTGACGCACTCGACAGGCCCGATGCCCTCCGGGAAGTGGAAGACCTCCGGCTCGGAGAACGGTTCGGTCGTGTACCAGCCCCGGTGGGCCTCCCAGACGACAGGTGGGTTGAGGCACTCCTCGATTGTGGTCCAGATGGAGAACGAGGGCGCGAAGTCGTAGCCGTCGACTGTGAGGTTCGCGCCGTCCCGGACGCCGATCTCGTCGATCTCGCTGAAGAGTTCGTCGGCGGCGTAGCGGGCGAAAACGTCGGACAGGCCGGGTTCGACGCCGATGCCGCACAGCGCCAGCCGGCCGGCGGCCGCCCAGGCTTCGGCCTGCGCGAACTGGTCGTCGCCGAGCTTCACGCCGGTGTCGGCGTGCGACAGCGACATCGCCATGTCCAGGTAGTCGGCGCCGGCCGCGAACGCCCCCTCGAAGACGGGCAGGACGAAGCGCGGGTCGACGGCGTTCAGCACGTGGGTGATCCGGTGCTCCCGGCACAGCGCGGCGACCGCGTCGGCATTGGCGGCGTCCACGCGCGCGGCGACGAACCGGTCGCCGTGCTCGGCGACCGCGCGGTCGGCGCGGGCGGGGTCGTGGTCGGCGACGACCATGGTCTCGAAGAAGGTCCGTCGGGCGGCGATGGCTACGGCGGCGGAGCCGACGCCACCGGCGCCGACGAGCAGGACACGCATCAGGAATCAAACCCCAAACCGAGACGATCGAGAGTACGGAGCCAGAGGTCGCGCCGGCCCTCGCGCGCGTCGGCGCGGGCCAGTGACCAGCGGGTGAGGTTGATGCCGATCGCGCGCACGGGTTCCGGCGGGAACGGCAGGGGCTTGCGGCGGACCAGGTCGAGCCGGGTCAGCGGGGTGCTCCCGCCGTCGAGCAGGTCCAGGAGCACCCGGGCGCCGAAGCGGGTGGCCCCGACACCGAGGCCTGTGTAGCCGGCCGCGTACGCGAGCCGACCGTCGTACGCGGTGCCGAAGAACGGGCAGAACCGGGTGCAGGTGTCGATGACGCCGCCCCAGCGGTGACTGAAGCGCACGTCGGCGAGCTGCGGAAACGTGGTGAAGAAGTGCTGGGCGAGGGTGGTGAAGGTGGCCGGGTTCTGTTCCAGTTCGGGGGCGACCCGGTTGCCGTAGTGGTAGACGGCGTCGTAGCCGCCGAAGAGGATCCGCCCGTCGGCGGTGATCCGGTAGTAGTGGAACTGGTTGCCGGTGTCGGCCAGCCCCTGCCTGTTCTGCCAGCCGATCGTGTCCCGCTGGGCGGGGGTGAGTGGTTCGGTCATCAGCACGTGGTCGTAGACCGGCACGACGTACGCCCGCAGGCGGCGCAGCAGTGGCGGGAACGCGTTGGTGGCCAGCACGACCCGCCGTGCCCGCACCGAGCCGGGAGCGGCGTCCGGCCCGCCGGCGGTCACCGCGTGCAGGGCCGCGCCGTCGGCATGCAGGCCGGTGACCCGGGTGTGTTCGTGCACGCGTACGCCCAGGTCGAGGCAGGCACGGCGGAGGCCCCAGGCCAGCTTCGCCGGGTCCACCATGGCGACCCGGTCGGCGTCGACCATCCCACCCAGGTACGTCGGCGAGTTGACCTCGGCGCGTACCTCGTCGCGGTCCAGAAGCCGCACCCGGTGGCCGTACCTGCGGGCCAACTCCGCGTCGGCGGCCAACCCGTCGAGCTGGTACGGCTCGACGGCGACGACCAGCTCACCTGTGCGTTCGAAGTCGCAGTCGATGCCGAACTCGTCGACGGTGGCGGCGATGGCGTCGAGGTTGGCGCGGCCGAGGCGTTCCAGTTCGCCGACCTCGTCGGGGAACCGGTCGACGCCGTTGGCCAGCCCGTGGGTGAGCGAGGCGGCGCAGAACCCGCCGTTGCGTCCGGACGCCGCCCACCCGCAGGTACCGGCGTCGACGAGCAGCACGTCGCGGTCGGGGTCGGCCTGCTTGGCCAGCAGCGCGGCCCAGAGACCGCCGTACCCGCCGCCGATCACCAGCAGGTCGGTGTCCCGCGGGCCGGTGAGCGGCGGCAGCGGGTCGGGGCGTTCCGGTCGGTCGAGCCAGTACGGCAGGGGCGCCGCGTCGGCGAGCGCCCGGCCGACCTGCGGGACGGTCATGACGGCCGGCGAACCGAGGCCGTACCGGCCAGCAGGTTGGCGCGGCGTTCCCGCCTGCCGCGCAGCGAGCTGAGCCCGACCAGCAGCAGGGCGATCGCGAACATGGCAGTGCCGATGACGTTTACCTGCGGCGGGATGCCCCGCTGGGCGGCGCCCCAGACGTACATCGGGAACGTGACTGTGGTGCCGGCGTTGAAGTTCGTGATGATGAAGTCGTCGAAGCTCAGCGAGAACGCCAGCAGCGCGGCGGCCACGATGCCGGGCAGCACCAGCGGCAGGGTGATCCGCCGGAACGTCTGCCACTCGTTGGCGTAGAGGTCCATGGCGGCCTCCTCCAGCCGCCGGTCCATCCCGGCGAGCCGCGCCTTCACTGTGACCACCACGAACGACACGCAGAACATCACGTGCGCGATCACGATAGTCCAGAAGCCCTGCGGCACCCCTGCGGACACGAACAGGGCCAGCAGCGACGTGCCCATCACCAGTTCGGGGGTGGCCATCGGCAGGAAGATCAGCACGTTGACCCCGGACCGGCCCCGGAAGCGGTGCCGGACCAGCGCGAACGCCATGAGGGTGCCGAGCACGGTGGCCACCACCGTGGCGATGAAGCCGATCTGCACGCTGCGGACCACCGCGTCGCACATGTCCGAGGTGGCACACGGCTGACGCCAGTTGTCAAGTGTGAACTCGTTGAAGTCGTACGACAGCCGGCTCGACGGCCTGTTGAACGACAACCCGGCCACCACCAGGATCGGCAGCGCCAGGTAGCCGAGCACCAGCAGCGCCACGATCATCACCCAGCGGTCCGCCAACCACCGCGAAAGTCTCACAGGACCTCCTCCGTGCCGGCCCGCCTCAGATAGCCGAAGACCACCGCGAGGATCGCCGCCATCAGCAGGAACGACAGTGCGGCGCCCTGCGGATAGTCCAGCCGGACCAGGAACGCCGAGTCGATGACGTTCCCGATCATGTACTCGTTCGGGGTGCCGAGGAGTTCGGCGTTGATGTAGTCACCGCTGGCGGGGATGAAGAAGAGCAGCGTGCCGGCGACCAGACCGGGCATGGACAGCGGCAGCGTCACCCGCCGGAACGCCTGCGCCGGGCTCGCGTACAGGTCGGTGGCCGCCTCCAGCAGCCGGGGGTCCAGCCGCTCCAGGCTCGCGTACAGCGGCAGCACCAGGAACGGCAGGAAGTTGTACGTCAGGCCCAGCACCACCGCGAACGGGGTGGCCAGCAGCCGGCCATCCGGCGCGAGCAGGTGCACGTCCCGCAGCAGGCCGACGAGCGCGCCGTTGTCCGACAGGATCGTCTTCCAGGCCAGCGTGCGGACCAGGAAACTGGTGAACATCGGCGCCACCACGCACACCAGCAGCAGGTTCTTCCACCGGCCGGCCTTCTGCGCGATGGCGTACGCCAACGGGTAGCCCAGCAGCAGCGCCAGCACCAGGGCCAGTCCGGCGTAGCCGAACGAGCGCAGGAACTGCGGCCAGTACGCCTGGAGCACCTCCGGGTAGTTGCCGAACGCCCACGTCAGCGCGTACCCGGTGGAGAGCGAGCCGCTGGGGTCGTACAGGCTTGCCGCGGCGAGCTGCAGCAGCGGCACACCGAAGAAGATGAGCAGCCAGGCCGCGCCGGGCAACAGCAGGAGGTACGGCAGGAGCCGGCGCCGCCCGGACCGGGCTGCCGGTGGCACGCTCGGCGGCTGCCCCGGTCGGGTGGGGGCCAGGAGGGTCACGACGACGCGCCCACCGGCTCGTCGAGCACCGGCGAGGTCCGGTCGATGTCGTCGGCGTCCCGGGGCAGCAGGAACGCGTGCCGCGGATCCCAGTACGCCACAGCCTCGCTGCCGACCGGCACCTGCGCCACCGCGCCGCTGTTCGCGGCGAAGACCGACAGTTCGGTCCCCCAGCCGGTACGCAGCAGGTACTGCGTGCTGACCCCCACGTAGGAGGCGTCGGTGACGACACCTGTGACGTGCTGATGTCCTTGGGGCACCTGGTCGGCGGAGCCGACCAGATGCAGCTTCTCCGGGCGTACCCCCAGGTGGACCGGACCCCGGTCGGCGCGCGACCGGCCGGCGGGCACCGAGAAGCGCGAGCCGTGCGCCGTCACCGCGACGTCGCCGCCGGTGGTGCCGGCGGCCTCGGCGGCGAGCAGGTTCGACTGGCCGAGGAAGTTCGCCACGAACGCGGTGGCGGGGAACTCGTAGAGGTCGGCAGGTGCGCCGAGCTGCTCGATCCGGCCGGCGTTCATCACCGCGACGGTGTCGGCCATCGTCATGGCCTCCTCCTGGTCGTGGGTGACGTGCACGAAGGTGATGCCGACCTCGGTCTGGATGCGCTTCAGCTCGATCTGCATCTGCCGGCGCAGCTTCAGGTCGAGCGCGCCCAGCGGCTCGTCGAGCAGCAGCACCTGCGGCCTGTTGATCAGCGCGCGGGCCAGCGCGACGCGTTGCTGCTGGCCGCCGGAGAGCTGGGCCGGCCGGCGGCTGCCGTAGCCGTCGAGCTGCACAAGCGACAGCATCCGGGTGACCTCGTCGTCGACCGAGCGGATGCCGCGTCGGCGCAGCCCGAAGGCGACGTTCTCGAAGATGCTCAGGTGCGGGAAGAGCGCGTAGCTCTGAAAGACGGTGTTGACCGGCCGCTTGTACGGTCGCAGCCGGGCGATGTCGGTGTCGCCGAGCAGCACCTGGCCGCTTGTCGGCTCCTCCAGGCCGGCGATCATCCGAAGCGTGGTGGTCTTGCCGCAGCCGGACGCGCCGAGCAGCGCGAAGAACGAACCCTGCGCGATGGTCAGGCTGAGGTCGTCGACGGCGGTGAAGATGCCGAACCGTTTGGTGAGGTCGGCCAGGCGCAGATCGCCTGCGGGTGTCTCGCGCGCCATCCCGTCACGCCCCGATGACCTGCTGGAACTTACCCTCGTACTCCCGTTCCTGCTTCTCGTCCAAGGCCATGAACACTTTGGACTTCGACAGCAGCGCCTCGTCGGGGAAGATCAGCGGGTTGGCCGCCAGCTCCGGGTCGATCTTCTCCATCTCGGCCTGGGCGCCCTTGACCGGGCAGATGTAGTTGACGTACGCGGCGAGCTTCGCGGCGACCGCCGGCTCGTAGTAGTAGTTGATCAGCGCTTCGGCGTTGCCCTTGTGGGTGGCCTTGTTGGGCACCATCATGTTGTCGCTGTACAGCATCACGCCGGAGTCGGGCGCGACGAACCGCACCTTCTCGTTCTCACTGGAGAGCTGGATGACGTCTCCGGACCAGCCGATACACGCGGCGATGTCGCCCTTGGCCAGGTCGGGTGCGTAGTCGTTGCCGGTGAACTTGCGGATCTGCCCGGAGTCGACGGCCTTCTTGAGCTTGTTGAGGGCGTCGTCGAACTGGGCTGCCGTGAAGTTGGCCGGGTCGTGCCCGTTGGATCCGAGGAGCAGGCCCATGGTGTCGCGCATCTCGCTGAGCGCCGTCACCTTGCCCTTGAGGTCGGGGCGGGTGAGCAGCTCGTCGACGGTACGCAGCTCCTTTGTGACACTGCCGTTGAACGCCAGGCCGGCGAGGCCTGACTGCCACGGGATGGAGATCCGGTTCTCGGCGTCGAAGGAGCGGTTGAGCAGTGACGGAAGCAGGTTGGCCTGCACGTTCGGGATCTTCGCCGGGTCGAGCTTCTGGATCCAGCCGAGCCGGATCATCCGCGCCGCCATCCAGTCGGTGAGCACGATGACGTCCCGGTCGGTGCTCTGGCAGGCGGCGAGCTGGTTCTGCACCTTGCCGAAGAACTCGTTGTTGTCGTTGATGTCCTCGGTGTACGTGACCTGGATGCCGGTCTTCGTGATGAACTCGTCCAGGCTGGGCCGCTTGGATTCGTCCTTCTCGTCCACGTCCATGTACTGCGGCCAGTTGGAGAAGGCGAGCTTCTTCTCGGTGCCGGACAGGTCCTCGCTGACGCAGCCGGCCTCGGTCTGCTGGGCGCCCTTGGTGCCGCAGCCGGCGAGACTACCGCCCGCGGCCAACAGGGCGGCCGAACCGAGAGTGCCGGTGAGCAGTCCACGCCGGGAGAGGGGCCGGAGGGGAGTACGCATGACGACTCCTAGGGGTCGGTGCCGTGGACGACTGATCCTGACATGAGGTGACCTCCCTTACAAGGGATTCCGTTGCGGGATTAGCGATGCACGACGAAATACGCCAGACTACGCGGGGATACACGCGCGACATCACGATCCGGGACATGGGGAGCGCACGATGACAAACCGGCAGCACGAGAACGGCAACGGCGGCCGACGTGTCGCTGTCCGTGAAGGTGCCAATCACGCTCTGCTGGACGACGTGGCCAAGCAGATCATCGAACAGCTCCAGGAGGACGGTCGCCGCCCGTACGCGACCATCGGCAAGGCCGTCGGGCTCTCCGAGGCGGCGGTCCGCCAGCGGGTGCAGCGACTGCTCGACTCCGGCGTGATGCAGATCGTCGCGGTGACCGATCCGCTCCAGCTCGGCTTTCCCCGGCAGGCGATGATCGGGCTGCGTACCGACGGCGACCTGGAGGCGGTGGCCGACCGGCTCGCCGAGCTGGACGAGGTCGACTACGTGGTGATCACCGCCGGGTCGTTCGACCTGCTCACCGAGGTGGTCTGCCGCAACGACGACCACCTGCTGGAGATCCTGCAACGCCTACGCGCGGTGCCCGGCGTGCTCTCCACCGAGGCGTTCGTCTACCTCAAGTTGCGCAAGCAGACCTACACCTGGGGTACGGCCTGACCGGAGCGCCGGAAGCCGCCCACAAAGGACGTCCACGCGGCCGGGGCGAAGGTCAGCGTGCCGCCGTCCCGGTCCTTGCTGTCGCGGACCAGCACCCGGCCAGGAAGATTGTCGGCCACCTCGACACAGTCGCCGCCGTTGTTGCTGCTGCGGGTCGCGGTGCGCCAGCGGGCGTCGGTCATGTCCATGTCTCGGCCACTTCCCTGATCAGCTCGATCGATCGTCGTCGGGGCAGCGCCTCACCGGTGACGCTCTCCCACCTGCGCCCCAGGCTAGCGACGTCGACGGGATCGGTCACGACCTGACCGCGGAGTTGGTTGTCGAGGTACGCCAACTCCGTCCCGTCTGGCAGCCGACCGAGCACGAACGGACCGGCCAGCCCGGTGTGCCACGGACTCTCCGCCGGGATGACCCGGACCTGCACATGTTCCCACTCGGCCGCCGCCGCGAGGTGCCGGAGTTGTCCGGCCATCACCGACCCGTCGCCGACCGGCCGGCGTAGTACCACCTCGTCGATCACCGCGACGAACTGCGGCGGGTCGTCCCGTCTGAGGACCGCCTGGCGTTCGATCCGGCCAGCGACGATCAGGTCCACCTCGGACGGAGGGACCAGGCCGCCGGTGCTCAGCACCGCGCGGGCGTACCCCTCGGTCTGAAGCAGGCCCGGCACCAACAGCGGCTGATAGGACCGGATGCCTGTGGCGTCCTGTTCGAGGTCGGCCCACGGCCGGAACCACGGCAGGTCCCGGCGGCGGAACGGCTCCGGCCAGAGGTCGGCCGGCTCCCGACGCAGGACCTCCGCCACCGCGACCCGGGTACGCGGATGCGGGATGCGACCCGAGGCAAGCCACCGTGCCGCCGTCTTGGGGTCGACGCCGACCTTCTCGGCCAGCGACTCCACGGTCTCCCCCGCCTCCGCCATCGCCACCCGCAACGCCTCGTTCGCCACCCGATCCTCCCGCCACCCGATCCTCCCGCCGCTCGTCGTTGCGCGCGGACGATCCGGGATCTCCGCCCAGCAGGCGCGCTGCGACGCGCTCGATGCACGCTGCGGCGGACAATAGCCACGCTGACTCTCCGTGTCTGTGTCCTACCGGCGTGTTGCGGTAGGACGTGTTGGCGCCCATTCAGGACGCCCCCCGACCGCCCCCGAGGTGTCCCGCCAGCGCCCCGAGACCCGCCGCGCCGGTCCCCGCGTTGATCCACTCCACGTCGCCGATATCGCGGTATCAGGGTGCGGTTGATACCGCCACATCGGCGACGTGAAGTGGAGCTGATGTCGTAAACGATTCGGCCGTCGACAGGACCAGCCGGACAGCCCGGCAGAAGCACCCGGCGGGAGACCGGCGGGAGCGAGCCGACTGGCGATCGTGATGTCGCAAACGATTCAGCTCCAAAGGCAACCAACAGCACACCCCGCCTCCCCCGGACCGCCCGCCGACCGACCGACAGCGATGCGGATTCCGTTGCAGCATCGACATGGATGCGCTAAATCCGTCGCAGGCAGCCCGCCGCGCCACTGATACCACTTGCTTCCGCCCCCCGGCCTGTGCGATAACCGTTGGCAGAGCGGCCGGTGCCACCCCTTGGACCGGCCCGACGACCGATGGGGCTGACATGGCCAACGCCACCGACCACCTCTGGATGCACTTCACCCGGATGGCCAGCTACTCCGCCGGCGAGGTGCCGACAATCGTGCGCGGCGAGGGCGCGTACGTGTGGGACGCGCAGGGTCGCCGCTACCTGGACGGGCTCGCCGGGCTCTTCGTCGTCAACGCAGGCCACGGGCGTACCGAGCTGGCCGAGGCCGCCGCCAAGCAGGCCGGCGAGCTGGCCTACTTCCCGCTCTGGTCGTACGCGCACCCCAAGGCCGTCGAGCTGGCCGAGAAGATCTCCACGCTCACCCCCGGCGACCTCAACCGGGTCTTCTTCACCACCGGGGGATCCGAGGCCGTGGAGGCGGCGTGGAAGCTCGCCCGCGCCTACTTCAAGCGCACCGGCAAGCCCAACAAGTACAAGGTGATCAGCCGGTACATCGCGTACCACGGGACCTCGATGGGCGCCCTGTCGATCACCGGCCTGCCCGGCATCAAGAGCGACTTCGAGCCGCTGGTGCCGGGCGCGATCAAGGTGCCGAACACCAACTTCTACCGGGCGCCCGAGCACGGCGACGACGCCGAGGCGTTCGGCCGCTGGGCCGCCGACGAGATCGGCCGGGCCATCGAGCGGGAGGGGCCGGACACCGTCGCCGCCGTCTTCCTGGAACCCGTACAGAACTCCGGCGGCTGCTTCCCGCCCCCGCCCGGCTACTTCCAGCGGGTCCGGGAGATCTGCGACGCGTACGACGTGCTGCTCGTCTCCGACGAGGTGATCTGCTCCTGGGGGCGGCTCGGCGAGTACTTCGGCGCGGTGCGCTACGGCTTCCAGCCGGACATCATCACCACGGCCAAGGGCATCACCTCGGGGTACGCCCCGCTCGGCGCGATGATCGCCAGCGACCGGCTGATGGAGCCGTTCCTCACCGAGACCGGCATGTTCGCCCACGGGGTGACCTTCGGCGGCCACCCGGTCTCCTGCGCGGTGGCCCTGGCCAACCTGGAGGTGTTCGCCCGCGAGGACCTCATCGGGCACGTACGCGCCAACGAGGACGCCTTCCGGTCCACCCTGGAGAAGCTGCACGACCTGCCGATCGTCGGCGACGTCCGGGGCGACGGCTACTTCTACGGCATCGAGCTGGTCAAGGACAAGACCACCCGGGAGACCTTCGACGAGGCCGAGTCGGAACGGCTGCTGCGCGGCTTCCTCTCCACCGCGCTGTTCCAGGCCGGGCTCTACTGCCGGGCCGACGACCGGGGTGACCCCGTCGTCCAGCTCGCCCCGCCGCTGATCGCCGAGCAGCAGCACTTCGACGAGATCGAGCAGATCCTGCGGACGGTCCTCACCGAGGCCTGGGCGCGGCTCTGAGACGGCCCGGCCGCCGGGGTCAGTGGTTCGGAGGGATCACGCGCAGGTGGCCTCGGCGGCCGGTCTGGTGGGGGTTGTCGTGGTGCGGGTCGGGCTCCGGCGGGCGGGGGGCCGGGCGGGCGGCCTCACGGACCGCCTCGGCGAGCGCCACCAGATCGTCAGTGGTGGGGGGCGGCGGCTCGAACTCGCCCTCGTGCCGGACCACGTCCCAGCCCCGGGGGGCGGTGAGGCTGCGGGCGTGCGGCTCACACAGGTCGTACGTGTGCGGCTCGGCGAAGGCCGCCAGCGGGCCCACCACAGCCGTCGACTCGTTGTAGACATAGGTCAATGTGGCGACCGCTTGCCGGGGGCAGCCGTTACGGGAGCAGCGCCGTGGTGACCTCACGGCGGCAGGGTATCTCCATTACCGGGTCCGGCGCATCGCTTCGCGATGCGACACGCCCGTCGTGGTGATCACAATTCGCCCGTCCGGTACGCGCCGCGCCGCGCGTGCGGCGCTGCCGCTGGCCAGCCCGGCGTGGGGGCTACCCTTTGCCTCATGACGAGTCCGGAACACCGCCGCCCCGGTTCCGGCCGGCGCGCGCACCGCGACCGGCACGGGCGCGGCCTGCGCGGGCGACTGGTGCCGGCGACGGTGCCGCTGGCCCGCACCAAGGCGGAGGTCTTCGACGACCTGGTCCTGGACACCGTCGAGACGCTGGAACGCCGGTTCGCCAAGGAGTTGGCCGGAGTCGAGTTCGCCGTCGAGGACGTCCCCCCGGACCTGAACGTCTACGACTCCGACGTGTTGGAGGACGGCGAGGTCCCGTTGGCCCGGCTGCTCCCCGGCCGCCCGGGCCGACAGGAGGTGCCGCCGCGGATCGTGCTGTACCGGCGGCCTCTGGAGTTCCGGGCGATGGACCGTGAGGACCTCGCCGATCTCGTCCACGATGTGATCATCGAACAGGTGGCGAACCTGCTCGGGGTCGACCCCGACGAGCTGGCCTGAGCCGGGCGGCCCCCACCGCCCCGACCCCGTACCGCTCAGGCGGCCCGCCGCTTCAACTTGCGCCGCTCCCGCTCCGAGAGCCCACCCCAGATGCCGAACCGCTCGTCGTGCCCGAGAGCGTATTCGAGGCATTCGGTCTTGACCTCGCAGCGCGAACAGATTCGCTTCGCCTCGCGGGTCGAGCCGCCCTTCTCGGGAAAGAACGCCTCGGGGTCGGTCTGCGAGCACAGCGCCCGCTCCTGCCACTCCGGCGCGTTTCCGAGCAGGTCGGCCACCTCAAGCTGGCCGTCCATCAAATGCCTCCTTGTCGCGCACCGGCGTCATCGCCGCTGCAACCCCCCACGCGAAAGGCGTGCTTGTCCGTCCGGTCCCGTTTTGTTGCGTTCCGTGCGAACAACCCCATTCAAATTACACGCGTGTAATGCGTGCGCCGTCAAGCCAAACTTGATAATGGAGTCGCCCTCCCGACACCCCCGGCCGACCCCTCAGGTCGTCCAGCCTCGCAACCTGCCCTATCGATTCAGACCCCGGCCGAGTAACGCCCTCTCCGGCGAGTTGCCCGACTTTTCTGCCGTGGCGCGCCTCCGACGAGTCGCCGCCATGACGGCGCCAGACACATCGGACGACCCCCTCCCGTCAAGCTGATCTTGGTGGGGGACAGGTTAACGCGGCGCGGCGCAGACCGCCCGTCGAGTGAGGGACAGCATTCACGCCCCGTCCACGATGTGGACGGGGCGTGCCTGCCAAAACGGTGCGGTGAGATCAGCCCGCGGCCCCGAAACCGCTGGTGGGCCACACGAACTCGGCTATCGCTCCACCATGGACAGAAACTGTGCCGGCGGACGTACCCTCGTCCCACCAGACGGTATAAATGCCGGCCGGCAGATCCGGGTAGACCGCGCTGTGGAACGACCCGTCCCGCACCCGACGTTCGCGCACCGCCGAGTGGACGCGCCGGTCGTCGCCCCGGCTGATCTCGATCTCCCGGCCGCGCAGATCGGGACCCGTGTAGAGGATCAACGCGCCGGTCTCGCCGCCCAGTTCGAGAACGACGGTCCCGGTCTCCGACGGCCCGTACGTGTGCTCGTGCATCCGCCGCTCCCCCACCCCGGTCAGGACGACGCCGGCGGGTTGTTGAAACCGTCGTACGGCGTACCCAGGTAGGGGAAGTTCCCGAGGAACGGCGCGGTCACGTCGGCGGCGCTCAACCCGGGGGTGACCGCGCCGGCCGCCGCGTCCGGACGGAACGACCTGTCCACCAGCGGGACGGTCACCCCGGCGATCGCCCGCAGGGCGATGCTCACCACGTCGTCGCCGACCCGCCTCCCGTTGGGAAAGCCGGCCAGATCACCGCCGAGCACCCCGAACCGGTCCGGCTCACGGGTCGGCGGGATCGCGGTGTTCAGCCGCAGCATGTCGGCCTGCACGTCACCTGTGGCGTTGGTGAAGCCGTCGATCAGCCCGGCGGGTACGCCGGTGAGCAGGATCGCCACCAGGTCGGCCCGGGCCTTCTTGGACTTGGTGAGCCGGTCCAGGTTGGGAAAGACGTCCGGGTAGAGCGCCGGCAGCAGCGCGGCCAGTTCCGGCTGCTCGACGAACTTCGCGAACCGCTTGTCCTCCGACGGTGGCAGCGAGTTCCACAGGTCCTTCTTGGACATCGGCACGATGACCTCGTTGAACAGCGGATTGCCCAGCCGGGAGACCTGGGTGAACGGGCCGGTGGCGGTGTCCGCAGCACCACGGTCGCCGAGCACCCGGACCTGCCGGCGCGACGCCGACGTCCACACGCCGATCACCGACGCCTGGTCGTCCGCGCCGTACCTGTTGGCGCGCCGCCGCACCCGGTTCAGCGGCACCTGCACGGCGAGGCTGTGCACGTTCATCCGGTCGGTGGCGTTCACCGGTTCACCCTCGGCCTTGAAGATCTTCTTGCCGGCCACGTGCAACTGCTGGAACGGCCGCAGCGTGCCGAGGTCGAAGATCGCCCCCAGGTCGACGAAGAAACCGTCCGCACGCTGCCCGGCGAAGACCCGCTCACCTGTGGAGAGCGAGTAGGTGGCCTGCCGGACCAGGTTTGCGTACTTCGGGGTGGACAGCGGGCCGACGTTGCACGGCGGGCACTGCAGCTTGTGCGCCAGCCGGTGCTCCCGGCCGTCGGCCACCCGGGTCAGGCTGTAGAACTGCCTCCGGTTCCAGGTCTCGCTGTCAAGGGAGTCGATCGGACCGGTGTTGTAGAGAAAGCTGTTCGGATTGGTGATCTCGGTGGTGAATTCGAACCGGTAGGTGACATCCGGACGGCCGTCGCCGTCGTTGTCGATATGGATCTCGTAGCGCACGTCGTCACCGAACTCGAAGAAGTTCGGCCCCCCGGAGGGGAGCTGCAACGGCACGTAGTTGGCGATCAGCGTGACCGTGTCGGGCTTGTCGGGGCTCACGAACGCGTACAGGTCGGAACTGTCGGCGACCGGATCCTTGGCTATCTCCGGTGCCTCGCGGTGGGAAGACATGGCGGACCAACCTCACTGGGCGGGGGCGGATGGCGGGGTGGCGGGTCGGTCAGCGCCGGGCGGCGCGCCGCAGCCGGTCCGCCAGGCCACGGTCGCGGACCTCGATCCGGGACTCGCCGACGAAGACGTCCATCGTTCCGGAGGCGGCGTCCCGCAGGTGCACGACGATCGGCTCGTCGGCACGGGCGGCCGCGCCAGGGGCGTTCTGGGCGGCGGACAGACCCGGCACGGTGAGCGCGGCGGCGCCGAGGGTGGCGCTGGCCGCGGCGGTCAACGTCTGCCTGCGGGTCAGTCGCGGCCACTGCCGCTTCCGCTGATCACTGGTCATGGGCAACCTTTCCGGCTGCGGCGCGAACGCGCCCGCGGTGACGGACGGGTCCGGTTGCCGTCTACCGACGCCGCCGGCCCCTCCGGGGACACCGGCGGCGATCCTCGCCGCGACCGCCGCCGGCACCGCGTGGTACGGGTGCCGGCGGGAAAAGGTTCGACCTCAGGGCCGGACGTGACCGTACGCGGTCGAACGCTTGCGCGCCGGTCGCCCGGCCGCCGTCGCGATGGCCCGCAACTGCTCCTCGGTACGCGCCGACCCGTTCCCCGAGCCGGCCATCCGCGAGATGGTCTCCTCCATGAGCGTGCCGCCCAGGTCGTTGCAGCCGCCCTGGAGCATCGCCACAGTGCCCTCGTCGCCGAGCTTCACCCAGGAACACTGGATGTTGTCGATCCGGCCGTGCAGCAGCAACCGGGCCATGGCGTGCACCACCCGGTTCTCCCGCCAGGTCGGGCCGGGGCGGGCGATGCCGGCCAGGTAGATCGGGGCGTTCGTGTGCACGAACGGCAGCGCCACGAACTCGGTGAACCCGCCGGTGCGGTCCTGCACCCCGGCCAGCACCCGGAAGTGCGCCAGCCACTGCCCGGGGTGGTCGACGTGGCCGTACATCATCGTGGAGCTGGACCGGATGCCCAGCTCGTGGGCCGTGCTGACGACGTCGACCCAGGCGGCGGCCGGGAGTTTGCCCTTGGTCAGGACCCAGCGCACGTCGTCGTCGAGGATCTCCGCGGCGGTGCCCGGGATGGTGTCCAGTCCGGCCTCACGGAGCTGGGTCAACCACTCGCGGACCGGCACGCCGGCCTTCGCGGCGGCGGTGACGATCTCCATCGGGGAGAAGGCGTGCACGTGCATCTCCGGTACGCGGGCCTTGATCGCGCGGACGATGTCCGCATACCCGGTGACCGGCATCTTCGGGTCGATGCCGCCCTGGAGGCACACCTCGCTGGCACCTGCCGCCCACGCCTCCTCGGCCCGGTCGGCGACCTGGTCGACCGAGAGGCGGTACGCGTCGGCGTCCCGCTCACGCTGGGCGAACGCGCAGAACCGGCAGCCCACGTAGCAGACGTTGCTGAAGTTGATGTTGCGGTTGACCACGTAGGTGACGTCGTCGCCGACCGTGTCACGGCGGACGTCGTCGGCGAGCCGGCACAGCTCGTCCAGCGCCGGGCCGTCCGCCCCGAACAGGGCCAGCGCCGCGTCGGTGTTGCCGGGCTCCAGCAGCGCCGCCGGGTCGTCGGCCGCCAGCCGCAGCCCGGCAGCCAGGTCACGGTCCGCGCCGCTTCCGGCCGCCACCGGGGGTACGCCCGTGCGCCGCGCCTCCGCCTCGGGCGTGACCTTGCCGGCGACCTCGGACCAGTCGCCGTAGACGCTGTCGAAGTCGCCGCGCCGGTCGTCGGTCCGGCCCGTGGTGTCGATGGTGGCGTGCAGGTCGGTCCGCCCGCCGAACACCTCCTCCGGCTCCTGCCACGGGTGGCCCTGCGGCATCGCCGACTCGACAGCCATGCCGGTATCCGGGTCGGCGAGGGCGTTCACGTGCGGCGACAGCCGAGGGTCGAGCCACGGGTCGCCGGCACGGACGTACTCGGGGTAGATCGTCAACCGCTCCCGCAGCGTGAACCCCGCCAGCTCGGTGTGCCGGGCCAACTCCTCGATCTGCGGCCACGGCCGCTCCGGGTTGACGTGGTCCGGGGTGAGCGGCGAGACACCACCCCAGTCGTCGATCCCGGCGCGCAGCAACAGGTCGTATTCGCCGGCGATGAGGTTCGGTGGGGCCTGGATGCGGGCCTTCGGGCCGAGCAGCAGCCGGGCCACCGCCACCGTGGCGGCCAGGTCGTGCAGCTCCGCGTCGGGCATGCCGCGCATCGCCGTGTCCGGCTTGGCGCGGAAGTTCTGCACGATCACCTCCTGGAGGTGGCCGTACTCCCGGTGGGCGCGACGGATCGCGAAGAGGGCGTCGACCCGCTCGGCAGGCGTCTCGCCGATGCCGATCAGGATGCCCGTGGTGAACGGCACCCCGACCCGGCCCGCGTCGTCGAGCACCCGCAGCCGGACCGCCGGCTCCTTGTCCGGTGAACCGTAGTGCGGGCCGCCCGGCTCGGACCAGAGCCGCGTCGCGGTGGTCTCCAGCATCATGCCCATGCTCGGCGCGACAGGCTTGAGTCGTTGCAGCTCCGACCAGGACAGCACGCCCGGGTTGAGGTGCGGCAGCAGCCCCGTCTCCTCCAGCACGGCCACCGCGCAGGCGCGCAGATAATCCAGTGTGGAGTCGTAGCCGCGCTCGTCCAGCCAGCTCCGCGCCGCCGGCCAGCGCTCCTCGGGCCGGTCACCGAGGGTGAACAGCGCCTCCTTGCAGCCCTGCGCCGCGCCCTCGCGGGCGATCGCGAGGACCTCGTCACGGTCGAGGAAGGGCGCCGGCAGCCGGTGCGGCACGGTGGCGAACGTGCAGTAGTGGCAGCGGTCCCGGCAGAGCCGGGTCAGCGGGATGAAGACCTTCTTCGAGTACGTGACGACGCCCGGCCGCCCCGCGTCACGCAGCCCGGCGTCGCGGATCCCACCGGCAACCCGGAGCAGCTCGTCGAGGGCGTTACCGCGGGCGGAGAGCAGCGCGGTCGCCTCGTCGACGTCGAGGGCCCGCCCGGTCGCGGCCCGGCCCAGGGCCCGCCGCACGCTCGCCTCGCTGGGACCGGAGTGGGTGCGATCAACCATCCACTCAGCCTATGCGCAGCAGCTCCCCACCCAACGAGCCCCCGGCCCGCCCCGACCCACCCCGACCCGCCGATCTTGCACTTTCGGTCGCGACACAAGGGGTATACCGCTCATGTCGACAACCGAAAGTGCAAGATCGGCGCGGGTCTGGTCGGTGCTGACTCAGCGCGGGCCGTCGGGGTTGATGTGCTGGGTACGGTCGCCGTCCGTGTCGGCGGGGCGCCGGATGGTTTGGGTCGGGTCGGCGGCGCCCGGCTCGGCGGACTGGCGCGGGATGGCCTGGGTCGGGTCCGCCGACGGCGGCTGCCCGAACGGCGGAGCGGGCGGCCCGGACTGCGGCGCGGGGTTCACCGGTGGGGCCGACTGCGGGAACGGCGGCGCGGACTGCGGGGCCGGCGGTCCGGACTGCGGGAACGGGGGCGCCGACTGCGGGGCGGGCTGGAACGGCGGCGAGGGCTGCCCGTACTGGCCCTGCGGGTAGCCACCCGGCTGACCGGCCTGCGGGTAACCGCCCGGCTGACCGGGAGCTGGCCACCCACCCTGCGGCTGGCCACCGGGCTGACCCGGCCACCCGCCCTGCTGCTGCGGCCAACCTTGCTGGGGCTGGCCGTACACGCCCGGCTGCGCCTTGGGCTTGGGCACGTAGTAGAGGGTGCGCCAGAGCGTGAAGACCACCCAGGCGGCGACCGCGAAGATCACCATCCAGGCGAACCGGGTGAGCACGCCCAGCAGCGCGTCGAGGACCTCGGCCTCGGCCAGCCGGCCCACCGTCCAGACCAGCAGGGTCAGCGTGCCGAACAGCGCGCTCACCGCGTACTCGCCGAGGGCCACCTGGGTGATCAGCTTGGCCTTCGGCAGCACCGGCGAGATGTGGGTGGCCAGCAGCACGGCCAGCAGCGGCAGGACCACCGCCTCGATCCCGACGAACGCGAAGAAGGCGCTGCCCGCGCGGTCGGTGAAGTCGCTGTAGTCGTTCGGGGCGATCAGCCGGAGCAGGCCCACGAAGAGGAACACGGCGTTGGCGCCCAGCAGGGCGAGCGCAGCCAGTTCGCGTAGTGGCCTGGTCAGCTGGCGGGCCTGCGTCGCGTCGGTGGACGCGGGCTCGGCGGGGCTGGTCACGAGCTCCCCCTCGGGGCGTGGACGGACAGGGCGCACGTGAGCCTAGTCTCCTTGGCCACTGGCGTCCCGGAGGCGTCACGTGCGCGAGGATGGTCGACATGCGCATCGTGGTACTGGCCGGCGGCATCGGCGGCGCCCGGTTCCTGCTCGGCGTCCGGGCGTACGCCCGCGAGGTCGGCGCCGAGGTGACCGCAGTTGTCAACGTCGGCGACGACCTGTGGCTGCACGGGTTGAAGATCTGTCCCGACCTGGACAGCGTCATGTACACCCTCGGCGGTGGCGCCGACCCCGAGCGAGGCTGGGGCCGGGTCGGAGAGAGCTGGACGGTCAAGACGGAGCTGGCCGCGTACGGGGCAGAGCCGACCTGGTTCGGCCTCGGCGACAAGGACATCGCCACCCACCTGGTCCGCAGCACCATGCTCAACGGCGGCTACCCGCTCAGCGCGGTCACCGAGGCGCTGGCAACCCGCTGGGAGCCTGGCGTACGCCTGCTGCCGGCGACCGACGACCGGCTGGAGACCCACGCCGTCGTGAGCGGGAGGAGTGAGCTTGCGAGCCCCGCAGTCGCGAACAGCGCCAGCGCCGTCGAGGACGACAAGGGTCAGCGGGCCATCCACTTCCAGGAGTGGTGGGTGCGGTACCGGGCGGACATCCCGACGCACCGTTTCGTCTTCGTGGGCGCGGAGACGGCGAAGCCGGCACCTGGGGTGCTGGACGCCATCGGCGCGGCCGACCTGGTGCTGATCGCACCGAGCAACCCGGTGGTGAGCGTCGCGCCGGTGCTGGCCGTACCCGGAATGCGCGAGGCCGTGGCGGACGGCCCGGCGCCGGTAGTGGGTGTGTCGCCGATCATCGGCGGCGCGCCGGTGCGGGGGATGGCCGACAGGTGCCTGGCCGTGCTCGGCGTCGAGTGCAGCGCGGCGGGAGTGGGTCGGCTCTACGGGGGCCGACCGGCCGGTGGTCTGCTGGACGGCTGGCTGGTCGCCGAGGAGGACTCGGGCGCGGTGGTGCCGGAGGTGACGGTCCGCGCGGTGCCGTTGCGGATGACCGACGAGGCGGCGACGGCGGCGATGGTCCGCGCCGCGGTGGAGTTGACGTGAGGCTGGAGATCCTGCCGGTGCTGGGCATCGGCCACGTGACCGAGGGCGACGACCTGGCGGCGTTGATCGCGACCGCCGCGCCCTGGCTGCGCGACGGCGATGTGCTGGTGGTCACCAGCAAGATCGTCTCGAAGGCCGAGGGGCGGCTTGTCGACGTTCCGGCGGACGGGCCGGAGCGGCTCGCCGCGCGCGACGAGGTGTTGGCGGCGGAGACCGCACGGGTGGTCGCCAGCCGGGGGCCGACCCGGATCGTGCAGACCCACCACGGCTTCGTGATGGCGTCCGCGGGCATCGACGCGTCGAACGTGGACAAGACCCGGCTGGTCCTGCTTCCGGTGGACCCGGACGCGTCGGCTCGCGCGCTGCGCGCCGCGCTGCGCGAGCACTACGGGCTGGACGTCGCCGTGATCGTCACCGACACGATGGGGCGGCCCTGGCGCAACGGCCTCACCGACGTGGCGCTCGGCGTGGCGGGGATGCCGGCGATCCGCGACCACCGGGGCGAGGTCGACCCCTACGGCAACGAGCTGCACCTGACCCAGATGGCAGTGGTGGACGAGCTGGCCGCCGCCGGCGAGCTGATCAAGGGCAAGTGCGACCAGGTCCCGGTCGCCGTGGTCCGGGGCTACCTCTCGACCGCCGACGCCCCGGACGGCGATGGCGCGAAGGTGCTGGTGCGTGACGCCGAGCAGGACCTCTTCTCCCTCGGCACCTCCGAGGCCCGCGCGGCCGGTCTGGCCGACGCCGTCACGCTGCCCGACGGTCCCGGTCCGACGCCTGCCGATCCGGAGGCCACGCGACGGGCGATCGAGGCGGTCGCCGGCGTCGTCGCGCCCGGCACGGTCTTCACCCTCGTCGACGAATCGGAGGTACGCGCCGGTCTGATCGCCGGGGTGCCCGGCTGGCCGGACGGCGCCACGGCCCTGGTGCTCGGCACACCGCCGGCCCCCGTCGACCCGATGGACCTGGTCCGTTTCGGCGCCGACCTGCACCGGCTGCGCGTCGCCCTGGCCGCCGAGGGCATCGGATCGGCACTGCTCCCGCCGCCGTCCGGCAGCGCGGCGAGCGCGGCGCTCGCCCTGTGACCCGTCCGGCCGCGCTCAGGCGTCCAGCATGGCCCGGCCGAGCGGGGTCAACGTGTGCAGCACCCGGTTGCGGTCACGATGGCTGACGAGCAGGCCGGCGTTGCGCAGCACCGTGGCGTGCTGGCTCGCCGCCGCCGGTGAGATGTTGAGCTGACGGGCCACCTCGCCGGTGGTGCAGCCGTCGTCGCTGGCCTGCAACACAGCCGCCCTGGTCCGCCCGAGCAGAGCGGCGAGCGAGTCCCGGCCGGCGCCTGTCGCATCCGGTGCGGTGCCGTCGGCCGGGGCCAGCCCGCCCAGCCGGTCCACCGGGTAGACGAGCACCGGCGGCAACGCCGGGTCGAGCAGCGCGACAGGGGTGCTCGCGCAGAAGAACGACGGCACCAGCAGCAACCCCCGACCATCCAGGTGCATCTCCCGGTGGTGCGGGTAGTCGCGAACCTCGAGGACCCCGCCCTCCCAGCGCATCGCCGGCCGGAGGCTGGTGAGCAGCCCCTCCACGCCGCCGTCGAGCAGCGCTCGCGCCCGACGGGCCCGGTCCGCCGCCACGGCCGCCTGGATCCGGTGCCAGTACGGGCCGATCGCCAGCGACCGGTACTGCTCCATCGACTGCGCGAGGTGGTGCAGCACCCCCACGTCGCCGCGGGCCAGCGCGGCGGCCGACGACGGCAGCGGGGTCTCGGCGGCAAGCACACCCAGGTCCCGGCGCAGCAGCTCGACGGGGGTGCTGCGGACCGCGTCCAGCCCGGCCTCGAAACCCTCCACACTCGCGTACGGGGTCAGGAAGTCGGGAAAGTACCCGCGTGGCGGATTCAGCGCGAAGAGGAGTCTGAGCTGCTCGGAGGCGGCGTCCTGGCGTAACTCCCGGCTCACCGTGCGTCGCCAGGACGACGTCAGCGGGTCGCGGTTGCGGCCCTGCAACACGTGCAGGCTGAGGACCAGCTCCCAGACCGGGTCCGCCGCCGGGGCCACCCGGGTCCGGAGGATGTCCTCGCCCGAAAAGTGGATCTTCAGCATGGAGCACTCCCGTGTCGCCGGCAGGGGGATGCCGGGTGACCGTTCGACTCTACCTGCCCGGCAGTTATCTCCATCTTTAAGCCTGAGATGAAAAACCTCGACGCCTCCCGGGACAGTTCGGCATGCTTCCAGTGCCCGAGCACGGCACCGGTACGTCGTGGACGTACGCGGCGCCTGGGCGCCGGGGCCGGGGAGGACCGGTGATCGGGCGGCACCACGAGGGTCTGCGGCCCTTGCTCCGCAGAGGTGCCGTCCGATCATTTCGCCGAACTCCGCTCACCCCACCCACAACGCGACCCGGTGGTCCTCGTCGGTGACGTAGAAGACCCGCCCGTCCAGCGTGGCCAGCCCCTCGACGTGGTGGAACGGCGCCAGCTCCGCCACAACCTCCCCGTCGAGCAGGTACGCGTCAGGCACCGCGCCGCCCGACCCACCCGCCGGCAACCGGAACCGGACATGCCGCGACGTGACGTCACCCCCACCCGGATGGTCGTCGAGCAGCACCGAACCCTTGCCCAGCGCGTCTATCGACCCGACCACCGCGTCGTACCCGCCGTCCGAGGTCGGCGCGATGGCCCGGAAGCCGGTCAACGCCCCCGTCGGCGTCACCCCGCTCACCGCGTACGCCCCCAGCGCCCTGGGCCACGCCGGCTCGGCCGCGAACATGTCCGGGACGCCCGCCACCTCTACCACGATCGGCTCACCGGCCGAGGTGACCGGGAAGCGCAGCCCCAGCAGCACCGTCCCGGCCGGGGTGAACGCCGCCGCCTCCACGTTCAGGGGCAGGTCGTCCGGGGCCAGCCGGGTCACCCAGCTCTTCGACCGGGCCGTCCCCCGGGCCAGGGTCTCCACGATGAACCGGTCCCGCACCCGCTCCCCCGGCGGCAGCAGGCTCAGCGGCGCCACGGCGAGAGCGTCGTTTACCGCCCGGTGCAGCCGGAACCGGTTACGGACCACCTGCACCGGCAGCGGACCGACCGCCGCGTCGTCCTCCCGGAACCGGGCCACGAAGGCACGCCTGGGGCGCAGCGGGCCGGCCTTCGACCCGAAGTGCGAGCCGAAGACGTACACCCAGCCGTCGTGGTGGGCGAGCGCCTCACCGTCCTCGGTGCGGCCGTTCTCGGCCCCGGCGTCCGCCACCACGTGCCGGGCCGTCCACCCGCCGCCGTCCACCTCCAGCAGCAGCGCCAGGCAGCGCTCCACAGGCCCCTCGTCCAGCACCGTCCAGAAGCCCCGCCGGGCGCCGTACGCGCGCAGCAGCGCCGCCGAACGCACCGGCAGCAGATCGCTGGCCTCGTTGCCGGCCACCACGAATTCGACGAGTCGCAGGGTCACCGCGCCAGGGTACGGAGCGGGCGCTCGTACAGTGGCGAGGTGCCCGACACCGCGTTCACCGGCCCCGCCGCCCACCCCACCGACGCCGAGACGTACGCCGCGCTGCACGCCGACGCCGCCGCGCTGCTCGGCGGCTGGCAGCCCACCAGCCCGGACGCCGCCACCGCCCGCGAGAGGACCCTCGCGGTACTCGCCGCCGGCCCGGTCGCGATGAGCAGGCAGCACCGCCCCGGCCATCTCACCGCAAGCGCGCTGATCCTCGACCCGACCGGCTCACGGGTGCTGCTCTGCCTGCACGGCAAGTTCGGCATGTGGGTGCAGCTCGGCGGGCACTGCGAACCCACCGACGAGACCCTGGTGGCCGCCGCGCTGCGGGAGGCCACCGAGGAGTCCGGGATCGACGGCCTGCGCATCGACCCCGTGCCGATCGACGTGGACGTGCACCAGGTCGCCTGCCAGGGCGGCTCCCTGCACTTCGACGTCCGGTTCGCCGTACTCGCGCCGCCCGGCGCGGTGGAACAGGTGAGCGACGAGGCCGAGGCGCTGGGGTGGTTCCCGCCGGACGCGCTGCCCGAGCCGCTGGCCGGCGGGACCGCTCAACTCGTCGCGCCGGCCCTCGCGGCCCTCAGACGTAGCCCTCTTCGCCTCGCTCCTTGAGCTCGTCGACCAGGGCCTTCACGTCCTGGGCCCGGTCGCGCGGACAGACCAGAACCGCGTCGGGAGTGTCCACGACGATCAGGTCACGGAGCCCGAGAACGGCCACCATCCGGCCGGACTGCGGGACCACCACCAGGCCGGCGCTGTCGTGCAGCAGCACGCCCGGCTTGGTGTCGGCGCTGCCGAGCACCACGTTGCCCGCCTCGTCGGCCGACAGAACCTCACCGAGGGTGTGGAAGTCGCCGACGTCGTTCCAGCCGAAGTCACCAGGCACCGTGGCCACCCGGCCCGCGGTGGCGGCGCCCTCCATGACCGCGTAGTCGACGGAGATCTTCGGCAGGGTCGGCCAGATGGCACCGAGCACGTCGTCCTGCTCGGGGGTCCCCCAGGCGGCGGCGATGGCGGTGACACCGGCGTGCAGCGCCGGCTGCTGGCGGGCCAGCTCGGCGAGGAACACGTCCACCCGCCACACGAACATGCTGGCGTTCCACAGGTGGCGTCCGGAGCGGACGTACGCTTCGGCGACGTCGACGGCCGGCTTCTCCTTGAACTCCGTGACGGCCCGCCACGGCGTGCCGCTGGTCTCCTCGCCGGTCTCCAGGTAGCCGTAGCCGGTCTCCGGCCGGGTCGGGGTGATTCCGACGGTCATCAGCAGGCCCCGCTCCGCGCCGAGGGCGGCCTCCCGGACCGTACGCACCCAGCTCTCCGGGTCGCCGATCAGGTGGTCGGCGGCGAAGCTGCCCATCACCGCCTCCGGCTCCCGCAACGCGATCACCGCCGCGGCGAGCGCGATCGCCGCACAGGAGTCCCGCGGGGACGGCTCGACGAGGATGTTCTCCTCAGGCAGTCCGGTCAGTTGCCGGGCCACCGCCGCGACGTGCGCGGCGCCGGTGACCACAAGGGTGCGTTCGGCGGTGGTCAACGGCGCGAGCCGGGCCACCGTCGCCTGGAGCAGCGAAGCGTTGGTGCCGGTCAGGGGGTGGAGGAACTTGGGGTGGCCGGCGCGGGACAACGGCCACAACCTCGTGCCGCTGCCACCTGCCGGGATGACCGCATAGAGCATCCGCACATCATGCCCGACGGACGTCGGGCCGGTGGCCGCGTCGCCCACCCAGCCCTCGACGCTCACGAACGGGCGCGGCTCCAAGCGGCGATGTGCACCTCGGCGCTGGACTCCCAGGTGAACTCCTTGGCCCTGTCGAAACCAGCCTTCGCCAGCGTCAACCGGCGCTGCTCGTCGTCGAGCAGGGCGGCCAGGTCGGTGCCGATCTGCTCCGCGTCCTCCGAGGTGTAAGCGACCGCGTCGCCACCCACCTCGGGCAGCGACAGCCGGGGCGTGGTCAGCACCGGCGCGGCGCACGCCATGGCCTCGAGGATCGGCAGGCCGAATCCCTCACCGTAGGACGGGTAGGCGGCGACCAGCGCGCCGCCGAGGAAGCCGGGCAGGTCCCCGTAGCGCAGGTAGCCGGGACGCAGCAGGCGCAGGTGCGACGGGACCTCGGCCACCGCCCTGTCGATGTCGTCGTCGTGGCCCTGCCCGCCGGCGATCACCAGCGCCGGCGGGTCGTCCCGGTCGGCCACCGCGCGCGCCCAACCACGGATCAGGTTGGGTACGTTCTTGCGCGGCTCCTTGGCGCCGAGGAAGGCGACGTAGCTGCTGTTGCCGAGCCCCAGCCGGGCGCGCACCCGGGCCTTCTCCTCGTCGCTGGGCGCGTGGAAGGCGGCGTGGTCGACCCCGTGGTAGGCCACGTCGATGCGGGTCGGGTCGGCGTCGAGCAGCCGGATCAGCTCGTCCCGGGTGGCCTTGCTGGGCACGATCACCCGGTTGGCGCGCCGCATCGAGGTCTTGATGGCGCTGCGGAAGAACGTCCGGCGCGACTTGTCGTAGTGCTCCGGCTCGGTGAAGAACGTCGCGTCGTGCACGGTGACCGTCACCGGACAGCCGGCCCGCAGCGGACAGGTGTAGAAGGGCGAGTGGAGCACGTGGGCGCCCACCTGCTGGGCCAGCAGCGGCAGGCCGGTCTGCTCCCAGGCGAGGCGTGCCGGGCGGTGCGCCACGGCGGCCGGCGCCGGAATGATCTCCGCGCCGGGCAGCATCCGGGTGTACCGCTCCAGGTCGGTGCGGAGGCTGACAACTGCCAGCTCCACCCCCGACCCGCAGACCTTGCCGAGGGCACCGAGCAGACCGTCGACGTATCGACCGACACCACCACGGTCGGCGGGGACACTCGTGGCGTCGATGAGCACGCGGGGCGGGCGACCGGCGGTCACGGGGCGACTCCTTGAACTGGCGGGTCTGTGGGGAACAACACTCCGGGGGTAAAGCCTACGCCGGAGTACGGGGCCGACGCTGACTGCGACCCGACCGTACGCCGACTTGTCATCGTCTTCGAGTACGGCTCCCGGGGGCGTATCGTTCGCGCCGATGGCCGACAACATTGCCCGCGTCTTCGCCGACGCGATCGCGACCGACCCGACCCGACCGCTGCTGACCTGGTACGACGACGCCAGCGGCGACCGCACCGAACTGTCCGGTGCCACACTTGCGAACTGGGTGGCGAAGACCGCGAACCTGCTCGTCGACGAGGTGGGTCTCGCGCCGGGCTCACCGGCGGGGGTGCTGCTGCCTCCGCATTGGCAGACCGCGGCGGTGTTGCTGGGTTGCTGGTCGGCCAAGGTGAGCGTCACCGACACGCCCGGCGACGTGGAGGTGCTCTTCGCCGCCGTCGACCGGTTCGACGAGGCGCAGTCCTGGTCGGCCGCCGAGCAGTACGCCCTGGGCCTCGCCCCACTCGCCGCCCCGCTGCGGGAGGTACCGCCCGGGTTCGCCGACTACGTGGTCGAGGTACGCCGACACGGCGACCACTTCACGCCACAGTCCGGTCCGGGCCCCGCCGACGCGCGCCTGCTGGCCCGGGCCGAGACCCGCGCCGACGAGCTGGGCATCGAGCGTGGGGCACGTGTCCTGGCCGACACCAGCCGCTATCCGGACCCGGTCGACTGGCTCCTGGCCCCGCTGACCCGGGCCGCCACCGTCGTCCTGTGCGCCAACCTGGCCCCGGCCAACCTCCCCACCCGCCTGACCACGGAGAAGGTCACGCACGCTCTCCCGTGACCGACCCGCCGGCGGCCCCGTGGCGCCCCGGCACGGGCAGCTGCCGGTAGGCACGCGCCCGTCCTTTGCTCTGCTTCAACCGGCGCAACAGAAAGCGGCCCGGACTGTTGCGCCCCCGTAAGCAGAGCAAAGGACGCGCATGCCGGGGCACACCCCAGTCACCACCGTGCTCCCCGACAGGGCGGACGAGTCGCCGCGGCCAACCTCAGGCGGGCGTCTTGTTCGAAGGGCGGCGTTGGGCCAGGGCGGCGAACGCGCCAAGCGAATCCGGATTCACCAGGGCGCCCTTGGCCGCGGCCTGGTCGACAGGGGTGCCGGTGAGGATCTTCTTGACCGGCACCTCCAGCTTCTTCGCCGAGAGGGTGCGGGGAACGGCGCGTACCTGGTGGATCTCGTCGGGCACGTGCCGGGGTGAGAGGGCGGTCCGCAGCTCCCGGCAGATCTTCTTCCGCAGCGCGTCGTCCAGAGTCAGCCCATCGGCCAGCACCACGAACAGCAGCAGCTCGCCGGCACCGCCCTCGTCGTCCTCCAGGTGCACGACGACCGAGTCGACGACCTCGTCGAGGCCCTCGACCACCGAGTAGAACTCGGCGGTGCCCAGCCGCACCCCACCTCGGTTGAGGGTGGCGTCGGAGCGTCCGGTGATCACGCAGCCGCCCCGCTCGTTGATGGTGATCCAGTCGCCGTGCCGCCAGACGCCCGGGTAGACGTCGAAGTAGGCCTCGCGGTAGCGGGTGCCGTCCGGGTCGTTCCAGAAGCCCACCGGCATGCTCGGCATCGGCTCGGTGATCACCAGCTCACCCAGTTCGCCGATCACCGGGGTGCCGTCGGCGGACCGTGCCTCCACCTTCGCGCCCAACGCCCGGCAGGCGATCTCACCGGCGTACACAGGTAGGAGCGGCACCCCTCCGACGAAGCCGGTGCACACGTCGGTGCCGCCGGAGAGCGACTGGAGCTGCACGTGGTCGCTCACGGTGTCGTACACCCATCCGAAGCCCTCGGCGGGCAGCGGCGCGCCTGTGGAACCGACGCCGCGCAGCGCGGACAGGTCGGCGATGTCCCGGGGCACCAGGCCGGCCTTGCGGCACGCCAGCAGGAACGGCGCGGAGGTACCGAAGTACGTGGTGCCGGTCTCGGCCGCCAGCCGCCACAGCCCACCCAGGTCGGGGTGGCCCGGGTTGCCGTCGAACAGCACGATGGCGGCGCCCACCGCCGGCCCGGACACCAGGAAGTTCCACATCATCCAGCCGGTGGTGGTGAACCAGAAGAACCTGTCGGACGCGCCCAGGTCGTGGTGCAGGGCGAGCATCTTCAGGTGCTCCAGCAGGATGCCACCGTGCCCGTGCACGATCGGCTTGGGCAGACCTGTGGTGCCCGAGGAGTACAACACGTACAGCGGGTGGTCGAACGGCACCGGCGTGAACGTCAACGGCTCGTCGGTGGGCGCGGCCAGGTCGGCCCAGCCCAGCGCGCCATCGGGGACGGGGCCGGCCGGGTCCAGGTACGCGATGCTGACGGTGTGCCGCAGCGACGGCAGGGCCGCGCGGATGGCGGCGACCTCGGCACGCCGGTCCACAGGCTTGTCGCCGTACCGGTAGCCGTCCACGGCGACGAGCACTGTCGGCTCGATCTGCTGCCAGCGGTCGGTGACACTGCGGGTGCCGAACTCGGGCGCGCAGGACGAGAAGATCGCCCCCAGGCTGGCGGTGGCCAGCAACAGGACGTAGGTCTCCGGGATGTTCGGGGCGTACGCCGCCACCCGGTCCCCGGCGGTGACGCCGAGCCGGCGCAGCCCGGCCGACACCCGGCGGACCTGCTCGCGCAGCTCCGCGGCGGTCAGCGTGACGGGCGCGCGGGTCTGACCGTGCGCGATCACCACCGGGTCGTCGTCGGCGCGGCCGGGCATCCGCAGTACGTTCTCCGCGTAGTTGAGCGTTGCCCCGGGGAACCAGCGGGCGCCGGGCATCCCCCGCTCGGCCAGGGTGGCGGTCGGCGGGGTGTGCGCGATCACCTCGAAGTGGTCCCAGATCGAGCGCCAGAACCCGTCCAGGTCGGTGGTGGACCAGCGCCACAGCGCGTCGTAGTCCGCGAAGTCCAGCCCGCGGTGCTCGCGCAGCCAGCGCAGGTAGTTGCCGATCCGGGACCGCTCGCGTACGTCCGCCGGCGGCGCCCACAGCATGTCACCCACTGCTCAACCCTCCCCTGGCCCGGCACGACACTGTGAATGGGCCGTGGCGCCATCTTGCCCTACCTCGAAGCGCCATTCTGCGCACCGGGTACGCCGATCGACGCGTGCGCGGCCCACACTCCACCCGGCCCACCCATGTGGTTCAGCCAGCGCGGTGGGCCTGGATGGCCCTGCGACGGGCCAACCGGTGGGCGCGCCGAATCTCCGCCTCCTTGTACCGGCGCTCGTCCTCCGCCGTCTCGGGCAGCACCGGACGGACCATCCGCGGCGCGCCGCCCACGTCCACGCCGACGAAGACCAGGTACGCGGTGGCCACCCGCACCGGCGTGTCCTCGGCCGAGTCCCAGCGCTCGGCCACCACCCGTACGCCCACCTCCATCGAGGTCTGTCCGGTCCAGTTCACCTGGGCGTGCGCGTGCACGAGGTCACCGACCCGGACCGCCTCGGAGAAGACGATCTCGTCGATCGCCGCGGTGACAGCCGTACCGCCGCTGTGCCGGGCGGCCGCGGCTCCCGCCACGTCATCCACGAACTTCATCAGGACTCCGCCGTGCACGGTGCCGTAGAGATTCACATCGACAGCCGTCATGATCTTGCTGAGAGTGACGCGGGAGTACGACGTCGGCTTGCCGGTCGGAGCGGCGGAGAGGTGCTCGGTCATGCCGGAAACGGTACGGTGCGCGGATGCGACATCTCTGGAGCTTCCTCGCCGGGCTGGTGGTGGCGCCCATCACCTGGGTGCTCGTCACGCTGGGGCAGGACGGGTCGAGCCGGACGGTCGACCGCTGGGTGGAGATCGGCACCTTCAACACCGCCAACCTGATCGAGCCGGCCGTCTACCTCGGTGTCGGCGGTGTCCTGCTCGGCCTTCTCGGCACGCTGCGCTTCTCGCCGGTGGGCCCGCTGGTTGCCGGGCTGCTGCTGGTCATCCCGTACGTCGGGATGTTCGTGGCGCCGTTCGAGGTGCGTGACGCGGTCCCGCAGGACTGGAAGGTGTTCGGCGATCCGCTGCCGCTTCGGCTGCCGGTGGAGAACGGCACGCTCTTCCTGATCGGCATGCTGCTGCTGATGGCGACGTTCAGCCGCCAGCGCTGGCGGCAGTGGCCGCAGCCGGCGACCGGGCCGGTCGAGGCCCCCGCGACGACGCCGACGGACGGCCCCCGCAGCGACAACTTCACCCTGACCGACTGGCCGCCCGCCGAGCCCGCCGAGCGGGAGACCGCCCCGCTCACCCTCGGTTACCCGGCCGACCCGACGCCCACCGAGCCGCTGCCGCGCCGGGTGGGTGGCGAATCGCCGTGGTCCGCGCCGCCGCGTGGCCAACCGCGACCCGAGGACACCACCGAGATCCGTTGATCGCCGGGCGGGCCGGGCAACCGGCCCGCCCCTAGTGCAGGGCGACGGCCAGGTCCGGGTCGACCGTGCCGAGGGCGGCGCGGGGGACGACCAGGACCATGACCGCCAGCGCCGCGGCCATGCCGCCCGCGACGACCATCGCCATCGGTACGCTCCCCGTGCCGAACAGGCCGGCGAGGGGCGCCGACAACGCGCCGACGCCGAACTGCACGGCCCCGAGCAGCGCCGCGGCGGTCCCGGCGGCCTCACTGTGCCGGCTCATGGCCAGCGCCGGAGCGTTCGGCAGGGCCAGGCCGGCGGCGGCCAGGACGAGCCACAGCGACGCGAGCAGGGTGCCCAGGCCACCGATGCCGGTGACGGCGAACAGCACCAGCAGCAGCCCGGCGGCCGTACCGGCGACCAGGGCGCTGACGAGGATCTGCTGCGGGGTGTAGCGGCGCAGCAGCCGCACGTTGAACTGGGTGGCCGCGATGAGGCCCACGGCACCGGCCCCGAAGGCCAGGCCGAACTGCTGCTCGTCGAGGCCGTACTGGTCCTGCAGGACGAAGGACGACCCGGACACGTACGCGAAGAGCGACGCCATGGCCAGCCCGGCGACGAGCACCAGACCGACGAAGGCACGGTCGTTGAGCAGCCCTCGGTAGTCGCGCATGGTCGCCGCCACCCCGCCGTGGCGGCGTCGCGTCACCGGAAGGGTCTCCGGCAGTCGCAGCGCGGCGACGACGATCAGCAGGGCGCCCAGCACGGCCAGCGCCGCGAAGACGCCCCGCCACTCGGTCCAGCGCAGCAGGCCGCTGCCGAGCGTCGGCGCGAGGATCGGCGCCAGCCCCATCACCAGCATCAGCCGGGAGAAGATCCGCGCGAAGGACGCGCCGCTGAACAGGTCGCGGACGACGGCCGTGGCGACCACGGTGGCGGCCGCGACGCCGAGACCCTGGAGCACCCGCAGCGCGCCGAGCACGGCGATGTCGGGTGCGAAGACGCACAGCACGGAGGCCACGATGTGCACGCCCAGGCCGGCGAGCAGTGGCAGGCGCCGGCCGACCACGTCGGAGACCGGCCCGATCAGCAGCTGGCCGAGCGCGAGGCCGAGCAGCGTGCCGGTCAACGTCAACTGCACGGCGGTCTCGGTGGTCTGCAGACCCGCGGTGATGGCGGGCAGCGCCGGCAGGTACATGTCGATTGTCAGTGGGCCGATCGCGATCAACGCGCCCAGCACCAGGACGAGTTGGACGCGTTCGCGGTTGGTCATGAGGTCGCCGGGCAGCGCCTCCACGTCGGGGGCGGTCTTCTCCACCAGCTGCTTCGTCATCTCGATCTCTCTGGGTCAGGTCGTACGTCGTGGGGCGAGCAGTGGTGGGGATCGGTTTCGGTGATTCTCACGTGCTGACAACGTCACAGACCCGTATGACATCCCCACTGTGGGGGGACTCACGGGCGCATGACGACCGCCCCACCGCCGGCGCGGGCGGTGGGGCGGGTGTGATCGGGTGGCGGCTAGGCGATGCCGGCAAGCAGTTGACGTGCCATGACGATGCGCTGCACCTGGTTGGTGCCCTCGTAGATCTGGGTGATCTTCGCGTCCCGCATCATCCGCTCCACCGGGTAGTCCCGCGTGTAGCCGTAGCCACCGAGCAGCTGCACCGCGTCGGTGGTGATCTCCATGGCGGCGTCCGAGGCGAAGCACTTGGCAGCCGCGCCGAAGTAGGTCAGGTCGGCGTCACCGCGCTCCGACTTGCCGGCCGCCGCGTACGTGAGCTGTCGGGCCGCCTCCAGCTTCATGCCCATGTCGGCGAGCATGAACTGGACGCCCTGGAACTCGGCGACCGCCTTGCCGAACTGCTTGCGCTCGGCCACGTACCCCTTGGCGTAGTCGAGCGCGCCCTGCGCGATCCCGACGGCCTGCGCGGCGATGGTGACCCGGGTGTGGTCCAGGGTCTTCATGGCGGTGGCGAAGCCGGTGCCCTCGGCGCCGATCATGCGGTCGGCGGGGATCCGCACGTTGTCCAGGTAGACCTCGCGGGTGGGCGAGCCCTTGATGCCGAGCTTCTTCTCCGGGGCGCCGAAGCTGACCCCGGGGTCGGACTTCTCGACCACGAAGGCCGAGATGCCCCGGGATCGGGCGGTCGGGTCGGTGACGGCGAAGACGGTGTAGAACTCCGACACGCCGGCGTTGGTGATCCAGCGCTTCACGCCGTTGAGCACCCAGTGATCCCCGTCACGCACCGCCCGGGTGGTCATCGAGGCCGCGTCGCTGCCCGCCTCCGGCTCGGAGAGGCAGTACGAGAACATGGCCTCGCCCGCCGCGACGGGTGTCAGGTAGCGGCGCTTGAGGTCCTCGGAACCGGACAGCAGCAGCGGCATCGTGCCGAGCTTGTTCACCGCCGGGATCAGCGAGGAGGACGCGCAGGCGCGGGCCACCTCCTCGATCACGATGGCGGTGGCCAGCGCGTCAGCGCCCGCCCCGCCGTACTCCTCGGGGATGTGCGGCGCGTGGAAGTCGGCTGCCCGCAGCGCGTCGTAGGACGCCTTGGGGAACTCGGCCGTCTCGTCGGCCTCGGCGGCGTGCGGGGCCACCTTCGCCGCGCAGACCTCACGGACCGCCTCCCGGATCGCCTGGTGCTCCTCGGGCAACCGGTAGACGTCGAACGACTCGCCTGCGGCCATGTCGGCCCCTCCCCTTCACCGCTATCATGCGCAGTCTGTGACGTCTCCTGACCGCCGAACGCGCAGACTGAAGACTAGCGACTGCAGTTCAGGTGATGTTACCGGCGCGTAGGTATGGGCATGACGGAGCACCCACGCGGCTGGGCGATGATGGAAGACAGACAGTGAGACATCCCTCCGGTGCCCGCCCAGGCGCCGCAGCAGAATGCGACGCGACGACGCGCCGCCAGTGCGAGCGGAGAAGACAGGCGTGACGATCCCCTACCCCACCATCCAGCCGACCCCCGCCATCGCCGCGGTGACGCCGCCTTCGGGCGCACCTCGGCCGCGGGTGACGTTCCTGGGGACCGGATACCTCGGTGCGACGTACGCCATCTGCTACGCCGAGCTGGGCTACGACGTGCTCGGGTTCGACGTCGACGCCGACAAGATCGCGATGCTGAACGCCGGTCAGGTGCCGATCCACGAGCCCGGCCTGGACGAGCTGCTCAAGCGCAACCTCGCCGCCGGCCGCCTGCGGTTCAGCACCGACATCGCCGAGACCGCCGAGTTCGGCGACGTGCACTTCATCTGCGTCGGCACCCCGCAGCGGGCCGGCGGGATGGGCGCCGACCTGTCGTACGTCGAGGCGTCGGTCACCAGCCTCGCGCAGCACCTGACCCGCAAGGCGCTGATCGTCGGCAAGTCCACCGTGCCGGTGGGCACCGCCGAGTGGGTGGAGCAGCTGGTCGGCAAGCACACCCCCGGCGACCTGGGCGTCGAGGTGGCGTGGAGCCCCGAGTTCCTCCAGGAGGGCTTCGCCGTCGACGACGTGCTGCGACCCAACCGGATCGTGGTCGGCGTCAAGAGCGAGTGGGCCAACGGCATGCTCTACGCCGCGCACAAGGGCGTCTTCGACCTGGCCGCCACCGAGGACCGCGAGGTGCCCCTGGTGGTCACCGACTTCGCGACCGCCGAGCTGGTCAAGGTCGCCGCGAACGCCTTCCTCGCCACCAAGATCTCCTTCATCAACGCGATGGCCGAGGTCTGCGAGGCCTCCGGCGGCGACGTCACCCAGCTGGCCCGGGCCATCGGGTACGACCCGCGGATCGGCAACCGCTTCCTCCAGGCCGGTCTCGGTTTCGGCGGCGCCTGCCTGCCCAAGGACATCCGCGCATTCCAGGCCCGCGCCCAGGAGCTCGGCGCCGGTGAGGCGCTGCGGTTCCTGCACGAGGTCGACCTGATCAACCTGCGCCGCCGTACCCGGGTCCTCCAGCTCGCCGCGGACCTGCTCGGCCGCCGCTCCGGGCCGGCCGGTCCGGACTTCTCCGGCACCCGGATCGCCGTGCTCGGCGCCACCTTCAAGCCGAACACCGACGATGTCCGCGACGCCCCGGCGCTCGCCGTCGCCGCGCTGTTGCAGAAGGCCGGCGCCGACGTGCACGTGTACGACCCGCAGGGCACCGAGAACGCCCGGCGTGCCGTGCCCGAGCTGACCTACGAGGTCGGCATCAATGAGGCGGTCGCGGAGGCCGACCTGGTCTGCGTTCTCACCGAGTGGGCCGACTTCCGCAACGCCGACCCGGTCGCCCTCGGTGAGCTGGTCGCCGGCCGCAAGGTCGTCGACGGCCGCAACTGCCTCGACTCGACACTGTGGACGCAGGCCGGCTGGGAGTACCGGGGCATGGGCCGCCCCTGACGGATTCGACGGCGACGGCCGGTCGCGGAGCACTCTCCGCCGCCGGCCGTTGTCGTTTGTTTGCCCCGGACCCGCCGACAAGTGTCGAAATCCGCGCCAGCTTTGGGCATGCTGCGACAGTGGGAGTCCACAGTGCGAGCGGAGGGGTGTCGTGGCGACCTTTCAGTGCACCTCGTGCGGTCGGGAGATAAAGCCGGCCGTGCGCTGCCCGCACTGCGGCGCCGACCAGCCGCAGTGGGTCGAGCACCTGGCGGACATCGAGCGCTCGATCGCGGAGATGAAGGCGCGCGACGCCGCCATCGCCCGCGAGCAACGGCAGATCGCGGCCAAGATGCAGGCCGCGCTCTTCCAGCGGGACATCCTCGCGCACGCCGGTGAGGAACGGATCAAGCAGGCCACCAGGCCCCGCCGGGTGCTGCGTCGCCGTCCCGGCCGCCGCCCACCGACCGCCACCACAGGCGCCCCACCACGGGTGCCCCGCCAGGGCACACCGCACGCGCCGGAGGATCCGCCACCACCCCCGCCCCGGCCGTCCTGGCTCGACGCCGATGACCCGGAGCACCCGCCGGAGGCGTCGTCGCGGGAGGTGCAGAACATCCCCCTCGGGCTCGGTGCCCTGCTGCTCGGCGTGGCAGCGGTGGTCTTCGCCGCGGTGGCGACCAGCTCGATGGACGCGCTGGCCCGGCTCGGCATCCTGCTCCTCGCCACCGCGCTGATGCTGCTCGCCCCACCGGCGCTGGCCCGGCGCGGGCTCACCTCGACCGCCGAGACGATCTCCGCGGTCGGCCTGCTGCTGGTGCCGTTGGCCGGCAACGCGCTCTGGGCGGTGGACCGGATCGGCAACGGGGGCTCCTCCGGCGCCGTCTTCGCCGCGTTGATCTTCGCGGTCACCGCCGCCGTGGCGTACGGGTACGCCAGGTGGACCGGTCTGCGCGTACCCCGCTTCGCCACAGTGCTCGCCGCGCAGCCGGTGCTGCCCCTGCTGGCGTACGACCGGGTCACCGGACCCGCCGGCTGGGCCCTGGTGCTGACCGTGGTCGGCGTGTTCGACCTGTGGCTGACCCGCTCCGGGGTGGCGTTCGAACGGCCCGTCCGGCAGGACCTGCCGGACCCGGTCGCGCCGAGCGCGCCCCGTCAACGTGACCCGGAGAGCCGACCGGAGGGCGACCCGGAGGAGGCCGCCGAGGTTGTCGACGCCACCCCCGGGTCCGCAGACCTCCGACCGACCCGCCCGGTGCCCGGGCTGCGCGAGCTGATCTGGCTGCTGCACGCGGCGGCGATCGCGGTCGCCCTCGCGTACGCGGTCACCGCCCTGCTGCGCGCACAGACCGTGCCGACGGCGGTCAGCGCCGGAGCGGCGCTGCTGCTGGCCGCCGCGGTGGGGCTGGCCGGCGCGCTGGTGCTTCGGCGCCCGCCGCTGCCGGACGTCGCCGCAGGCATCCTCACCCTGGCCGTGATCGGCGCACTCGGCCGGGTCGTCTCGGTGGCGCTGCCCGGCCGGTCTCTGCTGCTCATCGCGGCGGTCATCACTGTCACCGGGCTGGCCGTCCGCGCGGTCCCCGAGGCCGCCCGGCGGGGCCCACAGATCGCCTCGGCGGTGGCGCTCACCGTCAGCGGGGTGGTGGTCGCCGGAGGCGCGCTGCGCGCCGGGGTGGCACCGGTCCGGGCGTCACTTCCCGCCTGGGCAGCGGACCTGGACCTCTACCCGGCCGAACTGGCCGCCGCTGTCGGTCCCACCGCCTGGCAGCTCGCCGCCGCCGCGTTCCTGCTCACCATCGCCGCCGTACTGGCCCTGCCACCGGAGATCCGCCGGGAGTTCGCGGTCGCCGGCGCGGCGCTCACCGCACTCGCCGTACCTGCCTCGTTCGGTCTCGGTTGGGCGTCGGCGCCCTGGCCGATGGTCGTCACCGCGGTCGGCATCGGGGTGATCGGCCTTTCCGCGCGTACCAGCCGGGCCGCTCTGGCCCACGGTGCCGGCGCCGCGGTGGTGGGCCTGTTCGGCGCGGGCGCCAGCCTCGCCCGGCCGCCGCTCACCGCCGCGGTCCTGCTCACCCTCTTCGCGGCCGGCGCGCTTGTCGTGCTGGCGCCCCGGGTCCGCCTCGCCTCCGAGGCCGCCGACACGGTCGCCGCCTGGGCCGCCGGCGGCGCCGCATTCGCGCTGCCCGGCGCGGTGGCCGCGTTCGTGGCCTCCACCGTGCCTGTCGATCCCACGCCCACCCCGGCCAGCCTCCGCGAGGCGACCGTACCGGTGCTGGCGGCGAGCTTCCTGGCCGTCTGCGTGACCCTCGGGTACGCCGCCGTCGTGCAGGTCTCCCAGCGGCGCATCCCCGCGCCGCTGTCGGTGGGCACCGGGCTCGGCGCGCTTGTGGTCACCGCCGCGGCCTTCGGCGCACCCGGCGCGACGGTCGCCGACGCGTGGGTGGGCGCGCTGCTGCTGGTCGCCGCCGTGTTGCTCTTCCTGGCTCCGTCGATCGACGCCGGCCGCCGCTCCGACCTCACCCTGGACGGCTCGGACCTGGCCGCGGCGGCGGTGACCACCGCGCTCATCGCGACGCTGGTACGCATCGCCGCCGTACTCACGCCGGGCGGGCAGCTGGCGGTGGCCGCCGGCCTCGTGCTCGTGGTCGCCGTGGGCGTCCGCGCCATGCCGCAGGAGTGGCGGCGCGGGCCGGTCCTCGGCATCGCCGTCGGCGGCGTACTCATCGGTGTGCTCGCCGGTTGGACGGCGCTGCGCGGCGGGGTGGGCGTGCTGGCGACCCCGGGACCGATCTGGGACGGCGACCTGAGCGGCTGGCCGGCCGCACCGACCGGCGGGTCCACCTGGCAGGCCCCTGTCGCGCTGGCGCTGCTGGCCGTCGCGGCCGGCATCCTGCTCCCGCCGCCGTGGCGGTGGGACGTGTCCGGCGCGGCTGTGGTGCTCGCCACGATCGGCGCACCGGCCGCGTTCGACCTGCCCTGGTGGTCACCGGTCCTGGTCGGCGGCATGGTCGCCACCGTCTACGGGATGGCCTCGGTGGCCACCGAGGAGGCCCGCGCGGCGTTGTCCCGGGCCAGCGTCGCCGGGGCGGTGGCCCTGCACGCGGCCGGGGCCGGTCTGGTCCGGCCGTGGACCACCGCGCTGGCGTTGGGCAGCATCGCGCTGATCGGCGTGGTGGTGGCCACGCTGGCCCGCGTCCTGGCCGGGCCGCAGGTGACCGACATCGAGACCGAGGGGATGCCACCGCACCTGGTGCAGATCGGCGGGGCGGCTATCGGCGCCGCGCTGCTGGCCCTGCCGGGGGCGGTGGCGGCGCTGTCCGCCGAGTTCGACCACTCGGCGCAGGTGGTGCTCACCGCCGCGCTTGCCGCCACAAGCCTCGGCCTGGCCGCCGTGGCGGCGGTCCGCCGCCACGTCCCGCAGTACCTGCCGTGGGCGAGCGTGGCGGTGGTCGGCGGGGCCACCATCAGCGCGCTCGCGGCGATCCCCACAGGCCTCGCCGCTGGTGTCTACGCGGCCGCCGCCGCCCTGCTGGGTGTGCTCGCCGAGCTGATCCGGGCCGCGACCGTGCCGCCGACCGGCTCGGCCCAGCCGGTCCGCCGGTGGTCGGTGCTGCTCAACGGGGCGCTGCGCAGGTTGCCCGACGACCCGGAGAACCGGCGGTGGCGGGTCAGCCCGTCCGCCGGCGCGCTGGCGGCGGCGGCTCTGCCGACCGTCCTGGCCCTCGTGTCGATCGCACCCGCCCTGGTCACCGCCCTGGTCGAGCCGCACCGCACGCTGGCTCGGATCTGGCAGGGGCCGCCACCCGAGCTGCTCACCCCACCCCCGGACGTGATCAACCCGACCCACGTGCTCACCGCGTTGCTGCTCACCGCGACCGCGGCGCTCGCCGCCACCGGTTTCAGTGGCGGACGGCGGTCCCGGGCCGTTCCGGTGGTGCTGCCCGGCGCCGCCGTAACCCTGCTGATCACGCCCATCGCGCTGGGCCAGGGCTGGCCGGCGAGCACCGTCGCCGCGCTCGCCGTCTTCACCATCGCGATGCTCGGTCTCGCGCTGACCCCGCCGCCCCCGCTTGTCGACCCGGCGCGCTCGCTGCGGCTCGCCCGGGTGCTGGTGTTCGTCATCGGGTTGACCGCCGGCAGCGCCGGTCTGGCCGGCAGCCTGGCCACCAGGGACATGACGCTGTTCACCCTCGGCAGCGCGGTAGCCGTCGGCGCCGTCGGGGCGTTCTACGGCACCACCCAGCGGGCCCGCATCCTCGGCTGGCTCTTCGCCTCACTGATGGCGCAGCTCTTCGTGCTCACCGCCGGTCTGGTGGCCGGGCTGGCCGCCGTCTGGTCCGCGTTCGGGGTGCTCGCGGTCGGGGCGGCCCTCCAGGTGTGCGCCGCGACCCTGCCCCGCCTGCGCCGTCCGGAAGCGCAGCGCGAAGCCTCCACGGTGGAGTGGAGCGGGTACGCGGCCGCACTGATCGCCCTCGCCCTCGCCTTCGACTCGCCCCGGCACATCGCTGCCCTGCTCGCCGCCTGGGGGGCGGTCCTCGGCGTGGCCGCCACCCGGCCCGGCCGGCGGCCGGTGGAACGCCGGATCCTGTTCTGGTCGGTGGTGGCCTGCGAGATCACCGCCTGGTGGATCCTCATGAGGGTCGCCGACGTGGCGCTGCCCGAGGCCTATACGCTGCCGTTCGCCGCACTGGCCCTGCTTGTCGGCGTCCTGGAGCTGCGCCACCGACCGGACCTCAGCAGCTGGGTGGCGTACGGGCCGGCGCTGGTCGCCGCATTCGTGCCGACCCTGGCGATCGTGCTGGCCACCGAGTCGAGCACGTTGCGGCAGATGCTCCTGCTGCTCGGCGCCGTCGGGGTGCTGATCTTCGGTTCGTCCAGCCGGCAGCAGGCGCCGGTGATCGTCGGCGCGTCGGTCACCGCGATCGCCGCCATCCACGCCCTGTTCAGTCTCGGCCCGTGGCTGGCGCTGATCCCGGTCGGCATCCTGCTGCTGGTGCTCGGCGCCAGCAACGAACGCCGCCGCCGAGCCCAGGAACGCCTCCAGACAGCCCTGAGAGGCATGAGATAAACCCCTGGGGCCGCGCGCGCCGATCTTGCACTTCTGCCTCGACATAAGGCGCAAAAGCCGCGAACCTCCGACCGGAAGTGCAAGATCGGCGAGGACGGGGCGCGGAGGGCGGGGGGGTTAGGGCAGGGTGGCGTGGAGGGTTGCTTCCTTCTCCGCCACCAGCTTCTCCAGGTCCTGCTGGTAGGTCGCCATCCGGGCGCGCAGCGCCTCGTCGGACGCGCCGAGGATCCGTACGGCGAGCAGGCCGGCGTTGCGGGCGTTGCCGATCGACACGGTGGCCACCGGAACACCTGCCGGCATCTGCACGATGGACAGCAGCGAATCCATGCCGTCGAGGTGCTTCAGCGGCACCGGCACACCGATCACCGGCAGCGGGGTCACCGAGGCGACCATGCCGGGCAGGGCAGCGGCGCCACCCGCGCCAGCGATGATCACCTTGAGGCCCCGGTCGGCGGCGTCGCGACCGTACTCGATCATCGCCACCGGAGTCCGGTGCGCCGAGATCACCCGGACCTCGTACGACACCCCGAAGTCGTCGAGCACCTCGGCCGCCGCCCGCATGGTCGGCCAGTCCGAGTCGCTGCCCATGATCAGCCCGACGGTGCTCACTGCGGTTCCTCCTTGGTTCGCTGCCGCCCGGGTCACTCGTGCCCCTCGCGCAGCCAGCGGGCGGCGCGCGCCGCCCGCGCCCGTACGTCGTCCAGGTCGTCGCCGAGCACCGTCACGTGCCCGATCTTGCGGCCGGGCCGCACCTGCTTGCCGTAGAGGTGCACCTTCGCGCCCGGCTCGGCGGCGAAGAGGTGGTGCAGCCGCTCGTCTATCGACATGCCGCCCGGCTCACCACCGAGCACGTTCGCCATCACGACCACCGGGGCGGTGAGCGCAGTGTCGCCCATCGGGTAGTCCAGCACCGCCCGCAGGTGCTGCTCGAACTGGGAGGTCCGCGCGCCCTCGATGGTCCAGTGCCCCGAGTTGTGCGGCCGCATGGCCAGTTCGTTCACCACGATGGCGGGGCGGCCGGCGGCGTCGCGTACCTCGAACAGCTCCACGGCGAGCAGTCCGACCACGCCGAGCGCGGTGGCCAGGTCGATGGCGAGCTGCTGGGCGGCTACCGCCAGGTCCTCGTCCAGGCCGGGGGCCGGGGCGAGCACCTCGACGTTGATGCCGTCCCGCTGGACCGTCTCCACGACCGGGTACGCGGCCACCTGACCGAACGGCGAACGCGCCACCTGCACGGCCAACTCCCGGCGCAGCGGCACCCGCTCCTCGACGATCAGCCGGGTGCCACCGGCGAGCAGCGTGGTCGCCAGCTCGGTGGCCTGGGCGGCGTCGTCGACCATCCAGACGCCCCGGCCGTCGTAGCCACCGCTGGCCGCCTTGAGCACCACAGGCCAGCCGACGCGCGTGCCGAAGTCGACAAGGTCGGCCGGGTCGCCGACAGGCATCCACGCGGGGTTCGGCGCGCCCAGCTCGGTCAGGCGTTCCCGCATGACCTGCTTGTCCTGGGCGTGCAGCAGCGCGTCCGCCGGCGGGTACAGGGACACGCCCTCGGCCGCCAGCGTGCGGATGTGCCCGTTGGGCACGTGCTCGTGGTCGAAGGTGACCACGTCGCAGCTCTTGGCGAAGGTGCGCAGCGCGGCGAGGTCGGTGTGGTCGCCGTACTGGACGTCGGCGGCGACCAGGGCCGCGCCGTCGTCGGGGGCCGCCGCGAGCACGCGCAGTGACTGGCCGAGGGCGATCGCGGCCTGGTGGGTCATCCGGGCCAACTGGCCGCCACCCACCATGCCGACAACTGGTAGTCCGGTGCGGGAATCCATAGCGCGGCCAGCCTATCCGGGCCATCGACGTAGCCACCCCGGAGGGCCGGCGACCCACCCGGGCGACACGGGATCGCCACCCCACACGGACATGCGACTGACTATTGCAGCATTTCGGGCTGTGGGGCGGCGTGGTGCCGGTTGTCGCCAAAGCGACGGTGCCCGACGCAACCCCGCGGCTTGACCGGACGTGTGACAGGCATCGACCATCCACGCTGGACCATGGGGGATGATGAATCTGGCAGCTCTACGGGTCCTCGTGCCCGTCGCCGTGCTGGCGGTGCTGACGGCCTGCACCACCGCGTCGCCCGATCCCGTGGCCGGATCCGGCGCCACGACGTCCGCGCCCAGCGCCACGCCCTCCGGTGCGACGGCATCCAGCGACGCGTCGTCGACCCCCAGCCCGGCACCCGCCACGTCGGCCAGCACCGCCGCCGCCTGCCCGGTGAGCGCCGCGACCCTGCACAAGGCGGCGGGGCTGGGCAGCACCCACCGGATCAACCCGGAGCACATCAAATGCGCACGCCGCTGGGCGACAGCCGGTGTGATCGCTGTCGACCCGGGGCAGCAGGGCGACGGCGTGATCGTTTTCGAGTACGCGGCCGGCAGGTGGAAGAAGATCGGCGAGGGCAGCGCCCTCGAATGCAGCTCATTCGGCATCCCGAACGAGATCGGCGACCAGGTCGGCTGTCACGTCCAGTAGCCGACGGTCAGCGGGCCCCACCCAGCTCGGCGACCAGCTCCTCGACCGAGGTGACCGGTCGCTGGCAGACGAAACCCCGGCAGACGTACGCGGCGGGCCGCCCGTCGACAAGCGGCCGGTCGGCGAGCAGCGGCACGCCGGGCTGGTCCGGGAGCCCGGCCACCACGACCGCGCCGGGCGGGGCGTGCCGGCGGGCAGCGGCCACCAGCGGATCACCGGCCGGGTCGTCGGTCACCACGGCGATCTCGTACGGCCCGGACAGCAGCGCCTCGCCGACGGTGGCGGCGTACCCGGTGAACCGGGCGTGCCGCCCGACGATCGGCGCGACTGTGGCGAGGGCCTCTTCGGCGGCTTCCCGGTAACGGGTCTCCCCGGTCAGTGCCGCGTACGCGACGAGCCCGGCGACCAACGCGGACCGGCCGGACGGGGTGGCGTTGTCGGTGGGGTCGGCCGGTCGGGCGACCAGCCGCTCCGCGTCGTCGGCCGTGTCGTAGTACGCGCCGCCGGACGCCGTGAAGTGCTCCAGCGCGGCGTCCAGCAACTGGCCGGCCAGGTCGAGCCAGCGGCCCTCGCCGGTGAGCTGGTGCAGCGAGCAGAACGCCTCGGCCACGCAGCCGTAGTCCTCCAGGACGCCGGCCGGATCGCCGACCCTGCCGTCGCGGGAGACGCGGCGCAGCCGGCCGTCCACCAGGTGAGCGGTGGCCAGATGCTCGGCGGCGTCGCGCATCGCGCCGTCGGCGACGATGGTGACGCCCTCCATCAGGTTGACGTCGTCGTCCTCGGGCGACGCGTACAGCGCGGCGACCTGGAGGAACTCGACGATGGCGGTGATCGCCAGGCCGTTCCAGGCGGCCACCACCTTGTCGTCGCGGGCCGGCTGGGGGCGCTCGTCGCGGGCCGCGAGCAGCCGACCCACCACCTGCTGCCAGCGGGACCGGATCTCGGGTGCCGCGTCGTCCACGTCCCGGGCGAGGCGCAGCACGCTCATGCCGTGCTCGAAGGTTCCGTCGTCGGTGACGGCGAACAGGTCGGCGGCCCACCGGCCGTCCTCCTCGCCCAGCGCCTCGACGAGCTGGGCTGGCGTCCAGGCGTAGGTGAGGCCCTCGACGCCCTCGGTGTCGGCGTCCAGCGCGGACGCGAACCCCTCCCCCGGCCGGTGCAGCTCGTCCGCGAGGAACCGGGCGGTGTCCCGGGCGATCCGGCGGGCCAGACGGTCGCCGGTGAGCCGCCACAGCTGGGTGTAGACACGCAGCAGCAGCGCGTTGTCGTAGAGCATCTTCTCGAAGTGCGGCACCGTCCAGTGCGCGTCCACCGAGTACCTGGCGAAACCGCCGGCGAGCTGGTCGTAGATGCCGCCCCGGGCCATCGCCTCGGCGGTGTGCCGGACGATCTCCAGGCTGCGCGGGTCGGCGGTGCGCTGGTGGTGGCGCAGCAGGAACAGCAGGTTCATGTGCGGTGGGAACTTCGGGGCGCCCCCGAAGCCGCCGTTCGTGGCGTCGTACTCGTTGGCCAGCGTGGCGGCCGCGGCGTCGAGCAGCGGGGCGTCCAGCGGCGCGGTGGGGCCGGACACGGCCTGCGCGCCGCCGATCGCCTCGACCACGGCGGCGCCTTGGCGCAGCACCTCCTCGCGCTGGTCCTTCCAGGCGGTGGTGACCGACTGGAGCAGCCGGACGAAGTTGGCGCGCGGGAAGTAGGTGCCGCAGAAGAACGGGGTGCCGTCCGGGGTGGCGAAGACGGTCATCGGCCAGCCGCCCTGACCGGTCATCGCCTGGGTGGCGGTCATGTAGACCGCGTCCACGTCCGGGCGCTCCTCGCGGTCCACCTTGATCGACACGAAGTTGTCGTTCATCAGGGCGCCGACCTGCTCGTTCTCGAACGACTCGTGCGCCATCACGTGGCACCAGTGGCAGGCGGCGTAACCCACCGAGATGAGCACCGGGACGTCGCGCCTCTTCGCCTCGGCGAACGCCTCGTCGCACCACGGCCACCAGTCGACCGGGTTGTCGGCGTGCTGGAGCAGGTACGGACTTGTGGCGTCGGCGAGTCGGTTCACCCGACGACCATAACCACAGCCGCCGGGACGTGCCCGGTGGTCAGGAGGCGCCGTCGGCGCGGAGCCGGAACACGTTCGACTCGGCCGAGTCGCGCAGCGTCCCCAGCACCGCGCCGATCTTGTCCGCCGGCATCGGCTTGAAGAAGTGGTAGCCCTGCGCGGAGGTGCAGCCCAGCTCGGCCAGCGCCATCCGCTGCTCGGCGGTCTCCACCCCCTCGGCGACCACCCGCAGGCCCAGTTCGTGGGCGAGACCCACTGTGGTCCGGACGATCGCGGCGGCCTCCGGCGAATCGGCCATCCGGATCACGAACGAGCGATCCACCTTCAACTCGTCCACAGCGATCCGGGTGAGGAAGGTCAGCGAGGAGAAGCCGGTGCCGAAGTCGTCCACGGCGAGCTGCACACCCATCGACCGCAGGGTGGCCAGCACCTCGTCGATGACCTCCAGCTCGCTCATCACCACGGTCTCGGTGATCTCCAACACGAGCCGGTGCGGTGGTACCTGGTGCCGGCGCAACGCATCGGCGATCTCCGCCGGCAGCCGGGGGTCGAGGAGGCTGCGCGCCGAGAGGTTCACCGAGATCGGTACGTCCAGCCCCTCCCGCGCCCAGCCGGCGGCCACACCGAGGGCCTTGTCCAGCACGTACCTGGTGAAGGTGCCGAGCTGCTCGCTGTTCTCCACCGGACGGATGAAGTCGGACGGGCCCAGCCAGCCCCGGCGGGGATGCTGCCAGCGGATCAGCGCCTCCACGCCGGTGGGCGCGCCGGTGGCCAGGTCGACGGCCGGCTGCAACGCCAGCACCAGCTGGTCGTCGACCTTCAGCGCCTCACGCAGCTCGGCCAGCAGGGCGAGCTGGTCGGTGCTTGCCGCGTCCCGGCTGCCGTCGTACGCGGCGACGCTGCCGCCACCCTCCTTGGCCTGGTACATCGCGATGTCCGCCCGGCGCAGCAGCTCGGTCATGTCTGCAGTGCCGGCGTCGGCGACGACCACCCCGACGGACACCTCGATCGACATGCGCACCCCGGCCACCTCGGTCGGGGCGGCCAGCCGTTCGGCGATCTCCCGGGCCTGGCGCAGCGCGTGCGCCAGCGGCGCGGCCCGGTCGCCGAGCACCGGCACGGACGTGAGCAGCAGCGCGAACTCGTCACCGCCGAGCCGGCCGAGCAGGTCACCGGCCCGGGCCATCGAACTGAGCCGGTTCGCGGTCAGCCGCAGCAGCTGATCACCGGCGGCGTGCCCCAGGGTGTCGTTGACTTCCTTGAACTGGTTGATGTCCAGCAGCAGCAGCGCCACCGGGTGGTCGTGGGCGAGCTGCCGCAACGACTGGTCACCCTTGCCGAGCATGGCCGCCCGGTTGGCAAGCCCGGTGAGCGGGTCGTGCACCGCCTCGTACGACGACCGCGCGGTCACCAGCCGCAGCTCGCGGTGGGTCGCGGCGTCGTGCAGCGCGGCGGCCAGGGCGTCGCCGAACGCGGCGACGGCGTCGCGTTCCCGGTCGCTCGGCGGGGCGGATCGTGGGAACCGGACCCGCAGCCGGCCGACCGGCGCGGCGCCGACCGAGAGGGGACGGATCAGCTCGTGCTCGTCCGGCTCCGACAGGTCCGGTGGACCCACCTCACGGTCGACCATCTGGCCGCCCGCGTCCCCCCGGTAGCGGCGCCACCGGCCGTCGGCCCGCGCCACGTCGACGTCCACCAGCTCGGCGTTGAACAGCGCCAGCGCGCCGGTGACCGCCGCGCTGGCCGCGCCCCGCTCGTCGAGCTGGTTGAGGGCCGCGGTGGCCTCGGCGAAGGCCCGCCACGTCCGGCGTTCCTGGTCGGCCCGCAGCCGGTAGCGGTAGGTCTGCTGGAGCAGCCAGAGCAGCGGCGGGAGCAGCAGCAGCCAGCGCGCGTCCAGCTCCAGCAGCGCGACCACCACCAAGCCCACCGCCACGTTGCCGACGAACATCAGCAGCTTGCCGCGCAGCGCCGCGAGCAGGGGCGGGCCGATCGGCAGACCGTGCCGCAGGCCCAGCGTCACCCCGCCGAGCCAGGCCGTCACCAGCAGGTACGTCACCGAGCCGGCGATCACGGCCAGCGCCAGCATCGGGGTGGGCGCGGCGAGCAGCGGCTCCCCCAACGCGGTGGCCACGGACACGGCCAGCGCGGTGGCGGCGGCCAACGACGCCGCGATCCGGACGATCTCCAGTGCCGGGCGGCGGTCGTTGTGCAGCGAGAGCACCGTCCAGGACAGCCCGGCGCCGAGCAGGGTGGCCGACGGCAGCCAACCGGCGGGCGCCAGGTAGAGGCAGACGATCAACGCCGCCTCGCCCCAGGTGATGCTGACCATCCCGGCCGGTGAGCGGAACCGCAGCCGGGCGAGCTGGGCGAGGGCGACGACGCCGACGGCGATGCCGAAGCGGGCCGGACCACCGAGCGGGTCGTCCGACGGCAGGTTGGCGGGCAGGGTCAACCCCACGGTGGCGGCGACGACTGCGGTCATCGTGACCGCTGCGGTGAGCACGAGAAGCCGGACCGGCGTGCCGCGTACCCCGAGCCGGTCGCCGACCGGGCCGGAGGTCATCGACCTCCCCCGTCAGGCGGCCTGGCGAGGGTACGACGGGCGGCCGGTGCTGTGACTGTCATCGGCGCCCCCTCCCGCGCACGGCTCGGGGACTTTTGGTCCCCCCGGCGGAAGGCTAAGCCAAACCGGGTGGTCGCAACAGGGGGCGACCACCCGGTTGGGCGTGAATCATGCGGGGACTACCCGTTCCGGTGCTGCTGGTGCCCGTTGGGAGCGGGCGTGGATGAATCACGGCCTCCGGTCCCGTCTGTCGGATCGGCGACTGCCGTATCGGCCCTGGTCGGGTCGGTCGGCCGCCCCTGCTGGGGGAACCGGTCGGGCAGCCGGCGCAGCCGGGAGTTCATGTTGCGGATCAGCAGGATGGTCGCGGTGGCCAGCAGCAGGATGAGGAAGAGGCCCATCGGGCCGGCCAGCCCACCCGTGCGGGTGTCCCCGAAGTTGTTCTCCGCGAGCACCTGGGCAGCGGTCAGCATGGCGTTCCTCCGATGTGCGGTTGGTTACCAGGGTAGCGCCGCGGTTAGTCAGCGCGCGTGCGCCGTCTCCCGCACACCTGCGAAGAGGTCGGACTCGGGCATCGGGCTGTCCACCATCGATCGGGCCAGCTCGAAGTCCTCAGTGGGCCAGGCTCCCTGCTGCAACTCCATCGGCACCTGGAACCAGAAGCCGTCCGGGTCGACCTGGGTGGCGTGGGCGCGCAGCGCGTCGTCGCGGACCGGGAAGTAGTCGGCGCACTCCACCCGGGTGGTGATCCGGGGGCCCTTGTCCGGGCGGTCCTCCCAGCGCTTGAGCCAGTCCTCGTACGGCGACTCCCGGCCTGCGGCGAGCATGCCCTCGTGCAAGGCCATGATCTTGGCCTTGGAGAAGCCGATGTCGTAGTAGAGCTTCAGCGGCTGCCACGGGGCACCCAGCTCCGGGTAGCGCTCCGGGTCGCCGGCGGCCTCGAAGGCGGCCACGCTGACCTTGTGGCACATGATGTGGTCGGGGTGCGGGTAGCCACCCTCCTCGTCGTACGTGGTGACCACGTGCGGACGGAACTCGCGCATCAGCCGCACCAGCGGCCCGGCGGCCACCTCGACGTCCTGGAGGGCGAAGCAACCCTCGGGCAGCGGCGGCAGCGGGTCGCCCTCGGGCAGCCCCGAGTCGACGAAGCCGAGCCAGGCCTGGTCGACGCCGAGGATCGCCCGCGCGGCGTCCATCTCGGCGCGCCGGATGTCGGCGATGTTGGCCCACACGTCGGGCCTGTCGAGCTTGGGGTTGAGCACGCTGCCGCGCTCACCGCCGGTGCACGTCACGACCAGGACGTCCACCCCTTCGGCGACGTACTTCGCCATTGTCGCCGCACCCTTGCTCGATTCGTCGTCCGGGTGCGCGTGGACGGCCATGAGACGCAGTTGCTCTGCCAACTTCGGCGCTCCTCGTCTGTGCCGGACGGTGGACCCGACCGGACTCGACCGGCTTGACCTGCCGGGGATCCTCCACACTCCGCCGCCGGCCGCACCGCGCGGGGCCCGACCTGCCGTTCCTGCCGCTGAGCCGGGCTGGGAGGATGGACTCTGTCATTCTTGCCGATGCCGCCGACAACAACGCCAGGAGATACCCGCCGGTGACCGAGACGCACGCCACAATTTCACCGGGCGCGCCGGTTTTTCCCGCCGGGCGCTACGGCCGCCGCCGCGAACCGGGCGGCAGGACCCGCCGTACGCTGCTGGCCACGCTGGCCCTCCTGGTGCTGGCGGCGTCGCTGACGCTGATCTCGGTACGCCTCTACAAGCAGTACGGCGACCCGGTGTACGACGCGCAGGTGATCACGTACACCGACATCACCGACAGCCAGGTGCGTGTCGACTTCCGGGTGACCGTGCCGTCGGGCGGCTCGGCGGTGTGTGTGCTGCGCGCCCGCGACCGCGCCGGTGCAGAGGTGGCCCGCGAGGAGGTCACAGTGACTGCGGCCCCGGGCGACAGGCACGTCACCACCAGGCACCGCCTCGCCACCACCGCACGGCCGTTCATCGGCGAGGTACTGCGCTGTCGACCCCCGGCCTGAGCTGGGAAGACGTCGCTCTCGCGGCGTGGCAGAGGCCGCTCACCCGGGGTGCTGCACACGGGCACCGCCGGTGATGGCCGACACGCTGTGTCGTACGGCACTGGTAACTTGGTAGTTCACCTGTCAGCCAGCCACGCACAACTGAGGAGACCGCCTGTGTCCACTGGCAACGAGGCGCCCGCCACCTGGCTGTCCCAGGACGCGTACGACCGCCTCCAGGCCGAGCTCGACGAGCACATCGCCAACCGCCCCGCGATCGCAGCCGAGATCAACGCGCGGCGCGAGGAGGGCGACCTGCGGGAGAACGGCGGCTACCACGCCGCCCGTGAGGAGCAGGGCAAGGCCGAGGGGCGCATCCTCTACCTGAAGGAGCTGCTGCGCACCGCCAAGGTCGGCGAGGCGCCGACGGCGGATGTCGTGTCGCCCGGCATGGTCGTGACGATCTACTTCGACGACGACACCGACGACACCGAGACGTTCCTGCTCGGTTCCCGGGAGATCGCGGCCACCACCGACCTGACCGTCTACAGCCCCGAGTCCGCGCTCGGCAAGGCGATCCTGGGCGGCCGGGCCGGGCAGACCTGCACCTACACGGCACCCAGCGGCGCCGACATCAAGGTGACAGTGGTCAGCTTCGAGCCGTTCTCCGGCTGACGCCGGCGCTCGCTGAGACACCGCAGCCGAGGCGTGACACCCACGGGTGTCACGCCTCGGCGGCGAAGACCACCTGGTAGCCGCTGGCCCGCAGCGCGCTGATCAGCGTGTCCGAGTGCTCGACACCCCGCGTCTCCACCGACAGCGCCACCTCCACCTCGCCGAGGCCCAGGTGCGGGTTGGCGCGCTGGTGCTCCACGTCCACCACGTTGGCCCGGTGCTCGGCGATCTGGCTGAGCAGCGAGGCCAGTTGCCCCGGCCGGTCCGAGCAGCGCACCGTCACCCGCAGGTAGCGGCCCGCGGCGGCCAGGCCGTGCTCGATCACCCGCATCATCAGCAGCGGGTCGATGTTCCCGCCGGAGAGCACCGCGACCACAGGTGTCTCCACCTCCACGACACCGGCCAGCAGCGCGGCCACGCCTACCGCGCCGGCCGGCTCGACGACCTGCTTGCCCCGCTCCAACAGGCACAGCAGCGCCCGGGAGATGTCCTCCTCGGTGACGGTGACGATCTCGTCGACCAGCTCGCGGACGTGGTGGAAGGTGATCTCGCCGGGCCGGCCCACCGCGATGCCGTCCGCGATCGTCGCGAAGGCGGGCAGCCGGACGGGCTGCCCGGCCACCAGAGAGGGCGGGAAGGCCGCCGCACCTGCCGCCTGGACGCCGACGATCCGGATGTCCGGCCGCAGCGCCTTGGCCGCCACGGCCATGCCCGAGATCAGGCCGCCGCCACCCACACCGGTGATGATGGTCTTCACCTCCGGGCACTGTTCGAGGATCTCCAGCGCCACAGTCCCCTGCCCGGCGATCACGTCCCGATGGTCGAACGGGTGGATCAGCACCGCGCCGGTCCGCTCGGCGTACGTCTGGGCGGCGACGAGCGCCTCGTCGACGGTGTTGCCTGCCAACTCGACCTGCGCCCCGTACCCCTTCGTGGCGGCGACCTTCGGCAGCGGCGCGTTGACCGGCATGAAGACAGTCGCGTGCGTACCGACCAGGCCGGCCGCGAGAGCCACGCCCTGCGCGTGGTTGCCGGCGCTCGCCGCGACGACACCGCGTTCCCGCTCGTCCGCGGACAACCGGGAGATCCGCACGTACGCGCCGCGCACCTTGTACGAGCCGGCCCGCTGCACGTTCTCGCACTTGAGCCACGTCGGCCCGCCCAGTTGCGCGCTCAACGGCCGGGACGGCTCCAGCGGGGTGGTCCGGATGACGCCGTCGAGCAGTTTCCGCGCAGCCCGCACGTCGTCGAGGCCGACCAGTTCCGTCATGCCCCGATCGTGCCACCCGCCCCCGGCGCCGCCGTCGGCGACACCGGGAGCGACCGGCTCGACGATCAAGCGGTGGCCGGCGACCCCGTGCCGACCCGGGGGTAACCGGGGGCGTGGCGCGACCACGGAGCGGCCATCTCGAACTGACCGGCCACGCCGAGCAGCAGCAGCTCCGAGCCGGGCGGACCGACCAGTTGCACGGCCACCGGCAGGCCGTCCGGGCGGCGGCCCACCGGCACGACGATCGCGGGCAGGCCTGCGATGTTCCACGGCGCCGCGTACGGGGCGTACCTGATGTTGGCGGCCATGTTGGCCCGCCAGGACCGGTCGGACCAGCGCGCGGCCTCCGGCGGCGCGGTGGCCAGTGCCGGGGTGAGCAGCAGGTCGACCGAGTGGTCGGTGAAGAAGTCGACGGACCGCTCCCGCCACGCCGCCCGATCGGCCTCCCGGACGTACCCGCGGCGCTGCGCCCACTCGCCCAGCGCGACGTGTCGACGGGTACGCCGCTGCAGGCCGCGTCGGTCCAGGCCGGCGGCCCGTACGTCGGCTGCCGCGGCGGCGAGCCAGGTGGCGATGCCCTGCAAACCGAGCGCGGTGGGGTAGACGGGGTCGGCCGGCACGGTGTCGTGCCCGGCGGCGGCGAGCAGCCGGCCGGCGGCGGCGACCGCGTCGCGGTTCGGCGCGTCCGGCGACACTCCCCGCACCGGGGAGCGCAGCGAGACGCCCACCCGCAGCCGCTGCGGGGGGACCAGCTTCTCCGGCCGCCGTCCGGCGAGCACCGAGAAGCCGACCGCCGCGTCGGCGACGGTGCTTGTCAGCATTCCGTGCTCGGTGAGACCGAACCAGTCGTCCGCGCCGAGCTGGCAGGGCACCACGCCCCGGCCCGGCTTGAGCCCGACCAGGCCGCAGCAGGCGGCGGGGATCCGGATCGAACCGAGCCCGTCGTTGCCGTGCGCGATCGGCACCAGGCCGGCCGCCACCGCAGCGGCCGCGCCGCCTGAGGAACCGCCGGGGGTACGGGAGCTGTCCCACGGATTGCGCGTCACCGCGCTGCCGTCGTCGGTGAGCGCCCACAGGCCCAGCTCCGGCATCCGGGTCACGCCCAGGATCACCGCACCGGCGCCGCGCAGCCGGCGGACCACCTCGTGGTCGGCCTCCGCGACGTCGGTACGCGCGGCGGCCGACCCGTTCCAGGTGGGCAGCCCCGCGACCGGGGTGTTCTCCTTGACCGCCACCGGCACCCCGGCGAGGGGCAGGTTGGCCAGGTCTTCCTGCTCGTCGACCTTCTCCGCCTCGGTGATCGCCTCGCCGCCGCGAACGACGCGGAACGCGGTCAGTTCGCGGTCGGCCGAGGCGATGTGCTCGAGGTGGTCGGCGACGACCTGGGTGGCCGAGACGTCGCCCCGGCGCACCCCCCGGGCGATCTGCTTGGCGGTCGCTCCGACCCAGGTCGCCATGATGTCCTGCACGGCCATCCTCCCCAGCGGTCAGCCCAGTGCCTGCTCCAGATCGGCGAGCAGGTCGTCGACCGTCTCGATGCCGACAGACAGTCGCACGAGATCGCCGGGAACTTCAAGCGGCGAGCCGGCAGCACTTGCGTGTGTCATCCGGCCCGGGTGCTCGATCAGGGATTCCACGCCGCCGAGCGACTCGGCGAGCACGAAGAGCTTGGTGCGGTTGCAGATCTCCACGGCGTGTTCCTCGCCGCCGGAGGCGCGGAACGAGATCATGCCGCCGAAGCGGCGCATCTGCTTCGCGGCGACCTCGTGGCCGGGGTGCGAGGGCAGCCCGGGATAGATCACCTCGGACACCTTGGCGTGCCCGTCGAGGTACGCGGCGAGGCGTTCGGCGTTGTCGCAGTGCCTGTCCATCCGTACCCCGAGGGTCTTGATGCCGCGCAGGGTGAGCCAGGCGTCGAACGGGCCGTTGATCGCACCCATCGCGTTCTGGTGGTAGCGCAGCTCCTCGCCGAGCGCGGCGTCGGCGACGACGAGCGCGCCGCCCACCACGTCGGAGTGCCCGCCGACGTACTTCGTGGTCGAGTGCACCACGACGTCGGCGCCGAAGGCGATCGGCTGCTGAAGGTACGGCGAGGCGAAGGTGTTGTCGACGACCAGCAGCGCGCCCGCGTCGTGCGCCACGGCGGCCAGGGCGGCGATGTCCGCGATGCCGAGCAGCGGGTTGGTGGGCGTCTCCACCCAGACGATCTTCGTGCGGCCGGGCTGCACGGCGGCCCGGATCGCGGCCGGGTCGGAGACCTTGGCCGGGGTGAACTCCAGCCCCCAGCGCTGGGCGACCCGGGCGAAGAGCCGGTACGTGCCGCCGTACGCGTCGTCCGGGATGATCACGTGGTCGCCGGGTTGGCAGACGGCCCGCAACAGGGTGTCCTCGGCGGCCAGGCCGCTGGCGAAGGCGAGACCGACAGGCCCACCCTCCAGCGCCGCGAGGCACTCCTGGAGGGCGTCACGGGTCGGGTTGCCGGAGCGGCTGTACTCGTAGCCGAGCCGGGGCGCGCCGACGGCGTCCTGGGCGTACGTGCTGGTCTGATAGATCGGTGGAATCACCGCGCCGGTGCGGGCCTCAGGGTCCTGACCGGCGTGGATGGCGAGCGTCTCGAAGCCGTGACTCATTCTGGTGAGGCTAGTGCCCCGCCCGGCGGGGCGTGGCGGACCCGGGTGGTCGGCATAGCCTGGGCCGATGAGCGGGTGTGTGTTCTGCGAGATCGTGGCGGGTGCGGTGCCGGCGTTCCGGGTCGCCGACGAGCCGGACGGGGTGGCCTTCCTGGACACGCGGCCGGTGTTCAAGGGGCACGTGCTGGTCGTGCCGCGGGTGCATCTGGTGACCCTGGCCGAGCTGCCGGCCGAGCTGCTGCCCGGCTACTTCGCGCTGGTCCGGCGGCTGGCCGTGGCGGTGGAGACCGGTATGGGCGCCGGTGGGACGTTCGTGGCGATGAACAACAAGGTGTCCCAGTCGGTGCCGCACCTGCACACCCACGTGGTGCCGCGGACGAAGGGTGACGGGCTGCGCGGCTTCTTCTGGCCGCGCACCCGGTACGACGACGACGCCGAGGCCCGGGCCCACGCCGACCGGATCGCCGCCGCCCTGCCGGCAGGGGCCTGAGTCACACCCACGCGGGTAAGGAAGCCGTACCCACCTGTGTTACACGCTGGGAGAGGTACGAGAGGAGTCCCACCGTGTTCCTGCGCCGTATGAACGCCGAGATGGTCTCGCCCGACCAGGCCCTGCCGGGCCGCCCGATCGCCATGCCTGTCGCCGACCGGCACGAGGTCCTGGGCACCCCGCTCAAGGGGCCCTTCCCTGAGGGCCTTCAGGTGGCCGTGTTCGGGATGGGCTGTTTCTGGGGCGCCGAGCGGCTGTTCTGGACGCTGCCCGGCGTGTACACCACCTCCGCCGGCTACGCCGGTGGCATCACGAAGAACCCGACCTACGAGGAGACGTGTTCCGGTCGGACCGGGCACGCCGAGGTCGTCCAGGTGGTCTACGACCCGAGCAAGATCACGTACGAGGACCTGCTGAAGGTCTTCTGGGAGAACCACGACCCGACCCAGGGCATGCGTCAGGGCAACGACGTGGGCACCCAGTACCGGTCGGCGATCTACACGACGACCGACGAGCAGCGGGCCATCGCGGAGTCGTCCCGGGACGCGTTCCAGCCGATCGTGACGCGCGCCGGCAAGGGTGAGATCACCACGGAGATCGCCCCGCTCGGTGACTACTACTTCGCCGAGGACTACCACCAGCAGTACCTGGCGCCGACGAAGAACCCGAACGGGTACTGCAACCACGGCCCGAACGGGCTGAGCTGCCCGGTCGGCGTGGCCCGTACCGCCGGCTGACCGCCGTACGCCCGCACGACCTCGAATGCCCGGCCACCGAGAGGGTGGCCGGGCATTCCCGTTCGGCCCTGTGATCGAAATCCGTTGCCGAGCCCGCCGGGAACTCGATAGCGTGGCGGTACACGTGAAAGGAGGTGGTCCAGACTTGTATAGCAATCGGACTCGTGAGGTGGCTGTCAGCTAGCCGCTGTCCTCGACAGTGATCGGTCCGCCGACAGGCGGGCAACCTGCACCATCGTCGAGACCGTGTGGCAGCGGTGCGGCGAATTCCAGGCAGCCACCCGACCCCCGGGGCGCCGGCCCAGTCCAGCCGGCCCGCGCGACAGCGCGGAGCGCCCCGGGGGTCGCTTCATATCCGGAAGAGGCCCGTCGATGTCGATGCGCGAGTTGGTGGTGCTGGGGACGGCCAGCCAGGCGCCGACGCGGCTGCGCAACCACAACGGGTACGTGCTGCGCTGGGACGACGAGGTGATCCTCTTCGACCCGGGCGAGGGCAGCCAGCGGCAGCTCCTGCACACCACTGTCACCGCCACCGACCTGACCCGGATCTGTGTCACCCACTTCCACGGCGACCACTGCCTGGGGCTGCCGGGCACCATCCAGCGGCTCTCCCTGGACCGGGTGGCGCACCCGGTGGCCGTGCACTTCCCGGCCGGCGGCGCGGAGTACTTCGCCCGCCTGCGGCACGCCACCTCCTTCTACGAGACGGCCGAGCTGGCGGTGACCCCGATCGAGGCCGACGGGCAGCGGATCGCGCTGAGCTGCGGCTTTCTGGAGGCCCGCCGGCTGCGGCACCCCATCGAGACGTACGGCTACCGGCTGGTCGAGCCGGACGGGCACCGGATGCTGCCGGAGAAGCTTGCCGCGTACGGCATCGCGGGGCCGGCCGTCGGCGAGCTGATCCGCGTCGGGCACCTCGACCTCGACGGGCGTCGCGTCACCCGGGACGAGGTGAGCGTGCCCCGGCCGGGGCAGCGGTTCGCCTTCGTGATGGACACCGGCCTCTGCGACGGCGTGTACGCCCTCGCCGAGCACGCCGACCTGCTGGTCGTCGAGTCGACGTTCCTGGAGTCGGAGGCCGCGTTGGCCGCCGAGGTCGGGCACCTGACCGCGGCGCAGGCCGCCCGGGTGGCTACCGAGTCCGGGGTACGCCGGCTGGTGCTCACCCACTTCTCTCAGCGGTACCCCGACCCGCGCCGGTTCCACGACGAGGCGCGGGCCCACTTCGACGGTGAGCTGATCATCGCCGAGGACCTGACGACGGTGCAGGTGCCGCCGCGCCGGGTACCCTCGGCCGGATGACCGTCACGCTCCGTCCCGCGACCGGTGACGACCTGATGGGGGTGGGTGCCCTGCACCAGCGTTCCCGGGTCGCCGCGTACTCCTCGTTCCTGCCGGCCGGGGCGCTGGCCGACCCGACGCCGGAGGCGATGGGGCGGTACTGGGTCGAGCGGTGGCAGTGGGAGCGGGACACCCACCGGATGACAGTGGCCGAACGGGCCGGGAGGTTGGTCGGGTTCAGCCACCTGGGCCCGGACGACGAGGACGACCCGGCCACCGGGCTGCTCAACGCGATCCACCTCGACCCGGGTGAACAGGGCCGGGGCACCGGCCGCGCCCTGATGGTGGACGCCCTGGACGCCATGCGGGCGCAGGGCTGGCGACGCGCGGTGCTCTGGGTGCTCCAGGACAATGCGCACGCCCGTGCGTTCTACGAGCGCGGCGGCTGGACCCCCACGGGCGCGAAGCGCGAGGAGCACATCGGCACGGCCCGGACCCTGCAACTGCGCTACGCCCGCCCGCTCTGAGTGGTCCCCGCCCACGCCGGTGCCCGGTGCCCCGCCCGGAGGCGGAGCACCGGGACGGGACTCAGTGGGCGCCGAGGTGGGACAGGAGGTCCTGGCGGGTCAGGACGCCCTTGGGCTTGCCGTCGACCAGGACCAGCGCCGCGTCGGACTTCTCCAGCAGGCCGACCGCCTCGCTGACCGGCTGACCCCCACCGATCATCGGCAGCGGGTCGCCCATGTGCCGCTCGATGGTGTCGTGCAGGTGGGCCTGACCGGTGAACAGCGCGTCGAGCAGATCCCGCTCGGCGATCGAGCCGGCGACCTCACCGGTCACCACTGGCGGCTCGGCCTTGAGGACCGGCAGCTGCGAGACGCCGTACTCGCGCATGTAGTCGATCGCGTCGCGGACCGTCTCGGTCGGGTGCACGTGCACCAGCTCCGGGAGCCCGCCCGGCTTGCTGGCCAGCGCGTCGGCCACCGTCGGCTCCGCGCCGGAGTTGTCGAGGAAGCCGTACCGGGCCATCCACGAGTCGTTGAAGATCTTCGACAGGTAGCCCCGGCCGCCGTCCGGCAGCAGCACCACGATCACGTCGTCCGGACCGGCCTTGCGGGCCACCTCCAGCGCGGCGACCACTGCCATCCCGCAGGAGCCGCCGACCAGCAGCCCCTCCTCGCGGGCCAGCCGCCTGGTCATCTCGAAAGACGCCTTGTCCGACACCTCGACGATCTCGTCGGCCACGTCCCTGTCGTACGTCTCCGGCCAGAAATCCTCGCCGACGCCCTCCACCAGGTACGGGCGGCCGGTGCCGCCGGAGTACACCGAGCCCTCCGGGTCGGCCCCGATGACCTTCACCCGGCCCTCGGACGCCTCCTTCAGGTACCGGCCGATGCCGGAGATCGTGCCGCCGGTGCCGACACCTGTCACGAAGTGGGTGAGCCCGCCCTCGGTCTGCTTCCACAGCTCCGGACCGGTGGTCTCGTAGTGCGAACGCGGGTTGGCCGGGTTGCTGTACTGGTTCGGCTTCCAGGCGCCGGGGATCTCCCGGGTCAGCCGGTCGGAGACGTTGTAGTACGAGCGCGGGTCCTCAGGTGCGACAGCTGTCGGGCAGACCACCACCTCGGCGCCGTACGCCCGCAGCACGTCCTGCTTGTCCTGGCTGACCTTGTCGGGGCAGACGAAGACGCACCGGTAGCCCTTGAGCTGGGCCACCAGGGCCAACCCCACTCCGGTGTTGCCGCTGGTCGGCTCGACGATGGTGCCACCCGGCTTGAGCAGGCCGGCGGCCTCGGCGTCCTCGACCATCCGCAGCGCGATCCGGTCCTTCACCGAGCCGCCCGGGTTCACGTACTCCACCTTGGCGAGCACGGTGGCCTGGATGCCCTCGGTGACGTTACGCAGACGTACCAGCGGGGTGTTGCCGATCATGTCGACGACGTTGTCGTAGTACTGCACGGTGTGCCCTTCGTTGCGGCGCCGGCGACGGCGGCCGGGCAGACGTTTCCTCGCCGCCCAGCGTACGTGCCGTCAGGGCACCAGGCCCCCGGGGATGACCGAGCTGCGTCGGGCCTCCCACTCCAGGAAACGGTCGGTCTCGGCGAGCACGCTGCCGGCCAACCAGGTGATCATGACGGCGTCGTCGGCCAGCCCGAAGATCGCCAGCGGGATCTCCGGCAGCAGGTCGATAGGCGAGACGATGTACGCCGTCGCCGCCGTCATCAGGGCCAACCGGAGGCCACCGTCGTACTCGCCCCTGGTCGTGGCCCTGATCATCCGGGGCAGCGCCGCCAACCGGGTGCCCAGCGACGGGCCACCGCGCGCCCCGGCGGCCAGTGCCCGGGCCAGTGCCGTGAACGCCGCGCTGCGCTTGAGTGTCTTCCCCATCGTCGCGCTCCTCTCCGCCGGATCAGCGTGGCGGGTCGGCGCAAGTCGGCCGGCCACCCCCGTACTGGTACCCCGTCGCGTCGCTTTCCAGGCACCCGGGTGCCGTCACGACGACAGCGGCGTGTCGGGCCGGCGCGATAATGTCGCTGTATGGGGGTGGCTGGTTTCGTCGTACCCGTTGGCCCGCGCTGGCGACAAGCCCGGCGGGTCGCCCGCCTGGCGGCCATCGGAACGGGCGCCGCCGCGGCGGCGGCGATGGCGACCGGCGGGGTGCTGCTCGGCCAGGCCCGGCAGGCCCGGCGCACCATCCCGATGGCCGAGGCGCCGCCGCCGCGCTGCGACGGGGTGTACGGCGCGAAGTTCCCCGGCCCCGCGCTCACCATGGTCGTGCTCGGCGACTCGTCGGCGGCCGGCTACGGGGTGCACCGCCGCCGGGAAACGCCTGGCGCGCTGCTCGCCACAGGCCTCTCGCGTCGGCTGCACCGACCTGTGCAACTGCATCGCTTCGCGGTGGTAGGTGCCATCTCGTCGGCGCTGCGCCACCAGGTGGAGGCCGCGCTGGAGCACCAGCCGGACATCGCGGTGATCCTCATCGGCGGCAACGACATCACCAACCGCACGCCTCGCGGGCTGGCCGTGCGTTACCTGGTCGAGGCGGTGCGCACCCTGCGCGAGGCGGGGTGCGAGGTGGTCGTCGGCACCTGCCCCGACCTGGGCGCGATCCGGCCGATCCAGCCGCCGCTGCGCTGGCTGGCGCACCGCTGGAGCCGCCAGCTCGCCGCCGCCCAGACGGTGGCGGTGGTCGAGGCCGGCGGCTGGACCGTCTCCCTCGGTGACCTGCTCGGTCCCCGGTTCGCCGCCGAGCCGGCCCGGATGTTCGCCTGGGACCGGTTCCATCCCTCCGCCGAGGGGTACGCGATGGCCGCCGCCGCACTCCTGCCGACGATGCTCTCGGCACTCGGCGCGAGGCCGGAACGACGGGCTACACAGGCGCGCGGCGAGGGCGTACGGTCGCTGCCTGAGGCCGCGCAGGAGGCGGCCCGGCACGCCGGCACCGAGGTCAGCGGCACCCAGGTCCGGGGCCACGACCGAGGACCGGCCGGTCGGTGGGCGCAGTTGCGCCGCCGGGCGTTCTTCGGTGTCGGCGCGGTGCCGCAGCGCGGCTCCGCCCCGGACACCTCGACAGTGGAGGGACTCGCATGAACGAGCGCAGCGGGCGGGACGTGACCGCCGGCCTCCCCGGCCGAGTGGGGCGGGCGGCGGCACTCTCGCTGCTCGCCGGCACGGTGGGCGGCGCCGCCGTCCTGGCCGGTGAGGCGTTCGTCGCCCGTCACCGGCGGTACGCCCAGCCGGAGCTGGGGCTGGCGTTGCGTGCCACGATCGGCCGGGCCGGCGCGCCGCCGCTGCGGCTGGTGCTGCTCGGCGACTCGTCGGCCCTGGGCGTGGGCGTGGACCGCCTGGAGGACACCATCGGCGGTCAGTTGGCCCATCTGCTCGCCGAGGGTCCGGCCGGCCGCCGGGTGCACCTGTCCAGCGTAGGAGTCTCCGGTTCCCGCTCGACGGACCTGGCCACCCAGGTGGCCCGTGCCCTGCTCGGTGAGCGGCCCGACGTGGCGTTGATCCTGATCGGCGCGAACGACGCCACAGCGATGCGCCGGCCCGCCGACGCGGCGGCGTACCTGGGGTCGGCGGTGCACCGGCTGCGCGAGGCGCGGGTCGAGGTGGTGGTGGGCACGTGCCCCGATCTCGGCGCGGTACGAGCCATCGCCCCACCGCTGCGCCACGTCATCGGCTGGTCCGGCCGGCGGATGGCACGCGCGCAGACCACTGCCGTGCTGGACGCCGGCGGCAGCGTGGTCGACCTGGCCACCGAGACCGGGCCGGTGTTCCGGGCCGACGCGGGGACGCTCTGCCACGACGGTTTCCACCCCTCGGCCGACGGCTACCGGGTGTGGGCGCACGCGCTGCTGCCCGCCATCGCGGCGGCGGCCGCGGTCGCCTCCCGGCGTTAGGCCCGGGGCGGGGTGACATTTCCCGCCGCGCTCGCTTCTTCCCGCCATGTTACCGACCGGTTAACGTTGGTCCATGCCGATTGAGTCGTCCCGCGACGCCGTCATCGTCGCCACCGCCCGCTCCCCCATCGGCCGGGCGCACAAGGGGTCCCTGCGCGACGTCCGCTCCGACGACCTCGCCGCGACAATCGTCCAGGCCGCACTGGACAAAATCCCCCAGCTCGACCCGACCACCATCGACGACATCTACCTCGGGTGTGGCCTGCCCGGCGGTGAGCAGGGCTTCAACATGGCCCGCGTGGTGGCCACCCTGCTCGGGCTCGACACCGTGCCCGGCGCCACGCTGACCCGCTACTGCGCGTCCTCGTTGCAGACCACCCGGATGGCCCTGCACGCGATCCGCGCCGGCGAGGGGGACGTCTTCGTCTCCGCAGGTGTGGAGATGGTCTCCCGGTACGCGCGGGGCAGCTCCGACGGTCTACCGCCGGAGGCGCAGGCCCTGGTCGGCGGCGGCTGGGAGAACCCGCGCTTCGCGGAGGCCGCCGAGCGCTCGAAGCGTCGCGCGCAGGGCGGCGCCGAGGTGTGGACCGACCCGCGCGAGGCCGGCGAGCTGCCGGACATCTACCTGACCATGGGGCAGACCGCCGAGAACCTGGCCCAGGTGTACGACGTGACCCGCGCCGACATGGACGAGTTCGGCGTCCGCAGTCAGAACCTCGCCGAGAAGGCCATCGCCGACGGTTTCTGGGCCCGGGAGATCACCCCGGTCACCACGCCGGACGGCACTGTGGTGAGCACCGACGACGGCCCGCGCGCCGGCGTCACCCTGGACGCGGTCGCCGGGCTGAAGCCGGTGTTCCGCCCGGACGGCCGGATCACCGCCGGCAACTGCTGCCCGCTGAACGACGGCGCCGCCGCAGTGGTCGTGATGAGCGCCCAGCGGGCCGAGGAGCTGGGGCTGACCCCGCTGGCCCGGATCGTCTCGACGGGCGTCACCGCCCTCTCGCCGGAGATCATGGGCCTCGGGCCGGTCGAGGCGTCCCGGCAGGCGCTGAAGCGGGCCGGCATGACCATCGACGACGTCGACCTCGTGGAGATCAACGAGGCGTTCGCGGCGCAGGTCATCCCCTCCTACCGCCAGTTGGGCATCCCGGAGGAGAAGCTGAACGTGATGGGCGGCGCGATCGCCGTCGGCCACCCGTTCGGCATGACCGGCGCCCGGATCACCGGCACGCTGCTCAACGCGTTGGAGTGGCACGACAAGACCATCGGCCTGGAGACCATGTGCGTCGGCGGCGGACAGGGCATGGCCATGGTGCTGGAGCGGCTGAGCTGAGCTGTTCTCAGAGCGCGCCGCGGGTCGCCGCCACCTCGGCGGCGGCCCGCGCCAGTACCTCGTCGCCGGGCCGGGCGGCCAGCAGGTCGGCCGTCACCACCCGCAGCTGGTCGGGCAGGGCCAGGTCGTTGTCGAGCCGCGGCACCACCCGGCGCGGCTGACCCTCGGCGTCGGCGGCCAGGTTGGCGACCTCCTGCACCAGCCGGTGCACCAGGTCGGCGCGGGGCACGTTGCCCGTGGTCGCGGTCGCCGCCCAGCGTGGCTGCTCCCAGTGCCCGACCTGGCCGACCAGCAGGCGTACGGTCTGATCCAACTCCGTTGCGCTCATCGGCGCCGAGTCTACGGCCGGCACTTGTCACACCGGGCCGGCCCGCTCAGCGACGCAGGTAGCTGATCAGCCGCAGCAACTGCCAGTACAGGAACACCAGCCCGGTGAGCAGCCCGAAAGCGCTCAGCCACGCGTACCGGCGGGGTCGGCCGTCGCGCACCGAGCGCTCGACGAGGTCGAAGTCGAGGATGAAGCTGAACGCCCCGGCGATGATCGCCACCACCGAGAAGGCGTACGGCAGCCAGCCGACCTGCCCGCTGGCGCTGTAGACCTCCAGCCCCGGCCGTCCCGAGATCAGATACGACACCAGGTTGACGACGCTGAGCACGGCGATTCCGAGCAGTGTCCCGATCACCAGACGGGCCAGCCGGGGCGTCGCCCGGATGATCCGGGCCCGGTAGAGCGCCGCCATGCCGATGAAGACACCGAAGGTGCCGGCCACCGCCTGCACCACGATGCCCGGATAGACCTGTTCGAAGGTCCGGCTGGCCACCCCCAGCAGCAGCCCTTGGAGAAGGGCGTAGCCGACGATCGGCACCGGGTTGGTGATCCGGCGCAGGGAGATGACGAGGACCAGCGCGATCGACGCCAGGGCGCTGCCGGCCAGCGCGGCACCCAGCCACACCGCGTCGGGGATCACCATCCAGGACACCGCGGCGGCCACCCCTGTGACGAGCAGCAACCCGACGGTACGGACCACCACGTCGTCGACGGTCATCGGCTCGACGTCGCGGGAGCCGAGCACCCGGGACTCCAACCGGCCGGTCTCGTCCAGCCGGTTGAGCACCGGGTTGTTGCTGCGCACCGCCGCCTCCTTCGCCCGCGTACCCCTCGCAGTCACTCTGCCCCGGGCGGACCGGCGGCGGCGGGCAAACGGCGCGGACGACGGCGCCCGCCCCCACCAGAGGCGGGAGCGGGCGCCGGTCGACAGTGCGGACGAGGTCAGTCGTCGCCCTGGAAGTAGCTCAGCAGGCGCAGGATCTCGATGTAGAGCCAGACCAGGCTGACCAGGATGCCGAACGCGGCCACCCAGGAGTAGCGCTGCGGCAGGCCCATCCGGACGCCGTCCTCGATCTCCTTGAAGCTGAGCACGAAGCTCAGCGACGCGACCACGATGCAGACCAGGCTGAAGCCGATGGCCAGCGGGCTGCCGTCGCGCAGGCCCGTGTTGACGCCGAACAGCGCCAGCACCAGGTTGATCATCATGACGGCGAAGAGACCGACCATCGCCGCGATCATGCCCTTGACGAAGGCCGGGGTGGCCCGGATGACCTTCGCCTTGTAGAGCATCGCCATCAGGAAGAAGATGCCGAAGCTCGCCACGGCGGCCTGGAGCACGATGCCGTCGTAGAGCGTCTCGAACGCCTTGCTGACCATGCCGACGAAAACACCCTCGACGACCGCGTACGCGATGACGAGCGCCGGGTTGGCCATCCGGGAGAACGAAATGATCAAGCCGAGGACCAGGCCGACCACCGCCGCGCCGATCCAGGCGGTGCTGACCAGCGCGTCGGGCACGAGCACCCAGGCCGCCGCGGCGGTGATGCCGAGGATGCCGAGCAGGGCGACCGTCTTGACGACCACGTCGTCGACAGTCATGGGTGCGACGGTCGGCGGAGCGGCCGGGTAACCGGCCTGGGAGGGGTACTGCTGGGGAATGCCGGGCTGTCCGTACGGCCCGGCCGGGGCGTACCCGGCGGAGCGCTCCCGCTCGGCCGCCTGGCCGAGCCGGGCGAGCACCGGGTTCGAGGTCTTCACTGTCTGGCCTCCCTCAGGGGGTCGTTTGCACGTGAACGTGCCCTCCAAGAGTAAACGGCGCAGCCAAGTCCCGGTGATCACGAATGAGGATGCGTACCGAGTCGACTGGTGCCCGGGGCGGGGGTCGAACCCGCACGCCTTGCGGCAGCCGCTTTTAAGGCGGCCGTGTCTGCCGTTCCACCACCCGGGCGGGTGGCACCGGCGCGTCGACACGCGCGGTGCAATGTCACCGTAGCGGGTCTGCGGCGACCCGACGTACCCCGACGGGCTTGCCACATTAGGGTCGATGCCGTGAGCAGCGCAGCCCCCACGGCCCCCGACGCCGCGCCTGAGCAGGCCCTGCGCCTCGCCGATCAGGCCAACCGCCGGCCCCTGGCCGTCCGGCTGGTGGCTGCCGTCCGTCGCCGTCGGGCGGACCTGCCGGTCGTCCTGCTGTTCGTGCTGCTGGCCGGCTGGCTCACCCACGGGCTGTGGCCCGACCCGGGCGGGCGCACGCTCGCGCTCAACCCGGAGGACCAGGCCCTGTACGAGTGGTTCCTGGCCATCGACGCGCGAGCGCTGCTCGGCGACTTCAGCCTGCTCACCGACCGGCTCAACGCCCCGGACGGGGTCAACCTGATGGCCAACACGACCGTCATCGCGCTGGGCGTCGTCTGCGCGCCGGTCACCCTCCTGTTCGGCGCCCCGGTCACCTTCGCCCTGCTGGCCGCCGCCAACCTGGCGGGCACCGCGCTCGCCTGGTATCTGCTGTTCCACCGGACCCTGCGTGCCCGCCGGCTCGCCGCCGCGCTCGGCGGCGGGCTGTGCGGGTTCGGCCCCGGGATGGTGTCGCAGACCAACAGTCACCTGCACATGACCGCCCAGTGGCTGGTGCCGGTGATCGTCTGGCTGGTGGTCCGGCTGCTGCGGGCGTCCGACTCGGGGGCGACGACGCTCGCCGGGCCGGACCGACGGCGGGTCCTCACCTCCGCGGCCGGACTGGCCGCCGCGATCACCGTGCAGGTCTTCGTCGGCGAGGAGGTGCTGTTCCTCGCCGCCATCACACTCTTCGTGATGGCGGTCAGCTACGCGGTGACGGACCGGGACCTGGCACGGCGGGCGTTGCCCAACTTCGCCGCCGGGCTGGCGGTCGCCGCCGGACTGGCGCTGCTCGTGCTCGGCTACCCGCTGTGGTTCCAGTTCGCCGGGCCGCAGGGCGTCGCCGACGGCATGTTCAGCCCCGCGTACTTCTCCGCCGACCTGAGCAGCTGGTGGACGGTCTCCCCACTGTCGGTGCTCGGCAGCGACGAGTCCGCGCGGCTCACCACCGGCCCGGCCGAGTACAACACCTTCCTCGGGTGGCCACTGCTGCTGGCGGCCGTGGCCTGCGCCTGCTGGGCGGGGCGACGGCGGCTGGTGCTGGCCTGCGTCGCCGGTGGACTCGTCATGACGGCCCTGTCGCTCGGCCCGGAGGTGGTGCTCGGCGGCACCCGCACCGCGCTGCCCGGCCCGTACGCCCTGCTCGCCGGGCTGCCCGTGGTGGACGGCGCGCTGCCCATGCGGTTCGGCCTGGCGGTCCTGCCGATCGTCGCGACGCTGCTCGTCCTCGCGGTCGACCGGGCGTTGGGCAGCACCGGTCGGGTCCGACGGTTCGTGCCGCTGGCAGTGGTCGCGGCGCTGCTGCCGATCTTCCCGACGCCGCTGCCGACCGCCGAGCGGCCCGCCGTTCCGGAGTTCATCACCGGCGGGGGGTGGCGGCAGTGCGTGAAACCGGGTGGGGTGCTGGTCCCGGTGCCGCTGCCCACGCCGAAGGACCCGTGGCCGATGCGCTGGGCGGCCGCCGCCGACGCCGGTTTCGGGATGCCCGAGGGGTTCTTCATCGGCCCGTACGGGCGGGGCGGCACCGCCGCGATGGGCACCTTCAAGCAGCCCACCTCTGCTCTGCTGGCGGACGTCGCACGGCGTGGAGACCAGCCGGCCATCGGCGACGAGCAGCGCCGACAGGCCGCGCGGGACGCCGACTTCTGGGGCGCGTCCTGCGTGGCATTGGCCGACGACGCCCCGCACGCGGAGAGTCTGAAGGCGACCCTGGAGCAGCTCTACGGCCCGTCCACCCGGATCGCCGACGCCTGGACCTGGCAAGTCTGACCGGAGACGGCGAAGGGCCCCGCCGACACGGCAGGGCCCTCGTCGTTCGATCGGATCAGACGCGCGGGGCACCCACCGGCTGGGAGGCCTCGACGAACTCCTCGCGCGGGTCGTGCAGCTGGCCAAGGGCGACCACCTCGCGCTTGAGGAAGAACGCCAGCGACCAGTCGACCACGACCCGGACCTTGCGGTTGAACGACGGGATCCGGCTCATGTGGTACGTACGGTGCATGAACCACGCCGGCCAGCCGGTCATCTTGATGCCGTACACCTGGGCGACGCCCTTGTGCAGGCCGAGGCTCGCCACGCTGCCGACGTGCTTGTGCTTGTAGTTGACCGGCTCGCGACCCCGGATCACGTTCGCGATGTTGTCGGCCATCCGCGCCGCCTGGCGCACCGCGTGCTGGGCGCTCGGCGAGCAGAAGTTGCCCGGCTCCTTCGTGAGGTCGGGCACCGCGGCACAGTCGCCAGCACTCCACGCACCCTCGATCACCCGGTCACCGTCGACCACCTGGAGGGTGGGGATGCAGGTGACCCGTCGGCGCTCGTCACGCGGGAAGTCCGTGGCGTCGAGCATCGGCGACGGCTTCACGCCTGCGGTCCAGACGATCGTGTCCGAGCGGAAGCTGTCACCGTCGGACAGCTTGACCACGCCGTCGACGCAGGACTCCAGCCGGGTGTCCAGCCGGATGTCCATGTTCCGCTTGAGCAACTGCTGCACCGTGTAGGCGCCCATGTCCCGGTCCACCTCGGGCAGCACCCGCTGGGTCGCCTCGACGAGCACCCAGCGCATGTCCTCCGGCTTCAGCTCCGGGTAGTAGCGCAGCGCGTCGCGGGCCATGTCCTCCATCTCGGCGAGCGCCTCGATGCCGGCGTACCCACCGCCGACGAAGGTGAAGGTCAGCGCCGAGCGGCGGACGTCCGGGTCCGGGGTGACGGCTGCGACGTCCAGCCGGTCCAGGACGTGGTTGCGGAGGTAGATCGCCTCACCGATGGTCTTGAACCCGATGCCCTGCTCGTGCAGGCCGGGGATCGGCAGCGTCCGGGACACCGAGCCCGGCGCCACGATCACGTGGTCGTACGCGATCTCCCGGGCCGGGCCGATGATCGGCTGCACGGTGGCCACCTTGCGTTCGTGCTCGATGCGGGTGACCGTGCCGGCCACCACCTTGCACCGGCGCAACTCCCGCCGCAGCGGCACCACGGAGTGCCGCGGGGAGATGTTGCCCGCCGCAGCCTCGGGCAGGAACGGCTGGTAGGTCATGTGCGGCTGGGGGTCCACGACGATGACCTCAGCCTCACGGGAGCTGAGCTTCTTCGACAGGCGCAGGGCGGCGTAAAGACCGACGTGCCCGGCACCCACCACAAGGATCCGCTTCGGATTCACGTCATCTATCTTTCCCCGGCCTGCTCAGGTAATCCCGCTCGCGCCCCCCATCTGTGACGGAGCACAACCCCTGTGACCTGCGTAACCCTGCTGCCCCACAGGGCTACCTGCGGCGCAGCAGCCAGCCGAGCAACGCGGACGTACCCACCGCGACAAGCAGTCCGAGCACGGTTACCCACTGGTGGCCGGTCTCGCCGCCCAGGCCCCCCACCTGCACCAGCAGCACCGCGAGCACAGCCGAACCCAGCAGCACCGCGCCCGCCCGCAGCAGCCAACGGACGACCAGATCCGGGTCGACCACGGCGTCGTACGGCAGCAGCGCGGCAAGCGCGCACAGGGTGTGCCCCAGGTAGAGCAGCGCGGCGATTGCCAGCAGCCGCCACAGCGCCACCGGCCGGCCGTACCCGTCGGTGGCGAGCAGCCAGCCACCCACCGTGACCAGCGCCGCGAAGGTCGACCAGATACGGCGGGGCCCCACCGCCGGCAGCAGCGCCGCCACCGTCAGGAAGAGCAACGGCCGGCCGGGCAGCACCTCGGCGGGGAACGCCAGGGCGAACCCGGCCAGCACTGTGACGAAGATCCCGCCGCGAACCAGCAGCGGCACGAGACTGATCCGGCCGAAAGCGGCCTGGGCCGCCCGGACCCGCTCGGCGACGGCGTTCACCGGCCACCCACCCTCGGAGCCGTGGCCAGCCGCGCCACGTCACGCAACACCTGGTCGAGGCTGCCGGCGCCGGCCCACCGCACCACCGGGACACCGTGCTCCCGCAACTGGCCGATCATGGTCTCCCGGTCCAGTCGCCACAGCCGGTACGCCACCTCCGCCCAGCCCCTGTCCTTCGGCGGCGTCAGGTCGGTCGGCAGCGTGTCGACAGCCACCACGAACCGCCCGGCGCGGGCCAGCCGGGCCAACATCTGCGCCGAACGCTCGTCCAGCAGCGGCGTGAGCACCACCACCAGCGCGTCCGAGGAGAGCAGCTGCGGGCCGAACACCTGGTCGTACGGCTCGTGCGGGGACGAGTCGGCGCGGACGTCGAGCAGCCACTCCAGCACCGTCAGGTACTGCCGACGGCCGGCGGCGGGGCGCAACCGTCGCGCCCCCGGCCCGTACTCCAGCAACGACACCCGGTCGCCACGGTGCAGGTAGTGCTCGGCGATCGCGGCGGTGGCCCGCACGGTGGTGTCCAGCACCGATGCGGCACCGCCCACCCCGCCGGAGCGGCCAGCCTCGGCGAGCACGTCGAGCAGCACCACCACCTCGGCGTCCCGGTCGGAGAGGGTCGCCGCCACGTGCAGTTGCCGGGCGCGCAGCGACACCCGCCAGTCGATGCGGCGCAGCCGGTCGCCGGGAGCGAAGATCCGTACGCCGGCCAGCTCACCGCCCTCGCCGGGCCGGCGGGAGTGGTGCGCCCCGACCAGGCCGGCGGCGCGGGGCATCGCCTCCACCGCCTCGAACGGCTCGGTGCGCGGGTAGACCCGCACCCCGACCGGCTCGGTGATCACCGCGCGGGAGACCAGCAGGCCGCCGGCCGTGGCGACCCGGGCTCCGGCCGGGCCGACCGGATGCCGGCCCCAGCGCAGGGCCCGGCCGGCGAGTTCCAGGTCGACGGCCGCCCCGGTGGGCACCGACGTCACGAACGGCCGGTCCGCGGCGGATCGAGCGGCGCCGCCCGCCGCCGTGACATCGGCCGCCAGCGCGTCGTCGACGGACCCGGCGAAGCCGGCCCGGTCGATCCGCAGCCACTGCGACACCCGGGACCGCACCACCACCAGGTCGTAGTCCACAGTGTCCGGGTTGCCGACGCTGACCGCCGCCGCCACGTCGCCGCCCTCGACCAGCGGCCCGTCGTCCCCGGGGTTGATCCAGACCTGCGGCAGCGCGGTGGGTCGGCGGCGCAGCGCGTACGCGGTGCCCAGCGCGAACGGCGCGGCCAGCACGATCAGGTCGACCCGCCCCAGCAGCACCCCCGCCACCAGCAGCAGACCGGCGAGCAGCACCGCCCGGCCGAGCGCCCGGGTGGGCGCCCAGCCGGCGGCCGGTTCCGGCTCGGCAGCGTGCGGCACCGTCGATCCGGTCATCAGCGCCGGGGCCCGCCGGCGGCGTAGCTCGGCAGCGCGCCGCTGGCCGGCGCGGGCGTGGCGTCCAGCACCTCGCCTACCACGAACGCCGGGTCGACGCGGCGCAACCACATCTCCGGGCGCAGCGTGATCCGGTGCGCGAGCGCCGGCGCCGCCACCTCCTTGACGTCCTCCGGCACCACGTAGTCCCGGCCGCCGAACACCGCGCGGACCCGGGCCAGCAGCAGCAACGCCAGCGATCCACGGGGAGACGCCCCGACCAGCACCGACGGGTGCTCCCGGGTGGCCGCGGTGAGGGCCACGATGTACCTGCCGATGGAGTCCTCCACCACCACGTCCTCCAGGGCGGCCTGCATCGTGCGCAGGGTGGCCGCGTCGACCACAGGCTTGATGTCGGCCTCCTCGCGGCGGCGGCCCATCCGGCGACGCAGCACCTCCCACTCCTCGTCGCCCTCCGGGTAGCCGAAGGAGACCCGCAACAGGAAACGGTCCAGCTGCGCCTCGGGCAGCGGGTACGTGCCCTCGTACTCGATGGGGTTGGCGGTCGCCAGGACGTGGAACGGCTCGTCCAGCTTGTACGTCACCCCCTCCACCGAGACCTGCTTCTCCTGCATGGCCTCCAGCAGCGCGGACTGCGTCTTCGGCGGCGTCCGGTTGATCTCGTCGGCGAGGAGCAGGTTGGTGAAGACCGGCCCGGCCCGGAAGGTGAAGTCGCCGTTGCGCTGGTCGTACAGGAACGAGCCTGTGACGTCGGCGGGCAGCAGGTCCGGGGTGAACTGGAGGCGGCGGAAGTCCAGCCCGAGCGCCTGGGCGAAGGAACGCGCGGTGAGCGTCTTGCCGAGACCCGGCAGGTCCTCCAGGAGCACGTGCCCACCGGCCAGGATGCCGGCGAGGACCAGCTCCAACGCGTCCCGCTTGCCGACCACGACGGTGCCGACCGCGTCCAGCACCGCCCGCGCCAGGTGGCCGACCTCGGCGGCGGGCATGGTCCGGTCCACGTCGTTCATCAGATCTTCTCCAGTTCGGCGACGATCGCCGCGACGTCGCGCGGCGACGGGGGGCGGCGGGAGGGGGTGGCGAGGAAGCTCCAGAGCTGGTCACCGAGCAGCGCCTGGGCGCGGGTCGGATCGGAGTCGCGGGTGAGGCCGTGCCGCTGGCGCAGCCGCTCGTCGGCCAGCTCGCCGAGGCGGGGCAGGATCCGTTCGGTGAACCGCTCGCGGTTGCCGGACGCCCAGTCCAGGGGCCGTTCCCAGCCGTTGATCGCGCCGCGCAGCGCGTCCCGGGAGGTCCAGCGGTAGCTGCCGTCCTCCTCGCCGGTGGCCATCCGGCCGGCGGGTGGCGGAGGGGGCGGCGGCGCGAGCAGGGCGGTGACCCGGCGGACCGCCAGCACGGCGAGCACCCCGGCGACCAGCACGGGAAGCGAGACCTGGAGCCCTACGGCGCGGAGGCCGACGAGCAGCACCGCGACCACGGCGGCGGCCACCGCGAGCGCACGCAACACCGGGCGGGCCCGGGAGCCGTGCTCCTGCGGGCCGGCCGGCGCCGCCTCCTCCTCGAAGGCGAGCAGGTCGTCGATGCTGGTGCTGCTCATGAGCCCACCGCCGTCGTCAGTTCGCCGCGCAACCGGCGCAGCGCGGCGCGGGCCTGGTCGCGGGTGCGTTCGTCGACGGGGCGGGTGGCGTACCGGGCCTCCCGGTAGACGTACGCCAGCTCGGCCAGCACGTCGGCGCTGACGATCGCCGGCACGCCCGCGTCCGGGTCGCCGCGCAGCAGACGGCTGACCAGGTCGGTGGGGGTGTCACCGGTACGCCTGGGAACACCGGCCGTGGCGGCGGCCTCCTCCAGACGCACCCAGCAGGCGATCACCGCGACCCGCGGGTCGGTGGCCTGGTCGTCGAGGTCCACCAGACCCGCGTCGAGAGCGGCGACGACCTCGCGGGCGGTGCCCTCGGCCGTACGCCGGGACCGTTGCGCGGGCAGCGCGCGGGTCGCCCGACGACGCCGCAGGCCGCGCAGCAGGATCCAGCCCAGGTAGCTGAGCGCGGCGAGGATGGCCAGCCCGAGCAGCACCATCGCCACCGTCGCGATCCACTGCGGGATCTGCGCCTGGGTGGCCTCTCCGGCGTCGCGCGGCTCCACCGGGATCGACGGTGGCGGCTCGGCCGTCGGGTACTCCGGGACCCACGGCACCTGTTCCACAGGCGGGATCCGGCTGGCCCCGATCGACGAGTTTCCGGACGCCAGCGCGGCCCCGGCGAGCAGGAGGGCGATCACGCCCACCGGCCACCAGCGACGCAGCAGCCCGACAGCCGGACGCAGCACCCCCTGCTCGGCAGCCGGGTACGGCGTGGGCGGGCGCGTACCGTCAGTCATTGCCACCGCCCCACGCGTTCTCAGTCCACTCCGGCCAACTGCTTGGCCCGGCCGAAGACATCGTCCAGCATCTCTGGTGTCAGCCGCCCGGTGAAGGTGTTCTGCTGGCTGACGTGGTAGCAGCCGAGCAGCTCCGGTGCGTCCGTTCCGGACCAGTGTGCCCCATGGCCGAACGCCGGTCGCGGGCTGGGCGGGCGCTGCCCGTACACCTGGCGCAGCACCGGCCACCACGCGGCCCACGCGAACGCGCCGAGCGCGACCACGACGCGCAGGGTGGGCCGGATCAGCGTGACCTCGCGGTGCAGCCAGGGAGCGCAGGTGTCCCGTTCGTCAGGCGTGGGCTTGTTGTCCGGCGGCGCGCACCGGACGGCCGAGAAGATCCGCAGGTCGCGCAGGGCCAACCCGTCGTCGGCGGCGACGCTCGTCGGCTGGTTGGCGAGCCCGGCACGGTGCAGCGCGGCGAACAGCACGTCGCCCGAGCGGTCACCTGTGAAGATCCGACCGGTCCGGTTTCCGCCGTGCGCGGCGGGCGCCAGCCCGAGGATGGCGATCCGCGCGTCGGCGGTGCCGAAGCCCGGGACCGGACGACCCCAGTACTCCTGGTCGCGGAAGGAGGCACGGCGGGTACGCGCCACCTCCTCCCGCCACTGGACGAGCCGGGGGCAGGCGAAACAGTCGCTCACCGCCGCGTCGAGGCCGGCCAGGTCGGTCGCCCGCGCGGCGCGGGCGACCACCTGCTCGGGGGTACGCGACTCAGCCAAGCTTGGCCCGGAAGAGTTCCAGGGTCCGGGCCCAGGCGCTGGCGGCGGCACGCTGGTCGAACGCCTCCGGCCGGTCGTCGTTGAAGAAAGCGTGCGAGGTGCCCGGGTAGTCGTAGAGGTGGCAGGTGCCACCGGCCTCCTCGATGGCCCGGCGGGCGGTCTGTACGCCCTCGGCGGCGGAGGTGCCGTCCTCTTCGGAGCAGTGGATGACGGCGGCCTTGCCGGCGTAGTCGGCCCATTCGGGGCGCATCGACTCCCACGGCAGCACCGGGTAGAAGCCCGCGGCGGCGACGATCCGCTCGGAGATGGTGGCCGACCACAGGGCCAGGCTGCCACCGGCGCAGAAGCCGACGGCACCTACCTTGCCGGTGACCTCGGGCCGTCCGGCGAGGTAGTCGGCCGCGCCGGCGATGTCCTTCGCGGCCTCGTCCATCCGCATGGCCATCAGCAGCCGCTGCGCCTCGTCCGGCTCGCTTGTCGTCTCACCGTTGTAGAAGTCCGGGGCGAGCGCCACGAAGCCGGCCTCGGCGAACCGGTCCGCCACCGAGCGGATGTGCGGCACCAGGCCCCACCATTCCTGGATGACGATGACCGCGGGACTGGCCGTGCCGCTGGCGGGTATCGCGAGATACCCCTCGCTCGTGCCCCCGTTGCTGCGGTAGCGCACCATCTCGCCCATCGGCCGTCCTCCTAGCGGTCAGTCATCGTTGGCTGGTCGCCCAGTGGTCCTACGTGCCGGTAGCCTGCCACGCCGCGGGGGCCGTCGGGAAGACGCGCGAACAGTGGCATTCACCTCCTGTTCGACGGCCGGTGACTTTGGGTACGACGACGGCGGCGAGGATCTTTCCCCGCCGCCGTCGTCCGCGCCGATGTTTCGTCAGGCCTTCTTGGTCAGGCAGAGCACGTAGCCCGTCTTGCCCGGCTCGATGTTGTAGAAGACGTAGCCCTCGTCGCCCTCCTTGAGGAACTGCTCACACGAGGTGGGCGCCTTGGCCTGCGCCTCGGTCTGCCCGTCCACCCGGCCGACCACGTTGTACGCCGCCTCGGTGGAGGTACAGGAGACGACCTTGGCGCCGTCGACCTCCTCCTCCTTGGTGCCGGTCACCTCGGGAAGCTCGGCGATGCAGTCACCGGCCTTGGCGTCGGCCGTCTCGTCCTTGTTCAGGAAGTTGCCGATGGCCGAGCCGATACCGAACTTCAGGCCGGCGATGACGAGGAACACGACGATCGCGCCGATGATCCCGAGCGCCTTCTTCGCACCTGACTTCTTCGCCTCCTGCTCGACCGGCGGGGGCGTCGGCGTCTCGACGGCGGGCTTCGCCGTCTCGTCGGCCGGCTGCTGCGGCGTCTGGTCGGTTGGCTGCTGCGGCGTCGAGTCGGGGGCGGAGGGCGGTGCGACCTGCTCTGGCACGGGGGTTCCTTCCGAGGGGTTGATGAGCAGACGACACCGTAACGATCATTGATTTACGGTGCCGTCCCGCTCGCCTCGTCCGTTCAGCTATTTCCCAGCTTTCCCCACATGATCCAGTTCACATGGCCGGTCAGCTCGTCGGGGTCGGCGTCGGAGGCGTAGCCGGCGTCGCCGGGGGCGTGGTGGTCGCCGTCGGGTTCGTCGACGGCGTCGAGGTGGGCTCCGGTGTGTCGGTGGGTGTCGGGACCACCGCGCCCGGCGCCCGGTGACCGAAGGGCGCCTGGTCGACGCAGTACGGGTAGGGCCGCAGCAGCGGATTGCCGTACTCGTCGACGGGGCTGGAGCAGTCCGGGTAGCCCAGCCGGATCGGGTTGCCGTTCTGGTCGAACAGCCGGGCGTTCTCCACCAGGCGACCCTCGCTGTCGTAGACGAAGACGTCCCGGACCTGGCTGTACTGACTGTCGACCGAGGTCTGGTCGTAGTAGTAGTCGTCGTAGCCGAGCCGGTCCTCGGCGTTGGCCAGCGCGGCGAGCGCGAAGAGAACGAGCACCAGGCTGCCGGCGTGCATCGCCCAGCGTGGCCACCTGGTCAGTCGTTCGGAACGGCGGCCGAGCCAGATCGAGGCGAGCACGAGACCGACCAGCATGATCAGGCCGGCCAGCAGCTCGCCGCCGAACCGGGGCAGCAGACCGAAGTCGCCGCCGGTGCTCATCACGGTGATCAGCATCGCCGCCAGGTAGGCGCGCAGCACCCACCAACCGGGGCGCAGCAGCCGCAGGAATTCGCTCGCGTTCTCGTACCCGAGGAGGGGGCCGACCCGAAGGTCGACCGCGCGCAGCCGGGTGCGGACCCGGACCACCAGGGCGGCGACCCGCTGGTCGAGGTTGCGGCCGCCGTCCGGCGCGGCGCCGGCCGCGGCGCGCAGCTCGGCCGCGTACGTCTCGGGCTCACCCAACCGCTCGACGAGGGTGCCGTCGGTCTCGGCGGCGAACTCGGCGAGATGGTCGGCCAGATCCTCGGTCAGCTCGTCGCGCTGGGTGGGCGGCAGGTCGGCCAGGGCGGCCCGGACCCGCGCCACGTAGTCCGTGATTTCCTGCTCCGTGACGGTCATGCCGCCATCCCCCGATCGTCGAGCAGACTGTCCATTGTGGTGGCGAACGAGCGCCAGAGCTTGCCGGAGCGGGTCAACTGGTCGCGGCCCGCGGCGTTCAGTGCGTAGTACTTGCGGTGCGGCCCGGATTCGCTCGGCACGACGTACGTGGTGAGCAGGCCGGCGGCGAAGAGGCGGCGCAGCGTGCCGTAGACCGAGGCGTCGCCGACCTCCTCCAGCCCTGCCTCGCGGAGCCGGCGCAGGATGTCGTAGCCGTAGCCGTCCTCCTCCCGGAGCACGGCGAGGACGGCGAGGTCGAGCACGCCCTTCAGCAACTGTGTGGTGTCCACGCAGTGCACACTACTGTGCAGTGCGAAGTACCGTCAACGAACCCGTTGATGAACGGCGGGGCGCTCGGGCTTCCGTGGTTGCCTCCCGGCGCGATTTCCCCGCCCGTACCTGACCGACTGAAGCGAGGCCCTTGCGGAGCCCGCAGTCCGCCGACGTGCCGTTGGCCCGCTCGGCTCGGCCGGCCCCAGAGGGTTAGTCCTTCGGGGTTGATTCGCAGTCGCGGAGGTAGGCCTCCATGGCGGTGCGGAGATTGTCGGCGGCACGGACGATGAGGGCGAGCTGTTCCGTGGTGAACTCACCCAACGCCTGACCGAGCTGCAGATGCAGCGGTTCGAAGAAGGTGTCGGCAGCGGCGTTGATCGTCGTGGTCGAGCGCAGGGTCACGATCCGCCGGTCGGAGCCCTCCCGTGCGCGCTCGACATGCCCCGCCTTCTCCAGGCGTCCGAGAAGGATCGAGGTCGCACCCGGCGAGAGCCCCACGCGTTCGGCGAGGCGAGCTGGCGTCAGCGGCCGACCACGCTGTTCCGCCTCGATGATCAGCACGATGGCGTCAGCGTCGGTGGTGTGCAACCGCGCACTGCGGGCGAAGGCCCTTGCCAGTTCCTTCTGCGTGGCGGTGAAGGCCGTGAGGCTGCTCAGCACCCGCTCGTACTCATCACCCGGCTCAGCCTCTGCCATGACCCACCTTTCGACACCCTCGGCACCTTACGGCAACCTCGTATAGTTATGTGGCATAATAGTTTTGCGACATAACAACCTGAGGTCGGGGCCCACCAGGCCGCCGGACTCACCCAGACCAGCAGTCGCCTGCGGCCCATCGAAGGAACTCAAGGAGTCATCACAGTGAACGGACCGATCACCATTGCCGGAGCCGGACTGGCCGGACTCGCCCTCGCCCGCGTCCTGCACGTCCACGGCATTGCCTCGACCGTCTACGAGGCGGAGGCATCGCCCAGCGGACGCACCCAGGGCGGCCAGCTCGATATCCACGACTTCAACGGCCAGGTCGCCCTCCAGCAGTGCCGGCTCATGGACGAGTTCCACTCGATCGTCAACATGGGCGCCGAGGCCATGCGATTCCTCAACCCCGACGGAGAACTCGTCGGCGAGATCCTCGACGACGGGGAACTGAACAACCCCGAAGTCCTGCGCGGCGAACTGCGCAGGATCCTGATCGAGTCACTGCCCCACGGCACAATCCAGTGGGGCCACAAGATCGCCTCGGTCACCCCAGGAGACGGCCACCGACCGCACGTGATCAACTTCGCGAACGGCTCGTCGGTCTCAACCAACGCGCTGGTCGGCGCCGACGGGGCCTGGTCGCGGGTCCGGGGTTCGCTCAACGGCGCCATGCCCGAGTACCTGGGAACCCTGTGGGTCGAAACGTTCCTCCACGACGTCGAAAAGAACCACCCGCAGAGCGCCGCACTGGTCGGCAGCGGCGCGATGCTGGCGATGAAGCCGGGCAGGGGAATCTTCGGACACCGCGAGGCGAACGACGTGATCCACACCTACGTCGTACTGAAGAAGCCGCTCGAGTGGATGCGGTCGGTCGACTTCTCCGACCGCGAGCGCGCGCTGACGCTCGTCGCCGAGCAGCTGGGTCAGGGCTGGGCACCTGAGCTGCTCGAACTGGTCACCCGAGGCGAGACCACGCCGGTCGCACGCCCGATCTGGGGACTGCCGCTGGAACACACCTGGGACCGCGTCCCGGGCATCATGCTCATCGGCGACGCCGCCCACCTCACCCCGCCCGACGGCGACGGCGCGAACTGGGCCCTCTACGACGGCGCCCAGCTCGCACAAGCCATCGCCGCAAAGCCCGCCGACATCGACACGGCGTTCAACACCTTCGCCGAACAGATGCTGCCCCGCAGCGCCGCGTCCTCGACCGAGGGCTACCAGTCCTTCGAGCAAACCTTCGGCTACAACGCACCCGCGAACCTGCGCGACATGATGAACCGCACCAAGACCTACGGCCACCAACACCAGTGAGCACCCCACACCTGCCCACCGACTCGTGAATCACCCACCCCCCGCCGGCCTCGGCGGGGGGACACGGACCCCGGATCTAGAACACGACCTTCGATCAGGGCCGCGCGTGGCCTACCGGAGGCTCCAGGCGATCCCGTCGAGGATGTCATGCTCCGAGGCGACCACCGACGGCATCCCGGCCCTCTCCATGATCACGCGGAGCACCAGCGCGCCGGCGCCGATCACGTCAGCCCGACCCGGGTGCATCACCGGGATCTCCAACCGCTGCGCGCTGGTGCGAGCCAGCAGATCGTCGGTCACCCCGGCCACCGCCTCGTACGACACCCGGGCGTAATGGATGCGCTCCGGGTCGTACTCCTGGAGGCCCTGCGCGATGGCGACCACTGTCGTGACCGACCCGGCGAGGCCGACAAGCGTGGCGGCCTCGCGGCCGGGCACCACCGCGAGCGCCCGGTCCACCGCAGCCGCGATGTCGGCCTGCGCGGCCGCGACCTGCTGCGGCGTCGGCGGGTCGCCCGCCAGGTGACGCTCGGTCATCCGGACACAGCCGACGTCCACCGAGATCGCCGCCCGCACCCCGGCGGCCCGGTCTCCCACCACGAACTCGGTCGAGCCACCGCCGATGTCGACCACCAGGAACGGCTCCTTCGCGTCGGACGGCAACCCGCGCACCGCGCCGGTGAACGACAGCCGCGCCTCCTCGTCGCCGGTCACCACCTCGGGCTCGACCCCGAGGGTCGCCCGGACCATCTCGGTGAAGTCGTCGGCGTTCGCCGCGTCCCGGGAGGCGGAAGTGGCGCACATCCGCACCCGCTCGGCGCCCAGCTTCTCGATGTCGGCGGCGTACGACGACAGCGCCACCCGCGTCCGTTCGATCGCCTCCGGCGCGAGCCGGCCCGTCCGGTCCACGCCCTGCCCCAGCCGGACGATCTCCATCCGCCGGGTCAGGTCGGTCAGCGGTGCCTCGGAGCCGGCCGACGCCTCGGGCAGATCGGCCACCAGCAGTCGGATCGAGTTGGTCCCGCAGTCGATGGCCGCCACACGCGTCGTCACGGCAGCAACCTTACGGCAGGCCACGCCTCGCACAGCGTGCACCGGACCTCCCAGCACCTGCGCGCCAAGCGTGGTCAGGTGGTGCCGGACGGCCCGTTCGCTGGCGATCGGACAGCCCACCCGCGCAGGGCCTGACCTACAGGCGCAGCAGCATCCGGGTGTTGCCAAGCGTGTTCGGTTTGACCCGCTCCAGATCCAGGAACTCCGCGACACCCTCGTCGTACGACCGCAGCAACTGCTCGTACACCGGCTGCGGCACCGGAGCGCCGTCGATCTCCCGGAAGCCGAACGAGCCGAAGAACCGCGTCTCGAAGGTGAGCACGAAGATCCGCGCCACGCCCAGCTCCCGGGCCGCGTCGATCAGCTCGCCCACCAGCCGGTGACCGATCCGGCGGCCCCGGCAGGACGGATCCACCGCCACCGTACGGATTTCGGCCAGGTCCTCCCACATCACGTGCAGCGCGCCGCAGCCCACCACCACGCCGTCCTCGGCCCGGACCGCCACCCGGAACTCCTGCACGTCCTCGTACAGGGTGACGGTGGCCTTGCTGAGCAGACGCCTGTCGTCGGTGTACGTGTCGACCAGCCGCCGGATGCCCCGCACGTCGCCGGTGCGGGCCCGCCGCACCAGGATCTGACCCTCGACGGACGCTGTCATCAGGCGGGAGGCACGTCCACGCACGGACCGGCCGCCCACCAGGGCTCGACCAGGTCCAGCGTCTCGTCGCCGAACGGGTTCACACCGGGCCCGGCGCCCAACGCGTGCCCCAGGTGCACGTGCAGGCACTTCACCCGACCCGGCATACCGCCGGCGGAGATGCCGGCGATCTCCGGCACCTCACCGATCGCCTCCCGGCGGGTGAGGTAGTCCTCGTGTGCCGCCCGGTAGTGGGCGGCCAGCTCCGGATCCGTCGTCAGCCGGTCCGCCATCTCCTTCATCAGCCCCGCCGACTCCAGCCGGCTGCACGCGGCGGTGGCCCGGGGGCAGGTCAGGTAGTACAGCGTCGGGAACGGGGTGCCGTCGGCGAGGCGCGGCGTCGTCTCCACCACGTCCGGCAGGCCGCACGGGCAGCGGTGCGCCACCGCCCGGGTGCCCCGGGGCGGGCGGCCGAGCTGCGCGGCCACCGCGGCCAGGTCGGCCTCCGTGGCCGGTTCCCGCTTCGGCGGAGGTACGGAATCCGCCGCCGGTTCCGACGGTGGTACGACAGTCACGGTGCCCATCTCTCCTGACGCTTGTCGGTCGGTCACTTGCCGGGCTGCTGGCTGTCCGCCGCCCGTACGCTCGACCACATCGTGTCGTACCAGGTGACCGGCCCCGCCGGGGCGGCCGGACCGGCCGACTTCCCGGCGTCGCGGGCGGCGCCCTCCGGATCGTGCAGGACAACCATCATCTTCTCGCCCGGTCGGCCCATGAAGAACCGTTCCCGGGCCTTGGTCTCGATGAACGCGTCGTCCTGCCACTTCGCGGCCTCGGCGGCGAGCTTGGCGATCTCCTGCTCCTGCACCGCCTGCGCGGCCTCCATCCGTTCGATGTCGGCCTGCTGGTCCAGGTAGACGCGCACCGGATAGGTGTACGCGAGGGCGAGCGCGATGAGCACCGCGAACAGCACTGTGGCCCGACCGGTGAAGCGACGGGGATGGGGTGCGGCGAGCCGCTTGACGGCCCCACCGGCGGCGGTACGCCGAGCGGCGGCCGGACGGTTCGCCGAGCGCACGCCGTCGGCACCCCGCGCCGCGCCCGGCGCCCGGCCGGCGGCGCCCCGCGGCTCGGCGCGTACGCCTGTCTCGCGGACCGACCCACGGGTGCCCCGGCCGCCACCCGGCCGGCCGGACTGACCCGGCCGGCGGGCGGGACGCTGACCACCCGGTGTGCGCCGCTGCTGCATCGTCACACCCCTCCCCCGAGGCTTCGTGCGTTACGGAGATTGCCGGGAAGCCCCGCGGTGGGGCTTCCCGACCACGTCTCAGGCCGAACGGTAGCGCGGGAAGGCGCCGGCGCCTGCGTAGCGCGCCGCGTCCGCCAGCTCCTCCTCGATCCGGAGCAGCTGGTTGTACTTGGCCACCCGGTCCGAGCGGGCCGGCGCGCCGGTCTTGATCTGACCGCAGCCGGTGGCCACCGCCAGGTCGGCGATGGTGGTGTCCTCGGTCTCGCCGGAACGGTGGCTCATCATGCACTTGAAGCCGGCCCGGTGGGCCAGGTCCACCGCGTCCAGGGTCTCGGTGAGCGAACCGATCTGGTTGACCTTGACGAGGACGGCGTTCGCCGCCTTCTCCGCGATGCCGCGGGCGATGCGCTGCGGGTTGGTCACGAACAGGTCGTCGCCGACGATCTGCACCCGGTCGCCGATCGAGGCGGTGAGCGTCTGCCAACCGCTCCAGTCGTCCTCGGCCAGCGGGTCCTCGATCGACACGATCGGGTACTCGTCCGCGAGCTTCGTGTAGTAGGTGCTCATCTCCTCGGCGGACTTGCCGGCGCCCTCGAACGTGTACGTGCCGTTCTCGAAGAACTCCGTCGCCGCCACGTCGAGCGCGAACACGATGTCGGTGCCGAGCCGGTAACCGGCCTTCTCGACCGCCTCGGCGATCAGGTCCAGGGCGGCGGCGTTCGTCGGCAGGTTCGGCGCGAAGCCACCCTCGTCGCCGAGCCCCGTCGACAGGCCCTTCTTCTTCAGCACCGACTTCAGCGCGTGGTAGACCTCCGCGCCCGAACGCAGCGCCTCACGGAACGTGGGCGCGCCGATCGGCGCGATCATGAATTCCTGGATGTCGACGTTCGAGTCGGCGTGCGCGCCACCGTTGAGGATGTTCATCATCGGCACCGGCAGCAGGTGCGCGTTCGGGCCGCCCAGGTAGCGGAAGAGGCTCAGCTCGGCGCTGCCGGCGGCCGCCTTCGCCACCGCCAGGGAGACGCCCAGGATGGCGTTCGCGCCCAGCTCCGACTTGCTGTCGGTGCCGTCGATGTCGAGCATCTTCTGGTCGATGAGCCGCTGCTCGCTGGCCTCGTACCCGATGATCTGGTCGACGATCTTGTCTTCGACGTTGGAGACCGCCTTCTCCACGCCCTTGCCCTGGTAGCGGTCGGCGTCACCGTCGCGCAGCTCGATCGCCTCGAACGCGCCGGTGGAGGCGCCGGAGGGCACCGCGGCGCGGGCCACCGTGCCGTCGTCCAGGCCGACCTCGACCTCGACCGTGGGGTTGCCCCGCGAGTCGAGAATCTCCCGGGCGACGATTCCCTCGATGGTTGCCACTGAGTCGCTCCTCGTTGTTGTGATCCGGTCCGTGGGTGGGCCGCGACGGTGCGGCTGAGGCAGGTGTTGAACGCAGCGTATCGGTCCACGGGAAAGGGCACGGCGTCGCCCGCGCACCCGAGCCGCCCCGCACTGACGGACATTCCCGGATTTCCGGGCGTCAACCGGCAACTGGTTTGCGCTGCGCGGACCGGATCCACCAGGCTGGTCGTCATGCCCGCCGCCTCGACCACCCTCCGCATGCTCGCCGTGTCGGTCATCGCGTCGCTCACGGTCACCGGCTGTCAGACATTCGAGGACGCCGGAGTCGCCCTGGAGCGCTCCGAACTCGTCAACGACCTCGCCACCCGCCTCGACCGGGCGCTGGAGTTGACCTACTCGGCCGACTACCAGCTCCCCGGGGGCCAGAGTGCAGCGATCGTGCAGGCACAGGACCCGGCCCGCTCGTCGTACACCTACCCCGGTGGGCGGCTCACCGTCACCCCGGAGGCGGTCACCAGGTGCACGGGCACCGGCCCTCGCACCGAGTGCACACTCGTCGCACCTCCCACACCGGCCGGCAAGCCCACCGTGTCGCTGTTCACCGAGGCCAACCAGCAGGGCCTGGCCACCCCACCCGTGGTGGTGGGACTGCTGACCGCCGCCGCGCTCGACCCGCAGGCGGTCATCAAGCAGACCGACACCACTGTCGCCGGGCGGCACGCCACCTGCGTCGAGGTGCAACGGTCGGACGGCGACTTCACCGCCTGCGTGACCACAGAGGGTGTGCTGGGCAGCTTCACCGGGCCGGTCGACGGCAAACCGATGGAACTGGCGTTGAGCCACTACTCCGAGACGGTCCCGCAGGACGCGTTCGACCCGCCCGCGGGCGCGAACGTGGTGGACCGCCGCCCCGGGGGCGCGTGACCGGCGCGGAGGTCTCCTAGACCCCCAGCAGGGTGCGCAGGTGGCGCGGAGGCGGGCAGTCGTGGGCGAGCATCGCGTCGTGCCACTCGCGCGTCGACACGCCGTCCGGGCGGGCGGCGGCGATCTCGGCCACCTCGCTGTACCCGACGAAGTACGTCGACAGCTGCGTGGAGGTGAGCAACGCCCGGCGCCACTTGCCGGCCGCCTCGCCCTCCTCCTGGAAGCCGCGCCCGGTCATCAGCGCCATCGCCTCGGCCTCGGGCAGATCCTCGGCGTGCACCAGCTGGTCGAGCAGCGCATTGATGGTCATCCGCAGCTGCATCTTGAGCTGCTGCAACCGCACCGGCAGCCCGCCGAAGCCCAACCCGGCCATCAGCTCCTCGGCGTACACCGCCCAGCCCTCGATGAACGGACCGGACTCGGCGAGCGCCCGCACCCGCGTACCGCCGACGTAGCGGCGGGCGTGGGCCAGCTGGAGGAAGTGCCCGGGCATCGCCTCGTGCACTGTCAGGTTGCGGATCATGTGGTCGTTGTACTCGCGGTAGAACGACTCCACCCGCTGCGCCGGCCAGTCCGACGGGGTGGGGGCGATGCAGTAGAAGGTGGGGACGTTCGCGGTCTCCAGCGGGCCCGGCGAGTCGCAGTACGCCACGGCGACGCCCCTGGCGAACTCCGGCATCTCCTGGATGACGCACCTGTCGTCGACAAGGCTGACGAGGTCGTGGAGGCGGACGAAGTCGGTCGCCTCGTCGAGGGTGACGCCGGCCAGCTCGACGATCGTCGCGTCGTCGGGGTGTTCGGCGGCGAGCACGTCGAGTGCCCGGCGTACCGCCTCGTCGTCGGCCCGGCCACCGACCAGCTCGACCGCCGCCGCGCGGATCTCCTCGGTGACCCGGTCCAGGTTGGCCCAGGCGCGGCGTTGGATCTCGGCGGCGCTCAGCTCGGTGTCGAGGGTGTGCCAGAGCCGGGCCTCCCAGCGGCGACGGCCCAGCCGTGGGTCGCGGCCCGGTCCGGCGTCGGCGGCGAGACCGGCGCGCAGCCAGGCGACGAACTCCTCAAGCGCGGCGATGGCGGCGGTGGCCGCCGGCTCCACCCGGTCGAGGCTGCCCGGCGCCTGGGCGATCAGCCCCGGCAGCTCGTCACGGATCAGCGCGGCCGTGCCGGTGAACTGCCCGACCGCCGTCTCGGCGTGGATCCGCGGCATGTCCCGCAGGGTCGCGCGGGCGGTGGCGAGGGCGTCGGGTACGGCGGCGAGCCGGCCGGCCAGCTGGGTCAGCCGCACCTCGGCCGGGGCGTACGGGCGGGCCAGCAGCGGATGCAGCAGCGGGCCGGGGTTGTGCCGCAGCGGGTTCCACTCGTGGGAGCGGATCTCGGTCAGCTCGAACAGCTCCCGGTCGACGAACGAGGTGAGCAGCGCGTGGTCCACCTGCTCGTCCACGTCGAGCGAGTCCGGGTCCAGTTCGGACAGTGCGTTCGCCGCGTCGGAGAGCATCGCCACGTCGCCGGCCATCGCCCCGGCGGACAGATCCGGCAGCCGATCGTCGAACCGGTGGTCGCCGGCGGCGGTGGCGATCCCCGGCCGACTCTCCAACAACGCCTCGACGACCCGCTCCGCCAGGACCTCAAACTCTTCCACCCCCCGACCCTACCGACCGCCCTGCGCTCACCGTCGGCGAACGGGGCTCAACGGTTTGACTTGTGTCGATATTCTCGACACCTCGGCGTCGGGAGGTCTGGTCGTGGAAGACGAGAGTGCGCGGGTTCCGCGCCAGGGCGGGCGGCTGGGTGGCCCCGGCTTCGGGGCGGTGGAGTTCGACCAACTCCTCCAGCAGGCACGTGACACGTTGGCCTCGACTCGCCGGGCGGCGCAGCCCACCAGCGGCGGCGACACCGAGCCGGGCGCGGTTCAGGCGGTGGGCGAGGCCCTGGACGGTCTGGTACGCGCCGTCGCGAACGCGGACGGCGCCCTCTCCGACCTCACCCTGGACCCCAGGGTGCTGCGCGTCCCGCTGGCCGATGTCGCCGACGGCGTACGGCAGGCGGTGAACGCGGCGGTCACCGAGGCGCGGGCCGCGACAGAGCCGCAGATCCCGGACGACGTGCCCCAAGTCGACCTCGACGCTCTGGGGGAACGGATCGGACGGATCCAGTCCGAGAGCCTCCGGCAGATGGCGAGGTTCTCCGAGACGGTGAACGACGTCCTCGATCGGATGCGGCGCCCGTGAAGCCGCTGGACGTGGACCCGGAGCTGCTGCGGCAGACCGGCGGCGAACTCGACTCGGCGGCGGAGCGGATGGACGCGCTGGTCCAACAGGTGAGCGGCCAACTCGCGACGGTCGGCGAGGTGTGGGGCGGTGACGACGTGGGATTCCTCATCGGCGAGTGTTTCGGCGGCGCCTTCGAGTTGGCAGTCGACTGCTTCGAGGCCAACACCGAAGCCCTCGAGGAGTACGCCGACCGGCTGCGTGGGATGGCCGAGGCGTACCAGCGGGTGGAGGAGACGAACACCCAGACCCTGCTCGACCTGGGGCGGGCTCTCGACAGCGGCGCCGGGAGGGCGTGAACGATGGGTCTCCAGCTCCCCGGCGAACTCGTATCGGTGCTTGGCTGGTTGGGCTTCTCCTGGCCGGAGGCCGACGAGGAGCGGATGTTCGAACTGGGCCAGCAGTGGCTGCGGTTAGCCGACGAGGTCGACGGTCCGGTCACCTACGCGTCGAACGCCGCCACCACGCTGTGGCAGAGCAGTGCCGGTGAGGCGATCGACGCCTTCCGGGCCGCCTGGACGGCGGAGAACTCACCGGCTGGCAATTTGGAGAACGCGGGCCAGGGTGCGCGGATCCTGGGCCTGGCGATGATCGTCTGCGCCGGGATCGTGCTCGCGCTGAAGATCAATGTGATCGTGCAGTTGGCGCTTCTCGCGTTCCAGGTCGCCCAGGCGATCGCCACCGCCGTGGCCACGTTTGGCGCCTCACTGCTCGAGATACCGATCTTCAAGATAATCGCTGAGCTGATCATCGATCAGCTGATCGGGATGGCCCTGGAAATGATCCTCAATGGCTAAAGGAGGCCGGGGTGGCGGCGGCCGAGGTGGCGGGGGCCGGGGAGACCGGCGTGGCGGTCGTGGCGGTCGTGGCGGTCGCGGCATAGCCAGCCCGGCCAACGACTTCTTCGACTTCCCGCCGAACGCCGGGGGCCCCGGGGGTCCCGGCGGCCCGGGTGGTCCCCGGCCACCGGGGCGGGGCCGCGACATGACCCCTGAGGAACGGGACGCCCGGGCCCGAGAGCTCGCCGCGGAGAACGCCGATCGCCGCCAGCGCGAGGGACGGGAGGAGGGCGTCTCCGAGTCGGTGGTGACAGCCGATGGCCGCGAATACACGGCAAGCAGCTCGGACACCCCCTTCCCCGTTCAAGATCCGGACGTGCGCGACGTGATCGACCGCGCGGACCCGCGCGCCGACTGGCACGGGCGCTGCGCGCTACCCCGGGCCATCGAGGACGCGATCGTGCGGGACGGCCTCGACCTGGAGGACTTCCGGGGAGCATCGGTCGGCTCGGCTCAGATCGGCCCGCCAGGCAGTCGCACCCACGGGCGGTACGTTCCGCCGTGTGATAGTTGTGAACCGCTGTTCGACGAGCTGGACCTGAGAAGGGCGATCTGATGGCCGAGGCACACGACTGGACGTCAGAGGTCGTCGCCCACCTGACCACTGCCGGTTGGCAGCCGGGCCGCCGGATCGACCTGCGCGACTGGGCGCAGGAGCTGGCCACGGGCAGCGGATTCCAGCTGCATCCGGCGGCGGCCACGTTCCTGGCCGAGTTCGGCGGGATCAACGTGCCCCGCATCCGCGGCCTCGGGCAGGATGTCGCCTCGGTCGCTTTCGAGCTGGATCCCCGTAACGCCGAGGGCCGCCGGGACTGGTTCCGCAGTCTCGGCTGCCCGGCTCGGGGCGAGCTCTACCCGATCGGCGACGCCGGAGGCGGACACGCCATTCTCGCCATCGACGAGGAGTCCACCGTGTTCATGCTCTTCGGGAACGAGTGCCGGCGAATCGGCACCGGTGCCGAGGCGGTCGCCAACCTGGTGACCGGCCGGCGTCCCTGAATCGGCCGCCGGCGGCAGGTCAGGGATCCGGCGATCAGCCGGACTCGGCGGCGCGGACGGCCTCGGCGTACGCCAGTGCGGTGCGACGTAGGGCGGATTCCGCATCCAGGCCGGCCTGACGGGCCGCGGCGACCGTCGCCAGGAGGCTGGCACCGAGCCGCGCCTCCTCGTCCACCTGGGTGTCGGCCAGCGGCGGCGGAACGGCCAGGCCGATCCGGGCGGCGCGGTCCAGGATCTGCGCGGCCAGGGCCAGCGCGGGCTGGCTCAGCGCCACCCCGTCCAGTATCGAGTCGCGTGCCTTCTCGGCCCGCTTGATCCGCTCCCAGTTGGCGGTGATCTCCTCAAGCGTGCCCGCCTCCGCCCCGGCGAAGACGTGCGGATTGCGCCTGATCATCTTGTCGACCAGGCCACCGGCCACGTCGTCGATGGTCCACCGCTCACCCTCGGGCAGCTCCTCGGCCAGCCGGGCGTGCAACACCACCTGAAGGAGCACGTCGCCCAACTCCTCGCGCAACGCGTCGGTGTCGTCGGCGCCTATCGCGTCGTACGCCTCGTAGCTCTCCTCCAGCAGATACGGGGCGAGGCTACGGTGCGTCTGCGCCCGCTTCCACGGATCACCACCAGGCGAGGCCAGCCGGTCCATCACGGCAACCGCGTCCAGCAGGCGGGCACCCGGCGGGTCCCACGAGCCGTACATCAGCTCCATCTCGGCCAACCCCGGCTCCCGCGCCAGCCGCAGACCCAACTCCCGGGCCAGCGCCTCGTCGCCGGCCGGCCCTGCCAACCAGACCGCCGTACCGTGCGCCGCCACCGTGTCCAGCAGCCGCTGCGTCGCCGGGCCGTCCACCACCGTCACCTCGGCGCCCGCCTGGCGCACGGCCGTGACCAGCTCACTCTCCGCGCCGCACAGCACCGGATGCTGACGTACGACGTCCCAGGCGGCAGCGGTCAGCAGACCCGCGGGCAGCCGGGGCGAGGTGACGAGCAGGACGATCCGTGCCGTCATGCTCAGCTGGCCGTGCCCTCGGCGTCCGGGCTGCCACTCGACGGCACCGACTCCGGGGTGGAGATGTCCGTGACCGGGCCCTCCTCGTTGATGTACGGCAGCGAGTAGAACACCAACGACTGGCCGGTGCTCACCACCGACGGCACGCCCACCGCCCGGAAACGGGGGTTGATCGTGACGTCGACCCGGTCGGCCTCCTCCTCCAGGGCGGCGCTGAGCGCGGTAGCGCTGCGCACGAAACCGCCGTCGCCGAAGGCCCGCCGCACGTCGGCCACGGACATCCCGCCCTGGATCGCGCCGGTCTTCGCGAGGGCGTCGTAGACAGCCATCAACGAGTCGTCGCTCAGGTCGGCCGGCGGAAGCTGCTGGTTGAGCGCCTGGAGCAGGTCGATCCACTCACCCCAGAGCTTGGCGTACTCGGTGCTGGCCGGCACCCGCAGGTTCTGCTCCAACTGCTCCGGGCTGATCTCGTCGGGCACCTGGAGGTTCTTCGCCGACGCGACCCGCTTGCCCAGGTCCAGGCTGACCAGCAGGTTCACCACGTCCTGCCGGGTGACTGCGGAACGCAGCTGCTCGGGCGACGGCGACGCGCCCGCCTGGCCGGCCTCGCGGCGGACGGCTTCCCCGTACTTCGCCTGCACGTCGTCGTAGATCGCGTCGACCCGGTCCAGGGAGTACGTCGTGTCACCGACGTACGCGGCGACGTCCGGCGCGGACTTCCCGCAGGCAGCGAGGGAGAGGACACCCAGAGCCGCGACGCTGGCGGCGGCGATCACACGGCGAGCACGCATGCCCGTCACTCTCTCATGCCCTCCCGGTCGCTGTGACGGCCCCCACCACACCGCGCACGCCCCCCACCTCACGTGGCCGCGACGGCGAGCGGGGCGGGAGCACCGAGCACATCGGAGAGCAACTGGGCGCACCACTGCAACAGCGCCTGGTCGCGCAGCGGCTCACCACCGACCCGGCGGGTCGTCGGCCGGGGCACACTGACCTGGTCGGTGGCCTGCTTGTAGACCGCGTCCGGGTGGTAGCGCTTGAGCCGCATCTGCTTCGAATCGGGCAACGGCAGCGGACCGAACCGTACGTGCTTGCCCTGCATCGACACGTCCGTCAGGCCGTAGCGGCGGGCCAGCAGGCGGAACCGGGCCACCTCCACCAGGTTCTGCACCGGGGCCGGCGGCTCGCCGTACCTGTCGGTCATCTCGGCGACGACCTCGCGCAGCCGGTCCTCGTCGCGGGCCTCGGCGAGCTTGCGGTACATCTCCAGACGCAGCCGCTCCACGCCCACGTAGTCGTGCGGCAGGTGCGCGTCGACCGGCAGGTCGATCTTGACGTCGGTCTCCTCCTCCGGCCGCTCACCCTTGAACGCGGACACCGCCTCGCCGACCATCCGCACGTACAGGTCGAAGCCGACACCCTCGATGTGCCCGGACTGCTCGCCGCCGAGCAGGTTGCCGGCGCCCCGGATCTCCAGGTCCTTCATCGCCACGTACATGCCGGCGCCCAGTTCGGTGTGCTGCGCGATGGTCGCCAGCCGCTCGTGGGCGTGCTCGGTGAGCGGCTTCTCCGGCGGGTAGAGGAAGTACGCGTACGCCCGCTCCCGGCCCCGGCCCACCCGACCACGGATCTGGTGCAGCTGGGCCAGGCCGAGCAGGTCGGCCCGCTCCACGATCAGCGTGTTGGCGTTCGGGATGTCGATGCCCGACTCGACGATCGTGGTGCAGACCAGGACGTCGAACTCCTTCTCCCAGAAGCCGACCATCACCTTCTCCAGCGCGTCCTCGCCCATCTGGCCGTGCGCCACCGCGACCCGCGCCTCGGGCACCAGCTCCCGCAGCCGCCGCGCCGCCCGGTCGATCGACTCGACCCGGTTGTGCAGGTAGAAGACCTGCCCGTCGCGCAGCAGCTCGCGGTGGATGGACGCGGCCACCTGCCTGTCGTCCTGCGCGCCCACGAAGGTCAGCACCGGGTGCCGCTCCTCCGGCGGGGTGGCGATCGTGGACATCTCCCGGATGCCGGTGATCGCCATCTCCAGGGTCCGCGGGATCGGGGTGGCCGACATGCTCAGCACGTCCACCGACGCACGCAGCGTCTTCAGGTGCTCCTTGTGCTCGACGCCGAAGCGCTGCTCCTCGTCGACGATCACAAGGCCCAGCTGCTTGAACCGGGTCGCCGTCTGCAACAGCCGGTGCGTGCCGATGACGATGTCGACGGTGCCGTCGGCCACCATCTCCAGCGTCCGCTCGGTCTCCTTCGCGGTCTGGAACCGGGACAGCTGCCGGATCTGCACCGGGAACTGGCTCATCCGCTCGGCGAACGTGTTGTAGTGCTGCTGCACCAGCAGCGTCGTCGGCACCAGCACCGCCACCTGCTTGCCGTCCTGCACCGCCTTGAATGCCGCCCGGACCGCGATCTCGGTCTTGCCGTAGCCGACGTCGCCACAGATCAGCCGGTCCATCGGGACGGTCTGCTCCATGTCCCGCTTGACCTCGTCGATAGCGGCGAGCTGATCCGGCGTCTCCTGCCAGGGGAACGCGTCCTCCAACTCCCGCTGCCAGGGCGTGTCCGGGCCGAACGAGTGCCCCTTGGACGCCTTGCGCGCCGCGTACAGCTGGATGAGCTGCGCGGCGATCTCCCGGACCGCCTTGCGGGCCCGCGCCTTGGACTTCTGCCAGTCCGAGCCGCCCATCTTGTGCAGCGTCGGCTGCTCACCGCCCACGTAACGGGAGAGCTGGTCGAGCTGGTCGGTGGGCACGAACAGCCGGTCGCCGGGCTGGCCGCGCTTGCTGGCCGCGTACTCGATGACCAGGTATTCCCGGCTCGCGCCGTTCACCGTGCGCTGCACCAGCTCGACGTACCTGCCGATGCCGTGCTGCTCGTGCACCACGAAGTCGCCGGCCTTGAGCTCGAGCGGGTCGATCGTGTTGCGCCGCCGGCTGGGCATCTTGCGCATGTCCCGCGTCGAGGTGCCCCGACCGCCTGTCACGTCGTTGCCGGTCAGCACCACGAAACGGGACGACTCGTCGACGAACCCGCTGCTCAGCGCCCCGCAGGTGACCACCAGGTCACCGGGGGCGGGTGCGGTCGGGACCTCCTCGGTCAACCGGGCGCCCAGCCCAGCGTCGCGCAGCACCTCCACCGCCCGCTGGGCGGGGCCGTGCCCCTCGAAGACCAGCGCGATCGACCAGCCCTCGCCGGCCCAACGCTTCAGGTCGTCGACGACCCGGCTGGTCTCACCGTGGTAGAGCGGGGCCGGCTGGGCGGCGAGGGTCACCGCGATGGCGTCGTCAGGGGTGACCGACGCCTGCTCGGGCGCGTCCTCCCAGGGCTGGCGCGTCTCGGTGGCCCCCGCCTCCACCAGCCCGAACGGGGACAGCGTCCACCACGGCTGGCCGAGCCTGCCGGCGACGGCGCGCACCTCGGCGAGGGTGCGGAAGGCGGCAGCGCCGACGTCCACCGGGGCCTGGCCACCGACCGCGGCGGCGGCCCAGCTGGCCTGAAGGAACTCCTCCGAGGTACGCACCAGATCGTGTGCCCTCGTGCGGATGCGCTCCGGGTCGCACAGCAGCACGTGGGTGCCGGCCGGCATCGCGTCCAGCAGCAGCTCCAGCGAGTCGGGGCCGACCAGCACCGGGGCGAGGGACTCCATGCCCTCCACGGGGATGCCCTCGGCGAGCTTGTCGAGGATCTCCGCCAACTCCGGGTGCTGCTCGGCCAGCGCGGCGGCCCGCTCCCGGACCGCAGGGGTCAGCAGCAGCTCACGGCAGGGCGGCGCCCACAGCAGCGGAACCTGCTCGATGGTCCGCTGGTCGGCGACGGCGAAGGTGCGGATCTCCTCCACCTCGTCGCCCCAGAACTCGACCCGGGACGGGTGCTCGTCGGTGGGCGGGAAGGCGTCGAGGATGCCGCCGCGTACCGCGAACTCGCCCCGCTTGGTGACCAGGTCCACCCGCGCGTACGCCATGTCCGTCAACCGGCGGGCGACCTCCTCCAGGTCCGCCTCCTCGCCGGCAGCGAGCTGCACCGGCTCCAGGTCGCCCAGGCCCTTGAGCTGCGGTTGGAGCAGCGAACGGACCGGCGCCACCACCACCCGCAGCGGCTCGGTGCCACCGTGCGCGTCGGTCGACTCCGGATGCGCCAGCCGACGCAGAACAGCCAACCGCCTCCCGACGGTGTCGGAGCGGGGCGACAGCCGCTCGTGGGGCAGCGTCTCCCAGGAGGGGAACACCACCACCTGCTCGGACGGCAGCAACCCACCCAGGGCGGCGGCCAGGTCGTCGGCCTCCCGTGTAGTGGCGGTCACCGCCAGCACGGGCCGCCCGGCGCCCTCGTTGTCGGCGGCGACCGCCGCGACGGCGAACGGGCGCAGCGCGGCAGGGGCGGTGATGTCGAGGCCGTCGACCCGGGCGGCACCGGAGCGCGCCAGGTCACGCGCCCGGGCCAGCCCCGGGTCGGCCAGGGCGGCGGAGAACAGACCGGTGAGCATGTGATCACTTCCAGGGGAGTCGACGCACACGACGGCTGCCCCTCGTCCGGTCGGACGGGGGGTGCACGACAACCAGACTAGCCCCGTCCACCGACAGCCACCCCCTTCCGCCCAGGTCCAACCCCGCACCCGGCGCCCCGCACCCCGCACCCCGCACCCAAGATCCGGACAACTTCCGGGAAAGTGCGCCATCACGGCGCGCTGAGGCAGCACTTTCCCCGAAGGTGCGCGGATCTCCACGGCGCAACGCGCGAGGAACCCGCCGCGCGGTGCACCTGGGCCTCCGCCGGCGCGGGACGTGCGGATCTTGACCGGGGCGGGGGGTCGTGATCGGGTTTGGGGCATGGATAGGCAGTGGCGGGTGCAGTTCGACGCGGAGGTGAGCTTCGCGAACGGCGGCGGGTTGCGCACCGAGGGGTTCCGGCTGGACGTCCAGGGTCGGGAGATCAGTGACGAGGATCTGGCCGCGCTCTTCGTGCGGCACCTCGGGCTGCTGATGGTCTCCGACGTCCGGATCAGCGCCAAGACGATCATCGAGGAGCCGCACAAGGGGGGCCGGAGTGTGACCGGGGTACCCGGCACCGGCCGCCGGCTCGTCGAGTTGAGCCATGTGATCAGCGACGGGATGGTGACGCTGCCCGGCTGGACGGCGCCCCGGATCAGCGACTGGTTGACCTTCGCGGACTCCCGGGCGAACTACGCCCCGGGCACCGAGTTCCACGTGGCCCGGATCGACCTGATCGCCAACACCGGTACGTACCTGGACACTCCGGCCCACCGGTGGGCCGGCGGCGACGACCTGACCGGGGTGCCGCTGGACCGGCTCGCCGATCTGCCCGGGGTGGTGGTCCGGGTCCCCGCGGGCGCCCGGGCGGTGGACCGGCTGATGCTGGCGCCGTACGAGGTGGCGGGGCACGCGGTGCTGCTGCACACGGGGTGGGATGCGCACTTCGGGACCGAGCGGTACGCCGCGCCGGAGGCGCCGCATCTCACCGGGGAGGCTGCCCGGGCGCTTGCCGACGCCGGTGCCGCCCTGGTCGGGATCGACTCGATCAACATCGACGACATGGGCCCGGCGGCCGGCGGCGAACGCCCCGCGCACAGTACGTTGCTGGCCGCCGGCATCCCGATCGTGGAGCATCTGACCGGCCTGGACGCGCTGCCGCCGAGCGGCTTCCGGTTCACGGCGGCTCCGCCGATGGTGGCCGGCATGGGTACCTTCCCGGTTCGCGCCTTCGCGGTGGTCGACGGCTGACGCCGCGAGGCCGGTCCGCAGAACGTGGGGGTGGACCGGGGGCGGGTGGGCCGACACCATCGGGGGAGGACGAAAGATCGCCATGCCGGTCGTGAGCCAGGAGGGACGATGCCCGCAGAAGGCACCGGGAGTGACCCGCGCCGCCGCACCACTCCGGCGCGATGGCGGGTGCTGGGGCACCCGGACGGAATGTTGATCTATCAGGTGCACTGCATCGTCGAAAACCACGGCTGGACGGAGACCGTCGCCGAGGACCGCCACAAGATCGTGCTGGGCCGCTCCGGTGCGTACCGGCGTCGGCTCAACGGACGTGTCGGGCTCTCCGACGCCACCTCGGTCCTTGTGACCCGGCCCGGCGACGAGATGTCGGTCGCGCACCCGTTCGGCTGCGGCGACTCGTACACCTGCCTGGAGATCGATCCGGCGGTGCTGGCGGAACGCAAGGACGCCGAGCGCTGGCTGGACCAACGGGGCTGGGCCGGCACCTCGGACGCCACGCTGGACCTGGCGCACCGCCTGCTGGTGGCGGAGTTCCGGCGCGGGCTGGACGGGTTCGAGATGGCCGAACGGCTGCAACGGTTCCTGGCCCGTCTGCTGCACCACAGCACCCTCAGCTCTGACGACGCGGACGCAGAGGTGGAGCGGGCGGTACGGCGACGACCGGCGACACTGGCCGCGCACCGGCGGCTCGCCGACCGGGCCCGGGAGGTGCTGGCCAACTCCGGCTTCACGATGAGTCTGGACGAGGTGGCGCGCGAGGTGGGCAGCTCACCGCACCACCTGAGTCGGGTGTTCCAGCGCATGACGGGCAGCAGCCTGACCGCCTACCGGAACCGGCTGCGGGTGCGGGAGGTGCTGAACACGCTCGCCGAGCCGGACGGGCGCCCGCTCGGCGCGCTCGCCACCGAGTACGGCTTCGCCGACCAGGCACACCTGACCCGGGTGGTCCGCGAGCAGGTAGGTCATCCACCGGCCCGACTGCGCCGACTGCTCACCGCAGGCGGTGACGCGAGCGGAACGGCCTGACCTGCCGCACCGCAGACCACGACGGCGGAACGATCGCGTGGAGGTGCCGCACGTGGGGTGTACGGCACCTCCACGGGCGCGCGCCGAGGCGGCCCGCCAAGGTCCGGGCGGGCGTCGGACCTCCCCGAACAGGTCCGCGTGCCGCGCTCCGCCAGCCGTCGCTGGTGGCTCCCGGACCGACACGGACCATCCTGCCGACGCGCGCCCACCCCGGTCTTGAACAAAATTGCTCACTCACCAGAGCCCGCGCCGGGACGGGACAGCCCGAGCCGGCACCGGTCAGTAGCGCACCGCGATCCGGTGGTCGACAGCGTCGACCCGGATCTCCCCTCCGTACGGGATGATCAGCTGCGGGTCGGTGTGGCCGAGGTCGACGTCGAAGACCACCACGGCGTCCGGGTTGTAGGTGGCGAGCGCGCGGGTGATCGCGGCGCGTTGGGCCTCGCCCCACGCGAGCCGTTCCGGCACCGAGTGGGGCTTGTCGAAGTCCCACGCCTTGGGTCGGCCCACGACGACGGCCGGGAAGGCGGCGAGCAGTCCGCGTTCCCCCATGTTCCGCACGATCCGAAACACCTCCCGGGCGCCGGGCAGTTCGTTCGAGGTCTCGAAGACCAGTACGGATCCGGTCAGCTCGTCGGCGGTCGGCACCCGGTCGGTGGCCATCAGCCAGTGCAGGATCTCCAGGCAGCCGCCCCAGGTGCGTCCCTGCACCACCCGCGCCGGCCCCTGCCAGCGCCAGCCCGAGCCGGGCAGCATCTCCGGTTCGTACGCCAGCGCCTCGGGCTCCTGCCACGGGTTCGGCCGGTCTCCCCAGAGCGGCGCGGGGGTCAGGTCGTACCAGCCGGTGGTGAACAGCGCGGCGCGCAGCGAGTCGAAGGTCAGCGGGTGCGGCGCGCCCGGGCGACCGAGGTGCACCAGCACCGAACCGCCGTGGTACGCCACGATCCCCAGCCGGTACAGGTGGTTGAGCACGTTCGTGTTGTCGGAGTAGCCGAAGTAGGGCTTCGGATTGGCCCGCAGCACGTCGTCGTCGAGGTGCGGGGTGACCGTGATCAGGTCGTCTCCGCCGACGGTGGCGAGCACCGCGGTGATGCCCGGGTCCGCGAAGGCGGCGGTCAGGTCACGGGCCCGGTCGCGCGGGTCCGCTCCCGCAGCGCGGGTGGTCGGGTACTCGACGGGCTCCAGGCCGAACTCCTCGCGCAGCCGGCGCAGCCCCAACTCGTACACGTGGGGGAAGACGGCCGGTAGGCCGGCGGAGGGCGAGACGACCGCGACCCGGTCGCCCGGCCGTGGTTTCGGCGGGTAGCTCAGCGACACCATGCTCAGAAGCTAGCGGCCCGGCCAACCGGTTTCCCCCGGCGGAACCCCAACCGAGACATAGGCTGACAAGGTGGACCAGACGCCGCACGGTGGATCCCGCGACTGGGCGCCGCGCAGCATCGGGCTGCTCCTCGGCACCCTCGCGCTGGCCACCGCGTTCATCGCTGCCTACGTGGGGGCGCTGCACCAACCCACACCCCGGGACCTGCCGGTCGGCGTCGCCGCCGGCGACCAGCGCGCCGAGGGGACGCTCGCCGCGGTGCGCGACCAGAGCACAATCATCAAACCCATCGGGTACGACGACCCGGACGCCGCCGAACACGGCCTGCTCAGCCGCTCGGTGTACGCGGTGCTCAGCAGCCGGGACAGCGGTCTTCTCCTCACCGTCGCCAGCGCGTCCGGCCCCTCCGCGACAAGCGCGATCCGTGCGGTGCTGACCACCGCTGCGGCCCGCTCCAACACGCCGCTCGAGGTCGTCGACGAGGTGCCGGTCCCCTCGGCCGACCCGCGCGGAGTGGTGCCCTTCTACCTGAACGTCGGGTTCGTGCTCGGCGGGTACCTCGCCTCCACAGTGCTCGGCATCTCCGCCGGCACCACCCCGCGTACGGCGCGTCGCGCCGGGCTGCGGATCGCCGCGCTCGCGGTCTACAGCGTGCTGCTCGGCATCGCCGGCGCGCTCGTGGTCGGTCCCGGCCTGGACATCTGGCACCACGACGTACCGACAATCGCCGCCATCGGCGCGCTCGCCGTCTTCGCCGCCGCGATGCTCGCCAGCGCCATCCAGGGGTGGCTCGGAGTCGCCGGCACCGCGCTCGTCATCCTGCTGCTCGTCGTGCTCGGCAATCCCGGCTCGGGCGGCATCTACGCGCCGGAGTTCCTGCCCACGCTGCTGCGCGGCATGCACACCTGGAACATCCCCGGACTCGCCAACGACCTCACCAAGGCGGCTGTGTACTTCGACTGGCGGTCGGCGGGCTGGCCGGCGGCGGCGCTCGCCCTCTGGGCGCTCCTCGGCGCTGTCGGACTGGTCACCGCCAGCCTGGTCCGCGGTCCCCGCGTGGGTGCCTCCCTCCCCGCCCCGACCCGGGACGGTGGTTGAGATCACGTCCGAATCGACCCTTTGCGGGCGGGAGATCCGGCGGGGCCCCTCCTGCCATCCGGGTCCACGCGGATACGATCCAGGAAGTCGGACAGCGCTGTCCTTCGTACCAACGTAAGGAGCGCATCGTGACCGACCAGCACGACCACGACGGCCCGGACGCCGCGCTGCGCGCCGACATCCGCCGGCTCGGCACCCTGCTCGGGCAGACCCTGGCCCGCCAGGAGGGCCGCCCGCTGCTCGACCTCGTCGAGGAGATCCGCGCCCAGGTCCGCAGCGACGCCCCGGCTGCCGCCCAGCGGCTCGGCGGGCTCGACGTGACCACAGGCACCAAGCTCGCGCGGGCCTTCTCCACCTACTTCCACCTGGCCAACATCACCGAGCAGGTGCACCGCGCCCGCGACCTGCGCCGCCGCCGCGCGGTACAGGGCGGCTGGCTGGACCAGGCCGCCAAGATGATCGCCGAGCGCGGCGTACCGGCCGAGGAGATCGCCAACGCCGCCCGCCGGCTGGCCGTCCGACCGGTCTTCACCGCGCACCCCACCGAGGCGGCCCGCCGCTCGATCCTGTCCAAGTTGCGGGCCATCGCCGACGAGTTGGACACCGAGACCGCGAACGCGATCCTCTACGGCGCCAGCGACGAGGGCCCGGCGAACCGCCGCCTCGCCGAGCTGCTCGACCTGATGTGGCAGACCGACGAGCTGCGGCTGGACCGACCGGACCCGACCGACGAGGCCCGCAACGCCATCTACTACCTGCGCGACCTGTACGCCGAGGCCGCCCCGCAGGTGCTCGACGACCTGGCCGACACGCTGCGGACGCTCGGCGTGGAGACCTCGCCGACGGCCCGCCCGCTGAGCTTCGGCACCTGGATCGGCGGCGACCGGGACGGCAACCCGTTCGTCACCCCGGCTGTCACCCGCGAGGTGCTGAACATCCAGCACGAGCACGGCATCGCGGCCACCGAGAAGGCGATGGACCACCTGATCAACGAGGTGTCCGTCTCCCGCCGGCTGCGCGGGGTGTCGCTTGACCTCTCCGCCAGTCTCGCCGCCGACCTGGACGCGCTGCCCGAGGTGGCGCAGCGCTTCCGCCGGGTCAACGCCGAGGAGCCGTACCGGCTCAAGGCGCGCTGCGTGAAGGCGAAGCTGGCCAACACCCGGCAGCGGCTGCGCATGGGCACCGCGCACGTCCCGGGACGGGACTACCGCGGTTCCGCCGAGCTGGTCGCCGACCTGGAGCTGCTGCGTGCCTCGCTGGCCCGCAACTCCGGGCAGCTCACCGCCGTCGGCCGGCTGGCCTCCACCATCCGTACGGTGTCCGCGTTCGGCCTGCACCTGGCCACCATGGACGTCCGGGAGCACGCCGAGGCGCACCACGCGGTGCTCGCCCAGCTGTACGAGGCGGTCGGCGAGGTCGCGGACTACCCGGCGCTGACCCGGCTGGAACGCACCAAGCTGCTCGCCGACGAGCTGACCGGCCGCCGGCCGCTGTCCACCCTGGACACTCCGCTCACCGAGGCGACGCGCAAGACGTTCGACGTGTTCAGCACGATCCGTGAGGCACAGGACCGGTTCGGCAGCGAGGTGATCGAGTCGTACATCATCTCGATGACCCTGGGCGTGGACGACGTGCTTGCCGCGGTGGTGCTGGCCCGCGAGGCCGGGCTGGTGGACGTGCACAGCGGACGGGCCCGGATCGGCTTCGTGCCCCTGCTGGAGACCCCCGCCGAGCTGAACGCCGGAGGGGAACTCCTCGACGAGCTGCTGTCGCTGCCCGCGTACCGGTCGCTGGTGGCGGCCCGGGGTGACGTGCAGGAGGTCATGCTCGGCTACTCGGACTCGAACAAGGAGGCCGGGATCACCACCAGCCAGTGGTCGATCCACCGGGCGCAGCGCGCGCTGCGGGACGTGGCCGCCCGGCACGGTGTGCACCTGCGGCTGTTCCACGGCCGGGGCGGCACGGTGGGGCGTGGCGGCGGGCCGACGCACGAGGCGATCCTCGCCCAGCCGTACGGCACGCTCGACGGCGCGATCAAGGTGACCGAGCAGGGCGAGGTGATCTCCGACAAGTACACGCTGCCCTCGCTGGCCCGGGAGAACCTCGAACTCACCCTCGCCGCGGTGCTCCAGGCGACGCTGCTGCACACCGCACCCCGGCAGCCGGCCGAGATGCTGGAACGCTGGGACGCGACGATGGACGTGGTGTCCGAGTCGGCATTCCGGTCGTACCGGTCGCTGGTGGAAGATCCGGACCTGCCGGCGTACTTCTGGGCGTCCACGCCCACCGAACTGCTCGGCGCACTGAACATCGGCTCCCGGCCGGCGAAGCGCCCGAACACCGGCGCGGGGCTGTCCGGCCTGCGGGCCATCCCGTGGGTGTTCGGCTGGACGCAGACCCGGCAGATCGTGCCGGGCTGGTTCGGCGTCGGTTCGGGGCTGGCCGCCGCCCGGGAGGCCGGGCTGGCCGACGTGCTGGCCGAGATGCACCGCAACTGGCACTTCTTCCGCACGTTCCTGTCGAACGTCGAGATGATGCTGACCAAGACCGACCTGAGCATCGCCCGCCGGTACGTCGAGACGCTGGTCCCGAAGAAGCTGCACCCGATCTTCGAGCAGATCGAGCGGGAGTACGAGCTGACCAAGCGGGAGGTGCTGGCGGTGACCGCCTCCCCGGCCCTGCTGGAGAACTCGCCAGTGCTCCAGCGCACCCTCGCGGTCCGCGACACCTACCTGGAGCCGCTGCACCACCTCCAGGTGGCGTTGCTGCGGCAGTACCGCGATTCGGGTGCCGCCGGCCGGGCGGTGGCCACCGCGCCGGGCGGCCGCCGCGCGCCGAGTGACGGCACCGCCCTGGAACGCGCGCTGCTGACCACTGTGAACGGCATCGCCGCCGGTATGCGCAACACCGGCTGACCTGTCGGAACGACGAAACAGGCCCCGGTCACCACGACCGGGGCCTGTTTCGCATGTCATTCACCGACTGTCAGAAGTCGCCCCCGCCGAAGTCACCGCCACCGAAGTCACCCCCACCGAAGCCTCCGCCGAAGTCACCGCCGGCGTAGTCGCCGCCACCGAAGTCGCCGCCGGCGTCGCCACCCGGGTCACCGCCGAAGTCCTGGTCGCCGCCGTCCCCGCCCTGGTCGGCTCCGTCGCCGAAGCCCTCCTGGTAGCCCTCCTCGTACCCGTACCCCGGGTCGGCGAAGGCAGGCGAGAACAGCGCGTCGGCGATCAGGATGCCGCCCAGCACACCGGCGCCCGCGCCCAGCGCCGTCTTCCACCACGGCGTCGAATACCAGCCGGCCGGCACCGGCCGGCCCTGGTAACGCCCACCCGGGTAGTAGTAGGGCGTTTCCCGACCCGGCTGCGGACCGGCCCGGAAGGTCTGGCCCTGCACGTCGACCGTGCGCTCCTTGGTGAGCTGCCCGACACCACGCGCGGCGGCAAGCGTCGGCAGCTCGGGCCCGGGGTCGATGCCCATCGCGGTACGCGCCGCCCGGATGTACGCCAGCCCCTCCAGCGCGGTCTCGCGGGCCAGCGCGAACTGGTGCGGCGTGGACGCCTGCTCCAGCTGCGAACCCGCCGCGTTGTACCGCTCGCCGGCGTCGGCGAGCGCCTGCCGGACCGCCGGCTCCTCGCCCTGGAGGTTCATCAACTGGCCGCCGAGGCGCTCGTACCAGCGGTGCGCCTCCGCGCGCGCGTCGCCCAGCTCGGTGCGTCGACGGGCGGTGGCCTGAGCGCGGATGAGCGCCGCGGCGCCCAGCGCGCCGACCAGCACAACCGCGAGGCAGAGCACAAGTTCCATGTCAACGAACGTACCCCCGGGTGTCACGTCGTACCCGTCTGGCAAGCTCCGGTGATGGACGTCTCGACGCTGCTGCTGGTGATCGTGTGCCTCGGCGTCGGCGGTGCGGTGGGTTGGCTCGCGGCCCGGTCCCGGTCGGTGGCCGACATCGCCCGCCTCGACGCCACCCTGGCCGCCACCCGCGAGGGCGAGGGGCGGCTGGAGCAGTCCATGCGGGCGTTGAGCTACGAGGCCACCGCGCAGTCCCAGGAAGCGGTGGCCCGGGCGGTCGCTCCGCTGCACGAGACCCTGCGCCGCTACGAGCAGCGGGTGGCCGAGCTGGAGCACGACCGGGTCGACGCGTACGCGGAGCTGCGGGAGCAGGTGCGCTCGATGAGCGCGGTCTCCGGCGAGCTGCGTACGGAGACGAAACAGCTGGTGGCGGCGCTGCGCGCACCTCAGGTGCGGGGCCGGTGGGGTGAGCACCAGCTACGCCGGATCGTCGAGGCGGCAGGCATGCTTGAGCACTGCGACTTCTCCGAGCAGGTCACGGCCGCCACCGACCAGCAGGTCGTCCGCCCGGATCTCGTGGTCCGGCTGCACGGCGGGCGGTCGGTGGTGGTGGACGCGAAGGCGCCCTTCGACGCGTACCTGACGGCGATGGAGGCCCGCGACGAGCGCGGCCGGGACACCCACCTCGACGCGCACGCCCGGCACCTGCGCGGGCACGTGGACGCCCTGGCCGCGAAGTCGTACTGGTCGGCGTTCGACAACTCACCGGAGTTCGTGGTGCTGTTCGTGCCCGCCGACCCGTTCCTCGACGTCGCGTTGCAGCGTGACCCGTCGCTGCTGGAGCACGCCTTCGCCCGCAACGTTGTCCTCGCCACGCCGGCCACCCTTGTCGCACTGCTCCGCACTGTTGCCTACTCGTGGCGCCAGGAGGCGCTGGCCCGCAACGCGCTGGCGGTGCACACCCTGGCCCGGGAGCTGTACGGCCGGTTGTCCACGCTCGGCGACCACGTGGGCAAGCTCGGGTCGTCGCTGGCCGGGGCGGTGACCGCGTACAACCGGGCGGTCGGGTCGCTGGAGGCCCGGGTGCTGGTCAGCGCCCGCAAGCTCGCCGAGCTGGGTGTCTCGGACGAGGAGTTGGCCACGCCGGCGCAGGTCGAGTTGACGCCCCGGCAACCGCAGGCACCCGAGCTTGTCGACGCGGCCGACGACGGGGTGGCGGCCGGCGAGCCCACCCGTCCCTGAGTCAGGCGGGCTGGGCGTTCTCCACCTGGAACGGGGTGCCCTGCTGGCAGGTGGTCATCACGCCCGCCTCCACCCGACCGGTGACGGTGACCTTCGCGCCGGCGCGCAGCACGTCCCGTGGGCCGCCCAGCAGCAGGTAGCCGTCGAGCAGCACGCAGTTCGGCTCCACACCGGCGGTGACCGTGCCGGTGAGCGTGGTCGCGCCCACCGGCGGCGGCGGCGTGGGGCCACCGGGCTTCGGGCGTCCCGGCGGGGTCGGCGTGGTGGTCACGCCCGGGCCGGGAGTCGCCGGCACGGCCGTGGACGGCGACGGCTCCGGACTGGGCTGGTCGGTCGCCGACGCGCTCGGGCCGGGCGTGGTGGGGTCGTTCGTTCCGCCGCAGGCGGCAAGTGCCGCGCACAGCACGACTGCGGGTACGGCGAGCCGAGAGATCCTCATACCCGTATCCGACGTGCCGCGTCGCCGAGCCGTTCCCTCAGGCATTCAGCCGCGCGCCGCGGCGGCCTTCATGTCCCGCTTGAGCTCCTGCGGCAGCGAGAAGGTGAGCCGCTCGTTGGCGGTGGTGATCTCCTCCACGTCGCCGAAGCCGCGCGCCGCGAGGTGGGCCAGCACGTCCTTGACCAGGTCCTCAGGGACGCTCGCGCCGGAGGTCAGGCCGACCGTGGTGGCGCCCTCCAGCCAGGCGTCGTCGATCTCGTGGGCGAAGTCGATCAGGTGACCGGCGCGGGCGCCGGCGTCCAGTGCGACCTCGACCAGGCGGACCGAGTTGGAGGAGTTCGTCGAGCCGACGACGAGCACCACGTCACAGTCGGCGGCGATCTCCTTGACCACGTGCTGCCGGTTGGAGGTGGCGTAGCAGATGTCGTCGCTGGGCGGCGACTGGAGCAGGGGCAGCCTCTGCTTGAGCCGGGCCACCGTCTCCAGCGTCTCGTCCACCGAGAGCGTGGTCTGGGAGAGCCAGACCACCTTCTCCGGGTCGCGGACGGTGATCTTGTCGGCGTCGTCCGGGCCGTCCACGAGCTTGATGTGCGCGGGAGCCTCACCGGCGGTGCCGATGACCTCCTCGTGCCCCTCGTGGCCGATCAGCAGGATGTCGTAGTCCTCGGCGGCGAACCGCTTCGCCTCCTGGTGCACCTTTGTGACAAGCGGGCAGGTCGCGTCGATCGCCTTCAGCGAACGCGCCTTGGCCTGCTCGTACACCTCCGGTGCCACGCCGTGCGCGGAGAAGATGACAGTGGCGCCCTCGGGCACCTCCTCGTTCTCCTCCACGAAGATCGCACCCTGGGCCTCCAGGGTCTGCACGACGTGCTTGTTGTGCACGATCTGCTTGCGGACGTAGATCGGGGCGCCGTAGAGCTTGAGCGCCTCCTCGACGGTCTGCACGGCGCGGTCGACACCTGCGCAGTAGCCGCGGGGCTTGGCCAGGAGCACGCGCTTGCCGGTCCGGAGATCAGTCACCCGTCCATCCTACGTGCCGCCCCGCACCCCCCTCCGCGTTGATCATGAAGTTGTTGCTCCGACACGCCGGCACGGAGGGCGACAACTTCATGATCGACGGGCCGGACGGGGTGGGTCGTAGGGTGGGCGGGTGACTGAGGGGGCGCGGAGCAGCGCGGAGGAGCCTTGGCCCGTGCGGGTGGTCAGCCAGAAGGTGGGCGCATGGATCGCGAAGCTGGGCTGGGTCTGGGTGGATGGGCAGGTGGCGCAGATCAGCCGCCGGCCCGGTGCCAGCACTGTCTTTCTCACCCTGCGTGACCCGTCGGCCGACCTGAGCCTCACCGTCACCACCAACCGGGACGTCCTCGACATCGGTGCGCCGGAGCTGCGTGAGGGCGCCCGGGTGGTGCTGCACGCCAAGCCGGAGTTCTACGCCGCCCGGGGCACGCTGAGCCTGCGCGCCGACGAGATCCGCCAGGTCGGGCTCGGTGAGCTGCTGGCCCGGTTGGAGAAGCTCAAGAAGCTGCTCGCCGCCGAGGGGCTCTTCGACCGGGCCCGCAAGCGCCGGCTGCCGTTCCTGCCCGGCCGGGTCGGGCTGATCACCGGGCGCGCCTCGGCTGCCGAACGGGACGTGCTGACCAACGCCAGGCGTCGCTGGCCGGCGGTGGAGTTCCGCACGGTGAACGTGGCGGTGCAGGGCCCGTCCGCCGTTCCGCAGATCGTCGACGCGCTCAAGGTGCTGGACGCCGACCCGACCATCGACGTGATCATCATCGCCCGGGGCGGCGGCGGCATCGAGGACCTGCTGCCCTTCTCCGACGAGGCGCTGTGCCGGGCGGTGTTCGGCTGCCGTACGCCGGTGGTCAGCGCCATCGGCCACGAGACGGACGCGCCGCTGATCGACTACGTGGCCGACGTCCGGGCTTCCACCCCCACCGACGCGGCCAAGCGGGTGGTGCCCGACCTCACCGAGGAGGTACGCCTCATCGGCCAGGCCCGGCACCGGCTGCACCGGGCGGTGCGCAACCTGGTCGACCGGGAGGCCCACCGGCTCGACAGTCTGCGGTCCCGGCCGGTGCTGGCCCGACCTCAGGTGATGGTCGAGCAGCGGACGACCGACCTGGCCGCTCTGCGCCAGCGGGCCGGACGCTGCCTGGACCACCGGCTGGCCGGTGCCGAGGACGAGCTGCGGCACACCCTGGCCCGGCTGCGCGCGCTGTCCCCCGCCGCCACCCTCGACCGGGGGTACGCGATCGTGCAGCGCGCCGACGGCCACGTGGTGCGCGCGGCGACCGAGGTCGGCAAGGGCGATCCGCTGCGGGTACGACTGGCCGACGGCGAACTGGCCGTCACGGTCGACGGCTGAGTGGTGGGGCGCGATGAGACAAACGCGGTGTGCTGAGATGGGACGCGATGACTGACGACACGAAGGCCGGGCCGGACGAGCGGCTCAGCTACGAGCAGGCCCGCGCCGAGCTGGCGTCGGTGGTCGAGCGGCTGGAGGCCGGCGGCACGTCCCTTGAGGAGTCGCTGGCGCTCTGGGAGCGCGGTGAGGCCCTGGCGGTGATCTGTCAGCGCTGGCTTGACGGCGCCCGGGCGCGGATCGACTCCGCCCGGCAGGAGCAGGCCTCCTGAGCGTCGGGTGGGATGGCCGGAGCCACCCCACCCGTACGAGCGTCAGTTGAACAGGCTGTACAGCTCGGCCGGCGCCTCGACGACCTGGTCCGCCGGCGGCTTCTGCGCGGCGGTGGCGGTCCCGTAGTCGGAGTACGTCATCTTGATCTCCTGGGCGGCGGTCTGCCCGGCGGCCGGAAGCTGCAACACCAGCTCGCTGAGCCGGCCCTGCGGGTCCACCTTCGCGGTGAACGGGACGGTCTTCGCCTGGGTGCCCAGCGCGGCGATCGTGGCGGCGTTCAGCGAGCCGGCCTCGGCGGCCTTGGTGACGTCGATGGTGCCCGCGTACGCGCCGGTGCCGGTGCTGCGTACCTCGGTGATGCCCTGGGTGAGGACGGCGCTGCCGGCCGGGTCGACCTTGTCGAAGTCGAAGCCCAGGTTCTTGTTGCCCTTGATCCGGGCCTGGTCGAGGTGCTGGTACTTGCCCAGGTTGAGCTGCTTGATGGCGGGCAGGCTGTTGGCGGTGGGGCCGGTCAGCTCCAGCTTGACCCAGCTGTCCGGCTTGAAGTGGATCACGTCGAGCTTCATCGCCAGGTCGGACGAGGGGCCGCCGATGGCGATCTTCATGGCCGCGCTCTGGCTCGGCTGGTGCACCTGCCCCTCGGCGGTGGAGCCGGCGGCGGTGAGGGTGAATCGGAAGTTGCCGTTGCTGATCTCCTTGGTGGAGTCGAGCAGCGCCTGCTTGGCGTCACCCGCCACCGGTGCTCCGCCGGACGGGCTCGCCGAGCCGGACGCGCTCACGGTCGGGGACGCCGTCGATCCGGCGGTGCCGGTGCCGCCGCTGGCGCAGGCGGCCAGGGCGGGCGTGAACAGGGCGGCGGCTACCAGGCCTGCGCCGAGTCGTCGAACAGTCATGCGTGTCTCCCAAGAGGGTCACCCGACAACCTGGACGGCGCCGGAAACCGGGCGACGCAGCAGCACCGTCGGCTGCGCCGCGCGACCCGGGCCGAGCAACGTGCCCAGGGTCACCCCCTCTCTGTTCCCTGTCGGCCCGTCGGACAATCACCCTTCTGTCCGGTTGCTCGAAAGGGTGAGGCCCGGAAAGGCGGAACCGGGGCGGCCAACGGCCACCCCGGTTCCGTGGATCAGACCTACTTGAACATCTCGTACGTCTCGGCCGGCGCCTCGACGACCTTGTCCGCCGGCGGCTTCTTCGCGCCGGTGCCGGCCCCGTAGCCGGTGTAACCGATCTTGACCTCGTGCGCGGCGGTCTCGCCGGCGGCCGGAACCGAGATGACCAGCTCGGTGAGCCGGCCCTGGGGGTCCAGCTTCGCGGTGAACGGCAGCGCCTTGGCCTGGGCACCCAGGGCGGTCACGACCTCCTCGTCGAGGGCGGCCGAGTCGGTCGCGGCGGTGGTGATGTCGATCTTGCCGGCGTAGGCGCCCTCGCCGGTCTTCTGCACCTCGGTCATACCCTTGACCAGTGCGTCGCTGGCCAGCGGGTCAAGCGTCTCCGGGTCCAGCTGGAGATCCTTGATGTCCTTGATCTTGGTCTTGTCGAGGTGCTGGTACTTGCCCTTGTTCTTCGTCGCGCCGGGGATGGCGGCGGCCATGGCACCGCCCATGTCCATCTTCACCCAGCTCTCCGAGTCGATGTAGATCATGTCCATCTCGATCGACACGTCCTCGGACGCGTCACCGAACTTCACAGTGAACTGCGCGCTGTTGCTCGGCTTGTGCACCAGACCGCCGCCGGTCGTGTCGGCGCCGGCCAGGGTGAAGGTGAAGTCGCCCTTGCCGAGCTCCTTCGTGGAGGCGAGCAGCGCCTCCTTGGGGTCGGCCGGGACCGCCGGGGCGGACGGGGACGAACCCGAGGCCGCAGGCTTGTCGTCCGTGTCGGAGCCGCACGCAGCGAGAGCCGGCACGAGCAGGGTGGCGGCGAGGAAGCCGTAGCTCCACCGTCGAATGTTCACGAAGATTCCACTCCAAGACAGGGGAAAAAATATCCGGCTGCGACATCTGCCGGATCTGAGCCGTGGGAGCGTAACGGATCTTCGCTGCCGTCCGGGTCCGCCGATCGGCGGATCCGGTTCAGCGCAGGGCGGTGGCGAGTTCGCGTAGCTCGTTGTCCCGGGCGTCGCCGATGACCAGCACCGTACGGGTCGGCTCCAGCAGAACGAGTGCCTGCTGGTTGCCGCGCGCGGTGTAGCGCTGCCAGGTCCGCCCGGCCAGCTCGGTCGGACCCTGCGGCTGACCCTGGTCGGTCAGCTCGGCGGGCAGCAGCCGCTCCGCCGGCACGCTGCTCTGCACCAGTTGGACGCCCCGCCCCTCCGGTGTGAGGTAGCCGATACGGAGGTTCGCGCCCCCGTCGACCGTCTGGTAGCGGGCGCTGACGGTGCGCCAGTCGGAGCCGAGCCCCTGCGGTTGGCTCACCGGGAACACGTTCGCCGAGCGGGCCTGCTCGATCGCCGGGGCCGGGTCGACGGTGGTGGCCTGGTCGCCGCCGAGGAAACCCCGGTAGAACGCCAGCAGCAGCGCGATCGGGACCAGCAGCACCAGCAGCGAGATCGCCATGTCCTTCGGCGACCGCTCGGATCTGGCGGACTCCCGTCGTGGCGGCGGCGCCGGCCACTCACCGGTCTCGGTGGCGGCGTCGCCCCGGGCCGGCTCGGCGGTGGGCCCGGGCTCGACAAGCGCCGGCTCGCCGTCCGGCGGGGACGTCGGAACTGTCGCGGCAGGCTCACCGCCGGGGCCGGCGGGGACGCCGGCCGGCGGTTGGCCCTCCGGCAGTGTGCGGTCGGCGGGTACGCGGTCAGCTGGCTGTGCGGGTTCCACCCCGTCATCTTCGCAGCCGCCCGACCGGCGGTATCCGGGCCATCACCGCCCCGCGCCGACGCCCGGTCGGCCATCGTGTGAGGATCAGCGACAAAGCCGGCGGCGGGGAACACCCTGCCACCGGTCGTCCCCGCACCGTCGCGAGGAGGAGCCGTCATGACGAACACCAGGACGCGGATCCCACAGGATCTCGACCGCAACCTTGCCCTCGACCTGGTCCGGGTCACCGAGGCCGCGGCGATGGCCGCCGGCCGCTGGGTCGGCCGGGGCGACAAGGAGGGCGGCGACGGAGCCGCCGTCGACGCGATGCGCAAGCTGATCAACTCGATCCAGATGCGTGGCGTGGTGGTGATCGGCGAGGGCGAGAAGGACAACGCCCCGATGCTCTTCAACGGCGAACACGTAGGTGACGGCACCGGCCCGGAGGTGGACGTCGCGGTCGACCCGGTCGACGGCACCACGCTGATGAGCAAGGGGATGCCGAACGCCCTCGCGGTGCTCGCCGTCTCCGAGCGGGGCGCGATGTTCGACCCGAGCGCTGTCTTCTACATGGAGAAGCTCGCGGTCGGCCCGGCGTACGCCGACGTGATCGACATCAACGCCGGGGTGGCCGAGAACCTGCGCCGGATCGCGAAGGTCAAGGGCACCGACGTCTCCGAGGTGACGGTCTGTGTGCTGGACCGCAGCCGCCACGACGACCTCGTCACGCAGATCCGCCGGGCCGGGGCGGGCATCCGCTTCATCTCCGACGGCGACATCGCCGGTTCGATCGCCGCGGCGCGGGGAGAGTCCGACGTCGACGTGCTCATGGGCATCGGCGGCACCCCGGAGGGCATCATCTCCGCCTGCGCGTTGAAGTGCATGGGCGGGGCGATGCAGGCCAAGCTCTGGCCGCGCGACGCCGAGGAGCGGGAGAAGGCGCTCGCCGCCGGGCACGACCTGGACCGGGTGCTGGGCACCGACGACCTCGTCACCGGAGACAACTGCTTCTTCGTGGCCACCGGCGTCACCTCCGGCGACCTGCTGCGCGGGGTGCGCTACCGGGCCGGCGGCGCGTACACCCAGTCGATCGTGATGCGCTCCAAGAGCGGCACGATCCGGGTGATCGACTCGTACCACCGTCTGGAGAAGCTGGCGCTCTACTCAGCCGTCGACTTCGACGGCCGACCGCTGGCCGAGCAGGAGTGATCGACACCGGCACCGCGACACCGCAGGCCCTCTCCGCGACGCGCCGGATCGCCGGCGTCGCGCTGGCGTCGTTCTCCGGGGTCGCGGTGGCGGTGCAGTCCCGCATCAACGGCGAGTTGGGCGTACGTCTGGCCGACGGGTTCGCCGCGGCGGTGGTGTCGTTCGGGCTGGGTCTGCTGGTGCTGCTGGTGCTCGTGCCCGCCACCCCCGGCGGGCGGCGTGGGCTGGTCGCGCTGCGGCGGGCGCTCGCCACGGGGACGCTCCGGCCGTGGCAGTGCCTCGGTGGCATGTGCGGGGCGTTCCTGGTCGCCTCCCAGGGGCTGACCATCGGCTCGCTGGGGGTTGCCGTCTTCACCGTGGCCGTGGTCGCCGGGCAGAGCGGCAGCAGCCTCGCCGTGGACCGGGCCGGCATCGGTCCGACCGGTCGACAGCCGGTCACCCGGCAACGGCTGGCCGGTGCGGTGCTCACCGTGCTCGCGGTCGTCCTGGCGGTCGGTGACCGGCTGGGTGCACCGGGCACGCTGCTGCTGGCCCTCCTTCCGCTGCTCGCCGGGGTGGGCACCGCCTGGCAGCAGGCGGTCAACGGGCGGGTCCGGGCGGCGGCCGGGAGCGCGCTGACCGCCACCCTCGTCAACTTCGCCGTCGGCACGACAGTCCTGCTCATCGCGTTCGCGATCGACATCGCGGTACGCGGCCGGCCGACCGGTCACCTGCCGAGCGAGCCGTGGCTCTACCTGGGCGGCCCGATCGGCATCGTGTTCATCGCGATCGCCGCCGCGATAGTGCGTTTCACAGGTGTCCTGCTGCTCGGCCTGGCCACCATCGCCGGTCAGATCGTCGGGGCGGTCCTGCTGGACCTGGTGCTGCCCACGGCTGCCTCGCACCCGGGGCCGAACACCCTGCTCGGCGCCGGGCTGACCATGGTGGCCGTCCTGGTCGCCGCGCTGGCGCCTCCCGCCCGCCGCTGACCGGGCCGCCCCCGGACCGCACGACGCAGAGCCCGCCGGACGACCTGCTCAGCGCGGTGGCAGCTGCGACGGGTAGGGCGGATCCGGCACCGCCGGTGGGCCCGCAGGGTGCGGCGGATGAGGAGAGGGCGGATACGCGTAGGGCGCGTTCGGATAGGGCGGGTACGGCGGGCGCGGCCGGTACCGGCGTTCGTACGCGCGAGCCGGGTCGACAAACCGGGAGATCCGGATCGCCAGCAACACACCCGGCACCGTGGCCAGTAGGGCGATCGCCACAGCGACCCTGCCCTGCGGAGGGTTGCCGAACAGCCAACCGACGAGCGGCAACCCGGCCAGGAGCGCGGTGAGCAGAAGCCCGGTCAGCGCCCAACCGATCCACCGGGATGACGCGCCCTGGTAACGGGCCCGGACGAGCAGAGCCACCGCCGTCAGCACGCCCATCGGCAGCGTGACAGCCGCCAGGGCCATGAACGTGAGGCCGTCGTCCTCACGGTCCCACACCGCGGCCAACGGGCTCGCCGCGACAAGCATCGACAGGCCGCCGGCGAACCCCCACCAGCGTGGACCCTCACCGCGGCGGATCGCCAGGTGACTGGCGAGCACGGTGACCGCGCAGCCGAGGGTGAGCGCGAGCGCCACGGCGAGCAGCAGGTCCGTCCGGCGGTCACCGGGGCCGCCGTCCAGCGGGGGCGGATCTTCCCAGCGGGCCTCCTCCGAGAACCGCCCCTCCAGGAAGCCCTTCCGCTGCCACGCGCCATCCGACCCGCGGTGCAGGATGCCGTCCCGGCCGTTGGCGACGAGCACCTCGTGGCCTCCGCCGGCGGCGGGATAGACGATCAGGTCCCGGGAGGCGAAGTGCCGGTTGACGTCACCCGGGTTGTAGGACTGGCGGGCCAGCCCCTCGCGGCGCGCGTCCGACACCTCCCACGCCACCCGCCACGTCGTACCCGCGTCGTCGCTCTGCTCCACCCGCAGGTGACCCTCGACCGCCCGGTAGCACCGCTGCGGCTCGGCCGGCACGCACGCCTGCCGCTGCCCGGCGCCCTGGCCGGACAACCGCCGCTCCTCGTCGAGGGTGGCGTTGCGCCAGGTGATTCCCCGGTTCTCGCTGACCAACCACGACCCGTCGGCCGGCCGGGTCGGCCAGTCCCGGCTGTCGTATCCCATGCCGGCCGAGATGGCCGGTTGACCGTCGAGCAGCGCGGTGCTCACCGCGTAGGGGTAGTAGACCGCGCTGGTGGCGGCCACCGCCAGCACCGCGGGCGGCAGCACCACAAGCAGCCGGACCGTCCGGGCGGTCCGTCGACGCACCGGCCGGCGGCGCGAACGCGTCCAGCTCCACCAGGCCAGGGCGACCGCGGGCAGGGTGAGCAGATCGGTCCGATCGGCCCGGACCAGCGACGGACCGGCCAGCACGGTCCACGCCGACGAGGCCAGTTCGGCGGCGTACCCGCTGGATTTGACGACCGCGAACCCGGCGCCCACCGACGCCAGGGCGACAAGCGCGGCGGCCCGGGCGGGCAACCGCGGCACCAGGAGGGTCAGCAGCACCGCGACCAGCGGCGGGGTGAGCACCAGGCCCGCGACGTCGCTCAGCTTGCCGGTCAGCAGGCCCGGGAAGGCCGCCTTCAGTACGTGGTCGTTGACCAGCAGCACGGCCAACGCGAGCAGGGTGCTGGGATGGCAGAGCCAGGACAACGTCGTCGACGCGCCGTCGCGTGGTGTCTCGGGATCCGTCATCCCCCCAGGGTCGGGGCGGCCAGTCTCGATCCGGACACGGAGCGGTCAGTGTCCGATACCGACGGTCAGCCGGCGTCGGAGGAGTGCCCCGGGAAGAGGTGTGCGCTCGGGTCGATGGCCACCGCCGCGTTGTTGACCGCGGTGGCCGCCTCGCCGAAGCCGGTGGCGATCAGCCGGACCTTGCCCGGGTACTCGGTGATGTCACCGGCCGCGAAGACCCGGGGGAGGTTGGTGGCCATGGCGCTGTCCACCAGGATGTGCCGGCGGTCCAGCCGCAGTCCCCATTCGGCGAGAGGGCCCAAATCGGCGGTGAAGCCGAGCGCCGCGACCACCGTGTCGACGGGCAACGTCTCGGTCGCGCCACCGCGTACGGTCACCTCGGCCCCGGTCACCGCGCCCTCTCCGAAGAGCCTGGTGACCTCGGCGTTGACCACCACCCGGACCGGCAGGGACAGCACTCGGGCGACAGTCGAGGCGTGCGCCCGGAACTTCTCCCGCCGGTGTACGAGAGTCACCGAACGGGCCAGCGGTTGCAGAGCCAACGCCCAGTCGAAGGCGGAGTCACCGCCACCGACGATCAGCACGTCCCGATCGGTCAGCTCCGCCGGCTCGGTCACGAAGTAGACGATCCCGCTTCCGGGAGCCGCGTCGGCGCAGGGCAACGGCCGAGGACTGAAGCTGCCCAGCCCGCCGGTGACCACCACGGCGCCGCAGCCGAGCTGCTCACCACCGGCCAGGCCCAGCACCGGCCGCTCGTCGGCGTACGAGAGCTTCTCGGCCCGGGTGTTGAGCAGGTACTGCGGGCCGAACGGCGCCGCCTGGGCCACGAGGTTCGCCACCAGGTCCCGGCCCTTGACGGCGGGAAACCCGGCCACGTCCAGGATCAGCTTCTCCGGATACATCGCGGTGACCTGACCACCTGGCTCGGGCAGCGCGTCGATCACCGCCACCGACAACCCCCGGAACCCGGCGTAGTACGCGGCGAAGAGGCCGGACGGCCCGGCCCCGATCACGGCGATGTCGACCTCACGCATGGCGTACCGTCGCTTTCCGCTCACGGATCAACGCTTGCTGATCTCGACGGTAGGCGGGTGGCAGCGGTCGGGCAAGCATGTCCCAGAGGCGCGCCGACGAGCAGGTCAGGGCAGGCTGAGCGTGGACCCGGAGTAGTCCGGACCTTCGACTGTGGGCCTGCGGCGACGGAACAGGATCGCGGCGACCACCCCGCCGAGCAGCCCGAACAGGTGCCCCTGCCAGGAGATCCGCTCGTCGGTGGGGAGGATGCCGACGAGCTGCCACCCGTAGAGCAGGCCGACCAGCAGGAAGACCGCGAAGTTCCACCAGCTGCGCTCGACGATGCCCCGGGTGAGCAGGATGCCCAGGTAACCGAAGATCACCCCGCTGGCGCCGACCACCACCGAGTTGGGCGAGCCGGTGAACCAGACGCCGAGCCCGCTCACCAGGATGATGATCAGGGTCGACCAGAGGAATCGGCGGGCGCCGGCGGCGAGCACGAACGTGCCGAGCAGGATCAGCGGGATGCTGTTGCTGTACAGGTGGTCGAAGCCGTGGTGCAGGAACGGGGAGAAGAAGACCCCGTCCAGGCCGTCGATGCGGTGCGGGATGATGCCGGCCGTGGCGTCGAGGCCGAACGCGAGCCCCTGGTCGACCGCCTCGATGAGGAAGAGGAACGGGACCACCGCGCACATGGCGACGAAGGCCCGGCCGAGCGCGGCGTAGAACGCCTCGGTGCCGAACCGGAAGGGGTCGCCGCTTGGCGGGTGCAGGCTCACCCCCCAACTGCTATCAGCAAAAAGGGTCCGCCGCCACTCGCGTCCCGTACGCCCACCGGGTGGACGCGCGACGGCGGGGCGGGTTGTCGTCCACCCGCCCCGCCGTCGACGATGTCAGTAGTGGCCGTTGTTCTGGAAGTAGTTCCAGGCGCCACAGGGCGTCTTGTACCTGCCCTTGATGTAGCCCAGCCCCCACTTGATCTGGGTGGCCGGGTTGGTACGCCAGTCGTCCGCGACCGAGCTCATCTTGCTGCCCGGCAGCGACTGCGGGATGCCGTACGCGCCGGAGGAGGAGTTGCTGGCCTTGTGGTTCCAGCCGCTCTCCTTGGTCCAGAGCTTCTCCAGGCACGGGAACTCGGCGATGCCGAAGCCCGCGTCGATCATCAGCGCGCACCCGGTCTTGCGGTTGCCGCTGTACTCCGCGCAGGACGCGGGGATCGGCCCGTTGTACGGCTTGGCTGCCGCGTTGGCCGCGTCGCGCTCGCGCTTGCGGGACGCGGCCGCGGCCTCGGCCTTGCGGGCCCGCTCGGCGGCCTCCTTGGCGGCCTGCGCCGCCCGCAGCTTGGCCTGGTACTCGGCGGCCCGCTGCCTGGAGAACTGCACCTGGTGGGCGGCGTGCCGCTCGCGCTGGTACGCGAGGTCGGCCTTGTCGACTTCGACGCTGACCTGTTCGGTCAGGCCCTGTTGCTGGGTTTCCCGGTCTTCGCCCAGGTAAAAGCCACCGGCGACGCCAACGGAGAGCAGCGCGACAGCGGCCGTACGGGCGCCCAACCGGCTCCACAGCCGACTCACGAAGAGGTCCCTTCGTCGGGGGCAAGGACGCGGCGCGGCGCCGGCCACATCTGGCCGTCGGCCGTGCCACGAGCGCCCCGACCGGTTGCCGGCCGCGCCGACGCACCGACCTTCGCCGATGCCGTCCGTCCCGGGACGAACGATCGTCAACGATGCTCATGGTGCGTGGGCGCTCGTGGGACACCATCGCGCACAGTGAGACCGATGGGAAACGGACCGAGCGCTTTGTGATCTGCGCCACATAAAAAATAGGGATAAACCTCTACAAAAGCACCATCACAACGGGATGTCCTCCAGAAGATCCGTCACCATCGCGGCGATCGGCGACCGCTCCGAACGGCTGAGCGTGATGTGGGCGAAGAGCGGATGACCCTTGAGCGTCTCGATCACGGCGGTCACCCCGTCGTGCCGCCCCACCCGAAGGTTGTCCCGTTGGGCCACGTCGTGCGTGAGCACCACCCGGGAGCCCTGCCCGATCCGGGACAGCACGGTCAGCAGGACCCCCCGCTCCAGCGACTGGGCCTCGTCCACGATCACGAACGCGTCGTGCAGGCTGCGCCCCCGGATGTGGGTCAGCGGCAGCACCTCCAGGATGCCCCGCGACGTGACCTCCTCCAGCACGTTCTCGTGCACCACCGCCCCGAGCGTGTCGAAGACCGCCTGGGCCCACGGCGACATCTTCTCCGACTCCGAACCCGGCAGGTAGCCCAGCTCCTGGCCACCGACTGCGTACAGCGGGCGGAACACGATCACCTTCTTGTGCCGGCGCCGCTCCATCACCGCCTCCAGGCCGGCGCAGAGCGCCAACGCGGACTTGCCCGTGCCGGCCCGCCCGCCCAGCGAGACGATCCCGATCGACTCGTCGAGCAGCAGGTCCAGGGCGACCCGCTGCTCGGCCGACCGGCCGTGCAGCCCGAACGCCTCCCGGTCCCCCCGGACCAGGCGTACCGACTTGTCAGGCAGCACCCGGCCGAGCGCCGAGCCGCGCGTCGAGTGCAGCACCAGGCCGGTGTGGCACGGCAGCCCGGCCGCCTCGTCCACGTCGAGCGTCTCCCCCGCGTACAGCGAAGAGATCTGCTCCTCACCCAGCTCCAGCTCGGACATGCCCGTCCAGGTCGGGTCGCTGGCCTGACCGTGCCGGTACTCGTCGGCCCGCAGGCCCACCGAGGCGGCCTTGACCCGCAGCGGCATGTCCTTGCTGACCAGCGTGACCTCCCGCCCCTCGGCGGCGAGGTTGAGCGCAACGGAGAGGATCCGGGCGTCATTGCTCTCGGTCCGGAAGCCGGGTGGCAGCACTCCGTCGTCGGTGTGGTTCAGCTCCACCCGCAGGGTGCCGCCGGCGTCGTTGGCGGGCACCGGCGTGTCCAGCCGGCCGTGCCTGACACGCAGCTCGTCGAGCATCCGCAGCGACTGCCTGGCGAACCAGCCCAGCTCCGGATGGTGCCGCTTGCCCTCCAGCTCGGTGATGACCACCAGCGGCAGCACCACCTCGTGCTCGGCGAACCGGTGGAACGCCGCCGGGTCGGAGAGCAGCACTGACGTGTCCAGGACGAACGCCTGGCCCGATTGTCGCGGCTCCTTGGGGTCGGCCGGCGCGGTCGCCGCCGTACGGCGGCTCCTGGTGGCGCGGCGGGTCGTGGCAGTCGCGGCCGGGGTCTGATCGGCACCGGCGGTGGTACGGCGAGTCGTCACAGGCCTGCTCCGACGGATGGGCACCCGCCACCCGTGTTCCGCCTCCTCCGGTGCCCGGGGACACGGGGTCGGATGCGGAACCCCGTGTGCGAGGTCGCAGATCCGGGCGGACCGGCTGGCTCGGGAGAACCCCGTGCCATGCCTAGACGCTAGCCGCGCCGGACCGTCGCGGCTAGAGGGCGATCGTGGATCTCCGAAGTCGAGCGTGTGAACAGGCACGGGGCACGCCCGGAGTGGACGCGGCGGATCCGGCCGGGATGCATGCCCCCTGCGCGCATCCCGGCCGGTGGGGTCACCGTCACCGGTCTGACGTGACCCCGACGGTGCGTGTCCGCCGCGGACGACGCACCGCGATCGTGGCGCCGGTCGACGGGACCGCGCTCGTGGCGGCCCGCCGGCCGGCTCAGCCGGACCGTCGAACCAGGGTGCCGGTCGGGTGCCGCCCGGTGATCGGGGCGGCCGGCGCGGTGAACGACGAGCCGGTGTAGGTGGTGCCGGGACGGGCGACGGTGCCGGCCGAGCGCGTCACGTCGGCCGGGGACACCGACAGGGCCGACGCGAGCGCTGCCTGCGCGTCGCGTCGACGCCGGTTCCAGGCGCCCCGGTCACCGTCGAAGTAGCCCTGCCGGTAGCCGAAGCGGTAGCCGATGCGGTAGCTGAGCTGCCCGTGCAGCCGTCCGGCCGCGTAGCTGGTGGCACCGAGCACCAGGACGAGGAAGACCGCGAGGAACGGGCTCATCGGGCGGCTCCGGCCCGGCCCGGTCGCCGGATCATCGCTCCTCCGGCTCGATAGCGGTCGGGTCAGCGATGAGCAGCCGGTCCAGGTCGTCGGTGCTGACCTCCTCGACCAGCTCGACGCTGATCCGGCAGCCGTCGAGCACGACCTCGGCGACCGAGGACCGGCGGATCTCGCCGCCGGCGTCGTACACGCGGACGCTCAGCTCCGGACAGCCGAGATGGGTACGCCAGGCGTTCCACTCGGTGCGGTCTCCGACACTCAGTGACAGATAGCGGCAGCCTCGGGCGAGGTAGAGGCGCCATGGGGCGGTCAGCCCGGCGGCGACGCCCTCGGCGATCAGCCCGAAGGCCTGGGCTCGGGTGGCGAGCTCGGTCACCACACCCCCTCGGAACCGGGGGCGTGACGCATGTGAGCACCAGTCGTCTCATGCACGTGACACACCGTAGGTTGTCCCATGAGCGTGACAGTATCAGCTTTTCGTCTGTTTACCTCCACCACTACGGGCATCTATTCTGCCCGGGTGAGACCCCTCAAGAGCGGCACTGGATCGTTTACCGGAAATCTGAGCAGCTTGTCACGTTCGCGTGACAGTGGCATGCCCGGACGCACGTCCGCCAATGCCTCGCCGTACGGTCACGAGGTGACCGAGACGGCCAACGCGCGGAAGATCGCCTTCGCCACCTTCGTCCGCCGCGCCCTGGACGAGGCGCGGGCGACAAGGGCCTGGAGCGGCACCGAGGTGTCGCGGCGCACCGGCGTGTCCCGGCAGACCATCAACAGGTGGGTCCGGGGCGACTGGGCCAGCGACCCGGAGGCCGAACGGGTGGTCGCCTTCTGCGAGGGCCTGGGGCTCAACCCGGCCGCCGCCTTCACCGCGCTCGGCTGGGACCGCACCGCGACAGGCCCACGCGCCGGCCAACCGGCCCCTCCGATGGACCCCGACGTGGAGGCGCTGCTGCGCCGGCTGATCGACCCGAACGTGTCGGACGCGGAGAAGTTCCACATCCGCGAAACCATCAGATACCTCGCATACCGACCAACGCTGCCGGTCGATGTCCGAAAAAGGGGCAATCAGGCAGGCTAGTTCCTCAGATGGCGAAAGAACGCCTGGTCGGGTTCATTCGTTTCGCTCCGGGGCCGGAACGGGCACGCTAGCGTCCCTATTCGTACTGCTTGGGCTCGTCGTCGGCGGGGGGACGGGACAAGGCCGAACCCAGCCCTGCGGGACAGAAGGAGGGGTCTGTCCATGACCCTGAAGTGGTTGGCAGTCGTGGTCGCCACTGTGTCGATGACACTGTGGGTGACCGGCAACGTGGTGACCCTCGTGGTCAACGGCGGGCAGCTTCCGCTGCTCGTCAACCTTCTCGCGCTCATCACCGCCGGCACCGCGGTCATCCTGGCCGTCGTCGCCGAGCTGCACGAGCGGCTCAACGACCGGATCAGCGCCCTCACCGAGTTCCTGGTGGCACGCCTCAACGAGATCGAGAGCCACACCGGGGACCGCAACACCGGCTTCGTGGAGGGCTACCTGTTGAGCCACGGCCAGGATGCGGCGGTGGTGCCGTTCGGACGGCGTGGTCGGGGAGCCGCCGAACGCTGACCGAGGGCCGCCGAGTGGGTCCGCTCGGCCAGGAATGAGCCCCGGGCGCCGGGGTACGCTGACGCGCGTGCCGCCGTTGAATCTGGGCAATCAGCAGCCAAGGACCCCGTTGAACGCCGACCAGGCCTGGCGAACCACCGCCGGCCGGGCCGCCGGGACGGTCCTCTTCTTCGACTTCGACGGGACACTGGCGCCCGTCGACGACGACCCGACCGCGGTACGCCCCGCTCCCAGGGCGTTGGCCGCGATCGAGGCGCTGGCCCCGGTCGTGCAACGGGTCGCGATCGTCTCCGCCCGACCTGTCGAGTTCCTCCGGGAACGCCTCGGCGGCCTGACCGGCGTGGACCTCTACGGCCTCTACGGGCTGGAGCACAGCCACTCCGACGGCGAGATCGTCACCGAGCCCGCCGCGCTGCCCTGGGTGCCGACGATGGCGGAGCTTGCCGACCTGGCCCGCGCGGAGTTGCCGCCGGGCACACTCGTCGAGTTCAAGCGGCTCTCCGTGGCGCTGCACTGGCGTACGGCGCCGCAGCTCGGCGCGACCGTGCAGCAGTGGGGGCAGGAGCAGGCCGACCGCCTGGGTCTACGGGTGCAGGCGGGGCGGATGGTGCTGGAGCTCAAGCCGCCCGTCGACCGGGACAAGGGCATGGTGATCGGAGAGGTCATCAGGGACGCCACAGGCGCGTGGTATTTCGGCGACGACGTCTCGGACATCAAGGCGTTCGCCGCGCTGCGCGCCCGGGCCGCGGCCGACCCGGACTTCTTCGGTGTCTGCGTGGCGGTCGCCAACCCGGAGACCGGTCACGAGGTGGCCAACGCCGCCGACCTGACCATCGAGTCCCCGGACGCCCTGGGCGACTTCCTCACCGAGGCGCTCACCCACCTGCCCTGACCGGCCCCGGCGGGCCCGGGGTCAGGCGCCGTAGCGGCGCTGACGCGTGGCGTACGAGCGCAGGGCGCGCAGGAAGTCGATGTGCCGGAAATCCGGCCAGTTGAGTTCGCAGAAGTAGAACTCCGAGTGCGCGGACTGCCACAGCATGAACCCGGACAGCCGCTGCTCGCCGCTGGTGCGGATGACCAGGTCGGGGTCGGGTTGGCCGCGCGTGTAGAGGTGCTCGGAGATGTGCTCGACGTCCAGCACCTCGGCCAGTTCCTCGATGGTGCCGCCGGCGGCCGCGTGTTCCAGCAGGAGTGAGCGGACCGCGTCGGTGATCTCCCGCCGGCCGCCGTACCCCACCGCGATGTTGACCTCCGCGCCGCCGCTGCGGTCGCGGGTGCGTTCCTCGGCGCCCTTGAGCGCCGTCGCGGTCTGCGCCGGCAGCAGGTCGAGCGCACCGACGATGCGCAGTCGCCAGGGGTTGCCCTCCTCGGCCAGCTCCACCACCAGATCCTCGATGATCTTCAGCAGTGGATCCAGTTCGCTGGCCGGGCGGCGCAGGTTGTCGGTGGCGAGCAGGTAGAGGGTCACGTGCCCGATGCCGGCCTGGTCGCACCAGCCGAGGACATGCTTGATCTTCGCCGCGCCGACCCGGTGCCCGTCGTTCGGGTCGACGAAGCCCATCTCCCTCGCCCACCGACGGTTGCCGTCGCACATCACCCCGACATGCCGGGGCACCGGCTTACCCGCGAGCTTCGCCGTGAGCCGGCGCTCGTACACGGAGTAGATAAGGTTCCGCAGCGTCATCACCTAGCAGCGTAGCGACCCGCCAGCCGGATCACCGCCTCGGAGCCCGATCACCGCCGGGCAGACCGGCGCCGATCATGGCCAGGGTACGAGCGGTGAGCCGCCCGTCACCCAACCCCAACTCGACCACGTCGTCGAAGACCCGGTCGTCCCGACGGGCCGCCCGCACCGCCGCGTCGACCACCCGCCGACGCCGCGCCAGCCACGCCGCCACCGAGCTGTGCCGCAGATGGGTGCCGAGGCGGCGGCGCAGCCCGTGTGCGTAGCGGCGGGCGGCGTTCTGCGGAGCGCCAGCGGCCGCCGAGCCGGCAAGCGCGCCGGAGAGCAGCGCGTAGAAGATGCCCTCACCGGTGAACGGATTGATCAACGACAGCGCGTCGCCGGCCAGCAGGGCGCGACCCTGCCCCGGTGCGGGTCGGTGGGTGGACAGCGGCAGGTGGTGGGCGCGCAGCGCGGTCACCGTGCCCAGGTCGGTGCCGGGCAGCAGCGCCACCAGCCGGTCCAGCAGGTAGCCGCGGCTCAGCGGCTCGCCCCGCAGCACCTCCCCGTACCCGACGTTCGCCCGCCCGTCGCCGATCGGGAAGGACCAGGCGTACGCCGGCCAGCGCGCCTTCGAGGTGACGATGAGCTGCTCGGGTGGCCCGGGCAGCGCCGGAGCGTACCCGCGGATGGCAAGTGCCAGGTGCCGATCCGGGTTCACCGGATGGCCGAGCGCCCGGCGCACCACCGACCCGGCACCGTCCGCGCCCACCACCACCCGACCGGACACCTCGCCGTCGAGCACCACCCGGTCGGCGCGCGGCTCGACCCGGCGTACGGTGTGCCGCCGCAGCTGCGCGCCGGCGGCCACCGCCGCCGCCACCAGTCGCGCGTCGAAGACCTCCCGGGGCACCGTGTACGCAGGTCGGGGCAACGCCCGGGCCACCGAACCGCCCCCCGGGGCGACCATCCGCAGCGCGGGCAGCGGGGCGTAGCCGGCCACTGCCTCGGGCACCCCCAGCTCGGTGAGCACATCCACCGAGTGCGCCGCGATCCCGTCGCCGCACGCCTTGTCCCGGGGAAAGTCGGCCCGGTCCAGAAGCAGCACGCTGGCACCCGCCCGGCGGGCCGTCAGCGCGGCGGCCGCTCCGGCCGGCCCCGCCCCCACCACCACCACGTCGAACTCGTCGCCCACCATGGGCCTCCTTTCGACAGGTGCGGCGCGGCCGGCGACGCACGGCCGGTCCGGCCCGCGATCCGTCCACGCCTTCGGTCGCTGTGACCGACGCCACCCCGCCATCCTGCCTCCTGCCGCCCCCGCGCGACCGCACCGAAGCGCCGGGGTGCCGCCGGAAGCGCCGACCAGGCGTCGTTACGACGATGGCGGGGCTGCACCGGTCGAAACCCGCCACGCTGGGGACCGATATACCACTGAGTCATAAATGCGACCCTGAGGTATACGGCTGAACGGACCGACCGGCTCCTTGCCGGGGCGACCAGCCCCGCGCCGGGGCGAGCGGCTTCGCGGCGCCGGCGGCGGCGACCTGCCCCCTGAGCACGGTGAGGCTGCCGCGATTGGCATCGGCGAGGAAGCCGACCCCGGCAAGCCGGCACCGGCGGTGCGGGATCAGGCCGGAACGGGGGCGTCCGCCGCGCGGGCCGCGCGCCGGAGGCCGTACACCGTCAGGGCCGCGGCGGCGACCAGGGGCGCGCCGTCGCGGACCAGGCCGTCCACCCCGAGCAGCCACCAGCACAGCGGCAGGTCCACGGCGAGGACGACCACTGTGACGGCGACCAGCAGCCCACGGGCCCAGTGCTTGCCGCGCATCAGGAACGCCGTGCAGAACAGCACCGCGTAGCTCGCCGCGATGCCGGCGCCGAACCAGAACAGCACCGCCGGTACGGCGCTGAGCCGACCGTCCAGGATGGAGCCGCCGGCCACCAGCGCCGGCACCAGCATCAGCGGGCTGTAGGTGAACGCCGCCACCCGGCTGGTCAGCAGCCAGGCGCTGGCTTGCGGTCGGCGCGGCGGGGTCTCCCGCCAGGAGATGCCGTCCCGGTCGATGACCAGCCTCGGCCGGTGCCGGACCAGGTGCCCGGCCAGCGCCGACGAGCGGTAGAGCAGCCAGACCACCGCCACGCAGAGCGCGGTGAGGACGCCGAAGCCGAGCAGCCCGGGCAGCGGCGGCACGCCCTGCCGGGGCACGATCAGCCGGCCGACCGCGAAGATCGTGGTGACCGCGAGGATCAGCCCGAACGGGCGGGCCACCGTACGGCCCCGCCGGACGTGCCCGATGAGCAGCAGGAAGCCGAACGAGCGCAGCATCGCCCAGCCGGTGCGTACGGCCAGCCCGAAGCCCTGCTCCGGGGCGTACCACCAGTTGAGCAGCTCGACCACGACCGTGGCCGCCGCGGTCGTCGCGAGCAGGAAGGTGAGCACCCGGACGGCGGACGGCCGCCGGACCTCGGTCTCGGCGGCCGTCCTCATGGAATCCGATGATGCCCGCGAAGGGCGTCTTTCACACCTACCGCTGCGGCTGCGCGGCGTCCAGGCGTGCGCGCAGCGCGTCCAACTCGGCCCACAGCACGCCGGGCAGCTTGTCACCGAACTTCTCGAACCACTCGGTGACCAACGGCAGTTCGTTGCGCCACTCCTCCGGGTCGACCTTGAGCGCGATCCGGACGTCCTCCGGAGTCATGTCCAGGCCCTCGACGTCGAGCGCGTCGGGTGCCGGAACCATGCCCACCGGGGTCTCCACCGCGTCGGCCTTGCCCTCGATCCGCTCGACGATCCACTTGAGCACCCGGGAGTTCTCCCCGAAGCCCGGCCAGAGGAACGAGCCCTCCGGGTCCTTGCGGAACCAGTTGACGTAGTAGATCTTCGGCAGTTTCGCCTCGTCTCCGTCGGCGCCCTTGCCCATCTCGATCCAGTGCCTGAAGTAGTCACCCGCGTGGTAGCCGATGAACGGGAGCATCGCCATCGGGTCCCGGCGGACCACACCGACCGCGCCTGACGCGGCGGCGGTCGTCTCCGACGAGAGCGTCGCACCCATGTAGACGCCGTGCACCCAGTCGCGGGCCTCGGTCACCAGCGGGATGGTGTCCTTGCGGCGACCGCCGAAGAGGATCGCGTCGATCGGCACCCCGTTGGGGTCGAAGTACTCGTCGGCGAGGATCGGGCACTGGGTGATCGGGGTGCAGAACCGGCTGTTGGCGTGCGAGGAGAGACCCTCGCTCTCCGGCGTCCAGTCGTTGCCCTTCCAGTCGATCAGGTGCGCCGGCGGCTCACCCATGCCCTCCCACCAGATGTCACCGTCGTCGGTGAGGCCCACGTTCGTGAAGATCGAGTTGCCCCGGTCCAACGTGCGCATGGCGTTGGCGTTCGTCTTCCAGTCGGTGCCGGGCGCGACGCCGAACAGGCCGTACTCCGGGTTGACCGCGTAGAGCCGGCCGTCCGGGCCAAACCGCATCCAGGCGATGTCGTCGCCGATGGTCTCGACCTTCCAGCCTGGGATGGTGGGCTCCACCATCGCCAGGTTGGTCTTGCCGCACGCCGAGGGGAAGGCGCCTGCGATGTGGTGGACCTTGCCCTCCGGCGAGGTGATCTTGAGGATCAGCATGTGCTCGGCGAGCCAGCCCTCGTCCCGCCCCATGACGCTGGCGATCCGCAGCGAGTAGCACTTCTTGCCGAGCAGCGAGTTGCCGCCGTAACCCGAGCCGTACGACCAGATCTCCCGGGTCTCCGGGAAGTGCGAGATGTACTTGGTCTCGTTGCACGGCCAGGCCACGTCCTGCTGACCGGGGGCGAGCGGCGCACCGATCGAGTGCAACGCGTGCACGAAGTCCGCGTCGTTCCCCATCGCCTCGAGGACCTTCGCGCCCATCCGGGTCATGATGCGCATGGACGCGACCACGTACGGGCTGTCGGTGATCTCGACGCCGAACATCGGGCTCTCGGCCTCGACCGGGCCCATCACGAACGGGATGACGTACATCGTGCGGCCCCGCATCGAGCCGCGATACAACTCGGTCATCGTCCGCTTCATCTCGGCCGGCGCCATCCAGTTGTTGGTGGGGCCGGCGTCCGCCTCGTCGACGGAGCAGATGAACGTGCGCTCCTCGACCCGGGCGACATCCGTCGGGTCGGTGCGCGCGTAGAACGAGTTGGGCTTCTTCTCCGGGTTCAAACGGATCAGCGTGCCGGCCTCGACCAGTTCATCGGTGAGGCGGCGCCACTCCTCGTCGGACCCGTCCACCCACACGACCCGGTCGGGGGTGGTCAGTTCTGCGACCTCACGGACCCAGGCGAGCAGTTTCGGATGGGACGTCGGGGCCTGATCGATACCCCGCACAACAGCCGGAGCAACCATGACACATCTCCTTGTGGTCGACGCTGACCGATCTATGGGATGCACGAGTCTCAGCGGCGCGATGCGTCGCTTCGTGGAAACCTGGGATTGGGCTCAGCGTAAACCGGGCAGCCTTCCGAGTCAGTGGGACTGGTTGTGAAGAACTGCACAAGGTACGGCCACGCTGCGGCATCACGATCTGATACCCGCTTTCCCGCGCAGTTTCACGCAAATCTTGTTGTGCACCCCGGCCGACGTGAGGTGCGGTCGGTCGTGGACCTGCCTCGCCGACCGATCCGTGGATTCCCGTTCGGAGGCGGGTCAGTCCTCCCATTTGGTTACGCTGTGTGTAGCGGAGGCGCACCCGGTGATCAGCCGGCACGGGCGTCGACGCCCACTCGTCGTTGCTCCCCCGCTGACTGGTCACCAGCCGGTAGGCTCGGCCTGTGGCCGCCACGATGACCGGGGAGCAACCGGGCCCCCGGCAGACCCGACGGGGTCCGCTTCGGGCGCTGCTCGACCGCTTCGGTCATCTCTTCCGCGAGTTGAGCAAGTTCGCCACGGTGGGCGGGATCGCCTTCCTCCTCGACTTCGCGCTGTTCAACTACCTGACCACCGTGCGCGGGGTCGAGCAGGTGACCGCGAAGACGATCTCCACAGTGATCGCGGCCACCGTCGCCTTCGTCGGTAACCGGTTCTGGACGTGGCGGCACCGCCAGCGCAGCAACCCCGCGCGGGAGTACGCGCTGTTCTTCTTCTTCAACGCAGTCGGTCTCGGCATCGCGGTGGCCTGCCTCGCGATCAGCCGGTACGGGCTGGGCAGCATCTGGCCGTCCGTGTTCCAGACGCCGCTGGCCGACAACATCGCCAGTTTCGTGGTCGGCACGGGCCTCGGCACGCTGTTCCGATTCTGGTCCTACCGGCGGTTCGTCTTCGTCGAAGCGGGAAACCGGACCGTTCCGCAGGTGAAGCACGACCGTGACCACGGGGCGTGACCTGCCGCCCACCTTCGTCCAGCCGGTGATCGCCGGCCTCTCCGACTGCCCTAAGGTGTTTCGCATGCGTCTTGTCCGTCTGCTGCCTGAGCGCTGGCAGAAGTTCATCCACGAGGCGCTCAAGTTCGGCATCGTCGGCGGCATCAACACCGTCATCAATTACGCGGTGTTCAATGTCCTTGCACTTACCGTTTTCGTCAACGGTCAGTTGAAGGCGACAGTGATCGCGACGATCGTCGCCACGATCACGTCATATCTGATGAATCGCCACTGGACGTACCGGGATCGCCCGAAATCGGCACTTCGCCGGGAGTACGTCCTGTTCTTCCTGTTCAACGGCGCCGGTCTTCTTATCGAACTCGGCGCCGTGGCGGCGGCCAAGTACGGGCTCGGCGTACACGGGCTGCTCGCCCTGAACGTGGCGAAGACCGCGGGTGTCCTGCTCGCCACACTGTTCCGGTTCTGGTCCTACCGGACGTTCGTCTTCCAGCCTGTCGCACCGGCCGAGGCGGAGACCAAGCCCGAGCCGACCTGGCACGACATCCCGCGCGACGAATGGGACACGATGGCCGGCATGGACCCGGTCGCGGAACTCGCCGAGTCCGTCACCGAGCTGGAGGAGGCACAGGCCAACGACCGTCCGGACCCGAGCGGCACACCCGTTCAGGGCCGGCCCACACCGCTGACCGCCGGTCTCACCGCCGACCTGGACGCGGCGCTCGCCGCCGAACTGCACGCCGGCACGCGCCGCTCACCCCGCCGGTGACGACACCAGCCGCCCGGTCCGGCACCGGCACTCCCGCCGAACTGTTCTTCGAAGACCTCGTCCCGGGGCTCACCGTCGATCTCGGCGTGGTCACCGTGAACGGCGACGAGATGGTCGCCTTCGCCCGCCGCTTCGACCCGCAGTGGTACCACGTCGACCAGGAACTGGCCGCTGCCAGCCGGCACGGTGGCGTGATCGCCAGCGGCTTCTACACGGTCAGCCTCTTCATGCGGGCGTACGTCGACCACCTGCTGTCCCGGGCGGCGGCGGACGCCTCCCCCGGCCTGGAGGAGCTGCGCTGGCTCGCCCCGGTACGCGCCGGCGACCGGCTCGCCGTACGGGTCGACGTGATGGGCGCGCGACCGTCGACCGCCCGCCCCGGGCTGGGTACGGCCACCCTCACCGGCACCATGCTCCGCCTCGGCCCGGACGGCCGGCCCGAGCAGGAGGTGCTGCGGACGCGGTTCCGTGGCTGGTTCGCCCTGCGCCCGACCGAGCCCGGCTCTGCCGAGCCCGGCTCTGCCGAGCCCGGCCCGACCGAGGACGATCCGGCCGAGGCGGACCCGACCGGGGCGGACGCGGCGGAGCCCGACCCGCCTGAGGCGGATCCGAACGGGGCCGACCAGGCCGAGACCAGCGCGACCAGGGCCGAGCCGACCGGGGCCGGACCGACCGGCTGAGACCACCCCGGCGGGTACGCCGGAATGATCTCAGCCGTTCGGGATCAGGTCGTGGTGTCGCGCAGCGGCTTGCCCTCGCGCATGTCGGCGAGGATGTCGCGCATCTCCCCGTCGCCCAGGGAGTGCTTGTCGTGCTGCGCCTCTACCAGCTCGTACAGGGTGGTCTGCACCCGGCTGACCCCCGGTACGTCGGCCAGCACGGACTGGCCGCGTTCGCCTGCCGACTCGATGGTGAGCGTGCCGCAGCCGAGCAGCCGCTCGACGAAGTGCTGGTTCATCGAGTGGTCGTTGATCCGGGTGAGCGGCAGGTCCCTCCGGTCGCGGGAGAAGACACCCTGCTGGAGCAGCACGCGTTCGTTGGTGAACAGGTAGTGGGTGGTCCGCCAGACCAGGAACGGCCACAGACCGAGCCACAGCACCGCGACCAGGGCGATCACGCCGATCACGGCCAGCGCGATCGAACCCCCGCTGGTCTCGGGCAGCAGGAGCACGCCGACCACCAGCGCCGCGATGGCCAGCACCAGCACCACGATCGGCCGGATCAGCGCCTTCCAGTGCGGGTGCAGGTGCAGCACGACGTGCTCGTCCTTGGTGAGCACGTCTTCGGGAAACGCCACGACAACCTCCAACGCCATTTTCTCGACGCGCAGACCGTAAACCCCCCAACCCCCACCACAACATCCGCCACGCGGCCCCCACCAAGGGGCGAAGATCAGCGCAGGTGGAGGACGTCGCCGGCCGCCAGGGTGCGGGTGCCGGTTGCGGTGGTCAGCAGCAGTTGGCCGTCCGGGTCAACTCCGGTGGCGGTACCGGTCAGCGCCTCGCCGTTGGGCAGCAGGACGCGTACCTCACGGCCGACAGTCGCGCAGGCCGCCAGGTAGGCGTCGCGCAGGCCGGAGGCCACCGCGTCGCCACCGGCGGAGCGCCAGCGGTCGTACCAGTCGGCGACCGAACGCAGCAGCGCCCGCAGCAGCGGATCGCGGTCGGTGGCCGCCGCACCGGCCAGTTGCAGCGAGGTGGCCGGCAGCCCGGTCGGGTTCACCGGCAACTCGTCGGCGCGCAGGGTCACGTTGAGCCCGACGCCGAGCACGATGGCCGGCGGCTGTGCCGGCGAGCGGCCGGGCACCGCCTCGGCGAGCACCCCGGCGCACTTCGCGTCGCCGATCAGAAGGTCGTTCGGCCACTTCAGGGCGGCGTCCAGCTCGGCCAGCCGGGCCACCGCCTCGACAAGCGCGACGCCGGCCAGCAGCGGCAGCCAGCCGTACCCCGTCGGTGGTGCCGCCGGCCAGCCGCGGTCCGGAACGGCCTCGCCGGGCCGCAGCAGCACGCTCGTCGCGATGCCCGCACGCGGCGGCGACTGCCACACCCGGCCGCGACGACCGCGCCCGGCGGTCTGTCGCTCGGCGACTACGACCAGGCCCTCCGGCTCCCCGGCCGCGGCGGCCGCGGCCACGTCCGCGTTCGTGGAGCCGGTCTCGGCGTGCAACTCCAGCCGGGCCCACGGCCCGTTCGGCGCGACAAGCGCGCGCCGCAGCCGGGCCGCCGACAGCGGCGGGCGGTCCAGATCGGTGTACGGGGAGCCCGGCATCCCGTCAGCGTACGGCGACGCCCGGGGAGGCATTGAGGTGTACTGCACAGCCGCGTCGACCTGAACCATCGTTATATTCCCTGGGTGACTACCGAGACCGGGACCAACATCCACAGCACCGCGGGCAAGCTGGCGGACCTGGAGCGCCGGGTCGACGAGGCGGTGCACGCCGGGTCGGCGCGCGCGGTCGAGAAGCAGCACGCCCGGGGCAAGAAGACCGCCCGCGAGCGGATCGAGATGCTCCTCGACGAGGGCTCCTTCGTCGAGCTCGACGAACTGGCCCGGCACCGCTCCACGGCGTTCGGCCTGGAGAAGAACCGCCCGTACGGCGACGGCGTGGTCACCGGCTACGGCACGGTGGACGGCCGGCAGGTCTGCGTCTTCGCCCAGGACTTCACGGTCTTCGGCGGCTCGCTGGGCGAGGTCTTCGGCGAGAAGATCGTCAAGGTCATGGACCTCGCCATGAAGATTGGCTGCCCGGTGGTCGGCATCAACGACTCCGGCGGCGCCCGCATCCAGGAGGGTGTCGTCTCGCTCGGCCTGTACGGCGAGATCTTCTTCCGCAACGTGCGCGCCTCAGGCGTCATCCCACAGATCTCGCTGGTCATGGGCCCGTGTGCGGGCGGCGCGGTCTACTCCCCGGCGGTCACCGACTTCACGGTCATGGTCGACCAGACCTCGCACATGTTCATCACCGGCCCCGACGTGATCAAGACGGTGACCGGCGAGGACGTCGGCATGGAGGAGCTGGGCGGGGCACGCACGCACAACACGCGCAGCGGCAACGCGCACTACCTGGCCACCGACGAGGACGACGCGGTCGACTACGTCAAGGCGCTGCTGTCGTACCTGCCGTCGAACAACCTCGACGAGCCTGTCGTCTTCGAGGCCCCCGCGGACCTGGAGGTCAGCGACGAGGACCGGGAACTGGACACGCTGATCCCGGACTCGGCCAACCAGCCGTACGACATGCACACGGTGATCGAGCACGTCCTGGACGACGGGGAGTTCCTGGAGGTCCAGCCGCTCTACGCGCAGAACATCGTGGTCGGCTACGGCCGGGTCGAGGGGCGGCCGGTGGGCGTGGTCGCCAACCAGCCGATGCACTTCGCCGGCACCCTGGACATCGCCGCCTCGGAGAAGGCCGCCCGGTTCGTCCGCACCTGCGACGCTTTCAACATCCCGGTGCTGACCTTCGTGGACGTGCCCGGCTTCCTGCCCGGCACCGGCCAGGAGTGGGACGGCATCATCCGCCGAGGTGCCAAGCTCATCTACGCGTACGCCGAGGCGACAGTCCCGAAGGTCACCGTGATCACCCGCAAGGCGTACGGCGGGGCGTACGACGTGATGGGTTCCAAGCACCTCGGCGCGGACCTGAACTTCGCCTGGCCCACCGCGCAGATCGCCGTGATGGGTGCGCAGGGCGCGGTGAACATCCTCTACCGCTCGGAGTTGGCAGGCGCCGAAGACCCGGCTGCGGTCCGTGCCGAGAAGATCGCCGAGTACGAGGACACCCTGGCCAACCCGTACGTAGCAGCCGAGCGCGGGTACATCGACTCGGTGATCCCGCCGCACGAGACGCGGACGCAGATCGTCCGGGCGCTGCGTGTCCTGCGCACCAAGCGGGAGACCCTGCCGCCGAAGAAGCACGGCAACATCCCGCTGTAGAGCTTGATCCGCGCCGGCATGGTCGCCTGATCCGCGCCGGCGTGGTCCGCGCAACTTCCCGGAAACTGTTGCTTCCCTGCGCCGGGAGGCAGCACCGTCCATGAAGTTGTGCGAACCAGGATGGTCAGCAGGCAGGGTTGGCGGCGGCGCACATCCGCGCTGCCGCCGCCGGGGCGAGCTGGCGGAGTTTCGCCTCGGCGTCGTCATCCGCGACGCGGAGCAGAGAGACAGTGTCGCCGACCCGGACGACGGCCACGACGGTCGGCGGCGGTGTGTTGCCGAACGTCTGCCCGGTCTGCACATCCCGAGCGGCTGTGAACGAATCCCGCAGGATGGCGGCGTCGTCCCCCGCGAAGCCCCGCTGCACCACCGCCCACCGGTGGATCACCTCCACGGTGTGGGTGGTGTCCACCGTCTCCAGCTGCTCGACGCTCCGCCACTCGGCGCAGGGGGCGACCAGGTCGTCCAGACTGGTGAAGACATGTCGGGCCGTCTCCGGTGCCAGCCTGAAGAGATCCTGCATGACCACGCCGTCACCCAGCACGAGGTTGCTCGGGGGGTGCTTGCGCATGAGGGTCTGTGAGCGGGACAGGTTCGACGTCTGCCAACCGTCGGAGAGTCCCTGGCTCGTCCGGCAGCGGCCGAGCGTGTCCTCCAGCTGGACCGGCTCGCCCAGCCCCGACTGGCTGAGCTGCGTGTAGACCGGCTGCCACAGATCCTCCGGCTGTAGGAGCGCGTCGAGGGGAATCTCGTGCCGCGTCGGCGCGGCCGCCGGCAGCGCGGGCGCCGGCGACCGTCCCGGGGCTACGCCCGCCAGCGCGGAGGCACCGGCGAGAACCAGCACGACGGTGGCCACCACGATCCGGCGTCGGCCGCGACGACGGGCACGGGCACGGATCTCCTCCGGGCCGGGCCAGCGCACGTCCGCCAGATCCCGGTGGACCCGTTCGACGAATGCCAGGTCGTCGTCACGCATCGGTGGCCTCCTCCAGATCAGAGACGGCGAGCAGGCCGGCGAGCGCGACGCGCCCCCGGGAGAGTCGGGCCTTGACGGTGCCGACCGGCGCCTCGGTCTCCCGGGCCACCTCGGCGACGGGCATGCCCATCAGGTAGTACAGGGCGATGGCGGTGCGTTGCTCCTCGGGCAGTAGGCGCAGCGCGGCGACCACCTCGACGGTGTCGGTGCTCGGCCCGGGAACGGTCTCGGTGGCCCCGTGCCGCAGGTACGCCCGCGCGCGGCTGCGCAGGCTGCGCCACCGGCTGACCGCGACCCGGCTGGCCACCACCCGCACCCACGCCTCCGGGTCGTCGTACCGGCTGACCGTCGACCAGCGCTGCCACGCCCGGATGTACGCCTCCTGCACGGCGTCCTGCGCCTCGACCCGATCGCCGGTCAGGGCGTAGACGAACCCGAGCAGCCGTTGCCGGCTCCCCCGGTAGAACTCGTCGAACCCGTCGACGTCCGGCACCCGTTACCTCCCCGTGTCGGTCGCAGGGAACACGCGTCGGGCGGGGTCTCCGGTTGCCCCGATCAGGCGATCATCTTCTCCAGCTCGGTCAGCGGGAACGCGCCAGCTCCGACTCGTTCGCGGACGGCCCGGCGTACCGCGCGCTGCACCGCCGCGTTCGCGGGCGTCGGTACGCCGTGCAGCCGGCCGAGCAGGACGACCTCCCCGTTGAGGTGGTCGACCTCGGTGCGGCCGGTGCCCCGGGCCAGGCTCTGCCAGGTGGAGCCGCCGGATCGGGCCTCGCCGGCCACCGGGCGTAGCCCGACCAGGTCGCCGCGTTCGGCCTTCTCCTCCTGCGGGGACGTGTGCGCGATTCCCGCTGCGGCGAGTACGGCGACGCCCTCGGCGCGTACCCGCTCGGCAAGCGCGTCGGGGATGTCCTGCCCGAGCAGCGCCTGAAGGCCGTTGCCGAGGTTGCTGAGCAGCTTGCCGTACTTCCAGCGCAGCACGTCCTCGCGTACCGGCGCGACGAATCCGGCGGCGGTGAGGTCGGCGGAGACGGCCCGGTCGGTGTCGTCGGCGCCGTCCGGGTACCGCCCGATGTGGAGCATCCCCGGATGCGGGTACCCGTTGGCCACCACCACGCCCGGTTGCAGATGGGTGGCGGGCAGCCAGACGCAGACGGGGTGCACGTCGGCGAAGAGCCGCAGCGCGGTCCGCTCGTTAGCCACCCCGTTCTGCGCGGTGACAAGCGGCAATCGCTCACCCGCCGTACCGCCACCGGCCACCGGCGCGTCCACCCAGGCGGCCAACGCCCCGGCGGTGTCCTGCGACTTCACAGTGAGGACCAGAACCGTGTCGGCGGGCAGGGGACGGTCACCGGGCCGGTCCACGGCGTCGAGCCGGACGGTGATGTCACCGTCTGGCTGGCGCAGGGTCAGGCCCCGATCACGGATCGCGTCCAGGTGCGTCCCACGGGCCACAAGCGTCACGTCGCGGCCGGCCTCGGCCAGCCGCGCCCCGATCGTTCCGCCAACCGCGCCGGCCCCGATGATCACGTATCGCATGGCCCCATTCTGCCCGGTGCGGCTAGACCGTCAGGCCGGCGCTGGTGAGGATGGGGCCCGCCAGGAGCAGGGCGCCGGCGACGAGGGCTGCCACGTTGACCAGGGCGAAGACCATGACCCAGAAGAACGCCGGGAACGGGGTCAGCCCGGCGAGCTGGTCTGCGTCGGAGGCGGGCATCCGGCCGCGCGAGCGCAGCCGTTGCAGCTCCACCACCGGCCGCACCCCACCGAGCAGCAGGAACCACACCCCGGCGTACGCGAACGCGGCCTGCACCTGCGGCGTCGCGTACCACGACACGGCGAACACCAGCGCCCCGGTGACCAGGAGCGACACCACACCGAACGCGTTACGGATCATGATCAGCATGGCGAGCAGCAGCACCACCGCGACCCAGAGCAGCAGGGTGATCCGGTTGCCGCCGAGCAGCCAGGCACCGGCCAACCCGACAAGCGGCGGGGCGACGTAGCCGGCGAGCAGGGTCAGGATCATGCCCGGTCCGGTGGGTCGACCGGCGGAGAGCGTCAGACCCGACGTGTCCGAGTGCAGCCGGATTCCGCGCAGCTTACGGCCGGTGAGCAGGGCGACGAGCGCGTGCCCGCCCTCGTGGGCGATGGTGATGGCGTTGCGGGCGATCCGCCACGGCAGCCGGGTGGACACCACCACCAGCGCGACGATCGCGGTGATCAGCACCAGCAGCGGAGGCGGGTCCGGCTGCGCGTCGAACAGCGTGTCCCACATGTCGCCCAGCCCGTCGATCGACATCATGGGGCGCGAGCCTACCGGCGGCGTTCCGTGTCGCTCCCGAGGCGTCGGCTCGTATCCTGTGAAACTGATCGGGTGGCGAGTGAAGCGGGAGGTGAGCGCCGGTGAGTGCGGACCCCCTGGGACACCACGTCGGGCTCTGGACCGAGGCCGACTACTTCGCCCTGGGTGAAACCCCGGACCGGATCGAGCTGCTCGACGGGAGCCTGATCGTGAGCCCTGCCCCGAGCCGATGGCACCAGCGGGTGTCGCGCCGACTGGCGAACAGCATCGAGACAGCGGCTGATCCTGACGGCCTCCTGGTCTATGAGGCGATCAACGTCCGGCTCGGCATCGACCGGGTCGTCATTCCGGATCTCGTCGTGACCGACATCGACGACGACGGCGCCTTCCTCGACGCCGACCGGGTGGCCCTCGTCGGCGAGATCGTCTCGCCGGGCAACGCCGCCGCCGACCGGCTGGTCAAGATGCAGCTCTACGCCATCGCGCGCATCCCCTGGTATCTGCTTGTCGAGCAGGACGGCGACGGTCACTCGCTGCGGCTGTTCCGGCTGGACGGCGGGCACTACGTCGAGGACCAGGTGGCAAAGCCCGGCGAAACGCTTACCGTCGTCGAGCCGTTCCGCTGGCAGCTCGACCCTGGCACTCTGCGCTGATCAGTTCGAGTCCGGTCACCGGGGCGACCGACACCCGTCGATGAAACTTTCTTCAGCAGCCCTTGCGATCTTGGGCAGTTATCTCCAAAGATGGGCGTCAATAGACGGCCCCATCTGGAGGCACTCATGGCCCGCACCGACTCACCGCTGCGCCGCGTACTCGCGGCCGGCCTCACCGTCCTCGCCACCGCGGCGGCGACCCTCGTCGCGACCGCCGGCCCGGCGGCGGCGGCCACCACCCCCGGCGTCGACGTGTCCCGCTACCAGGGATCGATCAACTGGACGAGCGTCCGCAACGCGGGCGTCCAGTTCGCCTTCATCAAGGCGACCGAGGGCACCAGCTACAAGGACCCGAACTTCAACGCGAACTACGTGAACGCGTACAACGCCGGGGTGATCCGCGGGGCGTACCACTTCGCCCGGCCGAACATCTCCGCCGGCTCCACCCAGGCCAACTACCTGGCGTCCAACGGTGGCGCCTGGTCGGCCGACAGCCGCACACTGCCCGCGGCGCTGGACATCGAGGGCAACCCGTACGCCGGCGGCTACTGCTACGGCCTGAGCACCACCGGGATGCGCAACTGGATCCAGGACTTCCTGAACACCTACCGCTCGCGCACCGGCCGGTACGCGGTCATCTACACCACCACGAGCTGGTGGAACCAGTGCACCGGCAGCTGGACCGGCCCGTGGGCGAACCACCCGCTCTGGCTGGCCCGCTGGGCGAGCGCGCCGGGCGCCCTGCCGGCCGGCGCGTCGGTGTGGAGCTTCTGGCAGTACACCAGCACGGGAGCCGTCTCCGGGATCAGCGGCAACGTGGACCGCAACTACTGGAACGGTGACCGCAGTCGGCTGATCGCACTGGCCAACAACACCTGACCGAGCCGTTGGCGGCAGCGGGATCGACTGTCACCACACGGTCGACAATCGGTCCGGCTGCCGCCACACAATCGGTTTCGGGTCAGGCCCGCCGTCGGCTCATCGCCGGCACTGGAGTCTCATCGGGAGTCAGCGCACCCCGCCGGGTCAGCCGCCACGCGCCGACCCCGCAGACGGCAACGGCCACGACGCTGAGCAGTGCGATGAACGCCGGAACCCCTGCGGCGACCAGCAGCAGAACCGCGTCGCCGAACGCGACGAGCATCCACAGTGCCAGCCGGGGCCGGGCATCCCTCCGTCGGTAACCCATGTCGTACCTCCTTCCGTCGTCGAAGGTCAATTACCCCGGACGACGGAAGGTCATGCGAATCAATTTCAGTCCTTGCGGTCGGGCACGAAACCCTTGGCGATCCGGTCGAAGTTCGGCAGGTTGGCCTGCCAGTCCTTCTCCGCGATCTCCCACCGCAGGGCGTAACCCCGGTTGCTGGCCGTCACGAAGCCCCGGTTACGGACGTGGATCCGCTGCCCGTCCCGGGTCTCCAACCACTCCCAGTCCGCGCACGTCTTCCAGAAGTTGCAGCGCTCGATACTGAGGTACTGGTAGTTGGTGACCCGCCTCTTCCGGTCCGGCTCCTTGTCCTGCCAGTCCTTGACCGCGTCCTTAGCCGGCGTCGGGGTCCACTGCACCAGCAGCTCGCCCGGGCCGTTGGACTCGTCGAAGACGACCGTGTCGCTGTCGGGCTGGCTGCGGACCCACCCGTCGGGGATCGGCAGGGAGAAGCCGACCGGGTCCTTGTGCAGCTTCCAGCCTGCCGGCAGCGCGTTGGGGTCGACCGACGGCGTGGCCGACGGGGTCGGACTGGGCGCGCCGCTCGTCGGCGGGGGCGCCGCCGGGGCGGACGTCGGTGCCGGGGCGGACGCGGACGTCGCGGCAGCACCCGTCGGGCCGGCCTGCGGAGTGTCGTCGTCACCGTTGGTGAGCATCGGCACGATCACCACGAGGCCGATCAGCAGCACGGCCACCAGGGCGCCGATCAGGAGGTTGCGCCGGGTGTTGTTCGGTTTCGTGCCGTCCGACGGCGGCACCGCCGCACGACCGGCCGGACTCACCGGGGGCATCACCGACGTCGGGGTCGACGGTTTGCGCTGCTCCGGCGCCACTGGCGGACCGTCCACGACTGTCGGCTCGTCGTCGGTCGTCGTACCTCCGCCGGAGGTGCTGGCCGCGGCCGTGACGGGCGCGGTGGGGTCGGCGTCAGGCGTGGCCGGCGGGTCGATGGTCGCCGTCGGCTCGGCCGGCACCAGCGCGGTCGGCTCGGCATCGGCGCCGGACGACACGGTGGCGGTCGGCGTCGCGTCGGCGGAGGTCTCCGCGACGGGCGGCGGCGGGGGCGGTGACACCGGCCGGTTCGAGGAATCCTCGGCGGGTCGCGGGGCCGGCACGACCGGCAGGCGCGGCTCGCGCGGACCGTTCGGCCCCGGCCGGCGTACGCCATCGAGCAGCGAGATCGAGCGCGACCGCTTGCCGCCGGCGCGGCGCAGCAGCCGTTCCGCCACCTCGGCGTTGATCCGCTCGTTCGGGTCCTTCCGCAGCAGCCCGTTGAGCACGGCCTTGAGCGGGCCGGCGTTCTTCGGCGGCGGGATCGGCTCGGTGGCCAGCGCGGCCAGGGTGCCGATCGCCGACGGCCGGGCGTACGGCGACTTGCCCTCGACCGCCGCGTAGAGCGTCGCGCCCAGCGACCACAGGTCGGCCTCCGGCCCGGCGGTGCCGTCCCGGGCCCGCTCCGGCGAGATGTACGCGGGCGAGCCGAGGACCATGCCGGTGCGGGTGACGTTCGGGTCGCCCGGGATGGTGGCGAGACCGAAATCGGTCAGCACCACCCGGCCGTCGTTGCCGAGCAGCACGTTGCCCGGCTTCACGTCGCGGTGCATGACGCCCGCCTTGTGGGCCGCGTTCAGGGCGCCCAGCACACCGAGGCCGATCTCGACCGCGCGGGCCACCGGCACCGGGCCGTCCTCGGCGAGCGTGTCCTGCAACGACTTCGACGCCACGTACTCCATGACGATCCACGGATCGCCGTCGGTGCGCAGCACGTCGAAGATGCGCACGACGTTGGCGTGGTTGAGCCGGGCGATGGCCCGCGCCTCCCGCAGAGAGCGTTCCCGCATCTCACGGCGTTCCTCGTCGGTGAGACCGGGCGGCGGCACCAACTCCTTGATGGCCACGTCCCGGTGCAGCACCTCGTCGCGCGCCTTCCACACCCGACCCATGCCGCCCTGGCCGAGCGGCGACAGAAGCCGGTATCGGTCAGCGACGAGTTGGGGAAGCGCGTTCGACATCGGTGAGACGGTACCCGGACCGTCCGACCGTCACACCGCCGGCACGCCACTGTGCGTCTCCCGTAACTTCCGGCCGCGTACCCTGGCGGCATGTCTGCCGAAGAGCCGCTGTTCCGGGTCGTCCGCGGCGTGCCCACCGCCGAGGAGTTGGCCGCCCTGGTGGGGGCCATCGTCGTCCGGTCCCGGCCGGCCGCGGTCCCCGCGCCGGCCGCCGTCTCCACCTGGGCGCGCAGCGGCCGCCCGGCCAGCCCCCGCACCTGGCGCACCGCCGGCCTCCCCCGCTGACACGACCCACCACGGGGGCTGCCAGGGTCGCGGGAAGCCGTTAACCTCACTCAGGGAAACGGTGTGGTGACGGTAGGGAGGATCGATGATCCCCGAAGAGGACGGGCCAGCACCCTGGCTGCGCAACTACGGCGGTATCGAGGCTGACATCCGTCAACTCCGGGACTTCGCCGACCAGCTCGCCGCCGAGGTCGAACGCAACTACGCGCCGCACCTGCCGTACATCGCCGCCGACATGTCCGCCGAGATACCCAATCCCTGCGACGCCTTCGTCGAGCTGGTCACGTTCCTGCACGCCCACCACGAGACACAGCAGGCGACCGCCGACATGGTGTACGCCGTCCGAGGCGCCACCGGCCACCTCGCCGCAGCCGCCGACCGCGTCGCCACCCGATACGCCGACACCGACGCCTTCTCCGCCGCCCGAGTGGTCGACGTGCGACAGGCCCTCGCCGACCCGGGCGCCGTCCTGCCCGACACCCCCGCGCCCACACCGATGCTCAGCGACCCCACCGGGCCGGTGGTGCTCCCATGAACGAACGGGGCAACAGCCGCACCGCCGGCACCAACTGGCAGCTCATGGACGTCAACAGCATGTGGGCGTGCCTCCAGGACCACGACACCGCCAACCACTGGAAACAGGTCGCCGGCTGGCGCAAGGTCTGCGACCTGGCACAGATCCACCTCGGGCGGCTCCAGGAATACCGGCGAGGGCTGGCCACGGCCTGGCCCCCCGAAACCAGCGCCGCCTCCCGCACGTACCTCGCCCAACTCGACGAACTCATCGACAAGGTCCGGCACACCCACGACGCCGCCGCCGCCAACTACACCGCGCTGTCCGCCGCCACCCAGGCCATCGGCACCACCCGCGCCGCGCTCCGCAAGATCTACGAGGAGTACGCGGACAAACTCCAGCAGAAGCAGGCGTACGAGACGACGGCGGCCGACCCTAAGGCGATCATGGGGAACCGGGTCACCGAGCCACCTGTGACCGACGCGGAACTGGAACGGCTGAACGTCCAGGCGCGGAGCATGATGTTCGGCCTCAGCGGCGAACTCCAACAAGCCCAAGCCACCCTCCAAAAACCACCACCACCACCGAAAGGCAAACCAGTCGCTGACCAGGCGAACCCGGATGTCTACGGCGAAAGTATGGGGCCAGTCATTCCCCCAATCGTGCCCGTCCCGGCGCGGAAACCTGCCGGAGGCAGATCGGCCATAACAACCGAGCCCGTTTCCATGCCGAATGTTCCAGGTGCTGGGCCCATACTTGGCGCTGCAAGCGGCGGGTTACCCGGCGCAGTGACGAACGCCGGCTCAGGTCTTGGGTCCACGCCACCAACGCTGGCAGGATCAACATCCATCCTCGGACCGCAACCACTCTCACCTGGCGTCGCTCCCATTGCTGGACCTTCGAGAGTCGCTGATTCGCACCTCCCTCAGATCAACCGCCCGGCCGGAGGCGATGCACCACCACATGCAACGTCGCCAGCGCAACCGCGTTCAATGCCGCCTGGTGGTCTGATCGGGGGGATACCCGGGGCCGGAATTGGCCAGCCAGGCGCGAGCACATCGCCTCGTCGCATTAACCCGGTGGGCGGCGTGATAGGTGGCGGAGGCGCCGGCACCGGACCTACAGGCGGAGCGGGATCGAGGCCGGGCAGCGGTCGTAATGTCGGCCTCTCAAGCGGGTTCACGCCATTCGGTGGTGCCCCGAACTCGAGCCCAGGCGGTGGCGTGCTTCGTCCGACTTTGCGCGAAAGCGACCGGGATAAGAGCCGTCCGTGGGACCCTGATCACCCCTGGGAAACTGAGCAGGGTGTCGAGCCAGTGGTCCGTCCACCAGACAAGCAGGGTCCGATCGACCCCGGCCCTGCCATCGGCTTTGACCGATAAGCCGCATGCCGCCTGGAGGGCCATAGTCAGTGCGAGCGCTGCGGCCGTCGCACTGCAACTCCCGCTGGCAACAGACGCAAATGCCGCACCTGAAGCTCAAGAAGTCGAGAGAATTCGCGGCGACCAGTGGCATCTGGGCTATCTTCATGTAAGCGATGCGCAGAAGATCAGTCGAGGCAGTGGGGTTATCGTGGCAGTGCCAGACACTGGCGTTTACGATCACCCCGATCTGCGAAGCAACCTGCTTTCCGGCACAGACATCACTTCCGACAACACTGGCGACGGTAAGACCGATTCAAGTAGCCATGGCACTGGAATGGCGGGTTTGATCGCTGCGCATGGACGTGGCGACAACCAAGGAGCGCTTGGCATCGCCCCAGGATCCAACCTTCTGCCTATCCGGATCCAGGTGGCGGATGAAGAAGGCGACAGCGACGACCTTGCTGCGGGAATCGAGTATGCCGTTTCTCACGGGGCCAAAATCATCAGCATCTCTTCTGTCGCTGGCCCGAATCGGAATCTACAGAAAGCCGTGGAAAGTGCCATACAGGCAGACGTCCTTATGATCGCGGCGGCAGGCAATCTTCCACGTGACCGGTACGTCAGCTTTCCGGCCTCATACCCGGGTGTCGTTGCCGTCGGCGGAATCGATCGCAATGGAAACCGTGCTGCCATGTCCGTGACGGGGTCGGAGATTGACGTGGTTGCGCCAGCCGTTGATATCTACAGCACGAGCATCAACGGCAAGTACCGCAAGGGCACCGGCACCTCGGACGCGACGGCGATTGTGGCGGGGGCTGCGGCGTTGATCAGGTCGAAGTACCCCTACCTGCCGGCGCGGGAGGTCGCGCATCGGCTCACGGCCACGGCCGTCGACAAGGGTCCGCCTGGTCGTGACGACGAGTACGGGTACGGCGTCATCGATCTTGTGGCGGCGCTGACGGCGGACGTACCTCCGTTGGGTTTTGAGTCGGCGAGCGCTCCGGCCGGTGATGGGGCGAGTACGACGGCTGGCGCTCGTCCTGGTGATGACGGCGATGGTGCGACCGTTCGTGGCCTGGTCACTCTCGCGGTGATCGTGGCCGCTGGCGTCGGTTGGGCGTTGGTGGTGCGACGTCGTCGGCGCGGTGATGATCCGCCGCCCAGGATCAGTCGCTAACCGACCCGAGCGCGAGGATCGACTCCATATCGCCGATATTGCGCTTTCGTCGAGGTGGGATAGCCCCATATCGGCGATGTGGAGTGGATCAAGGGGTACGGGAGGTCGGGGCGCGCCAGTGGGCGTCGGCAGACGCCGGGCGGCACCGCAGCCGGTACCGTCGGGGTCGTGTCTGCATCTTTGCCGCTCCGCCTCGTGCTCGCCTCGGCGAGCCCTGCCCGTCGTAAGTCTCTCCAGGCCGCCGGCATCGAGCCGGACGTGCTTGTCAGTGGGGTGGACGAGTCGCTGGTGGTGACCGACCGGGCCGAGGATCTGTGCCTGGAGTTGGCGCGGCTCAAGGCGCAGGCTGTGCTGACCCGGCTGAACGCCGACGTCGACCAGCGGACGTTGGTGATCGGCTGTGACTCGGTGCTGGCGTTCGACGGGGAGATCCTCGGCAAGCCGGCGGACCCGGCGGAGGCGACCCGGCGGTGGCTGCGGATGCGGGGGCGCAGCGGCGTCCTGCACAGCGGGCACTGCCTGATCGACATGGTCGCCGGGCGGCGCGCGGAGGCGGTGGCCTCGACGACCGTTCACTTCGCCGACATCGGTGACGACGAGATCGCCGCGTACGTGGCCACCGGTGAACCGCTGGCCGTGGCCGGCGCGTTCACGATCGACGGGCTGGGTGGGCCGTTCGTGGAGCGGATCGAGGGTGACCCGGGCACCGTTGTCGGGTTGTCGATGCCGCTGCTGCGCCGTCTCCTCGCCGAGTTGGACCTGCGGATCACCGACCTGTGGACGACTGTCGCGCCGGGCGGTCAATCCGTGGAGCCGCTCGGTAACGTCCGGTCATGACCACCAAGTCGATTCCGCTCACCGACGAGCTGCACGCGTACCTGGTCGCCCACGGCGCTCCGCCGGACGAGATCATCCGGGACCTGGCCGAGGAGACCCGGTCGGTGCTGCCGGAGCACGCCACCATGCAGGTGGCGCCGGAGCAGGCCGCCTTCCTGACGTTCCTCACCCGGCTGCTCGACGTACGGCAGGCCGTCGAGGTCGGCACGTTCACCGGACTGTCGTCACTGGCCATTGCACGGGGGCTGCCCGAGGGTGGGCGGCTGACCTGCTTCGACATCTCCGAGGAGTTCACCGGCATCGCCCGGCGCTACTGGGCCCGCGCCGGTGTGCAGGACCGGATCGACCTGCGTATCGGCCCGGCCGGGGAGACGCTGCGGCAGCTGCCGAACGAGCGCTTCCTGGACTTCGCGTTCATCGACGCGGACAAGACGGGCTACCCGGTGTACTGGGCGGAGCTGGTGCCGCGGATGCGTCCGGGTGGGGTCATCGCCGTGGACAACGTGCTGCGGGGCGGCCGGGTGATCGCCCCCCGGGACGAGAACGACAGGGCCATCGCCGCGTTCAACGACGAGGTGTTGGCCGACGTACGGGTGGACCCGGTGATGCTGCCGATCGCCGACGGCCTCACCCTCGCCCGGGTGCGCTGAGGCCGCCCCACACGCCGACGGCGGGGTGCTCCCCTTGAGTCGGGGAGCACCCCGAAGCGTCAGCGGACGCTGCGGGCGAACTGGCGTGCCGCCCAGAAGACACCCAACGCGGCGAGGACCGCGGTGATGGTGAGGCCCTGCCAGACCTTGTCGCTGCCCAGGTCACCGGCGAACAGCGCCCGGGTGCCGTCGACCGCCCAGGAGAACGGGTTCCAGTCGGCGATGCCCTGCAACCAGCCGGGCGCGAAGGTCAGCGGCAGCAGGATGCCGGACAGCAGCAGCACCGGCTGGGCCACCGTGTTCATCAGCGGGGCCAGGGCGTCCTCACTCTTGACCTTGAGCGCGACGCCGTACGAGACGGCCGAGGTCATGAGCGCGATCAGGGCGAGCATCAGGTACGCCAACAGCAGGTCACCGATGAACACCCGCAGGTCGAACAGGAGCGCCAGCAGGGTGATGATGACGGCCTGCACGATGAGCGAGACCACGTCGCGCAGTGAGCGACCGAGAAGCAGGGCGAGCCGGCTGATCGGGGTGACCCGGGAGCGTTCGATGACGCCGGCGCGCAGCTCGGCGATCAGGCCGAAGCCCTGGAACAGGCCACCGAAGATGGCCAGCAGCACAAGCAGACCGGGTACGAAGATCTTGTAGGCGGCGGCCTGGGTGGGCGCGTTCAGCGCCGGCTTGAGCAGCGGGGCGAAGAGCAGCAGGTACATCACCGGCTGGAAGACGCCGACGAAGACCCAGACCGGGTTGCGCAGCAGGAGTTGGGTCTGGCGCTGGAAGATCAGCCACGTGTCACGGGCGAATTTCATGAGAGTCGTCTCCGGTGGTCAGGACTCGCGCAGCGAGCGGCCGGTCTTGGTGAGGAAGACGTCGTCGAGGCTGGGACGGTGCAGCTCGATCGAGCGCAGCTCCAGCCCGGCGTGGTCGAGGCGGCGCAGCACCTGCGGGATGGCGGTGGCGCCCTCGTCGACGTAGAGACGCAGGCCGCCCTCGTCGGCGGTCTCCAGCTTGTTGACGTACGGCTCGCCGTCGAGCGTCTGCGCGGCCTGCGGGGTGGCGGCCAGGTCGAGGCCGACCAGCACCACGTCGCCGGAGATCTCCCTCTTCAGCTCGGCCGGGGTGCCCTCGGCCACCACCTCGCCGTGGTCCATGATCGCGATCCGGTCGCAGAGCGCGTCGGCCTCGTCCAGGTAGTGCGTGGTGATGAAGACTGTCATCCCGTCCCGGCGCAGGCGCCGGATCTCGTCCCACATGTGGGCGCGGCTCTGCGGGTCGAGGCCTGTGGTCGGCTCGTCCAGGAAGACGACCTTCGGCTCGTGGATGATGCCGAGCGCGATCTCGACCCGCCGGCGCTGACCGCCGGAGTAGGTCTTGCACTTGCGGTCGGCGTACTCGATGAGCTGGAAGGCTTCCAGGGCGCGGACGGCGCGGTGCTGCGCGTCGGCCTTGCCGATGCCGTACATGCGAGCGTGCAGCACCAGCTCCTCGCGGGCGGTGGACTCGTCCCAGGTGCTGCCGCCCTGAGGCACGTACCCGATGCGACGCCGGACCTCCGCCGGGTCCTTGCGCAGGTCGGCCCCCGCGATGGTGGCCTCTCCGCCGTCCGGCTCGATAAGCGTGGCGAGCATCCGCAGCGTGGTGGTCTTGCCGGCCCCGTTGGGGCCGAGGAAGCCGAAGATCTCGCCCTCGGCGACATCGAGGTTGACCCCCCGCACGGCGTCAACCGTCTTCGTCTCTCGACCTGCGCGGGAGCGGAACGACTTCCGCAGCCCTCTGGTCTCGATCATTTCTGCTCCTGGTCGGTCTGGCCGGCCGGGCCGGCCGTCGAGTGGGAACGACGCCGGACGGCGCACTCCCCCGCTGTGCCGAGAGCAGGCTAACGCGATATAACTCTTATGGTCAACGTTGATTATTTCGCGTTAGGGTCGATCCGCTCCTCGCCGTCGCGCCGACCCGACCAACCCTCGGCGTTCGCCAGCTCAGCAGGTAGGTACGACACGCCGCTCTCGATCCGCTCGGCGATCCGCTCACACCACGTCATCTCGGCCTCCGCCCGCGCCGACCACAGCTCGAACATCCAACCGACGTGCACCGGTTTGGTGTTGCGCACCCAGTCCGACTGGAGCGAGGCGCGCATCGACCCGATGCCGGCCCGCAGCAGGTTGGCCCGGTTGCGCAGCGCCGCCGCCGCCTCGGAGCGGGGCATGGCGGGAAGAAAGGAGAACGCGGCGGTGAACGGGTCGATCGGCTCGGCGAAGTTCCACCAGAGATTGCGCAGCAGGGTCTCGAACTCGTCCTCCCCCTTGGGGGTCACCTCGTAGGTCGTCCGGGCCGGCCGGGCACCTACCTGCTCGGTGGCGACCGTCCGCAGCAGACCCTCCTCGGTGAGCTTGCGCAGCGCGTGGTAGATCGATCCGGGTTGCACGTTCGCCCACTTGTCGGCGCTCCAGCTCAGCAGCTCACGGCGTACGTCGTAGCCGTGCACGGGCTGCATCCACCGCACCAGACCGAGGATCATCATTCGAGTCGAGGACACCTGACAAGCGTAATAGCCAAGTTTGACTAAGGTCAGTGCCACATCCCACACTGAGCGATCGTTAGGGCCACCACGGTGGCCGATACACTCCCCGTCAGTAACTTCCCCGGGAGGAGCCACGAAGGTGCGCAAGGTACTCATCGCCAACCGCGGCGAGATCGCCGTCCGGGTCATCCGCGCCTGCCGTGACGCCGGCCTGGGCAGCGTCGCCGTGTACGCGGACTCCGACCGCGACGCCCTGCACGCCACCCTCGCGGACGAGGCGTACGCGCTGGGCGGGGACAGCGCGACCGAGACGTACCTGCGCATCGACAAGCTGCTCGACGTGGCCGCCCGGTCCGGCGCGGACGCCGTACACCCGGGTTACGGGTTCCTGTCCGAGAACGCCGACTTCGCCCAGGCGGTCATCGACGCCGGGCTGACCTGGATCGGCCCCACCCCGCAGGCGATCCGCGACCTGGGTGACAAGGTCACCGCGCGGCACATCGCGCAGCGCGCCGGCGCTCCGCTGGTCCCCGGCACGCCGGACCCGGTCGCGAGCCCGGACGAGGTGATGGCGTTCGCCGTCGACCACGGCCTGCCGGTCGCCATCAAGGCCGCCTTCGGTGGTGGCGGGCGCGGTCTCAAGGTGGCCCGGACCATGGAGGAGATCCCCCAGCTCTTCGAGTCGGCCACCCGGGAGGCGGTCGCCGCGTTCGGTCGGGGCGAGTGCTTCGTCGAGCGGTACCTGGACCAGCCCCGGCACGTCGAGGCGCAGGTCCTCGCCGACCAGCACGGCAACGTGATCGTGGTGGGCACCCGGGACTGCTCGTTGCAGCGGCGGCACCAGAAGCTCGTCGAGGAGGCGCCCGCGCCGTTCCTCACCGACGCCCAGCGGGCGCAGATCCACGACAGCGCCAAGGCGATCTGCCGGGAGGCCGGCTACCACGGCGCCGGCACTGTGGAGTACCTGGTCGGCAGGGACGGCACGATCTCCTTCCTGGAGGTCAACACCCGACTCCAGGTCGAGCACCCGGTCACCGAGGAGACCGCCGGCATCGACCTGGTCCGCGAGCAGTTCCGGATCGCCGACGGCGAGAAGCTGCGGAGCACCGAGGACCCGACGCCGCGCGGGCACGCCATCGAGTTCCGGATCAACGGCGAGGACCCGGGCCGCAACTTCCTGCCCGCCCCGGGCACGGTCACCGCGCTGCGGCTGCCCACCGGCCCGGGCGTGCGGGTGGACACCGGCATCTCGGCCGGCGACGTGATCGGCGGCAACTTCGACTCACTGCTCGCCAAGGTGATCATCACAGGCGAGACGCGGACCGAGGCGCTGGAGCGGGCCCGCCGCGCGCTCGACGAGATGGTCGTCGACGGCATGGCCACCGCGCTGCCGTTCCACCGCCTGGTCGTGCGGGACGAGGCGTTCACCGCCGAGCCGTTCACCGTGCACACCAGGTGGATCGAGACCGAGTTCGACAACACCGTGCCGCCGTTCGCCGCCGCCGCCGGCGCCGCCGAGGCGCCCGCCGAACGCGACACCGTCGTGGTCGAGGTCGGTGGCAAACGCCTCGAGGTAAGCCTTCCCGCCGGCTTCGGCGGGGGTACGACCACCGCGGCACCGGCCTCGCGTAAGCCGAGCCGGCGGGGCGGCGGCGCCAAGGCCGGCGCTCCGGTCAGCGGCGACGCGTTGACCTCGCCGATGCAGGGCACCATCGTCAAGATCGCGGTCGCGGACGGCGACACCGTGGCCGAGGGCGACCTGGTGGTGGTGCTGGAGGCGATGAAGATGGAGCAGCCGTTGCACGCCCACAAGGCGGGTACGGTCAGCGGCCTGACCGCCGAGGTGGGTGCCGTGATCACCTCCGGCGCCGCGATCTGCACCATCGCGTGACCGGCTGGTCGCGGGTGGTTTCGGACACCACCGGCGGCGGGACGGACCACGAGCGGCAATGATGGCCGGGTGCGGTTCCTTCACGGCGCGGTCCCCGCGCACGACCTGACCTATACCGACGTCTTCATGGCGCCGGCCCGTTCCGACCTCGGTTCGCGGCTCGACGTGGACCTGTCCACCGGCGACGGCACCGGCACCACCATCCCGCTTGTCGTGTCGAACATGACTGCGGTCGCCGGCCGGCGGATGGCCGAGACGGTGGCCCGGCGGGGCGCGATCGCGGTGATCCCGCAGGACATCCCGATCGAGGTGGTGGCGAACGTCGTCGCCTGGGTCAAGCAGCGCCACCTGGTCTACGACACCCCGATCACCCTGGGCCCGACCGAGACCGTCGGCGACGCCATCCACCTGCTGCCGAAGCGGTCGCACGGCGCGGTGATCGTGGTCGACGAGGCGGGCCGGCCGGTGGGTGTGGTCACCGAGGCCGACACCTTGGGCGTGGACCGGTTCGCCCAGTTGCGGCACGTGATGTCCACCGAGCTGCACACCGTTCCGGCGGACGCGGACCCGCGTACCGGCTTCGACAGGCTCTCGGCGGGCCGTCGCCGGCTCGCCCCTGTGGTGGACGCCGACGGCCGGCTGGTCGGGGTGCTGACCCGGCAGGGCGCCCTGCGGGCCACCCTCTACACGCCGGCGGTGGACGACCGGGGCCGGCTGCGTATCGCGGCGGCGGTCGGGATCAACGGTGACGTCACAGGCAAGGCCGCCGCGCTGCTGGAGGCCGGGGTGGACACGCTTGTCGTGGACACCGCGCACGGCCACCAGGAGCGGATGATCTCCGCGTTGCGGGCGGTCCGCAAGCTGGATCCGGGCGTCCCGGTGGCGGCCGGCAACGTGGTCACCGCCGAGGGCGTACGCGACCTGGTCGAGGCGGGCGCCGACATCATCAAGGTCGGCGTCGGGCCGGGCGCGATGTGCACCACCCGGATGATGACCGGGGTGGGCCGGCCGCAGTTCTCCGCCGTGCTGGACTGCTCGACGGCCGCCCGTCAGATGGGCCGGCACGTCTGGGCGGACGGCGGGGTGCGGCACCCCCGCGACGTCGCGCTCGCGCTCGCCGCCGGCGCGTCGAACGTGATGGTCGGCTCCTGGTTCGCCGGCACCTACGAGTCGCCAGGTGACCTCTACACCGAGCCGGACGGGCGTCGGTACAAGGAGAGCTTCGGGATGGCCTCGGCGCGGGCGGTGAGCGCCCGTACCGCCGACGACAGCCCGTACGACCGGGCCCGCAAGGCGGTGTTCGAGGAGGGCATCTCCTCGGCCCGGATGTACCTGGACCCGACCCGGCCCGGTGTCGAGGACCTGATCGACGAGATCATCGCCGGCGTCCGCAGCGCCTTCACCTACGCCGGCGCGCGGAACCTGACACAGTTCCACGAGCGGGCGGTGGTGGGTGTGCAGAGCGCCGCCGGTTTCACCGAGGGGATGCCGCTGCCGACGAGCTGGTAGCAGCGTCCGCCGGTGCCTGTGGCTCGGGGCGGGTCCGGGGCAGCCGGGCGCAGGCCACCAGGCCGATCAGGAGGAAGCCTGCGGCGGCGAAGGCGGCGTACCGGGTCGCGTCGGAGAAGGCGATGCGGGCTTCCTGGGCGATCGGTGCGGTACGCGGGTCGTCGGCAAGGCCGCCGATGGCGGCCCCGGCGCTCTCCTTGACCGCCGTGACCACCTGGTCCCGTTGGGCGGCGTCGAGCCCGGGCTGGTCGGCCAGCCGGTCGCCGAGGATGCCGCCGAGGCTGGCGAAGAGAACGGTGCCGAGTACGGCGATGCCGAGCGCCGAGCCGACCTGCCGGGCGGTGCTCTGGACGCCGGAGCCCTGCCCGCTGCGCCGCACCGGCACCTCGGAGAGCGACACGCCTGTCAGTTGGGCGGTGGCCATTCCGACGCCGATGCCGTAGACGAACAGGAAGCCCAGCGGAGCCCACCAGCTGGTGTCGGGCGCGACGACCAGGCCCAGCCCGGCGACCCCTACCAGTTCGGCGGCGACGCCGAGCTGGACGACCCGGGCGGCACCGAGGCGCTGGGTGAGTGGAGCGCCGATGCCGCTGGCGAGGAAGCTGCCGACGGCGAGTGGCAGCAGCGCCAGTCCGGTGTCGAACGCGCTGTAGCCGAGCACGTTCTGGTACCACAGGGGCAGCGCGAAGAGCAGCCCGAACTCGCCGAGGCTGACGATGGCGGCGGCAAGGACGCCGTTGCGGAACGACCCGATCCCGAACAGCGACAGGTCGAGCAGGGCGGGGCGGCCGGCCCGGTTGCGGCGGAGCTGGTGACCGAGGAAGAGGGCGAGCGCGGCGAGGCCGAGCAGACCGGCCACCGGGACGGGCGAGAGCGTGAGGGTCCAGTCCAGCCCGAAGAGGCTGAACGGCTTCTCCCGCTCCCACCAGCCGTAGGTGCGTCCCTCGATGAGGGCGAAGACGACGCCTGTCATACCGATCACGGAGAGGAGCGCGCCGACGATGTCGATGCCCCGTTCGGCGCGGTCGTCGCGGGACTCGGCGACCAGCGCGAGGGTCACCGCGACGACGGCCAGGCCGACCGGGACGTTGATGCCGAAGGCCCAGCGCCACGAGTACTCGGTGGTCAGCCAGCCGCCCAGCAGCGGGCCGAGAGCCGCCGCGCCGCCGATGGTGGAGCCCCAGACGGCGAAGGCGATGCCCCTGTCCCGGCCTGTGAAGTTGGCGTTGAGCAGCGACAGCGAGGTGGGCAGCATCATCGCGCCGCCGACGCCCTGGAGCACCCGGGAGGCGATCAGGGTCTCGCCGGAGCCGGCCAGCGCGGCGAGCACGCTTGCCGCCACGAAGACGACCACCCCGGCGACGAACATCCGGCGGCGTCCGGACCGGTCGGCGAGCCGACCGGCGACCAGCAGCAGCGCCGCGAAGACCAGGGTGTACGCCTCCTGGACCCACTGCGCGTCGGTGGAGGTGATGTCGAGGTCCCTGATGATCTGCGGGACGGCGACGTTCACGATCGTCGCGTCCACGATGATCATCGCGACGCCCAGGCTGATTGCGAACAGTCCCCACCAGCGTCCGCGCCCGTGCTCGGCCATGGTCAGCTCCTTATTGTAGCTAGATTTTCTAGCTACCCGAGCTGCTAGCTTTTACCCATGGCGCGGCCTTCGTCAACCCCAACGAGCGAGACGGCCCGCGCTCTGCGTGAGCTGCTGCGTGTCGCCAGCGACACCCGGGGGGCACTCGCCCGCCGGTTGGGGATCGGCACCACCGACGCGGCGGCCATCGACCACCTGATCTCCAGCTCCGAGCCGCTCGGCCCGGTCGAGTTGGGCCACCGGCTGGGCATCCGTTCCGCGTCGGCCACGACCCTGGTGGACCGCCTGGTGCAGGCCGGGCACGTACGCCGCGCGCCGCACCCGCACGACAGGCGCCGTCTCGCGCTCGAAGTGACAGAGCACGCCTACGACGAGGTCCTGATGGCTCTGCGACCGATGCTCGTCAGCGTGGACCAGGTGGTGAGTCGGTTGACCCCGGAACAGGCGGCGGCGACCACCGCGTTCCTGCGGGCGATCACCGAGGTGATGCGGGAGTACGTGGCCACCGCGCCTACCGACAAGCAGGTGGGCGGCCCCCAGCCCTGACCCGGGGCCTCGGGACCGGTCAGCCGAACAGTCGCCGCAGCACCGCGCGGGCGGCCTCGTGCGGATCGGCGCCCACCCGGTCCGGCAGGGCACCGGCCAGCCAGAGCGTGGCGAAGCCGTGGGCGATCGACCAGGCGGCGAGCGCGTCCCGGTCGGTGTCGGCTGTGGACAGTGTCGCCACTCCCGAGCGGAGCGCGGCACCGGAGCGGCCCCGCGCGGCGACCAGCTCGGCATCATCGGCCCGGTAGAGCTCGGGTCGGAACATCACCTCGAAGTGCGCGCGCCGCCGAACGGCGAAGTCGACGTACGCCACGCCGGCGGCCAGCAGGTCGTCGGCGGCCTCCAGCGCCTCGGCCAGCAGGTCGAAGCCCTCGGCCGCCAGTGCGGTGAGCAGGCCTGCCTTGTCGCCGAAATGGTGTGCCGGCGCGGCGTGCGAGACGCCGGCCCGGCGGGCGAGGTCGCGCAGGCTCAGGGCCGTCGGGCCGGCATCGTCGATCGCCTCCACGGCGGCGGCGAGCAGGGCGCGACGGAGGTCGCCGTGGTGGTAGCCGCGCGACGAGGTCATGCGGCGATCCTATCTTGCCATTGACAAGATGCCACCGCGACACGCAATCTTGTCACCGACAAGTTCACGCCGAGGAGGATTCCGATGGCACCCCTGATCGCCCTTGTGGTCGGCACGGCGCTGGCCCGACTCGCCGGCCTGGCCGGCATCTCCGCACTCGACGGCTGGCACCCCGCCCTACGGGTCGGGCTGGCGGTGATGTTCGTGCTGACCGGCGTCGCGCACTTCGCCGGGCAGCGCCGAGCCGACCTGGTCGCGATGGTCCCGCCCCGACTGTCCCGCCCCGACCTGCTTGTCACGCTCACCGGGGTGCTGGAGCTGGCCGGCGCGGCCGGGCTGCTCGTTCCGGCCACCGCCCGCTGGGCCGCTGCCGCGCTGGGCCTGCTGATGCTCGCGATGTTCCCGGCCAACGTGTCGGCCGCGCGCCGGACGCTGACCCTCGCCGGGCGCCCGGTCACCCCGCTCGGGCAGCGCACCGTCCTGCAGGTCGTGTTCGTCGCCACTGCTGCCGCTATTTCGTTTGGCCCCTGACTATCAGGGAGCTAATCTGCTCTCGTGGAACTCGTCACCCTCCAGGACGTACCGCTCGGTCGGCTGCTTGTGGTCGCCGGGCACCTCGTCGGGCAGCGTTGGAATCGCTACCTCGCCGAGGAGCACGGCCTCACCCAGGCCGGCATGGTCACCCTGATGACGCTCGCCCGACACGGCGAACTGCCCCACCGCGAGGTCGCCGAGAAGGGCTTCGTACGCCCCGCGACCCTGACCGGCATCGTCGACACACTGGCCCGTGACGGGCTCGTCGAACGACAGCGCGACGACAGCGACAGGCGCAGCATCCGGCTCGCCATCACCCCCGCCGGGCGGGAGCGTGTCGCCGCGCTCGGCGCACTCATGCATTCCGGACGCCCCCTCACCTCGGTCGACGCCGACCCGGCGAAGGCCCAGGTCATCCGGGAGTTCCTGCTCGAGGTCATCGGCAGCGGAGACGACCCGCGGATGACCGGACGACCCACCGACCCGAAGGATCCGGCGTGCTGATCCGGCTACTGCGCAACCAACTGCGCACCTACCAGAGACCGCTGCTGGCGGTGGTGCTGCTCCAGTTCGTGGGCACCATGGCCTCGCTCTACCTGCCCAGCCTCAACGCGGACATCATCGACCAGGGCGTGGCCCGGGGCGACACCGACTACATCGTGCGCACCGGCGGCTGGATGCTGCTGGTCAGCCTCATCCAGATCGTCTGCTCGATCGCCGCCGTCTACCTCGGCGCGCGGGTCGCGATGGGCTTCGGCCGGGACGTACGCGCCAGGTTGTTCGGGCACGTCAACCGCTTCTCCGCCCGCGAGGTGGCCCGGTTCGGGGCGCCGTCGCTGATCACCCGCAACACCAACGACGTGCAACAGGTGCAGATGCTCGTGCTGATGAGCTGCACCATGCTCGTCGCGGCACCGATCATGAGCGTCGGCGGCGTGTTCATGGCGCTGCGCGAGGACATCGGGCTGTCCTGGCTGATGCTGGTGAGCGTGCCGGTGCTTGCCATCACGCTCGGCTCGATCATCCGCCGGATGGTGCCGGGCTTCCGGCTCATGCAGACCCGGATCGACACGGTCAACCGGGTGCTGCGCGAGCAGATCACCGGCATCCGGGTGGTCCGCGCGTTCGTCCGTGAGCCGTACGAGACGGACCGCTTCGGCGTCGCCAACGCCGACCTGACCGCCACCGCGCTGCGTACCGGACGGCTCCTGGCGTTGATCTTCCCGGTGGTCATGCTGGTGCTCAACGTCTCGAGCGTGGCGGTGCTCTGGTTCGGCGCGCAGCGGGTGGACTCCGGCGCGATCCAGGTCGGCGCGCTCACCGCGTTCCTGCAGTACCTGATGCAGATCCTGATGGCCGTCATGATGGCGACCTTCATGCTGATGATGGTGCCCCGGGCCGCGGTCTGCGCCGAACGGATCACCGAGGTGCTGGACACCGACTCCTCGGTGGTCCCCGCCGCCGCGCCGGTCACCGAACTGCCCAGCCGGGCCAAGTTGGAGCTGCGCGGCGTGCGCTTCCAGTACCCGGGTGCGGTCGACCCGGTCCTGCGGGACATCTCCTTCCGGGCCACCCCGGGCACCACCACCGCGATCATCGGCAGCACCGGCGCCGGCAAGACGACACTGCTGTCGCTCATCCCCCGCCTGGTCGACGTCACCGCCGGTGCCGTGCTTGTCGACGGCGTGGACGTCCGCGAGTTGGCCCCCGACGAGCTGTGGCGTCGGATCGGGCTGGTGCCGCAACGGCCGTACCTGTTCACCGGCACTGTCGCCAGCAACCTGCGCTACGGCAATCCGGACGCCACCGACGAGGAACTGTGGACGGCCCTGGAGATCGCCCAGGCCCGGGACTTCGTGGCCCAGATGCCCGGCGGGCTGGACGCGCCGATCGCCCAGGGCGGCAGCACGGTCTCCGGTGGGCAGCGGCAACGCCTCGCCATCGCCCGGGCCCTGGTCCGCAAGCCGGAGATCTACCTGTTCGACGACTCGTTCTCCGCACTCGACCTCGGCACCGACGCGCGATTGCGGGCGGCCCTGCGGCCGGTCACCGCGCAGTCCGCTGTGGTGATCGTGGCCCAGCGGGTCTCCACGATCGTGGACGCCGACCAGATCATCGTTCTCGAGGACGGAGGGGTCGTCGGAGTGGGACGACACGCTGAGCTTCTCAAGTCCTGCCCGACGTACGCGGAGATCGTGGCCTCGCAGCAGACGACGGAGGTGCCGGCATGACCGAGCGCGAGACGCCGCCCACGGCGGCCGTACCCGAGCAGAAGTCGGCACCGGACGGCCCGACGCCCAAGCGGCTGCCTCCGGGCCGGCAGGGCGGTGGCCCACCGTGGATGGGCGCCGGCATGCCCGCCGAGAAGTCGATGAACTTCGGGCCGTCCGCCAGACGGCTGCTCGGTCGGCTCCGCCCGCACCGGCTGCACCTGGCCGCGATCATCACGTTGGCCCTGGTCAGCGTCGGGTTCAGTGTGGCCGGGCCGAAGATCCTCGGTCACGCCACCGACCTGATCTTCACTGGTGTGATCGGTCGGCAGCTGCCCGCCGGCACTACCACCGAGCAGGCCGTCTCCGCCGCGCGGGCCAGCGGCAACGCCAGCTTCGCCGACATGCTGGCCCGGATGGACGTGGTGCCCGGGGTGGGCATCGACTTCGACGCCCTGAGCCGGGTCCTGCTGCTGGCGCTCGGGCTCTACCTGGCGGCCAGCGTGCTGTCCTGGTGGCAGGGATGGCTGCTCAACGGGGTCGTCCAGCGGACCGTGCTGCGGCTGCGCGCCGAGGTGGAGGAGAAGCTGAACCGGCTCCCGCTGCCCTACTTCGACAGGCAGCCCCGGGGTGAGCTGCTCAGCCGGGTCACAAACGACATCGACAACATCTCCACAAGCCTCCAGCAGACCCTCAGCCAGCTGCTCACGTCCCTGCTGACAGTGGTGGGCGTCCTCGGCGTGATGTTCTGGATCTCGCCGCTGCTGGCGCTGGTGGCCCTGGTCGCCGTACCGCTGTCGGTGCTTGTCACCCAGCGGATCGCGAAGCGCTCACAGAAGCAGTTCATCGCGCAGTGGACGCACACCGGCGAGCTGAACGGCCAGATCGAGGAGGCGTACACGGGCCACGAGCTGGTGAAGGTCTTCGGTCGCCAGCGTGAGGTGGAGGCCGCGTTCCACGCGAAGAACGAGGAGTTGTTCCGGGCCAGCTTCGGCGCCCAGTTCATCTCCGGGATCATCATGCCGTCGATGATGTTCATCGGAAACCTCAGCTACGTGGCCATCGCCGTGGTGGGTGGGCTGCGGGTCGCCTCCGGCACGATGAGCCTCGGCGACGTGCAGGCGTTCATCCAGTACTCCCGCCAGTTCACCCAGCCGCTCACCCAGCTCGCCTCGATGGCCAACCTGCTCCAGTCCGGGGTGGCGTCGGCCGAGCGGGTCTTCGCGGTGCTCGACGCCGACGAGCAGACGCCCGACCCGGCCGAGCCGGCCCGGGTGGCCGACCCGCACGGCCGGGTCGAGTTCGAACACGTCTCGTTCCGCTACGAGCCGGACAAGCCGCTGATCGACGACCTGTCGCTTGTCGCCGAGCCGGGTCACACGGTGGCCATCGTCGGGCCGACCGGCGCCGGCAAGACCACACTTGTCAACCTGGTCATGCGCTTCTACGAGCTGGACGCGGGCCGGATCACGCTCGACGGCGTGGACATCACCACGATGCGCCGCGACGACCTGCGCGGCCGGATCGGCATGGTGCTCCAGGACACGTGGCTGTTCGGCGGCACCATCCGCGACAACATCGCCTACGGCCGGCCGGACGCCACCGAGGACGAGATCGTGGCGGCGGCCCGGGCCACCTTCGTGGACCGGTTCGTGCGCAGCCTGCCCGACGGCTACGACACGGTCATCGACGAGGAGGGCAGCAACGTCAGCGCCGGCGAGAAGCAGCTCATCACCATCGCCCGCGCGTTCCTGGCCGAACCGTCGCTGCTGATCCTCGACGAGGCCACCAGTTCGGTGGACACCCGCACCGAGGTGCTGCTCCAGCGGGCGATGGCGGCGCTGCGCTCGGACCGCACCAGCTTCGTCATCGCGCACCGGCTCTCCACCATCCGCGACGCCGACCTGATCCTGATGATGGAGAACGGCCGGATCGTCGAGCAGGGCACCCACGAGCAGTTGCTCGCCGCCCAGGGCGCGTACCACCGGCTCTACCGTTCCCAGTTCACCGGGGCGGTGGTCGACGAGGAGCCGGCCACCGCCGCTCAACCGGCGTCGGTCTGACGTGTCAGTCCGGGGGGAGCAGATCCGCCGATCGGGCCGCGACCTGCCCGCCGATCAGGGCGAGCGCGGCGCCGGCCGGCATCGGGGGCAGGGCACCGCCGCCGCGCAGGCGCAGCGCGAGGTGCCCGTCGGCCACCTCCCGGGCACCCAGCACCCCGAGGTACGGGACGCGGCGGCGGGCCGCGTCCCGGACCCGGGCGCCCAACGAGCCGGCGACGTCGACCTCGACCCGCAGACCGGCGTCGACGGCCTTCCGGGCCAGCTCGCCCGCCGCGTCGACCTGCCCGGCGTCCACCGGCAGCAGCGCCAGCTGGACCGGCGCGTACCAGGCCGGGAAGGCGCCCTCGTGCACCTCGATGAGGTACGCGAACAGGCGCTCCATGCTGCCGACCAGGCTGCGGTGCACCATGACCGGCCGACGCCTGCTGCCGTCCGCGTCGGTGTACGACAGGTCGAACCGCTCCGGCTTGTCGAAGTCGAGTTGGATGGTGGAGATGGTCGACTCCCGACCGGCCGCGTCGACGATCTGGATGTCGACCTTCGGGCCGTAGAAGGCCGCCTCCCCGGGCGCCTCGACGTACTCCACCCCGGCCAGCGCCCCCCGGAGCAGATCCTCGGCGTACGCCCACTGCGCGTCGTCTCCGACGTACCTCCCGCCCGGCCCGCGCAGCGACAGCCGGAACCCGGCCGGACGGACGCCGAGCGCGGCGTGCGCCGCCCGGATCAGCCCCAGGATCTCGGCGACCTCCGCGCCCACCTGCTCCGGCGCGCAGAAGGTGTGCGCGTCGTTGAGCGAGATGGCACGGACCCGGGACAGCCCGCCGAGCACCCCGGAACGCTCCGAGCGGTACATCCCGCCCAGCTCCGCGACCCGCAGCGGCAACTCCCGGTAGGAGCGGCCCCGGGCCCGGAACACAAGCGCGTGGTGCGGGCAGAGCGCCGGCCGGAGCACGAACTCGTCGTCGGCGCTCAACCGCATCGGCGGGAACATGTCGTCGGCGAAGTAGCCGAGATGCCCGGAGAGTTCGAAGAGTTCGCGCTTGCCCAGCGGCGGCGAGTAGACGTGCTGGTGGCCGGAGCGGCGCTCCAACTCCCGGACGTACTCCTCCACGGCGTGCCGGGCGGCGGCGCCGGCGGGCAGCCAGATCGGCAGGCCGGCGCCGGCCAGCGGATCGGAGACGAAGAGGTCCAGCTCACGGCCGAGCCTACGGTGGTCGATCATGTCGGGCTCCTGGATCGGGTACGACCCGGAGGCGACCTGGACACCGAACGCCGCACGGCCCTCGGGGGCGGATCGCCCCGGGGCCTTGTCGACTGTGGTTACGTCAGAGCGGCGCGCCGGGGACACCCGGCGTCGTGGTCACCACTACCGCACTGCGCATACGGCGACGCTACCCGCCTGGCACTCGCAGACGCACCCGGATTAGCGGCGGCGCGCAGGGGGTGGGCCGCCGGCGCGGGACCCGCCGGCGGCCCTGGCGGCTCGAAATCGTCAGGAACGGGGGACCCGACGGGCGGAGCCGCGCCGACAACGGTACGCCGACGGGCGCTGATCCGCCGACCGCTCCGACGGGGCTGGGACGACCCCGGAACCGTCACTCGAGGTCCGTTCGCCTCGTTGAACAGGGGTGGCCTGGCCGTGTCGACGGTCACGCCGGGCCAGGGCTGTCCACGGTGACGCCGGACACGCCGTCAGGCTCGAGACACCCAATCGGCCGCATCCGGCGAGGTGGCAGGCGTGCCCGAACTACTCACTGACGTCGCATCGCCGGCGTGGGCGTACCTGGTGCTGCTCGCTCTGCTGATCGCGGACGCCTTCGTCCCGGTGATCCCCACCCAGATCGTCATGATCACCAGTGGTGCGCTCACCGTCTACGGCGGGCTCAGCCTGCCGGTCACCATCGCCGTCGGCGCGCTCGGCGTGTTCGCCGGCGACCTGGCCTGCTACCTGCTCGGTCGAGGCGCTCCCGACCGCAGGGCGCCCCGGCACGCGGAGCCGAGCCGGGCCCGCCGGATGGCCAACCGGGTCACCCAGGGGCTCCGACAACCCGGGCCGATGGTGATCCTGCTGTGCCGGTTCGTGCCCGGCGGCCGGATGGCGGCCTGCTTCTCGGCCGGCCGCAGCCGCTACCCGTCCCGGCTGTTCGTGCTGTACGAGGCGGTCGCCGCGCTGGGCTGGGCCACGTACGGCGCGCTTGTCGGGCACCTCGGCGGCACCGCGCTCACCGAGTCGGCGTGGCGGCTGGCCATCATCGCCACCGCCGCGGCTGCCGGCTTCGCCGCTGCCGGATGGGCGATGACCCTGATCAGCGCCCGCCACGCCCGCACCACCACCCCCGCCCCCCAGCTCCCCCTGGACTAACCCCCTCCCTCCCCGCGCGATCTTGCACTTTCTGCCCCGACAATTCGGGTAAGGCGCACATAAGCACGACCGAAAGTGCAAGATCGACCTGGGATTCGGGCCTTTAGGGGTTGTTCCTGGGGTGGAACTCGGTGGGCGTCCCGGATTCGGCTGGGGTTCCTGCGGCGACAGGCTGGGGCATGCCTGTTATCCGGAACACCGGCCTGCTGGCGCTCGGCGGGATCGTCGTGGCGGCGCTGCTCACCGTGATCGGTCACCTGGAAGTCAACGACGACCTCAACCCGTGGGCGCTGACCATCAGCGACTTCGCCGTCTCCGACCGGGGCGGTGTCATCGACGTGGCGATGGTGGTGCTGGCACTCGCCACAGTGACGTTGATGTACGGGCTGCGCCGTACCGGACCGCCGCCCGACCGGGCGGCCGAACTGCTGCTCGGTGCGTGGGTGGCGGGGTTGGTGCTGGCCGCCGTGGTGCCGACGAACGAGCCGGGCACCGCCATGACCACCGCCGCCTACCTCCACCGGTACGCCTCGGTTGTCGCCTTCCTGTCGCTGCCGGTCGGCGGCTGGCTGCTGGCCCGCCGGGACCAGCTGACACCGGCCGCCCGGTGGCTACGCGGGTTGGCGGTGGCCAGTCTCGTCCTGGCCGCGGCCATGGTCTGGTCGGCCTACCCCGGTGAGCGCATGTTGATCGGACTGGCCGAGCGTCTGCTCATCCTCACCGAGGTCGGTGTGCTCACCGCGGTGGCACTCGTCCTCGCCCGCTCCGGACACCGACCCGTGGCATCGCCGTCTGGGCTCCCACCCCGGCCACCTGGAGTGCTTCTGGGACGAGCGCCCGCCGCCGTCACTCCAACTCGTGGAGCATCAGCTGGCGGGCGGCCTCGGTGATCGAACCGGACAGGCTCGGGTAGATGGTGATGGTCTGCGCCAGCTCGTTGACGGTCAGGTTGTTCTCCACGGCCATCGTGATCGGCAGGATCAGCTCGCTGGCCTTCGGCGCGACCACCACGCCGCCGATCACCTGACCGCTCGCCGGCCGGCAGAACAACTTCACGAAGCCGTCGGAGAGGTCGTCCATCTTGGCCCGGGCGTTACCGGACAACGGCAGCATCACCTGCCGGGCCGGCACCTTCCCGGCGTCCACCTCGTCCTGCGAGACACCCACGGTGGCCAGCTCCGGGTCGGTGAAGACGTTCGCCGCGACGGTCCGCAGCCGCAGCGGGCGGACCGCCTCGCCGAGCGCGTGCCACATCGCGATCCGGCCCTGCATGGCGGCGACGCTGGCCAGCAGCAGAACCCCTGTGCAGTCACCGGCGGCGTAGATGCCTGGCACGTTGGTCCGGGAGACCCGGTCGACAGTGACGTAGCCGCCCCGGCCCAGCTCCACGCCGTACTCGGCAAGGCCCAGGTTTGCCGTGTTCGGGATCGAGCCGACCGCGATCAGGGCGTGCGAGCCGGTGACCTTGCGGCCGTCGGACAGCTCCACCTCGACACCGTCGGCGGTACGGCGCACCGCGTCCGCCCGGGAGTTGTTGAGGATCTCCATGCCCCGGTTACGGAACACCCGCTCGATGGCGGACGCCGCGTCGGCGTCCTCGTGCGGCATCACCCGATCGCGGCTGGAGACCAGGGTGACCTCGACACCCATGGCGAGGTACGCGCTCGCGAACTCCGCACCTGTCACACCGGATCCGACGACGATCAGGTGCTCGGGCAGCTCGGGCAGGTCGTACACCTGACGCCAGGTCAGGATGCGTTCGCCGTCCGGCACGGCGGTGGGCAGCTGCCGGGGCGTCGAGCCGGTGGCCACCAGCACCGAGGACGCGGCGATCGAGTACTCCTCGGAGCCGTCGGCGGGGGTGACGACGACCAGGTGGGTGTGCCCGAGAGCGTCCTCACCGAGCCGGGCCGTGCCGGCCACGAAGGTGACCCCGGCCTTGAGCAGCTTGGCGTGGATGTCGGCGGACTGCGCGAGCGCCAGCCGCTTGACCCGCTCGTGCACCGCCCGCGCGTCGACGGTCACCGCCTCCAGACCGTCCGAGTGCACACCGAACTCCTCGGTGTCCCGGTAGCCGGTGACCACCCCCGAGCTGGCGATGAAGGTCTTCGACGGTACGCAGTCGGAGAGCACGCACGCCCCGCCCGCACCGTCTGCCTCCACGACGGTGACATCGGCGTCCAGCTGGGCGGCGACGAGGGCCGCCTCGTACCCGGCCGGCCCTCCGCCGATGATCACGATCCGGCTCACAGCGTTCGCCCTTCGTTGATGCTCACAGTGACTTTCTTCTCCCGAACGCACCCGACACGCACAGTCGTATTCTCCCCCACCCGTCCGCCGGGCTATCGTCATCGCCGTGCGTCATCACGCCGCCTACGGCTCAAACCTTGATCCCGCCCGGATGCGCGCCTACTGCCCGCACTCGCCGATGGTGGGCACCGGCTGGCTCGAGGGGTGGCGGCTGACCTTCGCCGGCGAGGACGTGATCGGCTGGGAGGGCGCGGTGACCACGGTCGTCGAGTCCCCCGGCGACCGGGTGTTCGTGGCGATCTATGACATCCACCCGTACGACGCGGCCCAGCTCGACGAGCTGGAGGGGGCGACCGCCGGCACGTACCGCAAGCTGCACGTGCGGGTCTCCACCCTCGACGGCGACGTGACCGCGTGGATCTACGTGTTCGACGGGTACGAGGGTGGCCTGCCCACGTCGTGGTATCTCTCCGAGATCGCGAACGCCGCCGAGAAGGCGGGCGCGCCGGACGACTACGTCAACGAGCTGCGGTCCCGCCCCACCGGCACCGCGTCCGCGTAGCGCGTATCCCACGCCCCCAGTCTGCAACCGTCAGCGACCGGCGCGTCCGCCGGGTGCCGCGGGCGTCGTCAATCACACACCGGCGGCCGGGACGACACGCTCGTACATGTCGGTCCACAGGGTCTCCCGCAGGCCCACCGACTCGTAGAGCGACAGGGGCGCGGTCGGGTTGGTCAGGTCGACGCCCAGGCCGGCCGAGCGTCGGCCCTTCGCGGCGTAGCGGGCGAAGGCGCGGCGCAGCAACGCCGCACCCACACCCCGCCGACGGTACGCGGACAGCACCGACAGCTTCTTCACCCAGCCCTCCTGTTGGTCGAGCGCCTGGTCCGAGGACTGCAACGCCCCGGCGGGCACCCCGTCCACCTCGGCGACCAACCACTCGTCCCAGGCGGTCAGGTCGCCGATCCGGGCCCGCCAGCGGTCGTAGGGCAGCGGCTCGTGATCCGGGGTGTCGGCGAAGGCCGACTCGTGGATGCGGTGGAACTCCCGCAGGTCGGCTTCGTCGTCGGGGCGTACCGGCCGCACCCGCACGCCGGGCGGGGCCGCCGGCTCGTCGGGCAGGTCGGCCAGGGGCCGGCTCATCCGGACGTACCGCTTGGCGCGGGTGAAACCGGCCGCCCGCAGGTCCCGCTCCCAGTCGCGTTCCGGCGCGGAGACCGTGCAGCGGACGGTGAGCGAGGGCAGCCCCCGCTCGGCGGCGCGCTCGGCGACCCGGTCCAGTTGTCGGGCCAGCAGCGGCGCCCGGACCGTCGCGGCGCGTACCGGGTCGACGTAGACCTCCACGAACTCCCGGCCGACCCCTGTCGGGTTGTCCACGGTCGCCCAGCCGACCACGGTGCCGTCCGGGTCGACCGCCAGCCAGGAGTCGCGTGTCGGGTCGAAGAAGGGTGCCGTGAGTGACGCCGTCACATCGTCGGCGTCGAAGTCGGGATGCCCGATGGCGAAGGTGTCGGCGGCGTGCACCACCGCGAGGATCGCCGGAACGTCGTCGAGTGTGGGTCGGCGCGCGGTCCAACCTGCGGGGAGGGTCACGGCAGGTCATCCTGGCAGCCGATCGGCTCCGGCGCCGCCCATTTTCTTCGTCACCGGCGCCCGGCTCAGCCGAGGTCGGCCCGCGTCCGGTGCAGCAGTTCCACAAGCTCGGCGCCGTCGGCCGGGCCGAGCGCCGCGAACGCTGGCGCGGCCAACCGGTTGGTCACCGCCTCCGCCCACAGCCGCCGACGCACCAGGGGCCCGATCGGCGGGTACGGAGGGGACCAGCCGCAGGCCACCGCGCCGGCCTCCCCCTCCGGCCCGGCCAGCACCGCCTCCAGCGGGGTCATCCCGGCGGCACGCACGGCCAGCAGGTACGCGCCGGTGAAGTGTTCGCGGAGCAGGCGCAGCCCCGCGGCGGTGCGGGCGCCGGGGGTGTTCTCCGGCAGCGGCATGGCCCGCCAGGCGGCGAAGAGCGGCATGCCGCTGGCGTCCGCCGCTCCCACCGCCCGCTCGACGAGCGCGGACAGGCGTTCGGTCCCGGGCAGCGGACCGAGCTGCCGCGTGCCCCACTGGCAGCACTCGGCGAAGCTCGCGGCGGCCACCTCGATCGGCCGGACGGTCCGGGCGGCGGCGTCCCAGCCGTCGGCGACCGCGTCCGGCGCGACGAAGCCGAGGGCGGCGGCGGCCGTCTCGGCACGTACGTCGCCGAGCGCGCCGGCCCGGCCGCTGATGTAGAACGCCCAGCCGGAGATGCCGAGCAGCCGGGCCCGCCGCAGCGTGGTCGGGCTGCGGCTGAACGCGTCGCCCAGGTCGAGCACGACGGGTTTGCTGGCTGCGGCGACCTGTTCCGGTGTCATCCGAGCGCCCACCCCGGCCCGCTCCGGCCCGGAACCGCCGGACCGCAGGCCCGCTCGTCGTCGTCCATCGATCGTCAGTCTGCCGCGCCACCGGCGGAGTCCGCAGTCCCCTCTTCGGCCGCCAACGCCTCCACCGCCGCCTCGACCTCGCCGGCGCGCCGCCGGGCCGCCGTGACCGCCCGCTCGGCCGCGCGCCTGGCGAGTTTGGCCCGGCTGAGGTCCTGCTCGGCGACCGCCCGCCGGCGCTCCAACTCGGCCAGCTCGGCCTCGATCGTGTCCAGCGCCTCGGCGCCGTCCCGCTCCTGCCCGCTCGCCTCGGTCAACTCGGCCTCGGCCCGCTGCTGATCGGCACGGGCCTTGGCGAGTTCCCGGTCCAATGCCCGGCGCTGCCGGTCCCGTTCGGCGCGGGCGGCCCGCGCGGCGCGCTCGGCGGCCCGGTCGGGAGCCGCCTCGGTGCGGACGCGCCTGGTTGCCGGCTGGCGCGGCTCCGGCTTCTCCTCGGTGCCGGTGACCAGCCGCAGCTGAGGTCGGGGCACCTCGCCGAAGCCGGCGTACGTGGCCGACTTGAGCAGGCGCCCCGCCCGGACCTGTTCGGCGACCTCGGCGTCGGACAGCGCCGCGTTGAGAGTTGTCTCCACCTCCGCCAGCGGCAGCTTGCCGACGGGCGGTGCGTCGGGCTCCGCAGCGGCGAGCTTGCGGACCTCGGCGACCAGGGCGCCGACCACGGCCCGACGCTGGGCGGACAACTCCCGCAGCCGGGGCCCGCGCAGGTCCCGCTGGGCGGACCGTAGCGCGTCCGCGAGCTGCACCAGGTCGGCGACCAGCTCGGGGCGGCGGATCGCGAGCAGGTTCACCAGCCAGGCGGCCACCGTGGGACGACGCAGCCGGGCCAGTTCCCGGGCGGACTTCGGGTCGCCGGCCCGCCGGGCCTCGGCCACGGCCGCGTCCCGGGCGGCCACGAACCGGTCCGGCGGAATGCGGTAGAGCTGTCGTACCAGCTCCGGGGAGGGGCCGGGCATCGCTCAGACGTCCACCCGGCTACCGGGCTCCAGCCGCTGGTACTCGGTGCCGGACAGCGCCGCGTACTGCCGGTTGAGCACACCCAGCCCGTTGTCGTTGAGCAGCCCGTCGTGCAGGGCGTACGCGCGTCGGGGTGCGACCGCCCGGATGAAGTCGAGGACCTCGGAGAACTTCGACCAGGGGGCGTGGATCGGCGCGAAGAGCGTGTCGACAGGTGTCTCCTCCGGCACCACGAGGGCGTCACCGGGGTGGTAGACCACGTCGTTGATCAGGTAGCCGAGGTTGTCGATCACCGGGATGTCCGGGTGGATCACCGCGTGCTTCCCGCCGTACGCCCGGATGGCGATGCCGGCGGCGGTGAACGACTCGCCGGTCGTGACCGGGCGCAGCGCCTCTGCCGCGTCGCCGAGGGTGCCGGCGATCGCGGCCGGACCGTGGATCGGGAACGGCCGCCTGTCGAGTTCCAGGCGCACCGCCGCCAGGTCGAGGTGGTCGGGATGCTCGTGGGTGATCAGCACCGCGTCGGCCCCGTCCAACGCCGCCGGATCGCTGAACACCCCCGGATCGACGACCAGCACTCCCCCGTCGTGTTCCACCCGGAGGCAGGAATGCGCGTACTTGGTGAGCCGCATCGTGACTCCTCGATTATCGAATCGTGACGTCCTCAGCGCAGTCTGCCGGAACCAGCCGCCGCGCGCGCCACGTCCGAGGTATCGCCACACCGGCTGACAACGATGGGAGCGGGGATGGACAAACGGGAGGGACGACGCCGCGGCGCACTGCTGGCGGCGACGACACTGGTGGCGGCTTTGGCCGTGACGGGCTGCGGCGCCGGCGGCGACGACAGCGGGGCACGGGACAGCGCGGGTTCGGCGGCCAAGGCGCCTGTCGTCGGCGGCGAGGCGGGCCGGGACGCCGCAGCGGAAGCGCCGGGGGCCGCCGGAGCCGGCGCACCGGACCTGCGGGTCGACCAGCGGGCGATCATCTACACCGGAGCGATGCGGGTGCAGGTCGACAATGTGGACGCGGCCGCCCGCGAGGTCACCGCCGTGGCCACCCGGGCCGGCGGCTTCGTCGGCGGTGACCAACGACGCAGCGCCGACGCCGACGCGGTGGCGGAGTTGGAGCTGCGGGTGCCGGCGGCGAGGTTCACAGGCGTGGTGGACGAGATCGCGAAGCTCGGCCGGCAGCAGAGCCGGGAGATCAGCACCCAGGACGTCACCGAGGAGACCGTCGACCTGGACGCCCGGATCACCAGTCAGCGTGCCCGGGTGGACAGCGCCCGCCGGTTGCTGGCCCGCGCCACCTCGATCGCCGACCTGGTGTCGTTGGAGAACGAGTTGGGTCGCCGGGAGGCCGACCTGGCCTCGCTGGAGGCCAAGAAGCGACGCCTCGCCGACCTGACCGCCCTCTCCACGGTCACCGTGTCGCTGGCCGGGCCGGCTGCGAAGGCCACCGAGGAGAAGGCCGAGACCGGCTTCCTGGTCGGGCTCCGGGGCGGCTGGAAGGCCTTCGTCGTCTCGATGACCGTCCTGCTCACGGTGCTGGGCGCGCTGCTGCCGTGGCTGGTGGCGCTCGGCGTACCGCTTGCGGTGCTGCTGGTGGTGCTGCGACGGCGGAAGTCACCCGCCCTTGTCGCTCCGGTCAGCGCGCCGCCGCAAGTGCCCGCAGCGCGGTCTGCACCATGACGCGTACGCCTGCCGGGATGGCCCCCTCGTCCACGTCGAACGACGCGCGGTGCAGGTCGACGTTGGGGCCGGAGCGGCCCACACCGAGGCGGGCGAGTGCGCCGGGGACGTACTCCAGATACCAGGAGAAGTCCTCGCCGCCCATGCTCTGCGGCGTCTCGGCGATTCCCTCCGGGCCGAGGGCGGCGCCGGTGGCGGCGGTCAGCACCTGGATGGCCCGGGAGTCGTTGCACACAGGTGGCCGGCCGCGCAGGTACTCCAGGTCGACATTCGCGCCGGTCGGGGCGATGACGTCCCGGACCACCTGAGCGACGATCTTCGGGGCCTGCTCCCAGGTGTCGCGGTCCATCACCCGCAGGGTGCCGGACGCGCTGGCCTCGGACGGGATGACGTTGTAGCGGGTGCCGGCCGAGGCGTGGCCGAAGACCAGCAGCAGGCCGCTGTTGGCCGGCACCCGGCGGCTGACCAGGGCGGGCACCTCGGTGATCAGCCGACCGAGCGCGTCGACCAGGTCGACGGTCAGGTGCGGACGGGCGGTGTGCCCGCCGGGGCCGGAGAGCCGGACTGTGACGTTGTCGGCGGCCGCGGTGATCGGGCCGACCCGCAGGCCGACCTGGCCGACCGGCAGGTTCGGGTCGCAGTGCAGGGCGAAGATCTGCACCACGTCGTCCAGGCCACCGGCCTCGATGACCTCCAGCGAACCGCAGGGCAGGATCTCCTCGGCCGGCTGGAAGATCAGCCGAACGCGGCCGTCCAGCTCACCGAGGTCGGCGAGCTGGGCCAGCAGCATGCCGACGCCGAGCATGATCGTGGTGTGCACGTCGTGGCCGCAGGCGTGGCAGACGCCCTCCACGGTGGACCGGTAGGGCACGTCCTTGGAGTCGTCCAGCGGCAACGCGTCGATGTCGGCGCGCAGCGCCACGACCGGGCCGTCGGGGCGGCCGTTGATGTCGCAGATCACGCCGTTGCCCTTGGGCAGCAGCCGAGGTTGCAGGCCGGCCAGGGACAGCTCCCGTGCGATCAGGGCGGCCGTCTCGAACTCCGTGCCGGACAGCTCGGGGTGCGAGTGGATGTGACGGCGCGTGGCGATCAGCCCGGGTACCCGGAGCGCCAGGAGGTGGTCCAGGTCGCTGGGCAGCGGCTGGGACCCGGGCGGCGGCTCCGGCCAGGACGACGCCAGCTGGCTGCCGGTGGGCAGCGTCAACGCACTCGTCACGTCGAATTCTCGATCACTAGAAATGGATGGATCATCGGGAACAGCAGACAGCCTAGACCTCCGGCGGTGACGCTGCGCAACCTCGTTCCGGTAATGATCGGACCGCGCAGCGTCACGTATGCCCTGCTGAGAACGCTCGGAGAGGTGCGGGACAGCAGGTAGATCGCGGTCGAAGGCCGTCATCTGCCCCTCACCTCCTACAACGCGTAACCGATCCCGGCGGTCACGAATCTCGGTGCCGGTCACCGGCCCCTGTTGCGAATTGTCGCATTAGTCGGGTTGATGAACTGACACTCCGACAATTAGCCGACCACGCTCCGCAACGAGCCGGAAAGACGCTCACACGCACGGGACCACCGTCACCGCACAGGGTGTGCGTCCCGACGACCCGGTCGAGGTACCCGCAAACCGCGGTGGGCACACCGCAAACGCCCCCGCGAGGGCCACGCCGCCCAGGGGTTCCGCCCTCCACGGTAGCTCCGCCGAAGCCCGGAAACACCCCTTGACCTGGGAAAACGACAGAAGGGCGATCAGAACCGATCGGTCGGTCGGTACAGCCCCCACGCCTCGCGCAGCGTCCCGCAGACCTCACCCACCGTGGCGCGGGCCCGCAACGCCTCCTTCATCGGGTACAGCACGTTCTCCGTACCGTCGGCGGCGGCCCGCAGGTCGGCGAGCGCCCGCGCCACCGCGTCGGCGTCCCGCTCGGCGCGCAACCGCGCCAGCCGCTCGGCCTGCGCCGCCTCGATCGCCGGGTCGACCCGCAGCGGCTCGTACGGCTCCTCCTCGTCCACCGTGAACCGGTTGAGCCCCACCACCACCCGCTCACCCGAGTCGATCTCCTGGGCGATCCGGTACGCGGACTGCTCGATCTCCCGCTTCTGGAACCCGGCCTCGATGGCGTCCACCGCCGACCCGTGGTCCGCCACCCGTTCCATCAGCTCCACGGCGGCGGCCTCGATCTCGGCCGTCATCGCCTCCACCACGTACGAGCCGGCGAACGGGTCCACCGTGGCGGTCAGGTCCGTCTCGTACGCCAGCACCTGCTGGGTCCGCAGCGCGAGCCGGGCGGCCTTCTCGGTGGGCAGCGCGATGGCCTCGTCGAAACTGTTGGTGTGCAGCGACTGGGTGCCGCCGAGCACCGCGCCCAACCCCTGCACCGCCACCCGGACCAGGTTGACCTCGGGCTGCTGCGCGGTGAGCTGCACGCCTGCGGTCTGGGTGTGGAACCGCAGCATCATCGACTTCGGATCCTTGGCGCCGAAGTCGTCACGCATCAGTCGGGCCCAGATCCGCCTGGCGGCGCGGAACTTCGCCACCTCCTCCAGCAGCGTGGTGCGGGCCACGAAGAAGAACGACAGCCGGGGCGCGAAGTCGTCAACGGCGAGCCCGGCGGCGAGCGCCGCCCGCACGTACTCCACGCCGTTGGCCAGGGTGAACGCGATCTCCTGCGCGGGCGTCGCGCCGGCCTCGGCCATGTGGTAGCCGGAGATGGAGATGGTGTTCCACTTCGGCACCTCCTTGCGGCAGTACGCGAACGTGTCGGCCACCAGGCGCAGCGACGGCTTCGGCGGGAAGATGTACGTCCCCCGGGCGATGTACTCCTTGAGGATGTCGTTCTGGATGGTCCCGTTGAGCGCCGCGCCGGGCACCCCGTTCTCCTCGGCCACGAGCTGGTAGAGCAGCAACAGCACCGAGCCGGGCGCGTTGATGGTCATCGAGGTGGACACCTTGTCCAGCGGGATGTCGGCGAAGAGCAGCCGCATGTCCTCAATGGAGTCGATGGCCACGCCGACCTTGCCGACCTCGCCGTGCGCGATCGGCTCGTCGGAGTCGTAGCCCATCTGGGTCGGCAGGTCGAACGCGACCGAGAGACCCATGGTGCCGGCCCGCAACAGCTGGTGGTACCGCGCGTTGGACTCGGTGGCGGTGCCGAAACCGGCGTACTGGCGCATGGTCCACGGGCGGGAGGTGTACATGGTGGGGTAGACGCCCCGGGTGTACGGGAATTCGCCGGGACCGCCCAGCCGGGAGTCCAGGTCCTCCGGAAGGTCGGCACCCGTGTAGACGCCCTTGATCGGAAAACCGGACTCGCTTGACCGCCGTTCGCTCATCCCCGGATGGTAGGTCGCCCGGGCATGTCGTCGGGTGAGGGATACCGCACACTGCGTCCCGACCGGTCGACAGGAGGTGAACGACAGGGCACGTTCTGTCGACTTCGATAAACGCCCGTCGCGTCGGCTTTCATATCGGGCGTCGGACCCAGCAAGATAGGGGGGTTGTGTCCCAGCCCCCTCGATTTCCCCCGGTGGCTTTTCTGTGACTCAGATCCCGACGTGGAGCGGCGGACCAGTCAGTCCCGCCAACGGCCGCGCAGCACCCGGCACCACCATCGGTGACCGGTACTCGCTGCGGTCCTCGGTGGGCAACGGCGGCATGGGTACGGTCTGGCGCGCCACAGACACGTTGCTGCGCCGTGACGTGGCGGTGAAGGAGGTCGTCCTGCCCCCGGGGCTGGCCCCCAGCGACCGCGACGCCATGTACGAACGCACCCTGCGCGAGGCCCGTGCCGCCGCCGCGATCCAGCACCCGGCAGTGGTGCAGGTGTACGACGTGGTCACCGAGGCCGGTCGCCCGTGGATCGTGATGGAGCTGCTGGACGCGCGCAGCCTCGCCGACATGGTGATCGAGGACGGTCCGGTCGCTCCCCGCGCCGTCGCCAAGATCGGCATCGCGCTGCTCGGGGCGCTGGAGGTCGCGCACGCGATCGGCGTGCTGCACCGCGACGTCAAGCCGGCGAACGTGCTGATCTGCACCGACGGCCGCTGCGTGCTCACCGACTTCGGTGTGGCCCGGATGCCGACCGACGTGCAGCTCACCACCCCCGGCATGGTGCTCGGCTCGCCGCACTTCATCTCACCCGAGCGGGCCATGGGCCAGGAGTTCGGCCCACCGAGCGACCTGTTCTCGCTAGGTGTGACGCTCTACACGGCGGTCGAGGGCCGGCCGCCGTTCGACAAGGGCGACCCGATCGAGACCATGCACGCGGTGGTCGAGGACCCGCCGGCCCCGCCGCAGCGCAGCGGCCCGCTGACCCGGGTGCTGATGGGTCTGCTGGAGAAGGACCCGGCCCGCCGCCTGGACGTGCACACCTCCCGGGCCATGCTCCGCGAGCTGCTCGCCGGCCCGTTGGGCAGCACCGCCACCGCAGTGCACTCGGTCACCGACCCGTACGCCGTGGTGCCGGTGCAGCAGCGCCCCGCACCCGTACACCCGCCGGCGCAGCCGGAGCCCAAGCCGGACAACCAGATCGGCGGCCGGGCGATGCTGGCCCCCGAAGAGTCCCTGACCGACCGGCTGGCGGCGCTGCGTCGCGGCGAACGCCCGCCGCCTGCCGCTCCCGCAGGCGCCGCCGGGCTCGACGAGACCAGCGCCGACGCGCTGGCCGGTCCGCTGCACACCCCGACCGGCGCGATGCCCGCCCCCGGGCGGCCCGCCGTCGGGCGCACCTACGGCGGCAACGCCGACGCCACCCAGCGGGTGGACGCCGGGGCGCACCCGGACGCCACCCAGCGGGTCACCTACGGCAACCAGTCCGACGCCACCCAGCAGGTCGGGTACGGCGGCGCGCCGGAGGCCACCCAGCGCGTCGGGGGCACCTACGGCGGCAACCAGTGGTCGGTGCCGGGCACCGGCCAGCCCTGGACGACGCCCGCCACGTCCAGCGGCGGCGCCCTCGACAAGGTCCGGGCCACCGGCGGTCAACTGGTCAGCACGGTCAAGGGCTGGCCACGCAAGATCCAGCTGGCCGCGGCCGGCGGGCTGGCCGTCGTGTTGCTGATCACCGTGGTGGCACTCTCCGGCGGCGACGATCCGGCCCCGCCTCCCCCGCAGGCGCAGCCCTCGCCGTCCGCCGCCGCGGGACCGGGCGTCGAGATGCAGGAGCACGCCGCCCGCGGCATCCAGGTCATGGTGCCGAAGGGCTGGAAGAAGGCCACCGGCGGTTCCTACACCGACTACATCGACCCGGAGGACAGCGGCCGCAAGGTGCGCATCATCACCGAGAAGTGGTCCAGCAGCTCCGCCCGGTGGGCGGAGACGGCCGAGAACGGCCTCAAGACCAAGAGCACCTCCTGCGTCAAGCCGTACGCCCAGATCAGCGCCACGGAGACGGAGCTGGCCGCCAAACCGGCAGCCGAATTCGAGTACACATGTGGCGAGGGCGACACCATGCGGCATGGCGTCTGGCGGGGTGTGGCGCAGGGCGGCAAGGCGTATTCGTTCTACCTGACCGCCACCGACGCCAAGTTCGCCGAGAGCAAGCCCATCTTCGACGAGATGGTGCGCACGTTCCAGCTCACCGGGGACGGCTGAGCCGGAGGGAACCGACAGCGGTGATCCGCCGCCGTGCTATCAAGGGGCATGGCGGCGGACACCACTGACATCGACGACATTCGTGAGCAAGCCCGGCGCTGGCTGGCCGACGACCCGGACCCGGCCAGCCGGGACGAGCTGACGGCGGTGCTCGACGCGCTGCCGTCGAGCGCCCCCGACCTGGCCGACCGGTTCGCCGGGCCGCTCACCTTCGGCACCGCGGGCCTGCGTGGGCCGTTGCGCGCCGGCCCGAACGGGATGAACCTGGCAGTGGTCACCCGGGCCGCCGCCGGCCTGGTCGACTGGCTCGCCGCGCAGGGCGGCACCGGCCCCCTGGTGATCGGGTACGACGCCCGGCACGGCTCCCGGCAGTTCGCCGAGCGCACCGCCCAGGTGGCCACCGGGGCCGGGCGTCCCGCGCTGCTGCTGCCGCGCCCGCTGCCCACCCCCGTCCTGGCGTACGCGGTGCGCCAGCTCGGCGCGGTCGCCGGCGTGATGGTGACGGCCAGCCACAACCCTCCGCAGGACAACGGCTACAAGGTCTACCTGGGTGCCGAGCTGGGCGGCGAGCTGGGCGCGGGAGCGCAGATCGTGCCTCCCGCAGACGCCGGCATCGAGGCGGCCATCCGGGCGGTCGGCCCGCTGACCGAGGTGCCGCTGGGCGCGCCCGGCCAGGTGCTCGGCGACGACCTGGTCGCGTCGTACGTCGAACGGGCGACAGCGGTGATCGACCCGGACGGGTCGCGGGACCTGAGCGTGGCGTACACCCCGCTGCACGGGGTGGGCGCGGCGGTGCTCACCGCCGCGTTCGCCCGCGCCGGTTTCCCGGTGCCCGGTGTGGTGCCCGACCAGGCCGAGCCGGACCCGGAGTTCCCCACCGTGTCGTTCCCCAACCCTGAGGAGCCGGGAGCGGTGGACCGGCTGATCGCCCTGGCCGACTCGACAGGCGCGGATCTCGCCATCGCCAACGACCCGGACGCGGACCGCTGCGCCGTGGTGGTCCGTGACGACCGCGACGGCTGGCGGATGCTGCGCGGCGACGAGGTCGGTGTCCTGCTCGCCGACCACCTGATGCGGCGCGGGGTGACCGGGCTGTACGCGACGACTATCGTCTCGTCGTCCCTGCTGCGGGCCATGTGCGCCGCCCGGGGCCTGCCGTACGACGAGACGCTCACCGGCTTCAAGTGGATCGTCCGGGCCGGCGGCGGGAGTGCGCCACTGGTCTTCGGCTACGAGGAGGCGCTGGGCTACTGCGTCGCCCCGCACCACGTACGGGACAAGGACGGCATCACGGCCGCGCTGACCGTGGCGGAACTCGCCGCCGGCCTCAAGGCGCAGGGTCGTACCCTCACCGACCGGCTGGACGAGCTCGCTGCGGAGTTCGGCGTGCACCACACCGACCAGCTCTCGGTCCGGGTGGACGACCTGCGGCTGATCGCCGACGCGATGGCCCGGATCCGGGCGGCCACCCCGAGGACGCTGCTCGGGCAGCCGGTGGACAGCGCCAAGGATCTGCTGCCCGAGTCGGACGTGGTGATCCTGCGCACCGCCGCGGCCCGGGTGGTGATCCGCCCGTCCGGGACCGAGCCGAAGCTCAAGGCGTACCTGGAGGTGGTGGAACCCGTCGTGGACGGTGACGTCGCGACGGCCCGCGGCCGCGCGGCGTCGGCCGTCACCGCGCTGCGCGCCGAGGTCAGCGCCGCCCTGGGCATCTGAATCCCGCGCGCCACGTCCGGGCCGTCCGCGCGACAGTCAGCGGCGCGGGCCGAGGGCCTGGTCGACGGCGCGGCCCAGGGCCGCGACCACCAGGCCCACCGACGGGCGTACCACCGAGTCGTCGGCGCTCACCTCGCCGGAGAACCCGGCGCCGGTGGCGATCTCCTCCAGCCGGCGGCGGGCGTCGGCTGCGGTCTCGCCGTTCATCCCCAGCGCGGTCTCCATCCGCAGCACCACGACCAGGGTGGCGAGCGCGGCGGTCCGCTCGTCCGGGGCCGCCGCGCCGGTCAGCGCCTCGGTGAGCCGCTGGCGGGTGTCCGCCTCGACTGACCTGTCCACCACGGGGTAGCGGTGCACGTGGATGAAGCCCAGCTCGGTCTCGTCGACATCCCTGACGACACCCTGGGTGCACAGGTCACCGAGGATCCTGTCGCGCAGGCCGTGTCGTAGACGCTGCACCCAGGACGCCGGCGTGTGCGGTGTGTCGGCGGCGATCCGGCCCAGCACCTCGTCGGCGACCGGCTCGCCGGTGGGCGTCGGGTCGACCACGGTCAGGGAGCCGTCGGCGTACGCGATCCGACCGGCCAGGGCCAGCTCGACCAGCACCGCCGCGGCCATGCCGAGGTCCAGGCTGATCCGCGGCATGGTCGCCTTGCCGGTCGTGTCGTCGTAGGCGAGGAGCAGCAACTCCTCGGCGAGCGCAACACCAGTCATGGCCGGAGACGCTAGCGGGTCCGCGCCACACCGCGCGCGAACCCGCCGGACCCGGCACCGACCGGGGTAACGCGTCAGAACCGGGGCATGCCGCCGAACTGGCGGTCGCCGGCGTCGCCGAGGCCCGGGACGATGAACTTGCGGTCGTTCAGCCCCTCGTCGATCGAGGCCGTGACCAGGCGCAACGGCAGACCGGAGCGTTCCAGGCGCTCGATGCCGACAGGCGCGGCGAGGACGCAGAGCACAGTGATGTCGGTGCAGCCCCGGTCGGCGAGCAGCCGGCAGCAGTGCTCCAGCGAGCCGCCTGTGGCAAGCATCGGGTCGAGCACCAGCACCGGCAGACCGGCCAGGTCGCGGGGCAGCGACTCCATGTACGCGCGCGGCTCGTACGTCTCCTCGTCGCGGGCCAGACCGACGAAGCCCATCGAGGACTCCGGCAGCAGGCCCAGCGCGGCGTCCGCCATGCCCAGCCCGGCCCGCAGCACCGGGACCAGCAGCGGCGGGTTCGCCAGCCGGGTGCCCTCGGTGCCGGTGACTGGCGTCTGCACCGGGTACCGCTCGACGGGGAAGGAACGCGCCGCCTCGTACACCAGCATGGTGGTCAGTTCGTGCAGCGACGCCCGAAACGTCGACGAATCGGTGCGCGCGTCCCGCATGGCGGTCAGCCGGGCCTGGGCCAGCGGGTGGTCAATGACGTGTACGTCCACGATCGCTCAACCTACCGGTCCGGTCGGCGCCGCGGTGCGGCTGCGCTCGGTGCAGCGACGCCGCTCACGTCGGAGCGGCCCGGCGTGACCAAGATCACTCAGCTGTTTCGTGCGTAGACTTCGTGGCATGACGGCGACAACGACGTCGGCCCGGTCGGAGCTCTCCGAGCTGGGACGATCCGAGACCGCTCTGCGGACCTTCCTGCACGGCCTGCCCGGCGTGGACCAGGTCGGCGCGGAGCAGCGGGCGGCACAGCTCGGCACCCGCTCCATCAAGACCACCGCCAAGGCGCAGGCGATCGACCTGGCGATCCGCATGGTCGACCTGACGACCCTGGAGGGCGCCGACACCCCCGGCAAGGTGCGCGCGCTTGCCGCGAAGGCGCTGCGCCCCGACCCGGCCGACCCGTCGTGCCCGCACGTCGGCGCGGTCTGCGTCTACCCGGCGATGGTCCCCCACGTCGCCGAGGTGCTGCGCGGAAGCGGTGTGCACCTGGCGAGCGTGGCGACGGCGTTCCCGTCCGGTCAGGCGCCGCTGGAGATCAAGCTCGCCGACACCCGGGCCGCCGTCGCGGCCGGCGCCGACGAGATCGACATGGTGATCAACCGGGGTGCGTTCCTGGCCGGGCGGTACAAGGAGGTCTACGACGAGATCGTGGCCACCAAGGAGGCCTCCGGGGACGCCCACCTCAAGGTGATCCTGGAGACCGGCGAGCTGGCCACCTACGACAACGTGCGCCGCGCCTCGTGGCTGGCCATGCTGGCCGGCGGCGACTTCATCAAGACCTCCACCGGCAAGGTCCCCGTCGCGGCCACGCTGCCGGTGACCCTGGTGATGCTGGAGGCGGTCCGCGACTTCCGCGCCGCCACCGGGCGGCAGGTCGGCGTGAAGCCGGCCGGCGGCATCAAGACCACCAAGGACGCGATCAAGTACCTGGTGATGGTCAACGAGACCGTCGGCGCGGACTGGCTCGACCCGGACTGGTTCCGCTTCGGCGCGTCCAGCCTGCTCAACGACCTGCTGATGCAGCGCACCAAGCTGACGACCGGCACCTACGCCGGTCCCGACTACTTCACCCTGGACTGATAGCCGATGTTCGAATACGCCCCCGCCCCCGAGTCCCGCTCGGTGGTGGACCTCAAACCCTCGTACGGGCTGTTCATCGACGGTACGTTCGTCGACCCGACCGACGGTGGCAGCTTCAAGTCGATCAACCCCGCCTCGGAGGAGGTGCTGGCCGAGATCGCCGAGGCCGGCGCCGAGGACGTGGAGCGTGCGGTACGCGCCGCCCGTAAGGCGTACGACAAGGTCTGGGGTCCGATGCCGGGCCGCGACCGGGCGAAGTACCTGTTCCGGATCGCGCGCCTCATCCAGGAGCGCTCCCGTGAACTGGCCGTCCTGGAGTCCCTCGACAACGGCAAGCCGATCCGGGAGTCGCGGGACGTCGACCTGCCGCTGGTCGCCGCGCACTTCTTCTACTACGCCGGTTGGGCCGACAAGCTCCCGTACGCCGGATTCGGGCCGAACCCGCAGCCGATCGGCGTGGCCGCGCAGGTCATCCCGTGGAACTTCCCGCTGCTCATGCTGGCCTGGAAGATCGCCCCGGCGCTCGCGGCGGGCAACACGGTGGTGCTCAAGCCCGCCGAGACCACCCCGCTGACCGCGCTGCTCTTCGCCGAGATCTGCCAGCAGGCCGAGCTGCCGGCCGGTGTGGTCAACATCGTCACCGGCGCCGGCGACACCGGTCGCGCGCTTGTCGAGCACCCCGGCGTGGACAAGGTCGCGTTCACCGGCTCGACCGAGGTCGGCCGGGCCATCGCCCGGTCCGTCGCCGGCACCCGCAAGAAGCTCACCCTGGAACTGGGCGGCAAGGCCGCCAACATCGTCTTCGACGACGCGCCAATCGACCAGGCCGTCGAGGGCATCGTCAACGGCATCTTCTTCAACCAGGGGCACGTCTGCTGCGCCGGGTCCCGCCTGCTGGTCCAGGAGAACGTCGCCGACCGGGTGCTGGAGTCGCTGAAGCGGCGGATGGCCCTGCTGCGCGTCGGCGACCCGCTGGACAAGAACACCGACGTCGGGGCGATCAACTCGGCCGCCCAACTGGAGCGGATCCGCGAGCTGTCCGACGCCGGCTCGGCCGAGGGCGCCGAGCGCTGGTCGCCGCCGTGCGACCTGCCCGAGCGTGGCTTCTGGTTCGCGCCGACCATCTTCACCGGGGTCACCCAGGCGCACCGGATCGCCCGCGAGGAGATCTTCGGCCCGGTGCTGTCGGTGCTCACCTTCCGCACCCCGGCCGAGGCCGTCGAGAAGGCCAACAACACGCCGTACGGGCTGTCGGCGGGGATCTGGACCGACAAGGGCTCCCGGATCCTGTGGATGGCCGACCGGCTGCGCGCCGGAGTCGTCTGGGCCAACACGTTCAACAAGTTCGACCCCACCTCGCCATTCGGTGGCTACAAGGAGTCGGGCTACGGTCGCGAGGGCGGCCGGCACGGGCTGGAGGGCTACCTCAATGTCTGAGCGGGTCGCGGTACGCAAGACGTACAAGCTCTTCATCGGCGGGAAGTTCCCGCGCAGCGAGTCGGGACGGTCGTATCTCGTGCAGTCCTCGAATGTGTCACTGGCCTCCCGCAAGGACGCCCGGGACGCGGTGGTCGCCGCCCGCGCCGCCGTGAAGGGTTGGGCCGGCGCGACCGCGTACAACAGGGGTCAGATCCTCTACCGGGCCGCCGAGATGCTTGAGGGCCGCCGCGAGCAGTTCGTGGCCCTGGGCATCCCCGGCGACGAGGTGGACGCGGCAGTGGACCGCTGGGTCTGGTACGCCGGCTGGGCCGACAAGCTCGCCCAGGTGTACGGCGGCGCCAACCCGGTCGCCGGCCCGTACTTCAACATCTCCGCGCCGGAGCCGACCGGGGTGGTCGCCGTTGTCGCCCCGGAGCGTCCGGCGCTGCTCGGCCTGGTCAGCGTGATCGCCCCGGCGATCGTCACAGGCAACACGGTGGTCGTCGCGGCGTCGCCGTCCGAGCCCCTGGCGGCGGTGACGCTTGCCGAGGTGCTCGCCACGTCCGACCTGCCCGGCGGGGTGGTCAACATCCTCACCGGCGCGATCACCGAGACCGCGCCGACGCTTGCCGCGCACATGGACGTCAACGCGATCGACCTGACCGGGGTGACCGACACCGAGCTGGCCACCGAGCTTGAGGTCAAGGCCGCCGAGAACCTCAAGCGGGTGCTCCGGCCGGCGCCGACCGAGCACGACTGGTCCGCCGACCCGGGTCTGGCCCGGATGACGTCCCTGCTGGAGACGAAGACGGTCTGGCACCCCAAGGGGGTGTGATTCGCTCCCGGCCTCTTGGTTTTCCGGGGAGCCCTGCCCACTCCGGGCGGTCAGGCTTGATCCCTGCGTGGGCAGGGCTCCCCGGAAAACCTGACGTGGGGCGGGTTCGTCGGGTGGGTCAGCTCACGGGTTCTGCCTCGGGTTGGGTTGCCGCCCCTCCCCTCCCCTCCTCCCGCCCTGCCCTGCCCTGCCCCGCCGCCGCCGGCAGCCCAAGATCTGCACAGGAACAGGGATGTTGCTGCCTCCATCGCCCGGGAGGCAGCAACATCGCTGAAGTTGCGCGGATCTTCGGCCGGCCCGTCGGTCTTGGTCGGTGGTCATGGGTTGGCGGGTGTTCGATCTCGCTCGGCCGGTCAGCCTCATGATCAGCCCCGGGGTTGGGGGTGGGCGCGGGAGGTAAGGGTCTACTACCGGGGGTAGGATTGGCTTGTGACTCGGTTGGGCGATCTTGAGCGTGCGGTGATGGACGTGTTGTGGGACGTGGTCCCGGGCACGTCGGACGGCGTGACCGTGCGCGAGGTGGCCGACGCGCTCGACGGCCGCGAGCTGGCTTACACGACCGTGATGACCGTCCTGGACCGGCTCGCCGGCAAGGGCATGGTGCAGCGGGAACGCGAGGGCCGGGCCTGGCGGTACCGGCCGGCGGCCAGCCGTGAGGCGCACATCGCCCAGCTCATGCTCGACGCCCTCGACCTGGGCGGCAGCCGGGACGCCGCGCTCGTGCGTTTCGCCCGCTCGGTCACCGGCACCGAGGCCGAGGTGCTGCGCGCGGCGCTGGGCAGCGAGGCCGGGCTCACCGCGACGGGCACCTCCGGCGGGGCCGAGCTGACCGACCGCGTGGACGGGCCGGCGGGCCGGCGGACGGCCGACGAGGCAGCGGAGCGGTAGGGCGCGCCATGGCGTACGCCGTGCATTTCGCCGCCACCATGCTGGCCTGCTATCTGACCGCTCAGGTGCTGGCCCGCTCGACCTGGACGTGGCGCAGCCCCCGGGTGGCGATCGTCTGCTGGCAGGCGGTCGGCCTGGCGCTGGGCCTGTCCGCGATGGGCCTGCCGATGGCGCTCGGGTTGACCGCGTACGACCTGCCGACCGGAAGCGCGCTGCTCGCCCTGGCCTCCGATCTCGCGCACGGCACCCTGCCCGTCGGGGAGACCGCCTTCCACCTGGCGGGTGTCGGGGTCGGCTTTGGCATCGGCGCGGTACTGCTCGCCACGACAGTGCGCAGCATCCACGGCACGGTCCGCGCCCAGCGTCGCCACCGGGACCTGCTCACCCTCGTCGCCCGGGACGACCCGGCCGCACCCGGCGCGCTCGTGCTGGATCATCCGAGCGCCGCCGCGTACTGCCTGCCGGGCGTGAAGCCGCAGGTGGTGGTGAGTGCCGGCACCTTGAGCCTGCTGGACCGGGCGGAGCTGGCCGCGGTGCTCAGCCACGAGCGGGCGCACGCCCACGAGCGGCACGACCTGGTGCTGCTGCCGTTCACCGCGCTCTGCCGGGCGTTGCCGTGGTTCGGCTGGGTCCGCGACGCGCACGAGCGGGTCGCCCTGCTGGTCGAGATGCGCGCCGACGACAAGGCGCGCGAGCTGCACGCCGAGGCGCCCCTCGCGGGCGCGCTGCGCCGGTTCGCCGCCGCCGGTCACCGGATCACCCCGGCCGGCGCGCTGGGCGTGGGCGACCGCGATCTGGACGTACGGGTGCAGCGCCTGCTGGTCATCGACCGGCCGCCCCGGGTGGTCGGTGCCGTAGCCCTCGCGGTCGCCACCACACTTGTCGCCCTCCCGGTCACGCTGTTCCTGTCCTGAGCTGACCCGCCCGCCGCGCCCCGGTCCGGGGACGAGCACGCGCTCCCTCACGTACTACGCGTCGCAGCAGACGTTCCCTACGACAATGTGTAGTAGCTAAACATGTAGCCAAGCTACGTGTAGGGTGGCTATGACAAGTGAGCCAACCTACGGAGGGCCGGCCATGGACACCCTGCTCCTCGCCCGCCTGCAGTTCGCCACCACGACCTCGATCCACTTCCTGTTCGTCGTGGTCACGCTCGGGCTGGTGACCCTGCTGGTCGGGATGCAGACCGCCTGGGTGCTCACCGGCAACCCCAGGTGGGAGCGGCTCACCCGGTACTGGGGGCAGCTCTACGTCATCAACTACGTGCTCGGCATCGCCACAGGCATCGTGATGGAGTTCCAGTTCGGGCTGAACTGGAGCGGCCTTTCGCGCTACGTCGGCAACGTCTTTGGTGCGCCACTGGCCATCGAGACGCTCGTGGCGTTCTTCCTGGAGTCCACGTTCCTCGGGATGTGGATCTTCGGGTGGCACCGGCTCCGCAGGGGCGTCCACCTCGCGCTGCTCTGGGGCGTGGCGCTCACCGCGTACGCCTCGGCGTTCTGGATCATGGTGGCCAACTCCTGGCTGCAACACCCGGTCGGGTACGAGGTCCGCGACGGGATCGCCCACCTCACCGACTTCGGCGCGCTGCTCACCAACCCCAGTCTCGGCATGGCGTTCGGGCACGTGGTGTCGGCCGCGCTGCTTGTCGGGGGGATGCTGATGGCGGCCGTCAGCGCCTGGCACCTGATCCGCCGTACGCCCGACTTCGTGCTCTTCCGCACCTCACTGCGGATCGGCCTGGTCACCGCGGCGCTGGCGATCACGCTGGTGCAGGGCTTCGGCTTCGCCCAGTTCGGCCCCGTCGGCCAGGTGCAGCCCACCAAGTTCGGCCAGGGTCCGGAGGCGCAGGAGCTGGTCGCCGAGTGGACCACCCGGTTCGGCCCCGGCGACTACACCCCGCCGGTGCTGGCGAACGTCGGGCTGGGCTTCATGATCCTCATCGGTCTCACCCTCGGCTGCGTCTGGTTCCTGCTCCCGCTGCTCTTCCAGGACTGGGTCATCCGGCTGCGCTTCCCGCTCTGGCTGATCCTGCTCGCCCTGCCGCTTCCGTTCGTCGCGGTGATCCTCGGCTGGATCGCCCGTGAGGTAGGCCGTCAGCCCTGGGTGGCGTACGGGCTGCTCCCCACCGAACAGGCCGTCTCCCCGGTCGGCGCACCTGTGATGCTCGCCTCGCTGATCGGCTTCAGCCTGCTGCTCGGCACCCTCGCGGTCACCAACTGGGTGCTGCTCGCCAGGCACGCGGCGCGCGGCGCGGACGACCCGGCGCTCGGCCGTCCCCCGGCGCCGCCCACCGAGCCGGCCCATCCCGAACCCGCCCTCGCCTGAGGAGACCACCAGTGGACCTCGCCTGGTACGCCCTGCTCGGCCTCTTCTTCGCCGGCTACCTGGTACTCGCCGGCTTCGACTACGGCGTCGGGCTGCTGCTCGCCAGGGGTGGTGGCCCGGCCGGGCGGCGGGCTGCCCTCACCGCACTCGGCCCGTTCTTCCTCGGCAACGAGGTCTGGCTGGTGGCGGCGGTGGGGATCCTCTTCGGCGCGTTCCCGATGCTGGAGGGCGAGCTGCTGTCCGGCTGCTATCCGGCGGTCGCCGGAGCGCTGGTCGGGGTCGTCCTGGTCACCGTCGGTGTGCAGTTGCGCAGCCGGCCGGCCGACGAGCGGGTCCGGGCGCGCTGGGACCGGGTCGTGGTGATCGGGAGCGTGCTCGCCGCGCTGGGCTGGGGCGCCCTGCTCGCCGCGCTGCTGCAGGGTGTTCCCCGCCAGGCCGACGGGCACGTGACCGGTGTGGCGCACCTGGCCACCCCGTTCACGGCCGCCGCCGGGCTGACCATGGTCGCGCTTGTCGCGGTGCACGGTGCGACATTCCTCACGCTGCGACTGCCGGCCGCCGACGCCGCGGTGGTCGGCCGCACCGCCCGCCGGCTGGTGCCGGTGGCGCTCACCGCGGTCGCCGTGGCCACCGTCGTAGGCCTGCTCTCCGTTCGGGTACGCGACAGCGTCCAACGGCCGGCGGTGGCCGTACTCCTGCCGGTGCTGCTGGTGGCGGCGCTGCTGGCGGCCCGCGCGGCGCTCGGCCGACGGCGGCCGGGGTGGGCTCTGGCGGCGACGGGCATGGCCCTGGCGATGCCTGTGGCGCTGGTCGGCGCGGCCCTGTGGCCCTACGTGCTGGTGTCGACGACCGACCCGGCCGCCTCGCTGACGGTGGCCGACGCGGCCGCGAGCACGCCGACGCTACGGCTGCTCGCCTGGGTGGCGCTGCCGCTGCTGCCGGCCCTACTAGGCTTCCAGGCAATGTGCTTGTGGGTTTTCCGGGGACGGACCGACGGCAGGGCACCGGTGTACTGGTGAACCGCCGTCCCTTCGACCCGCGTCTCCTGCGCCGGGTCCCCGCGGCCCGGCGCGACCTCGCCGTGCTCGCGCTGCTGGGTGTGCTCGCCGCCGGGCTGATCGTGGCGCAGGCCACCGCGCTGTCGGCGGTGCTGGCCACCGCCTTCGACGGGCGGCTGGACCGGCCGGCGCTGGCCGGCTTCCTGGCCACTGTCGCCGCCCGGTCGGCGCTGGTCTGGGCGCAGGGCACGGTGTCGGCGCGGGTCGCCGCCACGGTCAAGGCCACGTTGCGCGCCGACCTGCTCGGCGCGGTCGGCCGGCACGGCCCGGGCTGGGTGGCCGGGCAGCGGGCCGGTCAGCTCGCCACCCTGGCCGGGCGTGGAATGGACGCGCTTGACGCGTACTTCACCGGGTACCTGCCGCAGCTGGTGCTCAGCGTGACGGTTCCGCTCGCCGTGCTGGCCCGGATCGTCCTCGCCGACTGGAGTTCGGCGCTGATCATCGCGTTGACGCTGCCGCTGATCCCGGTCTTCGGCGCGCTGCTCGGCTGGCAGGCGCAGGCCGCCACCGAACGGCAGTGGCGCCGGCTCTCCCTGCTGGGTGGGCACTTCCTGGACATGGTCGCCGGGCTGCCCACGCTGCGCGCGTTCGGCCGCGCCCGGGCGCAGACCGAGGTCGTCCGCCGGATGGCCGACGGGCACCGGGTCGCCACCATGAAGACCCTGCGGATCGCGTTCCTGTCCGCGCTGGTGCTGGAGCTGGTCGCCACGCTGTCGGTGGCGCTGGTCGCGGTGCCTGTCGGCATCCGGCTGCTCGGCGGCGGCCTGGCCCTCCAGACGGCGCTGCTGGTGCTGCTGCTCACCCCGGAGGCGTACCTGCCGCTGCGGGCCGCCGGCAGCCGCTTCCACGCCAGCATGGAGGGGTTGGCCGCTCTGGACGAGGCGCTCACCGTCTCGGCGACGCCCACCCCGCCCCGGGCGGCCGAGGGCGCGGCCACCCCCGACGGGCGGGGCGAGATCCGGTTCGAGTCGGTGACCGTGGCGTACGAGCGGACCACAGCGCTGCGCGACGTGGCCCTGACCATCAGGCCCGGTGAACGGATCGCGATCATCGGCCCGAGCGGCGCCGGCAAGAGCACGCTGCTCGGCCTGCTGCTCGGCTTCGTGACCCCGACCAGCGGCCGGATCACCGTGGACGGCGTGGACCTCGCCGCCGCCGACCCGGACGCCTGGCGTCGGCAGCTCGCCTGGGTGCCGCAGCGCGCCCACCTCTTCGCCGCTTCGCTGGCCGACAACATCCGCCTCGGCGCACCTGACACCCCGACCGAGGCGCTCACCGCCGCGGTACGCGACGCCGCCCTCGACGACGTGGTGGCCGCCCTGCCGGACGGCCTGGACACGCTGCTCGGCGAACGCGGCCACGGGCTGTCCAGCGGGCAACGGCAACGGGTGGCCCTGGCCCGCGCGTTCCTGCGCGACGCCCCGGTGGTGCTGCTCGACGAGCCCACTGCCCGCCTGGACACCGCCTCCGAGACGGTGGTGCTCGACGCCACCCGCCGGCTGGTCGCCGGACGGACGGCGCTGCTCGTCGCGCACCGGCCGGCGCTGCTGGCCGACGCCGACCGGATCCTGCGGATCGAGGACGGTCGGCTCACCGAGCTGACACCGGCGCCGACCGGAAAGGTGGCCCGATGACCGCGGCACCCGGGCCACCTACCCCCGGGCCGGACCCGATGGACCCCACGCCGGACATCGGCTCGCCACCGGCCGGGCGGACGGCCGCCGAACGGGCGGTGCTGCGACTGGCCCGACCGTACCTGGGCCGGCTCGTCGGCGCGGGGCTGCTCGCCGCCGCCACCGAGTTCGCCGGGCTCGCCCTGATGGCCACCGCGACCTGGCTGCTGATGAGCGCCGCCGGCCAGCCGCCCCTGGACCGGCTCACCGTGGCGATCGTCGCGGTCCGGGCCCTCGCCATCAGCCGGGGCGTCTTCCGCTACACCGAACGGCTCGCCGGACACGACGCGGTGCTCCGCATGATCACCGACGTACGGGCCCGGGTCTTCGCCACCCTCGCCGCCCACCGCACCGCCGGGCACCGCTCGGGGGACGTGCTGAGCCGGCTGGTCTCCGACGTCGAAGCCGTCCAGGACCTGCTGCTGCGGGTGCTGGTGCCCGGCTCGGCGGCGGCGCTTGTCGGTGTGCTGGCCGTGGGAGGCGCGACGCTGATCTCGCCGCTGGCCGGCGCGGCGCTCGCCGTCGGGCTGCTCGTCGCCGGGGTGGCGCTGCCCGCACTGGCCACAGTTGTCACCAGACGCAGCGCGGCAGAGGTGGCCCCGCTGCGCGGCGCGCTCGCCACCGACGCGGTCGACCTCACCCACGGCGCCGCCGACCTGGCCGCGTTCGGCGCCACCGACGCCGCCCTGCGCGCCGCCGGGCGGCGGGCCGACCGGCTGGCCCGGCTGGAACGCCGACTGGCCGCGACCGGGTTCGCGGTGGACGCGGCAGGGGTGCTCGTCGCGGGGCTGACCGCTGGCGCGGTGGTGGTTGCCGCGCTGGCCGCCGACGTACCGGGCGTGCTGGTCGGTGTGCTCGCCGTCGGCTCGCTGGCCGCCGTCGAGGTGGCGCTGGCCCTGGTCGCGGCGGCCCGACAGTGGACCCAGCTGCGCCCCGGACTGACCCGGGTGGCCGCCCTGCTCGACGAGGACACGCCCACTCCCCCGACCGCCGAGGGCAGCGCTCACCCCGCCGGCCCGTACGACCTGCGCTTCGTCGAGCTGGCCGTGCGGTACCGGGCCGGTGCCGCACCCGCCCTGGACGGCATCGACCTGGACCTGCCCGCCGGTCGACGGATCGCGGTGGTCGGCCCGAGCGGCGCCGGCAAGAGCACCCTGGCCGCCGTGCTGACCGGCGCGGTCCGGCCCTCGTCCGGGCGGATCGAGCTGGGCGGCCGCGACCTGTCGGCGTACACCGAGCAGGAGCTGCCCCGCGCGGTCGGCGGTCTGCTCGCCGAGGCGTACGTCTTCCACGCGACAGTGCGGGAGAACCTCCTGCTCGGGCGCGCGGACGCGGGCGACGACGAGCTGGCCGCCGCCACCGCTGCCGCAGGCCTGCTGGACTGGGTACGCGCCCAGCCGGCGGGTTGGGACACCCTGGTCGGCGAGGAGGGCGGCCAGCTCTCCGGTGGTCAGCGGCAACGGCTCGCGCTCGCCCGGGCGCTGCTCGCCGCGCCACCCGTGCTGGTGCTCGATGAGCCCACCGAGGGACTGGACCCGGCCGCGGCGGACGCGGTGCTCGCCTCCGCCCTGGCCGCCACCCCCGCCGGGCACTCGGTGCTGTTGATCAGCCACCGGCTCAGCGGCCTGGCCGAACTGGACGAGATCGTCGTCCTCGACGGCGGCCGGGTGATCCAGCGCGGCCGGCACGTCGACCTGGTCGCCACCCCCGGCTGGTACCGGGACCAGTGGCTGCTCCAGGAGGCTGCCGAACGCGGGTACCTGGCGCTCGCCCCCTGAGCCGGCTCGGGGACGGACCAGGGTTCCCCCGGACGTCGGCGCCTCGAAGTCGTGGCAGGGTGGTGCCATGCCGCGCTGTGAGGACGTGTTGGTCGACGAGCACCTGCGCAAACTGGCCGCCAGGTTGCAGGGCCCGGCGCGCCTGAGGTCCGACCTGCTCACCGAGGCCCGGCACGGATTGCTGGACGCCGTCGAGGCGTACCGGGACAGCGGGGTGCCGCCCATCGAGGCGCAGCGCCTGGCGGTGGCCGAGTTCGGCTCGCTGGCGCAGCTGCTGCCGTCCTGGCAGGCCGAGCTGGCGACGGCCGCCCTGCGCGGGTTCGCCCTGCGGATGTTGGCGATCGCCGGGGTGGGGGTGGCCGCCGGCGACCTGACCTGGCGCGGGGCGAGCTGGAGCGACGGTCCCCGCCCGCCGGCCGTCTACCTGCTGCTCTCCGCCACGGTCAACTGGATCTGGGTGGGCGCGCTGCTGCTCTCCGTGGCCGGCCTGCTGGTGGTCGCGGCGAGCGCCCGTACGGCACGACCGGGCCTGGCCGCCGCGCAGCGCGCGGTGGGTGCCGGCCTGACCGGTGTGCTGGTTCTCGGGGCGCTCGCCGGCGGGGCGCTCTTCGCCTGGTCGCTCGGCCTCTGGGACGCGGCGTTGAGCTGGCCTCCGATGATCATCGGCGTGGTGCTGGCCGGGGCCGCCTACTTCTCGCTGGCGCGCGCGGCACGCGGCTGGGTGCTGGCCACCGCGCGCTGAGACGTGCGCGGCCGCACCGGGACTCAGACCGGGGCGCCGGACGCGGTGCCGGGGTCGAGGAAGCGGCCGACCGTCGACTGGAACTCGCGCCAGCCGGCGCGCTCCCCGGCCAGCGCCCGCCGGCCGGTGTCGGTGAGCTGGTACGTCCGCCGCTCCCGCCCGTTGACGGTGCTCCACGTGCTCGCCACGTGCCCGGCCCGCTCCAGCCGCCGCAGCGCCGGATAGATGGTGCCGGTGGGCAGGTCGAGGCTGCCGTCACTGCGCGCCCGCAGGGCCTCGATGATGGCGTACCCGTGCAGCGCGCCCTGTTCGAGGACGGCGAGCAGCAGGGCGTCGAGGTGGCCGTGCAGCGCCTGGGCCTTCATGTGTAGCTACGCTACTTGTTAGGCGGCCGGTGCGCCACCGGCGATCCGCAGGCCCGGGCGGTACGGGGAGACGCCATCGGGGTGCGGGCTCCGGTCTTCCCGAGCAGCCGACTAGGGTATGTGCCCAGAGTCACTCGCCGGTCCGAGACACCGGCGGGTGGGCAACCCGAAGCACACGGAGGTCAGCGTGGCCCGCCAGTCGCCCCAACGGCCCGACGCCGACGAGCCCGAGCTCGACGACACCACCGGCGTGGCCGAGCCAGATGACACCGAGGACACCGGCCGCGCGTCGACGTCGGCCGACCGGTCGCTCTGGGACGAGGTGCGGATCGACCCGGTGGAGATCGCCCTGCCCGCCGGCACCGGCTTCACGCTGCGCGCGTACCGGCCGGCGGGGGAGCTGACCCCCACCGACGTCACCGAGCGCGACCAGGACGACCCGTTCCTCGCCCGCCGTCAGGTGATCGAGGAGGACGACGAGACGGTAGTCATCCTCGACGAGGAGTTCGCCGAGGAGTTCGCCGAGAGCGACGAGGACGAGCCGTCGCGGCGCCGCCGGGACGCCGACGCGACAGGCGACAGCGAGACCGACGAGGCCGAGGACGAGGACGCCACGGACGAGGCGGACGACGAGGAGGTGCCAGTCTTCCTCAGCCACCGGGGCAAGCTGCTGCTGTTCAAGACGCCCGAGTCGCTTGTCAGCTTCATCCGGTCCGGCGCGCCGAACGATCTGTCTCAACTGGACAGCTGGAATGAATTGTCCGAACGGGTGGAGCCGGCAGATATCGCGCCGCTCGACGAGGACACGTACGAGCTGGACCTCGTCGTGGAGAACCTGCGCGGCGGTCACGACGCCTGGGATTCGACCCTGCTGATCGAGGCCGGCGAGATCGCGCGTGACCTGTCGTACGCGTTGCGGCTGCCTGCGGTACTCGACATGCTCTCCGCCGGCTCCAGCCTCGACAACCTGGACGAGGCGCTGCGGGCGACGGTCAGCGGCGGGATCGGCGGCTTCATGGGCCGTCGGCGGCTGAAGAAGATCGGGGCACAGACCGCAAGTTTGGGCTGGCGGACCATTGTCGGCAAGATCTCTGCGGTGGTGGACTGGCGCGACTGACCCGTTCCGGGGAGCATCAGTTGCTGGCAGAGGAAAGACCTGTCCCGGGAGGAGGACGACGCCGTGGCGCTCGTGCGCGTGTACTGCGGTCTGGCCTCGGCGGATTCGGCTGACCGGCCGGCCTCGGCCGGTTCGACGCTGACGTCCGCTGTGGTCGATGACGCAGGCCGTCTGCTGCATGTCTGCGAGATCAGCGACGACGCCGCTGGCTACGCCCAGCTCGTCGCGCTGCTCGTGGAGCGGTCGGGCGGGCCGAGCGGTGCGGCCATCGCCGCCGACAGCGACGACCACACGGTCACCTCGCTGTTGAGCGCGGCGGGTCGACCCCTGGCGATCGCCGACGACGACTCGGTGGACGACTTCGCCGAGCGGTTCGCCGACGACGACTCGCTCGAGGAGATGCAGTCACCGCCTGCCGAACGACGCGCCGTGGGCCTGGCCCGGGCGTTGCAGGCGGGCGCGCTCTCCGCTGTCACGCTGCCCGCACCCCGGGACCTGGCCGGCTACAAGCAGGTGCTCGCCGCGCACGCCGCGCTTGCCAGCGGTCGGCACTCCGCCGCCGTGGCGCTGCGCGAGGTCCTGCGCGAGCTGTACCCGGCGGCGCTGCGCGCGTACCCGGATCCGGCCGAGCCGGTCTCCCTGGCGGTGCTTGACGCGCTTCCCGAGCCGGGCATGCTCGGCGGCACAGTGGCCCGCGGTCGTGAGGTGTCCGTCGCGGCGGACGCCATCGCCGCGCACCTCGCCGCGGACGGGGTGGCCGACGCCGACGAGATCAACGACGCGGTGACCGCACTGCGGGTCGCCATCTCCGAGACGCCCCGCCGGGCGGCGGTGAACCGGGCGCTCACCTCTGCGGTGGCCGAGACGGTCCGCCAGGCGGTCGCCTCGGTCCGGGCCTGCGACGCCGGCTGCGAGGCGCTGGTGAGCGCTCTCGGCGCCCGCGTGAGCGCGCCCGCGCCGGCCCCCGGTCGACGCGCCGCCGCCCGCCGTGGCGAATCGGTCGGCGAGCTGTCCGGCCTGGGCAGCACCGGCGCCGGCCTGAACAACACCAGCGCTGGCCTGCGGGCGGTCCGGCCGACGCCGGCCGCCGCCGAGCAGGCCCCCAGCGTGGGCCGGCGGAGCCGTCCCGAGCCCGCCCCGGGCAGCGCGCCACTGGCCACGCCCCGCCCGCTCGGGCCACCGCCTGTCGCCCCGGCTCCCGTCACCCCTCCCCCTGTCGCACCCGCGCCGGTGGCTCCGGCCGCCGTCGCCGGCCCGCCGGTGTCCCCACTGCCGGTGCGCGGCGAGCCGAGTCGGATCGACGGTCCGACCAACCGGCCGGTCTCCTCGCCGCCGCCCCCGCCACCCGGGATCACCCCGATCGCCCCGACGCAGCGCGGCGCGGTGCCGCCGGCCGAGGCGGGCGAACCGTTCCGCCCGACGCTGACCACCGCCGCGATCAACCACGCGCGGGCCGAGCGGCAACGCACAGTCATCCCGCCCCGCCCGAAGACCAACGGCGAACCCCGGCCGAGCCACCAGCAGCGCCCGGTGGACGAGCCGCCGACCGGCGGGTTCAGCGTCACCGACCTCAGCATTCCCGTGCCGGCGCCCCGGCCCGGCCAGGAGTCTCCGCCGCCGGGGTCCCGGGCCAACTGGCCGCTGGTCAACAACCCGGAGGACCCGAGCGACAGCTCGGCGAACAACCCGGTCGCCTACCCGTACGGCGGGGGTCGGGGCGTCGACGCCCCGACCGACCCGGGTCGGGCCGACGGCCGGGTCACCCCGCCCTGGCTCGCTGACGACCTGCCCCAGGAGCCGCCCATGCTGCGACTGGTGGAGCCGCCGCCGCTGGCCGACCGGGCGCTGCGCGAAGGGCTCAACCAGCCCGCCGACGCGCACCTGGACACGCCGCCGCTGCGGCTTGTCGACCGGGAGCAGGCAGCTCGCGGCGGCCGTCCCGCGCCGCGCGCCGAGCGGGTGGTCGAGCACCGGCCGTCGCCGCCTGTCGAGCACCGGCCGCCACCGGTGGCCGACGAGGGCGACGGCGACCTGTTGATTTTCGCGCAGGCGAAGTCGGCCTGGTTCGTCGGCCAGACCGAGGAAACCGACCTGGACTGGTCGACCACCGCCGACACCGGATGGCAGGCAGCCGAGCAGGCGGCCCGACCGGCGGTGGGCGCCGAGACGACGGCGGGGCTGCCGAAGCGGGTGCCACAGGCCAACCTGGTCCCCGGTTCCCCGCTGCGCGAGGAGCGTCCACTGCGGATAGTGCGTGACGCGGCGAGCCTCGCGGAGAACACCACAGGCTACTTCCGTGGCTGGCGCCGCGGGCAGGAAATCGGCGGGTTCGCGGTGGGCGGCCGGCCGGGTCGCGAGGCCGCCGGCGGCTGGGACTTCAGCCGCGACCACGGTGACCGCGACGACGATCGGGAGTACGAGTACCGCTCCGCCGGCTACCAGTCCTGACCCCACAGTCCTCAAGCGCCGATCGCGCCCTCAGTCAGCCGACTGGGGGCGCGATTTCGTGTAGCGGGTGAGCCGCGAGCAGGACCACGCACACGTCTGCGCCAGCCGTCGACGTGACGGCCGGCGCTGGGCAGGCTGTGGCGCCCGGTGGCGGCCGGAGCCACCACCGGGCGTGAAACCGTCCCGGTCAGGCCGGGGCGACGGCGCGCGTACGGCGCATGGTGAGCACGTACTCGACAAGCGAGATCAGCACGTGCTTCGTCGACTCCCGGTTACGGGCGTCGCAGGCCACCACCGGCACGTCGCTGGAGATCGCCAAGGCGTCCCGGACGTCCTGCGGGTCGTGGTACTGCATCCCGTCGAAGCAGTTGATGGCCACCAGGTACGGCAGCCGCCGGTGCTCGAAGAAGTCGATCGCCGCGAAGCAGTCCGCCAGCCGGCGGGTGTCCACCAGCACGACAGCGCCGATGGCACCCCGGACCAGTTCGTCCCACATGAACCAGAACCGGGTCTGACCCGGCGTACCGAACAGGTACAGGATCAGGTCACGGTCGATCGAGATCCGGCCGAAGTCCATGGCCACCGTGGTCGTCGTCTTGCCCGGCACCTGCCGGGTGTCGTCGACGCCCACACCGGCCGAGGTCATGATGGCCTCGGTGGTCAGCGGCGTGATCTCCGAGACCGAGCCGACCAGCGTCGTCTTACCGACGCCGAATCCACCGGCGATAACGATCTTCGCCGACGTCACGCGGCCGCTCGGGTTCGGCGGGCGGTGCGACATGTCAGAGCCTGCGAAGTCCACTCAGCACCCTCTCCAGCAGTTCAGTGCCCACCGCGTCGTCGGAGTCGTCCAGGATGGTCGGCTCGTGGACCGCGACCAGGCCGTCCGTCGCCATGTCGGCGATGAGCACCCGGGCCACACCGAGCGGGAGCTGCATCCGCGCCGCGATCTCGGCGAGCGATTGCACGCGTCCGTCACACAGCGCGGCGATGTACTGGTGTTCGCGACCACCACCGTTGCCATTGGCAGCGGCGCGACCGCGCACCGTCGTCTCGACGAGCGCCTCCAGCGCGATGTCCAGCCGGGGGCGGGTGCGACCACGGGTCACGGCGTATGGACGGACCAACGCTCCGGTCGGTTCGTCACGATCGGCCATGTCGCCGCTCACCTCCTTCGCACCCGGCACCGGCTCCCACCGGTGGAACTCGTCGTTGTCGTCCTTGCAGTTGCGCCGACCTCACGATCGGCCGAGCGTCAGCCCAGCATCCCCGCGGCCGCACGCGGCTGCGGGGTCAGCGCGTCGCCCACCCGGTCGACCAGCAGCGCCATCTCGTAGCCGACCTGGCCCACGTCGGAGCTGCGAGCGGCCAGCACGGCGAAGGACGAGCCGTCCGAGATGGACATCAGGAACAGGAAGCCATTGTCCATCTCCACGACGGTCTGCAGCACAGCGCCTCCCTCGAAGCAGCGGGCTGCTCCCTGGGTGAGGCTGACCAGGCCGGACGCGATGGCGGCCAGCTGGTCGGCCCGGTCCCGTGGCAGGTCCCGTGACGACGCGAGGAGCAGGCCGTCCGCCGAGACGGCGACCGCGTGTGCGACACCGGGTACCCGGTCGGCGAAGTTGGCAAGCAGCCAACCAAGATCCTGCGTAGTTGTCATCCTTCTTGCTCCTTCTGCCCGCTCCCGGCCGCTGGGCCTGAGCCAGACTGCGAGGATTGCTGCCCTCCCGGAGTCGCCTCCGGGCTGGTCGGGTTGTCCGAGGTGCTACGCCCTCGCTGCACGCCCCGGTGGTAGGCGGAGAGCAGGCCACGGACCGCCTCCGGGGAGCGCCGCTGGACCGAGGTGGTGGGCTTCTCCACCGCGCCCGGCACGAGCTGCGCCATCGGCTTGCGCTTCGGCAGACCGGTAGTCGTGGTCTCGGCCACCGGCGCCGCGCTTGCCGCTGCCGAGGCGGCACGCCAACCGTCGTCGGCGGCGGTCTGCCAGCCGTTGGTCTGCTGCTGCTGTTGGGGCCGGCGGTTCGGCAGGCTCTCGGCGAGGCTGGGGCGTGCGCCCCCGTTCGCTGTCGACCCGTTGTCCCGCGGCGCTCCTCCGGCCGTCGGAGTGTCTGCCATCGGCGTGTTACCTGTCGTCCCGGGTGGTGTCTTGTGGACTGCCGGTCCGTTCGCCTCGACCGTGGCGAACTGTTGCGTCGCGGCGCCGCCGCCGTTCGTCGCCGGCTTGGCGGCTGCCGCCGCCTCCTCCGGACCCGGACGGCGGGTGCGGAACCAGGCCGACTCGAGCTCCCGGAAGATCGGCAGCTCCATCGTCTCGTCCGCGTACCGCTGCCGGTTCTGGGCCTGCGGCTGCTGCGGCGCCGGCCGGCTCTGTGCGGCCGGAGCCGGAGCGGGGGCCGGGGCGGGGGTCTGAGCGGGGGCCGGCGGCTGGGCCGCGGCGGCCGGCTGGTCGCCGGGGCGGGGCACCCGCGGCAACTCCGTCGTCATGTCCAGGGCGGCGGCGAGCCGCTCGGGCACCGGCGGGGTCGCCGCCTCGCGCTCGCCACCCGGCACCGGCGGCCAGGCCGGAGGTGCCGGAGCGCTGGGCGCCTGGGCGGGCGGGGCGGAGCGGGGCACGAAACCGCTGAACGACTGGCCGGAGGAGGCCGGCGGCGCCGAGTACGGCTGACCGGACGCCGGCGAGGCCGACACCGGGGACGCCGACACCGGCGGACCGGCGTACGGCTGACCGGAGGCTGGGGCGGCGGACACCGGCGGGCCACCGTACGGCGCACCCGAGTAGGGCTGACCGGAGTACGGCTGACCGGATGCCGGCGAGGCGGAGACCGGCGCGCCGGAGTACGGCTGCGCGGAGACCGGCGGCGTTGAGTACGGGTGTGCCTCCGGGCTGCTGGGCAGCTGGCGCGGGATGGACTGCTGCTGGCCGGTGGTCGAGGAGTCGTCGCCGGCCCGGCGCTGCGGCAGCGGGTCGATCGGCTGGCCGTTGGCCGGCCGGGGCGTGAACCCGTCGCCGCCGTTGACACCGTTCGTACCGGCCGCGCCGGTCAGGTCGGACCAGGCGGGCATCGAGCGGTACCCACCGGAGTTGGCGGGCGTGCCGGTGCCGTTGCGCGGCGCCGGGTCGAACGGCCGACCGCCGAGGGTGACCTGGTTGCCGGACGACTCGCTGGGGCGGGGTCCGTTGCCCAGCGCGGGCAGCGCACCGAAGGTGGGCACGGGCCCACCCTGCTGGGCGCCGTAGGCGGGCGCGGGCCCACCCTGCTGGGCGCCGTAGGCGGGCGCGGGCCCACCCTGCTGGGCACCGCCGCCGACCGCGGGCAGGGCCGAGGGCTGCTGCACCCGGCCGGAGAGCGCGCGGGGCACCAGCACCGAGGTGGGCAGGGTGACGTCGGCGACAGTGCCCCGGTCGGAGCCGGGACGCAGCTCGACCCGGACGCCGTGCCGGGACGCCAGTCGGGCGACCACGACCAGGCCCATCATCCGGGAGACTGCCACGTCCACCTGCGGTGGAGTCGCCAGTCGCTCGTTGAGGTCCTGCAGCTGCTCGCGGCTGATCCCGATGCCGCGGTCCTCGACGTAGAGCGAGGCGCGGTCGCCGACCCGGCGGGCCTCGACCATCACCTGCGAGTCCGGCGGCGAGAACGCGGTGGCGTTGTCGAACAGCTCGGCGACGAGGTGCACGAGGTCGTTCACCGCGTGCGCGGCGACCTCGATGTCACGGTCGATGACCCCGAACTCGATCCGGGTGTAGTGCTCGACCTCGGACTGCGCGGCGCGCAGCACGTCGATGAGGGCTGCCGGCTCGCGCTGCACGCGGGTGGAGTCGGCGCCGGCGAGCACCAGCAGGTTTTCGTCGTTGCGGCGCATCCGGGTGGCCAGGTGGTCGAGCTGGAACAGCTCGGCCAGGCGGTCCGGGTCCTCCTCGCCGCGCTCCAGCCGGTCGAGGTGCCCGATGAGGCGGTCGACCAGGATCTGGGAACGGCGGGCCAGGTTGACGAACATGGTCGCGACGGAGGCGCGCAGCGCCGCCTGCTCGGCGGCGGTGCGGACCGCCTCCAGGTGGACGGCGTTGAACGCCTCGGTCACCTGGCCGAACTCGTCCTTGCTGCGGACGGGCAGCGGCTCGGCGATCTGGTTGGCCAGCTGCACCGGGGAGAGTTGCCCGACGACCTGCGGGTCGCGCAGCCGGGCCACCGCCTGCGGCAGGCCGTACTGGGCGACGGACAGGGCGCCCTGGCGCAGCTCACGCAGCGAACGGGCCATCGAGCGGGCGACCAGGTAGGCGAAGAGGATGGCCAGCAGCAGCATGCTGAGCAGCAGGCCGGTCTCCAGGAAGACCTGACGCTGGACGTCGGAGCGCAGGCTGTCGGCCTCGGCGACCACGTCCTTGTCGAGCTTCGTCTCGACGGAGCGGATCAGCTTCGCGTTCGCCGTCATGGCGGATTCCCACTGGTCCGGGCCGAACGGCGCGCCGCGCATGTCGCCCGTGACGTTGCCGTCGATCCAGCCGGTGTAGTTCTGTGCCTCCCGGCGGTCACCGCCGGCGACCGTCTGGTCGTGGAACTTCGCCTCGTCCGGGCTGGCGACGGCCTTGAAGCTCTGCAGTGCCTGCTGCTGACCGGTGCCGCTGGCGATGTAGTCGGTGCGCAGCACAGGGGTCATCCGCTGCTGGCCGAGCGCGCGGTGGACGACGACCCGGCGTGCGGAGAGGAACTCCTTCTCCCGGGCGACCGCCGCGGCGGCGCGCATCCGGTCGCTCAGGTCGTTGTCACCGGCGAGCTGCGTGGCCGAGTCACGGATGGCGAGCAGGTCGCTGATCAGGCCCTCGTACGCCTGGATCGTCTCGGTGAGCTTGAGCTTGCCGCTGAACACCTGGCTGCGGACGCCCGGCAGGTCCTTCAGCGACTGGTCGATCCCGTCGAGCTGGCTCTCCAGGCTGCTCGGCAGGTCCTCGACCTCGGCGCGCTGCTGCCGGTAGGGGCCGGTCCTCTGGTCCACCCGGGAGTTCACCCGGTTGTAGGCCTCCTGGTACTGGGCCTTCGGCTGGGTCCCGGCTGCCTGGAGCAGCAGCACGGCGGCTGTCCGCTCGTCCTGCAGTGTGTCGACCAGGTCGCCCGAGTAGCTCGACAGGTTGGCCAGGTCGCCCGCTCGGTTGGCGTTGCCGAGGGTTTCCAGGTGGTCGACGAGACCACTGGTGCCCACGACGACCGTGGCGATGGTCGGCACGATCATGATGAGACCGAGCTTTGACCAGATCGGCATGTCCCGGAGCCGGCTGGCCGGCCGGCGCAGCCGCGACAGGAAGGAGCCCGCCGTCTTTGGCCGTTTGCTCACGTCACCGCCCTCGCGATTACAGCTTGAACGCGTTGCCCCGGGCAACGCTCAGCGACCGACCCGGCGGGTCGGACCCCCGAGATTCCATCACGACGCCCGGCAAGAAGAAAGCCCAGGTTGTCACCCGCCGAAGGTGTGATGAGATGTTGATACGATTTGATAGCAGTCCGTCTGGCCGGAGTAACTGAAGGTAATGAAACATCCGCACCGCGTTGTCCTGCTCGCCGGCCCTTCTGGCTCCGGAAAGTCGTACATAGCGCAGCAAACCGGCTTGCCGGTGCTCTGCCTGGACGACTTCTACAAAGACGGCGATGACCCTACGTTGCCGCACCGAAACGGCCAGGTCGATTGGGAATCGCCCGACTCCTGGGACTCCCTGACCGCCGTCGAAACCATTGCCCAACTGGCACGCCACGGACGGGCCGATGTGCCGGTTTATGCGATCGGCGCAGATCGAAGGGTGGCCACCCGGCCATTTGATGTCGCCGGATCGCCAATTTTCGTAGCGGAGGGGATCTTCGCCGCCGAGATCGTCGAGGAGTGCCGCCGCCGTGGGCTGCTCGCCGGTGCGTACGCGCTGCGCCGTCCGCGCGGAGCGACATTCGTCCGCCGGCTGGCCCGCGATCTCGCCGAACAGCGCAAGGCTCCCCGGGTGCTGGTGCGGCGCGGGGTGGCGTTGCTGCGGGCCGAGCCCGCCGTGCTGCGCCGGCAGACCGGGCTCGGCGCCGAGGCGGCCCGCGCGCGGGAGGTGCTGCGCCGGGTGGCCGGCCTGCTCGCCGGCCACCCGCACGGCTGAGGAGTCAGGCCAGCAGCTTGGCGTACGCCGGCTTGATCACCTCGTCGATGATCCGCAGCCGTTCGTCGAACGGGATGAAGGCGCTCTTCATCGCGTTGATGGTGAACCACTGCAACTCCCGCCAGCCGTAGCCGAAGGTCTCCACCAGCAGCGACATCTCGCGTGACATCGAGGTGCCGCTCATCAGCCGGTTGTCGGTGTTGACGGTGGCCCGGAACCGCAGGTCCCGCAGCAGGCCGATCGGGTGGTCGGCGATCGAGTCCACCGCGCCGGTCTGCACGTTCGACGACGGGCACAGCTCCAGCGGAATGCGCTTGTCCCGCACGTACGCGGCCAGCCGGCCCAGCGTGCCGTCGGGCGCGATGTCGTCGACGATGCGTACGCCGTGGCCGAGCCGGTCCGCGCCGCACCACTGGATCGCCTGCCAGATCGACGGCAGGCCGAACGCCTCGCCCGCGTGGATGGTGAAGTGGAAGTTCTCCCGTTGCAGGTATTCGAAGGCGTCCAGGTGCCGGGTGGGCGGGAAGCCCGCCTCGGCACCGGCGATGTCGAAGCCGACCACCCCTGCGTCGCGGTGCCGTACCGCCAGCTCGGCGATCTCCTGGGAGCGGGCGGCGTGCCGCATCGCGGTGAGCAGGGTGCCCACCCGGATGGTCAGACCCGCCTCGACGGCCTGGGCGGTGCCCTCGGCGAACCCGGCGAGGACGGCCTCGACCACCTCGTCGAGGCTCAGGTCCTTCTCCAGGTGTTGTTCGGGGGCGAAGCGCACCTCTGCGTAGACCACCCCGTCGGCGGCCAGGTCGAGCGCGCACTCGCGGGCCACCCGGCGCAGCGCCGGGGCGGTCTGCATGACCGCCACCGTGTGCGCGAACGTCTCGAGGTAGCGCTCCAGCGAGCCGGAGTCGGCCGCCTCGACGAACCAGCGTCCGAGCGCGTCCGGGTCGGTGGTGGGCAGCTCGTGGCCGACCTCCGCCGCCAGCTCGACGATCGTCGCGGGCCGCAGTCCGCCGTCGAGGTGGTCGTGCAGCAGCGCCTTCGGGACCTTGACGATGTCCTCGTACCGGATAGTTGCGACCATGCTCCGACCCTAGTCAGCCCGCCGGGGCCGGCCACGCCAGCCCGCTCATCCGGGCCTGCCGTAGACCCGGTCGACGGCGAGCCGCAGGACGACCCGCCCGTCGGCGACCATTGCGGCGCGGTAGTCCGCCCAGTCCGGGTGTTCACCGCGGATCCCCCGGTAGACCTCGACCAGTTCGTCGACCGCGGCGTCGCCGGTGGCCGTGGCCGGCTCGGTGAACGTCACGGTCCCCTCGGCGACCGCGTACGCGCCGCCGTCGGCGGTGGTGACGTGGAAGCTGGCCCGCGGGTCGCGGCGCAGGTTGCGGACCTTCGCCCGGTCGTCGGTGGTGGAGCAGCGGATCAGTCCCGGTTCGGCCAGGTAGTCGAGGTTGGACAGTTGGGGTCGGCCGTCGCGGCGCAGGGTGACGAGCACTCCGCGCCCCCGGGCGCCGAAGAGGTCCCACAGCGGATTCGTTGACATGTCATCGACCGTAGGAGGCGATTGGATGACATGTCAACCAAGACGCTAGGCTGAGCGGCATGGAGGGGACCAGGTGGCTCGACGAACGGGAGGACCGCGCCTGGCGTGGCTACCGCCGGATGCGCCGCCTGCTCGACCTGGAGCTGGCCCGGGAGCTGACCCAGGACGCCGGCCTGTCCGAGCCGGACTACGACGTGCTCTCCGACCTGTCCGAGACGCCGCAGGGCCGGCTGCGCCTCAGCGAACTGGCGGACCGGATGCTGTGGTCGCGCAGCCGGCTCTCGCACCACCTGACCCGGATGCAGCAGCGCGGTCTGGTGACCCGGGAGGAGTGCCCGGACGACGCGCGCGGCGCGATCGTCGTACTCACCCCGGCCGGTCGGGACGCCATCGAGGCCGCCGCCGCCGGCCACGTCACCGCAGTCCGTCAGCACTTCCTCGACCTGCTCACCCCGGCCGAGGTCGAGGCGCTCGGCGCGTTCACCCATCGGGTCGTCGACCACCTCGCGCAGAACCGCGCGCCACGCCCCCGACGCGGCACGGAGGCCTGACGTGGACCCGCACATCCTCGACCGGCTGCGCTGCCCGGTCTGTGGGGAGCCGCTGGCCGAGGCGACCGCCGGCACCGCCCGCGCGCTGCGCTGCCCGCGCCGGCACAGCTTCGACATCGCCCGACAGGGGTACGTCAACCTGCTCGCCGGTCGCGCCCCGCACGTCGGGGACACCGCCGAGATGGTGGCCGCCCGATCGGACTTCCTCGCCGCCGGGCACTACGACCTGATCTCCGGCGCCCTCGCCGACGCCGCGGCACAGGCCGTGCCGGGCCTCGGGGCGTACCCCCTGGTGGTGGATGCCGGCGCCGGCACCGGCAGGTACCTCGGCGCGGTGCTGGCGGCGCTGCCCGACGCCGTGGGTCTGGCCCTGGACGTCTCCAAGCCGGCGCTGCGCCGCGCCGCCCGGGCGCATCCACGGGCCGCCGCGGCCCTCGCCGACACCTGGCAGCGGCTGCCCCTGGCCGACGGCTCGACGGCCGTGCTGCTGAACGTCTTCGCCCCCCGCAACGGGCCGGAGTTCCACCGGGTGCTCGACCCGGCCGGCACGCTGCTGGTGATCACCCCCGCCGCCGACCACCTCGGCGAACTCGTGGACGCCCTCGACCTGCTCCGCGTCGACCCGGACAAGGCCGACCGGGTGGCCGCCAACCTGGGCGGTCACTTCACCCCGGCCAGCTCGACAGTGCACCGCGCCGAGCTGACGCTCACCCGCACCGAGGTGGCCACCCTGGTGGGGATGGGTCCGAGTGCCTGGCACACCGACCCGCACGCCCTCGCCGCCCGGATGGCCGCGCTGCCCGAGCCGGTCCGGGTCACAGTGGCCGTCCGGCTCGACGCCCACCGGCCCCGCTGACCTCAGGTGGAGAGGTCGACCTCTTCCCAGCCGGGCGGTTCGTCGTGGTACGGCCCGCGCAGGATCACCGCCCACTCCAACGCCCACCGCCGCTGGCCTATCGCGTTCGCGTCGACCAGCCCCGGCGCCCGCCGGCCAGCGCGCTCGGTCTCCAGGTAGGCCCAGTCCAGACAGTAGTGCAGGTCCAGCAGCGCAGCCGCGTCCGCCGGATGCTGCGGCGCGGTGAGGATGCGTGCCTGCCAACGCGGAAAGGTCTCCCCCTCGGCGATGTGCGGCAACCGCTCCACCAGCCGCTCGTCCACGGCCAGGGTCGGGTCCAGCTGCTTGCTCAACCCGAGCACCCAGGCCAGCGCGAAGAGCGCGTCGTGGTGCAGCACGAACGAGCGGTGGTCACCCTTGCCGCCCATGACGAACTGCCACTCCGGCGGCGTGACCATGTCGACCAGATGCGAACCGAGCAGCCAGCTCATCGCCGCCTGCGGTGGCATCCCGAAACAGCGGGCCAAGATCAGGTGCAGGACGGCGATCCGCGCCTCGATCTCCGGCGTCGGACGCAACTCGATCGCATCGCCCGGCTCCCACACGAGTGGAAACTGGGCCGGCGGCAGCGGCAGGCCGAGCCGGGACAGCTCGTCCAGGCTCGCCTCACGCACCTCACGCGGGTCGGGGGCAGGTACGGTCACGGGGCAACTTCCTGTCTGATCACGCCGGCGCAGAGCCGGTTATCCCCCCTTGGCCTGCGACAATAGCGCTCCCAGGTGACCGGCACCACGCCCACCCCGACCCGCCTCCGGTCAGCCGATCCGCTCGATGACAAGTGGCGTCACGGTAGGCGCGGTCGACGCGATCCGCACCGCGCGCGCCGCCTCGGTCAGCGCCGCCGGGATCCGCGTGGCGTCGTCCGCGCGCAACTCGTACAGCGGGTCACCGGCCCGTACGGCGTCACCCGGGCGCCTGTGCAGCACCACACCGGCCGGCACGCTCACCGGATCCTCCTTGCGGGCCCGGCCCGCGCCGAGCCGCCACGCCGCAACCCCCATGGCGTACGCGTCGACGGACGCGACGTACCCGTCCTGCTCGGCGCGGACCACCTCGACCTCGGCGGCGGTGGGCATCGGGGCGTCCGGGTCGCCGTCCTGCGCCCGGATCATCGCCCGCCACGAGTCCATCGCCCGGCCGTCGCGTAGCGCCGCCTCCGGGTCGGCGTCCGGGAGGCCTGCGGCGGTGAGCATCTCCCGGGCCAGGGCCAGCGTCAGCTCCACCACGTCCGCCGGGCCACCGCCGGCCAGCACCTCCACCGACTCGGTCACCTCGACGGCGTTGCCGATCGCCAGGCCCAGCGGGGTGGACATGTCGGTGAGCAGGGCGACGGTCCGTACGCCGTGCGCGCCGCCCAACTCCACCATCGTCCGGGCCAGTTCACGTGCCTGGTCGACGGACTTCATGAAGGCACCGGAGCCGACCTTGACGTCAAGGACCAGCGCGCCGGTGCCCTCGGCGATCTTCTTGCTCATGATCGAGCTGGCGATCAGCGGGATCGCCTCCACGGTGCCTGTCACGTCGCGAAGCGCGTACAGCTTGCGGTCGGCGGGGGCGAGCCCGGCGCCGGCCGCGCAGATCACCGCGCCGACCTCGTCGAGCTGGGCGATGAACTCCTCGTTGCTCACCGTGGCCCGCCAGCCCGGGATGGACTCCAGCTTGTCGAGCGTGCCGCCGGTGTGCCCGAGGCCGCGCCCGCTGAGCTGGGGAACGGCAGCGCCGCACGCGGCCACCAACGGGGTGAGCGGCAGAGTGATCTTGTCGCCGACGCCGCCCGTGGAGTGCTTGTCGACAGTGGGCCGGCGTACCGCCGACAGGTCCAGCCGCTCACCGCTGGCGATCATCGCGGCGGTCCACCTGGCGATTTCCGGCCCGGTCATGCCGTTCAACAGGATCGCCATGGCCAGCGCGGACATCTGCTCGTCGGCGACAACCCCCCGGGTGTACGCGTCGACCACCCAGTCGATCTGGGCGTCCGACAGCACGCCCCCGTCCCGCTTGACCCGAATGACGTCAACAGCAGCAAAACTCATCAGAAGATCTTTCCTAGTCTTTGGAAATCCCGACCCACGGACCGACCGCAAGCACCGAGGGGATTGGGGCGACCGTGCCCGGCGGAGGGATCAAGCCTGACCTCCCGGAGCCGGGCACGGTCGGCCCAATCCCCCAAGCTCAGCCACCAGACCACCGAACCGGGATCTCCAAAGGCGGCTCCCCCTCACCGGCCCAGAAGATCGTGCCGGTCTCGTCGACCACGACCACCCGGGGCGAGCGGGCCAGGCCCCAGGCGATCGCCTCGGCCGTGTCGTCCCAGCTCGGCGCCTCCTCCAGCACACCTGTCTCGGCGCCGGCGTCGTCTCCGGCCGACCGCTCCCAGTACGCCGTCCAGACCTGCTGGCCCGCGGACATGTCCGGGTGCACGAAGACGGTGCCCCGTCCGCGCCAGGCGGCCAGCCGCTCGGGAACCACAGGCACCGGCGTCTCGCCCGTCACCGACTCCAGGTCCTCGACACCGAAGGCGTGTGGCAGCAGCTCGTCCATCCGCAGTGGGCGGGGCCTGGCCTCGATCAGGCACTCCGGCCCGCCGTGCTCCCACAGCAGTTGCCGGCACCTGCCGCACGGCATCAGCGGCTCACCTGTGGCGTCGACGCAGGAGAGCGCGACGAGCCGGCCGCCGCCGGTGGCGTGCAGGCTGGAGACGACACCGCACTCCGCGCACAGCGTCACCCCGTACGCGGCGTTCTCGACGTTGCAGCCGACCACCACACGGCCGTCGTCGACCAACGCGGCGGCGCCGACCGGGAACGTCGAGTACGGCGCGTACGCGTGCCGCATCGCCTCGGTGGCAGCAGCGCGCAACCGCGCCCAGTCAATGTCGGTCATGCCGTCATTCTGCCCAAGCAGCCCAGGTCAGGAGCGGGCAGGGCCGGGTCGACGGGCGCTCTGTACCTACTGGTATGTACAGTGAGGTGATGGACTCGCGACAACTACTGGTCGACACGATGAGCGAGCTCATGTGGGAGCGCGGCTACGCCGACACCAGCCCGCGTGACGTTCGCGAACGGTCCGGCGTGGGTCAGGGCAGCATGTACCACCACTTCCCGACCAAACGGGACCTCGCGCTCGCCGCCCTGGAGCGCAACGTCGCCGACCTGCTGCCGGCCGCCTCCGAACTCGACGGTCCCGGCGACCCGATGGCCCGGATCGAGGCGTACCTGATGCGGCCCCGCGACGCCCTCAAGGGCTGCAAGGTCGGCCGGATGACCCAGGACCCGCAGGTGCGCGAGGATCCGGTGCTGCTTGCCCCGGTGGCGCGCGCGTTCGCCCAGGTCCGCGGCAGGTGGGTCACTGTGCTTCGCGAGGCCGTCGCCGCCGGCCAACTACGGGACCACCTCGACCCCGAGCAGCTCGCCAACACCCTGATGGCCGTCCTGCAGGGCGGCTACGTGCTCGCGATCGCCCAGCAGGACCCGGGCCCGTTCGACGACGCCCGAGCCGGCGCTCTCGGCCTCCTCCGGGCGGCGGCACCAGCCGGGCTCGCCCAGGAAGACAACAGGAGGAACTGAAGCCATGACGGTACGCATCGGCATCAACGGGTTCGGGCGGATCGGGCGCACCTACCTGCGCGCGGCCCTGGCGAACAACGCGGACATCGAGGTGGTCGCGGTCAACGACCTCACCGATGCCCGCACGCTGGCCACCCTGCTCGAGTGGGACTCGGTCTCCGGCCATCTGGACGGAGTCGCCTTCGACGGCGACGCGATCGCCGTTGGGGGCACGCGCATGAGGGTCTTCGCGCAGTCCGACCCGGCCACCATCCCCTGGGGTGACGTCGGCGCCGACGTCGTGATCGAGTCCACTGGCCACTTCACGGACGGCGGCGCGGCGGCGGCCCACCTCAAGGGCGGCGCGAGGAAGGTCGTCATCTCGGCGCCGGCCAAGGGGGACGTCCCCACGTTCGTTCTCGGAGTGAACGACGACAGCCTCGACCCGGACAGCCACGACGTCTTCTCCAACGGCTCCTGCACCACGAACTCGCTGGCGCCACTGGCGAAGGTGCTCAACGACTCGTTCGGCATCGAGTCGGGACTGATGACGACGATCCACGCCTACACGGGCGACCAGCGGCTCCACGACGCGCCACACTCCGACCTGCGCCGCGCCCGCGCGGCAGCCGTCTCGACCATCCCGACGTCGTCGGGCGCGGCGAAGGCGATCGGTAAGGTCATTCCGGAGCTCGACGGGCGTCTCACCGGTGCCGCACTACGCGTCCCGGTCGCGACGGGCTCGATCACCGACCTCACCGTGGTCCTCCGCCGCAGCGCCGACGTCGAGGACGTCAACGCGGCGTTCCGCGAGGCCGCCGCCTCCCAGCGGCTGCGGCACTACCTGCAGTACTCCGAGGCGCCGCTGGTCTCGGCGGACATCGTCGGCAACCCCTACTCGTCGATCTTCGACGCGCCGCTGACCGAGGCCGTCGGCAACCAGGTCAAGGTGTTCGGCTGGTACGACAACGAGTGGGGGTTCTCCAACCGCCTCGTCGAGTTCTCCGAGCGAATCGGAGCGACCACGGCGGCCTGACGCCGAGGTCGACCACGGCGTACCCGGGAAGTGTCGGCAGCGCTCGGCGGACGAGCGCTGTCATCGTGCCCGGCGGGGGTGTCCCCGCCGGGCACGGGCGTCAGCCCTTGATGTACGGCTTGCCGTCGGCGGCCGGTGCCCGCACCCGGCCGACCAGCCCGGCGACCGCCAGGATCGTCGCCAGGTAGGGCAGCATGGCCAGGAACTGGCTGGGGATCGAGCTGTTGATGGCGCCCAGGTAGGTGGCGAGCTGGTCGGCGAAGCCGAAGAAGAGCGCGGCGAGCAGCGCCCCGGTCGGGTTCCACCGACCGAAGATCAGCGCGGCCAGCGCGATGAACCCCTTGCCGCCGATCATGTTCTTGGTGAACGAGTAGAGCGCCAGCGTGTACGACGCGCCGCCGATGCCGGCGACCACGCCCGCCAGCAGCACGTTGCGGTAGCGCACCCGCAGCACCTTGACGCCGAGGGTGTCGGCGGCGGTCGGGTGTTCGCCGACGGAGCGGGTACGCAGCCCCCACCGGGTGCGGAACAGCCCGATGTGGATCACCAGGACCAGCAGCAGGCCGAGGTAGAGGAAGATGTTGCCGCGGAACAGCGCCGGCCCGAGCACCGGGATGTCCTTGAGCAGCGGGATCTCCCAGTTGCTGAAGCGGGGCGCGCTGTTGTACTTGTCCGCGTCGGTCTGCATCAGCCGCTCGTAGAGGAAGCCTGTGACGCCGACCGCCAGCAGGTTCAGCACGATGCCCATGACGACCTGGTCGACCAGGTAGCGGATGGCGAAGACGGCAAGGAGCAGCGAGATGAACGCGCCGCCGATCGCGGCGGCGACCAGGCCCACCCACACGTTTCCGGAGAGGCTGCCGAACAGCGCGCCACTGAACGCGCCCATCAGCAGCTGGCCCTCGATCGCCACGTTGACCACACCGGAGCGCTCGCAGAGCACCCCGGCGAGCGCACCGAAGATCAACGGCAGGGCCAGGATGAAGGTGCCCCGGATGATGTTGACAAGCGGCATGAAGTTCTGCCCGGCCGGAGCCGCGGAGACCTGCCAGCAGAGGAACGAGAGTACGAAGCCGACCAGCCCGACGGCGAGCACGGGCAGGAACCACCGCTTCGGCACTCCGGCGAGCAGCGCCGCGCCGGCGGCGATCGCGATGATCCCGAACAGGATCGCCCCGATGGTGCCGTTGATCTCCAGCGCGGCACCTGCGGCGTCGTCGCTGAGCGTGAACCGGGCCTGCTGGTCGGTGGCGAGGGCTCCGAAGAGCACCGCCGCCAGCAGACCGAGCGCCAGCAACGTGAGGCCGACCTTGCGGCTACGGGTCCAGAAGCCCTCGTCGACCGGGGCGACCGCGACGTCGGGGACAGCCATGGTGGACATGAGTTACCAGCCCTTCGCCAGGCTCGTCTGCAACCGGGCGGCCCGTGCGGCCCGGAGCTGGAAGATCGCCTTCACCAGGGCCGGCGCGGCGATGAAGATGACGATCAGCGCCTGGAGCACTGTCACCAACTCCAGGGAGATCCCCGAGTACGACTGCATCCGGTTGCCACCGGCCTGGAGCGCGCCGAACAGCAGCGCGGCCAGCAGCACACCCCACGGCTTCACCCGGCCGAGCAGCGCCACGAGGATGCCGTCGAAGCCGATCTGCGCGACGACGAGCGGCGTCAGGGCGCTCGCGGTGGAACCGAGCACCATGTTCGAGCCGCCCAGGCCGGCCAGGATCCCGGAGAACACCATGATCAGGACGTACGTCTTGGTGACGCTGATGCCCGCGGTGCGGGCGGCGTCCGGGTTGGCGCCCACCGCGCGCAGTTCGAAGCCGAGCGTCGAGCGGTTGAGCAGCCAGGCGACCGCCCACGTGGCCACGACGGCGAGCAGGATGCCGGCGTGCACCCGCAGGTTGTCGCCGAGCAGCCGGGGCAGTTGGGCGGAGCTGTCCACCGCCTTGCTGATCGCGTCGGTACGGTTCGGGTCCTGCACGCCCTTCTGGACGATCAGCCAGGTCAGGAAGTACGTGGCGACGTAGTTGAGCATGATCGTGTTGATCACCTCGTGGGCGCCGGCGCGCGCCTTGAGGATGCCCGGGATGAACCCCCAGAGCGCACCACCGAGGGCACCGGCGAGCACTGCCACCAGCAGGTGCAGGCCGGGCGGCAGGGGCAGCAGGAAACCGGCGAGCGCCGCCAGGATCACGCCGATCGTCGCCTGGCCCTGCGCGCCGATGTTGAACAGGCCGCCACGGAAGGCCAGCGCGACAGCCAGACCGGTGAAGACCAGCGGCGCGGTGTAGGTGAGCGTCTCGGAGATCGGCGCCAGCACGGCCTGCCAGCCGTTGCTGCCGTTCAACCAGCCGGAGAACGCCTCCGGATCGAAGACCGAACCCTTGAACAGGTTCGCGTACGCCTCGCTGACAAGCGTCCAGCTCGCGTTGAGCGCGTCGCTCGGGCGGGCGGTGATGTAGGTGTACGTGTGCAGCACGTCCGGATCGGAAACGATCATCAGCACCGCGCCGACCACGATCGCCAGCACCAACGACAGCAGGGTCACAGTGAACGTGTTGGCGGCCCAGAGGTTGTCCAGGAACAACCGGCCCAGGGACGGCTTCGGTTCCGCCTCCGGGTCGGGCTTCGACGACGCCGGGCGGGTCGGCTCGGTCGCCGACTCGGCCTGTTCGGTGTTGCCGAGCGCGTTCTGCGCGGCCTGCGCCTCGCTCGCCGGTTCCTTGTCCGGCGAGCCGGACTGCGGGGTGGGGTCGCTCATGCCTCGTCCTCGTTCGCGGAGCCCGCGTCGCTCGCCGGGCTCCCGTCGGTGGCCGCGCCGTCGGTCGGCTCGGCGTCCGTGCCGCGCTCGTGGGCGGCGTCCGGGCTGATGCCGGCCATCAACAGGCCGATCTCCTCACGCGGGGTGTCCGGGCCGACGATGCCGATGATCCGGCCGCGGTACATCACCGCGATCCGGTCGGCCAACCCGATCACCTCGTCCAGCTCGCTGGAGACCACCATGACGGCGGTTCCGACGTCCCGCTCGTGGATGATCCGGCTGTGGATGAACTCGATGGATCCGACGTCGACGCCGCGGGTCGGCTGGGCGGCGATGAAGAGCTTCAGCGGCCGGGACAACTCCCGGGCCACGATCACCTTCTGCTGGTTGCCGCCGGAGAGGGTGCCCACCGGCGCCTCCGCCGATGAGGTACGGACGTCGAACTGCTCGATCCGCTCCTTGGCCGACGAGGCGATCGCGTCAGGCTTGAGCGCGAGCCCGCTGCCGAACGGCGGGCGGTCGTAGATGTCCAGCACGAGGTTCTCCGCGACGCTGAACTCCTTGACCAGGCCGTCGACGCTGCGGTCCTCGGGCACGTAGCCGACGCCCGCGCGGAGCACCTTCTTCGTCTTCCAGCCGTCGATGCGGTCGCCGGCCAGGCTGACCGTGCCGGCCAGCACCGGGCGCAGGCCCATGATCGCCTCGATCAGCTCGGTCTGACCGTTGCCCTGTACGCCCGCCACGCCGAGCACCTCGCCGGCGCGGACGGTCAGGTCAACCCCGTCGACGGCGCGGATCTGCCTGTCGTCGTCGACGACGAGCCCCTCGACCTCCAGCACCGGCTCACCAGGCGTGGCCGGGGACTTGTCCACGGTGAGCCGGACGTTGCGGCCGACCATCAGCGCGGCCAGCTCGTCCCGGCTGGCCTCCGGCGAGGCGGTGCCGACTGTCTTCCCGCGCCGGATCACCGTGATCCGGTCGGCGATGGCCTTGACCTCGCCGAGCTTGTGGGTGATGAAGACGATCGACTTGCCCGCCGCCTTGAGCGACCGCATGACGGTCAGCAGTTCCTCGGTCTCCTGTGGGGTGAGCACCGCTGTCGGCTCGTCCAGGATGAGCAGGTCGACGTCCCGCGTCAGCGCCTTGACGATCTCCACGCGCTGCTGGATGCCGACCGGCAGGTCCTCGATCACCGCGTCCGGGTCGACCCGCAGGTTGTAGCGCTCGGACACCTCGGTGACCTCGCGCCTGGCGCGTCGCCGGTCCAGGAAGCCGGCGATGCCGCCCTTGACCTGCTCGGCGCCGAGCATGATGTTCTCGGCCACGGTGAACACGGGCACCAGCATGAAGTGCTGGTGCACCATGCCGATCCCGGCCGCGATCGCGTCGGAGGGGCCCTTCAGCTTCAGCGGCGCGCCGTCGATGAGGATCTCGCCCTCGTCGGGCTGGTAGAGCCCGTAGAGCACGTTCATCAGTGTCGACTTGCCCGCGCCGTTCTCGCCGAGCAGGGCATGGATCTCTCCAGGCTCCACCGTCAGATCGATGTGGTCGTTGGCGACCAGATCACCGAACCGTTTGGTGATGCCGCGCAGTTCGAGTCTCAGCGCAACCTCCTGGAGTGCGAGCGATGGTGCAGCGTAGCTGCCGTCAACCCGGCCCGACCGGCCCGGCCACCGTTGTGCGCGATCGGCCGCCCCGACCCCACGGGTCACCCCGCAGGGCCAGAGCGGCCGGTCGGTCCTGCCTGTTTCCCGCCGACCGTCCGATGATCTCACCGGACGGATCGGCCGGGCGTCACTTGGTCGGCTGAGCCTTCGAGGTGACGGTGATGGTGCCGGCGGCGATGTCCGCCTTGATCTTGTCGACCTCGGCCTTCAGCTCGGCCGGAACCTTGCTGTCGAAGTCGTGGTACGGGGCGATCGAGACGCCGGTGTTGGCAAGGGTGCCCACGAAGCCCGGCTTGGCCTCCAGCTTCTCGCCACCGGCGGCCTTCACCACGGCCTCCTTGACGGCCTCCGGGATGTTCTTGACGACCGTGGTGACGATCGCCGAGCAGTCCGGGGTGCTCTCGCAGCCGTCGACGTCCACCCAGATGGTGCTGTACTTGCCGCCCGAGGCCTTGGCCGCGGCGGTGGTGCCGAGGCCGGAGCCGCCGGCGACCGGCATGACGATGTCCGCGCCCTGGGCGACCAGCGCGTCGGAGACCTTCTTGCCCTCGTCCTGCTTGGCGAAGTCGTTGGTGAAGGAGCCCTTCTGGGTCTCCTTGTTCCAACCCAGCGCCTGGACGTTCTTGCCCTTGGTCTTGTTGTAGTGCGCCACGCCGTCGACGAAGCCGTCCATGAAGATGGTCACGGGCGGGATCGGCAGGCCGCCGTAGGTGCCCACCTTGCCGGTCTTGCTCATCCCGGCGGCGAGGTAGCCGGCCTGGAACGCGGCCTGGGCGGTGTCGAACTGCATCGGGTAGACGTTCGCGTCACCCGGGTTCGCGTCGACGATGCCGAACTGCTGGTTCGGGTGCGCCTTGGCGATCTTCGAGGTGGCGTCGCCCATCAGGCCACCGACGGCCAGGATGAAGTCGCACTTCTGGTTGACGTACTGCGTCAGGTTCGGCTCGTAGTCGGCCTCGGCCTTCGACGCGACGTACTTGATGTCGATGTTGTCGTTGGCGGCCTTGGCCTCCTGCAGACCCTTCCAGGCCGAGGTGTTGAACGACTTGTCGTCGATGCCGCCGACGTCGGTCACCATGCAGGCGCTGAACTTCTTGGCGCCACTGCCGGCGTTGTTGTCATCATCGGGGGCCTCGCCACAAGCGGCGGCCGTGAGCAGAAGCCCACCCGCCGCGAAGATCGAGGCGATCCGCATCCCACGCACCGAGCGCAAGACGTCTCCTTCCCATTGCACACCGCGCCTAGTGCGGTGGCAGCCCATCAGCCGACCTGCGGGTGTGCCGCCGGCTGTCCCACGTTACGGACGGGAGCGTACGCCCGCGCCCACCCACCGGCCGACAATCGTGCACGACTGTTGAGCGCCTGTTACCCGGGTGTAACCCTTGGGTGGGCCAAATCACTGTTAGTGCTGGTAGGTGAGCGCCGGGCGTCCCGAACGTCCGGTTCGCGGAGGGCTGACCCCCCGCCCGGGCGCTACCGCCAGAAGACCGCCACCGCCGCGTTGACCAGGGTCAGGCCGACGATCGCGAGGAAGTGGCCGCGGTTGACCACGTCCCGCTTCCGGGAGAAGAAGACCATGACGAAGATCAGCAGCGCGATGACCAACTTCGTCACAAGTTTCGCCGGGTCCGGCTCGGCGTCACCGCCGCCGCGCAGAGGCGCGGAGAGCCCGAGGCCGGTGAGCAACTGGATCACCGCGCCCCAGAGCATGGCGGCGTTGATCCGCAGCTTGCCGCTGACGTACTGGGCGATCGCGCCGCCGAGCAGCAGGGCGAAGCCCACCAGATGGACGTAGAGGAGAATCAGTCTCAGTGCTTCCACGCCGCCCATCCTCCCCTATCAACGACAGTTTGTAGTAGTGGGGTCGGCCGGTCGGCGCGTCGTGGGCTCATCCCTTGACGGCGCCGCTGGTGAGACCGGAGACGATGAAGCGCTGGAGGAACTGGAACACCAGCACCGTGGGGATCGCGGTGAGCAGGGTGCCAGCGGCGAAGATGCCGAAGTTGGTGTTCCGCTCGCCGCCCTGCAACATGCCCCGCATGCCGACCGCGAGGGTCTTCGCGTCGGTGTCGGTGAGGAAGACACTCGCCATCAGGAACTCGTTGATCGTGTTGATGAAGGCGAGCAGCCCCGTCACCGCGAGGATCGGCGCCACCAGCGGCAGCAGGATCCGGAAGAAGACCTGTGCGTGCGAGGCGCCGTCCATGGTTGCCGACTCGTCCAACTCCCGGGGCAACGTATCGAAGAAGCCCTTCATCAGCCAGGTGTTCACGCCCAGCGCGCCACCCATGTAGAGCAGCATCAGGCCCCACGAGGTGTTGAAGCCGATGGCCGGCCACAGGTCCGTGATCGAGCCGAAGATCAGGAAGATCGCCACGATCGCCAGGAACTGCGGGAACATCTGGATCAACAGCAGCGACAGCAACCCCACCCGCCGCCCCCTGAACCGCATCCGGGAGAAGGCGTACGCCGCGAGCGCGGAGAGCAGGATCGAGGCGAACGAGGCGCCCCCGGCGATGAGCAGTGAGTTCAGGAACCAGTTGGCGAACCCGGTTCGCGCGAACAGGTCCCCGAAGTTCCCGAACGACACCCCGCCGGTCGGCACCAACTCGGTCGAGGAGAGGGTGCCGAGCGGGTTGAGCGCCGCCGAGACGACGAACACGAGCGGGAAGAGACTGAACAGCACGCCGAGCAGGCCGACCAGGTGCCGCCAGCCGACCTGGGCGAACCAGCGGTTCCTCCGCCTCCCCGCGGTACGGTCGACCGCCGTCGGGCGGCCCGCGCCGGTGAGTGTGGTCACGAGTACACCTCCTCCTGTTGGCGGGTCCGCCGGAAGCTGACCGCCGAGACCACCGCGACGATGGCGAAGATGAACAGCGAGATCGCCGCGGCGAAGCCGAACTGCGCGGCCTGCCCACCGAACGCCAGCCGGTAGGTGTAGGTGATCAGCAGGTCGGTGGCGCCGTTGGTGGGGTTGTCCGCCGGGAACGGCGCGCCCTCGGTGGTCAGGTAGATGGCGTTGAAGTTGTTGAAGTTGAACGCGAACGACGAGATCAGCAGCGGTGAGAGCGCGACAAGCAGCAGCGGCAGGGTGACCGCCCGGAACGACTGCCAGGGTGACGCCCCGTCCACCGAGGTGGCCTCGGTCAGCTCCCGCGGGATGGCCTGGAGCGCGCCGGTGGCCACCAGGAACATGTACGGGTAGCCGAGCCAGAGCTGCACCAGGATCACCGCCGCGCGGGCCGACCATTCCTGCCCGAACCAGTCGACGCCCAACCCGAACAGGTTGTTGATCAGCCCGAAGTCCGTGTTGAACATGTCCCGCCAGACCAGCAGCATCGCGAAGGACGGCATGGCGTACGGCAGGATCAGCAACATCCGGTAGAGGTTGGTGCCCCGCATCCGGGGCGAGTGCAGCGCGAGCGCGATAAGCATGCCGAGGATGAACGTGCCGCCGGTGGAACCGATCGCGAAGGCGAAGTTCCAGATCAGCGTGGCGAGGAACGGCCCGGAGATCCGCTCGTCGGTGAGCACCCGGGTGAAGTTGGACAGGCCGACGTTCACCTTCCAGCCCTGGGCCAGGCGTTCACCGTCGGCGGCGACGAACGCGCCGACCTCGCCGTCCGCCGTCCAGGTCTTACCGCTGTCGCTGTCGGAGACACAGTCACAGCCCGCGTCGTACGCCCGCACGGCTTTGCCCTCGTACACCCGGGACAGGCCGGAGGAGCGCAGCGCGCCGCCGGCGGTCGGCACCACCAGGTCGGTGATGTCCTTGCTGCGGGCGCTGGCCTGGCCGATGGTCAGCACTGTGTAGCCGTCGGCGGCGGTGACCTTCCCGCCGGGGGCGACGGTGACCGCGCCGGCGTCGAGCGGGCGCAGGCCCCGGGTGTCGCCGACGGAGACCGTGTTGGTCTGCGGGTCGGAGACCAGGAAGACCAGGGCGCCGGTGGCGGGGTCACCCTTGGTTGCCACGGACATCGGGAACTGGGCGGAGCCCGGGACCTGCTTGACCGAGGAACTCTGGATCGCGACGATCGCGTCGTCCTTGCTGCCGCGGTGGCCGTCGCCGTAGTTGGTGAATGCCGTGCTCGCGGTGTAGAGCACAGGCACGACCTGGAACGCGATCAGGAAGAGCGTGCCCGGTACGAGGTATTTCGCCGGCACGTGGCGACGACCCAGGTACAGGTAGAACAGCGCACCGGTGGTCAGCACCAGCACCGCCAACCAGACCCACTTCTCGGCCTCCACGAGCGGGAAGGCCGCCCAGATCGCGATGCCGGCCACCAGGCCGAGCAGGACCACCTTCGCGGCGAGGCCGGCCGCGGTGATCGGCGCGTGGTTCCGCGCGGAACGGGACGTGCGCGGGGACCCGGTGCCCACGGGCCCCCGGCCCGGGGCCTGCTGGGCAGACCCCGGGCCGGACAACGGTGTGCTCATTACTTGATCGAGCCGGCGATCGTCTTGCCGGCCGCGGTGACCGTGCTGGCCGGGTCGGCGCCGCCGATGACGGCGGCCTCGGCCTTACCGAAGGGGTCCCAGATCGCGGCCATGGCCGGGATGGCCGGAAGCACCTGGCCGTCCTTGCCCGCCTCGATGAACTTGGCCAGGTCCGGGTCGCTGCCCTTGACCTGGTCCAGCGCGGCGGTCAGCGCTGGCGGGCGCGGGTCGGCCTGGTAGAGCGCCACGGCCAGCTCCGGCTTGGCGACGTAGTTGACGACGAACTCCTGGGCGAGAGCCTTGTTCTTGCCCTTGGCGGCCACGTAGAAGGACTGCACGCCCACGAACGGCGCGGCCGCCTTGCCACCGGCGAAGCCGGGAACGGCGGAGACGTCGTACGTGATGCCGGCCTTCTTGACGTCGGCGACCGCCCACGGGCCGGAGACCAGGTACGCGCACTTCTTGCCGGTGAAGGTGGCGGTCGAGTTGGTGTCGGCGATCGAGCGCTTCAGCACGCCCTCGCCCTTCTCGCCGAGCGCGGCGATCTTCTTGAACGCCTCGATCGACTCCGGCTTGCCCACGCCCAGGTCCTTCGGGTCGTAGTCGCCGTTCGCGGTGGTGCCGAAGAGGTAACCGCCGGCCGAGGCGTACAGCGGGTAGATGTGGTACGCGTCGCCCTTCTGGCCGACCTGGAGGCACAGCGTCTCGGTGACCTTCTTCTGCGCCTTGAGCTGCTTGCCGGTGGCGACCAGGTCCTCAATGGTCTTCGGCGCCTCGGGGGCCAGCTCGGTGTTGCGGATCAGCGCCAGGTTCTCCTGCGCGTACGGCACGCCGTAGAGCTGGCCGTTGAAGGTGACGGCCTTGATGGCGGTCTCGTTGAAGGCGGCCTTCTGCTCGTCGGGCAGCTGCACCGGGTCGATGGCGCCGTTCTGGACCAGGTTGCCGATCCAGTCGTGGGCGCCGATCACCACGTCCGGGCCACCGCCCTGGCTGGACACGGTCACGAAGTTGTTCTGGAGGTCCTCGTTCGGGACGGCCTGGACCTCGACGGTGACGCCGTTCTCCTGGCCGAACTTCTCGGCGAACGGCTTGAGGGCCGCGGTCCGCTTGTCGTCCGCCCAGATGACCAGTTTGCCGCCGGCGGCCTTGGGGGACTCCTTCGCGGCCGGCTCGTCGCTGTCGCCACAGCCGGAGGCGGCGAGCGCCAGGGCGAAGAGGGCGACCACACCCGCGGTACGGATGCGCATCGGTACTCCTGTCGTCATGGCGGGTCCGCCCGGGGGAAGGGCGGCCCGCCGTGGAATGCTGGAATTTCTTGCCACCGGCGCAGACGTGCTGCGCCGCAGCTTGCGTATGTTGCGGGGACGTTAGCAAGACGTTGCAGATAATGGAAGCGCTTGCAAAGGTCACCGCAAGAACTTGCCCGTGGGCTAAAGTGCCGCCATGCGCGCTCGACTGTCCGACATCGCCCAACAGGCCGAAGTCAGCGAGGCCACGGTGTCGCGGGTGCTCAACGACCGCCCCGGCGTAGCCCCGGAGACCCGACAGGCCGTCCTCACCGCCCTCGACGTTCTCGGCTACGAGCGCCCGGCCCGGCTGCGCAAGCGCAGCGCCGGGCTGGTCGGCCTGGTCGTGCCGGAGCTGGACAATCCGATCTTCCCCGCCTTCGCGCAGGTCATCGAATCGACCCTGGCGCAGAGTGGGTTCACACCTGTGCTGTGCACCCAGACCGCAGGTGGCGTCACCGAGGACGAGTACGTGGAGATGCTGTTGGACCGGCAGGTCTCCGGCATCGTCTTCGTCTCCGGCCTGCACGCCGACACCGCCGCCAACCACGACCGCTACCGGGCGCTGATCGCCCGCCCGCTGCCGGTCGTGATGATCAACGGGTACGTGCCGGGCATCGGCGCGCCCTTCGTCTCCTGCGACGACCGCGAGGCCGCCGAACTGGCCGTGGCCCACCTCGTCGCACTCGGCCACCGGCGGATCGGCCTGATCACCGGCCCGGACCGGTTCGTCCCGGTGCGGCGCAAGGTGGCCGGTTGGCGTGCGGCGATGACCCGGCTGGCCGGCGTGGCCGAGGCCGACCTGGGCCCGCTCGCCGAGCTGTCACTGTTCGGTGTGGAGGGTGGCGAGGCGGCTGCCGGCCGCCTGCTCGACCGTGGCGTCACCGCGGTGGTCTGCGGTTCGGACCTGATGGCGCTCGGCGCGGTCCGGGCGGCCCGGCAGCGCGGCCTGACCGTTCCGGGTGACCTCTCCGTGCTCGGGTACGACGACTCGCCGTTGATGGCCTTCACCGACCCGCCGCTGACCACCATGCGCCAGCCGGTGACCGCGATGGCTGTCGCGGCGGTCCGGGCCCTGGTGGACGAGATCAACGGGCACGGCGCCCCGCACTCGGAGTACCTGTTCCGCCCGGAGCTGGTGGTGCGCGGTTCGACGGCTGTCGCCCCGGCTGCTGTGCGATTCCCTTACGCAAGATCTGCTTGACTCTTGCAGGGCGCGGCCGGCATATTGCTCAGACAGTCGCGCCCAAGCACGAGACAGACGGGGAACGTCAACCGATGACCGCAAGCACCGCCACCCCGACCCACCCCGCCGACGACTGGTGGCGCGCCGCGGTCGTCTACCAGGTGTACGTCCGCAGCTTCGCCGACAGTGACGGCGACGGCGTCGGCGACCTCCAGGGGATCCGGCAACGCCTGCCGTACCTGCACGACCTCGGGGTGGACGCGCTCTGGTTGACCCCGTTCTACACGTCCCCCATGGTCGACGGCGGCTACGACGTCGCCGACTACCGCGACGTCGACCCGATGTTCGGTACGCTCGCCGACTTCGACGCGATGATCGCCGACGCGCACGCCCTCGGCCTGCGGATCATCGTCGACCTGGTGCCCAACCACACGTCCAGCGCGCACCGCTGGTTCGTCGACGCCCTCGCCGCCGGCCCGGGCTCACCGGAGCGGGCCCGCTACCTGTTCGCCGACGGTCGGGGCGAGCGGGGGGAGCTGCCGCCGAACGACTGGGAGAGCATCTTCGGCGGCCCGGCCTGGACCCGCGTCGCCGACGGCCAGTGGTATCTGCACCTGTTCGACCCGGCCCAGCCGGACCTCAACTGGCGTCATCAGGAGGTCCGCGCCGAGTTCGAGGACGTGCTGCGGTTCTGGCTCGACCGGGGCGTGGACGGCTTCCGCATCGACGTCGCCCACGGCATGATCAAGGCCGAGGGGCTGCCGGACGTCGGCTTCAGCACGATGACCACCGGCCAGCGTCAGGTCGAACTGCTCGGCAAGGGCCGCCTGCCCTACTTCGACCAGGACGAGGTGCACGAGATCTACCGTGCCTGGCGGCCCATCCTGGACAGCTACCCCGGCGGCCGGATGGCGGTGGCCGAGGCGTGGGCCGAGACCCCGCAGCGGCTCGCCCGCTACATCGGCCCGGACGAGCTGCACCAGGCGTTCAGCTTCGACTTCCTGGACGCCACCTGGTCGGCCGACTCGTTCCGCAAGGTGATCGACACCGCGCTGGCTGAGGCGACAGTGGTCGGCGCACCCACCACCTGGGTGCTGTCCAACCACGACAAGCAGCGCCACGTCACCCGCTACGGCGACGGGGCCGAGGGTCTGCGCCGGGCCCGCGCGGCCAGCCTGCTGATGCTCGCCCTGCCCGGCTGCGCCTACCTCTACCAGGGTGAGGAGCTGGGCCTTCCCGAGGTGCTCGACCTGCCCGACGAACTGCGCCAGGACCCGGCGTTCCTGCGCACCGGCGAGAGCCGCGACGGCTGTCGGGTGCCCATCCCGTGGACCGGCGAGCTGGCGCCGTACGGCTTCGGCCCGGCCGGCAGCGAGTTGAGCTGGCTGCCCGCCCCCGCCACCTGGCGGGCGCTGTCCGTCGCCGCGCAGACCGGCGTGCCCGGCTCGACGCTGGAGCTGTACCGGACCGCGCTGCGGATCCGCCGCGACCATCCGGCGCTCGCCTCCGACGCCGGTGGGGTCACCTGGCTGGAGACCGGCCCCGGCGTGCTCGCCTTCTCCCGCGCCAACGGCGAAGCGGTGCTGACCTGCGTGGTCAACCTCAGCGGAGCGCCGGTCCTGATCGACGGGTACGGCCAGCCGGTCGTCGCCAGCGACACGCTCACCGGGCAGGGCTCCGGCCATCTGCTCGGAGTTGACGCCGCCGCCTGGTTGGAACGCCGCTGAGCGGGTAACCCGTTCTCGACCTGGTCGTCCGTCGTGCCCCGCGCCAACGGGCGACTGGGCTACCGGCCCCTTGTGGTGGGGGGTGAGGTGGCGCCGGCGCCACGCGGAGTTGACTCCGCGCGGCGCCGGTGTCCGTCTGCGCCGACGTGTGCGGCGGCGCCGCCGTGGGTACCGCACCGGGCACCGACGCTCCGGAGGTGACCCATGGCGGTACGCGTGGCACAGTGCACGATCGACGTCGAGGACCTGGACCTGATGGTCGCGTTCTGGTCGGCGGCACTCGGCTACGAGGTCGAACAGGGCGACGACGGCAGCGCCAAGCTGTGGCCGTCGGGGCAGCCGTCCGGGCCCGCGCCCACCATCTGGTTGCAGGGCTCCGGCACCTCCAAGCGGGGCAAGAACCGTCTGCACCTCGACCTGGTCGCCGACGACGACCCGCAGACCGAGGTACGACGCCTCGTCGACCTCGGCGCACGGCACGTCGACGTCGGGCAGACCGGCACCGAGGGGTTCACCGTCCTCGCCGACCCCGAGGGCAACGAGTTCTGCGTGCTGGACGGCCCGCCGACCCGCTGAGCAGGCGCGTCACTTCGCGGTGAGCAGCGCCGCGATCCGGGTGAAGCCCTCGCGTACCTCGGCCTCGTCCGGCGGTTCGGCGGGCTCGCCGTGACCCGCCTCGTCGGCGGCGGCGTCCAACTCTTCGTCGATCACGTCCTCGAAGTCGCCGTACAGGTCGGCCCCCTCGACCTGACTGGCCTCGTCCTCGGCGGCGACCTGCGCTGCGGCGATCTCGCTGCGGATCTCGTCGGCGGACAGCGCCGGCAGCAGTGGTTCCACCACCGCCATCAGCTGCTCATCGGCCACCACCGCCTCGGCCAGCGCCAGCGCGTGCGGCCGCTCGTACGGCCCGCAGACCACCGGCTCCCACTCGTCGAGATCGCCGAGCGGGCCGAAGGTGATGATCCACGGAAGCCCGAGCAGCGGCGAGTCGGCCGGCAGGTCAAGTGTCATGAGTGCGCCCACCGGCTCATCATCGCCGCGAACGCGAGCGCCGGACACGGTTTCCCCGCAGGACCGCCCGTCCGGCGACCGATCCGGGGCGGTCAGCCGGGGCGGGCCGCGTCCAGAGCGGCACGGACCAGCGCGAGGGCGGTGGCGGGCGGTACGCCCAGCCGGGCCGCCTCGGCCGCGTAGCCGGCGGCAGCCCGCTGGAGCCGGTCCACCGCGTCGTCCCGGCCCGGAGCGACGAAGGTGCCGTTGCGCCCCCTGGTCTCCAGCAGACCTGCCGTCTCCAGCTCGCGGTACGCCCGGGCCACCGTGTTCGCGGCCAGCCGCAGGTCGGCGGCGAGCTGCCGGACGGTGGGCAGTCGGCTGCCCACCGGTAGCCGACCGTCGCCGATCAACTCGGCGAGTTGCACGCGTACCTGCTCGTACGGGGGCACCGACGAGTCCGGGTCGACCGAGATCAGCACCTGCACACCCTCCGCCATCAGCCCGCGCCGCCCGGCGTACCGGGATCGGTGTCCTCGTCGAGTTTCGCCGCCGGAGCGCCCTCCGCCAGGTCCACCACCCGCCCGTTCGTGCTGGTCGCGAGCAGCGCGGCCCCGAACAACACCAACTGGTTGAGCAGGTAGAGGTAGAGCAGCAGACCGACGGCGCCGGCCACCACCGTGTACGCCGGGTTCCGTTCGGTGCGCACCACGTAGTAGCGGCCCACGGTGTTGAGCAGCGTGATGCCTATCGCGACGAGCAGCACCACCGGCCGCAGTCGGGACCGGCTCATCCGCAGCCGGGGCACCGCGAGCAGCAGGGCGGTGGCGAGCACCGCGTTGACCAGCACGCTGAGCACCGCGCTGACAGTGGTCAGCCCCACCGATCCGGTGCTGCGCAGTAGGAAGCGCAGCAGCGATTCCAGCGCGTCCACGGCCGCCACCGAGACGCCCAGGAGCACGAAGACGCCGATCATCACCCCGAGGTCGACAAGCCGTCGGATCACCAGGTTGCCGGGCTGCTGGTTGAGCGCGTACATCAGTCGCTGCGAGGAGCGGATCGCCTCCACCCAGCCGATCCCGGTGAAGACCAGGATGACCAGACCCACCACGCCCACCGTGCCGCTGGAGTTGGCGATCTGCTGCGCGTCGAGGAACGGCAGGTTCTCCTTGAGGAAGCCGGCAGCCGCCGCGCTCACCTCGTCGTTGTCCTCAAGGATCGCGCCGAAGATCGAGTACGCGACCAGGGCGAGGGCGAACACCGCGAAGAAGCCGTAGTAGGCGATCGCCGCCGCCAGCCGCCCGGCCAGCACCTCGCCGTAGAGCGTTCCGGCCCGCCACAGGTGGTCGAAGAGACCGGAGCGGCCACGCGCGGCACTCACCCAGCGGTCGATGCCCGCCTCGATCTGGCCGATCACGTTCACGCGATCATCCTCGCCGATCTTTCACCGCCGTAGTGGCAACCCGGCTTGCGATGCTCGCCGACCGGCGCGTCGCCGGCCGGTCAGTCGCCGAGCCGGAAGTCCCGACGCGGCTGCCACCGGGCCTGCCCGCTGTGCGAGAAGAGGGTGAACGCCTCGACCTCGAACATCGCCGAGAAGTCGGCAAGATCCTCGTACGCCTTGTCCAGTGCCTCGGGCGCGACGTCCTGCGCGACGGTGACGTGCGGATGGTACGGGAAGCGGGTCTGACGGTGCAGGCCCGGCGCGGCGGCGATGGCCGCGGCCAGCAGCTCGCACTCGCTGATCCCGGCGGCCACCGCGACGAAGACCACCTGCGTCACCGGACGGAACGTGCCGGTGCCCCGCAGGTGCAGCGCGAACGGCAGGTGCGCGGCGGCGACGGCGGCCAGGTGTTGCTCGATGGCGGGCAGGTTGGCCGTCGGGATCTCGGTCGGCCCGAGCAGCGTCACGTGCGCGGGCACCGCGAGCGGGTCACCTGCCTCGATCCGTCGCCGGGTGAGCTGGCCGCCCCACGGCTCCGGGATGTCCACCGCGATGCCGATCTGGATGGTGTCGCCGGCGGGCGGCACCCCGCCACTGCGATCCACGCTCCGCGCCGCCTTCTCGGCCACCGACCCGCCCCCACCTGTCCCGCGGCGCTATTCGCCGCGCACCGGCGGGAAGAAACCGACCCGCTCGTACGCGGACCGCAGCGTCGGCCCGGCCACCGCCCGTGCCTTCTCGGCGCCGGCGGCGAGCAGCTTGTCCAGCTGCGCCGGGTCGTCCAGGTACGTGCGGGTGCGCTCCTGGATCGGGCGGACGAACTCCGCCACCACCTCGGCCAGCTCCTTCTTGAGGTCGCCGTAACCGCGACCGGCGTACGCGGCCACCAGCTCGTCGATGCCGCGACCGCTGAGCGCGGAGTGGATGGTCAGCAGGTTGGATACGCCGGGCTTGGTCTCGGTGTCGAAGACGATCTCCCGGCCGGTGTCGGTCACCGCCGAGCGGATCTTCTTGGCCGAACGGGCCGGGTCGTCCAACAGGTCGATGATGCCGGCCGGCGAGGACGACGACTTGGACATCTTCGCCGTCGGCTCCTGCAGGTCGGTGATCTTCGCGGTGTCCTTGACGATGTGCGGCGCCGGCACCGTGAACGTCGTACCGAACAGCGAGTTGAACCGCTGGGCCAGATCCCGGGAGAGTTCCAGGTGCTGGCGCTGGTCCTCGCCGACCGGCACCGCGTTGGCCTGGTAGAGCAGGATGTCGGCGGCCTGCAGGATCGGGTAGGTGAAGAGCCCGACGCTGGCCCGCTCGTTGCCCTGCTTCTGCGACTTGTCCTTGAACTGCGTCATCCGGCTGGCCTCGCCGAAGCCGGTGATGCAGCCGAGCACCCAGGCCAGCTGCGGGTGCTCGGGCACCTGCGACTGCACGAACAGGGTGCTGCGCTCCGGGTCCAGACCGACCGCGAAGAGTTGCGCGGCCGCCACCCTGGTCCGCTGCCGCAGCACCGCCGGGTCGTGCCCAGCGGTGATGGCGTGCAGGTCCACCACGCAGTAGAACGCGTCGTGGGTCTCCTGAAGGGCCACCCAGTGCCGTACCGCCCCGAGGTAGTTGCCGAGGTGGAACGAGTCGGCCGTCGGCTGGATGCCGGAGAAGACGCGGGGACGGGCGGGTACGTCGGACATGGCGATAATTCTGTCAGCAAGCAACCCGGTCCGTCATGACGGGCCGGCGGGTCGGCCCCGGCCCGCCGGTGCGGGGGCGTTGACCTCGTACGGCTCCCCCGCGTCCTCCCGGCGGGTCGGCCGGGCCGGGGCGCGGCCCCGCTGCCCCGCCACCGGATCCCGAGGGTTCCCGCCGACGACGTCCTGCCGCTGCTCCACGGTCCGCACGGCGGCGACCGCGAGACGGGCCACCCGCCGTCCGTCCAACGCCAGCACCCGCAGCGACCAGCCGCCGGGCGGGTCGGGAGCACCCGCGTCGACCGGCTCAGCGGGCACCGGCACCTCGTCTCCGGTGACCGGCAGCCGCCCCAGCGCGGCCATCACGAAGCCACCCACCGTCTCGTACGGCCCGGCGGGCAGCACCACACCGGTCCGCTCGGCGAAGTCGGACAGGTTGAGTCGTCCGTCCACCACGGCGGGCAGACCGGGGTGCACCGGGTCGGGGGCGGCGTCGTACTCGTCGTGGATCTCGCCGATCAGTTCCTCGATCAGGTCCTCCAGGGTGACGATCCCGGCCGTGCCGCCGTACTCGTCGACCACCACGGCCAGGTGCTGGCCCTCGCGGCGCATCTCGGTGAGCGCGGCAAGCACCCGTTTGCTGCCGGGCAGCCGCTTCACCTCGCGGCTCAGCTCGCCGACAGTGGCGCACCTGTCGACGTCCGGGCGCAGCAGCAGGTCGCGCAGGTGCACGAAGCCCACCACGTCGTCGTGGGTGCCGTCGGTGACCGGATAGCGGGTGTGCGTCTCGGCGCGGACGATCCGGGCGGCCTCGGCGATGGTCAGTCGGGCGGGGAGGAAGACCACTTCGGTGCGGGGCATCATCACCTCGCGGACGAGGCTGGCGCCGGCAACCAGGACCTCGTCGATGATCCGCCGCTCGTCCGGGTCGAGCACGGTGTTCGCCGCCACCAGGTCCCGCAGTTCGTCTTCGGTGATGCGTTCCCGGCCGGCCGCCGGGCCGGCGCCGAGCAGGTCGGTGACAAGGCGGCTGGCGCCGTCGGCGGTACGGACCAGCACCCGGGCGACTGCCCGCGCGAGCGGGCCGGGGTCGCGGCGGGGCCGCCCCCGCGCGCGTCGCCGGAGCCCGGCACGGGCCGCTTCCCGCATGACAGAGATGGTAGACACCGGCGGCCCACTCCACCGGGATTGTGCGAGTCTGTTCGATCGTGAAGGATTATGATGGAATGGTGCTGGCGGCACGCTCGTTCGAGGTGTCCGCCGCAGCCGTAGGGTGATCACCGAAGGGCCAGCCCCGGGCGGGGTCGAATCAGGAGGCAACGACGTGAAACTGCTCGTCACCGGGGGCGCCGGCTTCATCGGCAGCGTGGTGACCCGGATGCTGCTGGACGCGGGGCACGACGTCGTCGTCCTGGACGACCTGCGTACCGGCCACCGCGAGGCACTCGCCCCCGACGCCACCCATGTCGAGGCGTCCATCCACGACGCCGCACGGATCGTCACCCCCGAGGCCGGCTTCGACGGCGTGCTGCACTTCGCCGCCCTGATCGCCGCCGGCGAGTCGATGGTCAAGCCCGAGCTGTACTGGCAGAACAACACAGTCGGCACGCTCGCCCTGATCGACGCCGTACGGGCTGCCCGGGTGCCCAGGATGGTCTTCTCCTCCACCGCCGCCGTCTACGGCAACCCCACCGAACTGCCCATCCCGGAAACCGCAGTCAAGGCGCCCACCAACACGTACGGCGCCACGAAACTCGCCGCCGACATGGCGCTCACCTCCGAGGCGGTCGCGCACGGGCTGGCCGCGGTCTCGCTGCGCTACTTCAACGTGGCCGGGGCGTACCTCGACGGCACCGTCCCACTCGGCGAACGGCACGACCCGGAGACACACCTGATCCCGATCGCGCTGGAGGTCGCGGCCGGCCGGCGCGAGAAGCTCCAGCTCTTCGGCGACGACTACCCCACTGTGGACGGCACCTGCGTCCGCGACTACATCCACGTCGCCGACCTGGCCCGCGCCCACCTGCTGGCGTTGGACGCCGCCACCGCCGGCCAGCACCGGATCTACAACCTGGGCAACGGCAACGGCTTCACCAACCGCCAGGTCGTCGACGTGGTCCGCGAGGTCACCGGGCAACCCCTGCCGGTCGAGGTGGCCCCACGCCGCGAGGGCGACCCGGCCGAGCTGGTCGCCTCCTCCGCGCTGGCCCGCGACGAACTGGGCTGGGTGCCGCAGAAGCCGACCCTGCACGACATGGTCGGCGACGCCTGGGCCTTCTACCGCGCGCACGTCCTGGAGCAGCCGCCAACCGAGGAGGCACCGTGACAAACCCCACCGGCGACGTCGCCGCACGGGCCGCCGAGGGTTTCACCAGCCGGTACGGCGGCGACGCGGCCGGCCGCTGGGCGGCCCCCGGCCGGGTCAACCTGATCGGCGAGCACACCGACTACAACGACGGGTTCGTGCTGCCCTTCGCGCTGCCGCTGCGGACCGTCGTCGCCGCCGACCGGCAGGACGGCGAGCAGTGGACGGTCTGGTCCGAGCTGTCCGACGAGACGATCACCTTCGGCGCCGACGACGTGGCCGAGCCGGGTCGGGTCACCGGCTGGGGCGCGTACGTCGCCGGGGTGGTCTGGGCGATGCGCGACGCCGGCCACGCCGTCCCCGGTGCCCGCCTGGCGATCGCGTCCGACGTGCCGCTGGGCTCGGGCCTGTCGTCCTCGGCCGCCCTGGAGTCGGCAGTCCTCACCGCCCTGCTCGACCTCGGTGGGCTGGACCTGCCCGCCGAGCGACTGCCACGGCTGGCGCAGCGGGCCGAGAACGTCTACGTCGGCGCCCCGACCGGGATCATGGACCAGTCCGCGTCGATCCGCTGCCGGGCCGGGCACGCGCTCTTCCTCGACTGCCGCGACGAGTCCGTCGAGCAGATCCCCTTCGACCTGGACGCCGCCGGCCTGGCCGTGCTCGTCGTCGACAGTCGGGCGCCACACCGGCACGCCGACGGCGAGTACGCGGCCCGTCGCCGGTCCTGCGAGGCGGGTGCGAAGGCGCTCGGCGTAGCCGCGCTGCGGGACGTGTCAGTCGACCAGCTCGACGCCGCGCTGGCCCGGATCGACGACGAGGAGACCCGACGTCGCGTCCGGCACGTGGTCACCGAGGACCAGCGGGTGCTGGACACTGTGGCGCTGCTGCGCGCCGGCCGCGTACGGGACATCGGCCCGCTGCTCACCGCCTCGCACGTCTCGATGCGCGACGACTTCGAGATCACCGTGCCCGAGATCGACACCGCGGTCGAGGCGGCGCTGGCGGCAGGCGCGCTCGGGGCCCGGATGACGGGCGGTGGCTTCGGCGGCTGCGTCCTGGCGCTGGTCGAGACCGACCGGTCCGACGCGGTGGCCGCAGCCGTCACGGCCGCCTACGCCGAGCGGGGCTACACCGCCCCGAACACCCTGACGGTCCTCCCCGCCCCCGGTGCCACCCGCCTCGACTGACCCGTGTTGATCAAGAGGTTCGCGTCAGTCCGAGCCCGGATTCTGACGCAAACCTCTTGATCACCGGCGAGGTCGAGGGTGGGGAGCGGTGGGGGCGGGCGGGCGGCGCTAGCTGGCTTCGACGATCATGGCGGCGCCCACCGTGCGGTTGGTGGTCTCGTCGATGATGACGAAGCCTCCGGTGGTGCGGTTGCGCCGGTACTCGTCGGCCAGCAGCGGCACAGTAGTGCGCAGCCGCACCCGACCGATCTCGTTGAGCCGCAACTCGTCCGCCGACTCGTCCCGGTGCAGCGAGTTGATGTCGAGCCGGTAATGCAGCCCACGCACTATCGCCCGCGCCGAACGGGTGGTGTGCTTGATCGCGTACCTGCCGCCGACCCGCAACGGGGCTGTCTCGTCCATCCAGCACACCATCGCCTCGATGTCCTGGGCCACCGCCGGCGCGTTGTTCGGGCGGCAGATCAGGTCACCCCGGGAGATGTCGATCTCGTCGGCCAGTCGTACCGTCACCGACATCGGCGGGAACGCCTCAGCGACCGGCCCGTCGGCGGTCTCCACCGCGGCGATCCGGCTGGTGAAGCCGGACGGCAACACCATCACCTCGTCACCAGGCTTGAGCACGCCGGAGGCGACCTGGCCGGCGTAGCCGCGGTAGTCGGTCACAGTCGTGGACTGCGGACGGATCACGTACTGCACCGGGAACCGGACGTCGACGAGGTTGCGGTCACTCGCGATGTGCACCCGCTCCAGGTGGTGCAGCAGCGACGGACCCTCGTACCACTGCATGTTCTCCGAGCGGGTCACGATGTTGTCGCCGCGCAACGCGGAGATCGGCACCACTGTCAGGTCCGGCACGTCGAGCTTCGCGGCGAACGCGGTGAACTCGTCGGCGATGCGCTCGAAGACCTCCTGCGACCAGTCGACCAGGTCCATCTTGTTGACGCAGAGGACCAGGTGCGGCACCCGCAGCAGGGAACACAGGAACGCGTGGCGGCGGGACTGCTCGACCAGACCCTTGCGCGCGTCCACCAGGATCAACGCCAGGTCGGCCGTGGACGCCCCGGTGACCATGTTGCGGGTGTACTGGATGTGCCCCGGAGTGTCGGCGATGATGAACTTGCGCCGGGGCGTGGCGAAGTACCGGTACGCCACGTCGATGGTGATGCCCTGCTCCCGCTCGGCGCGCAGGCCGTCGGTGAGCAGCGCCAGGTTGGTGTACTCGTCGCCGCGGGCCGCGCTCACCGCCTCCACCGCGGCCAACTGGTCGGTGAAGAGCGACTTGGTGTCGTAGAGCAGCCGGCCGATGAGTGTCGACTTGCCGTCGTCGACGCTGCCGGCGGTGGCGAAGCGCAGCAGGTCCATGGGCCGGGCCTCCGGCCCGGTCCCGGTGACAGCCCGGTCCTCCGCATTCGCGGACGCCACGATCTCGGTGGTCATCAGAAGTAGCCCTCCCGCTTGCGGTCCTCCATGGCGGCCTCGCTGACCCGGTCGTCACCACGGGTCGCGCCGCGCTCGGTGATCCGGGTCGCCGCGACCTCCTCGATGACCTTCTCCACGGTGTCCGCGTCGGAGCGGACCGCCGCGGTGCAGGAGGCGTCGCCGACGGTGCGGTAGCGCACCTGCGCCTTGAACCGTTCCTCACCCGCGCGGGGGCGGAAGAACTCGTTCACCGCGTAGTACATCCCGTCCCGTTCGATCACCTCGCGCTCGTGCGCGTAGTAGATCGACGGCAGCGGGATGCGTTCGCGGGCGATGTAGTGCCACACGTCCAGCTCGGTCCAGTTCGACAGCGGGAAGACCCGGATCGACTCGCCCGGGTGGTGCCGGCCGTTGTAGAGCGACCACAGCTCCGGCCGCTGGTTCTTCGGATCCCACTGGCCGAACTCGTCACGGAAGCTGAACACCCGCTCCTTGGCGCGGGCCTTCTCCTCGTCCCGGCGGGCCCCGCCGAACAGCGCGTCGAAGCGGTGCTTCTCCACCGCGTCCAGCAGCACCGGCGTTTGGATCCGGTTGCGCATCCCGTCGCCGGACTCGCGGACCATGCCGCTGGCCAGGGCCTCCGGCACGCTCGCCACCACGAGATGCAACCCCAGCTCGGCGACCCGCTGGTCGCGGTATTCGAGGACCTCGGGGAAGTTGTGCCCGGTGTCGACGTGCATGACCGGGAAGGGGATGTTGGCCGGGGCGAACGCCTTCTGCGCCAGGCGCAGCATGACGATCGAGTCCTTGCCGCCGGAGAAGAGCAGCACCGGGCGTTCCATCTCGGCGACCACCTCGCGCATCACGAAGATGCTCTCCGCCTCCAGGGTGTCCAGGTGGGAGACCCGGTAGGCGGCGGGCGTGGTCATGACACCGGCTCGATTCGCTCGCTCATCCGATTTCCAGACCTTTCCGGTCGGGCATGTCAAGAAAGTCCGCTCAGGCTACCCGGAATGTCTCTGCAGCGCTGCAAGCAACCGGGTGGCGAGATCCTTGCGACAGACCAGCAGGTCCGGCAGGCGTGGATCCGCCTCGTTGTATTTCAGCGCAGAACCATCGATCCGGGAAGCGTGCAGTCCGGTGGCCGTCGCCACAGCGACAGGCGCCGCCGAGTCCCACTCGTACTGACCGCCGGCGTGGATGTACGCGTCCACCTCACCGGTGACCACCGCGGCGATCTTCGCTCCGGCCGACCCCATCGGCACCAGCTTCGCCCCCACGTCCTCGGCGAGGTCGGTGAGGAACACCGGCGGCCGGCTCCGGCTCGCCGCCAACCGGATCACCCGGGCACCCGCGGTGGCCGCCTCCACAGTCATCGGCGGGTACGCCGGCGGGTAGTCCGTGCCCAGCACCCGGTGCTGCGCCGGCAGACCCACAGCCCCGGCGACCAGCCCTTGCGGACTCGGCGCGTTGCGCGCCCAGAGCGCGATGTGCACGGCCCAGTCCGAGCGGCCCTCCTCGGCGAACTCCCGGGTGCCGTCCAACGGGTCGACGATCCACACCCGGTCGGCGGTCAGCCGCGACACCGCCCCGGCGTTGACCTCCGCCGCCCAGGCCAGCCGCGACCCCTCGTCCTCCTCGGAGAGCACCGCGTCGCCCGGCCGCCACTTCGCCAGCTCCGTACGGATCAGGTCGTGCGACACCTTGTCCCCGGCCGACTTGAGCGCGCCGGCGTCCGTGAAGCCCAACTCCGTACGCAGGTCGAGCAACGCCTGACCGGCCCGGGCCGCCAGCCACCGGGCGAACGCGCCGTCGATCATCGGAGGACTGCCCATCTGTGTCCGCTCCCGTCACCTCGCCGCGGTCCATGCCCGCACGGGCACCCACCGCGAGGCACTCGCCGGTCGCGGCCCGCCAAGAGGCGCAGACTACCGGCCCGGTGCGGCTGATCCGGTACGCCCCGCCCGGCTCAGGCCCCGTGGTAGAGGTTCTGGGTGGGCTCCACGCCCTTGAGGATCACCGACTCCACGACGTCGGCAGCACGGTCCACCAGGAAATCCAGCTCCTTGCGCTCCGCCGTGCCGAAATCCGACAGCACATAATCCGCCGGGTCCTGCCGCCCCGGTGGCCGGCCGACGCCGAACCGCACCCGGACGTAGTCCTTCGTACCCAACGACTTCGACATCGAGCGCAGGCCGTTGTGCCCGCCCTCGCCGCCGCCGCACTTGACCCGCACCTGGCCGAAACCGATGTCCAGCTCGTCGTGCACCGCGACCACCTGCGCCGGCGGCACCTTGTAGAACTGCGACAGCGCCGCCACCGGCCCACCTGACAGGTTCATGTACGTCAACGGCTTGGCCAGCACCAGCTTCGGCCCCCCGAAACCCAGCCGCCCCTCGGCCACCTCGGCGACCGCCCGCTTGTGCCTACCGAACCGCGCGCTCACCCGACCGGCCAGCAGGTCGGCCACCATGAACCCGACGTTGTGCCGGTTGCCGGCGTACTCCCGGCCCGGATTGCCCAGGCCGACGACCAGCCACGGCCCCGCCTCGTCCGTCACGACCCGTCCCCTCCGACGCCCGTCCCACCGACTCCCGATACGCCGACAGGCGCCCCCGATCCTCCGGGGACGCCTGTCGCACAGTACGAACCGATCAGGCCTCGGTACGCGCCTCGGCGGCCTCGTCGCCCTCGGCGGCCGGGGCGTCCGCGCCCTCGGAGCCCTCGGTGGTCTCGCCGACCTCGGCCTCGGCCTCGTCGGTGGCAACCTCGACCTCGGGCAGCGTCGCCTCGAGCTGCTCGGCGGTCGGGGCGGCGGTCACCGAGGCGACGGTCAGCTCCGAGTCGGCGGCCAGCTCGACGCCGGCCGGCAGGTCGACATCGCCGGCGGTCACCAGGGTGCCCGCCTCCAGGCCCTCGATCGACGCCTCGAGGTGGTCCGGCACCTTGGTGGCGTCGGCGGTCACCGAGAGGGTGTCGTGGTCGTGCACGATCAGGGTGTCCCGTGCGGCCTCGCCGGTCAGCTGGACCGGAACCTCGACGGTGACCTTCTCGCCGCGACGGACCAGCAGCAGGTCGACGTGCTCGAAGGTGTCCTTGATCGGGTCACGCTGGATCGCCTTCGGCAGCGCCAGCACCTGGGTGCCGTCGGTGATGTCGATCGCGAAGAGCTGGTTGGCGCCACCCTTGCGGATCGCGGCGGCGAACTCCCGCGACGGCAGCGCGATGTGCTTGGGCTTCTCGCCGTGGCCGTACAGCACGGCGGGCACCTTGCCGGCCCGGCGGGTACGGCGGGCACCACCCTTGCCGAACTCGGTACGGGGCTCGGCGCTGATCTTTACCTCGGACACGGGGAAACTCCTGATGCTTTTCGCTGCGGCGGCTTGTCGTCTGGCGGTGCTGGGGCGAGGGGCTCGCTGGGGCTCATGCGTCATGAACGACTGCCCGGAGCACCGCGTCGATGACGGTGCCTCCGTGCGGCGCTATTCAGCGGCCCGCCGGGCACCCTCGCCGTGGCAACCGCACCAGTCTACCCGAGCTGATTCCACGGTTTCCGGCAGTCCCCGATCACAGCTCCAGGCCGGCGCGCCGGCGGTGTTCCCGCCAGCGAGTCGGCCCCGTTTCGACCAGTTTGTCAGTCCGGACCCGTACCGGCACGGCGACTGGCGAAAACGGGGCCCGCACGCCCAGCTCAGCTCAGCTCAGCTCAGCTCAGCTCAGGCCACCGAAGAGGGTGGTCACCGAACCGTCGTCGAACACCTCCCGGATCGCCCGCGCCAGCAGCGGCGCGATCGACAGCACTGTCAGCTTGTCCAGCTGCTTCTCCGGAGGCAACGGCAGCGTGTTGGTCACCACGATCTCGCTGATCGAGCTGTTCTTCAGCCGCTCGATCGCCGGATCGGACAGCAGCGCGTGGGTGGAGGCGACCACGATCTCCGCCGCGCCCGACTCCTTGAGGATGTCCGCCGCCTTGGCGATCGTGCCACCGGTGTCGATCATGTCATCCACGATCAGGCAGACCCGGCCCTCCACCTCACCGACCACCCGGTTCGCCACCACCTGGTTCGGCTTCATCGGGTCGCGGGTCTTGTGGATGAACGCCAGCGGGCAGCCGCCCAGCCGGTCGGTCCACCGCTCGGCCACCCGTACCCGCCCCGAATCCGGTGCCACCACGGTCATCGGCCGGCCGGCGTACCGGTGCTCCACGTACTCCGCCAGGATGTCCATCGCGAAGAGGTGATCCACCGGGCCGTCGAAGAAGCCCTGGATCTGCGCGGTGTGCAGATCGACGGTGAGGATCCGGTTCGCGCCTGCCGTCTTCAGCAGATCCGCCACGAGCCGGGCCGAGATCGGCTCCCGACCACGGTGCTTCTTGTCCTGCCTGGCGTACGGGTAGAACGGCAACACCACGGTGATCCGCTTGGCGGAACCCCGCTTCAGCGCGTCCACCATGATCAGGGTCTCCATGACCCAGGTGTTCACCCCGTGCGTCACGGACTGCACCACGAAGGCGTCCGATCCACGCACCGAGTCCTTGAAGCGTACGAAGATCTCGCCGTTGGCGAACTCGTACGCGTCGGCCGGCGTCGGCGCCACGCCGAGCACCTCGCCGATCTCCTTGGCCAGCTCCGGAAAACCCCGTCCGGAGAAGAGCATCAGGCTTTTGCGGTTTTCGGCGACGATGCTGCCCATGGGCCCGTCTGCTCCCGTTTGTCGGCGGTACCCGGCCCGGTGGTGGTGGGTCGGGGACTAGTCGGTTGCAGTATCTCCCGCGCCGGACGCACCGCCCACCGTCTCGGCCCGCCCGTGCATTGCCTCACTGTCGCTTGCGGCGGGTGCCACATCCGACGCACCCTTCGCGTCGCCGGCCCGCTGCGCGGCCTCGGCCGCCGCCGTACCGGCCCGCCGCTTCACCACCCAGCCCTCGATGTTGCGCTGGCGCGCCCGGGCGACACCCATCGCGCCCGCCGGCACGTCGTCCACGATCACCGAGCCGGCCGCCGTGTACGCGCCGTCGCCCACCTCGACCGGCGCCACGAACATGTTGTCCGCTCCCGTACGGGCGTGGCTGCCGATCACCGTGCGGTGCTTGTTGACCCCGTCGTAGTTCACGAAGACCGAGGCGGCCCCGATGTTTGTCTGCTCGCCGATCGTGGCGTCGCCGACGTACGTCAGGTGCGGCACCTTCGAGCCGGCGCCGATCTGCGAGTTCTTCACCTCGACGAAGGTGCCGACCTTCGCCTTGCCGGCCAGTCGCGCCGCCGGCCGCAGGTACGCGTACGGCCCCACGCTGGCGCCCTCGCCGACCTCGGCGCCGACGGCGTGGCTGCGGACCACCGACGCCCCCGGACCGACGATCGTGTCGACGAGCGTGACGTCCGGGCCGATCAGCGCGCCGGAGCCGACAACGGTGGCGCCGCGCAGCTGGGTGTTCTGGTCGACCACCGCGTCGCGGTCCAGCGCGACGGTCACGTCGATCCAGGCGGTCGCCGGGTCGAGCAGGCTCACCCCGGTGCGCATCCACGCCTCGTTGACCCGGTCACGCAGCAGAGCCCGCAGCGACGCCAGCTCCACCCGGTCGTTGCAGCCCAACGTCTCGACGTGGTCGGCGGCCACGTGCACCGCGACCGGCTCCCCGGCCGAGCGCAGCAGGCCGAAGACGTCCGTCAGGTACTCCTCGCCCTGGTCGTTGTCGGTGGAGAGCTTGCCGAGCGCATCGCGCAACCGCGCCGCGTCGAACGCGTAGATCCCGGCGTTGATCTCCCGGATGGCGCGCTGCGTCGGGTCGGCGTCGCGCTCCTCGACGATCTGCTCCAGCCGCCCGTCGGCGTCCCTGACGATCCGCCCGAGGCCCGTCGGGTCGGGGACCTCGGCGGCCAGCACCGTCGCCGCGGCGGCCGCCTCCTCGTGTGCGGTCACCAGCGCGCCCACCGTCTCCGGGCGCAGCAGCGGCACGTCCCCGTTGATCACCACGACGGTGCCGGCGCCCTCCGGGACGGCCTCCAGCGCGATGCGTACGGCGTGACCGGTGCCGAGCTGCTCGGCCTGGAGCACGGGGGTGGCGTCCGGGGCGATCTCGCCCAGGTGGCTCCGGACCTGGTCGGCGCCGTGCCCCACCACCACGACGGTGCGGTCCGCGGCCAGCGGCGCGGCCGCGCTCAGCACGTGGCCGAGCAGCGTACGACCGAGCAGGGGATGCAGCACCTTGGGCAGTGTCGACTTCATCCGCTTGCCCTCACCGGCGGCGAGCACGACGACGGTACGACTGTGGGGCTGGGGCACGATGTGGCTCCCGTCGGGACGGCGGACACTCTCGCGGCCATGCTAACCACGGGGCCCGGCACGGTTCCCTCTTACCCCCAGTAGAACCTAAAACGGACTTTGGGGAGCAGCTCGGCCGCCAGGGTTCGAACCTGAAATACGGGTACCAAAGACCCGGGTGTTGCCAATTACACCACGGCCGATCAGCGACATGAGCGTGTCGCATCAGGGGATGGGCATCCCGCGCTACACCTTAGCGCCCCGAGCGCCGGACGCCACGGCTCATTTCGTCCCGCCCGACTCGACAGGCGCGGGGAACCTAACCGCGAGCGGCCCGGACGAGACGAGACGCTGTCGGCCACCCGGCGCCAGAGGCTTCTGCCCTGGTTGTTTGGGCAGCTTGTCGGGGCCTGTTGGAACTTCCCCGTGCGATCTACGGTGCCGTAAGTTACGGTGACGTAGGCGTAGCTTCGTGATCGCTTTCTCCCCCCTCTGCGAGGTTTCATGACCACCGTGCTCGAACCCAACACCGCCGCCCCCGGCCCGAAACCGCTCACCGACGGCAGCCAGTCCTCCGGGATCCTGGCCGCCCTCTGGGCGTTCGTGGTGATCCCCTTCGTGGCCCTGCTGGTCGCCGTCCCGGTGGCCTGGGGTGGCTGGCTGGGCTGGACCGACGTGATCATCGCCCTGGTCTGGTACGTGGTGTCCGGGCTGGGCATCACGGTCGGCTTCCACCGCTACTTCACCCACGGGTCGTTCAAGGCCAAGCGCTGGCTGCGCGCCTCGCTGGCCGTCGCGGGTTCGCTCGCGGTGCAGGGCGAGATCATCCAGTGGGTGGCCGACCACCGTCGGCACCACGCCTTCTCCGACCTGGAGGGTGACCCGCACTCGCCGTGGCGCTTCGGCACCAGCTTCTGGGCGCTGACCCGGGGCCTGTTCCACGCGCATGTGGGCTGGCTGTTCCGGCGCGAGTTGTCCAACCGGCAGCGGTTCGCACCGGACCTGATCGCCGACCGCGACATCAGCCGGGTGGACCGGCTCTTCCCGGTGCTGGTCGCCATCTCGCTGCTCGGCCCCGCGGTGATGGGCGGCCTGATCACCTGGTCGTGGCAGGGCGCGCTCACCGCGTTCTTCTGGGCCGGGTTGGTCCGGATCGGCCTGCTGCACCACGTCACCTGGGCGATCAACTCGGTCTGCCACGTGTACGGCGAGCGCCCGTTCGTGATGCGTCAGGGTGACCGTGCCTCGAACTTCTGGCCGTTGGCGATCCTGTCCTTCGGCGAGAGCTGGCACAACCTGCACCACGCGGACCCGACCTGCGCCCGGCACGGCGTGCTGCGCGGCCAGGTGGACATCTCCGCCCGGGTGATCTGGCTGTTCGAGAAGGTCGGCGCGGCCTCGCAGGTGCGCTGGCCGAAGCCGGAGCGCCTCGAGGCCAAGCTGGTGAAGCCCGTCGCAACGCAGTAAAGCGGGCGGTGCACGGGGAGGCCGCCTGGCAGGATGGCCGGGTGACCGAGCGACGCGGGGGGACCGGACGGCTCGGCAGACGGGGAGCCGAGCCCGATCCGGGCACGGTCGGACGGCGTGGCGGGGCGGCTGGACCGCCCGCCGGTGAGGCGACGACGTGAACGGGCACGACGGAGGCACCATCCCACGGCAGGGCGTCACCAAGCGCCAGCGAGGCGGCGACATGTCCGAGGTCAGTGACGGTGCCAACGGCCGGGCGACGCCGCCGGTCCCGGCACCGAAGGCCAAGCCCACCCCCCGGGTCCGCATGCCGGCGGCCCAGCGGCGGGAGCAGTTGATCGCGACTGGCCGGCAGCTCTTCGCCGAGCGGGGTTTCGACGCCACCTCCATCGAGGAGGTGGCGGCCCGCGCCAAGGTCTCCAAGCCTGTGGTGTACGAGCACTTCGGCGGCAAGGAGGGCCTCTACGCGGTGGTGGTGGACCGGGAGGTCCGGGCCCTGTTGGACCGGATCACCACGGCGCTGACCGCAGGGCACCCCCGGGAGCTGTTGGAGCAGGCGGCGTTGGCCCTGCTGGGCTACATCGAGGAGGAGACCAGCGGGTTCCGGGTGCTGGTCCGCGAGTCGCCGTTGATGTCCGGCACCGCCAACTTCAGCAGCGTGATGAACGACGTGGCACACCAGGTCGAGCACATCCTGGGCGCCGAGTTCAAGAGCCGCGGGTACGACCCGAAGCTCGCCGAGCTGTACTCGCAGGCGCTGGTGGGCATGGTGGCGTTGACCGGCCGCTGGTGGCTGGAGGTCCGCAAGCCGCGCAAGGAGACGGTGGCGGCGCATCTGGTCAACCTGGCGTGGAACGGGTTGTCGCACCTGGAGGCGAAGCCGACGTTGATCACCACTAGGCGCGGCTGACCCCGTTCAGCGGCGGTGGGAGTCGGCCACCGGGTGTTTGCGCAGTTCCAGTTCCGCCTCGGCGTGTTCCGGGGGGCCCACCTTGTCGTACAGGCCGGTGCCGAGCAGGACCAACCCGAACAGCATCGACACGACCACCGTCGACATCGAGAAGTTGAGGAAGTTCGCCTCGGTCTGGAGCACCGACATCATCAGGATGCTGGTCGCCAGGAAAACCACACCGGCGGTGAGGTTGATGTAGTGGCCGAGGTTGGTGCGCCGGGACGCCCCGATGATCAGGACCACCCCGAAGACCACCGAGGCGAGCGAGAAGGCCAGGTTGGTGCGCAGTCCGAGCGCCCAGTGGCTGCCCCTGTCGAAGAGCGGGTCGCCCAACGTCTCGGCGACACCCCAGACTCCGAAGACCAGGATGTAGACGCCGATCAGACCGGCGAGGACCCGGTAGATCGGCCGAGCCGGATGGTTCACCGGAAAGTGCGGCATACCCAGACCCCCTGAATTGACCGATTCAGGAGGATTGTCCCTCGAGACAGCGCCAACTGTTCGAGGAACCACAAAGCCGAGGCGTCCGCCGAAAGGCTGGACCAGGTCAGGTTTTCGCCGGAGCCCGAGCTGCGCAGGGATCAAGCCTGACCGCCCGGAGCAGCTCGGGCTCCGGCGAAAACCGCAACAGCAACCTCAGAGCACCAGGCGGGCCTTCTGGAAGGCCTCCGCCTCCTCGTCCGACCCGACCTTGCCGTACATGCCGACCATGAGCAGCACCAGGGCGGCCGAGAGCACCACGACCACAGTGGTGATGCTGAAGTTGAAGATGTTCGCGTCGGTCCGGATGAACGCGAGACCGGCCAGGCCGATCACCATGAGGGCGTACGCCAGCCACTGGTTGATCGCCACGTCGATGTTGCGGCCGAGACCCGTGCCGATCAGCACGACGACCCCGAGCAGCACGCTGAGCAGCGAGAAGCCGAGGTTGGTGCCCTGGCCGAGAACCTTCGTGTCATCCTGCGCGAGGATCTCGTTGCCGGCGCTCGCGATGATGCCGAGCACACCGAAGACCACCAGGTACAGACCGGTCAGCCCGCCGATCGCCCGGTAGATCGGCCGCGCGGGGTGGTTGACGGGGGTGTGGGCCATGTCTGAGTCTCCAACGCCGTGGGGTGAGGTGTCGCCGACGATTGTCCCGCATGTGGCGGTGTGACGCCGCACACGGCCCCCGCCCCGGCGCGCCCGGCCGAATCAGCTCTCGGGAAGCTCCTCGGCGAGAGTCATCCAGGTCTCCTCGATCCGCTCCCGCTCGGCCCGCAGGTCCTTGAGCTGGGTGTCCAGCTCGGCGACCCGGGCGTAGTCGGTGGCGTCGGCGGCGAGCTGGTCGAGCAGTGTGGCCTCACGCTGGTCGAGCTTGCCGAGCTGGCGTTCCAGGCGGGTCAGCTCCTTGCGGGCCTGACGCACCTCGGCGGCGGACATGCCGCCTCCCGAGGAGGCGGCGGGCGCGGAGGTCGAGGTGACGCCCGCCCGAGGAGAGCCGGCCCGCTCCGCGGTCCTGGCGAGGTACTCGTCGACGCCGCCCGGCAGGTGCACGAGCCGACCGTCGCCGAACATCCCGTACGCCGTGTCGGTGACCCTCTCGATCAGGTACCTGTCGTGGCTGGCCACGATGATCGTGCCGGGCCACGAGTCGAGCAGGTCCTCCAGCGCGGCGAGGGTGTCGGTGTCCAGGTCGTTCGTGGGCTCGTCGAAGAGCAGCACGTTGGGTTCGCCGGCGAGCAGCCGCAGCATCTGCAACCGGCGACGTTCACCGCCGGAGAGGTCGCTGACCGGGGTCCAGAGGCGGCGGTCGTCGAAGCCGAAGACCTCGGCGAGCTGGGAGGCGGAGACCTCCCGGTCGCCGAGCTGCACCCGGCGGGCGACCTCCTCCACCGCTTCCAGCACCCGCAGGTGCCCGGGCAGTTCGGCGAGTTCCTGGGAGAGGAACGCGGGCCGCACCGTGGAGCCGGTGTTGAGGCGGCCACCGTCCGGGCGGGTGATGCCGGCGAGCATCCGCAGCAGGGTGGTCTTGCCGGCGCCGTTGGCGCCGAGAATGGCGATCCGGTCACCGGGGCCGACCAGCCAGGTGACGTCGCGCAGGATCTCCTTCGGGCCGGCGTGCAGCTCGACGTTCTCCAGCTCGTATACCTGCTTGCCCAGGCGCGACACCGCCATCCGCTGCAACGACATGGTGTCGCGGGCCGGCGGCACGTCGGCGATCAGCGCGTTCGCGGCGTCGATGCGGAACTGGGGCTTGGAGGTACGGGCCGGCGGGCCGCGGCGCAGCCAGGCGATCTCCTTGCGGAGCAGGTTCTGCCGGCGGGCCTCGGTGGCGGCGGCGACGCGCTCGCGTTCGACGCGGGCGAGGGTCCAGGCGGCGAAGCCGCCCTCGTACGCGCGGACGGTCTGGTCGGCGACCTCCCAGGTGTTGGTGCAGACCGCGTCCAGGAACCACCTGTCGTGCGTGACCACGACCAGGGCGCCCCGGCGGCCGACCAGGTGCCGGGCCAGCCAGTCGACACCACCGACGTCGAGGTGGTTGGTGGGCTCGTCGAGGATGAGCAGGTCGGATTCGCGGACGAGCAGCGCGGCGAGCGCCACCCGCCGCCGTTCGCCACCGGACATCGGGCCGACCGGCTGGTCGAGGCCGAGGTGCGGCATGCCGAGGCCGTCGAGGATGTTGCGGACACCAGCGTCGCCGGCCCACTCGTGCTCGGCGCCCATGCCCTCGCCGAGCCAGGCGGTGCCGAGCACGACGTCCCGGACGGTGGCGTCGGGGGCGAGGGTGAGTTGCTGGGGCAGCCAGAGCACGCGCAGATCACGGCGGTGGGTGACCCGGCCGTCGTCGGGATCCTCCTGCTTGGTGAGCAGGCGCAGCAGGGTGGACTTGCCGGCGCCGTTGAGGCCGACCACACCGATCCGGTCGGCGTCGTCCAGGCCGAGCGAGACGTCCGTGAGCAGCCGCCCGGCGGCGCCGTACCCCTTGGACACCCGGTCCAGATTGACGATGTTGGCCACGTTCCACCCTTCAAGATCAAGGCGTCCGGGTGCCGGCGGGCACCTCGGGACGCCTGACCCAAGGGTACGCGGGCGTTCCGGTCACCCGCGCCGCGCGCCCGCGGCCCGCGCCGGGCTGGCGGGACCCGCCGTCAGCCGACCCGGGCGCCGGCGACCGGACCGCGCGCGACCCGGGCCTCCCGGCAGACTCCTGCGCTGGTCAGCTCGGCGGCGATCCGTTCGGCGCTCGCCGCGTCGGCGGCGAGGAAGACGCACGTCGGGCCGGAGCCGGAGACGAGACCCGCGAGCGCGCCCGCCGCCTCGCCCGCCTTGAGGGTGTCGGCCAGCGCCGGGCGCATGGCCAGCGCGGCGTCCTGAAGGTCGTTGCCGAGCGTACGGGCGAGCACCCGGGGATCCCGCTGACGCAGCGCGCCCAGCAGCGCGTCGGTGCTGCCCAGCGGCACACCGGCGGTGCCCGCCTCACGCAGCCGGTCCAACTCGCGGTACGCGGCCGGGGTGGACAGGCCGGCGTCGGCGATGGCCACCACCCAGTGCCAGGACGTCGGGCGGACCAGCACCGGGCTGACCGCCTCGCCCCGACCGGTGCCCAGCGCGGTGCCCCCGTAGATCAGGAACGGCACGTCGGAGCCGAGGTCGGCAGCGATCCCGGCCAGTTCGTCCCGGGACAGGCCGGTCCCCCAGAGCGCGTCGCAGGCCACCAGCGCGGCGGCCGCGTCGGCGCTGCCACCGGCCAGCCCACCGGCGAGGGGGATCTGCTTGCGCAGGTGCAGGCGGGCGTGCGGGAGCACCCCCGCGTACCCGGCGAGGGCGTGCGCGGCACGGATGATCAGGTTGGAGTCGTCGAGCGCCAGCTCGCCGGTGCCCTCCCCCTCCATGGTCAACGCCAACGTGTCGCCCCGCCGGGCGGTCAGCTCGTCGTAGATGGAGATGGCGTGGTAGACGGTGTTCAGCTCGTGGTAACCGTCACGGCGCAGCGGACCCACCCCGAGGTGCAGGTTGACCTTCGCGGGCACCCGCACCCGCACCGGGCCGGTGGCCCCACGTCGCTCGTCCTCGCCGTCCGGTCGCCAGGCCTCGGTCACGGGGTGACATCCCGTACGGGCAGGCGGATGTCGAACGGCTTGGCCACGATCTGCTCCTCGGCGTCCTCGGCGGGCAACGGCGACAGCCTACTTCGCGGCCGGCGTACCGACCGGAGCCGACGCGGCGATGGCGGCGAACTGCGCGACGGTGAGCGACTCCCCCCGGGCGCCGGGGTCGACGCCGGCCGCGGTGAGCGCGGCGGCGGCCCGGTCCGCGCCGCCGGCCCAGCCGGCCAGCGCGGCGCGCAGGGTCTTGCGGCGCTGCGCGAACGCCGCGTCCACAACGGCGAAGACCCGCTCCCGGGGTACGTCGGCGCGGGGCGGCTCGTGACAGGTGAAGGCGACCAGGCCGGAGTCGACGTTCGGCACCGGCCAGAACACGTTCGGCGGCACCCGGCCGGCGCTGCGGGCCTGGGCGTACCAGGCGAGCTTGACCGACGGGATGCCGTACACCTTGGAGCCGGGACCGGCGACCAGCCGGTCGGCGACCTCCTTCTGCACCATCACCAGGCCGTGCCGCAGGCTGGGCAGCGCGGCGAGCAGGTGCAGCACCACCGGCACGGCGACGTTGTACGGCAGGTTCGCGACGAGCGCGGTAGGTGCCGGGTCGGCCAGTTCGGCGGGGTCGATCCGCAGCGCGTCGGCGCGGTGCACGGTGAGCCGGCCGGCGTCCGCGCCGGCGTGCCGGGCGACGGTCTCCGGCAGCGCCCCGGCGAGCACCGGGTCGATCTCCACGGCGTGCACGTGCCCGGCGACGGGCAGCAGTCCCAGGGTCAGCGAGCCGAGGCCCGGGCCGACCTCCAGGGCGACGTCGTCGGGGGTCAGGCCGGCGGCCGTGACGATCCGACGCACGGTGTTGGGGTCGTGCACGAAGTTCTGGCCCAGCTTCTTGGTGGGCGCGACGCCCAGACGGGCGGCGAGTTCCCGGATCTCCGCCGGGCCGAGGAGGCTCACCACGGGCCGAAGACCCGGTCGCCGGTCGCCGAGATTGCCGCGCACAGCTCGTCGAGGTCGGTGCCAGTGGTCTCGGCGAGCGACCGGACGGTCAGCGGGATCAGGTACGAGGCGTTCGGGCGGCCCCGGTGCGGCGTCGGCGTGAGGTAGGGGGCGTCGGTCTCCACCAGGAGCTGGTCCACCGGTGTGAGCGCGGCGGCCTCCCGCAGCGCGGTCGCGCTGGCGAACGTGACGGTGCCGGCGAAGCTGAGCAGGTAGCCACGGCGGACGCACTCGCTGGCGAACTCGGCGTCACCGGAGAAGCAGTGCAGCACCACCGTGTCCGGGGCGCCCTCGTCGTCGAGGATCCGCAGCACGTCCGCGTGCGCGTCCCGGTCGTGGATGACCAGGGCCTTGTCGTACCGCTTGGCGATGGCGATGTGCGCCCGGAAGCTGGCCTCCTGCGCGGCGCGGCCCTCGTCGCCGGTACGGAAGAAGTCCATCCCGGTCTCGCCGATCCCCCGGACCCGGTCGCGGGCGGCCAGCGACTCGATCTCCCGCAGCGCCTCGTCGAGGTCGGGTAGCCGGGGCGCCTCGTTGGGATGCAGCGCCACGGTGGCCAGCACCGCCGGGTACGCGTCGGCGGTGTCCGCGCCCCACCGGGAGGAGGCGACGTCCACGCCCACCTGGACCAGCCGGTCCACGCCGACGCTGGTGGCCACCGCGACCGCCGCGGCGACCGGGTCGTCGGCCGGCCCGCCGCCCGGCACACCGGCCTCGCTGACGGTGATGTCCAGGTGGGTGTGGCTGTCCAGCACCGGCCGGGGCAGCGGCTCGGGGGCGGGCGGGAACTCTCCGGCCCGCCGGGCGGCACGCTCGCGGCGGGTTTCAGTCGGCTCGCTCATCAGCGACAGCATCACACACCGGGCCTGGCCATCCGCCCGCCACCCGGCGTTCACCTCGACTACGCCGCGCGACTCTAGCGTCGCCGCGTGAGCGAGCCCAGCAGTCCCGCCAGCGAGCGCACCGGGCTGCGCGTGACGTTCGACGGCGGCGTGTACCCGGCCGAGGAGATCGCCCGGGGCGCCGCGTACGAGGTGTTCAGCCCCGACGAGGTGACAGGCTTCGAGTGGGCGCCCCGGCCGGGCAGCGCCCTGCCGTGGCGCAGGTTCGTACACGTCACCGAGGTGTCCGCCGTACACGGGGCGACGCAGCCGGTCGAGGAGCCGGACACGCCGCTGATGATGCCGGCGCACCGGGAACGCGGGTGGGCGCACCTGCACCAGCTCAGCCAGCAGCCGTCCGCCGCCGGAGACCCGCTGCTGGTGGCGGCGCGCGCGTCGGCCGTCGTACGGCGGGGCACCCGGATGGTGAAGGTGCTCTCCGCCCGCCAGCTCGCCGGCTACGTACGGGGCTGGCTGCCGCACGGCTTCTGCTACCGGGAACACGACGTGGCGCACCTGCGTACGCCGTCGGCGACCACCGTGCTGCGCACCGACGGCGAGGTCGGTCGGGACGGCTCCGACGTGGCGTACGCGCTGCGGTGGCGGGCCGCCGACCCGGGCGACTACGACGTGCCGGTCGGCGAGGCGCACAGTGGCCTGACCGCGTTGGCGTCCCGGGACCGGCTGGGCCCTCCGGTGCTGGGTACGGGTTTCGTGCCGAGCAACGGTCAGCTCATCCCGGAGTTCATCACCCGGGACTTCGCGGACCTGCCGATGCCGGCGAACGCCGCCCTGCTCGCCTACCCGAGCGAGGGGGTGGAGGTGGTGCTGTACACCTACCAGGCGGAGCAGCGCGGCTGGCTGCGGATGGTGGGCCCGCAGTGGCGGCACCTGCTGTCCGCGGTGCCCGGCCTCTCGCCCGACCAGGAGTACGTGCCGACCGGGGACGCGCCGCGCTCCACGCAGCTCGTCGGCGTGCACGGCGACACCGAGTACGAGGCGGTGGCGGACCTGCCCGGCGGGTTTCGGGTGCTGGCCATGACCCGGGCCGCCCGCTACCCGGTGGACGCGGTGGCCCGCCGCCTCCGGTTCGCGCGGTGGCGGGGTGTGCCCTGCCTGGTGCTGCGCGAGGAGGCCGGCTGGCTGCGGTTGCGGCTGCGTTTCCCCGACCCGGACGCGGTTGTCGCCACCGGCGCACAGTGCCATGACCGTGGCGTCTACGAGACCTGGGCGCCCGGCGCCGAGGTGACCGACGACCAGGTGCTGGACGCCAGGTACGCGATGTGACGCCGCGCGGCGGGGCGGTGTGCTCCCGCCGCGCGGCTCGTACGCTCAGCCGGCCAGCCGGGCCAGCTCCTCGTCGACGATCGACGGGTCGAGCTTGCGGAACACCGGCTTCGGCGCGGCCAGCGGCCGGCCCGCCTCGACCGGCACCGACTCCCAGCGCGCGCCGACCGTGTAGTCCCCGGTCAGCACCGGGTACGCCGGCCCGCCGTCGAGGTCGTCGACCTGCTCGATGACCGGCATCGGCGCGTGCACGCCGGTGCCGCCGAGCAGCTCGTGCACCTGCTGCGCGGAGTGCGGCAGGAACGGGGTGAGCAGCGTGTTGGCGTCGCTCACCACTTGGAGCGCGACGTGCAGGATGGTGCCCTGGCGGGGCTTGTCGGCCTCGTCCTTGAGCTTCCACGGCGCCTGCTCGGACAGGTACCTGTTCGCCTCGGCGACCACCCTCATGGCCTCGCCGATCGCCTGCTTCTGCCGGTGCCTGCCGATCAGGTCACCGACGGTGGCGAACCCGGCGCGGGCCACCGCGAGCAGCGCCTCGTCGGCCTCGGTGAGCCCGGCCGGGTCGATCGGCGGGATCGCCCCGAAGTTCTTCGCCGCCATCGAGACCGACCGGTTGACCAGGTTGCCCCAGCCGGCGACCAGCTCGTCGTTGTTGCGGCGCAGGAATTCGGCCCAGGTGAAGTCGGTGTCGTTGCTCTCCGGGCCGGCGGCGGCGATGAAGTAGCGCAGCGCGTCCGCGTCGTACCGCTCCAGGAAGTCCCGGACGTAGATGACCACCTTGCGGGACGAGGAGAACTTGCGCCCCTCCATGGTCAGGTACTCGCTGGAGACCACCTCGGTGGGCAGGTTGAGCCGGCCCAGCTCGCCCGGCTCGCCGTCGCGGGAGCCCTCGCCGGAGTAGCCGGAGAGCAGCGCCGGCCAGATCACCGAGTGGAAGACGATGTTGTCCTTGCCCATGAAGTAGTAGGCCTGGGCGTCCTTCCCGGCGCCGTCGGCGGACCACCACTTCCGCCACGCCTCCGGGTCACCGGAGCGGCGGGCCCACTCGATCGAGGCGGACAGGTAGCCGATCACCGCGTCGAACCAGACGTAGATCCGCTTGTCCGGCCGGTCCCGCCAGTCGTCCAGCGGGATCGGTACGCCCCACTCCAGGTCCCTGGTGATCGCCCGGGGCTGGAGGTCGTCGAGCAGGTTGCGGGAGAACCGCAGCACGTTGGGCCGCCACCCCTCCCGCGTGTCCAGCCACTGCCGAAGCACGTCGGCCAGGGCCGGCAGGTCCAGGAAGAAGTGCTCGGTCTCGACGAACTTCGGGGTCTCCCCGTTGATCCGCGACTTCGGGTCGATCAGGTCGATCGGGTCGAGCTGGTTGCCGCAGTTGTCGCACTGGTCCCCGCGCGCGCTGTCGTACCCGCAGATCGGGCAGGTGCCCTCGATGTACCTGTCGGGCAGGGTGCGCCCGGTGGACGGCGAGATCGCGCCCATGGTGGTCTTCGGCACGATGTAGCCGTTGCGGTACATCCCCTCGAACAGCTCCTGCACCACCGCGTAGTGGTTGCGGGTGGTGGTGCGGGTGAACAGGTCGTACGACAGCCCGAGGCCGTGCAGGTCCTCGACGATCACCCTGTTGTACCTGTCGGCGAGCTCGCGCGGGGTGACCCCGTCGGCGTCGGCCTGCACCTGGATGGGGGTGCCGTGCTCGTCGGTGCCCGAGACCATGAGCACGTCGTGGCCGGCCATCCGCATGTACCGGGCGAAGACGTCGGAGGGAACGCCGAAACCGGAGACGTGGCCGATGTGGCGGGGGCCGTTGGCGTACGGCCAGGCCACTGCCGCGAGAACGTGACTCATGAGCAGCAAGCCTAGTGACCCGTGCCGGGCGCCCGCGAACCAATAGGGGGTGCCGGGGCGGCGGACCGGGCCGACCACGCCGGCCGTTGGTCCGATTTGTCGCCGACACGCGTCCGAGCTGCCCGTTCCGCCTCCTTCGCAGGTGTGCAATGAACGTCGTGAGTGGCAGACGAGCGGCGCGGGACCAGGACGACAGGCACACCGGGTCGGCTGTCGACGACGACGCCGGCTCCGAGTTCGGCGGGTCCCGGGCGGCTGGCGTCCCGCCCCAACCGCGGCTGGTGCCGGGCACCGACCCGGGCACCGGCGCACGTCCGGGCCCCGCCGGGGTACAGCGCCCGACACCGGCGGGGCGTGCGGCGGCGGGGCTCGACGCCACCCCGTCCCGTCCGGCGTCCGCCGCGCCGACACCCGCAGCCCGTTCCGGCCCGGTGGCGCCGGTGCCCGGCCCGACCCGCCCCGCCGCGCCGACGACCCCCACCGGGCACGACCGGGTGGAGGCCGTCGAGGTGGAGCCGACCACAGGTGCGCCGGTGGACGCGGTGCCCCGCCGGGTGCCGGTACGGCAGCAGACCCGCTGGCACCGCGACGCCCGCCGCGCCGACGGCGACGTGCCGGCCGACGACGACGACAGCGCCTCCTGGGCGCCGATCGAGCAGGTGCACTGGGACGGCACGCCGGTCCGGGAGGACGCCGCCGCGGAGCGGGAGCGCGGTTCCGGCCCGGCGGGGCGCCGCTCTGCGCGTACCCCCCGGCCGCCGGACCCGCTGCCCGGCCTCACCGCGCTGGTCCTGCTGAGCCTGGTCGTGGCCTTCTTCGCCTGGGTGAGCGCCGGCCCGTTCTGGCTCGCGGTCGGGCACGCCCGGGTCGGCACGGTGGTGGTGGACGGGTGCACCGGCGCCGGGCTCACCCAGCGCTGCCGGGGAATCTTCACCGCCGACGACGGACTGTTCGTGGCGCACGGGGTGCGGGTCAGCGGCGTACCTGCCGGACGCGATACGCCGGGCACGTCGCTGCCGGCGCGGATGACCGGCCCGGACGCGGGCACGGCGTACGCCGACATCGGGTTGACCCGGCACCTGCGCTGGCTGCCCGGCCTGCTGGTGGTGCTCGGCTGCGCCGCAGGCATCGCCCGGTGGACCGGGTCGACCCGGCTGCCCGGGCGGCGGCACCGGCGTCTGGCGGTGGCCACCGCGCTCGCCGGCCCCGCGCTGATCACCCTCGGGTTCCTCGCCGCCGCCTGGTGAACAGGCCGTCGGCGCGAGCCGCGGTCAGCTGTGCACGATCGTGTAGACGTCGCGGCGGCGCAGCGCGTACTCGGTGGCGACGTCGGTGATCGCGTCCCGGCGGGAGCGGCCGGCCGCCTCGCGCTCGGCGACCGCCGCGCGCAGGGTGTCGTCGTCGGGGCGTTCCCGCGGGATCGCCGGGGCGCCGGCCACCACCAGGGTGATCTCTCCGCGCGGATCACCCTCGGCGGCCCACCGGGCCAGGTCGCCGAGCGGACGGCGGAGCACCTCCTCGTAGGTCTTGGTGAGCTCGCGGCAGAGCGCGGCGGGCCGGTCCGCGCCGAACGTCTCGGCCAGGTCGGTGAGCGCCGCGCCGATCCGGTGGGGCGCCTCGAAGAAGACGAGGGTGCGCTCCTCGGCGGCGAGGGCGCGCAGGCGGGTGCGGCGGGCACCGGGGGTGCGCGGGAGGAAGCCCTCGAAGCAGAACCTGTCGCAGGGCAGCCCGGAGACGGCCAGCGCGGTGGTCACCGCGCTGGGGCCGGGCGCGACGGTGATCGGCGCGCCGACGTCCAGCGCGGCGCGGACCAGCCGGTAGCCGGGGTCGGAGACGCTCGGCATCCCACCGTCGGTGACGAGCGCGACCACGTACCCGCCGAGAATGACCTCGACCAGCTCGGGCGTGCGGCGCTCCTCGTTGCCCTCGAAGTACGAGACGATCCGGCCGCCGATGGTGATGTCGAGGTCACGGGCGAGCCGGGTGAGCCGCCGGGTGTCCTCGGCGGCCACCACGTCGGCGCTGGTGAGCACCTCCCGGAACCGGGTCGAGGCGTCGGCGGGGTTGCCGAGCGGGGCGCCGAGCAGGATCAGGCGTCCAGCTTCGGACATTTCACCCACGGATTCGTCTCCTTCATTGACAGCGGATACCGGTATCAGGGACGACGGGCGCCACCGGACACCTTGGCAGCCTACGATCGCCGGGTGACGAGTGCGTCGACAGCGCAGAGCCCGAGCGCCGAGCCGGCAAAGATGGTCGAGGTGACGAGCGACCACAGCCCCGAGGCGGAGCCGACCCCCCCGAGTGCCGGTGGCGGCGGGGTGGCCGCCGTGGTCCGCCGACGGTTCGCCACGGTCGACAGCCAACTGGACCGGTTCTCGTGGCTGGCCACCGCCGTGGTGGTCGCCATCGCGGGGATCCTGCGCTTCGTCGGCCTGTCCAGCCCCAAGGGCAAGATCTTCGACGAGACGTACTACGCCAAGGACGGCTACGGGCTGATCAGCCGCGGCGTCGAGTGGAACTACAAGGACAACGTCCCGTCGTACGTGGTGCACCCGCCGCTGGGCAAGTGGCTCATCGGCCTCGGCGAGTGGGCCTTCGGCTACCAGGACGCCGATTCGCGGGTCTCCGTGCCCGGGCACCTGTTCACCACCGCCCCGGAGTTCGGCTGGCGGTTCTCGGCTGCCGTCATCGGCACGCTGTCGGTGCTGCTGCTGGTCCGCATCGGCCGGCGGATGTTCCGCTCGACGGTGCTGGGCTGCGCGACCGGCCTGCTGCTCGCGCTGGACGGCTTCCACCTGGTGCTGTCCCGCGCGGCGCTGCTCGACATCTTCCTGCTGTTCTTCGTGCTGGCCGCCTTCGGCGCCCTGGTGCTCGACCGGGACGCCAGCCGTCGCCGCTGGGCACGCGCGCTTGACGACGGGCTCGACCCGAGCCGACCGGGCCGCGCGGGCCGGCCGCCGACCGGGTGGCGCACCTGGCCGTGGTGGCGGCTGGCCGCCGGGGTGCTGATCGGCTGCGCCTGCGCGGTGAAGTGGAGCGCCCTGTACTTCGTTCCGGTCTTCGCGCTGCTGGTGATCCTGTGGGAGGTCGGCGTCCGCCGCTCGGCGGGAGTCCGCCGGCCCCTGCGGGACACGCTGCTCGACGAACTGCCCTGGCTGGTGCTCGCCGGTGTGCTCATGGTCGGCACCTACCTGGCCACCTGGTCGGGCTGGCTGCTCACCGACGACGGCTACTACCGGCTCGCGTCGTCCTACCCGAACGCCCCGCTCAGTGACCGTCCGGTGATCGGCCCGCTGATCAACCTCTTCGAGTACCACCGCGCGGCGTACGGCTTCCACGCCCAGCTCGACGACGCGCACAAGTACCAGTCGTGGCCGTGGCAGTGGCTGCTGCTCGGGCGCCCGGTGGCGTTCCACTGGTCCGGCGAGGGTGCCTGCGGCGCGCCGAGCTGTGCCTCGGAGATCCTGCTGCTCGGCACCCCGCTGCTGTGGTGGTCGTTCCTGCCCGCCCTGGTGGCGCTGGCCTGGCTCGGGGTGGCCCGCCGTGACTGGCGGGCCGGCGCGATCCTGCTGACCGTGGCGGCGGGGCTGCTGCCCTGGTTCTGGTTCGCCCTCCAGGGTCGGACGATGTTCTCGTTCTACGCCGCGCCGGCGCTGCCGTTCCTGGTGCTCGCCGTGGTGTACGTGCTGGGCGCGCTGATCGCCCCGGCGGGTGGTGAGGTAGGTGAGGTGGCCCCGCTGGTCCCGGGTGACCCGGGTTACGAGAGGCGGCTCGTCGGCAGCATCGCGGCGGGGGCGTACGTGCTGCTGGTGGCGGCCTGCTTCGCGTACTTCTATCCGATCTTCGTCGGCAAGCTGATCCCGTACTCGGACTGGCTGTCCCGGATGTGGCTGGACGGCCGCTGGATATAGGCACCGGCAGGCGACGCGCCGCACAGCGCGACGGAAACGGGCCCCCACGCGTGCAGCGTGGGGGCCCGTTCGACAAAGACGCGCGCCCCGATCGCCTGCCACGGGGGAAGCGGGCGATTGGGGCGCGCATGAAGAGCTTAACCACGGCGCACCACCGGCACAACGGGTCGACTTGGGTCAGATTTCCGACGGATGGTGGCCGATCCGATATTCGTCCTCCGATAGTTGACCGAGGGTGACCTGGCGTGGACCCAGAGCGCGGGTCAGCTCGATCGAGAGCCTGGTCGGAGCGCCTGGGACGGACCGGGCACCCCAATGATCATCCAAAGTGGATCTCACTACACTGCGGGCCGTGATCAACTTCAGACGATCGACGGCCGTCCTCCTCGGACTGCTGGCGACCACCGCGCTGATCGGGCCGGCCCGGGCGGCGGCCGAGGACGAGGAGCCGGTGGCCGAGCCGCCCCGGGTCGAACTGGTACTCGACGTCAGCGGCTCGATGCGGGCCGCCGACATCGACGGACGTAGCCGGATCTCCGTCGCGCAGCAGGCGTTCAACGAGGTGGTCGACGCACTGCCGGCGGAGACACAGCTCGGCATCCGGGTGCTCGGCGCGACGTACAAGGGCAAGGACAAGAAAGTCGGCTGCCAGGACACCCAGCAGATCGTCCCAGTCGGCCCGGTCGACAGGTCGGCGGCCAAGGCGGCCGTGGCGACCCTTCGACCGACCGGGTTCACGCCGGTCGGGCTGGCGCTGCGCTCCGCCGCGCAGGACCTGGGCACCGGGGCCACCACCCGCCGGATCGTGCTGATCACCGACGGGGAGGACACCTGCGCCCCGCCGGACCCGTGCGAGGTGGCCCGGGAACTGGCCGCCCAGGGCACCAGCCTGGTGGTGGACACCCTGGGCCTGGCACCCGACGAGAAGGTCCGCCGGCAGCTGCTGTGCATCGCCGGGGCGACCGGCGGCACGTACACCGCCGCGCAGAGCGCCGAGGAGCTGACCGGCCGGATCAAACAACTTGTCGAACGCGCCGGCGACACCCACACCCGGGCGCCGACAGTCGTCGGCGGCGCGAACGCCTGCGCGTCGGCGCCGCTGCTCGCCCCCGGTGTGTACGCCGACCGGGAGGCGTTCTCCGAGCACCGCTGGTACCGGGTGCCGGTGCGCCCCGGCCAGGAGCTGCGCGCATCGGTGAGCATGGCGCTGGACCGACCGGTGAACCGGGACTACGGCGTGCTGCTGCGGGCCACCGCCGCCGACGGCCGGGAACTCGTCCGCGGCGCGGACGCCGGCAGCGGACGGGCCGACGTGCTCTCCGCAGGGCTGCGCTGGTCGGCCACCGCCGACGACGAGGACGCCACCGAGGCCGAGGAGACGTCGGCGGCGGTCGTGGAGCCGACCACCGTGTGCCTCGTGGTGAGCAACTCGTTCGCCGCGCGCCCCGGCACCGCTGCCACCCCCGGCATGCCCGTGGAGCTGACCATCGACGTGGTCGCCGCCGCGCCCGCACCGAACGGACCGGACCTCGGCCGGGGCTGGATGCTGCTGGTCCTGCTCACCGTGGCCGGACTGCTCACCGGTCTGCTCGCCGGACTGCTCACCCGCTGGTGGGTCGCCACCTGGAGGGAGAACTGATGCGTACCGCACTGCTCCGGCCGATGGCGGCGCTGCTCGCCGCGGGTGCGGCCACGCTGCTGCCCGCCGCGGCCGCCGCCGCACCGACGCCCTCGCCCGGTGCCACGCCCGTCAACCGGGCCGGCACGTCGTTCCTCACCGCCACCCCGATCACCGCCGGCCAGCCGGTACGGGTGGACGCCTCGATCGGCGACCACCTGTACTGGTCGTTCCAGGCGACGGCCGGCCAGGTGCACGAGATCAACGCCACGGTCACCTTTCCCAAGGCACGCGGCGGCGCCTCCACCTGGACCGTCGACGTCTTCGACGGGCTGCGCCGGCGTCAGGCGTGCACCGCCGGGGCGCAGACCCCGACCGTGGACGCGCAGACGTCGAGCGTGGCGCTGGGCTGCACGCTGCGGGAGGTACGCCCCTGGGCGGAACCGTGGTCGGCCGACCCGCTGCCCGGCACGTACGTCATCCGGCTCTCCGTGATCGACCTGCCGGAGCCGGACCTGGGCGCGCCGATCGACGTCGACCTGCTGGTCGGCACCATCACCGACCGTGGTGCGTCGGCCGACGACGGCGAGCTGGCCGCGCCGCTGGTGCCGAACACGAAGGCGGGCACGGTGCTCAACGCCGTACCCCCGGTGGACCCGGAGGCCGACGACGACGGCGACCGGCCCGCGGACTGGCTGCCGGATCTCGGCTCGCGCTGGATCTGGACCGGCGTCGGCGGCGTGCTCGCCGCGGTGGCCGGAGTGGTGGGTTTCGCCCTGACCCGGCGGCCCCGGCGCGCCTGAGCCGACCCGCCCGCCCGGTGGCCCCGCCCGACGGCGGGGCCACAGGCGTCTTCAGGCGCGGCGCGTGCCGCGGGGCAGCCAGCCGATGAACCGGTCCTGGAGCGACATCACCGGGGCGGCGCGCAGATCCTCCGTGGCGGCGGCGAGACAGGAGCCCAGATAGACGCTGAGCATCGCCCGGTCACCCCCGTACTCCGCCAGCAGCCGGCTGCGCTTCGTCGCGCACGGCCACTCCTCACCGCAGGAGCCGCAGCTCCAGCCGGGGGTCGTCGGGGCGTGATCGTCAACCCGCCCTCCCGGCCGTTCCGCACCATCGGTCATCGCATGTCCTCTCCAGATGTCCACGGACTGGCGGCTGCCGTGCCCGGCCAGTAATTGATGGTGGTCCCCCCGGAGCCATCAGGGAGGGCGCGACGCGTCCCTCCGGTGATACATCTTTGCGGTACCTTCGGCGGTCGTGGGAGTCGGAAATTTGACGATTGAGCGACCACCTCGCTACTACCCGTCAGTAGGGGGCAGCTGTGCGTGATCTCCTGCCGCCGTCGGTCGCCGTGGCCGTCGCCACCGGCGACGACTGGACGGGCGAACTGCTCGCCGCCGAACAGGCAGGCCTCAGCGCCCAGGCAGTGCAGGCCCGCCGACGGGACTTCACGGCCGGGCGGGTCTGCGCCCGCCGGGCGATGGCCGTCCTGGGCCTCCCGCCGACGGCCGTCCCGGCCGCCGCCGACCGCGCGCCCGTCTGGCCGGCCGGGGTGGTCGGCAGCATCACCCACACCACCGGCTACTGCGCCGCAGCCGCAGCGCGCAGCACCGACATCAGGTCCGTCGGAATGGACGCCGAGCAGCACCGCGAGATCAACCAGGGGGTACGCCGACTCGTGCTGCTGCCCGAGGAGGAGGAGGCCTGCGAACGGCTTCCCACCGGCATCTCCTGGCCTGTCGTGTTCTTCAGCGCCAAGGAGACCGTCTACAAGGTCTGGCACCCGATCGTCGGGAGCTGGCTCGACTTCCACGACGCACGGCTGGAGGTGGACCCGGACGCCGGCATGTTCACGGCCCGCATCGCACCGGCCCGGGTGGACGCCGCCGACGTCGTCGACCCGCCCGCGACGATCAGCGGACGGTTCGTCGTCGCCGACGGGCTGGCCCGCACCGCCGCCGTCCTGCTGCCCCGCTGACCCTCCGGGTGTCCATCCTGGTCGGTTTCGGTCGGATGTGGACGCGCTGCGGCGCGACGACAGGGCTGTCGACGACGCACGGTAGCGTCGGCGGGTTCCCGAACCGCACGTACCGAGGCGTCAAGGAGTACGGTGACCCACCCCCAGCCCCCCGTCGGGCCGCAGGACCCTCAGCAGCCGAACCCGGAGCCGCCGACGCAGGCGATCCCGGCGACACCGCAGCCGGGCACATCGGGCCAGTGGGCACCACCGACACCGCAGCCGCCGTTCGCAACCGCTCCCGCGCCCGACCAGACGTGGCCACCGCCGCCGTTCTCCGGGGGCGCGTACCCGGCGGCCGGTGGTCCCGGCCACCCGATCACCATGCCCCCGCCCGTGCCACCGAAGAACTCCAAGACGACAGTCGTGGCCGTCGCGGTCACGGCTGCCCTGCTCACCCTGCTCTGCTGCGCCGGCGGCATCGTGGCGGCGGTCATCGGCGCGAACCGTGCCGGGAACCAGGTGACCGAGGCGCTGCCCACGCCCGATGTGACCCGGGGCGTCGGCCAGCCACCGGCCGACCCGCCGAAGCCGACCCCACGGTCGGCCACCGGCGAAACCCGGAACATGTCGGCCGGGGAAACCCTGGTCATCGATGGTGACGACGGCACCGTCGAGATCACCGTGACGAAGTTCAGCACCGCCACCAAGCCCTGCAAGTCGTACGGCCTCAAGCCTGACGAGGGCATGTACGTGATCGCCGACGTGACGGTGACGGTGACCAGGGGCACCGGCTCGGCGAACCCGCTCTTCTTCCAGTGGGTCGCCGCCGACGGCACCGAGAAGAACGCGGTGGGTGGGGTGTTCTCCGGCTGCGGTAAGCCGATGCCCGCCGGCAGCGACCTCACGGCCGGCAGCAGGCGCACCGGCAGCGTCGTTTTCGACGTGCACGACACCTCGGGGGTGCTGGAGTACCAGCACCGGTTCGAGACCGCCGGCTCCTGGAAGCCCTGAACCCACGGCACGTGGGGCCGGCCCGGCCGGCCCCACGACGCCGAGGGGCTACCGCGCCCACGACTCCTCGGCGGTGACGACCGGACGGCCGGTGCGTACCGACTCCTCGATGGCGAGGCTGACCAGGTGGTCCTGGCACGCCTCGGCCAGCGGGTAGGGCGCCGGCCCCTCGTTGCGCGCCCACGCGCCGGTACGGGCGAGGATGTCGGCAACCGCGATGTCGTCGTCGGACATTCCACTGCCGACGAACGGATTGCGGTAGACGACGCGGCCGTCGAAGCTGATGTGCTTCAGGTCGAGCCCTTCGAGGTTCAGGTCGAGGCCGGTCTGCCGCCGGACCACTGGCGACTCCACAGGCGTGCTCGGGTCCACCAGGCGGACGACCCGGTCGTCGACCAGCTCGCCGAGCGATCCCCGGACCACCAGCCGGCGCGTACGCAGCGGGTTCCACCACTGGTTGTCGGTGAAGTCGTACAGACCCATCCGCCCGCCGAAGTCGATTGTCGCGAGGGTGGTGCTGAGCTGCTGCGGGGTGCTGTCGCCACTCCAGCCGCCGGGCGACAGCGGGTTGGCCAGCGGCGCGACGAACGCCCGCGCGCTGACCTCGGCGGCGTCGTACCCGACGCCGAGCAGGCCACGGATCAGCGACACGGCGTGGTAGAGGTGCGTCGAGGAGATCTGCACCGAGGTCGGCTCGCCGAGCACCCCGGCGCGGACCACCTCCAGGCGGGCCGCGTGCCCGGGCATCAGCAGGTACTGCTCGGCGACCTGCACCAGACCGCTGCCGCCGACGTCGGACCAGAGCGACCGCAACCCCTCCACGTCGGGGGCGGGCGGCGTCTCGGCGAGCACCGGCACACCTGCCGCGACCAGCTCACGGGTCGCCTCGGGCGTCACCGACCAGGGCACCGACACGATGACGAAGTCCGGCCGTTCGTGGGCGAGCAGCTCCGCTGTCGTGCGGAAGGTCCGCACACCCCACCCGGCCGTCACCACGTCACCGCGCGACGCGGTACGCGTGACCACCCCGGTCGCCCGGAACCGCTCGGGTAGAAGTCGGGCCAGGCGCAGGAAGAACTCACCCCGCCAGCCGCTGCCGACGAGGCCGAACCGGGTCTGGGTCGTAGCTGTCATCAGGGCTCCTCACGTCGGGATCCGGATGCTAGCCCGTACCCGTCGCGGCGGCTGGTGGAGCTCCGCCTGCCTCGATCTGACCGTCCTGATGAGATCCGGGGCAGCGGACACGGCCGCGCGTGTGGCACTGTCCGACCTGACCGACACTCTGCGGGAGCAGGGCCCCATCCCGGTGACCACCGAACGCTTCGCCTGAACCGGCTCTGCGGTCGACCGTCCTTCGCACAGGGTCCCGCCTCTGCGTTCTCCATCCGAGAGGAGCCCCATCGTGCGGAGCGACGAACACCCCGCCGGGCAGGTGGTCGGCGCCGACCGGATCGCCCGCCGCCGGCGGATCGGCGCAGCGGCGGCAGCGGTCGCCCTCGTCGTCGCGCTGGGTGTCGGTATCCATCTCGGCCGCCCCGCACCCGACCAGGTCCAGGCCCAGGCGACAGCTACGACCACGGCAGCACCGCAGGTGGCGGCCGTGGGGTGGAACGCCGCGGCCGTCGCCCGCGACGGCACCACCATCACCGTGTACGCCACCCCTGGCGACACCCGGTGCGGGGACCTCGTGCAGCCGCAGGCCACGATCACCGAGCAGACGGACGCCGAGGTGGTCGTGGCGGTGAGCGGTCGTGTCGTGGCTGCCGTCGACTGCGCGACCAGCGGCAGACGGGTACCCCTGGTCGTGTCGCTGCCCACGCCGCTCGGCGAACGCGTGCTCCGCGACGCCGCCAGTAACCGACCACCGCCGACCTTCGCCGACCGCGACCTGCCGGACCTGGCCTCCGACCCGAGGTGGAGTCCCCACCCGAGTCAATGCGACGAGGGTCTGTGCCAGGGCTACAACGGTCCGGACGGCCTGGCGCTGTTTACGAGTGCCAGCAGCCGTACCGCCGAAGAGGGTGGCGACCCTCCCGCGGTCGCCACCGTCCCGGTCGGCTCGCGGAGGGGCACCATCACGGGGAGCGCGGACAGTTCCTGGCAGGTGCGATGGGAGGTCGGGGATCTCGCGTACTCGTTGCGGCTGATTCCCAGCGAGGGCGCGGTACTCAGCCTCAAGGTGTTCCGCGCGGTCCTCGCCAGTCTGAAGTGGGGCTGATGGAACCGGTCACCACGCCGGACCGGCTCGCCGGTGTCTGCACCATCGAGCAGATCCTCGCCGACCTCGACCAGATCCGACTGCTCGGCGCCGGGACGGTCGTACTCGACCCGTTCAACGGCGACCTGACCGAGATCCGTCAACCCGAACAAGCATGGCAGACCCTCGCGGCCGTGGCCGCGTACCATCGCACATCCCAGGAGGACCGATGACGCCCGACGACGAGCAGTTTCTCCGCCGAGCCGTGGCCATCGCCGACGAGGCGGGGGCATCAGGCGAGCGGCCGTTCGGCTCGCTGCTCGTCGGCGCGGACGGCACGATCCTGATCGAGGACCACAACACGGTGGTCTCCGACTCGGACATCACCGCCCACCCGGAACTGAAGCTCGCCCGCTGGGCCGCCCGGCAACTCGCCCCCGACGTGGCGGCCGGCACCACGATGTACACGAGCTGCCAGCCCTGCCCCATGTGCGCGACAGCGATCGACCGCTCCGGCCTCGGCCGGGTGGTGTACGCCCTGTCCAGCGAACAGTTCGAGCAGGTCAAGCCGGCCACACCGCCGCTACCCCCGGTGCGGTACGAGGGCCCGGCACTGTTCGACGAGGCCCGCCGGCCGATCGACGACCACTACTAGGGCCTTCGGTCCGCCGCGGAAGGGTTCGAGCGGCGGTCGGGGTGTGGCCGACCAACCGATGGGTACGGAATCGCCATGCTGAAGCGAGCGGTGTGGCAGGGACTGGTGGCCGGGTTGGCGGGAGCCGCGGTGATGACCGCGGCGGAGAAGCTGGAGCAGCGGGTGACCGGACGCCCCGACTCGTACGTGCCGGCCCGCGTCCTGGCACGGATCACCGGCATGCCCGAGGCGCCGACCCGGCAGCCGCGGTGGCGGAACCTCGCGATGCACTACGGCCAGGGCGCGCTCGTCGGCGTGCTGCGCAGCACGATGGCGCAGGTCGGCCTGCGGGGCGTCTGGGCGTCGAGCATGTTCACCGCCGCACGGCTGACAAGCGACCAGATTCTCGAGAACGCCACAGGCGTGGGTGCCCCGCCGCTGACCTGGCCGCGCTCCGAACTCGCAGTCGACGTCCTGCACAAGTCCATCTACGGCTTCGTCACCGGCGCGGTCGCTGACACTCTCGCCGCCCGTGACGGCGCCGGCCCCGGTCAACGACACGCGGCCATGCGTCCCGGCCGCCACTCCGACGTCGGCCCACTGCCGCGAAGCGCCGCCTACGCCGTACGGGCCCGGCGGGGATGACCGGCAGACGGTTCTGACTCCGCTGAGCAGACCAGCAGCGCAAGATCGAGAAAGGCCGTTTCCGCCTGGCGGAAACGGCCTTTGATCTGGGGTGGAGCTGAGGGGATTTGAACCCCTGACCCCCTCGATGCGAACGAGAGGGCCACTTGTCATCGACGCGAGCAAGATCGTTAGCACGCGTCATTCCAAGGCAAAACGGATTGGGTTGACACCTGCCTCGCCATAACAAATGCCGCGTGCAACGACCTTGATCCGCGTCACAACACCGCACCCGCAACAACTCGATCAATCGACTGTCCACATTTGGCAATGCTCACACGACACGTCCACCTGGCTCGATGGCGGGTTAGAAGAATCTTCGAAAATCACGCGGAACCGGCTTCCGATACCCCTTGGCAGCCTTGCCGACGGTCAGGGCACGGTCAGATGATCTTGACAAGAGGCACAGCCTGACCATGCCGCCGCGCCCCTCAGCGTCATCGCTCTCGCGCGTCGGTTCGCTCGCTGCGGCATGACAACTGGCAGCGGAGCCTTGGGCCGATAGGCAATGAGTCACCAAAGGCGGCAGCTGGGAGCCCCGTGATCCGGAGGGCTACCTGGATCGGCTCCGCCGCGAGATCCCGGACCTCGACGACCTCATCGAGTTGCACCTGACCGAGGCACTGCAGTCCTATATCGGGCGTACCTTGCCACCGGTCCTCCGGCGGTGGGCGACCTTCCGGAAGTTAATGCCCCGCGAGGCGTACTGGACGCTCCGCACCGAGGTGACATGGCGGCGATTCTTCGTGCCGGCGCTGTTCAGGCCGCCTGATCCCATCGCAGGCCCCTGGCTCGCCGAAAGGCGCCGAGGCCAGAACGCCACCCACCACCCACCGCGCATGCGCGCCACCACCCCGTCCAACCACATCGACGTTGGACTCATGGTCACCTGGCCGCTACTTCAAGTGTCGGCGACACGACAGCTGGACGGCTTCTTGTCAGATCGACAAAAAGCTAGGGTCGAGCGGTGCCCGTTGACATGTGGAAACCACCCCGGATCCTGCTCACCGTCGATCTCGTGATTCTCACCCTGCGCGGCGGCCGTCTGCACCTGCTTCTCGTGCGGCGCGGCGTCGAGCCGTTCGCTGGGCGGGCCGCGCTGCCTGGTGGCTTCCTCGCCGATGAGCGCGAGGACATCCTGAGCGCCGCCCGGCGGGAGCTGCGGGAGGAGGCGGGGCTCATCGACATCCCGCACCTAGAGCAACTCGGCACATACGGCGACCCCGACCGTGACCCTCGTGGACGCGTAGTCTCCGTCGCTCACCTCGCCGTCGTGCCGCGCCTTCCCGAGCCCATCGCCGGAACCGACGCTGCGGCCGCCGAGTGGACGCCGGCCGACGACGTACTCGACGCGCGGGTACCGCTCGCCTTCGACCACCTACGCATCGTCGTCGACGGGGTGGAACGTGCCCGTTCCAAGCTGGAGCACACGGCGCTCGCGACCGCTTTCTGTCCCGAGGTCTTCACCCTCACGGAACTGCAGCAGGTCTACGAGGCGGTCTGGGGCACGCCGCTCGACCCCCGCAACTTCTACCGCAAGGTCCAGGGCACGAAGGGCTTTGTGGTCCCCGCCGGTCCGCCCCGCGCCACGGGCACCGGCCGCCCGGCCCGCGTCTACCGCGCCGGTCCGTGCCGGAACCTCTACCCACCCATGATCCGCACGGTTCCGACCGTCGCAGCCGAAGGAGACGAGAGATGACCAGACCTGTGGTCGTGCTCACCGCACTGGACCTCGAGTACAACGCAGTCCGCGAACGTCTCACAAAAGTCGAACCGCACGTACATCCGATGGGCACACGCTTCGAGCGTGGCACCGTGACCGGAGCCTCCTGTGAGATCATTCTCGGCCTTGTCGGCAAGGGCAACCACCCCTCCGCCGTCATCGCCGAACGCGCCATGACCGAGTTCGATCCAGAAGCGGTCATCTTCGCCGGCGTGGCCGGGGCGCTCTGGCCCTCCGTCGGCCTCGGCGACGTCGTCGTGGCCACCCACGTGTACGCCTATCACGGCGGCACTAGCGAGAGCGACGCGTTCCGCACCCGACCTCGCGTGTGGGAGATCCCCCACGCCTGTGATCAGCTCGCCCGGCATCTTGAGCGGGAGCAGGGCTGGGCGCAGGGCCTCGCCGGAGCAGTGCCCCAGGTACGGTTCGGCCCAATCGCCGCCGGGGAGGTCGTCCTCGACTCGGCGTCCTCGCCCGAGGCGAAGCGCATTCGTGATCACTACAACGACGCGTTGGCGGTAGAGATGGAGTCCGCCGGGGTCGCACAGGCCGCCCACCTGAACCGCTCTCTGCCAGCCGTCGTCGTCCGCGGCATCAGCGACCGTGCCGACGGGACCAAGGTCCACACCGACGGCGAGAACTGGCAGCCGCGTGCCGCCGCCAACGCCGCGGCCTTCGCCCTCGCGCTCGCTCAGGAGCTCGGGGCGCAGCATTGCTCCTCCCCTCGCCGTCCTCGGAAAGAAGCAGGTGATGCGTCGATGTCCGGCTCCGTCAGAAACGTCGCGAAGGGCAACGCACACGTCGGATTCCAGGCACATACCGTTCACCACGCGACCGTCCACAGCGCGCCCGGCGGTCCTGGCCGGGAGACATTCCACGACCAGCTCGCAGACTTGCGCGCCTCGCTCCGTAACTGCCATGAGGCGGGTGACGTGGACACGGTCACGTACCGCGCCGCGGAGCAGGAGATGGACGCCGCCGCCGCCGACGTGCCTCCGGCAGACGACGAGGCACGGAGTCGTGCGACCACAGCCCTGCGGAAGCTGCGCGGACTGCTGATGGACTGGACGGACCTCGCAACGCGGGTCGCGGGGCTCATGGCGGCTCTGCGGGATCTGTCATGAGCGCCGGACCGCAGGAGAGGTCGTTCACCAACGTCGCGGACGGCAATGCTCAGGTGGGTTTCCAGGCCCAGGAAGTCCACATCGAGGGCGGATACCACGTCAGCGACGACGACCCGCCTGAGCGGCAGTTCGAGGTCGGCCTCCGCTACCTGGAGATCAGCGCCCCGGCCGAGGCGAGGGAACTAATCATGAAAGCGGTCGTCCGGGGCTACAAGAACTCCCGCGCCTACTTCTATCTAGCGCTCGCACTGCTGAGCGGCCGTACCGTGCACAGCCTGACGGACCAGGAAGTCGCGCAGTTGGCATATGTGCGCCGCTGGGCGACGCAACGCTCCGAAGATCCCTGGGCCCGGGGGATCAATGTCGTCGGCTCGCTGCTGGACTCGCTGCCGCAGACCACGGCGGAGACTCCCGACCCGGCTGCGATCGGTGCGGTGGTCAAGGAGTTCGAATCGCTCAACCCGCCCCTACAGGAAAGCATCCTCAACCACCTCGAGGTTTTCCTGGCCGGCCCGCACCAGGACTGGACCTGGCACAAGACGTTCGCGGCCGCCCGGCGGGACAGGAGGGCCAACGACCGGACGGAGCGCGTCTGGAAGTTCTTCCAGTCCAAGCCGATCCCTCCTCGGCAGGTTCCGCCGCCCCCGATCCGCACCGACGCGGCGGACTTCCTGCGCGCCTCCGGCGGATCGGTACTGCTCCTCGTCACGGGCCTATGCGTGGTCAACTACGCTTGGGCGCACTCGTGGCTTCGCTCGGCCGGCTACCTGATCGTGGCTCTAGGTGCCGCCGTCGTGGCGGTCCGGGCGGGATTCACGATCAGGCTGGCTCAGCATCGACGCCGGGTGGCCCGCCAGCGTCTCACCTTCACACCTCAGCGTGTTCCCGCACAGTCCGACCGGTTCGCCTCAGCGATGGACTCCCTGTTCGACCGCTATTTCGGACGTTACCTGCCGCAGGGCATGGCCCGGGAGACGTGGCTGGCGGAGACGGCGGGCATCCGGCAGTCCCTTCGCAACGAGCTGGTCGAGCTGTACCGGGAGCAAGCGGTCGACGCCAAGCGTGTCGCCTGGCTAGTGAGATTCCTCGCCAGCGACGTCAAGCGGCTGTGGCTCAGCGGTCAGCTCACTGCGGATCCCGAGAACTCCCGAGTGCCATCCTCGACGCGGATCACCTTCGGCGCGGCCATGTTCGCCCTGGTGGTTGCCGGTCCGCTGCTTCTGTGGCAGGCCCTCGTCGAAGCACCGTTCACGACGGTGATCGCGACGGCCGGCGTCGTGACCGGGGCTCGGCTCGCCGTCCGGGGCTGGCATGCGATCTCTCTCGAGCGCCACCGCTACCGAGACGACTTAGTCCGGGTCCGGCACGACTATGAGGGCCGGCGCGCGGCGTACGACAGGTGGGTGCGCAAGTTGGAGTCGAAGCCGACCGACGCGGAGATGGCGCACTGGCTCGACTGCGATCGCAAGATCCTGGTCCAGGACACGCTGCGGCACTACCGCGTGGCCGCGCAGGACGTGATAGCGCACGCCTTCATCGAGGCGCCCGTGCCCGGGTGCAAGCGGGCCCGAGTCAGCAAAGGACCCTGGCGCTACTCGCGATACAAACTCCTTCTCTTCCTGCTCACCAAGGACGGCGTCCGGCAGGTCACAGTCACCCTCGACTTCGAGACCACGGAATTCGGCGATCAGCAGCGCCTCACCTACCAGTACAACTCGGTCGTGGCGGCGCACGTCGTCGATGCCCGCAACGGCGAGAAAAAGCTCTCCCTGACCCTGACGAACAATCCCCGGGACGAGCTGACGATCACTGGTGAGTGGCCAGGCATGCCGGAGCTCGGCGACGACGACCGCATCGCCTCCCAGGTCTCCCTCGACGCCTCGGGCCTCGAGCGCACCCTGCATGTGCTGGAAGGCATCGCCGCCGAAGGCAAGGAATGGATCACCCACGAGAACCGCCGGGAACGCGCCGGCCTCCGGCGGCTCGTCGCGGCGATGGAAGAGTGACACATGCGGTGCTGCCCGCTTCCGGGGGTCAGCGCCAGTAGTCAGGCACCATGGTGTCTGTGCCCGAGGTGAGCGTCTCGCAGACTTCTCACCGGCCTGCCGGCAACTGAGCGGCAGCGATTGATTCAAAGATCTGCCACCACCCAATAAATTCGGTCCAGGTAAACCCGTCTGCGGACAACAGCCGGCCATGGACGGACGGTCTACGGCTGACGAAACTCAAGTTCAGCCCTGCCTCATCAGTCAGGGTGGCGCCGCTGGACCAGAACTCGAGGATTTCGGAGCAGAAGATCAGGGCCGGGCTCGGTGCCCGAAGTCGATGACGGGCTGCACGTGGGCCGCCACGGACAAGCGGACGGCGGACCGCGACCCGGCGCGGGTGCTCGCACTGGCGCCGTCGCCGCCGGAGGCGAGCGTCCCGGTCAGCCTGTCCGTGGGCCGGCAACCTGCCACAAGGCACTAACCGGCAATGCGCGGAGCCTGTCGCCAAACGGCAGTGTCGAGGTCCCGGTGTAGAGGACGATGCCGACGACGAAGTCGTCGCCGAGACGGTCGGCGAGTCGGCGTAATCCGCGGAAATCGTCGGATCCAACGGTTGTGGCTGCCTTGACCTCAATCCCGACCACATGCCCGGATCGGTTCTCGAGCACCGCGTCGACCTCGTACCTACTCTGGTCGCGGTAGTGAGAGAGGTCGGCAGACTGCTCCGACCAGGTGAGCTGGCGGGACAGCTCGGACAAGACAAATGATTCGAGCAATGCGCCGAACGATGCGCCAGGCCGGAGCAGTGCGCGGGCGTCGGTCGCGATCTCGTTGGCGGCGATGCCCGAGTCGACAAAGATCAGTTTCGGCGCGGCAGTTGAACGGGTGCCAAGATTTCGAGACCAACCGGGGATCCGCTTGATGAGGAAGATCTCTTCCAGTGCCTGGAAGTATCGTGCGATCGTCGGGCGGCTCAGTCCGAGGGCAGATTCGAGGGCGTTGGCGGCGATGATGGTCGCGGATCTGGCGGCGAGCAGGCGCACCAGCTTGCGCAGCTCGCCCTTGTGCTGGATGTCGGACAGTTGTCGCACGTCGCGATCGATGAGCGCTTGAACATACGCGTCAAAGAACCGTTGGCGGCGCCGCGGGTCGACTCGGTTCGTGGCCTCTGGCAGGCCGCCTCGCACGATCCTGGCCGCGTAGTCGGCGCGGGTCACGTCCGACTCGTGTCGCAGTTCGGGGCCGAGCGCGAAGACGGCGTCGACGAACCCGTCCGGCTCGCCGTCGAGTTCACCTTGTGAGAACGGCCAGAGCTCGACGGTTTCCATCCGGCCGGGCAGCGCGTCCGGGGCAGCCACCATGCCGAACAGCCGGGACGAGCCGGTGAGCAGGTAGCGGCCGGGACGAACGTCCTCGTCGACGGCCGCCTTGATGGCCAGCAGCAGTTCCGGAGCGCGCTGGATCTCGTCGATCACCAGCAGTTCGGCGGAGTCCACGAAACCAACCGGGTCGGCGATCGCCGCGGCCCGGTCCTGCGCCCGGTCGAGATCGCGGCGCTCGGCGAGTCGGTCGCCCGCGACGATGCGGACCAGGGTGCTCTTGCCTGCTTGGCGTGCTCCGCTGATCAGTACGACGCGGGTGTCAGCGAGTGCTGCGTCGACCTGCGCGGCGGCGTGGCGGGGGATCAAGTGCGGTGTGGGCACGAGCAATGATAACCGGCGGGGTTACGATCTGCGGGCAGGCATGCTTTCGATTTGCGGCCCGGCGATGTTCGGTTCGCGGGCCTGTGGCGTTCGATATGCGGCACACTGATCGTCGAGGAACATCGTCGGACCGCCACATGGCTCGGCCGCGCCTGACTTGCCGCAGCCTTGGTCAACTGACGGTGAGCACTCTGGTGTTGCTGAAGGTCACGGACAAGCCGACGGCGGCTGTCGTCGGACGGGTGGTCTTGCGGACCCGTGCCAGCCAGCAGGAGGTCCCGACCGGTTTCGCGGACGTCCAGGTCCGGTTCGATAATCCGCCAGAGATTCCTTACGTACCGGTGGATCGATGCGCGGCAGATCGGTGCTGGCGTCAGCGATCCAACGTTAGGAGTGCTAGCGGTCAAGTTCTCTCACAACTGGGACGACCCTGTAGCTAGCGATTACTTCGGCATCCAGCGCGAACCACGTCTTCATCGACGCACAGCGCCCGTCAAAGTGTTGGGCGGGAGCTATGAGCCGCACGGTGACGCACATCGTTGGGGCACTCGACCGCTGCGCAACCTCACGCTTGGGGCCACCGCCTCCGTCGAACTCAGCTGTTCGGCTCGAGTTCTGCCGCCCTGTGCCACGGTCTGGGGCCCTGTCCGGCGGTCAAACGACGGTCAAATGATCAAGGGCGGGTTCCCCGTCTTCCGGAAACCCGCCCTTGACCTGCTGTTTCTTGGTGGAGCTGAGGGGATTTGAACCCCTGACCCCCTCGATGCGAACGAGGTGCGCTACCAGTCTGCGCCACAGCCCCCCGCCGGCGAACCGGCTTCGGTCCCACCCGGCTTACACCGGGCGGGCCGGGAGCAAGGCTAACAGGTCGCTGACCCTCACCGCGAATCCGCCCCCGGCGCGGCAACGTCACGCTGTCGGAGATCCACTTGGGTGCGCGCCGACAAGGCGCTCAGGCGCCCCGGCCGGCCTCGTAGGGACGGCCGCGCAGGCCTCCCGCGCGCCGGTAGGACACCGAACCGCCGTTGACGGCGGCCGGCAGGTCCCCGGGTCGGTCGAGGCCCATCGCGGCGCGGCGTACCCCCTCGCGTTGGGCGGCGAGGCGGCGCTGCGCCTCCCGGCGGGCGGCGGCGCGGCGGGCCTGTTCGCGGCGCACCTCGGCCTGCCGGGCGGCCAGCCAGGCCGCCTCGCGGGCGCGGGCGCGGCGGCGACGGCGTCCGGCGAGGGCCTGACCACGCAGGTGGACGACGTAGGCGGCCAGCAGCAGGAAGGTGACCCCGAAGCTGATCCAGAAGCCGGGGCTGACGAACAGCACGCCGATCAGTTCGACGACGTTGAGGAGCAGCAGGGCGGCGAGGACGCGGCGGCGTCGGTAGACAGCTGGCGTGTGGTGCCGGCGGGGTGGCCGTCGACGGGGTCGCTTCGCGGCGGGTGGCACGGCGCGCAGCCGGCCGGAGCGGCGGGCCACCGGCGGCGCGGAGACCGGCACCACCAATGTTCCAGTAGTCGCATCTTCACTGAGGGTGACGACGAGTGAGCGTGGCGGCTGGACCGGTTTGCGGCCCGGCACAGTGCGACGCCGTCGGCGGCGCTGGAGCACCCGCGCCGTCGACTGCGCCCGCTCCGCCACCAGCCGCTCGGTGGCGTCGTACCGGCGGACCAGCGCCGGGGCCAGGGCGAGCAGGCCGGCGGCGGCGAGGACGGCGAGGAGCACCGAGGTCGGCACCCTCACCCCTCCCGTCACCGAATTCGGAGCAACCGCCGCCGGACCGCAGGATCTTCCACCAGTCGCGCTCGGGTGCGTGGATCGTCCGGACAGGCAGCGCTTGCCACAGCTTGCAGTTACTTGAGGTTACGGCGCACCGACCGTCATGCCACCGCGCCGCGCCGATCCCGTCCGTGGGACGGCTCACCGTGCGGCGGCGCGTACCCGGTGCCAGCGGGCCAGCAGTCCGCCCTCGGCGGCGATCTCCTCGCTGGTCATCGCGTATCCGATGTGGTCCCGCCAGGCGCCGTCGATGTGCATGTAGCGCACGTGGTACGACTCCTCGCGGAAGCCGAGCTTCTCCACCACCCGACGGGACGGCCGGTTCTCCGGACGGATGTTCACCTCCACCCGGTGCAGCCCACCCGGGCCGAACGCGTGGTCGACGGCGAGCGCGAGCGCCGTCGGGATCACTCCCTGGCCGGCGACGCGGGCGTCCACCCAGTAGCCGACGTACCCGGAGCAGAACGCCCGCCGCACGATGCTGCCCACGTTGAGGTGCCCGATGAGCCGGTCCCGGTCGGCTTCGCGCAGGCAGACCGCGAAGGGCATGCCCTCGCCCTCGCGCGCGGACCGGCGTTGGTCGCGGTGCACCCAGCGGAACGCGGCAGGTGAGTTCATCTCGTCCCAGCTGCCCGGCAGCGATGACTCCCAGGGCGCCAGCCAGGCCCGGTTGGCCCGGCGTACCTCCGACCAGGCCGCCGCGTCGGAGCGCCGGTACGGCCGCAGCAGCACCGGACCGTCGACCAGCACCGCCGGCCATCCGGGCGCCCGGGCTGGTCCGAAGAGACTCACCCGCACAGTCTCCCGCGCGGGACCGGTTCGTGCGCAAGTGGACCCACGATGTGCCGGTGACACCGCGAAGCCGTCACCGGCGGCGGTCCAGCAGCAGGACGTCCACGGTGGAACCGGCGGCGGCGGTGGTGACCCGTTCGCCGAGCACCAGCAGACCGTTCGCCTCGGCGAGCCCGGACAGGGTGAACGGCCCACCGCGCAGCGGCTGCACCGTGTACCCGCCGCCGCGCCGCTCGGCGACGTGCGCGGGCCGGAACTCGCGCAGCCCGCCCGGCGACGACACGGTCTCCAGCAGGTGCGCCCGGACGCTGGGTCGGAACACCGGTTCGGCACCGGCGAGCAGTTGGATGGCGGGGCGGGCCAGCACCTCGAAGCCGATGAGCGCGGCGCCGGGGTCGCCGGGCAGGCAGACCACCGGCACCTCCTCGGCGCCGACCGTGCCGAACCCGAGCGCGGTGCCGGGATAGAGCGCCACGTCGGTGAACGTGACAGGCCCGGCCCGGCCGCCCTCGCGCCGGGACAGGATGCGACGCACCATGTCGCCGGGGCCGGTGCCGGTGCCGCCGGTGGTGATGATCAGGTCGGCGCGCAGGGTCTGGTCCTCCAGCAGCCCGCGCAGCCCCTCCGGGTCGTCGTCGCAGATCCCCACCCGGTACGCCAGGGCGCCCACCTCGGCCGCGGCGGCGGTCAACGCGTGCGAGTTGGCGTCCACCACCTGCCCCGGCTGGCTCCCCCGGCCCACGTCGACGAGTTCGTCGCCGGTGGCCACGATGACCACCCGTGGGCTGGGCCGGACCACCACGTGCCCGATGCCTGTGGCGGCGAAGACCGCGACCAGGGCCGGGGAGACGTACGTGCCGGCGCGGGCGAGCAGGGTACCGGCGGGCAGTTCCTCACCGGCGCGGCGGACGCCGTACCCCCGTTTGGGGGTGCGGAAGATCTCCACGGCGGCCATGCCCTGGTCGGTCCACTCGACCGGGACCACCACGTCCGCGGCGACCGGCAGTGGCGCCCCGGCGGCCACCGAGAAGCACGAGCCCGGGGTGAGGCGGACGGGTCGCCAGCTGGCCGCGCCGAGGTCGCCGACCACGTTGAGGCGGATGGTCCGCCCGCCGGGCGTGCCGGAGGGGGCCGGGACGTAGCTGGGGCCCCGACCCCCTCCGGAGATGTCCTCCCAGCGGGCCGCGTACCCGTCCACGGCCGCCTGGTCGAAGGCCGGGAACGCGTGCGGCGCGACCACGTCCTCGGCGAGGACGTTGCCGTGTGCCTGGGTGAGGTCGAGGTCGAGTGGCGGCAGCGCTCGTAACCTGCGCAGCACGCTGCCCAGGTAGTCGGCGAGCGGCGTCAACTCGTTCGCGGCCGCCTCGGCGTCGGCCGTCGCTGTCATGTACCAGTTCCGCCTGCCGCGTCGGCCTTGACGAACTCGGCCAGCCAGGAGCGGAACTCGGTGCCGAGGTCCTCGCGTTCGGCGGCGATCTGCACGACCGTCTGGAGGTAGCCCAGCGGCATACCCGTGTCGTAGCGGGTGCCCCGGTAGACGATCGCGTGCACAGGCACGCCCTCGGTGCGCAGCAGCTCCATGGCGTCGGTCAGCTGGATCTCGCCGCCGCTGCCCGGCTTGGTCCGCCGGATCGCGTCGAAGATCTTGCCGGGCAGCACGTACCTGCCGAGCACCGCGAGGTTGCTCGGCGCGTCCTCGGGCTGCGGCTTCTCCACCATCCCGGTCACCTTGACGACCTCGCCGATCTCGGTCAGCTCCGACTCGGCGGGCTCGACGGAGGCGATGCCGTACCGCTTGGTGTCGGCCGGGTCGACCTCGAAGAAGGCGAGCACCACACCGCCGGTGCGGGCCTGCAACTCCAGCATCGCCGGCAGCAGCGGCTCGGACGGCTTGACGAACTCGTCGCCGAGCAGCACCGCGAAGGGCTGGTCACCGACGTGCGACTCGGCGTACCCGACGGCGTGGCCGAGGCCGAGCTGCTCGGGCTGGCGGACCGTGTAGATCTCGGCCAGCTCGCTGGGCCGGCGCACGGCGGCCAGCCGCTCGGCGTCACCCTTCTCCTCCAGCCTGGTCTCCAGGTCGGGGCGACGGTCAAAGTGATCCACCATCGACGTCTTACCCCGACCGGTGATCAGCAACACGTCGCCGATGCCGGCCTGGGTGGCCTCCTCGACGATGTACTGCAGCACCGGCCGGTCCACCACCGGCAACAGCTCCTTGGGCACCGCCTTGGTGGCCGGCAGGAAGCGGGTGGCCAGTCCGGCGGCCGGGATTACGGCCTTGACCGCCAGGGGACGGCCGGTTGCGGCGACCGTCGATGAGGGGTTCGCTGAGTGCTCCGACATGCCGCGAGACTATCGGCCACGGCTCTGCCGCGGCGGGTGTGGCCCAGAAGACGCGCCGCCGCCCGGTCCCGGCCGCGCGGCGTCCGGACCGGCCCGGGCGCCCTCCACGGCATCGGCCGCCGGGTCGTCTGCCCCCTCCGGCCGGGCGTGCGCCGACCCCGGCGGCGACGATTCGGGTACGCCCACCGCCGGCTCCGACCGGGCGTGGCCGCCCGGCTCCCGGTGGGCCTGCACCTGTCGGCCGGCACGCGGCAGCCCGTCCGGTGGGCTGAGGGCGCCGGCCAGCACCTGCAACTCCCGGGTCGGCACGTCGGGGCGTACCTCGGCGACCCGGTAGGTGTCCCGGCCGGCCGCCTTCGCGGCGTAGAGCGCGTCGTCGGCGGCCTCCAGCACCTCCCGTCCGGTGCTGCCGTGGTCCGGGTAGACGGCGATGCCCACCGACACGGTCACCATGACCGGCCCGGCGTACGCCTCGACGGCGATTGGTGCCTCGCGCACAGCGGCGCCCAGCCGTTCGGCCACTATCGCCGCGCCCCGGGCGTCGGTCTCCGGTAACAGCAGGACGAATTCCTCGCCGCCCTGCCGGAAGGCCAGGTCGACCTCGCGGATCTCGCCGCGTACCCGCCTGGCGAACTCGGCGAGCACGGTGTCCCCCGCCGCGTGCCCGTACGTGTCGTTGACGTCCTTGAACCGGTCCAGGTCCAGCGCGAGGACGCTGAGCATCCGGCCGAACCGGCTGGCCCGCTCCACCTCCCGCCGGATCGACTCGCGCAGGTAGCGGTAGTTCCACAGGCCGGTGAGCGGGTCGGTGAGCGACAGCCGCTGGGCCTCCTCGTGCACCCGGACGTTCTCCACGGCCACGGCGGCGTGCCCGGCGAAGGTGCGCAGGGTGACCAGGTCGTCGTCGTCGAACTCGTCCGCGCCCACCCGGTCGTAGAGGGCCAGGACGCCCAGTGCCGACGCCGGCGTACCTGCCTCGTCGGCGGCGGGGGTGCCGGTCGGCGCGGCGGGCCCGCCCGGGGTGGCGAACGGCACGGCGACGTACGTGCGGCAGCGCGGCTCACCGTCGGGGACCTCGGTCGGCTCCATCCGCCCCCGCTGCGGCTCGCCGGTGGCGGCCACCGCGCCGACCACGCCGACGCCCACCGGCACCCGCAGGGTCTGCGGCTCGTCCGGGTCGCCGTCGGGCCAGCGCCCGTCAAGCCCCTCGCTGCACTGCGCGGCGAGCACACCGCCGGCCTCGACGAGCAGCACCGCGCCGGCTCGGGCGCCGGTGGCGGCGATGGCGCTGTGCAGGATCACCCGCAGGATGCGTTGCAGGTCGTGCGTGCTGGCCAGGGTGTCGCCGAGCACCGCGAGATGGCCGCGCAACTGGTCGCGGCTGCTGGTGAGCGCCGCGACGTACGACCCGGTCTCCCGGGTCATCCGGTTGAACGCGGCGGCCAGCCGGCCCAGTTCGTCGCGGCTGCGCACCGGCACCCGGGCGGTCAGGTCGCCGTACGCCACCCGGTCGACGGCGCTGGCCAGCTCCACGAGCGGCCGGGTGGTCACCCGGGCCAGCCGCCAGGCGGTGAGCACGGCGAGCAGGCCGGCCAGCACGACCGCGCCGAGCAGCGTGACGTGCAGCCCGGGCGGTCGTTCGCTGGGCACGGACAGGACCAGCGGCAGCGGCTGCCCGCTGGACGGGCCGATCCTGCGCACGTACCGGCCGTCGTGGGTTTCGGTGACCCGCTCGCTGTCGACGGCGCCGGCGGCGGCGAGCACCGCGTCGCGGACCTCCCGGGACTCGGTGGTGTGGGTGACCCGGTCGCTGCCCGCGCCGCCGAGCAGGGTGACCGCCACGCCGGTGACCGCCGCGAGCCGGGTCACGAACGCCGGGTCGACGAGTTGTGCGGCGGCCACAGTGCCGAGCAGGGCGCCGGCCCGGTCGCGCAGGTCCACCCGGGCGGCGAGCGCGCGCACCGGCCCGGGCTGCGTCTCCCCGGTGCCGGAGCAGTCCCGCCAGGGGGTCGACGGCGCGCCGGCCGAGGCGTACGTGACCCGGCCTGTCACGTCGGTGATCAGTACGGCGGCGGCCAGGCCCCGGCTGACCAGTTGGTTGGCGGCGGCGGACGGGTCACCGTTGAGGGCCACCGCGTCGGCGGTGGCCCGGAGCTGCTGGCAGAGCGCGTCGACGGAGGTGCGCACTGTGGATGCCGCCACGGCGAGACGCTCGGTGGAGCGGCTGCGGTCCACCGCGGCGGCGGTGGACGCCACGAAGAGCGCGCCGAGCAGGACGGGGCCGAGCACCACCACGAGGAAGGCTGCCGTCAACCGCCCGCGTAGCGTCACTCGGTCCCCCCGGAAGTTCCGCCTCCGTTGCTTGCGATGCTGACACAGAGCAACCCTGGTGGAGGCGTTGCGTCAGGAGTGTTGCGTGCCGGAATTTTCTTATGAAGCGGAAGCGGCAGCTGTGGCGAAGCGGGACGCCCGCGCCGAGCTGCTCGCCCGCCGCCGGGCGCTGTCCGCGCCGGCCCGGGCCGAAGCCGCCGGGCGCGTCCAGGCCGAGCTGGTAGCCCTGGTAAGCCGGCTGCGACCCCGCCGGATGACGGCGTACGTGCCGGTCGGCTCCGAGCCGGGCGGCCCCGACCTGCCGGCGGTGCTGCGGGCGGCGCTGCCTGCCGACGCCGAGTTGCTGCTGCCGGTGCTCCTGCCCGACCTGGATCTGGACTGGGCCGCGTACACCGGGCCGGAGGGCCTGGTCGCCGCCGGCCGGGGTCTCCGGGAGCCGGACGGGCCCCGGCTCGGGGTGGGTGCGGTGGCCGACGCCGACCTGGTGGTCGTACCGGCGCTCGCCGTCGACAGGAACGGCCGGCGGTTGGGTCGCGGCGGCGGCTCGTACGACCGCGCGCTGGCCCGGGTGCCGGCCGGCACGCTGACAGTGGTCCCGCTGCACGACGGGGAGCTGGTCGAGGCGTTGCCCGCCGAACCACACGACCGTCAGGTCCGCGCGGTGCTCACCCCCTCCGACGGGATGCGTACGCTTGACGGCGGCCCGGGTTTGTCGCGTGGTGTCGCGCCCCACACGTCCGCTGGACGAACCCGGGGCGAATGACGCACCATTGGCACTCGAATACGTCGAGTGCCAACTAGCCGAGCCCAGATCCGGAGGAGAACGTGCCCACGTACCAGTACGCCTGCACCGCGTGCGGTCACCAGCTCGAGGCGGTGCAGTCCTTCTCTGACGAGCCGTTGACCGAGTGCCCGGCGTGTCAGGGGCGGCTGCGCAAGGTCTTCAACTCGGTAGGCATCGTCTTCAAGGGCTCCGGCTTCTACCGCACCGACTCGCGCGCCTCCGGGTCTGAGACCTCGGCCGGCGGCACGGCAAGCAAGCCGAAGTCCGAGTCGTCATCGGGTGGGGATTCCGGGTCGTCCTCGACGTCCTCCTCGTCCGGGTCGTCCTCGACGTCCGGGTCGTCGTCGGCCTCGTCCGGCGGTTCGTCCTCGGGTGGGTCGAGCGGCGGCAAGGCGCCGGCGGCCAGCTCCACGTCCTGACCCCGTCGGGCACCCCCGATGTCGTGACGTCGGGCCGGCTGACGGTGGCCTCTTAGCAGGTCGAGCCTGCCGGTGGGCGGTTGTCCACAGGCCGGCCGGTTGTCCACAGGCACGCCCGGATGGCCGACCGACCGGTCCCCGACAGGCCTAACCTGCCGTCCACGGGCGTCGCCGCGACGCCCCGACGGGAGGCGGCGGGGCGATGGTCGATCCGGATTCGACGCGGGCGTTGCGACCGCTGCGCCGACCCTCCCTACCCGGCGGTCGCACCCTGCTGCGGGCGGGCCTGGTCGCCGCACTGCTCGGCCTGGCCGCCGCCGTCCTGCACACCCCGACCGGCTGCCCTGCGGCCACCGGCAGCACGCCGTCCCCGGACCGCGCACCAGCGGCAACGGACGGGCAGATGCCCGTCCCCGGCACGGGACCCACCGAGGCGGGCGACCGGAGCGGGCCGTCGTCCAGCCCCGTGCCGCTGCCGCTGCCCAGCGGGTCGGTAGGGGTGCCGGTCCGGTTGGCCGAGCCCGCCGCGCTGGCGGTGGTCCGCCCCGGCGCCCGCGTCGACCTGCTCGCGGCGCCCCCCAGTGAGGCGGGCGCCGAGGCGATCCTGCTCGCCGCCGGAGCGCTGGTGCTCGACGTGCTGGGCGGCGGCGCGACCGACGGGTCGGCGGCGCTCTACCTGGCGCTCCGCCCCGACCAGGCACAACGGGCCGTCGGGCTGCCCGAGGGCAGCCGCTTCGCCATAGTCGTCCGCGGCTAGCGCCGGTCAGTCCCAGTGCGGGGGGCGCTGGGACAGCAGCCAGTCGTCGTTGTCGCCGGCCCGTTCGCCCCAACCGTGATCGGTGTCGTCGGACGTCTGCTCGGGCAGCACCACGAAGTCGTCGCTCAGGTCGACGGTGCGGTCGTCGTCGCCGCGCGCTCCCCGCCTGCCGGGGTCCTCGGTGCTCACGAGCGGCAAGACTAGCGCAGCCGAGGGTGGCCGCGCCGGCCAGAAGCGGCCGGGCGGACGACCTGATTGGTAGCGTCGGACGGCGTGACGACCCCCAGCGGTGCCAGCACCCCCGACGACTACTGGCGGCGGCCCGGCCCCGGCGACGGCGGCGCCGCGGAGCCCGCCGCCACACCGACCGGTGGGTACGCGGGCCCCCCGGCGAGCACGCCGCCGCCGGCCGGCTGGCGTCCACCCGTACACCTGGAGCCGACAGCGCCCCGCCGGCTGCCCGCGCAGGACATGGCCGCCCTGGACACGGCCGAGCAGCGTTCGCAGCGGGTCACCTACGGTTTCGGCGCGGCAGTCGGTGTGGTGCTGGTGGTGCTGGTCTGCCTGCTCTGCTCGCGGATCATCTTCTGACCGCCACGGGTCAGAGGGTGGTGCCCCAGACCGCCTCGGCGCCGGAGTGACCGGTCAGGTAGACGTAGACCAGCGAGGCGATGGAGAGCGCGACGACGGCCACCGCCAGCACCGGGGTGACCAACGCCGGCAGCCGCGGCACCCGCGGATGCCCGCTGGTCGCCACCAACAGCAGGATCGCCACGATCCCGAGTGGCACCACGATCCGGAACAGGATGTCGCCGTACCGGGAGTGCTCGAAGATCTGGTTGAGGATCGGCCCCTGGAAACCCTTGGCGACAAGCGCGTCGGTGAACGCCTCACCCGACTCGACGGCCACGAAGGTGGTCACCGGGGCGGCCACGGCGAGCAGACCCAGCGCCCAGTCCAGCCGGTGCCGCCACCGGGGCAGACCCACGTACGCGATGGCAAGCGCCGCCAGCAGCGGCACGAACAGGACCACCGCGTGGATCACCAGCACGTGGACCGGTAGACCCAGGATCTCCTCGAACATCGAACCTCCAGGTGGATCAACGGTCGCAGGACCGCCAGCCTACGGGCGGCCGGCCCGCCTCCGAGCTCTCGCTCTCAGACACGCACGGCGGCGCGCTCGGGTTCATCGATCGGTTCGGTCCGTCGGCTGTGTCGGTGGCCACCCCGGCGAGACGCCGGTTGTCGATGCCTGTCGTCCGTGCTGTCATTGGCGCATGTCCGGTGCCGAGGAGCTGCTGCGATCGAGAGGGCTGCGGGTCACCCGACCGCGCCTCGCGGTGCTCGACGTGCTGGCCAGTGGTGGCCACCTGGAGGTCGACGAGATCACCAGGCGGGTCCGGGAACGCCTCGACTCGGTCTCCACCCAGGCGGTGTACGACGTGCTCGGCGCGCTGTCCCGGGCCGGGTTGTCCCGCCGTATCGAACCCGCCGGCAGTCCCGCCCGGTACGAGGCGCGGGTCGGCGACAACCACCACCACGTGGTCTGCCGGGGCTGTGGCGAGATCGCCGACATCGACTGCGCGATCGGCAGCGCACCCTGCCTGGAGCCGAGCATCTCGCACGGCTTCGAGGTGGACGAGGCGGAAGTGACCTTCTGGGGTCTCTGCCCGGGCTGCCGGTCCCGCCGGTCCGCCGACCGCTGACCGGCACCCGCCGGCGAGCGGCGAGGTCCGCACGGGCGTGGCACTCTTGGGCGGTGGACTCCGATGACCTCGGCCTCTTCGGTCCGGGTTCGGTCACGTGGAAGGTGCACGACGAGCCGATCCTGATCGTCGCCGGCCTGCGCTCGCTCTACCTCCAGGCGTTGCACCCCAGGGCGATGGCCGGGGTCGCGCAGAACAGCGACTACCGCACCGACGCCTGGGGGCGGCTGGTGCGCACCGCCACCTTCGTGGGAACCACCGTCTACGGCACCACCGCCGAGGCGGAGGCGGCCGGTGCCCGACTGCGCCGGCTGCACGCCCGGCTGCGAGCCACCGATCCGCGCACCGGTGAGGAGTTCCGGATCGACGATCCCGACCTGCTGCGCTGGGTGCACGTCGCCGAGGTCGAGTCCTTCCTCGACACCGCCCGGCGGGCCGGCCTGCCGCTGACCGACGACGAGGTGGACCGCTACTACACCGAGCAGCGCCGCTCCGCCGCGCTCGTCGGCCTGGACCCGGCCACCGTCCCCGGCACCGCCGCCGAGGTGGACGACTACTACCGGGCCGTACGGCCCCGGCTGCGGATGACCCGGGAGGCCGCCGAGACGGCGCTGTTCCTCACCGCTCCGCCGCTGCCGTGGAAGCTCAGCCTGCCCGCCCGGCTCGGGCTCACCCTCGGCCCGCCACGCTGGGCGTACCTGGGAATCGCCGGCACCGCGCTCGGGCTGCTGCCGGCGTGGGCCCGCCGGATGTACGGCGGGCTCGGGCTGCCCACGACCGCGCTGACGGCGGACCTGAGCGTGCGCGCCCTGCGTCTCGCGCTCACCGCGGTGCCCCGCCGCTACCTGGAGGGCCCGTTGACGCAGGCCGCGAAGCAGCGGGCCGAACGGCACGCCGCCGCGCGGCAGGCAGCGACATCGCCGTCGGCGCAGGACGGGCGGCAGGGCGTCGCGGCGCTGCTGGCCGACTGACCAGGGCCGCTCCGGCCCCGGTCAGCCGTCGGCGGGACGGTCCACGGCAGCCCACGGCTCCTTGCCGGGAGTCTGGGAGCCGGTCGGGCAGTGCCGCCGGAAGTCGCACCAGCCGCAGCGCGGGCCGGGCGCCGTCGGGAACGCCTCATCCGCGTCGCCACCGTCGGCCACCGCCCGTTCGGCGGCCATGATGTCGCGGGCCGTCTCCTCGGCACGGGTCACCTGCCGGGTCAGCGACTCGACCGTGTGGGCGTGACCGGCGACGGTGCCGGTCGGCAGGTGGTGCAGCTCCACATGGCGACAGGGCCGGCGGAACACCCGCTCGGCCGCGTACGCGTAGAGCGCCAACGCCTGCGAACCCCGCGCGTCGTCGGTGTCCAGCCCCGTGCGGCCGGTCTTGTAGTCGACGATGACCAGCTCAGGACCGTCCGGCCCGGGGCGGGAGTCGATGCGGTCGGCCCGACCGTTGAAGGCGAGCACCGCCGTCTTGACCGCCACCACCCGCTCCACACCCAGCGGGTCGGTGTCCGGATCCAGCGTCTCGACGTACGCCTCCAGCCAGCCCAACGCCCGCCGGAACGCGGCGCGCTCCTGCTCGTCGTCGCGGTAGCCCTCGCGCACCCAGGTGCCCTTGAGCAGGGTGGCCAGCGCCTCGGGCCGGCGCCGCTCAGTGGGCAGCGCGTACCAGTTCTTCAGGGCGGTGTGCACGCTGGCGCCGAGGGAGTTGTGCGCCCACGGCGGCCCCTTCGGCGGGGTCGGCCGGTCGACGTAGGAGTAGCGGTAGCGGCGTGGGCAGTCCGCGTACGCGCCGAGCTTGCTCGGGGTGCAGACGAACAGCCGCTCCGGCATGCCCTCGAAGCCGAGCTGCTCGAGGGCACCGGCGCGCTGGTGAGGCGGCCGGCCGCCGGCGGCGGGTCGTCCGGCTGGTGAGGCTCGTCGCACGCCTGCGATCCTGCCATCCACCCCCGACAGCGCGGTGCCCCGGTCAGGCCATGTTCACGTACTGCGTCACGAAGGCGGCGACCGCGTCAGCGATGAGCTGCACGGCGATCGCGGCCAGCAGCAGCCCGGCGATCCGGGTCAGCACCTCGATGCCACCGGGCCGGAGGATCTTCACGATGCCGCCGGAGAAGCGCAGGACGATCCAGACGGCGACCATCACGGCGAGGATCGCCACGGCGATGGCGCTGAACTCGCCCAGCCCGTCGGCCTGCTGGACGAAGAGCATGGTGGCCACGATGGCGCCCGGGCCGGCGAGCAGCGGGGTGCCCAGCGGCACCAGCGCGATGTTCGAGGTGACCTGCTGGCTCGGGTCGTCGGCCTTGCCGGTGAGCAGTTCCAGGGCGACAAGTACGAGCAGCAGTCCGCCTGCGGCCTGGAGGGCCGGCAGGTCGACGTGCAGGTAGTCGAGCAGGGTCTGGCCGGCCACCGCGAAGATCACGATGACGCCCAGCGCCAGCGCCACCGCCTGCCAGGCGGCACGGTTACGGTCCCGGGCCGGCAGCGGCCCGGTCAGCGCCAGGAAGATCGGCATCATGCCCGGCGGGTCGGTGATCACCAGCAGGGTCACGAAAACCTCGCCGAACAGCTTCAGATCCACGTGATCAACCTAGCTGTGGCACGGTGGACGAAATGCTCGGATCAGCCCGAAGCGACCTCGGTCACCCCGGCATCGACGATCCGCTCGTACACCTCGACGCCCGTGGTGAACGCGCCGAGCTGGACGGTCTTGTGGGTGCCGTGGAAGTCGGACGAACCGGTGACCAGCAGGCCCAGCTCGGCGGCGAGGGCGCGTACGTGCGCCTGCTCGGCCGGGCTGTGGTCCTCGTGGTCGGCTTCCAGCCCGGCCAACCCGACGGCGGCCAGATCGGCGATCAGCTCGTCGGGCACCACCCGTCCGCGTCTGGTGGCCCGGGGATGGGCGAAGACCGGCACACCGCCGGCCGCCCGGACCAGCCGGACGGCCCGGAACACGTCGATGTCCTCCTTGGGCAGCCGGTACCGCTCGCCCAGCCAGTCCGGACCGAACGCCTCCCCGGTGCTGCCGACCAGACCCGCCCGGATCAGCGCCTGCGCGATGTGCGGTCGGCCCACCGTGCCACCGCCAGCGCCGGCCAGGATGTCCGGCCAGCTCACGTCGATGCCGTCGGCGCGCAGCAGCGCGACGATGCGTTCGCCGCGCTGCTCGCGGGCCGCGCGCACCCGGGCCAGCTCGGCCACGAGTTCCTGGTGGTCCGGGTCGAACAGGTACGCCAGCAGGTGCAGCGGCACCGCCGGGTCGGTGCCGGACCAGCGGCAGGACAGCTCCGCCCCCCGGATCAGGCGCAGCCCCGGCGGCAGCGCCCGCACCGCCGGCTCCCAGCCGGCGGTGGTGTCGTGATCGGTGATCGCCAGGACGTCCAGCCCGGCTCGGGAGGCCGCCCGGACCAGCTCGGCCGGGCTGAGCGTGCCGTCGCTTGCCGTCGAGTGGGTGTGCATGTCGATCCGTGCTGCGGGTCCGGTACGCGAGATCACGGCCCCGACGGTACCCAGGAGGTCGGCGCCACCGTCAGGAGCCGGTCACCAGGATTGGACGGTCCCCCGGTCGCAGGTCGGCGACGGGGGACGGCTCGGCCGGCTTCCCGGCCCGTACCTGGTCGACGTCGACCCGGACCAGCTGGCCGGCGCCGTCGACGTACGAGGCCGCCGATCCGGTCGTCCAGGCGACCGCGCCGGTCACCGGCGGGCCGGCCGGCAGGGCGCTCAGGGCCGGACCGAGCCGGCGCAGGTCGACAAGCAGGGACCGGTCGGCCTTGCCTGCCCTCCCGTTCACCAGGAGCCACCGCCCGTCGGGGGAGATCCCGCCGGCACCGTCCGTGCTCAGTTCCGGGCCGCAGCCGGTGCCCACCGTCTTCAGCGCGGGCGTGGGGTCGAGCACGGCCAGGCAGGTGTCGCCCGGCTCGCCCGTGGCGACCTGACCGACCAGACGCCCGTCCGGCAGAGTGCCGTAGACGTTTAGGGTGTGCCGGCCGCCGTCCGGGGTCAGCTGCCCGGCACCCGGCCGCCACAGGGCGTGCCCCGGCGCGTCCGGATCGAGCCGGACCAGCACGCTGTCGCCGACGAACCGGACCGGTTCCGCCCCCGCCGGCACCGGCGTACGCGCCGAGCCGATGAGCTGGGTGCCGATCACTCCCGCAACCACCAGGTCGGTGCCGTCGCGCCAGGCGACCTGACGGCCGTCGGGTGCCACGACGATCCCGCCCGCCCCGGCCAGCAGCACCTGCACCAGCCCGTCGTCCTGGGTGACCCAGAGGGATCGGCCGGCCGTGGTCTGCGCGCCGACCACAAGCAACCCTCCGCCGGCGGGCAGAGGTCGGGCGCTCTCGGCCGGCCCGACGCTGGGCAGTTCGAGTCGTTTCCCGTCGGCGCTGATCAACGTCCCGCCGACGAGCAGGTCGGCGGACATGCCGGGCGAGGGCAGGGGGGCGGGCACGGTGGCCGTGGGGATCGGTCGGGCCGACGGGTCGGGGTCACCGATGACGACGATGGGTGAGCCCTCCCGCCCGGAGTCCTGACCGAGTTGGGCCATGCCGGTGCTGACCAGGACTGTGGCGATCGCCGCGAGCGAGAGGCCGGCCGCGGTACGCCTGCGGCGGATCCGGTTCCCGCGGCGGATGGCCTGGCCGGCGGGGTCGGCGCTCAGCGGACGGGCGACAGCGACCTGGCGCGAGAGGGTCTCCCGCACCGCGCCTTCGATCTCGTCGGGCCGCACGTCGTATGGACGCGCCGGCCGGCCCGTCAGGTTGTCGGACCGGCCCCGGTACCCGCTCACTTCTTCTCTCCGGGACCGGTGCCAACGGGCACGGCCGCCGGAGCGGAGGGCAGCTCGATCGACGGACCGATCGGGCGTGGGGTGGCCGGACGGGGAGCGGACGGGTTGGGTACGGACCGGTCCGGCACCGGCCGGGGTCGAGGCGTACCGCCGACTGCGGTGCCCCTCCGGCTCGGACTGCCCGCGCCACCGGCGGTGGCAGCCCGGCGGGTGCGGTTCGCCTCGGCCGGCGTGGCGGCTTCGCCGTCCAGGTCCGGCAGGGCGGATCCCATCCGGCGGCGCAGGGTGGCAAGCGCCCGGGACGCCTGGCTCTTCACGGTGCCCGGGGAGATGTCCAGCATCGCGGCGGTCTGCGCCTCCGACATGTCCTCGTAGTAGCGCAGCACCAGCACCGCCCGCTGGCGCGTGGGCAGCTCTTTGAGATGCCGCCAGAGCAGGTCACGGTCCAGTTGTTGCTCGATCTCGTCGATACCGGCCCGTTCGGGAAGCACCTCGGTGGGGCGCTCACCGTGCCAGCGCCGCCGCCACCAGCTCGTGGAGGTGTTGACCATCACCCGTCGGGCGTACGGCTCGACGGCCTCGATCCCGCCGAGGCGCTTCCACGCCAGGTAGGTCTTGGTGAGCGCCGTCTGGAGCAGATCCTCGGCCGTGGCCCAGTCACCGGTGAGCAGGTACGCGGTGCGCAGCAGCGCGGCGGAACGAGCCGCGACGAAGTCGCGAAACTCCTCCTCCAACGAGTCCCTGCTCGCCACCGCCCACCTCCCGCCACCCGGCCGTCCTGGCAGAGTGCCACGTCAGAGGCCGCCTGGTCCATGACGAAAGGTGCGCACTTGCTCCGATGTTCGGACGAAAACCTTCACGCCCCGTCGTCGGCCTTGGCCTCGTCGGCCTCCTTGCCCAACCGGGCCTCCACCGCCTGCGGCTCGTACATCTCTTCCACCACTCGCAGGTAGAGCTCGTTCGGGTTGGGCAGGTTCTTGATCTCGCGGAGGGCCTGCTCCTGGCCGGCCGACTCCAGCACGAACGTGCCGTAGTTGAGCGCCCGGCCGGTCGGAGTCTGCTCGTACTTCATGTCGGTGACCCGGACCAGCGGCATCATTGCCACCTTGCGGGTGACGATGCCGTTGACCACCATGACCCGCTTGTTGGTCAGGATGAACCGGTCATACCACCAGTCGGCGACCTTCCACGCCACCCAGCCCATCACGGCGAACCACAGCAGCACGGCGATTGTCGTCAACGCGCCCACGTTCTGCCCGGCGAGGAAGCCGGAGAGGTAGCCGAGCACGAAGGTCGCCGCGACGCCGATCAGCAGCGGGGTGGTGAGGTGGACCCAGTGCCGCTTCCACTCGCCCCGGTAGCGCTCGGTGGGGAAGAGGTAACGGGCGACGAGTGAACTGGGCTCGTCCTCCAGCGGCAGCACCCGCCGAGGAGTCGCGCCCGTCGCGTCCGCGCGCAGCCCGGCCAGCTCGTCCTCGGAGATCTGCGGTGGCTGGTAGCTGGCCTCGGGATCACGGATCCAGGCGCGCCCGGACCGACCCTCCCCGGCGTAGCCGGGCCCGTCGCCGTAGCCGACGTCGTCCGACAGGGACGGCCCGTCGGAAAGGCCCGGACCAGCACCGTAGCCCGGGCCGTCATCCGGCCCGATCCGCGGAATCGGCTCGGTGTCCCGTTCGCGACGTTCCCGGTCGGGGTCGTCCGGGTCGAACGGTGGACCGGAGGGGCTGCCCATCGACGGCTAGGCGACGAGGCTGGTGAAGAAGTCGCCGAAACCCTGGGCGATGTCGACGATGCCACCACCGAGAGACTTGAACACATCCGCCGCCGAGTTTGGCCGGTAGGCGACGAAGAAGATCAAGAATGCGATTCCGGCCCAGGTGAGGACCTTCTTGACCATGGCGGGCCATCCTCTCGCGCGGCGCCGGGTCCCATTACCGCAGCGGCACCCAGAGTATCAGTGTGGTGTCGTACAGTGAATATCTGCGTCCGTTCTCCGTCAATCAGGGTGGGTTGTCAAGCCTTACCTGATAGGTGCGGAGATGGTGCGCCGTACACGAGTTCGGGCGGAGTCCACTCGGTCAGGTCGTGTAGCACGACGTCTTCCGCGAGCAGATGTCCCGCACTCGCCGGCCAGGCTATCGCATGCAGCCACATTCCCCGAGCCTCGCCGGCGTACGCGCTTCGATCCGTTCGTGAATTCACCAACCACAGTGGAGTCGGGTGCCCGCCGACCCTGATCCGGGCCTGCCCCACGTGCTCCGGATGACCCGGGCCGGGGTCGGTGAGCGCGTCGACCAGCTGCGGTCCCGGGTCCGGACCGGACAGTCCGGCGAGTCGCGTACCCAGGCCGACACCCGGCTCCTCGGCCACGAAGACCAGGTCGGCCGGGCCTCCACCGAGCGGCGCCGGGCCCGCGCAGGCCACGGCGGTCGCCCGCACACCGGTCCGCTCGTCCCCCGCGTACGCCACGCCGGTGAGGGTCCAGCCGGGCGGCAGCGGCCACGGACACCAGAGCGGCGTCACAGGCGCGTCCGCGGTCGCGGTGATGCGGTCCACCACGCTCGCCACGATCTCCGGTCCGATGTGTTCGGGCACGTGCAGGGGCGGGACCGGCCCGCAACCCAGGCACCTCGACTCGGTGTGCATCAGATCCGGCGCCCGTACCGGGCCCCCGCATCTCGGACAACTCACCGCGACACTCACATCCCCACCGTCGCCCCGTACCGCCCGCGCGTCAAGCCGGACCGTCCGATCGCGCCGGCGCGGCGCGGGGTCAGTCCGGCGGCGGACCGGCGTGGGTACGGAGCCACGCGTGCATGGCGATCCCGCTGGCAACGCCCGCGTTGATCGACCTGGTGGAGCCGTACTGGGCGATGGAGTAAAGCTGGTCGCAGGCCGCGCGGGCCGGCTCGGAGAGACCGGGCCCCTCCTGGCCGAACAACAGCACGCAGTCCCGCGGCAGAGTGCCGGTCTCCAGCGGGAGCGAGCCGGGCAGATTGTCGATACCGAAGACCGGCAGCCCCCGCCCGGCAGCCCAGTCGACGAACTCCTCGATCGTCTCGTGGTGACGGACGTGCTGGTACCGGTCGGTCACCATGGCGCCGCGCCGGTTCCACCGCCGACGTCCGACGATGTGCACCTCGGCGGCCATGAACGCGTTGGCGTTGCGGACCACCGTGCCGATGTTGAAGTCGTGCTGCCAGTTCTCGATGGCGACGTGGAAGCCGTGCCGGCGCCGGTCCAGGTCGGCGACGATCGCCTCGTGCCGCCAGTAGCGGTAGCGGTCGACCACGTTGCGCCTGTCGCCCTCGGCCAGCAACCGCGGGTCGTAGCGACTGTCGTCCGGCGGGTCCCCCGGCCAGGGGCCCACACCCACCTCAAGCTGGTCGTCGGTCACGGTCATCAGAGGGTACGGACCACCGCGGCGCCCGCCGCGACGGCCCGCCGATGTCAGCCCAACCCGAGCGCGCGGCCGAGCCGATCCAGGAAACGCCTGTCGGCCGGGCTCGGCGGCTGACCGGCAGCGCCTGGTGCCGCCCGACAGACCCGCGCCGCGACCGACTGCACCCACTGGCGGTACGCGGCAGAGTCGGCGGGGTCGGCGCGTCGGCGCAGGACCCGGACCGCCGCCCGGCAGGCGGCCAGGAGATCCACCAGGTCGGTGAGTCGCTCGCCGGGCTGTGGGGCGCCGTCGTGGCGGGCGTAGATCGCGGCGACGACGGCACGGACGAGGTCACTGTCGAAGGCTCGCCCGGCCGCCACCGCGTCCAGGCCGGCGAGGCCCGCCGGGAAGCCCCGCTCGGGACGGCCTGGCCCGGGAGCGGCGGCGGCCACGAGCACCCGACCGGGAAGGCTCGTGAGCAGGTCCCATTCGGCGGCGGAGTAGGCAGCGGTGGTCAGCGGTGCGGCACGGCGGCCGGCAGAGGACGGCTCTCCGGCGACGGAGTGGCTCATCGGAACCTCCGGCGTCAGCATATGCCCCGAAACGGGACCAGGGCCCGACCCCGGCAGAACCTGCTGAGGGGAAGGAGCCCTGGTGGTGCGGCGTCCGGGACGCCACGTGCGTTCAGCGCGGGGTGGGGAAGCTCGGGCGCTCCGGGTCCACCCCGTCCGGGACGGCGCTTGCCGCGTACTCCCGCTTGGGGACCATGACCTTGCGGCGGAAGACGCAGACCATGGTGCCGTCCTGGTTGTAGCCGCGGGTCTCCACCGACACCACGCCCCGGTCCGGCTTGGAGCCGGACTCCCGCTTGTCCAGCACCGTGGTCTCGCCGTAGATGGTGTCGCCGTGGAAGGTGGGCGCCACGTGCCGCAGCGACTCGACCTCCAGGTTGGCGATCGCCTTGCCGCTGACGTCCGGCACGGACATGCCGAGCAGCAGGGAGTAGATGTAGTTGCCGACCACGACGTTGCGCTTGAACTGGCTGGCCGATTCGGCGTAGTGCGCGTCCATGTGCAACGGGTGGTGGTTCATGGTGAGCAGACAGAAGAGGTGGTCGTCGTACTCGGTGACGGTCTTGCCCGGCCAGTGCCGGTAGACCGCGCCGACCTCGAACTCCTCGTAGTAGCGGCCGAACTGCATCCTGGTCCCCTTCGACGGGCGGCGATGGAGTTCGGCACAGCATGCCTTACCGGTGGTTAAGGCGATCGGCGGGGCGTGACCACGGCGGAAATGTCACACCTGTCACTCGCACGGGGGGAGACGCAATGAGCGGCGGGGCCCTCCCCGGCACCCGCCGCCCACGCTCTGATGCGAGGAATTCTGCCCTACGGCGGCGTAGGTTCGACAGAGATCGAGGTCACATTTATCTTTTTGTAACACTACTGTGCGTGACGAGACACGAGTTGATCGGCGATCTCCGCAGGCCGGATACCTCCTTGTCAGGGCTCAAGTTACCGATTCGTACTGCTCAATCGCGTGGATCTCCCTGGAAACGCTCCCATCACGGCTGGTCACGCAAGTGCGTCGTGCACTTGCGTTCCGCACGACCGGCACGGACAGACGCGGATCGATGACTCGCAGGGGCCTCGGGCAGCCCGGGGCACGTTTCGCGCCCCACCGCCCGGGAATTCGATACGGTCAGCCCTGGTTCTACGGGACGTAGGTAAACCGCGGTGATCGGAGAGTGCAATGGCAACCGTTGAGCTGACCTCGGCGAACTTCGACGAGGTGACCGGCAACGACGGCATCGTCCTGGTCGACTTCTGGGCCGACTGGTGTGGCCCGTGCAAGCGGTTCGCCCCGGTCTACGAGCGCTCCTCGGAGAAGCACCAGAACATCGTCTTCGGCAAGGTCGACACCGAGGCCCAGCAGGAGTTGGGCGCCAAGTTCGACATCCGGTCGATCCCGACGATCATGGCGATCCGCGACGGCGTCATCGTCTTCGCCCAGCCGGGCGCGCTTCCCGAGTCCGCCCTGGAGAACCTGATCGAGCAGGTCGAGGCACTGGACATGGACGACGTCCGCAAGCAGTTGGCCGAGCACAACCACTGAGTCGTCCCCACGACGACATGCGCAGGCCGGGCCCGGTGCGGGCCCGGCCTTCGTCGTACGCGGAGGAAACGCGCATGATCAGCTTCCCGGGCAGACCGAAGTGACCGTCGGTGGGACCCGACACGGTCGGTACATCCCGTATCGTCACGACCCGATGGAGACCCTGACCACCCGCGGGCGCGTGACCCGGCTCGGCGCGACCGCACTCGGCCTCGCCCTGCTGGTCGTCGGCACCTTCTGGGGCAGCGACGACGACTTCCCGTTCGGCCCGTTCCGGATGTACTCCACCTCGAACCCGCCGGACGCACCCGCTCCGGACACCCGGGTCGAAGGCGTGAACGCCGCCGGGGCCGTGATCGACCTCGATCAGACCGCGACAGGCATCCGCCGCGCCGAGATCGAGGGCCAGCAGGCCCGGTACGCCGCCGACCCGACGCTGCTCACCGAGGTCGCCGACGCGTACGCCGAACGCCACCCGGACGCCCCCGCGCTGGTCGAGGTCCGCATCGTGATCCGCTGGCACGGCATCCGCGCCGGCCGGCCGACCGGGCAGCACACCGACGAGACGGTCGTGCGCTGGCAGGCATCCCGATGACCCGCTGGCTGACCGAGGCCGTGCCCCGGGGGCGGGTGGCCGCGTTCCGGACCGTGATCTACCTCTTCGTGGCCGCCGACCTGGTGATCTTCACCCCCTGGGTACGCACCCGGGTCAGCGTGCCCGGCGACCTCTACCAACCACTGCTGATCGGCCGCCTGCTCCACCTGCCGACGCCTACCGCGGCGGTGGTCGCGGTGATCTTCTGGTCCCTGCTGGTGCTCGCGCTCCTCGCCGCCACCGGACGGGCACCGCGACTGCTCGGCTGGACGGTCTGCGCGCTGTACCTGGAGTGGATGATCATCGCGATGAGCTACGGGAAGGTCGACCACGACCGGTTCGGGCTGCTCGTCGCACTCGCCGTCCTGCCCACCGCCGGTCGGGCCCGGCACGGCGACACCACACGCACCGAGGCCGGCGGCTGGGCCCTACGCGTGACCCAGATAGCGGTGATCTGCACGTACTTCCTGGCCGCCTTCGCCAAGCTGCGCTTCGGCGGGCTGGACTGGCTGACCGGTTCGGTGCTGGCCCGGGCGATCATCAGGCGCGGCACCGACCTGGCGGACCTCATCGCCCAGGTGCCGTACCTGCTGATCGTCGCCCAGTTCGGCATCGTGGCGTTCGAGCTGCTCAGCCCTGTGGTCTTCTTCCTGCCACCCCGCTGGCGACTCGCCATGGTCGGCTTCTTCTACTCGTTCCACGCGGTCACCATCGCGACCATCACCATCTCGTTCGCGCCGCACCTGGCCGCGATGACCAGCTTCCTGCCGCTGGAGCGGGTCCGCCCGATCGTCTGGGCCCGCCGCCTCGCCGGCCGCCCCGCGCCCGTGACGGACGCGGTCGACGACCAGGCCGAGCCCGGCACGGAGCCGGACCCGGCATCCGTGTCCCTCGGCGATCAGGCGCCGGTGGTCGGGCGACCGGCCGGGCCGTAGAGCCGTTCCCGGGCCTCCTGCGGCAGCGAGCAGGCGGCCGTACCGCCCGGCAGGCGATGCCTGTTGCGCGCCACCCAGCGGTACAGAGGCCAGGCCGCCGCGCGGGCCGGTGGAAACCGCAGGCCGGCCCCGGCGACCCGCCACAACGGGCCGCTCGCGGCGAGCAGCTTCGCGATGGCGTCCGGTCCGGCGGCGCGGGAACCGTCAGCGCCGACCCACTGCACGGCCTCCTCGCACTCGGCCGTCGTGAGGCCGAGCGCGTCGAGGTCGGCGAACTGCCAGGGCACCACCCGCGCGGTGGTGGGGATCCGGCGTTCGATGAACTCCGCGCAGGTCGTGCAGAACGCGCAGTCACCGTCGTAGACGAAGGTCGACGTCTCCATGCCGTCCATCCTCCCCCGCCGCACCGTGGATCAGTCACCGATGTCCGGCGGGTCACTTGCGTCGACCTCGTACACGTGTTCGAATAATGCCCATGCGCTGGGACAACCTCACCGCTCCCCCGGTTGAGGGAGACCCCGAGCGGGCAGCGCCAGCGACGCCACCCCTGCCGCTGGCGCTGCCCGGCGCCGTTGCCCGCACCTTCGACACCCCCGAGTTCGCCGGAATGACCTTCTACGAGGTGCAGGCCAAGTCCATCCTCAACCGGGTGCCCGGGCAGTCCCGCGTGCCGTTCGAGTGGACGATCAACCCGTACCGAGGCTGTTCCCATGCTTGTGTGTACTGCCTCTCGGGCGACACCCCCATTCTCATGGCGGACGGACGCACGAAACCGATCAGCGAGCTGGAGTCGGGCGACCGCATCTACGGGACCGAGCGACGCGGCGCCTACCGCCGATACGTCGTCACCACCGTCGTCGACAAGTGGTCCACCGTGAAACCCGCATACCGAGTCACCCTGTCGGACGGCACCACGCTCATCGCCAGTGGAGACCACCGGTTCCTCTCGGATCGTGGCTGGAAGTACGTCACCGGGGCGATGCAGGGCGTCGGCCAGCGCCCCTACCTGACCACCAACAATCGCCTCATCGGCACAGGCGGTTTCGCAGCGATGCCCAAGGAATCACTCGACTACCGCCGGGGCTACCTGTGCGGGATGGTGCGGGGAGACGCCCACCTCGGCACGTTCTCGTACTCCTACGGGCTCGTGCATCGGTTCCGTCTGGCACTGATCGACGATGAGGCGTTGAGCAGGAGTGAGCGCTATCTTGCCCAGGAGGGGATCGAGACAAGGCGCTTCTCTTTCACGCCGGCCAACGCCACACGCCGTGCTCTGTCGGCCATCCGCATCTCGAAGCGGCGGGACGTCGAGAGGATCACCGAGCTGATCCAATGGCCGTCCAGTCCCAGCGACGAGTGGCGACTTGGCTTCCTGGCAGGCATCTTCGACGCCGAGGGCAGTTGCAGTAGAGGCATCCTGCGCATCAGCAACAGCGACGACGCCATCCTCGACCAGACGACGGCAGCACTGCGCCATTTCGGGTTCACCTGCGTACGAGAAGATCGCGGTCTGCCCAAGCGTGTGCGGACCATCAGGCTGACCGGCGGACTGGCGGCCCGGCTCCGGTTCTTCCACCTGACCGATCCGGCCATCATCCGCAAGCGCTCGATCGAGGGTGCCGCACTGAAGAATCAGAGTGCGCTCAAGGTGGTGGGCATCCAATCACTCGGGCTGGAGCTGCCGCTGTGGGACATCACCACCGGCACCGGCGACTTCATCGCCAACGGAGTCGTCAGCCACAACTGCTTCGCCCGCAACACGCACACCTACCTGGACCTGGACGCCGGAGCGGACTTCGACCGGAAGGTGATCGTCAAGGTCAACGCCGGTGAGCTGGTGCGGCGGGAGCTGGCCGCGCCGAGGTGGCGGGGCGCGCACGTGGCGATGGGCACCAACGTGGACTGCTACCAGCGGGCCGAGGGTCGTTACCGGCTGATGCCGCAGATCATCGCGGCGCTGCGGGACTTCGCCAACCCGTTCTCGATCCTGACCAAGGGGACGCTGATCCTGCGGGATCTGCCCCTGCTGCGCGAGGCCGCCCAGGTGACCAGGGTCGGCATCTCCTTCTCTGTGGGGTTCGTCGACGAGCAGCTGTGGCGCAGCGTCGAGCCGGGCACACCGCACCCGCGCCGCCGACTGGACGCGGTCCGGGCGCTCGCCGACGCCGGCTTCTCCGTCGGGGTGCTGATGGCACCGATCCTGCCCGGCCTCAGCGACAGCGACGAGTCCATCGACGCGACGGTGTCGGCGGTCGCGGCCGCCGGTGCGAGCAGTGTGACGCCGCTGGCCCTGCACCTGCGTCCCGGCGCCCGCGAGTGGTACGCGCACTGGCTGGGCCGGGAGTATCCGCACCTCGTGCCCCGCTACCGCGAGCTGTACCGGGCCGGCTCCTACGCGCCGCAGGCGTACCAGCGGGAGCTGACCGCGCGGGTGCGCATCGCGGCCCGCCGCCACGGCCTGCACCGCGCCGAGATGGGTGACAACCGCAGCCTGCCCGAGCCGCCACCACCGCCGGACGCCGAGCAGCTCACCCTGCTCTAGGCCGAGGCCGGAGCTACAGTCGGCGGGTGCGTACCGCTCAGCAGATCCTCGCCGACTCCGCCGTGATCGCCGTCGTGGGCGCGTCCCGCGACCCGCGCAAGGCCGCGCACAGCGTGCCGTTGCAGATGCAGCGGTACGGCTGGCGCATCATCCCGGTCAACCCGACTGTCGACGAACTCTTCGGCGAGCGGGCCTATCCGACGCTTGCCGACATCCCGCACCCCGTCGACCTGGTGGACGTGTTCCGGCCGGCCGCCGACGCCGTACAGGTGGTCCGGGACGCGGCGGCGATCGGCGCCCCGGCCGTCTGGTTGCAGCTGGGCATCGCCTCGGCCGAGGCGCGGCGGATCGCCGAGGAGGCGGGAATGGACTACGTCGAGGACTGCTGCCTCCTCGTGGAACGCGCCGCCGCCGGCCTGACCCGGCTCGGGTAACAGCACCCCCAACCCCGCGATCTTGCAGTTTTGGTCCGGGATTTGCCCCTTATGCCGAGAACGCCGCGACAGAAAGTGCACGATCGCGCGGGATAAGGGCGGGGTTAGAACTTGTACTCCTTCAGGAGGCCTCGGCTGATGATTGTCTTCTGGATCTCCGAGGTGCCCTCGCCGATGAGCAGGAAGGGTGCCTCGCGCATCAGGCGCTCGATCTCGTACTCCTTGGAGTAGCCGTAGCCGCCGTGGATGCGGAACGCCTCCTGGACGACCTCGGCGCAGTACTCGGAGGCGAGCAGCTTGGCCATGCCTGCCTCGACGTCGTTGCGCTGGCCGGCGTCCTTGAGCCGGGCGGCGTTGACCATCAGGGCGTGCGCGGCCTCGATCTTCGTGCCCATCTCGGCGAGCTTGAACGCGATCGCCTGGTGCTTGGCGAGCGGCTGGCCGAAGGTCTTGCGCTGCTGGGCGTACGCGACGGCCAGCTCGAAGGCGCGGATGGAGATGCCGCAGGCGCGGGCGGCCACGTTGACGCGGCCCACCTCGATGCCGTCCATCATCTGGTAGAAGCCGCGGCCCACCTTGTCGGCGCCGCCGAGGATGGCCGAGTCGGGCACCGTCACGCCGTCGAGCACCATCTCGGTGGTCTCGACGCCCTTGTAGCCCATCTTGTCGATCTTGCCGGGGATGGTGAGGCCGGGGGCGGTCTCGCCGAAGCCCGGCTCCTTCTCCAGCAGGAAGGTGCTCATGTTGCCGTACACCGACTCGGCGCCGGTGTCGGTCTTGACCAGGGTGGCCACCACCGAGGAGTACGCCCCGTTGGTCAGCCACATCTTCTGCCCGTTGAGCACGTAGCTGTCGCCGTCGCGGACCGCGCGGGACTTGATCGCGGAGACGTCGGAACCGGTCTCCGGCTCGGACATCGAGAAGGCGCCGCGCACCTCGCCGGTGGCCATCCTGGGCAGCAGGCGGGACTTCTGCTCGGTGGAGCCGTGCTGGGAGATGAGGTACGCCACGATGAAGTGCGTGTTGACGATGCCGGAGATCGACATCCAGCCCCGGGACAGCTGCTCCACCACTAGCGCGTAGGTGAGCAGCGACTCGCCGAGCCCGCCGTACTCCTCGTCGATGGTGAGGCCGAACAGCCCCATCTCGCGCATCCCGTCGAGGATGTCGGTCGGGTACTCGTCGGCGTGCTCCAGCCGCTGGGCGTGCGGGATGATCTCCTTGTCGGCGAACTCCCGGACGGTCTCCAGAATCGACTGCTGCACGTCGGTCAGGCCGGGTGTCTGGGCGAGTCGAGCCATCTCAGCCTCCGGGGATCAGCGCACTACTCATGGGTAACTGAACGCTCGGTCAGTATCGGCTCCCGGGCCGGCGAGGCCAAGGTGACCAGTCCACACAACCGCTGTGAAAAGGTTCACCGCTGCGGGTAGCGTCCGGCAAGAGGGACGTTTCCGACACCGGCAGGAGGACGACGCCGTGAGCCACCTGCCGCCATCAGGACCTGGCGACGAGCCACCGCCGTCACCCTACGAGCCACCCCGGGACCAGTCGCCGTACGCGCCGGGCCAGCCGTCCCACGAGCCGCCCCCGGAGCGCTCGCCGTACGGGCCGCCGGCGGACGAACCGTCGCCGTACGGGCAGCCCGGGCCGCACCAGGCGGGGCACTGGGGCCAACAGCCGCCGTACGGCGCGCAGGGCCCCTACGGCCAGTACGGCCCACAGTCAACCGGCCCGGGGCGGGGCACGAACGTGCTGGCGATCCTGTCCCTGGTGTTCGCCTTCGTGTTCCCTCCGGCCGGCGCAGTCCTCGGTCACGTGGCCAAGCGGCAGATCCGTACCAGCGGCGAGGAGGGCGACCAGCTCGCCACGTGGGGGCTGATCCTCGGGTACGTCTTCACCGGACTCACAGTGCTGGCCTGCTGTGGCTGGCTGGCCCTGGTGATCTTCGGCAACACCGGCGACAGCGGCGGCTACTGATTGGCCACGCCGGTCAGCGGAAGCGGGCCTCCCGGACGCTGTTGCCGCCGTCCACCACGAGCATCTGACCTGTGATGTACGAGGCGGCCGGTGAGCAGAGAAAACTGATCGCCGCGGCGACCTCGTCCGGAGTGCCCGGTCGACCCACCGGTGTGCCAAGCCCCTGCTTGATCTCGGCCATCGTGGACGCCGCTGTGTAGATGGTGCCGGGCGCCACCGCGTTGACGGTCACCCCGTCGGCGATCATCTCCATGGCCAGCGCCCGGGTCAGCCCGACCACCCCTGCCTTCGCCGCCGCGTACGCGGCCTCGGTGGGCAGCGCGTTGACCGGACCGGCCGTGGCCGACAGGTTGACGATCCGGCCCCAGCCGCGCTCCGCCATCCCGCCGATGAACGCCCTGCTGCACAAGAAGGCGGTGGTCAGGTTGCGGTCGATCTCGCCGCGCCACTCGTCGTAGGTCAACTGCGCGACCGGCCGCAGCACCTCCGGGCTGGCCCGGCTCGCCAGGCCGGCGTTGTTGACAAGCACCTCCACGTCGCCCAACTGCTCGGCGACCGCGTCCGCCAGGGCGCCGACCTCGGACTCGTCGGTCAGGTCGGCGACGAAGCCGGTCACGCCCAGCTCACCGGCCCGGTCGTGGATGCGCCGCGTGGTCGAGACGATGGCCACCCGGGCGCCCAGGTCGGCGAGACGGCGGGCCGTGGCGTACCCGATGCCGTCCGCGCTGCCCGCCCCCGTCACGAGGGCGACCCGCCCGTCGAGCCGCATGGTCACCGGGTCGGCGAGCGCGACAGGCTCGTCGGGGCCGGGACCGCCGGCCGGCGTGGCCGCGCGGGCCCGTCGCGCCATGCCGGGCCGGCTGACGTCCCGTCTCGGTCGACTGCCGGAGCGGTCCGCAGCGCGCGCGTCTATTGCCATGCCAGGGATCCTGCCCGTTGCGACCGGCCCGAGCAACGCGGCACCCGGTAGCGGGGGCGTCGTGTTTACCCGACGCTGGCTACCCTGACGGCGCACCCCGACCTGACGGAGACTTCGCATGACCAATTCCCCACCGCCCGGCGGCTGGACCGACCCCACGTGGTCGGCGCAGCCGTCCAGCGCGCCGCCGGACCCGACCCTCGTGGCCGGTCAGCCGGTGCCCACCCAGCCCGGCCCGGCGGGCCCGTACGCGCCGATCGACCCGTACGCCGGCGCGCAGCCCCCACCGGGCCAGCCGGTGCCCGGATATCCCCCGCCCGGGTACGCCCCGGCTGGGTATCCGCCGCAGTACCCCGGCTACGGCTACCCGCAGGCCCCGAAGACCAACGGGATGGCCATCGCGGCGCTGGTGCTGGCCCTGGTGGGCTTCGCGTCCTGCATCACCGCGCCGGTCGGCGCGATCCTCGGCCACGTGGCTCAGAAGCAGATCCGGCTCACCGGTGAGGGCGGCGAGGGGATGGCGAAGGCGGCCATCATCATCGGCTGGATCCTCACCGCGCTCCTGGTGCTGCTCATCATCTTCTACATCGTGGTGATCGTCCTCGCGATCACGACCGGCGCCAGCAGCGACAGCAGCTACTGACGGCGCACCGCCGAGGGTCGGGGTGATCACCAGTGGCGGCCACCCCGACCCCGCCGGTCACTCCGGCGGGGTGAACGACGACGTACGGCTCATGCCGGCGGCCCGGCCCTTGGCGGCGATCACGAGCGCCATCTTGCGCGACGCCTCGTCGATCATCTCGTCGCCGAGCATCACCGCGCCCAGCTTGCCGCCAGCCTCCGAGGTGTAGTGCTCGTACGCGTCGAGGATCAGCTCGGCGTGGTCGTAGTCGGCCTGCGCCGGCTGGTACACCTCGTTGGCGGCGTCGATCTGGCCCGGGTGCAGCACCCACTTGCCGTCGAAGCCCAGCGCCGCGGAACGCTTCGCCACCTCGCGGAAGCCGTCGACGTCGCGGATCTGCAGGAACGGGCCGTCGATGGCCTGCTTGTCGTGCATCCGGGCGGCCATCAGGATCCGCATGAGGATGTAGTGGTACGGGTCACCCGGGTAGTCGGGGATCAGCGCGCCCACCACCAACGACCTCATGTTGATCGAGGCCATGAAGTCGGCGGGGCCGAAGATGATGGTCTCCACCCGGGGCGAGGCGCCCGCGATGGCGTCCACGTTGACCAGGCCGGCGGCGTTCTCGATCTGCGCCTCGATGCCGATCCGGCCGACCTCCAGGCCGAGCGTCTTCTCGATCTGGGTGAGCAGCAGGTCCAGCCAGTGCACCTGCTCGGCGTTCTGCACCTTGGGCAGCATGATGCAGTCCAGGTTCGCGCCGGCTCCCTCGACGACCTCGATGACGTCCCGGTAGGTCCACGGGGTGGTCAGGTCGTTGACCCGGACCACCCGGGTCTTGCCGGCCCAGTCGCCCTCGTTGAGAGCGGCAACGATGTTCTTGCGCGCGTCCGGCTTGGCCAGCGGGGCGACGGCGTCCTCCAGGTCGAGGAAGACCTGGTCGGCCGGGAGACCCTGCGCCTTGCCGAGCATCTTGACGCTGGAACCGGGTACGGCGAGGCAGGACCGGCGGGGACGACCGACTGCGGCCATGGGTGCACTCCTTCCAGCGTCCGGCGGGCACGCCGACGCCAGCTGACGACAGATCCGAGAAACTTAACGATCCCAAAGGGCGTAGTGACGCCACGGTAACCTCGCGCCATGACCGGGGTGAATGGACCTGTGGAAGATCTCACTGGGCGTCGACTGGTGGTGGTGACCGGGGCCAGCTCCGGCATCGGGCTGGCCGCCGCCGAGCACCTGGCGTGCCGTGGTGACCAGGTGGTGCTGGTCGGGCGCGACCCGGCCCGCCTCCAGGCCGCCGCGGAACGCGTACGGGAGGCCTCGGGTGAGCGTCCGGAGCTGTTTCGGGCCGACTTCGCGGCGCTCGACGACGTACGCGGGCTCGCCGAGCGGCTGCGCGACGCGTACGACCGCATCGACGTGCTCGCCAACAACGCGGGCGCGATCGCGCTGCAACCGCTCACCACCGTCGACGGCTTCGAGATGTCGATCCAGGCCAACCACCTGGCCCCGTTCCTGCTGACCAACCTGCTCGCCGACCGGATCGGCCGGATCGTGGTCACCGCCTCCGGCGCGCACCGCTTCGGCAGGCTCAACCCGGACGACCTGAACAGCCCGCTGCGCCGCTACCGGCCGATGGGCGCGTACGGCACCAGCAAGCAGGCGAACATCCTGTTCACCGCCGAGGCGGCCCGCCGCTGGCCGCACATCCCGGCGTACAGCTTCCACCCGGGCGTGGTGCGCACCCGGTTCGCCAACGACAGCAGGCTCGTCGCGTTCGGCATGCGGGTCCTGCCGTTCCGCAGCCCGGAGAGCGCCGCCGGAACGCTGGTCTGGCTGGCCAACCAGGACCCGGCCCGGCTGGTGCACGGCGGCTACTACTACAACCGCCGACCCCGCCGGCCGTACCGCAAGGCCGCCGACCCCGGACTCGCGGCCCGGCTCTGGTCGGCCAGCGCCGAGGCGGTCGGCATCCCCGCGTAGTCGAGCCCCCACAGGGGGTGTGTTCACAGTGGACTTACTGATACGGTCGATGCGGCCCAGTGATCAACGCCGATTGATGAGGGAGACCCGCATGACCGAGCAGGTTGAGGCCTTCGAGCCCGTGGCATCGGACGACTACGACCAGGAGCTGACCTGCCTGGAGCCGCCGGTCGAGTCCTGACCAGTCGTGCGTGTCCGTGTGTCGCGGCTGGTCGTCTTTCTGTGGCGTGATGGTCAGCTCGTCTGTGACGATCCGCTGCGGCACCGGCAGTTCGCGCTGACTGTTGAGGCGGAGCGGCTGCTGCGCGACTACGCCGACTGGGCTGAGCCCACCGGCAAGCTCGCGCAGCAGCTGCTCGCCGCGCACGTCCTCGTCGCCGAGGGTTCGTCGGAACACGCCCAGGAGGAACGTCTCGCCGCCTGGCGTGACCTGGGCCCGGCGGCCACCTACTACCACCTGGCCAGCCGGACCCTCGGCAAGGACGTCTTCCGCTCCGCCGCCGAGGACGCCGCCGTGCTGCGTGCCAAGACCACCCAGCCGGATCCGGTCAAGGAATACGAGGGGCCCCGCACCGCGCTGCCCCACACCGACCCGCCGGCCGTCGACTTCACCAGGGTCCTCGACGCCCGGCGGTCGACGCGATGGTTCGATTCCGAGACCCCGGTGCCGCTGTCGGCGTTCGCCGCCCTCCTGCGGTGGACGGCCGGGGTCAGGCGCGAGGTGGATGTCGCGGGAGTCGGGACGGCGTTGATGAAGACAGTGCCGTCCGGCGGATCCCGCCATCCGGTCGAGGTCTACCCGGTGATCCGCGACGTGGCGGGGGTGGAGCCCGGCGTCTACCACTACTCCGTGCGCCGCCACGAGCTGGTGCGGCTCGCCGACGCGAGCGGCGAGGACCGGCTGCGCGAGTGGTGCGGTGGGCAGCCACACGCCGCCCAGGCCGGCTTCCTGCTGATGTACGCGGCGGTCCTCGACCGGACCGTGTGGAAATATCCGGCGGCGCGGGCGTACCGGGCGCTCCTGCTCGACGTCGGCCACCTGAGTCAGACCGTCTACCTCACCGCGACCGCGCTCGGTCTCGGGACGTTCTTCACCGCCGCCACCCGGGACGAGCCCGTCGAGGACACCCTCGGCCTGTCCTGGTCGGAGGAAATCTTCCTCGGGGTGTCAGGCGTCGGCGTGCCGCACCCCGCCGAACGGGACCGGCAGGCGGCGATGCTCAACGGCGGCGAGGCCGCCTTCTCCTTCCCCCCGGACGCCTGGCACGGACGGGGCGAATGACGCCGAGGATCACAGTCGACCTGGCCCAGCTCGACGCGAACATCGCGCGGTACGGCGCCCTCGCCGACGAGGCAGGCGTCGCCCTGCGCGCACACGTCAAGGGGCACCGCACGCCCGAGATCGCCGCCCGGCAGGTGGCCGCCGGCGCGGTGGGCGTCGCCGTCCACTCCGCGGCCGAGGCCGAGGCCTACCTGGCGGTGGGCGTGACCGACGTCGTGGTGGCGTGGCCGTGGCGCGACCCGTGGCGGTGGGACAGGTTCGCCCGGCTGGCGCGGCGCTGCGCGGTGACCGTGCACGTCGACCACCCCGACACGGTGGCCGGCCTCGGCGCGTCCGCCGTGGCGCACGGAGTCGCACTCGACGTGCGGATCGAGGTCGACACCGGCCTGCACCGGGGCGGCGTCGACCCGGAGGCGGCCGGGAAGCTTGCCGAGTCGATCGCGGGGACCGACGGGCTGCGCCTGACGGGCGTGACCGGGTACGTGGGGATCACCGATCCCGCTGCCGCCCGCGACCGCTTCGACATGGGCCGCCACCAGGCGCAACTGCTGGTGTCGGTCGCGCGACGCATCCGGGCCACCGGAGCGGCCTGCCCGACGGTGAGCGTCGGCGGCACACCGACCCTGCTCGGCGCGCTGGGCGTCGCCGGCGTGACCGAGGTCTGCGCCGGCGCTTACGCCCTGCTCGACGGCGGGCTCGCCCGGCTGGGCGAGTGCGACAGCGAGGCGGTCGCGATAGCCGTCACCGCGACCGTCACCGGTACCGACGGTCCGGTGCCGCGCACCGACGCCGACGAGCTGCTCACGGGCGCCGACCAGACCTGGATGAGCGGTGTCGTGATGACGGGCCCGGACGGCACGCCGGTCCACGCCGACTCGGTGAGCGTGGGCGACGAGGTGCGGGTGCTGCCCGGGCACGTCTGCCCGGTGGTGGCCCGCCAGCCGCTGCTGCACGTGCTCGACTCGGGCGAGCCGGTGGCGCGGTGGCAGGCGCTGGTCCGCCCGGACCGGGCATGACCGACACGGTGGCGGGCGCCGGTCCGCCGGCACCGGACGTGACCGACACGGTGGGGGTCACGGATCCCCTGCGCGAGCGCCGGTTCGTCCAGTTCGCCGCCGCCCGGACGATCTCCGTCTTCGGCAACGCCATGGGCCCGCTCGCGCTGACCTTCGCCGTGCTCGACCTGCCCGACGGGTCGGCTCCGGCGCTGTCCCTCGTGCTCGCCGCGATCTCGGTGCCCAGGATCGCGTTGATGCTGCTCGGCGGCGTCATCGGCGACCGGCTGCCGCGCCACCTCGTACTCGTGGCGGCGGAGCTGATGTGCGGCACGGCGTACGCCGCGATGACTGTCCTCGTCCTGACCGGGCGGGCGGGCGTCGCCACCCTCGCCCTCTGCGCGGCCGTCGCCGGCACCGCCTCGGCGCTGCTGCTGCCCTCGCTGAACGGGCTGACCGCCGAACTGGTCGCGCCCGGGGCACGGCAACGTGGCAACGCCGTGCTGCGGCTGGGCACGAACACCGCGACGGTGGCGGGCTTCGCCGCCGGCGGCACCCTGATCGCCTGGCTGGGGCCGGGCTGGGCGCTGGCCCTGGACACCGCGACGTTCGCCGTCGCCGCCGGGCTCCTCGCGCGGCTCCGCCTCGACCGGGCCCGCCGGACGACCGGCCGGAACCTGCCCGCCCAGCTCCGGGACGGTTGGCGCGAGTTCGTCAGGCGGCGCTGGCTGTGGCAGATCGTGCTCGCCGCGGCGGTGGTCAACGCCGCCGTCGGGGTCACCTTCGGGCTCGCGGGCCCGCTGGTCGCCCGGACCCACCTCGGTGGCGCGGGCGCGTGGTCGGCAGTCCTCGCCGGGTACGCGGTGGGCATGTTCGCCGGGGTGCTTGTCGCGATGCGGGTCCGGACGACCCGGCCGCTGCGCGTGGCAGTGCTCGCCGTGTCGATGCTGGGACTGCCGGCGCTGTTGCTCGGCTCCGGTGCCGCGCTGCCAGCCGTGGTGCTCGCCGCAGTACTGGCCGGCGTGGCGTTCGATGTCTTCGGGGTGCTGTGGGAGACGACAGTCCAGTCCGAGGTGCCGGTCGAGGCGATGTCCCGCGTGAGCGCGTACGAGTGGCTGGGGGCGGTGGGTCTCGGACCACCGGTCATGATCGCCGCCGGCTTCGTCGTACCCGAGATCGGCGTACGGCCGGCACTGCTCTGCCTGGCCGGGGTGATCTTCGTAGCCGCGCTCGTCCCGTTGGTCAGTTCCTCCGTCCGGCACTACGAAAGGCAACCCGATGGCCGAGTACATTGACGCCTTCGCCACGGCGTACGACCGCTTCTGGGCGCCGTACCCGGAGCGGATGGGCGAGGCGTGGCTGCGCCTGCACGCGCACCTGGCACCGGGAGCCGAACGGAGCCTGCTCGACGTCGGCTGCGGCACGGGCATCGTGGCCGCCCGGTTCGCCGCCGCCGGCTACCGGGTCGTCGGGGTCGACGTGTCGGCGGCCATGATCGCCCGCGCCCGCGAGCGGCTGGCCGGCACCGACGCGGTGCTGCTGACCGCGGACGCCACGGACTTCGAGGTGCCGCGCCCCTGCGCTTTCGCGCTCTCCACGTACGACATCGTCAACCACGTTGGTGAGCTCGACCGGGTCAGCGCCTACCTGCGTCGCGTCCACGCGGCGGTCACCCCGGGCGGCTGGTTCGGCTTCGACATGTCCACGATCAGAGGGCTCAGCGCCGACGTCCCACCTGTCAGTCGGGAAGATGGCACGGCATCCGTCGTGGCGGCCCGTGGCCCGCTCGACGGCGAGCGCCGCCCGCTGCACATCACAGGTGAGCTGCGCACCGACGACGGGCGTACGACCCCCTTCGCCACGACGATCACCAACACGGCACACCGGGTCGCCGACGTGCTCGCCGCGCTGACGGACGCCGGCTGGGTGCCGAAGCACGTCACCGCCGTCGACGACCTGCTCACCGACGTGCCGGATCCGGAGGCGCTGCCCCGGGTGGCGGTGATGGCCCAGCGCGCCTGACGCCCCGCCCCCGCCGCCACCAGCACGGCCCGCCGCCACGAGCCCGGCCCGCCGCCACCAGCACGGCCCGTCCACGGCACCACGGCCCGTCGGCATCGATGGGTAGCGTGACCGCCATGCTCACTCTCGTCGCAGTCGTGGAGTATCCCACCGGGGCCGAGGCCGCCGGGCAACGCTACGAGGACACGGTGCTGGCCCTGCTCGGCCGGCACGGCGGCGGGTTGGAGCGGCGGCTGCGCAGCGTCGACGGGCAGTGCGAGGTGCACGTGATCCGTTTCGCGGACCGGGCCGGGTACGAGTCGTTCCTCGTCGACCCGGAGCGGGCCGCCCTGCGCGCGGCCCTCGGAGAAGCCGCGCCGAACACCAGGGTCATCGAGGCGCACGAGGTCTAGGCACTGGTCGAGGTCGCCTCTCTTCCCCTACTTCATCACGGCTCACCAGCAGAAACGAGACTTGATCTTGGGTCGTGCCGAGGCCAGGGTCGGTGCATGGAATTCGATGCGACAGCCACCGCCCGGCGGGCCCTGTGGATCGGCGGCGGACAGTGGGCCGGCAAGTCCACTGTCGCCGTCACGCTCGCCCTACGGCACGGGCTCACCGCGTACCTGTACGACAGGCACGACGCGCGCGGCCACGACGACAGGCGCATCGCCGACCGGGTCCGGCGGGGCGAACCGCCAGCAGGGCCCGACCCGGAGACCACCTGGGTCCGCACCGATCCGGCCCGGATGGCGGCCGACACGGTGGCGGCCTTCCCCAGTCGCTTCACCTGGGTGCTGGACGACCTGAGCGCGCTGGTGGCCGGCCGCCGCGTGGTGGCCGAGGGGTGGGGACTACGGCCGGAGCTGGTGGCACCCGTCGTCGATTCGGTACGGCAGATGGTGGTGCTCACACCCACCGCCGAGTTCCGCGCCCACCAGATGGCACGGCTGCCACGGGCCAGCTTCGCCGTACCGGGCCTCAGTGATCCCGAACGGGCCCTGCGTAACCGCTGGGCGCGGGACGAACTGGTGACGGCCGACGCGGTCGCCCAGGCCGAGCGGCTGGGCGTACGGGTGATCCGGGTCGACGGGACGCTCGACGGCGACCAGTTGACCGACCTGGTCGCCGAACACTTCGCCGCGTACCTCTGAACGTCGTCAGCCGTCCAGCGGGGCCGGGTCGGCCGGCAGCGGGGTGGGTGGTGTGACGCGACGGCCGGCCCGGGCGCCACCCAGCACCACCACCGCCACCCCGACCAGCAGCAGCGCCATCCCCAGCAGCGCGTACGGGCGGGGCGACTGGCCCAGCCACGCCCAGCCGAGCAGCGCCGCGCCGGGCACCTCCAGCAGGATCAGCACGCTCACGGTGGTCGCCGAGATCTTGTGCAGGGCGTAGTTGAACATCGAATGCCCGAGTAGTTGGGCGCCGGCCACCAGGGCCAGGATGGCCAGCCAGGTGCGCGGGTCGAAGCCGACAAGTCGTACGCCACCGAGAAGGCAGACCACCAGCAGGATGAGCGCGCAGATGCCGTAGCAGATGGTGGTGTACGTGGTGGTGCTGATGCTCGCCCGGGCGCGTTCACCGAAGGCGGTGTAGACGGCGGCGAAGATGCCACCGGTCACCGCCAGCAGGTCACCGACGACGGCCCTGCCGGACACGCCCACGTCGGCGCCGGTGGCGATCACCGCGCCACCGGCCGCCACCGCGACGCCGATCCACACCACCAGCGGCAGCCGCCGCCCCTGGGCGCGGGCGATCAACCCCTGCCAGATGGGCTGGGTGGCACCCAGGGCGGTGGCCGCGGCGACCGAGGTGAGCTGCGCGCTCGGCACCCAGGTGGCGAAGTGCCCGGCCAACGCGACACCGGACAGGACACAGAACAGGCCCTCGCGCCGGCCAGCGCCGACGGTCAGCCTGCGGAACTCGGCCCGGCGCCGGGCCAGGGAGAAGGGGCTCAGCACGGCGACCGCGAGCAGGTTGCGCCAGAACGCGATGGCAAGCGCGGGAGCGGCGGCGTACGCGATCAGGGGCCCGGACGACGACACGGCGACGACGGCCAGGCCGACCGCGCCCGTGGTCAGCGGGTCCAGGGACGGGCGGGATGACTGTGGGGCCACGGGGAGCAATCCTCACACGTATGACCGCCAACACGGACGGTCAGCACTCCGTTACGATCACGCAGTCCCGTCGGCGACCCCTGACCGCCCGGAGGCGTTCCCCCATGCCCAGCTACCAGGCGGTTCTGTTCGACTTCTTCGGCACGCTCACCCGTTCGGTGCAGCGCGGCGTGGCCCACCTCGGCACCGCCGAACTGCTCGGATGCCCCACCGACACGTTGACCGAGGTGCTGGACCGCACCTACTACGAGCGGGCCACCGGCCGGCTCGGCGACGCGGAGGCGACCCTACGGTGGGTGTGCGCCCAGGTGGGCGTACACCCCAGCGACCATGCGCTGCGCGCGGCCGTGGCGTCCCGGCACCGGGCCGTCCGCGCGGACACCCGGCTGCGCCCCGACGCGGTGCCGGTGCTCACGGCCCTGCGCGGGCGCGGCCTGGGCACCGGGGTGATCAGCGACTGTACGCACGAACTGCCGGCGTTCTTTCCGCAGCTCGCGGTCGACCCGCTTGTCGACGTGCGGGTCTTCTCCGTGCAGGTCGGACAGTGCAAACCGGATCCGGCGCTCTACCTGGCCGCCTGTCGCCGGCTCGGGCTGGCGCCGGCGGACTGCCTCTACGTCGGCGACGGCGGCAGTCAGGAGCTGACCGGGGCCGAGCGGGCCGGGATGACGGCCGTCCGGCTCGCCGCGCCCGACCTCGGCGAACACATGGTGTTCAACGCCGACCGGGACTGGCGCGGGCCGGTGCTCGGCACCCTGCGCGAGGTGCTCGACCTCGTCGACTCCGACGTCGAGGTGGTGGGTGTGGCCTGACGGCCCGGCCACCGGTCTCAGCGGCGGCGGACCCGGTGCAGGCGGAACGGCTTGCGGGTGGCCCGCACCGCAGGTGTGGCGCGGGGCGACTCCGACTGCGCGTCGGACGGCAGGTCCGCGCCGGCCAGCAGCGTACCGGCCGGGGCGAGCCGGTTCACCGCGCAGCCGTCGGCGGCCCACCGTGCGACCAGGTCAGCGGTCGGGCCCGGAGCGTTCAGGCGCTTGGCCGCCACCAGCGGCGCGGTGGTGTCCCACGCCTCGGTGCCCGGGCGCACCCGGGAAACCCGGGCCGGCCAGGTGACGATCCGGCCACCGTGGTCACCGCGCAGCGTCACCTGCGCCTCGGTCGCGTCGGCGAGGCCCGGCGCGGCCTGCTCACCGGGACCGCTTACCACGAAGAGCGCCCCCTCCAGCGGGGCGCACCAGAGCGCCAGCGCCGGCCCACCGGCCACGCTGACCCAGGCCACCGCGGCCTTCTTCATCGCCTCGTCGACCAGCGGCGTGCCGCCGTGGGCATCCTCGTCCGTCACACAGGCATTCTCCCGCATGGACGGCTGCCCGCCGGTCAGCCCACGAAGGGCGGCACGGCGATCTCGCCACGGGCCACGGGCATCACCTGGCCGGAGACCGTCGCGCCGACCACCACACCACCCGCGGCGGTGACCGTGCAGGCCAGCGCGGACGGACGGTTCATCTCCACACCCTGGCGGACGGCGTACTCCGACATGCCCTCACCGGGCAGCAGGCCACTCGCCACCAACCAGACACCGAGCCCGAGCGCCGCCGAACCGGTCGCCGGATCCTCCGGTACGCCGAGCCCCGGCACGAAGACCCGGGCGTGCGCGGTTTGCGCGGCGGCGTCCCAGGAGAAGACGCTGACGTGCGCCACCCCGTACCGCTCCGCCGCAGCCGGGTTCACCCGTGCCCGGGCCAGCGCCTCCGGCCGCACCGGCAGATAGGGGAACTCCAACCCGCAGCCGGCCACCCGAGGTGCCGGTCCGGCGTGGTCGTCGGCGTCCAGGCCGGCGATCTCCAGCAACGGCTCGGCGTCCAACTCGGGGCCGAGGGTGGGGGTGCCACCGGTGAGCGTCGCGCCGGACGCCGTCACCTCGATCGGCAGCACCCCGGCACCGCACTCCTGGGTGATCCGCCCCACACCGAACATTCCGCGCCGGCTCGCGGTCACCGCCGCGCCGACGCTGGGATGCCCGGCGAACGGCAACTCCTCGACCGGGGTGAAGATCCGGGCCCGGTAGGTGGCGCCGACCTGCGTCGGGGGCAGCACGAACACCGTCTCGGAAAGGTTGAACTCCAGCGCCAGCGCCTGCATCTGCTCCGTCGCCAGCGCCTCCGCGCCGAACACCACGGCCAGCGGGTTGCCGGCGAAGGGGCGGTCGGTGAAGACGTCCACGATCTCGTACGCCAAGGTCGACATGTTGATAAACACTAGGCGCTTAGGCTGGTGCCCGTGAGCACGCCGACCCGGGTCTACATCGCCCGCCTCGCCGGAGTCGCCGTCTTCGATCCGAACGGTGACCAGGTGGGCCGGATTCGTGACGCCGTGGCGCGGCTTCGAGCGACCAAACGTCCCCCGGAGGTGGTGGGTCTCGTCGCCGAGATGCCGATGCGTCGACGGATCTTCCTGTCCATCAACCGGATCACGTCCATCGACGCGGACGCCGTGGTGCTCGGCTCCGGCACCCTCAACCTGCGCCGGTTCGAGAAGCGTCCCAGCGAGCTGCTCGTGCTCCAGGAGCTGCTGGACCGGCGGGTGAACCTCGATCCGGGCGGCCAGCCCGGCGCGGTGGTGGACGTCGCGATGGAGTGCAGCCGGGGCGGTGAGTGGTCGCTGAGCCGGGTCGCCGTCCGCGAGCAGACCAGCCGGCTCAGCCGCAGAGGCCACCTGCACCAGGTCGAGTGGGACCGGGTGCGCGGCCTCAGCGGCATCGCCGACAACAGGGGTACGGCGAACCTGCTCGCCGTCCTGGAGGACATGCGCCCGGCCGACCTGGCCAACGCCCTTCAGGACCTGCCCGACTCGCGACGGAACGAGGTAGCGGCGGCCCTCAACGACGAGCGGCTGGCAGACGTGCTCAGCGAGCTGCCGGAACACGACCAGGTGGAGATCCTCGCCGCGCTGGACCGGGAACGGGCCGCCGACGTCCTGGAGGAGATGGACCCGGACGACGCGGCGGACCTGCTCAACGAACTGCCCCCGCCGGAGCAGGACGTCCTGCTGGACCTGATGGAGCCGGACGAGGCCGACCCGGTGCGTCAGCTGCTCAAGTACACGCCTGGCACGGCGGGCAGCGTGATGACCTCGGAACCGGTGATCATGCCGCCGGACGCCACTGTCGCCGAGGCGCTCGCCCGGATCCGGGAACCGCAGCTCTCCCCCGCCGTCGCCGCGCAGGTCTTCGTGACCCGCGCCCCGCAGAACACTCCTACCGGCCGCTACCTGGGCATGGTGCACTTCCAGGCGCTGCTGCGCGAACCCCCTGCCGACCTGCTCGGCAAGGTGGTGGTCAACGACATCGACCCGCTGCGGCCCACCACCCCACTGCCGGAGATCACCCGCCGGATGGCCACGTACGACCTGGTCGCCATGCCGGTGATCGACAGGAACAACCGGCTGGTCGGCGCCGTGACCGTGGACGACGTGCTGGACCACTCGCTGCCCCGGGACTGGCGCGACCGGGACACTTTGACCGCGCCGGGCGTCACCGACGCGGCGTTGGACGGCGCGGATGGCTGAGCAGCGGCGGGCCGAGCGGCTCGACCAGCCGCGCGAGCCCCGGGGAGTCAAGCTGCCCCGGTTCGACGCGGAGGCGTTCGGCAGGTGGTCGGAGGGCATCGCCCGGGGCATGGGCACCGCGAACTTCATCGTGATCATGACAGTGGTCATCACGATCTGGTTCCTGTGGAACACGCTGGCCCCGGCGGATCTGCGCTTCGACCCGTACACCTTCACGTTCCTCACCCTGGTGCTGTCGTTGCAGGCCAGCTACGCGGCGCCGCTGATCCTGCTGGCGCAGAACCGGCAGGCCGACCGGGACCGGCTGGCGCTGGAGGAGGACCGGCGGCGGGCCACCGCGCAGAAGGCGGACACCGAGTACCTGGCCCGGGAGATCGCCGCGCTGCGGATCGCGCTCGGCGAGGTCGCCACCCGCGACTTCCTGCGCTCCGAGCTGACCCGGCTCGCCGAGGAGCTGGACGAGGCGGGGCAGCGCCGGCAGCGGCTGGAGCGCCGCCAGCAGGAGAGGGACGGCCGGCAGGAGCGGCGTGCCCAGCGGGCGGACGACGGCGTGGGGCTGGACGAGCCGCGCGACGACCTGGACGGCGACTTCGCCCCTGACACCCGGCCGGACGGCACCGGCCCGCGCCGGTCGGAGGGCTGACCGGCAGGTAATCGATTGGCTCACACCGCGCCGGGCAGAGGCGGCAGCGGATGCCCCTCGACGTAGCATTGCGGGCATGTCAGCACCCGTCAGCACCGTCGAGGACGCGATCCAGGCCGCCCTGGCCACCGTCAACGACCCGGAGATCCGCCGGCCCATCACCGAGCTGGGCATGGTCCGCTCGGCCACGATCGCCGACAGCGGGGTCGTACGTGTCGAGCTGCTGCTCACCGTCGCCGGCTGCCCGCTGAAGGACAAGCTGCGTACGGACATCACCGCTGCGGTCGCCGCGGTGCCCGGGGTGACCGGTGTGGAGATCGACTTCGGTGTGATGACCCCTGAGCAGCGGCAGTCGTTGCAGTCGCAGCTGCGCGGTGGCGGTGCCAGCGAGGAGCCGGTCATCCCGTTCGCCCAGCCCGGCTCACGGACCAGGGTGTACGCGGTGGCCAGCGGCAAGGGCGGCGTCGGCAAGTCCAGCGTGACTGTCAACCTGGCCGCTGCGCTCGCCGCCCGGGGGCTCTCCGTCGGTGTGGTCGACGCCGACATCTACGGCCACTCGGTGCCCCGGATGCTGGGCGCGGACGCCCGCCCGACCCGGGTCGAAGACATGATCATGCCGCCGCAGTCGCACGGCGTGAAGGTGATCTCGATCGGCATGTTCACCTCCGGCAACGCCGCTGTGGTGTGGCGTGGCCCGATGCTGCACCGGGCGTTGCAGCAGTTCCTCGCCGACGTCTACTGGGGCGACCTGGACGTGCTCCTGCTCGACCTGCCGCCGGGCACCGGTGACGTGGCCATCTCGCTTGCCCAGCTGCTGCCCAACTCGGAGATCCTGGTGGTCACCACCCCGCAGGCCGCCGCCGCCGAGGTGGCCGAGCGGGCCGGCGCGATCGCCCTGCAGACCCACCAGCGGGTGGTCGGCGTCATCGAGAACATGTCCTGGCTGGAGCTGCCGGACGGCTCCCGGATGGAGATCTTCGGCGCCGGCGGTGGCGCGCAGGTCGCCGAGTCGCTGACCAAGACCATCGGCGCGCAGGTGCCGCTGCTCGGGCAGATCCCGCTGGACACCCGCGTGCGGGAGGCCGGCGACGCCGGTAACCCGATCGTGCTGGCCGAGCCGGAGTCGCCTGCCGCGCGGGCGCTCGGCACGGTCGCCGACCGGCTGGCGCTGCGCCGCGAGTCGCTGCTCGGCAAGCCGCTCGGCCTCAAGCCCGCCGGGCGCTGAGCACCCCCTGATCGACGATGCCCCGCCGGCCACTCGGGCCTGCGGGGCGCGTTCGTCGAGGTGCCCTGTCGGTCAGGTGGCGTCGTCGTAGCTGACCCGGGGGGCCGGCGCCGAGGGGGTGCCGGTGGCCGTGCCGGGACGCGTGCCGGTGGACCTGATGTCTGCGGCGTTCGCCACGTCCTTCAGGTCGTTGTGCACGCCGCTGACGTCCGCGCGCAGGTTGTCGTAGACACCCTGCAACGGCTTGCGGATCGCCGCCTCGTCCTCCTCGCTGAGGAGGTGCTTGCGGATGAACGCCTTGGGATGCAGGTCTTCCAGCTGGATGTCGGTGCCCAGCTCGCGGCTGAGGTCGCCGGTGGCGTTGCGCGCCATGTTGCGCAGGTTACGCACCAACCGCAGGCCGTCGGTGATCACGGCGGGCAACCGGTCGCCGAAGATCAACAGCGCCAGGAGCAGCAGCGCACCGATCTCCCACCAGTTCAGGTTGTCGAGCATCCCGCGGGCCTCCTCTCGGCGTCAGCAGCAAGACTACGCACGTGAGGCCGCTTTCGGGCAGGGGGTGCGCCGCTGTTCACTTGGCGTCCGCGGCGAGGGTGACCGACGTGTTCTGCCGATCGGACCCACGCCGGAACTCGACAGTCACCACCGAACCGGGCGCGAACTTGCGAACCAGGGCGATCAGATCGGTCGGCTCGGTCATCGGCCGGCCGTTGAGCTTCAGGATCACGTCACCGACCCGCAGCCCGGCGCCGGCCGCCGGCCCGGACGGCTCGACCGCCGCCAGCCGTACGCCACCGCCGGCACCCGCGCCCGGGCCACCCACCTGGGCGCCGATCACCGTACGCCGGGCCTTGCCGGTGCCGATGATGTCCTGGGTCACCCGCTTGGCCTGGTTGATCGGGATGGCGAACGCGAGGCCGATGTTGCCGGCCTCCTGCCCCTCGGCGACCAGCGACTTGATCGTCGAGTTCACCCCGACCACCCGCCCGGCCCCGTCGACAAGCGGGCCGCCCGAGTTGCCGTGGTTGACCGCCGCGTCGGTCTGGATCGCCGCGTAGTAGCGCACCGGCCCACCCGGCTCCCCGGCCTGCATCGTGCGGTCCAGGGCGCTCACGATGCCCGCGGTGACCGTGTTTGCCAACGAGAGCGGCGAGCCGACGGCGAGCACCGGGTCGCCCACGGCCAACGCGTCGGAGTTGCCGAACTCCACAGGCCGCAGTCCCGTCCGACTCACCTTGATCACCGCGATGTCCGATTCCGGGTCCTGACCGACCACTGTCGCCGGCGCGGTGCTGCCGTCGTTGAAGACCACCGAGGCCTTGCCGCTGCCTCCGGCCAGCACGTGGTCGTTGGTGATCACGTGGCCGTCGGCGCTGGCGATGAACCCGGAACCCTCACTCGTGCCGCCGAGGCTGCTCACCCGCACCGTGACCACGCTGGGCAGCACCCGTTCGGCGACCCCGGCCAGCGACTCCGGCTTGCGCTGGGCCAGCGCGGGCGGCTGCGCCGCCTCCTGACCGAGGACCGTCGCGGCCGCCCCGCCACGCACCGCGAACGCGTACCCCAGGGCGCCGCCGAGGGCGCCCGCGAGCAGAGCGGTGATCAGCGGGATGAGCAGCAGATGACGCAGCGCCGGGCGGCCCGGCGACGCGTCCGGATCGGTGACCGGCTCCGGTTCGGTGCCGGCGGCCACCACCGCGGGCACCACCACCGCGGCAGGTGCCGCCGGATCCCGCCACGGATCGGCGAGCGCGTCCGACCACCAGGGCGACGGGCCGACGCCGGACCCACCAGGTGCCGGCGACCCGGCGTACGGGGCAGCCGCCGGCGGCGGGCCCCCTGCCGCCGGTACGCCGCCCGGCGCCGCCACAGGGGCGCTGCCGGCCCCCGGCGCGCCCGGTGGCCACGCAGGCGGGACCCCTGCCCCGGTCGGTCGCACCGGCGCCGGAGTCTCACCGCCCCGGCGCCAGTCCCAGCCGTCGGTCACGTCGGTGCCTCCCAGTCCGTCCCCGGATCCCACGCCGCGTCGCCCGGCCACGGTCCGGTGTGGGCGCGGCTGACGGGATACCGCCTCCAGGATTGCACGGATGCGCGCGGTGGAGTCAGCGGTTGCCCCCGGTGATCGCGTACGACGGAAGCCGCGGCTGCGTCCCGGAACGGTCGCCTCTACGCTCACAGTGCCAACCCGCCCCCGCACCACGCACCGCCCCCGGAGGTGCCCCATCGCCACGGTCGCCGGTTCCGGCAATTCGACGACCCAGGCTCAGCAGTTCGCCGAGTCGTACGTCACCGAGGATCTCGTCCTGCGTACCGCCCGCAGCCTGGCCCACGAGGTGGGCCTCGACGCGGTCACCCCCGGCGCCGGCGCGGCGCTGCGGCTGCTCGCCGCCGCCGGCAACGCCCGGGCGGTGGTGGAGATCGGCACCGGCACCGGGGTGAGCGGTGTGTGGTTGCTGCGCGGCATGCGCGCCGACGGTGTGCTCACCACCATCGACCTGGAGGTGGAGCATCAGCGGATCGCCAGGCGGATCTTCGCCGAGGCGGGCTTCGCCGCCGGCCGTACCCGGATCATCACCGGTCGCGCTCTGGACGTGCTCCCCCGGCTCGCCGACGGCGCGTACGACCTGGTCTTCGTGGACGCCGAGGCGACGGGATTCCACGCCTGCGTGGAGGCCGCCTTGCGACTGCTGCGCCCGGGTGGCGTGCTCGCGCTCAACGGCATGCTGGCCGGCGGCCGGATCGGTGACCCGGCCGCCCGGGACGCCGAGACGGTGACGGTCCGCGAGACGATCAAGGCGGTCCGGGAGTCGGAGCACTGGATTCCGGCGCTGCTCCCGGTCGGGCACGGGGTGCTCGCCGCGGTGAAGTGCTGACCGTCAGGCGACGCTGGCCAGCCAGCGCAGCAGCGAGCGCACACCCCAGCCGGTGGCGCCGCGGCTGACCTCGGCCTGGTCGCCGTCCGCCCAGGACGGAGCCGACATGTCCAGGTGCAGCCAGCGGTCCCGCAGGTCGCCTGTGAACTCGCGCAGGTAGAGCGCGGCAAGCACCGAGCCGGCGCCCTGGGCGGGCGCGCTGTACAGGTCGGCGATCTCGCTGCCCAGGTACTCGACGTAGTCGGTGTGCAGCGGCATCCGCCACGCGGACTCGCCGGCCGCCTCGACGGCAGCCAGCACGTCGGCGGCCAGCTCGTCGTTGTCGCTGTAGAGGGCTGCGGTGCGCTTGCCCAACGCCACGGCGTTGGCGCCGGTGAGCGTCGCCAGGTCGAGCAGCAGGTCGGGCTTGAGCTGCTGCACCGCGTACGCCATCGCGTCGGCCAGGACGAGCCGGCCCTCCGCGTCGGAGTTGGTCGTCTCGCTGGTGATGCCGCCGTAGTGCCGGACGATGTCGCCGGGGCGGAACGCCGAGCCGCTGACCATGTTCTCCGCGAGCGGGGCCAGCGTGGTGATCCGGATCGGCAGTCCCAGCTCGGCGGCACCGAGGGTGGCCGCGACGACGGCAGCCGCGCCCGCCATGTCCTTGCGCATGAGCTTCATCGCCGGGACCGGCTTGATCGAGATGCCGCCGGTGTCGAACGTGATGCCCTTGCCGATCAGCACCACGTGGGTGCGCGCGCCGGCGGGGTGCCAGTCCAGCTCGACGAGGCGGGGACCGCTCGCCGAGCCGCCGCCCACGGCGAGGATCCCACCGAAGCCCTCGGCGGCCAGCTCGGCCGGGCCACGGACCCGCAGTCCCAGGCCCGGAAGGTCGGCTGCGGCGGCCGCCACCTGCTCGGCGAACCACTGCGGGTTCTTCTCCGAGGACGGCATGTTGGTCAGGTCGCGGGCGAGGCGGGTCATCGCCGCTGTGGTCCGGGCGGTGGCGACCGTCGACTCGTACGCGGCCGGGTCGGTGAGCAGCAGGTCGACGCCGCCGAGCACTGGTGTGTCGCCGGCCTCGGTGAGCCGGAACCGGTACGAGGCGAGCAGCAGGCCCTCGGACAGGCCACGGACGACCGCCGGGGTCACCTCGGTCGGCAGCGCGATGGTGATGTGCGTCTCATCGGCGCAGGAGCGCGCCAGAGCGGCCCCGGCGGTACGCCAGGCCGCCTCGTCGCCGTCGCCGATGCCGAGCAGCAGCAGTCGTCCGGGGGTACGCCCGGGTCGGAGCTGGGTGCGGATCTCGCCGGCACGACCGGTCAGCCGGGCCACAGGCGTCAGTGCGTCCGCCTCGTCGGCGGTGCCGTCCGGGGGTGCCACGGCGGTCGGCGCCGGCACTGCCGACGCCTCACCCCCGCTGGCCTGGCCGGCTGGACGGACGGGCAGGACGAGGACGTCGAGCCGATCGGACTCGGCGACGAGACGGATGTCGAGCACGCGGAACCGCACCTCCAGGAACTGTCGCGGAGCGGGACCGGACCTGCCGGCCCGCACCGATGAAGACCCTGAGCCACCGGTGGTACCGGTGGCTCAGGGTCTGGGGAACGATCCGGGCGGCGTGCACCGCCCGGGCCACTCCTCACTCAGCCGGCGGCCGCCTTCAACGCGTCACCGAGCGCGTTGGCCTCGTCGGGAGTCATCTCGACGACGAGCCGGCCACCGCCCTCCAGCGGGACCCGCATGACGATGCCCCGACCCTCCTTGGTGACTTCCAGCGGACCGTCGCCCGTCCGCGGCTTCATCGCCGCCATGTTGTCTCCCCTCAGACCTACACCAGGGTCGGTGGGTTGCCCCACAGCCACTTCGTCTCGACCGCCCGCAACCGTCGCGGAGGTGTCGACCAACGATTTTCCCTGATAAACACCGCCGGACCCAAACCGGAGCAGCATTGATGTAACAGCATCTAGCTTATCTTGAGAAGGCCTGTCACAATGTGCGGTCATGCAGGCACGGTCGGCACTCTTCGACCTGTACGGCGACCACCTCAGGCCCCGGGGTGGCCGGGCACCCGTCGCCGCCCTGGTCAAGCTACTGGCACCGTTGGGAATCGCACCGCCGGCAGTTCGCACCGCCGTGTCCCGGATGGTGCGACAGGGCTGGCTCGACCCGCTCCGTCTGGCATCCGGACCGGGATATTCGATCACGCCAAAAGCCGCCCGCCGACTCGACGAGGCGGCCGCCCGGATCTACCGGACCGGCCGGGTCACGTGGGACGGACGGTTCGATCTGCTCGTCCTGGAGGCGCCCGGCTCCCGCCGGGACCGGCAGCGGCTCGCCGCCACCCTGAGCTTCCTCGGCTACGGCACCCTCGACGAGCAGACCTGGGTGGCCACCCGGCCCGGCGAGGACGTCGACCTGCTGCTCGCCGAGGCCGGCATCCGGTTCGAGCGGTTCACCGCCTCGCACTACTCAGGCACGCCCGGGGCGATGGGCGTGGTCCGCCGGGCGTGGGACCTCACCGAGATCGGCCACGCGTACGAACGCTTCGTCGCCGACCAGCGCCCCCTGCTCGCCGCGGTCACCGTGCGCAGCAGCGACGAGGAGGCGTACGCGGCCCGGTTCAGACTCGTGCACGCGTGGCGTACCTTCCTGTTCCGGGACCCGCAGCTGCCCCCGGCGCTGCTGCCCGAGCGCTGGCCCGGGACCGCCGCGGCCAGCTTCTTCGACCGGCACGCGGCCCGCCTGCGTCCGGCCGCCGACCGGTACGTCGAGCACTGCCTCGACGCCGGCAACCGCATCGTCAGACAGAAGGGTCGTTAGACACGTGACCGAGCCGTTGCTCGTCGACCGGACCGACGCCGTCGTCACCCTCACGCTGAACCGGCCGAACGCGATGAACGCGCTCGACGTGGCGCTGAAAGAGGCGCTGCGGGACACGCTGGCGGAGCTGGAGACCGACAGGTCCTGCCGGGCGGTCGTGCTGGCCGGGGCGGGCGGGTCGTTCAGCGCCGGTCAGGACCTGCGCGAGCACGTGTCGACCCTGGAGAACAGCTCCGCCGACCCGCTGGGCACCGTCCGGGCGCACTACAACCCGATCGCCGCGCGGCTGGCCAACCTGCCCAAGCCTGTCGTCGCCGCCGTCCGGGGGATGGCCGCCGGAGCCGGGGCCTCCCTGGCGTTCCTCGCCGACATCCGGATCGGCGGCCCGAGCACGAGCTTCCTGATGGCCTTCGCCAAGGTCGGCCTCGCCGCCGACACCGGCGCGTCCTGGACGCTGCCCCGGCTCGTCGGCCACGCCAAGGCGGTGGAACTGCTGCTGCTCGCCGAGCCGGTACGCGCCCAGGAGGCCTGCCAGCTGGGCCTGCTCAACCGGCTGACGGACGACGACGAGCAGGTGCTGCCCGTCGCGCAGGAGCTGGCCGCCCGACTGGCGGCCGGCCCCACTGTCGCGTACGGGGCCATCAAGAGGCAGCTCTCCATCGCCGACGCCGGCACCCTCGCCGACGCCCTCGCGGCCGAGGCGCAGGCGCAGGCGATCTGCGGTGCCACCGACGACCACCGGGCGGCCACCCTCGCCTTCGTCGCCAAGCAGAAACCGGTCTTCGAGGGACACTGAACGCGATTCGCACCTCGGCCTTACCGTCCTCGAACACCTGCCGCCTAGCGTCGGCTCCCATGAGCGATCGTGAAGCGGTGGCACACCTGCTGCGCCGGGCCACCTTCGGGCCGACCGCCGACGAGGTGGACGCGGCCGAGCGCGCCGGGCCGGCGGCGACGCTGGATCGGCTGCTCGCCCCGGGTCGGGCCGACCGGGGCGCGGCGGCCACACCGCCGCCGGCGCTGCCCGCCGACCCGTACGCCGCGCTGACCAGGGAGTCCACCCGCGAGCAGCGGCAGAAGGCCAACGCGGAGCGCCGCAGGCAGCTCCAGCAGGTCACCGAGTGGTGGCTGGACCGGATGGTGGCCGCCGAGGACGGGCTGAGCGAGAAGCTGCTCTTCTTCTGGCACGGGCACTGGGCCACGAGCGCGCAGAAGGTGCGCTCGGCCTCGATGATGCTCGGGCAGTTGGCCACGCTGCGCCGGCACGGCCGGGGGCCGCTCGGTCCACTGGTCGCCGCGATGGTGCGCGACCCGGCCCTGATCATCTGGTTGGACGGGCAGAAGAACACCCGGAAGGCGCCGAACGAGAACCTGGCCCGCGAGCTGATGGAGCTGTTCACCCTCGGCATCGGCGGCTACACCGAGGCCGACGTGAAGGCCGGCGCGCGGGCGCTGACCGGCTGGGTGGTGGACCGGCGGGCCGGCACCGCCCGATTCGAGGCGCGCCGGCACGACCCCGGGGAGAAGACGATCCTCGGGCGCAGCGGCCGGTTCGACGCCGAGGCGTACGCCGAACTGCTGGCCGCTCAGCCCGCGGCCGCGACGTTCGTGGCCGGGCGGCTGTGGTTCCGCTACGCCGGCGCGGACGTCCCGGCGCCGGACGGCCTGGCCGGTGCGGACACCGACGCGACCCTGCGCGCGGTCCTGTCCGCGCCGGCCTTCGCCCAGAGCCGGGGCACCCTGGTGAAGCAGCCGGTGGAGTGGCTGGTCGGCGCGCTGCGCCAGCTCGGCATGCGCCCGTCCGCGCTGCCCGAGCAGCAGCGCAAACAACTGCTGGGCGGGCTGAACGCACTGGACCAGGTGCCGCTGCGCCCGCCCAGCGTGGGCGGCTGGCCGGCCGGGGCGGCCTGGCTGACCACCTCGTCGTTGCAGGCCCGACTGCGGCTGGCCGGGATGCTGGCCGCCGCCGCGGCACCGGCGGTGCTGGACCGGCTGACCGCCGCGCCCGCCACCGGCCGACCCGACGCGCTGGCCCGGCTGCTCGTCGTCGACGGCTGGGGCGCCCGCACCCGGGCCGCCCTGACCCCACTGGCCGGCGAGCCCCGCAAGCTGCTGGCCGCCGGCCTGGTCAGCCCCGAGTACACAGTCAGCTGAGCGGAGGAGTCGAGAGATGGACACCCTGACCCGACGGAGGTTCCTGCTCACCAGCGCAGTGATGGGCGCGGGCGCGCTGGCCGCCGGGGCCGGCGCGTACAGCCTGCGGGACCTGCTGGACACCGCGGGCGACCGCGATCCGCAGTCACACACGCTGGTGCTGGTCACCCTGTACGGCGGCAACGACGGCCTGAACACGGTCATCCCGTACGGCGACCCGGCCTACCGGGCGGCCCGCCCGGAGCTGGCGTACCCGGACTCGGAGGTGCGGCGCCTGGACGACGACTTCGGCCTGAACCCGGCCCTGGAGGGCCTGCACCAGCGCTGGTCCGACGGTGGGCTGGCGATCGTGCGCGGCGTCGGCTACCCGAAGCCGGACCGCAGCCACTTCCGCTCGATGGACATCTGGCACACGGCGCAACCGGACCGGCCGGGCACCACCGGTTGGCTGGGCCGTTGGCTGGACCGGGCGGGTGGCGACCCCCGGCTGGCGGTCTCCTTCGAGCCGGCGCTTCCGCCGCTGCTGGCCGGGGAGCGTAGCGCCGGCGCCGCCGTGCCGGTGACCGACCGCAAGGCCGCCAAGGGGTTGTCGGCGGAGACGCTTGCCGCGTTCGCCGCCCCCGAGGCGGGCGAGTCGGCGGCCCGGGGACGCGCCGCCGCCTGCTTCGCCGACCTGCGCTCGGTGGACGAGATGATCCGCCAGGTACGCGACTCGGCCGACCCGGACGCGGCGGACCCGGACGGCGAGCAGGCGCCCGCCACCGCCACCGGCGGGGCCCGCACACCGCTCGACGCGCAGCTGGACCTGGTGGGCCGGTGCGTCGAGGCGGGGGTGTCCACCCGGGTCTTCTCGGTGTCGCTTGGCGGCTTCGACACGCACGCCGACGAGAAGCAGTTGCAGGCCGTCCTGCTGGGACAGGTGGACCGGGCGTTGACCGGGTTCGCCGACCGGATGGCCCGCACCGAGGCGGGCCGCAGGGTGGTGGTGGCGGTCTACTCCGAGTTCGGTCGCCGGGTGAAGGCCAACGCCTCGGACGGCACCGACCACGGCACCGCGTCGGACATGCTGCTGCTCGGCGCCGGGGTACGCGGCGGCTGGCACGGCGAGGCGCCCAGCCTCACCGACCTCGACGACGGCGACCTGAAATACACAACCGACTTCCGGGACGTCTACGCGACGCTTCTGGAACGGGTGCTGGGCGCCGACCCGGGCCCGGTGCTCGCCGACTGGCGGGGACGCCTGGACAAGCTCTTCTAGTCGTCCTCTTCCGGGTCCTGGTTGGCCTCGGCGCCCAGCACGAACGCCTGCATGGCCAGCTCGTCGCCGGACGGTGACACGAACGCGGGCAGCTCGCGCGGGCCCAGCTCCTGCACGTAGGACCAGAACAGGCGGACCGCCTCGGCCGGGGTGTCGGCCTCGATGGGCAGGTCGAGGCTGACCAGCCAGGTGCGTCGCGCCGGTGGCGGGCCGAGCTGGTCGGCAAGCGCCCGGAAGGCCGCCGGCTCCAGGGCGGTGACCGGCCCGTCGAGGGTGAGCAGGTCGGCCGGCACCGGCTCGTCGAAGGCCCGCCGGGTGTACGCGACGACGAGCGTCGCCGGCTCCAGCGTGGCCTGCGGGTCGTCCGGGTCTTCCGAGTGCCGCTGCGCCGGCATGCTGACCCGCCCGAGCGCGACAAGCCGGGGCGGCGCGTCGGCGAGCACGGCCACCCGGTCACCCGGCCTCGGCCTGCCGACGTCGGTCAGCCCGGTCAGCTCCAGCGTGTCGTGGTGCACGAGCCGCTCGGCCTCGTACCGCTCGGCGGGCAGCAACACGGCCCAGGTGCCCGTCCCGTCGGCGTTGCCGGCCGCACCGGCCCGCTGTGCGGTCTCGGTCGTCATGCCTGCCATCTCATCACGCCGCCGGGCCGACTGTGACGTGACAGCCGACGATGTGATCGTCGACCATTCCGGTGGCCTGCATGAGCGCGTACGCGGTGGTGGGGCCGACGAACCGGAAGCCCCGCTTCTTGAGTGCCTTGGCCATCGCCGTCGACTCCGGGGTGATCGGCGCCAGCTCGGCGAACGAGGAGGGACGGGCCGGCCGCTGCTCCGGGGCGAACGACCAGAGCAGCGTGGACAGCCCCTCGGGCAAGTCCAGCGCGGCGCGGGCGTTGGCGACCGCCGCCTCGATCTTGGCCCGGTTGCGGACGATGCCGGCGTCGGCGAGCAGTCGGGTCACGTCGGCGTCGTCGTACCGGGCGACGGTCGGGATGTGGAAGTCGTCGAAGGCGAGCCGGAACGCCTGACGCTTGCGCAGGATGGTCAGCCAGGACAGGCCGGACTGGAACGCCTCAAGTGTCATCCGCTCGTAGAGGGCGTCGTCGCCGCGCAGCGGCCGCCCCCACTCGGTGTCGTGGTAGACGGCGTAGTCCGGGGTGCTCGCCCCCCAGGCGCAGCGGGCCAGCCCGTCGGCGCCGATCACCAGGTCAGTCACCTCGACCACGCTAGGGCATCGCACCGACAGCCCATTGCCACCTGCCGTCCGGCTGCCTATGGTGCTTGTTACCGACCGGTAGGACGGGTCACCCACCGGTGCTCCCCCACCGCCGACGGCACTGGAGGTGGCGCGATGAAGGAGTTCCCGGACGTCATCGCCTGGTCGATCCCGGCCTTCCTGCTGCTCATCGTGCTGGAGCGGGTGTCCTACCTGCTGCACCGTGACGACGACGAGGTCGGCTACGGCGGCGCGGACACCGCCACCAGCCTCGCGATGGGGCTCGGCAGCGTCTTCACCGACCTGCTCTGGAAGGTGCCGATCGCCGCCGCGTACGCGCTGCTCTACGCGCTCACCCCGCTGCGGGTGGCCGAGGTCTGGTGGACCTGGCCACTGGTCCTGCTCGCGCAGGACTTCTTCTACTACTGGTCGCACCGGGGACACCACGTGATCCGGATCCTCTGGGCGTCGCACGTGGTGCACCACTCGTCGCAGCGGTTCAACCTCTCCACCGCGCTGCGCCAACCGTGGACCGGCCTCACCAGCTGGATCTTCTACATCCCGCTGGTCCTGGCGGGCGTACACCCGGCGGTGGTGGCGTTCTGCGGGTCGGTCAACCTGCTCTACCAGTTCTGGATCCACACCGAGCGCATCGACAAGATGCCGCGCTGGTACGAGTTCGTGTTCAACACCCCGTCGCACCATCGGGTGCACCACGCCTCGCAGGGCGGCTACCTGGACCGCAACTTCGGCGGCATCCTGATCGTCTGGGACCGGCTGTTCGGCTCGTTCGCGCCGGAGCGGGAACGCTGCGTGTACGGGCTCACCAAGAACGTCGGCAGCTACAACCCGGTCCGGGTGGCCTTCCACGAGTACGCGTCGATCGGCCGGGACGTGCGTTCCGCGGCGAGTTGGCGGCACCGCGCCGGCCACCTGTTCCGGGCGCCGGGATGGCAGCCGACGCCGGGCGTGCTCAGGGCAGCCGGCCCTGCTCGACCAGACGGGCGAACCTCTTCAGCGCCTGGGTGAGGCCGAGCTTGGAGCCGGGCCACAGCACCGGCCACGCCAGCCGGCCGGCCGGGCCGCCCGGCAGGTGGAACCACTCGTGCCAGACGACCTGGGTGCGGGCCCGGTCCAGTTGGGTGCAGCGCAGCACACCCGGGCCGCGCAGCAACTGGCCGTAGTGCACCACGCCGATCTCGTACGGCTCGTCGACCCGGACGACCCGCATCTCGTCCCGCAGGGTCGCCCGGCCGATCGCGGTCACCGCCTCGATCCGGCTGCCCTCGCGACCGTCGCCCTCGACGACGCGCACCCGGGTGAAGGGGATCCAGTCGGACTGGCGCTCCCAGGCCAGCAACGCGGCGAAGACCCGTTCCGCCGGGGCGTCGACGATCACGGTGGCGGTCACCTCGCCGGCACCGGGTTGGGCCGCCTCCCGCAGATCGTCGGCGCCCTCCGGGCCGGTCACGCCGACTCCGACCGGACCACCGCGTCGTTCCTGCTGGTGTCGTCGTCGGCCGGGGCCACGCCGTCCGCGTCCGCGGCCGAGGAGGTGGCGTCGGACCGCTCGTCGGCCTCGGGCGAGCCGAGCGGGGCCGCCGGCTCGGCGTCGTCGGCGGAAGTCGCCAGGTCGACGGGAGCCACGCCGTCGGCGTCCGCCGGGGAGGAGGTGGCGTCCGGCTGCTCGGCCGCGCTCGCCGACTGCTCGCGGGCCTTGCGCAGCACGTCCGCGTCGGCGGTACGGCCCTCACGCAACGCGATGACCTCCGACTCCAGTACGCCGATCAGCTCCGACTTGTAGCCGATGTCGTACGCCGCGCGGCGCATCGCCTGGTCGACCTGGGCCATCCGGTACCCGCGCAGGCCTGTGTCGAAACGGACAGCTCCCACATCGGATTCGCGCAGCGGCCGGGTGCCGGGCAGCGGCACGGCCTGGGAATCCGGCTCGACCGGCACCAGGCCGGGGTCACGACCGCTGACCAGCACCGTCACACCGAAGACGACAGCCGCGACGGTCAACGCGACGACCAGGAGGAGCAGAAGCTGACCCATGCACTGATCGTGGCACGACGGCCGGCCGGTAGCGACCCCACCACCCCGATCACGATCGGCACCCACGGCCGCACTGCGGCGCGGCAGTCCGACCGGCTAGCGTCGGGACGCACCGACGCGGCGGCGCCGGGTGCGGATCCTCAGGAGGCGGGCATGGCCGGGGCGCTTCGGCTGGGCGGGCGGACGTTCGCCCCGGACGATCTGGTGGTGATGGCGATCGTCAACCGCACACCGGACTCGTTCTTCGACAGGGGTGCCACCTTCGCCGCCGACAGCGCGCTGCGCGCCGTCGAGCGAGCGGTGGACGAGGGCGCGGCCATCATCGACATCGGCGGGGTGAAGGCCGGCCCCGGCGCCGAGGTGGACGTCGCCGAGGAGATCAGGCGCACGGTGGACACCATCGCCGCCGTCCGGGCCGCGTTCCCGGAGGTGGTGATCTCCATCGACACCTGGCGCGCCGAGGTGGCGACGGAGGCCGTGGCCGCCGGCGCGGACCTGCTCAACGACACCTGGTCGGGCGCCGACCCGGCGCTGGCCCGGGTGGCCGCGCAGACCGGCGCGGGCCTGGTCTGCTCACACGCGGGCGGGCTGGTCCCGCGGACCCGTCCGCACCGGGCCGCGTTCGACGACGTGGTGGCCGACGTGGTCGCGACGGTGACCGGGCTCGCCGAGGGCGCGGTGGCGGCGGGGGTACGCCCCGACGGCATCCTCATCGACCCGGCGCACGACTTCGGCAAGAACACCAGGCACTCGCTGCAGATCACCCGTCGGCTGGACGAGCTGACCGGGACGGGTTGGCCGGTGCTGGTGGCGCTCTCCAACAAGGACTTCATCGGCGAGACTCTCGACCTGCCGGTGACCGAGCGGCTGGAGGGGACGCTCGCCGCCACTGCGGTCTCCGCCTGGCTGGGTGCCCGGGTGTTCCGGGCCCATCAGGTGGCGCCCACCCGTCGGGTGCTGGACATGGTGGCCTCGATCCGCGGTGACCGCCCGCCCGCGGCGACCCGTCGGGGTCTGGCCTGACCGGTCGTCGCCGTAGCCGGCCGCGAACGGTCCGGCGGACCGGCACGATCGCCGGTGCCCTCGGCGGTCACGTCCAGCGCAGGATGTTCCTACGCCAGGCGTAGAGGATGCCCAGCGCCAGCACCGCCACGAACACCGCCATCTCCACCACCGTCACCAGGCCGAACTCCGGGCGGTCGAAGACCACAGCCCACGGGAAGAGGAACACCGCCTCGACCGCGAACAGCACGTACAGGTACGCGTACACGTAGTAGCGGATCTGCATCTGCGCCCAGTCCGCGCCGACCGGGTCGAGCCCGCACTCGTAGCTGGTCCGCTTGCCGGGCGGGTCGGCCGGACGCGCGGGACGTAACACCCGGTTGGCCGAGAACGCCACTACGAAGAACAGGACGCTCGCGAGCAGGAGAAGCCCGAGCGTCGCGTAAGAGCCCAGGTAACCGGTCACATGGGCAGCCTAGCGCCCAAGCGGGGCGGCCGATCCGAACACGTTACGGATTTGTTTCCGGACGGGACTAGTGCACTGGGGCAACTGTTACCGAATATTGGAATCCCACTCATGTCACCGGAGGACAGATGGCCCGCGTGAAGGTCTCGCCCGATCGCCGGGCCGCAGGGCCGCGCCCGACAGTTCTGCTGGTGACCTCGCTGGCGCTCGGCCTGGCGGCGGCGCTCGCCGTGGCCCCGACGTTCGCCAGCGCGGCGGTGCCGCACGCGTACCCGGTGGCCGCCGCGGCGACCGACCCGGCGACCGAACCGGAGACGGACCCCGAGACCACACCGGCGCAGGAGCCCACCCCGACCGAGGACCCGGGAGGCGACCCGTCGCCCACCGAACCGGCCCCGGAGACCACCGCGCCGCCGCCCGAGACGACCCCGCCGGCAGCGGTGACCACCGCTCCGGAGGTGCCCCCGGCGCAGACGACCACCGCTCCCGCGCCAGGCGGCACGACCGGGCCGTCCACCCCCCGGCCGCCGGCCCCACCAGCGCCCCCGGGAACGCCGCCGAGCCCGCTGGGCGTACAGGTCACCACCGGGGACATCACCTTGACCAGGGCGTACTGGAACGCGGCGAGCACGACCGCGACGCTGCGCGTCACGGTGACGAACACCGGCACCACCGCGCAGCGGGTACGGCTCTCCTACACCGTGCCCCCCGGCCTGAGCGACGCCGGGACGAAGGGATGCACCGCAGTCGGTGGCGGCACCTACCGGTGCGGGGCCTGGACGGCAGGCGTGGGCGCGCGGTTCAGCAGCCTCCTGCGGCTCCGGGTGACCGGCGACGCGTGGAAGCAGATGCCGCTGAGCGGGACCGTTCGGGTCACCGCGAGCGCGCCGGGGGTGACCGGCGAGGTGACCGACAACCAGGGCTTCGCGGTGCTCTTCCCGCCCGGCCCGCCGGTCCCCGGGATCTCGCTCGACGCCGACGAGGTGGCCTTCGACATCAGTGGCGCGGCGAGCACCCTCGCGGTCCAGCTCGGCAACACCGGCACGGTGGACGCCGCCGGCCGGATCGAGGTGGTCCTGCCGGCCGGGGTGAGCGTTCCGGCCCCACCTGCCGGCTGCGTGGCGGTCGGCCCCACGCGGGTCCGCTGCGACGCCGGCACGGTGCCGGCGGACGGGACCACCGAGCTGCGGCTCCCGGTGGAGGCGACGCCCGAGGCGCAGCGCGAGGCGCCGCTGTCCGGCGCGGTGATCGGCCAGCTCGACCCGCGCAGCGGCCCGACGCGTCAGGTGCAGATGAGCTTCCGGATCACCGCCGCGGCGGCCCTGGCCACCCCCGTGGTGTCGCCGCCCGCACCGACCGGCTCCCAGGGCGTACTCCCGGCCGGAGGGGCCGCCGGTGACGGCGGGATGTCCTCGGTGCAGCGCACCGCGATCATCCTGATCGTGGTCTCCGCGCTGCTCGTGGTGCTGGCCCTCACGCTCGCCACCGCCTCGCTGCGGCGCCGGCTGCGCGACCCGGCGCCGGATCCGAGCCCCACGCCCACGGACTGACGGGCGTCGCTCGACCTGGGATCCGGGTGATCTGGATTACGGCGTGCCGGGCGAAACGTCGCAATACTGCGCAAATCATGGCCCATTCCGGTCCCAGTCGGCGGACCTCCGGGGAAGCTCGGGGGTCTGTTCGACGTAGGCTCTCAGGTGAGGAACGACAGCGACCGGACCACCTGGGGCGGTGCGGTGCAACGTTGCGTCAAGGAGGTCCCGTGGCCGGGCAAGGCGAGGTCACCATCATGTTCAGCCGCCCGCGCGACCGCGCGCAGCGAAGCGAGGTGCAGGCACAGTGACCAAGCAGATCCGTCAACTCGACCGGGTGGTCATCCGGTTCGCCGGTGACTCCGGCGACGGCATGCAGCTGACCGGCGACCGGTTCACCTCGGAGACGGCGCAGCTCGGCAACGACATCTCCACGCTGCCCAACTTCCCCGCCGAGATCCGGGCCCCCGCCGGGACCCTGCCCGGCGTGTCCAGCTTCCAGGTGCACTTCGCCGACTACGACATCCTCACCCCTGGCGACTCGCCGAACGTGCTGGTGGCGATGAACCCGGCGGCGCTCAAGGCCAACCTGGCCGACCTGCCGCGCGGCGCGGACATCATCGTCAACACCGACGAGTTCACCAAGCGCAACCTGGCGAAGGTCGGCTACCAGACCAGCCCGCTCGACGACGACTCGCTGGCCGGCTACGTCGTGCACCCGGTGGCGCTGACCTCGATGACCGTCGGCGCGCTGGCCGCGTACCAGGTGTCCAAGAAGGACGCCGAGCGCTCGAAGAACATGTTCGCGCTCGGCCTGCTCTCCTGGATGTACTCCCGTCCGTACGAGTCGACGCTTCGCTTCCTGGAGCGCAAGTTCGCGTCCCGTCCGGAACTCGTCGCGGCGAACGTGGCCGCGTTCAAGGCCGGCTGGAACTTCGGCGAGACCACCGAGGACTTCGCGGTCCGCTACGAGGTCAAGCCGGCGAAGATGCACCCGGGCACCTACCGCAACATCACCGGGAACGCGGCGCTCTCGCTCGGTCTGGTGGCCGCCGGGGTCCGCTCCGGCCTGCCGGTCTTCCTCGGGGCGTACCCGATCACGCCGGCGTCGGACATCCTGCACGAGCTGAGCAAGCACAAGCGGTTCGGCGTGCTCACCATGCAGGCCGAGGACGAGATCGCGGCCGTCGGCGCAGCCCTTGGCGCGTCGTACGGCGGTTCGCTGGGCGTGACCACCACCAGCGGCCCGGGCGTCGCGCTCAAGAGCGAGACGATCTCCCTCGCGGTGGCCCTGGAGCTGCCGCTGGTGATCGTGGACGTGCAGCGCGCCGGCCCGTCGACAGGGATGCCGACCAAGACCGAGCAGGCCGACCTCAACATGGCGCTCTACGGCCGCCACGGCGAGGCGCCCATCGCGGTGATCGCGCCGAAGTCACCGTCGGACTGCTTCTTCGCGGCGCTGGAGGCGGCGCGGATCGCGCTCACCTACCGCACGCCGGTGATCCTGCTGTCCGACAACTACGTCGCCAACGGCTCCGAGCCGTGGCTGCTGCCGGACGTGGAGTCGCTGCCCGACCTGCGGGTCGAGTTCGCCACCAGGCCCAACGGCGACGACGGCACCACCTTCCTGCCCTACCTGCGCGACCCGGAGACGCTTGCCCGCCCGTGGGCGATCCCCGGCACGCCGGGGCTGGAGCACCGGATCGGCGGTCTGGAGAAGGCCGACAAGACGGGTGACATCTCGTACGACCCGGCCAACCACGACTTCATGGTGCGTACCCGGGCCGCCCGCATCGAGACGATCCCGGTGCCGGACATCGAGGTGGAGGACCCGGACGGTGACGCCCGGGTGCTGGTGCTCGGCTGGGGCTCGACGTACGGGCCGATCGGCGCGGCCTGCCGGCAGCTGCGCCAGCGGGGCCTGTCCATCGCCCAGGCGCACCTGCGGCACCTGGCCCCGATGCCTGCCAACCTCGGCGAGGTGCTGCGCTCCTACGACAGGGTGGTCATCCCGGAGATGAACCTGGGCCAGCTCGCCCACGTCATCCGGGCCCGCTACCTGGTCGACGCGATCAGCTACAACCAGGTCCGCGGCCTGCCGTTCACGTCCGCCGAGCTGGAGACGACGCTGGAAGAGGTCCTGAAGAATGTCTGAGCCCGTCGCCCTCAAGCTCACCGCCAAGGACTTCAAGTCCGACCAGGAGGTGCGCTGGTGCCCCGGCTGCGGTGACTACGCGATCCTGGCGGCGATCCAGCAGTTCATGCCGGAGCTGAACATCCCCCGCGAGCGGACCGTCTTCGTCTCCGGGATCGGCTGCTCGTCGCGCTTCCCGTACTACATGAACACGTACGGGATGCACTCGATCCACGGGCGTGCCCCGGCGATCGCGACAGGCCTGTCGGTGTCCCGTCCGGACCTGTCGGTCTGGGTGGTCACCGGCGACGGCGACGCCCTCTCCATCGGTGGCAACCACCTGATCCACGCGCTGCGGCGCAACGTCAACCTCAAGATCCTGCTGTTCAACAACCGGATCTACGGTCTGACCAAGGGTCAGTACTCGCCCACCTCCGAGGTCGGCAAGATCACCAAGTCGACCCCGGTGGGCTCGGCGGACGCCCCGTTCAACCCGCTCTCCCTCGCCCTCGGCGCGGAGGCAAGTTTCGTGGGCCGGACCATCGACTCCGACCGCAAGCACCTCCAGTCGGTGCTGCGGGCCGCCGCCGAGCACCAGGGCTCGGCGTTCGTGGAGATCTACCAGAACTGCAACATCTTCAACGATGGCGCGTTCGACCAGCTCAAGGACCCGACCACCCGGGACGACTACCTGATCCGTCTGGAGCACGGCCAGCCGATCACGTTCGGTGCCGATGGGCGGTTCTGCGTGGTGCACCCGCCCGGTGGCTTCGGCCTGGAGGTCCGGGAGACCAGCTCGGTCCGTCCGGAGGAGATCGTCGTGCACGACGCGACGGTCACCGACCCGGCGTACGCGTTCGCGCTGTCCCGGCTGCCGGGTCTGGACCTGCGCAACACCCCGATCGGGGTGTTCCGCTCGGTGGACCGGCCGTCCTACGACAGCGTCGTGCAGAGCCAGCTGGCCGCCGCGAAGGCGAAGGTCACCGAGACTCCCGAGCAGCAGCTCGCCGGTCTGCTGGGCAGCGGCGACACGTGGACCATCGTCTGACCCGTACGGCACAACGAAACGGCCGTCCCCGGAAAGCGGGGGCGGCCGTTTCGTTGTGCCAGGTGCTGGTCAGCGCTGGGCGGAGGCGGGCACCCAGAGGTTGTCGATCTCCTTCTCGGCTGCCGCGAGGCTCGCCTCGTGCAGCGGGATCAGCTCGGCCATCGCCGGGACGACGGGGGCCAGGGTCAGCTCGGCGGTGATGAAGCGCGGCTGCAGGCCGGTCAGGGACAGGCCGTGTGGCAGCCAGGGCTCGGCGTGGTCCCAACCGTTGCGCGGGGTGCCCTCGCCGTAGCCGCCGCCCCGGCTGGCCAGCACGATGAAGTTGCAGTTGCTGAGGTGGCCTTGCTGGGTCGTCGGGTCGTACGACAGGCCGGCCATGATCAGGTGGTCGACCCAGGCCTTGACGCTGCTGGGTGCGCCGTAGTTGTAGAGCGGCAGGCCGAGCAGCACCGTGTCGGCCTGCTTCACCTCGTCGATCAGCCGCTCGCTGAGCTGCCAGACCTCGCGCTGCGCCGGGGTGTGCTGGTCTGGCGGCGTCACCCGGGCCTGGGCGGCAATCGGGTCCAGGTGCGGCAGCGGTTCGGCCCCGAGGTCGCGGTAGGTCACCGTTCCGTCCGGGTGAGCCGCACGCCAGACGGCGGCGGCGCGGGCGGTGAGCCGCCGACTCACCGACAGCTCACCCTGGATGCTCGAATCGATATGCAGCAGGTGCATGGTTTCTCCCTCAAGGATCGTCTGCGATGGGTCAACTATTTATAGCAGGCCGATGTTCCCTGGTGTCGGTAGACTGGCTCACATGTCCGCCCCACCCCTTCATCCCGCAGAGCACCGATCAGGCGCCCTGCTGGACCATCTGGCCCGGCGGATGCGGCTGCGGTCGGAGTCGGTGCTGGCACCATTGGGCCTGCGCCCCCGGCACCTCGTCGCGCTCACCGTGTTGCGCGACGGCGGCGGCACCAGTCAGCAGGCACTGGCCACCATCCTCGCGATGGACAGCACGAACATCGTCGGGCTGCTCAACGACCTCGAAGCCGAGCACCTGGTCGAGCGACGCCGCTCACCCGAGGACCGCCGCCGGCACGTCGTCGACCTCACCGAGGATGGGATGAAACGCCTCAACGAGGCGGAATGCGCCCTGGCGGGCGCCGAGGACGAGGTGCTGGGAGCACTGGATCCCGCCGAGCGGAAGACGCTCTACGAGTTGCTCCGGCGAGCCGCCAACACCTCGTCGGCCATCTGCACCGAAACGCTCCAGAGGGACCTCGACGCCTGCTGACGTCGGCCGAGGTCAGGCCGTGGTGCTGGCCTGAGGGCGGTCGTCGCGTACGTGCACCAGCATGTCGCCGGTCTCGATCACCGCACCGGCCCGGTCGGCGAGGGTGACCACCTTGCCCCGGCGTACCAGGGCGATCACCAGCGACTCCAGCTCGCGGGGCGAACGACCCACCTCGTCCCGCTCCGCCGAGCGCATCGCCAACGCCATGCCCTGACCGGGAGTGAGCAGGTCCTCCACCACGTCGATCAGCGGCGGCGCCGAGGTGGACAGGCCGAGCAGGCGACCGGCGGTGGCCGAGGAGACGATCACGTGGTGCGCGCCGCTCTGCTTGAGCAGCGGCGCGTTCTCCGCCTCACGCGCCGCCGCGATGATCCGGACCTGCCCGGCGGTGAGCTGCCGTACCGTCAGCGCGACCAGCACCGAGGCGTCGTCGCTGTCGGTCGCGATGATCACGGCCTTCGCGTTCTTGACGTGCGCCTCGTTCAGCACCGACGACCGGGTAGCCGACCCCTCGATCGCCACCAGACCGGCGGAGGTGGCTTGCCGCAGGGCGGCTGCGCTGCGCTCCACCACGACGATGCGGGAGCGGTCCAGACCGTTCTCCAGCAGGGCGGAGACCGCGCTACGCCCCTTGGTGCCGTACCCACAGATGATGACGTGGTCCTTCACGGTTCTCCTCCACCGCGACAGGCGACGGCCGGTCCGGTACTGCTCGGTCAGGACTTCAAGGGTGGTGCCGACCAGGATGATCAGGAAGAGCACCCGGGCGGGCGTGACGAAGAGGACGTTGACCATCCGGGCCGACTGGGAGGCCGGCGTGATGTCGCCGTAGCCGGTGGTGGAGAGCGACACGACCGCGTAGTAGAAGCAGTCGAGCAGGGTCAGCCCGTCCTCGTTGACGTCACGGTAGCCGTCCCGGCCCAGATAGACCGCGGCGACCACGGCGAAGACCAGGCCCAGGGCAGCGGCGAGCCGGAGGCTCAGCGCGCTCAGTGGGCCCCGGCGCTGCGCGGGAAAATGGATCACCGTCGAACCTGCTCCCCCGCCGTCGCCTGCACGCCCACAACATAGCGGGTACGCCGCACATCGCACGCCGGGGCCGCAGGGGTCGGTCCGGAACGCCCGAGACGGGCATGATGGGGGTGTTCCCCGACGGCGACCGCGAAAGTGAGGCCGGCATGTCGTTGCTGCGACGAGTCATCGGCGGAGTGCTGCGCCGACTCCGCCAGAGCCAGGGCCGCACCCTTCGTGAGGTGGCCGCGTCCGCCGGGGTCTCCGTGCCCTACCTGTCCGAGATCGAGCGGGGTCGCAAGGAGGCGTCCTCGGAGGTGCTCGCGGCGATCTGCCGGGCGCTCGGCATCCGCCTCTCCGACCTGCTCGAACAGGCCCGCGACGACCTGCGCCGGGTCGAGCCGCGCATTCCGAGCGCCCCTCGGGCCGCGCTGACCCACCTCGAACGGGTGCCGTCGGCGCGCACCGAGACCGGTTCGGCCTTCCGGATCGGCTTCCAGCCGAGTGGGTCGACGCCACCCGTGGCCGCCGTCCCGGCCCCCGTCCGGCAGCCGGCCGGGCCGGTACTGCGGCTGGGCGGGCCGATCCTGCACGTCGGCGGTCCGGCATCGCCGGTCGGGTCGACCGTCGGCGGGGCAGGGCTGCGGGTCCGGCTGATCGCCTCCGCGCCGGCCGGGCGCCCCGGCCCGCGTACCTCCAAGATGCTGGCCTGCCGTCAGGCCCGGGCGGGCCGACGGCGGCTAACCCTGGTGTAGGTCGGCCGGGTTCTGCCGTCGGCGGATCTGCCGGCGGCAGAATCCCTGGCCGGGCGCCGGCCGCCGCCGGAGGCTGGAGGAGCCGGTCCCCCGGGCGGTTCCCCCGCCCGCCGGCACGGTGGAGGGCGGCGACAATGATCGGGTACGGCGTGCGGATGCTTGACGGCGGGCAGCCGTCCTTCGGTGATCAGGTGTTCGAGCGGCTGCTGCGGGAGCGGATCGTCTTCCTCGGCACCGAGGTGACCGAGGAGTCGGCCAACCAGATCTGCGCGCAGATCCTGCTGCTCGCCGCCGAGGACGCCGATCGGGACATCTACCTCTACATCAACTCGCCTGGCGGTTCGGTGAGCGCGGGGTTGGCCGTCTACGACACGATGCGCTACGTCCGCAACGACGTGGCCACGCTGGCCCTCGGGTTCGCCGGCTCGATGGGACAGTTCCTGCTGTGCGCGGGAGCGGCAGGCAAGCGGTACGCGCTGCCGCACTCGCGGATCATGATGCACCAGCCGTCCGGCGGGATGGGCGGCACCGCCTCGGACATCACCATCCAGGCCGAGAACATGCTGCACGTGAAGCGGACCATGCAGGAGTTGATCGCCCAGCACAGTGGACGGACGCTTGACGAGATCCAGCGGGACTGGGACCGGGACCGCTGGTTCACGGCCGAGCAGGCCCGGGAGTACGGGCTCATCGACCAGGTGCTCGCCCGGGCCGAACAGTTGCCGGGGGTCTGACGTGCCGATCCGGCGGGCAAAATAAGTGGCGGGGGCCCGTTAGGGTCACCCCCATGCGTCGATTGATTCCTGTCCTGTCGATAGCCCTCGCCGCTCTCGTAGCCGGCTGTGGCACCACCACCTCGGGCGACTCCGCAGCGACCGCACCCAACGCGACCCCGTCCAAGCTCGACCCGGTCGCCACCATCCAGCAGGCCATGAACCGCAGCTTCGCCGGCACTGTCACGATGGACGCCTCGGTCAAGGCCGGCACCAAGTCCCTCACCCTCAGCGGCAAGATGGACCCGGCAGCCAAGGCGCTCCAGGTCACCGGCGAGGCACCGGAGCCGATGGAGGCCCGGCTGATCGGCGACACCGCCTACATCAAGATGGACTCGGGCGACGGCGGGAAGCCGTGGCAGAAACTCGACCTCACCAAACTCAAGCCGGGCAGCTCCCTGCGGCAGTCCTTCGACCTGAAGACGCAGACCGGCATCGTCGGCGGCATCGTCTCCGCCGAGGAGACCGGCGACGGCCGCTACAAGGGCACCGCCGACCTGAACAAGGCAGCCACGGCCGCCGGCACCGACGGCGGAATGCGCGAGGGCCTCGAGTCGTCCGCGAAGCTCGCGAAGGATCCGGCGGCGATTCCGTTCGAGGCCACTGTCGACGCCGACGGCCGCCTGACCGGGCTCTCCTACACGATCGCCACGAAGAGCCTCGGGGACCTCGTCACCGACATGAAGATGAGCGGCTTCGGCGAACCAGTCACCGTGACCGCCCCGCCCGCCAAGGACACCGAGGCGGCCGCCGAGGAGATGTACAAGTACTTCTGACGCCGCTCGCCGCGTCTTCCGAGATCCGCGCGGTTCGGGAAAGGTGCCGCCTCCGGCAATGGTGAGGCGGCACCTTTCCTGCCGTTGCGCGGATCTTGTCTGCCTTCAGCTGGGGCCGTCGTGCGTGACAGGTCGTCGGACTAGCCGGAATCCCGCACGTCACCGCCTCAGCCGCGCAGCTGGGACCAGTCCAGGATGCCCTCGCCCAGGTCGCGGATGGAGGCGAGCAGACCGAGCCGGGCCGCCCGGAGTTGCGGCGCGTCGGCCATCACGAACACCTCGTCGAAGAAGGCGTTCACCGGTACGACCAGGCGGCCGGCGACGCGCCGGAACGTGTCCAGGTCGGCCGCCGGGTCCAGCTCGGAGCGGACCTGGGTGACGGCCCGGTGCAGGTCGAGCTCGACCGGCTCAACGAGGTCATCGGGCTGGTATCCGGCGGGGTGACCGGCCGGAACGATGCGGCTGCACCGCCCGAGGGCTGTCGCCAGGGCCTGGAAGTCCTCGTCGGTCATGGCCGCCCCGAGCTGCCTCAGGGTGAGGTCGGCCAGCCATGGGCGCCCGGCCCGTACGGCGACGGCGCGGGCCAGGTGGGTCGGGGTGCCCGCCTCGGTGAGGCTCTGTTCGTAACGCCGGCTGATGAATTCGAGCACCTCGTCGAGCTTCTCCGACGCGACCGGCACCGGTTGCTGCTCGGCCGCCAGGGCGAGGACCGCGCGAAGGTCCAGAGCGGCAAGCGCGGACTGGGAACGCAGCACGGCGAGCACGCCGAGCACCGCACGCCGGACGGCGAACGGGTCGCTGGACCCGGTGGGCAGTCCCGCGGTGGCGGCCAGGCCGACTATCAGGTCGAGCCGGTCGGCCACGGAGAGCAGGGCGCCGGGGAGTGACGCGGGCAGCGCATCGCCCGAGGCCCGTGGCATCTCCGCCTCGGCGATCGTGACGGCGACCTCTTCCGATTCGCCGCCGTGCCTGGCGTAGTCCTCCGCCATGATGCCGGCCAGGCTGGTCAGCTCGGTGACGAGCTGCGAGCCCTGGTCGAACTTCACCAGGCCGGCCGCGCGTTCCAGTGTCTTGCGCTCGTCGTCGCTCATGGTGACCAGGCCGGCCAGCCGCATACCCAACGCGCCGACCCGGGACGCGCGGTCCGCCATCGAGCCGAGTTGCTCGGTGAAGGTGAGGTTCTCCAGACGGTCACGCAGCGCGGGCAGCGGGGTACCGCGGTCCGCACGGTAGAAGAACGCCGCGTCCTCGTACCGGGCGCGCAGGACCGCCTCGTTGCCGGCGCGGACCAGACCGACGTCGATCGGGCCGTTGGCCACCGCGACGAACGAGGGCAGCAGGCCGCCGCTGGCGTCCCGGACCGGCAGGTAGCGCTGGTGTTTGCGCATCACCGTGGTGAGCACCGCCTCGGGCAGTTCCAGGTAGCCCTCGGAGAACGCCCCAAGCAGTGGCGTCGGCTGCTCGACGAGGTAGGTGATCTGGTCCAGCAGCCGTGACTCGCCGGCCAGGTCGACGGTACCGCCGACGGCGGCGGCCAACTCGGCGCACTGCTCGCTGATGATCCGCCGGCGCTCGGCCGGATCCACCACGATCCCGGCGGCGGCCACCACGTCCAGGTACTCCTCGGCGGTGGCGACAGACACGACCGGCTGTTCGCTCGTACGGAGCAGGCGGGTCTGCCGGTCCGAGGCGAGACCGGACGCGGTCATCGGCACCACGTCGGGGCCCCAGAGCGCGAGCAGCCAGCGGATCGGGCGGCTGAAGGTCAGGGCGGGGTCGTTCCATCGCATGTTCTTGGCGGACCGCAGGGTGCCGACCGCACGGCCGGTGACCTCGGCCAACACCTCAAGGGCGGTGCGGCCCTGCTCCTGCCGGGTGACCGCCACGTAGGTGACACCGTCGAGATCCATCCGGTCCAGCTCGGCGACCTCACGGCCCTGCGAGCGGGCGAAGCCCTTAGCGGCGCCGGTCGGCTCACCGTTCTTGTCGTACGCGGCGGCCAGCTTGGGCCCCTTCACCGAACGGGTGAAGTCCTCCTCCCTGGCGGCGACGTCATCGACCACGACGACGAGCCGGCGGGGCGTCGCGTACACACGCGTCGCGCCGTGGGCGAGCCGGGTGGCATCGAGTCGGGCCGCCACCTCGCGACCCAGGGCGGCGGCCGCGGCGGGCGCCTCGGCGGGAGGCAGTTCCTCGCAGCCGACCTCCAGCACGAACCGGCGGACCCCGGACGTCTCGGTCTGCTCCGTCGCGACCGGGACGGCGGCGGTGACCACCGGGGCAACGCCGAGCGGGTAGCCGAGCTCCTCACGGCGGCTGATCCACAGGTCGGCGATGCGCCGGGAGAGCCGGCGCATCCGACCGAACGCGGCAGCCCGGTCGGCGGTGGCCACCGCGCCACGCGCGTCCAGCACATTGAACGCGTGCGAGCTCTTGAGCAGGTAGCCGTGGGCGGGCACGGGCAGCCCGACGTCGAGCATCCGGTTGGCCTCGGCCGTGTACAGCTCGAACAGCGAACGGTTGGTCTCGATGTCGGCGTCGTCCAGGTAGTACCGCGACATCTCGTACTCGGCCTGGCCGATCATCTCGCCGTACCTGACGCCGGGGGCGTACTCGATGTCCTTGAAGGAGGTCACCCCCTGCAGGGCCATGATGATCCGCTCGACGCCGTAGGTGATCTCCACCGCGGACTGCTCGAGGTTGATGCCACCGGCCTGCTGGAAGTAGGTGAACTGGGTGATCTCCAGGCCGTCCAGCCAGACCTCCCAGCCCAGCCCCCACATGCCGAGCGCCGGCGAGGTCCAGTTGTCCTCGACGAAACGGACGTCGTGGGCGGCGACGTCGATACCGAGCGCGGCGAGGCTGTCCAGGTAGAGCTGCTGGGCGTTGCCCGGCTCGGGCTTGAGCACCACCTGGAACTGGGTGTGGGTCTGCAGGCGGTTCGGGTTGTCACCGTAGCGGGAGTCATCTGGCCGTACCGACGGTTCCACGTACGCGACCCGCCACGGCTCGGGACCGAGAGAACGCAGGAAGGTGGCCGCGTTCCAGGTGCCGGCTCCGACCTCCGTGTTCATCGGCTGGACGCTCAGGCAGCCCTGCCCCGCCCAGTACTCAGAGAGCCGCGCGAGCGCGTCTTGCATGGTCAACATCGATGTACTCCGTCCGAATGACAACAGCCCTCGAGCCTATCCGCCGCGCACCCGGTGACACATTTCGCCCGATCCAGATCCTACGGACGTCCGTGCCCTCACCAGCTCGCCGTAGGGCTGTTGATGACCTTCGTACGGATCTCGGTGCCGTCGCGGCTCCGTCTTATCGACGTGGCCCGGACGGCACAGTTCATATCTCGCCGGTCAGGGCGAGCAGGGCTCACCGGCCATGGGCAGGGTGACACCTGCACCCTTGGTGCGGATGCGCGGCATCGAGGTGCATCGGTCGAAAAACGTCGTGTGGTTTACCGGCCCACAACTGGCGGCCCTCATCGAACTCGCCGCCCCACTCGCAACGTGGTGGCAGGACGCGGTCGCGGCTGTAGACCACCAGGTGGACTTCCGATTCGTGGCCCTGGCGGAGTCAACATCACTTCTTACTGCCGGCCCGATGTCGCTCCCGAACTTGGGCGCCACATGATCGAGCACGACAGCGGCACCCCGTACGACACTGGCTCCGCTGGCCCGCATCGCGTCTTCTAGCGGTTCCCGTCGTTCCGGCATGGCGTCGTACCGCCGGAACTAGCACGGTGATGCTGGGCGATGATCGAAGACAGGACTGTGACTGGTGCCCCCGGCAGGATTCGAACCTGCGACACACGGTTTAGGAAACCGATGCTCTATCCCCTGAGCTACGAGGGCGCGAGTGGTCAGTGTAACGACCTGCGCGCTGACCGCGGTGGCAGGGAGTGGCCCTCGTTTCCCACGTCACCCGTACCCCTGTTCTCCCAGCCCAGGACCACACACCGAGCACACGAGCCCCGGTATGCGACCGGGGGTCGGCCGCGGTGACCCGCGTTGGCACCGGCTCACCCGGGTTGGCACCCGCTGGAGAGCAGACACCGCGCACAACATCGATGGTCATCGTCTCGCAATTCCTCTGCCAGGGCTCGCCAGCAGGCGGAATGCGCTAGGCCCTCTCCGCGAGCTTTGGGCGGCGGCTCGGTCACGCAGCTGACGAACGGTTGTCAGCGTTCGACATGGGTCCCGTACGACGCTCAGGGCACAGCTCACGGACCTATACCCGGAGGGCATGGACGAACTGGCGCGGTGCCTGCCCAGCATCAGACCGGAGCCGGCCTGATGCTGGGCCCGATGACACAGGACGGGGAGGTGGCGACACCGACGCGTGGCGTACGGACCGCTGCCTCAATCCCGCGATGGAGCAGGAGGTATTACTGCGAGATTGCGGTCGCCTCCAGTTCCACGAGCACGTCAGGCTCGAAGAGATGGTCCACTCCGATCAGCGACGCCGGCGGAAGGGGCCACGGCAGATTGAGTTCCTCGACGACCGATTCGATCCCGGCCATGAACGGCCCAATCTTCTCGGGTGCCCAGTCTGTGACGTAGAAGGTGAACCGGACCACGTCTTCAAATGATGCGCCGGCTCCAGCGAGGGCCCGACCGGTATTGCGCAACGTCTGCGCAACCTGCCCGGCCAGGTCGCCCGCCGCAACCGACGTGCCGTCGCCCAAGCGGGCGATCTGACCGCTGACGTGGATGTGACGCGACCCGGTGGCCACCGCAACGTGCTCGTAGGGCGTGTGCGGCTGGAGGCCGTCGGGACTGAAGCGGGTGACAGGCATCGTTTCTCCTCTACGGGAACCACTCGGTTTACCATTGATACCTAGTTGCTGAAGGACACTTCAAGGAGACCTGGTTTCATGCGCGATACCAACACCGCCCTCGTCGAGGAGATGCGTATCGATGCGCCGCACCGCGAGTTGCTCGACCAGGTGCTGGACAAGTGGTCACTCAGCGTCCTCAACGAACTGTGCGAGCGCCCGCGCCGGTTCAACGAGCTGCGCCGGGCGGTTCCAAAAGTGACGCAGAAATCGCTCACCGCGACCCTGCGACGACTCGAGCGCAACGGGATCATCGAACGGGCCGTCGTGGCGACCCGCCCGATCGCGGTGGAGTACCGGATCACCCGGCTAGGAAAAACCCTGCGCTCTCCGGTCGACGCCCTCCTCGAGTGGGCCGACACCTACCTGCCGCAGATCGAACACGCCCGCAAGGCCTTCGACGCGGAGATCGAATGACTAATGCAGGCTGCGGAGTCTTCGTTCCGCCTCTCGGCCCGCCGCCGCAACTGGAGCCGCGAAGGGCGTAGCCGGTAGGCGATCGGACCATGACCAACGCCGCCTGTGCCAGTGCCCGGTGGTCCACGCCCGGAGTGAGGTCTCCTTCTCTCGCCGCACGCGACAGCCGTTCTTCGAGGGCGGCTTCGTTGGCGGCCCGGCCGGCGGCCAAGACCTGGGTGATGCGGGCGTTCTCGGGCGAGCAGGCCAGACCTCCCTGGATGGACAGGCAGCCCAGGTGGTCACCGTTGGCTCTCAGACCATCGGCGCTGGTGCGCAGGAATGCCTCGACGGCGGCGTAGGCGGTGGGTTGCTCGAGCACCTCGCGGACGTTTGTCACCTGGGTCTCGCGGTAGCGCGCGAAGGCGCGCTCGAACAGATGCTCCTTGCTGCCGAACGCGGCGTAGAGGCTCGGCCGGTTGATGCCCATCGCGCGGGTGAGGGTGGTCAGTGAGGCGCCCTCGTAGCCGTGTCGCCAGAAGACCTCGGCGGCCCGGTCGAGGACCGTCTCCTCGTCGAAGGCCTGCGGTCGTCCGACCGTCGGCGGTTCAGTGCGCATGAGCCCATCTTACCGCTCGGTACATAAGGTGACCCAGCCCACGAACCGATCGGTACAGAACGTGGTACGGTTACGTCGCAACCGAGCGGTACAAAACGCGGACGTCCCGTCCGCTCCGGCCGAACAGCCGGCCTCCGATCCGCCAGCCGCCAGCCGCCATCAGCAGAATGGAAAGATCGATCATGAGCGCCACGAAGACCAGTTCGGGTATGTCGACTGAGGAACTGCGCGACTTCTACCTGCAGTACGTCGCTTTGGCGAACAAGCGCGAGTTCGACCGCATGGCCGATTTCGCCCACGAGGAAGTGATCATGAACGGCACCTCGGTCAAGATGGCCGACATGGTCGCCGAGTTCTACCGGCACGTCGATGCGGTGCCGGACCTGCACTGGGAGATCCAGGACCTCGTCGTCGAGGGCGACCGGGTGGCCGCCCGCCTGATCGACACGGGAACGCCGGTCCAGGAGTGGAACGGGCTGGCCGCCACCGGGGCGTCCGTGTCGTTCGTCGAGACCGCCTTCTACCAGGTCGAGGACGGCAAGTTCAAGGTCATGTCGTACCTGATGGACACCGACACGGTGCGGCGGCAGCTCGCCGGCTGACCCGTCAACCGTCCTCGCACCGTTCGCATCGACTCCACCCGCGCGGAGGGCGCTGGCCAGCCGGGCCCGCCCTCCGCGCTCGGCGGCGAGAAATTGAATCCAGCGGGACTGTCCGGCTGCCAGGCCCCGGCGGTTGCCGCTCGCACCGCGAGCGGGACCCGTGGCCGCTCCTGGCCAGATCAGCGGCTCGGCCTGAGCCGCAAACCGAGAGGACACGCATGACCCGTCACATTGGTCACCGGCGCGAATAAGGGCATCGGTTTCGCGACCGCCAGCCAGCTCGTTGAGCAGGGCCACACCGTCTACACCGGAGCGCGCAACGCCCACCAAGGCGTACAGGCCAGACCTTCGCTGGGAGGTCAAGGAACTGCTGTTCGAGCGTGATCGAATCGCTGTGCGCGCGATCAACACCGGCACCCCCGTGAAGGAATGACTCGGCGTTCCTCCTTCCGGTGCCTCGTCCGAGATCGGCCGAGATGCTTCGCCAGTTGGCCGCTTGATGGAACCCCGACAACCCTTGAGGTGCAACCCATGACAACCATCGGCATCATCGGCGCAGGCGAGGTCGGCAGCCAGCTCGCGCGCGCGGCAGTTTCGGTCGGATACACCGTGGTCATCGCCAACTCGCGGGGGCCCGGCACACTGGAAGGCCTTGTCGCTGAGTTAGGCCCCTCGGCACGCGCAGCGCACGCCAGGGACGCCGCGGCAGCCGGTGATTTCGCTATTGTCGCCGTGCCCCTCAAAGTCGTCAACAACATGCCAGTCGAGGAACTTGCGAACAAAGTGGTGTTGGATACGAACAACTACATGGTCTGGCGCGACGGAAATATCCCGATCATCGACTCGGGCGAGAAGACGGTCCACGAGCTACGCCAGGAACATCTCCCCACTTCGAAGGTCGCCAAGGCCTTCACCCACATCCAGGCTCCCCGACTTCTCACCTCTGGTCGACCTGCCGGCGCCCCCGACCGGCTTGCACTATCTGTCTCCAGCAATTACCCCGAGGCCGTTGATCTCGTGACGCGGCTGTACGACCAGTTCGGTTTCGACACCGTCGACAACAGCCCGCTGAGCGAATCCTGGCGCACCGGCCCGGGCCAACCCGCGTGGATCCGACACGCGCAGCAGAATCGCGAGGAGCTGGCTCTCAACCTGAAGAGAGCACGGCGAGTCGTCCGGGCGTGACTCTGATCGACGGTTCCCGCTGCCCCAGGACGAACGCTCGTACAAACAGCAGTTCCTGAATCAGTCGCGGCCCTTGCGGGCCTGGCGCGCGTCGTGGCGACGTCGACAAAGCCGTGCACGAGTGACCTCCGGTCGCGACGCCGCCACGCGACGACGAGCGGACTCGGCGGGGCCCGGCGCCCAGTGCTCTCCGCGCCGGGCCTCGCCATCGGGTGGGGTCAGGCGGTCACGCAGTTGGCCAACACTCCCGGGCCAGTGCCGGTGCCCTGGAAGCCGAAGTTGGTCGACTGCCGACCGAGGACGCGTCCGTTGTAGCTCATATTGCGGAACTGAACGGTTCCGCTGGTGCCGGTGGCCTGGGCGTTCCAGACGCCGGTGACGGCGGCACCGCTGGGCAGCACGATGCTGACGGTCCAGCCGCTGATATCCGACTTTCCGGCGGTGACAGTCACGCTGGCGGTGAAGCCCTCGGCCCACTGGTTGATCGCCACGTCCGCGTAGCAGCCGTCACCGGCCGGTGGCGAGCTGTTGGGGGGCGTGGTCGGCGGCGTGGTGGTCGGTGGGGTGGTCGTCGGCGGGGTCGTGGTCGGCGGCGTGGTGGTCGGCGGTGCCGTGGTGGGAGGGTTCGGCGCTCCGTTGGCAAGGCTGAAGGCCAGGTCGGGCTGGAACGAACCGGCCGTGTAGCGGCAGCCATCGGCCTCCCCCGGCGGCTTCACCCACAGGTACGCGTCGATGTTGGCATCGCCGGTGTTCGTCGTCGGGTACTGCCCGATGCGCCGGTCGGTGTTGTCGTCGCCGCACCAGTCCCCGCTGGCGCCGCCGTTGCGGCTGGTGTCGATGATCTGGCGCTTGCCCGAGATGCCCATGCCGTTCAGGGCGGAGATGACCGAGCGGCCGAAGTTCGCCTCACCGGAGGTGGAGTTGTAGTTCGACACGTTTGTGAAGAAGCCGTCGGCGTACTGCACGCCGGCTGCCCGGAGCCGGTTGGCCGTCTCACTGGCGCTGTTCCAGGTGGAGTGGCCGCCGTCGAGGTACACCTTGGCGTTGGGGTTGGCCGACTTGATGGTCTGGGTGGCCGTCGAGATCGCCTGGTTGCGCGCGTTGAGTTCCGCTCCGCTCAGGCACGTCTGGAGGGCGAGCGAGTCGGTCTCCAGGATGATCAGGACCGTCCGGTTGCCCAGCCCTCTGGCGAAGTTCGACACCCAGGTCTGGTACTGGTTGAGGTCAGGGGCTCCACCGGCGCTGGCGCCACCGCAGTCCCGGTTGGTGATCTCGTACACCGCCAGCACCGGGATCTGCTGGGCCGCGTTGGCGGCGCCGATGAACTCGGAGACCTCGGACTGCACGGTGGACGGGTTGAAGTTGGCGAACCAGCGGGCCTGCGGCTGACTCGCGATCTTGTCGCGGATGACTGCGGTGCGCGAGTCGCCGGGGTTGGCGGCGACCCAGCGGACGACTGCCGAACTCGGGTCGCGGTAGAGCGAACCGGACACCGTGCCGGCGGACGCGCCGCCGACGGCGAAGCAGACGCCTGCGGCCGCGATACCGGCGATGGCCGACATACTGATGGCCGTTGATCTGCGGCGCCGGTGGGAGAGGATAGCCACGACGTGTTTCCTCCTGATCACATTGACGTATCTAAGTTAATGGGAGCGTTCCCATGACGGTAGCGGAGGCGCTCGCCCCTGCCAAGGTGTGACGACCCGTCGCTCAGCCAACGCCCTATGTAGGCATCGCGGCTCGCGCAGCGTTCTCGCGACGAGCGCCGCCTCCAAGGTGCGGGATTCGTCACGCTCTGCCGACACGTCCTCAGAGGCTCGCGAGAAGGGTGCGCCTCCTGGCTGATAGGAGGCGCTCCTCACCGGGAGGCGACAGGCGCCTCCGGGCGCCGGGGCTCACCGTCCGTCAGGACTGGGTCGTTGTCGCCGCTGCGCAGAGCCTGGTAGAGGGTCTCGCCAAGATAGGTCCGCAGGCCGGCGTAGCGGAACTGGTACACGTCTCCGTCGCGGATGGTGATGAGTGCATGTTGGAGTTCCTCGTCCAACAGGCGCAGCCGCCATGGAAGTTGCCGGCGTACCGCCAGCCAGATATGAGCAGCGGAGAAAACCGGCCACGCCGTGTACGTGCAGGTGACGATGATGCCCAGCGTGAAGGCGATTAGGAGGCCATCCTCTGGGCCGATCGAATACAGGGGCGCATGCACGCGCACCGTATCAACGATGCAGGGGAATCTCGTGTTCATTATCCAGATCGATAGTGCTGCCACCGCAGCTGTCGTGAACAGGATTCCACCGGCCAGGGCCCGGTCCGCTCGCAGCGTCGTCGCGGCCGGCACCAGTTCCGGCTCCCCATCCTCGGCGCCACCAGCGCCATCCGGCGGCTCGACATCATGGTCCACCAGCTCACGGGGGCCGTCAGCCGGTCGATCAACCCCCGCCTCAACCGATCCTCCCTGCTCGGACACGAAGGAGCCCTTTGGGGCCAACGGCGCGCAGAGCCACTTAACTGCTCCACCGACCAGTCCGACCGGCACGCCGACGGCGAAGGCGAATACCCCGAAGACAGCTACGCCATAGTCGAAGCCGTAGCGCATCGCGCCACCGATCGCGCCACCGAGGCCGATCGAGGTGACGAACAGCAGTGCGACACCGAATGGAATGATCAACGGCTCGGCGCGTTCCGCAAGGGTGAAACGCACGACGGCCGGCTGTATCTCATCGCTCCTGATGTAGGCACGGGCGGCGACCGTCGCCAGACCGACGCCGAAAGTGACCCCGACGAAGACCATGAACGGCGAACGTTCCGGGTCCGGAAATCCGGTCAGCAGGCGGAACAGCACCGGCGGCCCGGTGCCGATCACCCCGGCCACGGCGACAGCGACTACCGGCACTCCGATCCTGGTTGGGCCTCGCCTCCGCGTTCGGACCTCGGTTTCGCGACCTCGCAGGAACGTGCGCGGGTACTCGGAACGCAGAAGCGCGTCGAGCAGCAGGAAGGCAGCGCAGACCGCGAATCCGATCTCCAGGGCATCTGTGACGCCCTGCTGCCAACCGCGCATGGTCGTTCCGATAGCCACGACCGGGGCAGCGGTGGCCACGAGCACGGCTGGTGCGGCCACGGCGGGGATACGCCGGCCACGAAGGAACGCGGCACCGACACCGACGACACAACCGATCGCGAGCCCACGTGTCAGCCCCACCGGCATCTGTAAGGCGAAGTAGTACGCGGGCGTCACCGAAAGTGCGGCGGTCACCGCGAGGAGGGGCCGGTTCACTGTGCCGACCACCTGCCACCATTCCAGTTGGTGGCTGTCGTGGTCGATCATCATCCGGGCCAACGACGTCAGCCAACGCGCACCCCGCCGACCGCGCAGCGTCCGCCAAGGCCGGTCCTTGTGCAGCGCCCAATCGATGTGAGAGGCGAGCAGTCGGCCCCGTAAGGCGTTCGCCTGGTTGTTGCCGGCCAGATCCGCGAGGTGGTCGACCGTGTCGGTGCCGCGGGCTATCGACTGGCTGGCCAGTTCCAGCAGGAGCGGAGTCGCCAGCACGTCGCGGAGCGCCGGCAGGCCCGGCAACGCCTCGGCGAACCGTTCCAACCGATCTCGGGCCGCAGGGTCGTCGTCTTCGAGCTCGGCCCGGTGCAACAGGTACGCCTGCCGATGACGAATAAAAGGGCGGTTGACTGGTGCCAGCGTCATGGTCGCGGCTAGCACGCCGATTCGCGCCCGGACCTTCGCCGGCTTGTCAGCACGGCTGAACAGCAGAAGTGGTTCGTTGTGGCGTAGGAATCCGTCGATCTCCTTCGCCGCCTTCAGGCGGGTCTCGGACGGCATCTCATCAAAGCCGTCGAGGATGAGGATGGCTAGTTTGCGGTCCAACAGTTCACCGACCTGGCCACGCTTGTTGCCGGAACCTGGGACGACCTGATCAATACTGGGGTACAGCCGCAGGACCTTTCGATTGACCCAGTCGGCGAACGGGACCCCACCGTCGTAGCCGGCCAACGGAACCAACAAGGGCAGAGGCGTCGTGTCCACGCCGGGATCCCCGCCTGTGCTTGCGGTGGCCGGCCATGCCGCTATACCGATGGTGATCATTAGGGCGAGAGTGGTCTTGCCGGTGCCGCCGGCTCCATGCACGACAAGCCTGATGGGTTCGTCCCGGCGGTCAAGGATGAACCGCGCCCAGCTCGACTGGAAATGTCCCGCACTCCACAGATCCGCGGCCGGGTCCCCCCGCCCTTCCGGCGGAGGCTCGCGATGGGGCTGAACGGTGATGTCCGGCCGACGTTTCACCGCCCACGGCAGGAGGCGGCGAAAGCGAACTCCTATGTTCCCGAAGCCACGTGGTGACCGCTCGGCGACCTCGACCGCGGTTTCAAGATCGCCGGGTTGCAGTGGAGTCGGCCACAGTTGCGCATCCTGGCTACCCACGGTTGCCGGGAGCAGTAGACCGGTGAGCAGCCTGCGATCCTGAGCCTCGTCGGACCACAGCCGGAGAATCTCCGCGCGGGCAGTCGAGAGCGTACCGGCCGCGACAGCCGATTCCCGGGATGTGGAACGCCATTGGTGCCGGACATTGAGTAACAAGCTGAGCAGGCCCGCTGCGGTACCGATCATGGCAGCATCCACGCCGTCAATCAGCCCGCTCAGAACGAGGTAGACGAGACCGCTGACGGCGGCAGCGATCGCGATGCTGTCGAGAAGCCGACGCGTCGCTACGCGGGCGCTGCGACGCCCTCTGTGACGTGCCATCTCGCCACCCTTCAGCCAGCAGGACCAAATAAGCAGTTGATTGGTCACCTGTCGGGGAATGTAGTTGTCGTCTTAATCCGTCACCGTAGCTTGTGGCGAGAAGAGCCGCTCAGTCGAGCGTGACTCGCAAGGCCGCGAAGCCGAGGTTGCTTTCGCCGTGGGCCAAGATTGGCTCCAGATACCCAACCTGTTGAGCCGCGGTGCGAGCAGATTAAGGGCCCCTACCCCGGCACATTGCAATGATGATCAGGACATCGCGCTGGCCCTGGCTCCAGAGACGTGGAAGGTGTCAAGGGCCGGCGCTTGGAGAAATAACTCCGAGACGAGCCAGCCTGCTGCGTACCGTCGTTGACTGGTTGTACCGGCGGCGTGTCGGGCCAGCCGATGCCGCCAGGAGCAGCATCGAGGCAGTCGCCGGAGGGAGGGCGCATGGCGGACCGGATCGCCGACCCGTGGGGTGCCCGGACGCCGTACGGGCCGGGGCAGGAGTGGCCGGTGCGGGTGGACCGTTTCCTCGACGGTGACCACACCAAGGCGGACGTGCACCCGCACCGGCGATATCGGCCTCCTTCGGGACCTCCAGGACCTCTACCTGATGGCGGCCGAGTGCGACATCACCTGGACCGTCGTCGGCCAGGCCGCCTACGGCGCCCGCGACGACGAGCTGCTCGCGGTCGTGCGGCGAGGGAGAGACCGCGATCCAGCTCACATGGCTGCGTACGCGGATGAAGGCCGCCGCACCCCAGGCGCTCGTCGTCACCGACTGACCGACCGCGCTACTTCCCGCCAGCCTTGCGGGTGCTGCTCTTGTTGGCCTTCTGAATCGCCTCGACGAGATCGGCCTTCGTCATCCGTGACCGACCACGGATCTCGAGCCTCTTCGCCACGTCCATCAGATGCTCCTTGCTGGCGTTCGCGTCGACCCCACCGGCCGTCCTACCCGAGGAGCCCCGACCGCCGGAGGCCTTCTTGTCGCTCGGCCCCTTCCGGCTCTTCGGCTCCCAGTGGTCGCCCACCTTCTCGAAGGAGTGCTTGACGGCGGCGAGCGCCGTACGGTGGGCGCGTTCGCCCTCACCGTACGAGTCGACCGCCGAGTCGTGTGCCTCCGCGTAGGTGTCCTGTGCCTTCTTGGGCGATCGCTTCAGGGTGCCGGGCATGTCCTTCCGAGTCGGCATCGTCGCTCCTCTCATCGGCGTCTGTCGACGACGTGCCCGCCCGGCCGCAACACCAAACACCCCTTTTCGGCAGCATGAGGACGCTTTCGCGCACCTGGCGGTGTGTGTCGGGGCGGTTCGGGTAGGGCAGCGGGAGTCGAGAGAGAGGCCTCCCTGATGGCTGACATCACCATGCGGATGCTGGAGACGTACCCCGAGTCGATCAACCTGGACCGCGCGAAGCTGGCGGCTGCGATCGACGCGCTCAACGACTGCGCCCAGGCCTGCACGGCGTGCGCGGACGCCTGCCTGAGCGAGGACATGGTCGCCGAGTTGACCAAGTGCGTACGGACGGACCTGGACTGCGCCGACATCTGCACCACCACCGCTCGGGTGCTGTCCCGGCACACAGGCTACGACGCGAATGTCAGCCGCAGCCTGCTGGAGGCGTGTGCCACCGCATGCAGGTCGTGTGGGGACGAATGCGCCGCGCACGCGGACAAGCACGAGCACTGCCGGGTCTGCGCCGAGGCGTGCCGGGCGTGCGAGCAGGTCTGCCGGGGACCTGCTGGCCACGATGAGCTGAGAGACGGCGCGCAGAGCCCGGAGCCGTTGGCTCCGGGCCCTGATCCCGCCTGACTCAGGGGCTCGTGCAGGTGACGTTGCCCGGTGAGGTCGCGCCGTCGCCGGTGGCGGTGAAACCGAACGTCGTCGAGGCGTTCGGCGCCAGGTTGCCGTTGTACGCGGCGTTGCGGACGGTGACGCTGCCGGTGGTGCCCGTGTTGGTTCCACTCCAGAGGCTGCTGATGGCCTGGCCGCTGGCGAGGGTCAGACCCACCGTCCAGCCGCTCAGGGTCGTGGCCGTGTTATTGGCCACTGTCACCTCGCCCTGGAAGCCCCCGGGCCAGGTGTTGATCGTCCGGTAGGTGGCGGCGCAGGTGCCCGGCTCACCAGTCGGCGGCGGGGTCGTGGGCGGCGGAGTGGTCGGCGGCGGGGTCGTCGGAGGCGTGGTCGACTGGAACTGGCTGAAGAACCTCCAGATCTCCCCCGAGGTCCAGGTCCGCGAGTCGTTGGGGCTGCCGGACCCGTCGACCGGGCTTGGCGTGTGGTCGCCGTCGAACGCCGCCCACTGCACCGGGTAACCGGCCCGGCAGCCCGAGTAGGTAGTGGTGATGTGGGTCAGGCTGCCCCGGCTCGGCTCGCGCGGGCTCTGTGCGGTGCAGCCGTTGTTCCGGACGAACGTGTCGCGCAGCTGCCGGCCCTGGGAGATGTTCAGCACGCTGTCGTAGATGCCGTGGATGCCGAAGTAGGCAACCGGCTGCGTACCGCCGTTGCACCCGCTGAGGTTTGCGCCGGACAGGACTGTCACCGCGCGGATGATGTCGGGCCGGGCGCAGGCCACCGCGTAGCTCATGGCTCCGCCGTAGCTCCAGCCCAGGGCGAAACGCTGGGTCGTGTCCACGCAGAGGTCGTTCTCGATCTGCCGGGAGATGTCGTCGAAGAGGGTCAGGTCCCGACCGTTGGTGTTGGCCCAGCCGGCGTTGAGACCCTGCGGCGCAACGAAGATCGTGCTGTTGTTCGACAGCGGCTGGAGCCCGTAGTAGCCCGCCGAGGTGACGTTGTTGGCCGAGCCGTTCAGCCAGTGGAAGGCGAAGACCAGGCGGTACGGGTGGTTGCGGTCGTACCCGTCGGGGATCCGCAGGTTGTAGGTACGGCTCTGTCCGCTGCTCTGGATCGTGCGTGTGCCGCTGGCCAGCGTGGGGGCCTTGCCGCAGCCGGCGGTCGCCGCGAGGGTGCCGTTCGTCGCCGCGACCGCCTCGCGGAGGCCGCCGTTCAGCGCTCCGCCGGTGGTGGCCGCGAGCAGGACCGCCGCGGCAGCGATGGATGTGAGGAGATGCCTTCGTTTCGGCATTGCGTGACTCCTTGCGATTGGGCGTCAGGTGCCGGTGGTGGGGGTGCGATGCCTGTCGCCTGCGGCCACCTGGACCCGGATGCCTGGTCACGCCGAGGAGTGCTGCCCCACGGCGGGGCGTCGGAAGCTGGGCATGCGGCCGAAGCGACGTCGTCCGGCGACCGAGGGGGTCGCCGGCATCGACGGAGTGGCCCGGACTGGTCACCGACCGGTAGGCGGTGGAGGGTCGGCGTCCCTCGACACGTCTTCGCCGGCAGGCTCGGGTGACCGGGAGTGTGCCCTTCACTCCCCGGGCAAACATAGCAGGTTATCGATAACACGCCGATTCATGCCCGATCAGCAGGAAGGGCTGTGGCGGCTCGGCGAAAGCAGTTCGCGCTAACACGGCACTGGCGGTTGTCGGGGACTCTGGCCCTCGTACCCAGCGGTGATCGTCCAGGTCTCGTAGGCTTCACCAGTGACGAGTGGTCGAGGGCGGATCATGGCTGATGTCCTGGAAGCAGCGGAAAACGCCTCGCCGGTCGAGGCGGTTGAGGCGGTCACCCGTGCGCTCGGCAGGACGCTGGGCGCGCGTAGCGTCGCGTTCCTGATCGCGGACCTCAGCGGCCGGGCGCTGGTCCGGTTGGCCCACGTGCCGGCCGACGGCACCGGTGAGGGACGCCGCGCCGCTGACGAGGTCGCCATGGTGATGCCGTTCGACGGCGGCCCCGCCGAGCAGGCGCTCCGGACCCAGACGACGCAGGTCGTCCCGCAACCCGACGGGTGGGTGGTGTTGGCGCCGGTGACCGACCGCGGCGAGGCGATCGGCCTGCTCGAGATGATCCTGCCGGACGAACCCACCGCGCCCACGCTTGAGGAGATCGGCCGCACGGCGCACGCGTTGGCGTTCGTGGTGATCGCCAACCGGCGGTACACCGACCTGTTCGAGTGGGGGCAGCGCACGACCCCGTTCACCCTGTCCGGGGAGATTCAGCGCCGCCTGCTGCCGGGCTCGTTCACGTGCGAGGGCAGTGCGTTCACCCTGTCCGGCTGGCTCGAACCAGCCGCCAGCATCGGCGGCGACACCTTCGACTACAGCCTCGCCCGCGACGTGCTGCACTTCAGCGTCACCGACGCGATGGGCCACGGGGTGGCCAGCGCGCTGACGGCAACCCTGGGCGTGGGCAGCCTGCGCAACAGCCGCCGCCGCGGGGCTGGGCTGGCGGAGCAGGCCGACGCCGCCAACGCCGACCTGGTGCACAACGCCCCGGTGCCCGGCAGCTACATCACCGCGGTCCTCGGTCGCCTCGACCTCCGCACCGGGGTGTGCGCACTGCTCAACGCCGGGCACGTACCGCCGATGCTGATGCGCGACGGGGGCACCGAGGCACTGCCGCTGCCGGCAGGCTTCCCCCTGGGGATGTTCGCCGAGGCCGACTACCGCGCGGGCGAGATCACGCTACGACCCGGCGACCGCCTGGTGGTGGTGACCGACGGCGTACGGGAACGCAACGCCGCCAGCCTGGATCTGCCAGACGTGTTGCGGTCGACAGGCGGTCTGCACCCGCGCGAGGCCGTCCGGGCATTGGCCGACGCAGTGCTCGAGGTCAGCGGACCGACCCTGGCCGATGACGCCACCCTGTTCATCCTCGACTGGTACGACGGACACAGCGAGGACCGGCGTACCAGTGCCGGCGCCGACCAGGCGCGCGCCAGCCTCGCACTGCCCGACTGATCACCTGCCTGCCGGGTCGTCCGCCACATCGGCTTCGGCCGCCTCCGCACTCTCATAGACGCGGATGACCCGGTCCACAGATGTGACGGTCAGGACATTCTGCACGGCGGGCTGCGCCGAGGCGAGGCTCAGCCGGCCGCCGGCCTCCCGAAGCGCCTTGAACATCACCACCAGCATGCCCAGCGCGCTGGAGTCCATGAAACCCACCCCGGCCAGGTCCACGACCACCTGACGGTCACCGGCGTCGACAAGCCGTTGCAGCCCCTCGCGCAGCTGCGGGGACGTCGCCATGTCCAACTCGCCGCGCACCTCGAGCACTGTGCAGCCGCGGCCCGGACGGACCGACAACGACAGCTCCACAACAGCCTCCCCACGCCGATGATCCCGCTCACCCTATGTGGCCGACGGACGAACCGCCGCCGGCCAGCGTACGTCGGGCGAACTCTCGGACCGCCGCACCACAGCGGTGGCCGATGTCAGCGCGCCGTCACCACCAGGATCGCGACGACGCCGGCGACCCGCCGGGGAACTGTCACCGCGCCGCCTGGAAGGCGCGGCCGACCGCTGTCACGTCGGCACCACCGCGGAACAGCCCGGACCGGTCCTTGTCGGTGGCGGGCAGACCGAACCAGGCGTAGCGCTGCACGTACGGGAGTTGACCCAACATGGTGGTGGCCGCCGTGAGGAAGGCGGCCTGCTGCTCCTGGCTGGGGAACTGCTGGCCGCCACCACCGAAGCGGATCAGCGCGAACTCGGTGAGCCAGATCGGCTTGCGGTACCGCTGGTACACGTCCTGGAGATACCGCCGGAGCTGGTCGACGGCGGTGCTGGTGGTGAAGTCGGCGCCGAACCAGTGCAGGGTGACGAAGTCGACCCGATGCTTACGGGCCTGCGCGCCGGACATGAAACGACCAAGCCAGCCCTGCGGATCGTCACCGCCCCAGGCCACGGCCGGGCTGCCCAGCCTGCTGCCCGTGGCCATCAGCCGTGGCCACAGGTCCAGCGCCTGCTCCACTGTCAGGTTGGACTGGTCGGGCAGGTCCGGCTCGTTGAACGTGAGCAGGTACGGCCCGGCCGCTCGGGCCCGGGCCAACTCGGGCGCGGTGACGTTCTCCGCGCCCCGGATCATCGGCACGAAGGCCACCCCCGGCGGGGTGGTGATGCCCTGATGTTCCGTGCCCCAGGTGTAGTACCAGCCGGCCCTCGAACCGGCCAGCGCCCGGTTGACCCCGTCGAAGGCCCACACCCCGACGCCCTTGCGCGCCGAGCTGACCGCGGGCGCGACAGGGACCCGTGACGACGGCCGCGCGCCCGGCGTGGGCGTGACGCCCGGAGTGGCGACGGCGGCGGGTGCCGCCGACGGCGGGGCGGCCCACGAGGGTGCCTGCGGGTCGTCCGGCCGGACCACCACGAGCGTGGTGATGGCGAGGACGACGGCGGCGGCCCCGACGGCGAGCGCCGGGAGCAGGCCGCGGGGGCGGTTCAACGCGAGGTCGACAAGGGCGTTCCCGCCGTCGCCGTCGGTGGGCACACCACCGGCCGGCGCCGTTCCGGCGACGCCCCCGGTCGCCGGGTCCGGAGGCTGGTACGCGGCGACCGGCGACGCGTCCGGGGAAAGGGCGGCACCCGGCAGGTGCGCGCCAAGGCCGGCCGGCAGCGGCAGCATCGGCAGGCCGGCGAGCAGCCGGTCGATCGGCAGGAGACTCGTGCCGAGCCGTGCGCAGACCGCGCAGTCCCGCACGTGCCGGGCCAGCCGTTTGCGCCACAGTGGATTGGGGACGCCGTCCCACTCGTCGGTCACGGTACGCAGGTCCGGGCAGCCCGGGCGCGCCCGTAACGCACGGACCACGGCGCGGGCCGTCTGGATCTGGTCCTTCATCCGGTGCACCCGCACCGCGACGTGTCCCGGGGAGAGCCCGAGCGCGTCGGCGACCTCGGTGCGGTCGAGCTCGCCTGTCTCCTCCAGCCACCAGAGCGAGAGCAGTTCCTGATCGTCCGGGTCGAGCCAGCGGGTCGCCTCGGCGACCTCACGCCGCTGGTCGGTGAGACCCAGCCGGAGGATCGTCATCGCCGCGAAGTCGGAGCCCGGGTCGGGCACGTTGTGGATCGCGTCCAGCCCGGCGTCGCGACTGAGCGCGACACGTCTGCGCTGCTCCCAGTCGCGCACCTGGCGGATGGTGATCGCCACCAGCCAGGACCGGAACGCGGCCGGGTCGTTGAGCCCGGGCAGGTGCCTGATGACCCGTACCAGCGTCTCCTGGACCACGTCGTCGACGTCGGCGTGGCCGCGCAGCGCACGCCCGACGATGTTGTAGACCAGCGGGAGCGAGGCCGCTACGACGTCGTCGAGAGCGCGCTGGTCGCCCTGGCGGGCGGCGACGACCGACCTGACGTCGGGTAGTTGCCGACCGGCTGACGACATGGGCCTCACTCCTTCTGCGCTCATCGTCGAGGGTGGGAGGGGTGCGTGCTGGTCGCCCCTGATCGGAGACGCGGGCGGGCCGGGCGGATTACGAAATTCTCCGGGTCGCCGTGGGCCGGGTGCGACCCCGGGCGGTCGTCAGGTCCCTCCGGCGGCGACGCATGACGGTTGCCGACGCCGGGTATGGTGCGGTGTGTCGGTGTCGCCGGGCGCTCGCCCGTGAACGAGACACCCAGATCGGGCGCCGGTGTGCACACCTTCGTCACCAGGTCGTGCGGCGAGTTGCCGAGACCCGGACACACACTCCCTTCGCGGAAGACAGGACTCCTGCATGACTTCGAATGACCACGATCGGTCCGCGTTGTTTCTCGCCACGTCGAACGGCGACGGGACCGAGGGGTCGGCGGTGACAGTCGACGGCAGCGAGGAGGCCATGCGCCGACTCCGCCATCCGTTCGCGGTGACGCCGGCCGGGCCGATCAGCGCCACCGGCGACGACGCGGATCACCGCGACTGACCACGGCGCCCCGCTGGCACATGTGGGCCTCCCCACCAGCGCGACATCGTACTTTCGGCTAGTAATAACTCAATATTTTGGGTAGTGTCGAGGTCGTTAGGTGAACGACATGACGCGGTGGTGAGGCCCGTGTTCGTGGCCTTGCGACAGCGCATCTGCCCGTCCGTGCGCCCCGGCGACAGCCGGTTCGGAGATCCTCCGGTCGACACGATCGACGGGCACGTGCGGGAGGGACCACCTGATGTCCACCACCTTCGGATCGACGATCAGCACACGCGTCGGCCAGCGAAGCACCAGCCAGAGCCCGGAGGACCTCCTGGCCTCCCTGGCGGCTACCCCTTCCGACGATCCACGCCGACCGGCCCTGCGGGACCGCACCATCGAGGCGTGGCTGCCGCTCGCCCGGCACCTGGCACGCCGCTACGCCGGCCGCGGCGCACCCGACGACGACCTGATCCAGACCGCCGCGGTCGGGCTCATCAAGGCCGTGGACAACTTCGACCCCACCCGGGGCGTCGACTTCAGCGGGTACGCCATCCCCACGATCATCGGCGAGATCAAGCGGTACTTCCGGGACCGCACCTGGGCCGTACGGGTGCCCCGCCGCCTCCAGGAGCTGCGCATCTCGATAAGCGCGGCGAACAGCACCCTCACCCACTCCCTCGGCCGCCTGCCCACGGTGGCGGACATCGCGTCCTACCTCGACGTGTCCGAAGAGACCGTCCTGGAAGGGCTGGAGGGCGCGCGCGCCTACCGGGCCACGTCGCTGTCCACCCCGATCGGGACCGACGGCAACCGGGAACTCGGCGACACCCTCGGCGGCGACGACCACGAGTTCGACCTCGTCGACATCCGCGTGGCCCTCGGTCCCGCCCTCGCCACGCTGCCGGAGCGCGAACAGGAGATCCTCAGCCTGCGCTTCCACGGCAACCTGACCCAGGCCCAGATCGCCGATAAGATCGGCGTCTCGCAGATGCACGTCTCCCGGCTGATCACCCGATCGTTGGCTACCCTGCGACGCCACCTCTCCGACGACAGCGCCTCCTAGGAACAGGACGACGAATGACCCTGCACCTCGACCTCTCCGGCAGGACCGCCCTGGTCACCGGGTCGACCCAGGGGATCGGGGCGGCCATCGCCGCCGGCCTCGCCCGCGCCGGCGCGCGGGTGGCAGTCAACGGTCGTACCGCCGCCAGCGTCACACGCGCGGCGGACGCGTTGCGCACGGAGGTCACCGGCGCGGACGTGGTCGAGGTGGACGCGGACGTCTCGACCGAGGAGGGGGCGGCGCGGACCCTCGACCTGCTGCCCACCGTCGACATCCTGGTCAACAATCTCGGCATCTTCGGACCCACCCCCGCGCTGGAGATCTCCGACGACGAGTGGCGTCGCTACTTCGAGGTGAACGTGCTGGCCGGCGTCCGGCTGACCCGCGCGTACCTGCCCGCCATGATGGAACGCGGCTGGGGGCGGGTGCAGTTCATCGGCAGTGACTCGGCGGTCGTCACCCCGACCGAGATGATCCATTACGGCGTCTCGAAGACCGCCCTGCTCGGCGTCTCCCGTGGCTTCGCGAAGGCCGCCGCCGGCACCGGCGTGACAGTCAACTCGGTCCTCGCCGGGCCGACCCACACCGGCGGCGTCGAGGACTTCGTCGCCGAACTCGTGGGCGACAGCCTCCCGTGGGAGGAGGCGCAGCGGGAGTTCATGCGGCTGCACCGGCCACAGTCGCTGCTCCAGCGGCTGATCGAGCCCGAGGAGATCGCCAACATGGTCACGTACCTGGCCTCGCCGCTCGCCTCCGCCACCACAGGCGCCGCCGTCCGTGTCGACGGCGGGTACGTCGACGCGATAGTCCCGTGACGGCTGGTCGTCAGAACTGCACGACGTGACCCACCCGTGGCGGCGTACGGCCGGCGAGGACATCGAGCCACGCCTCCCGTAGGGCCTGCGGCCCGGTGCCGACCTGGACGTCGAGCCACCCGTCCACCACTGCGGTGAACCTCCGCCACGCCTCGGTGAACCGCTTGTCGAGACCGTCGCGCCCCCAGTCCTTACTGCGTTTGCGCATCTGGACGGGCGCGAAGAACACCTCCTCGGCGGCCTCGGCGTTCGGCGTCTGGTTGGTGAGGCCGACGGCGATGTCCCGGATCAGGTGGTCACCGAGGTGCTGACGCAGGGCGGCGCGGGTCGACGGCGCTCCGGACAGGTCGAGGTAGACGCTCGGGACGGTGTCGAGCGAGCCGATGTCGTCGTACGCGACGACCTGGTCGTAGCAGCCGAGCGACCTGGTGAACTCGAGGTTGCCGGGTGAGGTGAGCCCGACCAGGCGCGGGCCACGGCCGTGCAGTTCGGAGGCCGCGGCGTACGCGGTCTTGCTCGACGCCGACGACAGCAGCAACGACTCCGCGCCGTAGAAGCCGTTGTCGACGACCTGGTCGGCAAGCATGAACGAGGTGAAGAACAGCGGTCGGAACAGGATCAGCAGGTCCTCCTGGTCCGGCCGGTACGCCGGGTCACCGCCAGTCGAGCGGTACGCGTTGTACGGCGAGGGCAGCTCGGCCCGGTGTGGGCTCGCGTCGCGGAATCCGGACGCGTCCACCCGGTCCGGCCGCACCAGCAGGTGGCCGGCGGGCGGCAGGTATCCGTACACCCGCTGGCCCACCTCGACGCCCGCGACTGTCGACGCGACCACCTCGGCGAAGCCCCAGAGCGGGGGAAGCCCCCACTCCGGCGCGAGTCCGCGCGGGCCTGGCGGGAAGAACTCCCAGTAGCGCATCGCGTCGCCGAGCACCGCGTAGGTGACGTTGTTGGCGGTGAGGCCGACGCGGTCGACCCGCAGGAGGGCCTCCCCCTCGGACGGGTCGGCGGTCGCGCCGTCGGCGAGCGTGCATCGGCTGAGGTCCGCGCGGGCCACGGCGAACGTCCAGGAGGGAGCCATGGCCTGACGCTAGACAGCCCCGGGTACGCAGACAAGTGCACTGGGAGTGCAAAATCCCACTCGTTACGGTGACCCGGTGGTCAGCGCGCTGAGATCCCGCAGGTGGGCCAGCGGGGTGTGTGGGGGCCGCCATTCCAGGAACACCGCAGTGGCGTCGTCGTCCAGTTCGTCCTTCTGGTACGCGACGACGGCACGCACCAGCCGGCGCATCGTCTCCGGGCTGGGCAGACCGTCGTTGAGCGCGCGGTTGACGAAGTCGACGAGCCGGTCCAGCCCGAACTGCTCGCCCTCGGCGCTCCGCGCATCGGTGATGCCGTCGGTGTACGCGAGGATCCGGTCGCCGGGGTGCAGGTCCTCCACGTGCACCCGGGGGCGTCGGCCCGACAGGTGACCCAGGCCCAGCGGCAGCGCGGTCGGCCCCGGCAGCTCGCGGATGGCCTTGCCGTCGCGCAGCAGCATCGCCCCGGGATGACCAGCGTTGATCATCCGTAGTCGCCCGGTGGTCCGGTCCAACTCGGCGAGCAGCCCCGTCGCGAAGAGGTTCGGATGCTCCGACCGCACCCACCTGTCGATGCTGATGGCGGTGTCGACCAGGTCGAGGCCGCACCGGCGGGCGTTGCGGTACGCGCTGACCACAAGCGAGGCCAGCGTGCTCGCCTTGATGCCGTGCCCACACGTGTCGAAGAGCCCGACGCTGAGCACGTCACCGTTCAACGCGTAGTCGAAGATGTCCCCGCCGACGTCGTAACAGGGCTCCAGGATGGCGGTGACCACCATGTCGTCGGTCGCGAAGGTCAGCGGCGGCAGCAGCCCCCACACGATCTCGGCGGCGACCTGCATCGGCAGCCGACGGCGCATCCGTTCGACCACGTCGCCGTAGAGCCGGCGGTTCACCAGGAGCTGGGCGACCGTGACCGCCACCTCCCAGGCCGGCCCCTCCATGGCGGGGTCGGCGGCGGCCGGCGTGACGACCTCGAGCACGCCCATCCGCTCACAACCGAGCAGCAGCGGCACCCAGATCCGGTCGGGTTTGTCCGGAGCGCGCTGGATGTCGAGGGTGGTGAACGCCCGGCCGGCGAGGGTCGTCTCGATCGGCTGCTCGTCCCGGACGAGACCCGCGTCGAGCAGCGGCACGAGCAGGGACTGCGTGTAGTCGGCCAGATAGACCACGATCTCGGTGGCGTTGATCGCCGACGCGGCACCGGTGATCAGCAGAGGCAGGTCGTCCGGCCCGCCCTGGGGTGCGTTGAGCTGCAACGACCGCACCGCGCTGGCGGCGTCAACCACACTCCACCTCCCGCTTTCTCCGGCAACGGAGACGAGCAGACCGGGCCTCACCACCGTAGGAGCATGACGGCACCCCCGCCACAGCGGGTCGGCGCGGCGTGCTCACCCGATCGGCGGGCCGGGCAGCGCCACCCTCACGCGGACGGCGCGTCGGCGAGGTCAGCCGGGTCGAGGTGCAGGGTGGCGAGCAGACCGGAGTGCTTGGCCGGGTCGACCCGCTCCGGCAACTCCCGCTCGACCCAGTCGGCCCTGGCCTGCTGGCCGCGGTCGCGAAGTGCGCTGACGATCCTGTGTCTGGCGATTGTCACGTGGGTGCTCCCCTGGTTGGGCGTGCGGTCGTACGCGATGAACGGCGGCGTGGAGAGATCAACACGACGATCGGCAACGCCCCGGACGGGCTGGTGGCGACGGCGTCGGCAGCCCCGGGCGACATGCCCACCGTACGCCCTCGGGGTGGGCCGCCGCGCCAGCGCCCTCGACCCGGCCGAGGTCAGGGCTCCAGCACGACCTTGCCCGCCCGGCTGCGCGCCTCGGCGACAGCGACTTCGTCTTCGCCGCCGGTCCGGCCGCGAGCGAGACCATGCGCAGACGCTACGAGCGCATCCGCACTGCTCACTCCGACGGATAGAGACGGGCCGGATCGGCTGGCCGGACACTGTCCGGGACATCGTCCCGCGTGCTCGCGGCGATCGAGCCGAGCAGGGCCAGCGAACGCGCCGACTCCGTACCGGGCTCGGCGTGGTAGATCACCAGGAGCTGCCCGTCGGCGCCGGCGACAGCGAGCTTGTCGCAGTACAGGTCGAGATCACCCACCTCGGGATGGCGCAGCCGGCTGATCACGCCCTCCCGCCGACGCACCTCGTGCCGCGCCCACAGCTGGCGGAAGCAATCGCTCTTGAGTGACAGCTCCCCCACCAGCGCCGTCAACCGTGGGTCGTCGGCAGCCCCGCCCGAGTCGGCACGCATCTGCCCCACCACTTTCTGCATCGCCTGCCGCCAGTCGCGGAACAGCTCCCGCTCAGCCGGGTCCAGGAACACCGCGCGGAGTCGGTTGGACCCCGGTGCGAGATTCGGAGACAGTGCCCTCGCCATCGGGTTCGAAGCCAGGATGTCGAGGTAGCGGTTCTGCACGAAGGCCGGCATGTCGAGCTGCCGCAGCAGGTGCAGGATGCTGGCCGGCACCCGGTCGGCGGCCGGTCGGGCCGCCCGCCGCGACCGCGCACGGCTCAGCCCGATCATGTACGCGGTCGCCTCCGGGTCCAGTCCCAGCACCCCGGCGAGGGCATCGAGGACCTGCACCGAGGGGTGCCGTTCGCGGCCCTGCTCCAACCGGAGGTAGTAGTCGGCGCTGATACCGGCCAGCATCGCCACCTCCTCGCGCCGCAGACCGGGCACCCGGCGCAGGCCCACACCGGGGCCGAGCCCGACGTCCTCGGGCCTGGTCTGCTCCCGGCGGGCACGCAGGAAGTCGCCGAGCGGGTTCGTCGCGTCCATGCCCACGACGGTATGCCGCTTCGCCAGCCGGTGACTGGTCGTGTCACTACCAGGAACGGCTCGCCCTGCCGCGCCGGCCGGGCACCGCGCACAGTCGTTCGGAGACGCATACCAACTCCGAATTCGGATAGAGGACGACATGAGCGAGAACCTGCCCGGCGGCGCCGTGACCCCCGCCGACGGCCTCACCCTGAGCCGGATGGGCTACGGGGCGATGCAGTTGGCCGGTCCGGGCGTCTTCGGCCCGCCCGTCGACCGCGACGGCGCCCTCGCCGTGCTGCGCGAGGCGGTCGACAGGGGCATCCGGCACATCGACACCAGCGACTTCTACGGGCCGGTGGTGGTCAATGAGCTGATCCGCGAGGCCCTACACCCGTACCCCGAGGATCTGCACCTGGTCACCAAGGTCGGCGCGCGACGCGGCGCCGACGGGTCCTGGATCCCGGCGCTGGAGCCGGACGAACTGAAGGCCCAGGTCCGGGACAACCTCAAGCACCTCGGCCTGGACGTCCTCGACGTGGTCAACCTGCGGGTCGGTGTGGCGGAGGGCACCGGCGACGATCCCCTCTCCGAGCAGTTCGGCGCCCTCGCCGAACTGCGGCAGGAGGGGCTCATCCGGCACCTCGGGCTCAGCAACGTCACGCCCGAGCAGCTCACCGAGGCACAGGCCATCGCGCCCGTGGTCACCGTGCAGAACCTCTACAACCTGGCCAACCGGAAGGACGACGCCCTGGTCGACAGGTGCGCCGCGGAGAACATCGCGTTCGCGGCGTTCTTCCCGCTCGGCGGGTTCACGCCGTTGCAGTCTGACACGCTCAACGACGTCGCCGCACGGCTCAAAGCCTCGCCGCAGCAGGTCGCCCTCGCCTGGCTGCTCCAGCGTTCCCCCACCACAGTGCTGATCCCCGGCACGTCGAGCGTGGCGCACCTGCGGGACAACATGGCCGCGGCCGACCTGCAGCTTCCGGCCGACGCGATCGAGGAGTTGAACGCCATCGGCGGGTGAGCCTAGGGCTGGTGCGGCCGGTTGCGGATGAGCGCGAGCGCGAGGACTGCGGTGACCAGGAAGACGATGCCGTTGACCCGCAGACCTGCCTGGACACCTGAGGTCATGGCCTCGGCGATCGCCGACCGGACCGGATCGGGCAGCGGCTGGTCGCCCGTCGCGCCGGCGGCCACCGCCGTCCGCACGGCGCTGCGGGTCGGTTCGCCGACCTGGTGTGCGGCGAGGCGGTCGGGCAGGTCGGCAAGCATCGTGGTCGTGAGCAGGGTGCCCAGCAGGGACGAGCCGAGCACGGAGCCCACCTGGCGGGCCGCGTTGACCGCGCCGGAGGCCATGCCGGCCTGGGTGGGCGCGACACTTGCCATCGCCGCCGCCGTGGCCGGGGCCACCACCAGGGCGGAGGCGGCACCGAACAGCACGAACAGCGCCCACCGGTGCGCGAACGTCGTGGTCGGCCCCTGGGCTGCCAGCCCGAAGCTGGCCACCGCGCCGAGGACCAGGCCGAGGGTGAGAGGGTGCCTTGAATCCGGTACGGCGGATCGTCCGCCCGGCGGCGAACGCCACGAGCGCGTACGTGCCGAAGAGCACGAGCATCCGCCAGCCGGTGTCCAGCGGGCTGAGCGCCTGGGCTCGTTCGTGGAAGAGGACGAGCAGGATCGCCACGCCTGTGAAGCCGAACAGTGACACCGCGGCGACCACCAGGACGGCGCTGAACGACGGCGACCGGAGCAGCCGTACGTCGAGCATCGGCGCGCTGGTGCGCAACTCGACGAGCACGAACGCGACGAGCGCCACGGCCGAGACGACCCAGGTGGTCGCCACGACGGGGCTTGTGTAGCCGTCCCGTCCGCCCTGGATCATGGCGTAGACGGCGGCGGCGATGGCGACGGTGCCGAGCAGCAGGCCGGGCAGGTCGAGCCGGCCCGCGTCCGGCCGGGACTCGGCCACCCCGACGGCGGTGACGACGAGGGTGACAACGCCCAGGACGATTGTCGACACGTAGACGCTGTGCCACTGGTGGTGCCGCAGCAGCGCACCGGCGATGAGCGGGCCGACGGCGAGCCCGACGCCGGAGGCGGCCGACCAGGCGGTGATGACCTCGGTGCGGCGGTGCGGGTCGGTGAATGTGGCGCCCAGGATCGCCAGGCTGTTCGGCAGGATCAGCGCGCCGCCGAGGCCGGCGACCAGCTGCCCGGCGATCACCCAGGCGACGGTGGGGGCACCGGCCACGACGGCGCCGCCGATGATCATGGCGACGACACCGGCGCCGAACACCCGCCTGCGCCCGTAGCGGTTGCCCAGCGTGGCGGCGGACAGCACCACGCTCGCCACGACCAGGGTGTAGGCGCTGGGGATCCAGATCACGGTCGTCGGGTCGACCCGGAGGTCGCGCTGGATGGTGGTCAGGGCGGAGACCGTGGCGGTGATCTGGAGAAACGTGATCATCGCGCCCAGGCACATGGCGAGCAGAGTCACTGGCCGGGAGCCGCGAAGGGGCGTGCGGGCGGTGACTGGCGATCCGGCTGCGGCCGGCGCGGTGGTGTCGGTGGTCACGGGGCGTCCTTGAGGTATGAGGTCGGCTGACTTTGGTTAGAGCAAGCCAGCAGCCGCCCAGTGAATCACCTGGCTAGCTGCAACGCAAGCCAGGTACGCTGGACGGCATGGAGGACCTCCGCGAAGACCGCGAATCCTGGTCGATGACGAACTGCTCGGTGGCACGGGCGATGGACGTCGTGGGCAGCCGGTCGACGATCCTGATCATGCGAGACGCGCTGCTCGGCACGCGCCGCTTCGACGAGTTCGTCCGCAGGGTCGGCATCGGCGAGCCCGCCATGGCGGCCCGGCTCAAGGAGATGGTCGCCGCCGGCCTGCTCGAACGGATCCCGTACCGGGAGCCGGGCCAGCGCACCCGGCACGAGTACCAACTCACCCGCAAGGGCCGCGAACTGCTGCCCGTCATCACCGCGCTGCGCAACTGGGGCGACACCTGGAGCGCCGACGACGCGGGCCCCGCCATCATCGCGCGTCACCACGACTGCGGTGAGCCGGTCCGGGCGGTGCTCCGCTGCGAGGCCGGGCACGACGTCGAGAGCGGCGACATCGACATCACCGCCGGCCCGGGCCTGATCCGCCGCGCCTGACGCCACGCGCCGGACCCGCGATGGCGCAACTTCCGGGAAAGTGCCGGCTCCCGACGACGCGAGACAGCAACATCCCTGAAGTTGCGCGGATCTTGGCCGGTGCGGTGGCGGGCCGGGATGGTGCGGTGGCGGGCCGCCGGTCGACGGCCCGCCACCTCAGGTCAGAGGACGATCTGGTGCACCCGGTCGTCCAGGCCGCGTACCGCCAGCCACGCGCTGCCGTTGGCGCCGGCGGCGGCACCGGGCGCGCCCCGGAACGCGTCGGTGGCGAACTCACCGCGACGGAACCAGCCGCCCCACGCGCCGTCGCTCAGGTTGCGCTGCCACAGCCGGTTGTCGGCTGCCAACGCGAACAGGTAGACCCGGCCGGACGTGGCGAGCAGGGTCGGGCTGCCACTTGTGGTGCCGCCCAGGTTGGTCCAGGCCGACCAGGTGGTGCCGGTCCGGCTGCGCCACCACACCTCGTCGGTACGGCCGCGGACGGCCACGTGCAGCACGCCCGCGTCGTCGACGACAGCGCTCGGCCGACCGTAGAACGGCCGGTCGTCGGGCGTGCCGACGCCGGTCCAGCCGCCGGTGGGCGTACGCGACCAGAGCTTGCCGTCGGTGCCACGGGCGACGAGCGTCCACTGTGTAGGGCTCGCCCAGGCAACAGTTGGCGCGTCGGTGAGCGTGCCGCCGAGGCTGCGCCACGGTCCCCACTTCCCGGCGACGAAGCTGCGCTGCCAGGCCGCGTTGTCCGTGCCCCTGACGAAGACGTCGATCCGCCCGTCCGCCGAGCCGTACGCCGCCGGCTGACCGAGGATGCGGCCGCCGACCGGGCCGCCGAGCGCGGTCCAGTTGGTTCCCCACGTCGTACCCGTGCGGGTGTTGACCGCCAGCGCGCCCTGCGCGTCGCGGACGAAGGCGGTGGCGTGCGTGTCGTCCACCCGGACCAGCGCCGGGCTGGCGCTCGGGGTGCCGCCGAGGTCGGCCCCGGCGACCTGGTCGGTGCCGGTCAGGGCGAGCATGGCCACCCCGTGCGCCGGGACCTCGACTGTGTACGAGCCGGTGAACGGCTGGACTCCGGCGGTGCCGGGCTGGGCGTCCACGTCGGCCCGGGCCCACAGGTCACGGACCCGGACCTGGCCGCCGAGCGCGACGTCGGCGAAGGTGACGGTGATCTGCTGGGCGGTGTCGTGCCTGTTGAGCAGCGCGACGGCCCGCTTGCCGGAGCCAGCGAGCACCTTGCTCCAGACCTGCGCGTCGGTGCCGGTGTCGGCGACCTTGACGCCCTGGCGGACCAGCGGGTCCTGGTCGACCGCGATGATCTCCGGGTTGGTCAGCGCCGAGATCATCTCGGTCGGTAGGCCACGCGGGTCGGAGCCGATCACCAGCGGCGCGGCCATGATGGCCCACATGCCGAGCTGCGTCTTCGACTCGTCAAGGCTCAGCTCGTACCCGCCGTCGGGCAGCGGACGCATCGGCAGCAGGTAGTCCGGGTCGTTGTAGTGCCCCGGCCCGGTGGCCGCCGGGTGGTACGCGTTGACGTCCATGTTGCGCAGCACCCACTGGTACGCCCACTGCGGCGTCGGGTCGGTCAGGCCCACGTCGGTGTACGTCCGCCATGAGTCGGCGATGGTGGGCGCGTACGTGTAGCTCCAGGTGGAGAGCTGCTCCGGGGTGTACGGGCCGCCACCCCAGTCGGAGCTGACCGGGTTGCAGATGTTCAGCAGCATCGGTCGAGGTGACTGTCGTACCGCCTCAGCCAGCTCCCGGAAGGTGGCCTCCGGGTCCAGGCCGGCGGCCCGTCCACAGAGCCAGTCGGCCTTGAGAGCGTCGAAGCCCCAGCCGGCGAACTGGGCGACGTCCGCCGCGTAGTGGCCGTTGCTGCCGAGGCCGCACTGCCCCGGCAGGTACGGCCCGGCGTCGGTGTAGATACCTGCCTTCATGCCCCTGCTGTGGATGTACGCGGCAAGCGCGGCCATCCCGCCGGGAAAGCGGGCCGGATCGGCGACGAGGTTGCCGGCCTCGTTGCGCGGGGTGGGCGCGGCCCAGTTGCCGTCGATCCAGACGTAGGTGTAGCCGGCGTCCCGGAGGCCACTGTGGACCATGAAGTCGGTGACCGACCGCACTTCGGCCTCGGTGGGATCGCCACCGAGGCCGAAGTACGTGTTCCAGCCCTGGTAGGGCGTCGGGGCGAGCCCACTGTCGTAGAACGTGGGCGCGCCCTGGTCCTCCGCGCCGCCGGCCGCCGGGGCGTGGCCGGGGCGGCCGGGACCACGACCGACCGGGGATGGGTCGGCATGCGGCGGGCCGGCCATGGCCGGCAGAGGGCTGGCCAGGCCCAGGCCGAGAACGGCCAGGGTGGCGGTCAGCTGTCGGTTCAGGCGCATGGAGGTACTCCTGTCCCTTCGGGGGTGGGGGCGGTGGTGCTCCGGCCTCAGCCGCGGTACAGCACGATGAGGTCGGCGTCGTGGGTCGGGCTCCATTGCACGGGCAGGCCGACGGCGGCGAGGTGGCTGCCGGAGTAGTGCCGCTCGCCGTGCGCGTAGCGGGCTGCCGGGTCGAGGCCGCGCAGCGGCAACCGGACCGGGCGGGACGGAAGCAGCCCGGCGCCGTCGAGCCGGCCAGTGTGCCAGGCCAGCACGACCACCCGGCTGTCGTCCGGCGCGGTGTACTGCACCGCGCAGCGGGCCTGGTCGGGGCCACCGATCAGGTGCACCTGACCGGTCGTGACGACATCCCGGATCTCCTTGTAACGGGCGATCCAGCCGGCCGCCTCGGCCCGCTCGGCGGGGGTCCACGCGCGGATGTCCGCGCCGATGCCGAGCACGCCGGCCATCGCCAGGACGAACCGGAACGCCAGCGTCCGGGGCCGGGGATCGAACAGGCCTGGCGAGTCGGTGACCCAGGAGCTGAGCAGGTGCGGGGCGTTGGCGTGCAGGAAGCCGTACTGGATGGCCAGTCGGTCCAGTGGGCCGGTGTTGTCGCTGGGCCAGAACACGTCGGCGCGGGCGGCCATGGCCAGGTCGGTCCGCGCGCCACCACCGGCACACGCCTCGACGAGCACGCCCGGGTGGTCGTGGCGCAGCCGCTCGTAGATCCGGTGCAGGTTTGCCACGTGCGCGCCGTCCAGGTCGAGCGGGCCGACGCCGCCCGGGCGTCCCGGCTCGGTACGCGGCCTGTTGAAGTCCCACTTCAGGTAGTCGATGTCGTACCGGCGCAGCAGACCGTCGACAGTGGAGTGCACGAACTCGGCCACCTCGGGCCGGCCCAGGTCGAGCAGGTACTGGTTGCGCACCGGGGTGATCGGCCGGCCGTCGACGGAGTAGACCCACTCCGGGTGTTCCGCGTAGAGGGCCGACTTCGGGTTGACGCACTCCGGCTCGACCCAGAGTCCGAAGTTCAGCCCGAGGGCGCGGACGTCGGCGATGAACGCGTCGAAGCCGGCCGGGAACTTCGCCGGGTCGGGCGTCCAGTCCCCCAGCCCGGCGGTGTCGTCGTCACGGCCGACGAACCAGCCGTCGTCGACCACGAACGTCTCCACGCCCAGCTCGGCGGCGACCCGGACCAGCGCCAACTGGCTCTGCGCCTCGACGGCGAAGTAGGTCGCCTCCCAGGAGTTGTAGAGCACCGGGCGAGGGGTGAGCCGGTCCCCGGCGAGCAGCCGCTGGTGGGTGTGCCAGACCCGGGCCAGCCCGTCCAGGCCGTCCGGGCTGTAGGCCCCTGTGACCACCGGCAGGCTGAGGTGCTCGCCGGCGGCCAGTTCCAGCGGGCCGTCGGCCAGGTGGCGGCCGGCCCGGACCCGGGTCAGGCCGCCGGTGTCCCGCTCGGCGCTGATCTCCCACGAGCCGGTCCAGGCCAGAGCCATTCCCCAGGCCGCGCCGGCCGGGTCGGCGGCGTCCCGCACTGCCAGCCAGGGCACGTGCAGATGCCCGGGTACGCCCTGGGAGCTGCCGATGGTGAACGTGCCGTGACCCAGCTCGACGTGGGACAGCTGGAACTCCTGCGCCCACTGCCCCCACTGGTGGCTGAGCAGGGCACCGTGCGGCGTCGGTACGCAGAAACCACCCGAGCCGGCGCGGACCACACGTAGCGGGCCGGTGCCGTCGTTTGTCAGCTCGACCCAGCGCTGCACCACGTCCGTGCCGGCGGGCACCCGGTAGTGCACAGTGGCCCGCAGACCGGTGACCGGGTCGGCGAAGTCGACTGCCAGCTCCCGCCCGTCGGCGTCGGCACGTACGCCGGTGCTGGTGAAGCCCACCCGGCGCTGCCCGTTCGCGGTCTCCACCAGCAGGTCCGCGCCGGTGAACGGGCGATCCGCGTCGGTGGCGTACTCGACGGGGGCCGCGTCGCCGGGGGTGAGGAACGGGACCGGGCCGTCGTAGGCGACAGGCGACGGCCCGTCGGAGACGCCGTGCGGCCCCCACGCGACGAGTTCCAGCCAGCGGCCGTGCGCCGGCACGGTCACCGTGTACTCCGTGTGCGCGCCGCGCAGCGTCCACCGACGCCCGGTCACTTGACCGCTCCGAGCGCCAGGCCGGAGACGAAGTGCCGCTGGAAGCGCAGGAACACCGCGACGGTGGGGACTGCCGCGATGACCGTGCCGGCGGCGATGACGTTCCACGACGACACGAACTGGCCCTGGAGGCCGAGCAGCGCCGGGGTGACAGGCATGTGGTCGTCGGTCCGCAGCACGGTGATCGCCCAGAGCAGGTCGTTGAAGATCCAGGTGAAGGACAGCGCGCCGAGAGCGGCAAGCGCGGGACGGGTCAGCGGCAGCATCACCCGGGTGAAGATCTGCGCCGTGCCGGCGCCGTCGATGGTGGCCGCCTCCTGGATCTCGCCCGGCAGATCCCGCATGAAGCCGTGCAGGACGAACGTGTAGAAGCCGAGCCCGAAGCCGACCTGCACCGCGATCAACGCCCAGAGCGTGTCGTACAGGCCGGTCAGCTCGCTGAACTTGGCCACCGGGATCAGCAGGATCTGCGGTGGCAGCAGGTTGCCGGCGAGCATCAGCAGCAGGATGGTCCGCCGACCGGGGATCCGGAAGCGACTCAGCGCGAACGCGGCCATCGCGGCCAGCCCCAGGCTCAACAGCACCGACGGGACGGTGACGAGCATGCTGTTGATCAGCGCGCGCAGCTCACCGCCGTCGGTCCACGCCTGCCGGTAGGTGTCGAGCGTGAACGAGCGGGGCAGGCTGCCCACCCCGTGCGCGGCGATGTCGTCGAACGACCGGGTGGACATCAGCACGACCCAGATCACCGGCCCGAGCCAGAGCAGCGAGAGCAGGACCATGCAGGTGTGGAAGGCCCCGGTACGGAGCTTGTTCATCACGCCTCCTCCCGGAACGCGCGGACCAGGTAGCCGAGGATGACGGCAAGCGCGAGCACGAAGATCACAACGGCGATGGCGGAGGCGTAGCCCAGCCGCAGGCTCTGGAACGCCGTCGAGTACATGTACGTGCTGAGCAGCTCCGACGAGTGGTACGGGCCGCCCTTGGTCAGCGACCAGACGATGTCGAACGAGCGCAGCGAGTCGATCACGATGACCGACAGGACCACGGCGTTCACCCCCCTGAGCTGGGGAATGGTGACGTGCCGCAGCCGCTGCCAGGAGTTGGCGCCGTCCATCCGCGCCGCCTCGTGCAGCGCCGGGTCGATCGCCTTCAACCCGGCCAGGAACAGCACCATCACGTAGCCGATCTGCCGCCACAGGGCCGGCAGGATCACCGCGTACAGGGCGGTATGCGGATCGGCGAGCCACGGCCGGATCAGCTGCTCCAGGCCGACGGCCCGCAGCAGCGTGTCGGCGATGCCGTCAGGCTGGTAGAAGACCCGCCAGACCAGCGCGGTCACCACGAGCGAGAACACCACGGGTGTGAACAGGGCGGCGCGGTAGAAGCCGACACCGCGTCGCTCCTTCTGCAGGACCAGCGCCATGCCGAAGCCGCCCAGCACGGAGAGGCCGCCGAAGAGCACAAGCCAGATCACCGTGTTGACCAGCGCGCCCCGGAAGGTGGCGTCACCGGCCAGCGCGACGTAGTTGTCAGCACCGACGAAGGCCGGCGACGACATGCCGTCCCAGCGGGTGAGGGAAAACCAGAAGCCCTGGAGCGCCGGCCAGAACACCCAGATGCTCTCGACCGCGAACGGCACCAGGACGAACGCCACAAGCAGCGGCGACAGTCGGGCCGACCGTCGCCGCCGCCGGGTGGGGGTGACCGAAGTCGTGGAGATCGTTGCTGTCACGTCAGCCCTTGAAGACCTTCTCGGCGCCGGCCTGCCACTCCCGCAGGATCGCGTCGATCTGGTCCGGCTTGTCGAGGAACTTGGTGAGCGCGGTGTCCGCGGTCGGCTGGAGCGCGTCGCTGGAGTCGCGGTTGAAGAACTGGGTCAGCTCCTTGGCCTCGTCGAGCATCGCCTTGCCCTTGGCCACCAGCGGCGAGTCGGACGCCTTGGCCTTCGGGTTGGCCGGCAGCACGATGCCGGAGCTGGCCTTGACGTACGCCTCCTGGGCCTCGACGCCAGCCAGGTAGGTGAGCAGCGCCTTCGTACCTGTCGGGTTGGCGGTCTTCGCACTGGCGAAGAAGCCGTCGGTGGGCGCCTCCTCGGCCAGCGGCACCGCCGGGTCGATGATCGGGAACCTGAAGAAGTCCAGGTCACCGAGGGCGTCCTTCGGGGCGGCGTCGGCGAAAAACGTGCCGATCAGGAACATGCCGGTCTTGCCCGCCAGCAGGGCTGTGGTCGCCTCCTGGAACGGGTACGCCTTGCCCTTCGGGTCGAAGTAGGGCAGGGCCTCGCGCCAGCGGGTGAAGACCGCCTTGATCTTCGGATCGTCGAAGCGCTGCTTGCCGGCGAGCAGCTCGCGGTGGAACGGCGCGCCGTTGATCCGGATGTTGAGGTAGTCGAACCAGGCCGACGCCACCCACGGGGTGTCGCCGAGGCCGATGCCGATCGGCGGTACGCCCTTGCTCTTCAGCGTCTCGCACAGCGCCAGGAAGTCGGTCCAGGTCTTCGGCTCCTGCACGCCCCACCTGGCGAAGTTGGACTTGCGGTAGAAGAAGCCCCACCAGTAGTTGTTCATCGGCACGAAGACCTGCTTGCCGCTGCCGTCGGTGGAGAGGGTGCGCAGCGACTGGGGGTAGTCGCCCATCGACTTCCAGACCTCGGAGACGTCCAGCAGCAGGTTCTTGCTGGCGTAGTCGTTGGCGACCGAGCCCGCGTACCAGGTGTAGAGGTCCGGCGGGTTGGCCGAGGTGAGGTACGTCGGCAGCTGGGTGCGGAAGGTCTCCGAGGCGATCGTGTTGAGACTCGCCGTGCCCTTGCCCTGCGCGTTGAAGTTCGCGATCAGCTTCTCCATCGCCGCCTTGGCCTGCGGCGAGGAGAGGTTCGACTGGATGGTGACCGCGCCCGAGCCGTTGCCCGTCGTCGGTCCGCTGGCGGAGCTGGCGCACGCGCTGAGGAACGAGCTGGCGCCGAGCGCGCCCAGGCCGGCGAGCCCGAGGTGGCCAAGGAATCGCCGGCGACCGGGGTCGAAGTCGCTCACGGAGGTATCCCTTCCTTTACGACACGCAGCGTCACCGCGCGATGTGTCGTCCATGTGAATGCTGTGACGAGAAGGTTGCATCGGCCGTCGCCGGCTGTCAAGATATCTTCGTAATTAATGATTAGACGAGATCAAGGCGAGGGTCACGTGGATCAGCCTATGCGCCGGCTTGAAGGCAAGAACGCGCTGGTCACCGGCGCGATGGGCGGGATCGGCGCGGCCATCGCCCGGCGGCTCGCCGCCGAGGGCGCCGCCGTCGCACTACTCGACGTGATCGACCCGGCCCCGCTGGCCGAGGAACTGACTGCACGCGGCGACCGAGCACTGTCCGTAATGGGCGATGTCAGCGACGAGGCCGACTGGACCGCTGCCGTCACCGCCGTACGGGCGAGCCTCGGCCCTGTCGACATCCTGGTCAGCACCGCGTACGCCGTGCAGGTCGCCCCGGCCCACGAGACCACCAGGCGGTCCTGGGACCACCAGCTCGGCGTCAGCCTCACCGGCACCTTCCTCGGTGTCCGCGCCTGCCTCGACGACCTGCGCGAGCGCGCGGGCGCGGTGGTGCTGATCTCCTCGGTGCACGCGCTCGTCGGGTTGCCCGGCCGACCGGCGTACGCCGCGGCCAAGGGCGGCCTGGTCGCGCTCGGCCGTCAGCTCGCCGTCGAGTACGGCCCGCAGGTGCGGGTCAACACCGTGCTGCCCGGCCCGATCCTCACCGCCGCCTGGGCCGACGTGTCCGAAGAGGACCGTGGGCGCAGTGTCGCCGAGACGGTGGCGAAGCGCTTCGGCACGCCCGACGAGGTGGCCGCCGCCGTCGCCTTCCTCGCCTCCCCGGACGCCTCCTACGTCACCGGCGCGAGCCTCGTGGTGGACGGTGGATGGACCGCGGTGAAAGCCTCGGCCTGAGAGATCGATACCGACCAGCGAGAAGGCCAGGAGAGCATTGGCACAGTACGCACGCCGCGGCGTCCACGGGCAGACAGTCGAAGCGATCGCCCGTCGCATCCTCACCGGTGAGATCCCCGCCGGCGCGACACTGAACATCGTCGCGTTGCAGGAGGAGTTCGACGTCAGCCTGACGGCGCTCCGCGAGGCGCTGAAGGTCCTCTCGGCCAAGGGCATCGTCGACGCGCGGCAGAAACGCGGCACCTTCGTCCGCCCCCGCGCCGACTGGAACCTGCTCGACGGCGACGTGATCCGGTGGCAGTTCGCCGAGGGCGCCGACCAGCGGTTGCTCGACCAACTGCACGAGGTACGCGCCATCATCGAGCCCGCCGCCGCCCGACTGGCCGCCAGCCGCGCCACCGACGACGACGTGGCCGCGCTCGACCGGGCGCTCGCCGAAATGGCCGAGGCGGACGGCGACCCGGCCGCCGCCGTCGCGGCCGACCTCGCCTTCCACCGTGCGCTGCTCGCCGCCACGCACAACGAGTTGCTGGAGCGGATGGAGGTGGTGATGGAGACCGGGCTCGCCGAACGGGACCGGCTGGTGCACGGCGGTGCCGCGCACGACGACCCGGTGCCGAGTCACCGCGCGGTGGTCGACGCGCTGCGCGAGCGGGACGAGTCGGCGGCCGAGACCGCGATGCGCGAGTTGCTGGACAAGGCCGTCCGCGACGTCGAGAAGGCACGGGGACGAAGGGGCAGTCAGTGAAGATCACGAGGATCGAGACCTTCCTCGTCGCACCACGGTGGTTGTTCTGCCGGGTGGAGACCGACGACGGACTCGTCGGGTGGGGTGAACCGGTGGTGGAGGGGCGCGCCGAGGTGGTGCGCAGCGCCGTCGAGGTGCTCTCCGAATACCTGATCGGCGCGGACCCGCTGCGCATCGAGCAGCACTGGCAGGTGCTCACCAAGGGCGGCTTCTACCGGGGCGGCCCGATCCTCTCCAGCGCCGTCGCCGGCCTCGACCAGGCCCTCTGGGACATCGCCGGACAGGCGTACGGCGCGCCGGTGCACGCCCTGCTCGGTGGGCCGGTACGCGACAGGGTGCGGATCTACTCGTGGATCGGCGGGGACGAGCCCGACGAGGTGGCCGACGCCGCCGCCGCGCAGGTCGCCGCCGGCCTCACCGGCGTCAAGATGAACGCCTGCGGGCGGCTCTCGCCGATCCCCACCTCCGCCGAGGTCGACGCGGTCGTCGGTCGGGTCGCCGCCGCCCGGGAGGTCCTCGGCCCCGACCGGGACATCGCGCTGGACTTCCACGGCCGTGCCGGGCTGGCCGCCGTACGCCGGATCCTGCCCGAACTGGCACCGCTGCGCCCGTTCTTCGTGGAGGAGCCGGTCCTGCCCGACCAGGCCCACCACCTGCACGACATCGTCGCCAGCACGCCGATCCCGGTGGCCACCGGCGAACGCCTCTACGGCCGCTCCGAGTTCCTCACCCCGTTGCAGGCGGGGGTCGCCGTCGTCCAGCCGGACCTGTCCCACGCCGGTGGGATCTCCGAGGTCCGCCGGATCGCCGCGCTTGCCGAGACGTACGGCGCGCTGCTCGCCCCGCACTGCCCGCTCGGGCCCATCTCCCTGGCGGCCAGCCTCCAGGTGGCCTTCGCGACGCCGAACTTCCTGATCCAGGAGCAGAGCATCGGCATCCACTACAACGTGGGTTCCGAGTTGCTGGACTACCTCGTCGACCGGGAGCCGTTCCGGTTCGTCGACGGGCACATCGTCCGCTTCGACAGGCCCGGCCTGGGCATCACGGTGGACGAGACGGCGGTCCGCGAGGCCGCGCAGACCCCGCACGCCTGGCGCAACCCGGTCTGGCAGCACGCCGACGGATCGTTCGCCGAATGGTGACCGGTGCGGAGGCGGTGCCGCTGCGCGTGGCGTACGACGCCGCGCACGGCGGCCGGTGGACGAGCCTGCGCGGTGGTGACCGCCAGTGGCTCTGGCGCGGCCCGCAGCCCGGCCGCAACGAGGTACGCCCCGACGACACGTTCGTCGACGCCGGCGGTCTGGAGGAGTGCCTGCCCACCGTGCGTGGCCTCCCCGACCACGGCGAGGTGTGGTCGCGCCCCTGGCACAGCACCGGCCCCGGCACCGTCGTCATCGAGCGGCCGACGTTCGTCCTGACCCGCCGGATCAGCGACTCCCACGGCGTGGTGGTCGCCGACTACCGGCTGTCCGCAGACCCGGGGTACCGGTTCGTGTGGGCCGCGCACGCCCTGTTCGGCCTCTCCCCCGAGGCTCGCCTCGTCGCGCCCACCGGCACGCCGACCCGGCTGCACCCGGAGGCCGCCGCGCTGCTGCCACCGGGCACCTGGCCGGTCGGCGCCCCGTGGCTCACCGGGCCGTGGCCGTCCCCGGCCGGCCTGACCCTGGACACCCTCGGCGCGGATGACGGCACGGCGGTCGGCGCGGTGCTGCTCGACTGCCCCCGCGTCCAGGTGGTCGACGAGGCCGACCGGCTGACCCTGGAGCTGGAGTGCGACGGCCAGCCCCGCAGCACCGCCCTCTGGCGCAACCTGGGCGGCTGGCCGGCCGACGCCCCGTACCGCAGCCTCGGGATCGAGCCGATGCTCGGCGCCGCCTTCGACCTGGCCGACGCCGGCCCCGCCGACGCGGCGGTCGTCCCGCCCACCGGTGAGGTCGCCTGGCGACTCGTCATCTCCGCCCACCGCTTCCATTGAGGACACCCGGATGAACCTGCTCGACGAGCTGCGTACCCATCGACTGCTCGCCATCGTGCGCGGCCCGGACCCGGCCGCCGCCCTGACCGCCGTGCTCGCCCTCGCCGAGAGCGGCGTGGCCCTTGTCGAGGTCTCCCTGACCAGCGCCGACGCGCTCGGCGTCATCCGGCGCGCCCGGGCGGCCCTCGGGGCCGACTACGCCCTGGGCGCCGGCACCGTGCTCAGCGCCGAGGACGCCCGGGCGGCGGCCGACGCGGGCGCCGGATTCCTGGTCACCCCGGCGCTCGCGCCGAGCCTCGCCGAGGGCGGCCGTCTCGGGCTGCCGGTGCTCGCCGGCGCGCTCACCCCCACCGAGGTGGTGCAGGCGACAAGCGGTGGGGCCGCCGCCGTCAAGCTCTTCCCGGCCTCCCTCGGCGGCCCCGACTACCTCGGCGCGCTGCGCGACCCGTTCCCCGGCACCGCCTTCGTACCTGTCGGCGGGGTCGACGCGGACGGCGCACGGCGCTACCTGGACCGGGGGGCGGTGGCGGTGGGCGTCGGTTCCCCGCTGCTCGGCGACGCCGTCCGCGGCGGCGACCAGGCGGCGCTGCGCGAGCGCGCCGCGGCCTTCCTCGCGGCGGTACGGCAGTGACCGACCTGCTCACCCTCGGCGAGACGATGGCTGCCTTCCGCACCACCGGGCCGCTGCGGCTGGGCGGCACCGCCGGGATCTCCGTCGCCGGGTCCGAGTCGACTGTGGCCATCGGCCTAGCCCGGCTCGGCCACCGGGCGGCCTGGGTCGGGGTGACAGGCGCGGACGAGCCCGGTGAGCTGGTCCGTCGTACGCTGCGCGCCGAGGGCGTCGACCTGACCTGGGCCCGGGTCGACCCGGCCGCGCCCACCGGGCTGATCCTCTTCGAGGCCCGGGTCGCCGACATCAACCGGGTCACCTACCACCGTGCCGGCTCCGCAGGCTCCCGGCTGCGCCCATCCGACGTCACCCACGCCTTCGACGCGCTCGACGCTCCACCTCGGCTGCTGCACGTCACGGGCATCACCTGCGCGCTTGGCGCCGAGCCGTACGCGGCGGTGGCGCAGGCCGTGCGGCGTGCCCGGGCGGCCGGCGGCACCGTCTGTCTGGACGTCAACCACCGCAGTCGGCTCTGGTCGGTCACCGAGGCCGCCGCCGCGCTACGACCGCTGCTGCCCTCGATCGACCTGGTCGTCGCCTCCGACGACGAACTCGCCGTGCTCACCGACGCCGCCGACCCGGTGGCGGCGCTGCTCTCGGCAGGCGTCCGCGAGGTCGTCGTGAAGCACGGCGCCGACGGGGCGACCAGCCACAGCGGGACCGGCGCGGTGCACCGGCCGGCCCGGACCGTGCCCGTGGTGGATACCGTCGGCGCCGGTGACGCGTTCGTGGCCGGCCTGCTCTCCGGCTGGTTGGACGGCCTCCACGGCCCGGCGCGACTGGACCGCGCGGTCACCACTGGCGCGTTCGCGGTCGCCACGAGGGGCGACTGGGAGGGCCTGCCCGACCGTGCCGAACTGGGGCTGCTCGACCACGGCCCCGGCGGTACGGTCCGCTGACGATCCCCTTTGGAGGAGCACCATGGAGCTGACCGAGCCGACCGTCTGGAGCACCGACAGGCTTGAGCTGGGCGAAGGGCTGCGCTGGGTCGACGACCGGCTGGTCCTGGTCGACCTGCTCGCCGGGCACCTGCTGGAGACCGGCGGCGACGCCCCCGGCACACTGCGCGAGCTGCGCCGCCTCGACGTCCCGCTCGGCGCCGTCGCCCCGGTGGCCGACCGCCCGGGCGAATGGCTGGCCGCCGCCGGGACCGGCGTCACGGTGCTGCCCGCCGCCGGCGACCCCCGACCGGTCGCCGACCTCGTCGGTGACGCGCCCGAGCCGACCCGGATGAACGACGCGGTCGCCGACAGGCACGGCCGCTTCTGGGCCGGCAGCATGACGTACGCCGCGGTGCCCGGCGGAGGCACGCTGTACCGGCTGACCCCGGGCGCCGAGCCGGTGCCCGCGGTGACCGGGCTGACCATCCCGAACGGGCCGGCGTTCGACGCCTCCGGCACCACCATGTACCTGGCCGACACACCACGCGGCGAGATCGACAGGTTCACCGTCGACCCCGCCACCGGCGCCCTGGGCGGGCGGGAACCGTTCGTGCGGCTCTCCCCGGCCGACGGCGGCCCCGACGGGATGACTGTCGACGCGGCGGGTCACCTCTGGGTCGCGCTGTGGGGTGGCTCGGCGGTACGCCGCTACCGGCCCGACGGCACCCTCGACCGGGAGATCCGGCTACCCGCCACCCAGCCGGCCGGCATCTGCCTCGGCGGCCCCGACCTGCGCCGACTCTTCATCGGCACCGCCCGAGTGGGCCTGGACGCCCCGGGCGAGGCGGACGGCGCGCTGCTCGCCGTGGACGTCGAGGCCCCCGGCCTGCCCGCCGCGTACGCCACCGCACCCGACGCGAGCTGACCGGAGGCATATCGGACGTCGGGGCGGGAATAGTCCGCCCAAGGACGGCAGCCGACCGGCAGGGGGCGGGACGATGAGCACCGTGGGACGGGCGTCATGAACGGGCCGGTAGGCGACGAACCGGTAGGCGAGCTGGAGCTGGTGCACACCTTCACCGGCCCGATGCCGACCGGGGTGAGCGTCTCGCACTCCGGTCGGATCTTCGTCAACTTCCCCAAGTGGGGCGACGAGGTGCCCGCCACGGTCGTCGAGCTGCGCGACGGCCGGGAGGTGCCCTTCCCCGACCAGGCGTGGAACGACCCGTCGGGTGACGACGACGCGGGCGCGTTCGTGTCGGTGCAGAGCATCGTGGTCGACCCGGCGGACCGGCTCTGGGTGCTGGACACCGGCAGTCCGATGTTCCAGCCGACGAAGCCGGGCGGCCCGAAGCTGGTCCGGGTCGACCTGGACACCGACACGGTCGCCCAGGTGATCACCTTCCCGCCGGACGTGGCGCTGCCGACGACGTACCTCAACGACGTCCGCTTCGACCTGCGGCGCGGCGAGTCGGGGGTCGCGTACATCACCGACTCGGCGAACGCCGGACCGAACGGGATCATCGTGGTGGACCTGGCCAGCGGGGCCTCCTGGCGGCGGCTGCACGACCACCCGTCGACCAAGGCGGAGCCGCTGACGACGTTCCGCCCCGTGGTCGAGGGCCGCCCGTTCCTCGAACGCCCGGCGGACGGGCCGCCGAAGCCGGTCTCCATGGGCTCCGACGGCATCGCCATCTCGGCCGACGGCAGCCGGCTGTACTACTGCCCGCTGGCGTCCCGGCACTGGTACAGCGTCTCCGCCGAGGCGCTGGCCGACCCGTCGGCCACCCAGGAGGCGGTCGCCGCGACGGTGGTCGACGAGGGCGACAAGGGCACCGCCTCGGACGGGTTGGAGAGCGACGACGCGGGGCGGCTCTACCTCACCTCGTACGAGCACAACGCGGTGCTGCGGCGACTGCCCGACGGCGGGTACGAGACGCTGGTCCACGATCCGCGACTGCTCTGGCCGGACACCATGTCGGTGGCGACCGACGGTTACCTCTACGTCACCGCCAACCAGCTGCACCGGCAGGCGCAGTACCAGCGGGGCCAGGACCTGCGGCGCCGCCCGTACGCGCTGTTCCGCACCCGCATCGACGCCGGACCGGTGCTGCTGCGCTGACCCGGTAGGCATGGCCGGCCGGGCGGCGGGTAGCCCCTCAGGTGGCCGACTGGCAAGAGGTGTTCGTCCCGGACACGCCGCTGCTGGAGATCGTGGTCCGGGGCAGCGTCATGTACCTGGCGCTCTTCACGCTGCTGCGGGTCATCCTCAAGCGGGAGAGCGGCACCACAGGCGTCACCGACCTGCTGGTCATCGTGCTGCTCGCGGACGCCGCCCAGAACGGCATGTCCGGCGGCTACAACTCGATCACCGACGGTGTGCTGCTGGTCGGGGTGATCGTCGGTTGGTCGTACCTGCTCAACGCGATCGCCTACCGCTGGCAGGCCGCGGCCCGACTGATCCGGCCCGGGTCGCTGGTGCTGGTGCGGGACGGGCAGATCCTGCGCCACCACATGCGCCGGGAGCTGATCACGAACGAGGAGCTGCACGCCCTGCTCCGCAAGCAGGGCATCGCCGACCTCGCGAGGGTCCGCGAGGTGCGGATGGAGTCCGACGGCGCCTTCAGCGTCACCACCCGTACGCCCGGCCGCCCTCGGGACGACCTGGACGACCCGGGCCACCTCGGCTGACGGGCGGCCCGGGTCGGTGTCAGTCGACCGGCAGGGCGCGGCCCAGCAGGTCGAACAGCGCCGCCCAGTGACGCTCGGTGGCCTGCTCGTCGTAGGCCGGGGTGTCGGACATGGTGTAGCCGTGGTGGGCGCCCGCGTACACCTCGGAGCGGTAGCGCACACCTGCGGCGTCGAGCGCCTTCTCCAGCGTGGCGATCTGCTCGGGCGTCATCGACTGGTCGGCGTCGGCGTGACCGAAGTACAGCTCACCGGTGATCGGGCCGACACCCAGGTGCGGGCTGTCCGGCGCGTCGGTGACGATCCACCCGCCGTGGAAGCTCGCCACCGCGGCGATGCGGTCCGGATGGGCCTCGATGGCCCGCAACCCGTTCGTGCCGCCCATGCAGTAGCCGGTGATCGCGACCGGGCCGGGCCGGACGTCGTCGCGGGCGGCCAGGAAGTCCAGGAACGCGGCGGTGTCCCGGCTGATCACCTCGGGGGTCAACGCGCCGACCAGAGGCATGATCTTCTGGAAGAGCGCGCCGCGCTGGTCGGCGTCACCGAGGCGGGACAGGTCGAACAGGGGTGCCCGGCCGGCCCGGTAGAACAGGTGGGGCGTCAGCACCAGGTAGCCCTGGGCGGCGATCCGCTCCGCCATCTCCACGAGGCGGGGTCGGGGTCCGAAGGCGTCCATGAACAGCAGCACCGCCGGGAACGGGCCGTCGCCGTCGGGCCGGGTGAGGCACGCGTCCGCCGCTCCGTCGCTGGTGGGGATGTCCACAATCGTCGTCTGCACCGAGCCTCCTCGTACGCCGATCTTGGTCCGTCTGGCACGTTACCCGCCGTGCCGGTGTGCCCGGCCGGCAGCCGTGTGAACGGGGCGTCAAGAATCGGCGGTGGGCCGTCGAAACGGCGTATCGACGGGGGCCGGACCGCCCTCCGGTGGTGACGATGGGTCCATGAGTCCTTGGCGGTCGACGCGCTGGGAACGCGGGAACCTTCCGACCGGCGACGAACCGGCGGGCGGCCCGGACGAGCCCGTCACCATCCCAGCCGGGCCGGAACGCCGGCACGAGGCGCTGGTCAGCGTCCGGCTCGGCCCGTCCGCGCCGGGCAGCCACCTGGTGGAGTACCTGCGGCACGAGCCGTGCGCCGTCGCCGCGTGGTGGATCGCCGCCGACGTCGACGCGGTGGTGCGACTCTCCGCCGACAGCATCACCGTGCTGCACCGCGCCGTGGCGGATCTGCGCCGTCGTGCCGGTGTGGAGGTGGTGGTGGCGCATCACATCCTCCGCGCGCTCGATCTGGACACGGCACGCGGCAGCGCACCGGCGTGGGCGGAGCCCGCCGCATGAGCTGCATGAGGCACCTGCCGACGACCGCCGCACGGGCGGCACGAGTGGAGAGGACCGACCCGACCATGGCCGAGGCCCCGATCATCTACGCCGTTCCGGTGCGCGACATCCCGGGACGGCTGGTGCGGACGGTGCGGACCGGCCGTTCGCCGCAGGGCCAGCGGGTGGGCATCGCCTTCACCCGAGCGGACCTGCTGGTCGCCGCGATGGGCGCGGACCAGCTGTGGGAGGAGCTGTGCGAGTCCGCGTTGCGCGGCATGCTCCGCCCCCTCGGCATCGACATGATCCAGGTCGACCCGCTGCTGGTCGCACCGCCGCTCGACCCGGCGCCCCGCGTCGCTCAGGCGCGGACGAAGCGCACCGCGTCGACGATCACGTGGCCGCTGGCGTCCCCGGTACGGATAGGCACGCTCCCGTCGGTCCCCGCCGTGAACGGGTAGGGCCCCCGGACTGACGGGCTCAGGGGCGGTAGCGGTAACCCATTCCCGGCTCGGTGATGAGGTGCCGGGGGCGGGCCGGGTCGTCCTCCAGCTTTCGCCGCAGTTGCGCCAGGTACTGCCGCAGGTAGTTGGTCTCGTTCTGGTACTCCGGCCCCCACACGTCCTGCAGGAGCTGGCGCTGGCTGACCAGCTTGCCGGGGTGCCGCAGCAGCTTCTCCAGCACACTCCACTGGGTGGGGGTCAGCTTGACCTCGGCGCCGTCGTCGCGCAGCACCCGGTGGTCGGCCAGGTCGACTGTGTGCCGGCCGATCCGCAGGGCGGGCACGGCCTCGCTTGGCGCGCCCAGCCGCCGGGTGACGGCGCGGATGCGGGCCAGCAACTCCTCCACCCCGAACGGCTTCGTGACGTAGTCGTCCGCACCGGCGTCGAGCGCGGCCACCTTGTCCTCGCTGCCGGCCCGGCCGGACAGCACGATGATCGGCACGGTCGTCCAGCCGCGCAGGCCCCGGATCACCTCCACGCCGTCGATGTCGGGCAGACCGAGGTCCAGCACCACCAGGTCCGGTGGGTGGCTCGCCGCGGCCTTCAACGCGGCGGCACCCGTCGCGGCGACCTCCACGTCGTACCGGCGGGCACGCAGGTTGATCCGCAGAGCGCGCAGGATCTGCGGTTCGTCGTCGACGACCAGGATGCGCGTCATTCCTGCGGCCCCTCCGAGCTGGTCTGCGCGGCAGCGGGCAGCCGCAGCACCATGGTGAGCCCACCCCCGGGCGTGGTCTCCGGGGTGATGCTGCCACCCATCGCCTCGGCCAGCCCCCGGGACAGGGCGAGCCCGAGACCGACACCTGTCTGGTTGTCCCGGTCGCCGAGGCGCTGGAACGGCAGGAAGACGTGCTCCCACTGGTCCTCCGGGATGCCCGGCCCCCGGTCGATGACGCGCAGCTCCACCTGGCCGGCGTGGGCGCTTGCGGTGATCGTCGGTGGCTGGTCGGGCGGGCTGTACCGCAGCGCGTTTGCCACGATGTTGACGAGCACCCGTTCCAGCAGGCCCGGGTCGGCGGTGGCGGCCGGCAGGTCGGCCGGGATGTCCGTGGCGACCGTCGCGGCCGACGGGCCAAGTTCGTCAAGCGCCAGGGGTACGGCGTCCTCCAGGCCGATGGCCGTCGCCGAGATGCCCAGGACGCCCGCCTGGAGCCGGCTCATGTCCAGCAGGTTGCCGACCAGCCGGGCGAGCCGGTCCAGCGACTCCTCGGCGGTCTCCAGCAGCTCCTCACGGTCGGACTCGTCGAACTCGATATCGTGACTGCGCAGGCTGGTCACCGCCGCCTTGGCCGAGGCGAGCGGCGTACGCAGGTCGTGGCTGACCGCGGCGAGCAGCGCGGTGCGCATCCGGTCCGCCGCCGCGAGGGGCCGGGCGGTGGCGGCCTCCTCGGCGAGGCGTTCCTGGCGCAGCGCGACTGCGGCCTGGGCGGCGAACGCCTCGACGATCCGCCGGTCGGCGGCCTCCAGTCGTCGACCACTGAGCACGACGGTGATCCGGTCGTCGACGGGTACCGCCGTCTCACCGCCGTCGGGTGTGCAGGCCGGCTGGTCGCCGACGCTCGCCACGACGCACCAGGCGTGCTCCTCGCGTGCCCGCTCTGGGCGACCCCCAGCCTCCTCGGCCAGCTCCAGCACACTCACCGCGCGCAGCCCGAACGTCTCCCGGAGCTGGTCCAGCAGGGCCGGTAGCGGACGTTCGCCGCGCAGGACGCCACCGGCGACGGCGGCGAGGGTCTGCGCGTCGGCGGCTGCCCGCGCTGCCTCCCGGGTACGCCGGGCGGCCACGTCGACGATCCAGCTCACCGCGAGGGCCACGCCGACGAAGACGGCCAGGGCGAGCAGGTTGTCGGCCTCGGCGATGGTGAGCGTCCGGTAGGGCGGGGTGAAGAACCAGTTGAGCAGCAGGCTTCCGCCGAGCGCGGCGACCAGGGCCGGCCACACCCCGCCGACAAGCGCGACCCCGACGACCCCGGCGAGGAACAGCAGGATGTCGTTGGTGAGCGTCAGGTCGGGCAGGGTCCTGAGCAGCAGGGTGAGCAGCGGCATGCCCAGCACCGCGAGGCCGAAGCCGAGCAGCCGCCGACGTCGGGACAGCGCCGCCGGCACGGCCGCCGCCCGGCGGCCCTTGCCGGCCTGCTTGTGGGTGACCAGGTGCACGTCGATCGAGCCGGACAGCGCGGTGGTGGTCACCCCGACTCCCCTGGCGAAGATCTGCGCGAGGCGGCCCCGCCGGCTGGCGCCGAGCACCAGCTGGGTGGCGTTCACGCCCTGGGCGAAGTCCAGCAGCGCCGCCGGCACGTCGGTGCCGAGCACCTGGTGGTACGTGCCACCCAGGCTCTCCACAAGCACCCGCTGGCGGGCGAGCTGGGCCGGGTCGGCACCGGCCAGGCCGTCGCTGCGGGCCACGTGCACGGCGAGTAGGTCGGCGCCCTTGCTGCGGGCCGCGACCCGGGCCGCCCGCCTGATCAGCGTCTCGCCCTCCGGGCCGCCGGTCAGGGCCACGACGACCCGCTCCCGGGCCTCCCAGGTCGCGGCGATGCCCTGCTGGCTGCGGTACCTGTCGAGCTGCTCGTCGACCTTGTCGGCCAGCCAGAGCAGCGCCAGTTCACGCAGCGCGGTGAGGTTGCCGACCCGGAAGTAGTTGCCGAGCGCGGCGTCGATCTTGTCGGGGCGGTAGATGTTGCCGTGCGCCATCCGGCGGCGCAGCGCCTCCGGGGTCATGTCGACGAGTTCCACCTGCTCGGCCGCGCGGACGATCTCGTCCGGCACGGTTTCCCGCTGGGTCGTCCCGGTGATCTGCGCGACGACGTCGTTCACCGACTCCAGGTGCTGCACGTTGACCGTGGACAGGACGTCGATCCCCGCGTCGAGCAGCTCCTGGACGTCCTGCCAGCGTTTGTCGTGCCGGGAACCGGGCACGTTCGTGTGCGCCAACTCGTCGACCACGGCGACCTCCGGCCGGCGGGCCAGCACCGCGTCCAGGTCCATCTCGGTGAACTCGGCGCCGCGGTAGGTCATCGCCCGACGGGGCACCTCCTCCAGGTCGCCGAGCATCGCGGCGGTCTGCTGACGGCCGTGGGTCTCCACGAAACCGATCACCACGTCGGTGCCGCGCGCGGCCCGCCGTTGGGCCTCCTCCAACATGGCGTACGTCTTGCCGACGCCGGGGGCCGCCCCGAGATAGATGCGCAGTTCGCCGCGTGGCACGGGTTCCATCCTCTCCGATCAGAAGGAAGGGCCCCTTCCTAAACGCCAGGCGGTAGGAAGGGGCCCTTCCTTACGCGGTCAGCGTGCGGGGAACCGCTTGTCGAGCGCGATGTTCAACTCCAGCACGTTCACCCCCGGCTCACCCATGAAGCCGAGCGCACGCCCGGTGGTGTGCTCGTCGATCAGCTTGCGAACCGCCGCCGGGTCCGCGCCACGCTCGCGCGCGACCCGGTTCACCTGCAACTCGGCGTACGCCGGGCTGATCTGCGGGTCGAGGCCGCTGCCGCTGGCGGTGACCGCGTCGGCGGGTACCGCCGGGTCGGCGGGCGCGTCGCCCCGGATCGGGGTGACCACCCCGCCGGCTGCCACGTAGTCCTCGCCCGGCTGGGCCAGCTCCACCGGCACCCCCTCGTAGGACGCGACGAACGGGGTGGCCGGGGCGGTCTGGTTGGCGCTTACCACCCGGGTGACCGGGCCGGTCAGACCGCCGGCGCGGAACACCGCGAGCACGGCGCCCACCCCGTCGTCGGTGCAGTAGGGGCGTCGACCGTCGACACCGTTGAGTTCGCCGACCTCCTTGCTACGGGCGCACACCTGGGTGAGCAGGCTCTCGCTGGACTCCTCCGGGTCGGTGGCGATGGTGTCGACGACGCTCTCCGGGCCCAGGTTGCTGGCCGAGGTGGACGTCGGGTCGTAGCCGTCGCCGGCCGCCGACGGGCGGGACTGGAAGTAGCGGGGGATCGGGTTGCCGTCCGCGTCGGTGAAGGACTGGCCGATCAGGGTGCTGCCGACAGTCGTACCGCCCGAGGTGATCAGCGAGCCGTCGGCCTTGTGGTTGAGGCCGGGCAGCTGGCCGAGCGCTACCAGTGCCAGCGGGTAGACCAGGCCGAGCAGCACAGTGAAGACGAGCACGGCGCGCAGCGCGGCGAGGTGTTGGGCGATCCAGGTGGGTAGACGCATCACGAAATCCCCGGGATGAACTGGATGAGCAGGTCGATGAGCTTGATCCCGATGAACGGCACGATGATGCCGCCCAGTCCGTACACCAGCAGGTTGCGGCTGAGCAGCTTCGACGCCGCGGCCGGCCGGTACCGCACGCCGCGCAGGGCGAGCGGGATCAGCGCGATGATCACCAGGGCGTTGAAGATGACGGCGGACAGGATCGCCGACTCCGGGCTGGCCAGCCGCATGATGTTCAGGGCGTCCAGGCTCGGGTAGAGGCCGGCGAACATGGCCGGGATGATCGCGAAGTACTTCGCGATGTCGTTGGAGATGCTGAACGTGGTCAGCGCACCGCGGGTGATCAGCAACTGCTTGCCGATCTCCACGATCTCGATCAGCTTGGTCGGGTCGGAGTCGAGGTCGACCATGTTGCCGGCCTCCTTGGCGGCCGACGTGCCGGTGTTCATCGCCACCCCGACGTCGGCCTGGGCGAGCGCCGGCGCGTCGTTCGTGCCGTCACCTGTCATCGCGACCAGCCGGCCGCCCTCCTGCTCCCGCTTGATCAGCGCGAGCTTGTCCTCAGGCGTCGCCTCGGCCAGGAAGTCGTCCACGCCGGCCTCGTCGGCGATGGCCTTCGCGGTACGCGGGTTGTCGCCGGTGATCATCACGGTGCGGATGCCCATCCGGCGCATCTCGTCGAACCGCTCCCGCATGCCGGACTTGACCACGTCCTTGAGGTGGATGACGCCCAACGCTCGGGCTGGCTCACCGTCGACGTGCTCGGCGACGACGAGCGGGGTGCCGCCGGTGCCGCTTATCGCGTCCACGATCTCGCCGACCTGCTCGGTGGGGTGGCCGCCGTTCTCCCGTACCCACTTCATCACCGCGGCGGCGGCGCCCTTGCGGACACGGCGGGCCGTGCCCACCGCGCCGCCGTCCACGCTGGCGTCCGGGGTCAGGTCGACGCCGCTCATCCGGGTCTGCGCGGTGAACGGCACGAAGGTGGCGTGCGGCATCACCCCGGGTTCGCGTTCGCGCAGCCCGAACTCGTTCTTTGCCAGCACGACCACCGAACGTCCCTCCGGGGTCTCGTCGGCCAGGCTGGACAGCTGCGCGGCGTCGGCCACCGTCGCGGCGTCGACCCCCTCGACCGGTACGAACTCGGCGGCCTGCCGGTTTCCCAGCGTGATGGTGCCGGTCTTGTCCAGCAGCAGGGTGTTGACGTCGCCGGCCGCCTCGACGGCCCGGCCGCTCATGGCCAGGACGTTGCGCTGGACCAGGCGGTCCATGCCGGCGATGCCGATTGCCGAAAGCAACGCGCCGATGGTGGTGGGGATGAGGCAGACCAGCAGCGAGACCAGCACGACACCTGTGACACCGGAACCGGTGATCGCCCCGCTGTCCGGCGCGGCCGCCTGGTACGCCTTGGAGAAGATCGCCAGCGGCTGAAGGGTGACCACAGCCAGCAGGAAGATGATCGTGAGCGCGGCGAGCAGGATGTTCAGCGCGATCTCGTTAGGTGTCTTCTGCCGGTTGGCGCCCTCGACCAGGGCGATCATCCGGTCGATGAAGCTCTCCCCCGGCTTCTGGGTGATCTTCACGATGATCCGGTCGGAGAGCACCCTGGTGCCACCGGTGACCGCGCTGCGGTCACCGCCGGACTCCCTGATGACCGGGGCCGACTCGCCGGTGATCGCCGACTCGTCGACGCTGGCGATGCCCTCGACGATGTCGCCGTCGCCCGGGATGATGCCGCCCGCCTCGACGAGCACGATGTCGCCCTGGCGCAGTTGCGGCGCGGGCACCGCCTCGTCGCGGTAGGTGTTCGCGCGGGCGCCGGGCTTCCAGTCGATCAGCCGGGTGGCGATGGTGTCCTGCTTGGCCTGCCGCAGCGCGGCGGCCTGGGCCTTGCCCCGGCCCTCGGCGACCGCCTCGGCCAGGTTGGCGAAGAGCACTGTCAGCCAGAGCCAGACGGTGATCGCCCAGGCGAACACCGACGGGTCGGTCACCGCCAGGACCGTGGTGAAGGCAGCACCGACCTCCACGATCAGCATCACCGGGTTGCGCCACAGCGTGGTCGGGTTCAGCTTGCGCAGCGCGTCCGGCAGGGACCGGATGAGCTGCTGGGGGTCGAGCAGGCCCCCGCCGACCCGGTTGCCCTGGGTGGCGGGTGTGCCGGGGAGTTGCTCTGTCGGGGCGGACGTGACGGACATGTCCTCGTTCCTCATGATGGTCAGAGCCCCTCTGCCAGCGGGCCGAGCGCGAGCGCGGGCAGGAAGGTCAGCGCGACGAGGACCACCGTGACGCCGACGACCATGCCGATGAACAGCGGTCGGTGGGTCGGCAGGGTGCCCTCGGACGCGGGGGTGGGTGCCTGGCGGGCCAGCGAGCCGGCCAACGCGAGCACGAAGATGAGCGGCAGGAACCGGCCCAGCAGCATGCACAACCCCAGCGCGGTGTCCCACCAGGTGGTGTTGACGGTGATGCCGCCGAAGGCGGAGCCGTTGTTGTTGCTGGCCGAGGTGAACGCGTAGAGCACCTCGGAGAGGCCATGCGGGCCGACGTTGAGCGCTGTCGAGTTGTTGCCGGTGGCGAACGCCGCCGCCGTCCCGACGAGCACCAGGATCGGCGTGATTAGGAAGTAGAGCGAGGCGAACTTGATCTCGCGTGACCCGATCTTCTTGCCCAGGTACTCCGGGGTGCGGCCCACCATCAGCCCGGCCACGAAGACCGTGATCACCGCGAGGATGAGCAGGCCGTAGAGCCCGGAACCGGTGCCGCCGGGCGCGACCTCGCCGAGCATCATGTTGACCATGGTCATCATGCCGCCGAGCGAGGTGAACGAGTCGTGGAACGAGTTGACCGCACCTGTCGAGGTGAGCGTGGTGGCGGCGGCGAAGGTGGCCGAGTTCGACACGTCGAACCGCACCTCCTTGCCCTCCATGGCCGCGCCGACCGCCTGCGGGACGGTGCCGTGGCCGGCCAGCTCGAAGATGTTGGTGATGGCGACGCTGGCGAACGCGAGGATGCCCATCACCGCGGCGATGGCGTACCCCTGGCGGTTCTGTCCGACCATCCGGCCGAACACCCGCGGCAGGCTGAACGGGATCAGCAGGATCAGGAAGATCTCCAGCCAGTTCGTCCAGGCTGTGGGGTTCTCGAACGGGTGCGCGCTGTTGACGTTGTAGAAGCCGCCACCGTTGGTGCCCAGTTCCTTGATCACTTCCTGGCTGGCGACCGGACCACCGGTGATGGTCTGGGTGCCGCCGGTCAGCGTGCTCACGTCGGTGCCGGCGGAGAGGTTCTGCACCGCCCCGCCGATCATCAGCGCGATCGCGCCGAGCACCGCGATCGGCAGCAGGATCCGCAGCACGATCCGGGTCAGGTCGACCCAGAAGTTGCCGAGCTGCCCGGTGCGGCTGCGGGCGAAGCCGCGCACCAGCGCGACAGCCACCGCGATGCCGACCGCCGCCGAGACGAAGTTCTGCACCGCCAGGCCGGCCATCTGCACCAGGTGACCCATGGTCGACTCACCCGAGTACGACTGCCAGTTGGTGTTTGTCACGAACGACACTGCCGTGTTCCACGCGCCGTGCGGCACCACCGGGTCGAATCCCAGCGACAGCCACAGGTGGTTCTGCACCCGCTGGAACAGGTACAGGAACAGGATCGAGACCGCGGAGAATGCGAGCACGCTGCGGGCGTACACGCCCCAGGTCTGCTCGGCGGCCGGGTTGACCCCGACCAGGCGGAAGATCACCCGCTCGACCCGCGACTGCCTGGTTCCGGTGACCGCCCGGAACATGTGGTCGCCGAGCGGCTTGTAGACAGCGACCAGGGCCGCCACCAGCGTCAGCACGAAGATGACGCCCGCTGTTGTCATGGTCATCAGAAGCGCTCCGGGAACAACAGGGCGAACACCAGGAACGCGCCCAGGACGATCGCGAGCACCAGACCGACGGCGTTTACCGCGTTCACAGCTTCTCCACCGCCCGGACCACCAGGGCGAGCACGGCGAACAGCGCCACCGTGAGGACCACGAACACCACGTCAGACACGCTGACTCCTCTTACCGGAAAGGTTCGTCGCGACCGCCTTCCGGTCGCGCGGGGCAATCAAAGCCCCACCACCTACCGGACGGCAGGGGTCATAACGCGACCATGACGGCGGCGATCCTTTTCTTGACGCGGTTTTCACACGTGCCCACTGAACAGGTGAAATGCGGCACAGAAGCATGGGTGCCGGGGAGACCAGGGGTTGATGTCCACCCTTTGCTCTGCTTCAACAGACGCGACAGCGAGGCGCCGAAACTGTTGCGCCGGTTGAAGCAGAGCAAAGGACTGAAGGCGACTGGTCGCCGGCTCGTCGCGCCGCCCGAGTTCGCCGACGTCGAGCTGGTCCTCGACGCCACCCCGGCCGGCGACCCGGCGGGGGCGGGGGCGCGCGACCGGGTCAGGCCGGGCGGCGGGCCACCAGCACGTCGCGCATGATCGACTGGTCGACCCGGTGCCGCAGCGCGCGGTAGGGCTCGTCGTCCACAACTGTCAGGCCGGCGTCGGCAAGTGCCGCCGCCGCGTCGTCGCGGCTGGCGACATGGGTGTTCCAGGAGATGCCGAGCGCGCCGCCGGGGCGCAGCAGCCGCGCCCAGACCGGAGCGGCGTCCGCGAGCAGTGCCAGCGGATCGCGGGTCAGTCCGTGATCGGCGGTACGGCTGCCGTGCTGCACGCCGTACGGGGCGTCCGCGACGACCAGGTCGACGGTCTCCGGGCGGAAGAACTCCGCCGAGCGGGTCGTGTCGGCGTTTACCACGTCCAGCAGCTGCGTCCGGCCGGCCTTGTGCTCCTCGCGGGTCGGTGCCAGCTCGATGCGCACCCGACGGCCGACCACCTTGCGCTCCCGGCGCACCGGCCCCGACTCCAGCACCCGGTGCTTGATCCGCTTCTGCTTCAGCCAGGTGGTGATGAACGCCCGGTACGCCTCGACGTCCTTCTGGTCGCGCTCGATTCCGGCCGCGTCGAAGCCGTACATCAGCGCCTGGTTGAGGGTGGTGCCGCGACCGCACAGCGGGTCGAGCACCCGGAACCGCCGGCTGGTCAGCTCGCCGGCCCAGTCCGAGGCGAGCAGTGTGACGTTGAGCAGCAGCTTGGTGAACTGCTCGTTGGTCTTGCCCGGGTACTTCTGGATGGTGAGCAGGTCGTCGTCGTACCGGTCCAGCCGGCTCCACTCGATCGGGCGCAGCAGCTCGCCGACGATCTCGAACAGCGCGTACCCGGCGGAGAGATTGCCCAGGACGGCGAGGTCACGCTCGGTCAACCCGTCACCGGTGAAGGTGACGTAGGAGGCCCCACCGACCACCTCGGTGTCCAGCTCGCCGAGCCGGCCGTCGAGCGCCGATCGGCCGAAGATCTCCAGCTCGGCCCGGGTCAGGTCGATGGCGGAGCGGGCGTACACCCGGTTGGTGGCGGGCAGGATCAGCAGGCCGTAGCGCGTCATGGTCCGGCGAGTATTCCACAACGCGTCCCGGTGGCCGGGAACCGGAGCGGCCGCCGGAGCGACTACCGGTACATGGGGTGTGAGCAGTGGCGGGAGGTCCTGTCCGCGCAGTTGGACGGGGAGGAGACCGCCGCCGAGCGGACGGCGGCGCAGGGGCACCTCGACGGGTGCGCCGAGTGTCGGGCCTGGTTCAGCGCGGCGGCCTCGGTGACCCGCCGTGTTCGTACCCGGGTGGTCACCGACGTGCCCGACCGGACCGCGGCGATCCTGGCCGCCGCCGCTGCGGCACCGCCGCCCCGCCGGTCGCGGTGGCGACCCCGCCTGCCCCGCCGTGGCCCGCTGGTCGCCGGGCTGCGCGCGGCACTCGGACTGCTCGGCGCGGTGCAACTCGTGCTCGGCCTGGCCCAGGTGGGCCGGGGCGCCACCGCCGACCACCTGCACCCCACAGGCCAGCACCTGTGGCACGAGTCCGCCGCCTGGAACGTGGCGGTCGGCGCCGGGTTCCTCTTCGTGGCGGTACGCCGCAGCCCACCCGCCGGTCTGCTGCCGATGCTCAGCGCCTTCGTCGGCACGTTGCTGCTGCTGTCGGTAAACGACCTGGCCACCGGATCGGTGGGCGGCGAACGGCTGGTCAGCCACGGGTTCCTGGTGGTCGGCTACCTGATCACCGTGCTGCTGTCCCGGCCCGGCCTGCGCCCCGGCGGGCCCTCGCCGCAGCGGCAGCCGGCCCCCTCGCGCTGGCGGTTCGGCGCGGACGAGGTCGACCGGCCCCTGCGGGTCGTACGCCCCGAGTCGTATCCGGCGCAGGCGGCCGACCGGTACGCCGCCCCGGCGGCACGTACCGACCGACGAGCCGCCTGAGCAGCCGTCAACTGGTGCGTCCGTAGTCGGCCGGGTCCAGTCGGGCGGTACGGCGGCGGTACTCGGCGGCCATCCCAGGCCAGTTGGTGACGATCCGTCCGCTGGCCGTGCGGTACCAGCTGCGGCACGCCGTCCACACACTGCCGGCCAACCGGCGCTGCATCTCCGCGTCGTGGTCGGCGGCGACCTCGGGGCGTACCTCCAGGGGTGGACCGCCCGCGGCGAGCAACCGGACCGCCTGGGCGATGTGCCGGGCCTGCGCCTCCAGGAAGTAGATCACCGACGTGTTGCCGGTGTTGGTGTTCGGGCCGTACATCAGGAAGAGGTTGGGGAAGCCGGGCACCGCCATCCCGAGGTACGCGTAGGCGCCGTCGCGCCACTCCTCGTCGAGCCGGCGGCCGGCGCGACCGGTCACCCGGATCGGCACCAGGAAGTCGGTGGCCGCGAAGCCGGTGCCGTAGACCAGCACGTCGCAGGGGTGGACCCGACCGTCGGCGGTCCGCACACCGTCCTCGGTCAGCTCGACGATCCTCTCGGTGACCAGGTCGACGTCGGGGCGGCCCAGGGTGGGCAGCCAGTCGTTGGTGAACAGGACCCGTTTGCAGCCCATCGGCTCCACCGGAGTGATCCTGGCGCGCAGTTCCGGGTCGCGTACCTGCCACCACCGCTGCGCCCGCGAGAGGCCTCGCAGCACCGCTGCGGCGGCCCGGTTGCCTGTCACCGCCAGCCCGGTGACCACGGTGGCCGACCAGAACGCGGCCCGGGGCAGCCGCATCAGCACCGGCACCCGCCGGTAGAGCGCCCGGCCCAGCCGACCGTGCCGGCGGTCCGGCTTGGGCAGCGTCCACGGCGGGGTGCGCTGGAAGACTGTCACCCGGGCCGCGCGATCGGCGATGGCCGGGACCAACTGCACGGCGCTGGCGCCGGTGCCGATGACCGCGACCCGGGCGCCGTCCAGCCGTACCGTCGGATCCCACCGGGCGGTGTGCAGGGCCGGCCCGGCTAACCGTTCCGCGCCCGGCAGCACCGGCACCACCGGCCGGGAGAGCTGACCGACCGCCGGCACCAGCACGTCCGCCGTCAGTTCCGCGCCATCGACGGTACGCAGCCGCCAGCACGCGGCCGCCTCGTCCCACGACGCGTCGGTGACCTCGGTCCGCAGCCGCACACGATCGGTCAGGCCCAGCTCGGCCACGCAGCGGTGCAGGTAGTCGAGGATCTCCGAGTGCGGCGGGAAGCGCCGCGACCAGTCCGGGTTCAGGGCGAAGGAGTACGAGTAGAGCGGCGCCGGAATGTCGCAGGCGCAGCCCGGGTAGGTGTTGTCCCGCCAGACGCCGCCGATCCGGTCGGCCCGCTCCAGCAGCACCACGTCGGCAGCGCCGGTGCGGGTCAACGCGGCGGCCACCGCCACGCCGCCGAACCCGGAACCGATGACCGCCACCCGCACCCGACCCCGAATGTCACCGTTCACTGCGGTCGTGGTTGGTGCGGTGTCGGTCATGGCGGGCTCCCTCAGCCGTGCGGCCGACCGTAACAGCTTGTTGACAGCGCGCCAACGACTACGCGCGAGGGCCGGCCGGGCGTACCGCACTGTCGCCGGCGATGACCTGCGGTACGACCTGCTCGACGATTGTCAGCAGGGTTGTGGTGAGCAGCAGGTGCACCTGGGCACGGGTCAGCGCGCCGCGCTGGAGCCACTCCCGGGCGGTCGACGTCGCCAGCCCGCAGTACGCCCGGACCATCCCCCGCAGCTCCTCATGGTCCTCGGCCTCCTCGGCCAGCCCGACGGCGACGAGCATCCGGTCGGCGGCGACCTCCTCCGCCTCGGCGAGCACCCGTTCCACGTCGGCGTCGCCGCCCATCCCCCGGGCCGTGACGGCGGCCAGCCAGGAGGTGCTGTGCCGCGACACCACGTCGAGGAACCACGAGACGCTGGCATCGACCCGGGTCCGCAGATCCCCCTTGGGTAGCCGCTCCACGGCGACCTCCGGGATGGTCACCATGACCCGCACGACCTCCAGATAGAGGTCCTTCTTGGTGCCGAAGTAGTGGTTGACCAGGCCCCGGGCGACGCCCGCCTCCCGGGCCACGTCGGTGGTCGACACGTCCGCGTACGGGCGCTCGCCGAACAGCCGGACCGCGCAGGCCAGGATCTGCCCGCGCCTGGCGTCCGGCTCCAACCGGCGGCGGCGGGGAGCCGTCTCGACACTCATCTGCCCGACCCTAGCGGCAGCCGCCACCCCCACCTCGATCAGCGCTCAAACCCCACCCCACCCCACCCCACCCCCGCCCCGCCCTCGCCCCGCCCTCGCCCCCGCCCTCGCCCCCGCCCTCGCCCTCGCTCGGCGATCTTGCACTCTCTGTCATGACACAAGGGGCAATTCCACCCATCCCGGCGACTGAAACTGCAAGATCGGCGCGGTTCCTTGCTCGACGGACGGCGACTCGCTGGCGTGGCGGGCACTTTCGGGCCGGGGGGAGAGACTCTGGGGTGGCTTTGGCGTGTGAGGGTGGGGGGATGCGGCGTGGGGATCCGGACTGGCTCGCTCACTCGCGGCGTGGGGAAGGTCCGCCGCTGGTGCTTCTGCACGGGGTCGGTAGTCGGTGGCAGGTGTGGGAGCCGGTGCTCGACGAGGTGGCCCGGCACCGGGACGTGATCGCGCTGGACCTGCCCGGCTTCGGCGCCTCACCGCCCTGGCCGACGCCGGCCGCGCCAACCGAGCCGGCAGCGCCGGCCCAGCCAACCGAGCCGGCCCAGCCAACCGAGCCAGCACAGCCAACCGAGCCGGGCCAGCCAACCGAGCCAACCGAGCCGGCAGCGCCGGCTGGACGCGGAGCGCCTGGCTCGGTGGAGTACCTGGCCGACCGGGTCGCCGCGTTCCTTGACGCGCTGGGTGTGCACCGGCCCGCCGTGGCCGGCAACTCGCTCGGCGGTGGCATCGCGCTGGAGTTGGGGCGGCGCGGGCTGGCCAGCTCGGTTATCGCGTTCTCGCCGATCGGGTTCTGGGGCCCGGTGGGGCGACGTTGGTGCCAACTGACGGTCGGGGGAGCCCGCTCGGCCGCCGTCGCGTTGCGGCCGGCACTGCCCCGGCTGCTGGCGAGCCGGGCCGGTCGGGTGGCCTTCTGCGGCCTCTTCTACGGCCACCCGGGACGACTCAGCCGAGACGAGTGCGTCGAGTCCGCGGCGGCGCTGGCCGACGCGCCAGGCTTCGCGGCGGCGCGCGCCGCGTTCGCCGGATGGCAGCTCCGTCGCGAGACGACCGGCGCGCTCGACGACATTCCCGTGACCGTCGCCTGGGGTACGCGCGATCTCGTGTTGCCGTACCCCACTCAGGCCCGGCGGGCCCGCGCGGCGCTGCCGGCGGCACGGCACGTGCCGCTGCCGGGCTGCGGACATCTGCCCTTCGCGGACGACCCGAAAGCCTGTTCCCGGCTGCTGATCGAGACTTATTGACATGCCGCCAACAGCGCGCGAGGGTGATGCACATGCCGACGACCGATGGCTCCCCCTCGCTCTGGCGTGAGCCGGAGCACGACGACCTGGCCGAGTTGGCCCGCACCTTCTTCACCAAGGAGGTGCTGCCGCACACCGACCGCCTGCTGGCGCAGGGCCACCCGGACCGCGAGCACTACCGGCGCGCCGGTGAGCTGGGGTTGCTCGGCCTGTCCGTCCCCGAGGAGTACGGCGGCGGGGGCGGCGGCTTCACCCACGAGGCCGTGTTGCTGCACGAGCAGGCGTACACCGGGGAGAGCAGCCTCGGCCTGGCCGTCCACAGTGGCATTGTCACCGGCTACCTCGTGGCGTACGGCAGCGAGGAGCAGAAGCGACGCTGGCTGCCCGGCCTGTGCAGCGGCGAGCTGGTCGGCGCGATAGCGATGACCGAGCCGGACGGCGGCTCGGACCTCCAGGCGATGCGGACGCGGGCCGTCCGCGACGGCGACGACTACCTGGTCAGCGGCGCGAAAACGTTCATCACCAACGGCGGCGTGGCCGATCTGATCATCGTGGCGGTGAAGACCGACCCCGAGCAGCGGGCGGCAGGCATCTCCCTGCTGGTCTGTGAGGTGGGCGACGAGCCGGAGGGCTTCCGCAGGGGTCGGCTGCTGTCCAAGATCGGGCTGCACGGCAACGACACCGCCGAGCTGTTCTTCGACGAGCTCCGGGTGCCGGCGGCCAACCTGCTCGGCGGCGCCGAGGGGCTGGGCTTCATCCAGATGATGCAGCAGCTGCCGCAGGAGCGACTGGTGATCGGCGTGGGCGCGGTCGCCGCCATGGAACGCGCGGTCGAGCTGACCGTCGCGTACGCCAAGGAGCGCAGCGCCTTCGGCAAGACGCTGATGGGGCACCAGAACACCAGGATGGTGCTCGCCGAGTGCGCCACCCGCGCCCGGGTCAGCCGGGTCTTCCTGGACGACTGCATCGTCCGGCACAGCCGAGGCGACCTGGACGTGGCGACCGCCGCGATGGCGAAGTCGTGGCTCACCGAAGGGCAGTGCGAGGTCATCGACAGGTGCCTGCAACTGTTCGGCGGCTACGGCTACACGACTGAGTACCCGATCGCCCGCATGTACGCCGACGCCCGCGTCCAGAAGATCTACGGCGGCACCAACGAGATCATGAAGGAGCTGATCGCCCGTGCCCTCTGAGGCGTACGTCTATGACGCGGTGCGCACCCCGCGCGGACGCGGCCGGGACACCGGCGCGCTGCACGGGGTCAAGCCGATCTCCCTTGTCGTCGGCCTGATCGACGCGCTGCGCGAGCGCAACCCGAGCCTGGACGTCGGCCGGTTGGAGGACCTGCTTCTCGGCATCGTCACCCCGGTCGGCGAACAGGGCGGCGACCTGGCACGGGCGGCGGCGCTGCTCGCCGGGCTGCCGGACGAGGTGGGCGGGGTGCAGCTCAACAGGTTCTGCGCCTCCGGGCTGGAGGCGGTCAACTCCGCCGCCGCGCGGATCCGTTCCAGCTGGGAACACCTGCTGCTGGCCGGCGGGGTGGAGTCGATGTCCCGGGTGCCGATGGGCTCCGACGGCGCGGCCTGGGCCACCGACCCGCAGACCGCGCTTGCCACGTCGTTCGTGCCGCAGGGCGTGAGCGCCGACCTGATCGCCACCCTGGAGGGCTTCACCCGCGACGACGTGGACGGCTATGCGGTGCGGTCGCAGGAACGGGCCGCCAAGGCGTGGGCGGGCGGGCACTTCGCGCGCTCGGTGGTGCCGGTCCGGGACGGCAACGGGCTGGACATCCTCACCGTGGACGAGCATCTGCGCCCGGAGACCACAAGGGAGGCGTTGGCGAAGCTCACCCCGTCCTTCGCGACGATGGGCGAGGCGGCCGGCTTCGACGCGGTGGCGTTGCAGAAGTTCCACTGGCTGGAGGCGATCGAGCACGTCCACCACGCCGGCAACTCGTCGGGCATCGTGGACGGCGCGGCGCTGGTACTGGTCGGCTCGGAGCAGGTCGGCCGGGACCTCGGTCTCACCCCGCGCGCCCGGATCGTCGGCGCGGCGGTCACCGGCGCCGACCCGACGCTGATGCTGACCGGCCCGATCCCGGCCACCCACAAGGCGCTCGCCGCCGCCGGGTTGACGCTCGACGACATCGACCTGTTCGAGATCAACGAGGCGTTCGCGGCCGTGGTGCTCAAGTACGTCCGCGACCTGGGCCTCGACCCGGACCTGGTGAACGTCAACGGCGGCGCGATCGCCCTGGGCCACCCGCTCGGCGCGACCGGAGCGATGCTGCTCGGTACGGCGTTGGACGAGTTGGAGCGCCGCGACCTGCGCCGCGCCGTCGTGACCCTGTGCATCGGCGGCGGCATGGGCGTCGCCACCGTTCTCGAGCGCTGCTGACCCGGAGGACGACAATGACCGACACCATCCGGTACGACCGCGGCGCCGACGGCATCGTCACGCTCACCCTTGACGACCCGACCCAGTCCGCGAACACCATGAACCGGGCGTACGCCGCGTCGATGAGCGCGGTGCTCGACCGACTGGAGGCCGAACCCGACCTCGCCGGGGTCATCGTGACGAGCGCGAAGTCGACGTTCTTCGCCGGCGGCGACCTGCCGGAGATGATCAGGGCCACCCGCGAGGACGCTCCCGCGCTCGCCGAGCTGCTCGGCACCATCAAACGGGACCTGCGCCGCCTGGAGAGACTGGGCCGGCCGGTGGTCGCGGCGGTCAACGGTTCCGCGCTCGGCGGCGGCCTGGAGATCGCGCTCGCCTGCCACCACCGGATCGCGCTCGACGCGCCGGGCAGCCGGCTCGGGCTGCCCGAGGTGACGCTGGGCCTGCTGCCCGGGGCCGGTGGTGTCACCCGGACCGTGCGGATGCTCGGCCTGGCCGGCGCGCTGACCACTGTGCTGCTCACCGGCCGGCGGATGCGCCCGGCCGACGCCCTGGCCGCCGGCCTGGTCGACGAGGTGGTGGCCACCGAGGCGGAGATGATGGACCGGGCCCGTGCCTGGATCGCCGCCAACCCGCAGCCGAAGCAGCCGTGGGACCGACCGGACTACCGGATGCCCGGCGGCACCCCGGCCAGCCGGTCACTCGCCGCGCAGTTGCCCGCCTTCCCGGCCACCCTGCGCAAGCAGCTCAAGGGCGCCCGGCTGCCCGCGCCCGAGGCGATCCTGGCCACCGCCGTCGAGGGCGCGCAGGTCGACGTGGACACCGCGTTCACAGTGGAGACCCGGCACCTGATCGGCCTGCTCACCGGGCAGGTCGCCAAGAACATGATCGGGGCGTTCTTCTTCGACCTGAAGGCCGTGAACGGCGGCGCCGCCCGACCGTCCGTCGACGTGCCGCCGGTGCGGAAGGTGGCGGTGCTCGGCGCGGGCATGATGGGCGCCGGCATCGCGTACGCCTGCGCCAGCGCCGGCATCGACGTGGTGGTCAAGGACGTCACGGAGGAGACCGCCGGACGGGCCCGGGAGCACGCCGAACGGCTGCTGGCCCGCAAGGTGCGCAAGGGCCGCGCCACGGAGGCCGACGCCCGCGCGGTGCTGGACCGGATCACCACCACCGACCGGGTGGACGACCTCGCCGGGTGCGACGCGGTCATCGAGGCGGTCTTCGAGGACCCGGCGCTGAAGAAGGCCGTGTTCGCCGAGGTCCTGCCAGCGCTGGCACCTGACGCGCTGATCGCCTCCAACACCTCCACCCTGCCGATCACTCAGCTGGCCGAGGGCGTGGACCGGCCGGCCGCCTTCATCGGCATGCACTTCTTCTCCCCTGTCGACCGGATGCCGCTGCTGGAGATCGTGGTCGGCGAACGGACCGGCGACCACGCGCTGGCCCGCGCGTTCGACCTGGGTAGGCGGATCGGCAAGACCCCGATCGTGGTCAACGACGGCCGGGGCTTCTTCACCAGCCGGGTCATCGGCCGGTTCATCGACGAGGCGGTGGGCATGGTCGCCGACGGCGTACCTGCCGCGTCGGTGGAGCAGGCCGCGTTGCAGGCCGGCTACCCGACCGGGCCGTTGGCGCTGGCCGACGAGGTGAGCCTCACCCTGATCCAGCGGATCCGCCGCCAGTTCGAAGCCGCGAGCGAAGAGTTCCTGCCCCTGCCGGCGCACCGGCTCGTCGACGAACTTGTCGACGCGTACGACAGGCCGGGACGCGCGGCGGGTCGCGGCTTCTACGCGTACGACGACGGCAGCCGGGGACGGCTGTGGCCGGGTCTCGCCGACCTGATCACCGACGCCGGCCGGGCGGTGCCGTTCACCGACCTTCAGGAGCGGATGCTCTTCGCCGAGGCGCTGGACGCGCTGCGCTGCCTCGACGAGGGCGTACTGCGGACCGAGACCGACGCCAACATCGGCTCGATCTTCGGCATCGGCTTCCCGGCGTGGACCGGTGGGGTGATCCGTTACGTCCGGCAGTACGCGGGCGGCCCGGCCGGCTTCGGGGCGCGCGCGGCCGAGCTGGCCGACCGGTACGGCGACCGGTTCACGCCCCCCGCCGACCTGGTCGAGCGGCTCGCCGCCCGTACCACCGAACCGGCCGGCGTCGCGTGACGGCGGCGCACGGCGGGCCGTTGGCCGGGGTGCGGGTTGTCGAGTTGGCAAGTCTCGCCCCGGCGCCGTTCGGCTGCATGGTCCTCGCCGACCTCGGCGCGGACGTGGTGCGGGTGGACCGGCCCGGCGCGCCGGGAGCGGGCCGGCTGGCCGCGCCGACCGGCGGGCCGTTGCAGCGCGGCCGGCGGGTCACCACCCTCGACCTGAAGTCCCCCGACGGGGTGGCCGGCCTGCTGAGCCTCGTCGAGCGTGCCGACGTGCTGGTCGAGGCGTACCGGCCGGGGGTGGCCGAGCGGCTCGGCTTCGGCCCGCAGGTGTGCCAGGAGCGCAACCCCCGGCTGGTGTACGCGCGGATGACCGGCTGGGGTCAGGACGGCCCGCTGGCGGCCCGGGCCGGGCACGACATCGACTACATCGCGGTCGCCGGGGCGTTGGAGCCGCTGGGCCGGGCCGGTGAGCGCCCGTACGCGCCGATGAACCTGCTCGGCGACTTCGGCGGAGGCGGCATGCTGCTCGCCGTCGGCGTGCTCGCCGCGCTGCTGGAACGGGAACGCTCAGGCGTCGGGCAGGTGGTCGACGCGGCAATGGTGGACGGGTCGGCGCTGCTCACGTCGTTCCTGCACGGGCTGCTCGGCACCGGCCTGTGGGCAGCACCGCGTGGGCGCAACATGTTCGACGGCGGGGCACCGTTCTACGACACGTACCGCACCTCCGACGATGGATTCATGGCGGTCGGCGCGATGGAACCGGCCTTCTACGCCGTACTCCTGGCGGGTCTCGGCCTCGCCGACGACCCGGACCTGCCCGCCCAGTACGACCCGAGCGGCTGGGACGAGCTGCGGAGGCGGTTCACCGAGCGGTTCGCCGAGCGGACCCGGGACGAGTGGACGGCGATCTTCGCCGACCTGGACGCCTGCGTCGCCCCGGTGCTCGGCCCGGGTGAGGCGCACCAGCATCCGCACAACGCGGCCCGGGGCACCTTCGTCGAGGTGGGCGGTGAGATCCAGCCCGCCCCCGCACCCCGCTTCGACCGCACGCCCACCGCCCAGCCATCCCCAGCACCGGACCCGGAGCGCGACGCCGTACCTGTGGACACGATCCTCACCACCTGGCAGTAACGAAGCCCACCACCCGGGGGTGCCGCGCCCGGTGGGGGCGGTGGTACCAGGTGGCGAAGAGGGCCACGGCCAGCAGCAGCTCTGCCAGGTCGCCGCCGTAGTACATGAGTTGGGCGGCTGCGCGGAACGCTTCCGGGTCACGGTCGGTGAGCCCGGGCGGGAGCGTTCCGGCTTGCGCGTACAGGTACTTGGCCAGTACCGCGTGCCCTGCCGACGCGCCGAGCAGCGCCCCGACGCGGACGGCCATTCCGGGGCGGCGGGGTGCCGGGTCCGGCCCGGCCAGCGACCAGGCGAACAGGTACCCGGCGGCCACGTAGTGCAGGTGCAGGGCGTGGTGCAGGGTCGGTTGCCGCTCGGCCGCCGCGTACAGCGGGGTGAGCAGCACCAGGGCCAGCCCACCCGTGGTGAGCAGCGCGGCGGTGACCGGGTGGGCGACCAGGTGCAGCGGGCGGACGCGCAGCAGGCGGCCCACCATCCGCCGCGTCGGCGGGGGCGCGACGTGCAGCAGCAGGGTCACCGGGGCACCGAGGGCCAGCCCGAGCGGGGCGACCATGCCGAGCAGCAGGTGCTGCGCCATGTGCCCGCGCGGGTCGGGGAGTTGGGCCAGCGGTCCGACGGCGACCGCCAGCAGGGCGCAGCCGGCCAACCAGGCGGCGGTGCGCCTGTGATCCCAGCCGCGCGGGTCGCCAACGGCGGCCAGCAGGTAGCCGACGGCCAGCAGCACGACCGGGAGCAGCGGCAGCCAGCTCCGCCCGTCCGCCGCGTGCCCGCCGTGCGCCAACACCGGCTGTCCGGCCCAGGCCGGCAGACCGGAGAGGACCGTCGTCACCGGGGGCCGTCACCGGGCCGGCGGGACCGTGTCCACCAGACCACCGCGGCGCCCGCCAGCAGCAGCACCGCCCCGCCCGCGATCCACACCACGTCGTACGGCAGCAGGTGGACGCCGTAGCGGATCTGGTGCACCCGGAGCACCTTGTGGTCGACCACGCCGTCGAAGACCTGGAAACCGCCGGCGCCGAGCAGGAAGCCACCCCAGGCCAGCCGGGCCGACAGGGCACGTCGCCGGCGCAGGTCGGCGAACCAGAAGAACCCGCCGACCAGGATGATCAGCTCGGCGGCGTGCAGCAGGCCGTCCGACAGCAGGGCTATCGACGGGGTGGACCTGTCGTAGAAGTGGTGCCAGGCCAGCAGCTGGTGAAAGACGATCTCGTCCACCGCCGCCATGATCGCCACACCGATCAGGACGCCGGCGAGCGTGGAGGAGCGACCGTCGAGAGTCCCTGCCCGGGGCAGACTCGTACCGGTCACCACACACCTCGCATCCATGCCGGGTCAGGCCCGAACTACCCCGAACCGCGTCGACCATGCCTTGCCGGTCCCGTTTCGCGACTCCAGCACGGCTGGCGGCATGATCATGGAGCCTGAAGGGGAGCCGAGAGGGAGGTGCACGTGCCGGACGCCGACGAACTCGTCGCCGACGCGCTGACGGCGGTGCGCGGCACCGACGTACGGCAGGCCGAACGACAACTGGACCGGCTGATGGTCGGCACCGGCGCGACGGACGGTGGCACGGCGGTGGACGCGGCCCTGCTGCGTCGCCTGGTCCGTGGCCTGGCACGCCTGTGGCCGCGCGGCTGGCAGCCGGTGGACCTGGACCGGATCACCACCCGCCGGCTCGACGCCCGCGCGGCCGGGTTGCTCCGCGACGCGATGGCCGCCCAGCGGCGCGAGCAGGCCGAGCCGGTCCCCGCCTGGTGGGACGACCAGTTGGGCGAGCTGAGCGCCGAGGTCCGGGGCGACGACCGGGGTGTGCTGGCCGGCTGGGCAGCCCGCGAAGGGCTGGACCGGGTGGACGCGCTGCGCACCGCCATCGACGTCCTCGCGCTCGTGGAGAGCCTGCCGCCGATCGCGGTGCTGCGCCCGCCGCCGGGCTCGACTGGCGCGGCGACCACCCGCGCGGCAGGTACGGCCCGCAGCGGGTCACCGATGCTGGACCGGGTGCGGGCACTGCTCGCCAAGGCCGAGTCGACCACGTTCCCGGCCGAGGCGGAGGCGCTGACCGGCAAGGCACAGGAACTGATCGCCAGGCACAGCATCGACGAGGCGCTGCTGGCCGCCGGGTCGGCCACCGGGGACCAGCCGGGTGGGGTACGCCTGAGCACCGACCCCCCGTACGCGGGCGCGAAGGCGCTGCTGGTGCAGGAGGTGGCGGCGGCGAACCGGTGCGAGGCGGTCTGGTCCGACGACCTGGGGTTCACCACAGTGCTGGGCTGGCCCGCCGATCTCGTGGCGGTGGAGTTGCTCTACACGTCTCTGCTGGTCCAGGCCACCGCCGCGATGCTGCGCGGGCGGGCCGAGCGTAAGCCGGGGTCGGGGCGGCGGACGAAGGTGTGGGACGAGTCGTTCCTCAACGCGTTCGCGCTGCGCATCGGCGAGCGGCTGCGCGCGGCAACCGACGCGGCGGCGGCCGAGACGGCAGGCGCCGAGCGACTGTTGCCGGTGCTCGCCAAGCGCGGCGAGGCGGTCCAGGAACGGCTGGAGACGCTCTTTCCCGGCGTCACGAGGCACCGGCTCAGCGTCCGCGACGCCGAGGGCTGGTCGTCCGGCACCTCGGCCGCCGACCGGGCGTCGCTCGACGTCGGCGACGGGCGGAAGCCCCGACAGGTGCCGGGCCGGCGCTGACCGTGCGGCGTGGGACCGCCACCCGGAAGGTTTTCTGCGATTTTCTTCGGTACGCGGTAGGGAACGGGGTGACGGCTCCGACCCTCCGGTGAGCCGCGCCCCGACCGGGGTGCGACCAGGACGCGAGGAGCATCGCCGTGAAGTACATGCTGCTGATCTGGAACCGGCCCGGCTTCACCGAGGAGCTTTCCGAGCAGGACCGCACCGCCCTGTTCGGCGAGGTCGACGAGATCATGAAGGAGCTGACCGAGACCGGCGAACTGATCGGCGGCCAGGCGCTCGCCAACCCGTCGCAGACCCGTACGGTCCGGCTCGCCGGTGGCCACCCGGAGGTCGTCGACGGGCCCTTCATGGAGAGCAAGGAGCAGTTCGCCGGCTACCTGGCCGTCGACTGCGACAGCCCCGAGCGGGCCGCCGAGATCGCCGCCCGCTGGCCGGACGTGCGGTTCGGCGGCGCCATGGAGGTCCGGCCGATCATGGACGAGTCCGGAGCGGAGATGTGACAGACGACCGGACGGTCGAGGATCTGCTGCGCACGTTCGCGCCACAGGTCCTCGGCCTGCTGGTCCGCAGGCACGGCCAGTTCGACAGGTGTGAGGACGCGGTCCAGGAGGCGTTGCTGGCCGCCGCGACGCAGTGGCCCGAGCAGGGCGTACCGGACAGTCCCCGCGCGTGGCTGCTCACCGTGGCCACCCGCCGGCTGACCGACGAGTGGCGCAGCGAGAGCGCCCGCCGGGACCGCGAGATCGCCGTGGCGCTGCGCGAGCCGGCGTACGCCCAGGTGGCGCCGCCGGCCGACGCGGAGCCGGCGGTGGCGGACGCCGACGACACGCTGACCCTGCTGTTCCTCTGCTGTCACCCGGCGCTTGCCGGATCCGCCCAGGTGGCGCTCACGCTGCGGGCGGTCGGCGGGCTCAGCACCGCCCAGATCGCCCGCGCACACCTCGTGCCCGAGGCGACGATGAGCCAGCGCATCCGCCGGGCCAAGCAGCGGATCGAGGCGGCCGGCGCCCGCTTCGACATGCCGGGGCCCGGTGAACGGGAGGAGCGGCTGCGGACGGTGCTGCGCGTCATCTATCTGATCTTCAACGAGGGGTACACGGCGTCCAGCGGGCCGGATCTGCACCGGGCCGATCTGACAGGCGAGGCGATCCGGCTGGCCCGCGTCCTGCACGGGCTGCTGCCCGACGACGGCGAGGTCGCCGGGTTGCTGGCGTTGATGCTGCTCACCGACGCGCACCGGGCGGCCCGGGTGGGCGCGGACGGAGAGCTGGTGCCGCTCGCCGAGCAGGACCGCACCCGGTGGGACACCACCGCCATCGCCGAGGGCGTCGCGCTCGTCACCGAGGCGTTGACCTGGTCGCCGCCCGGCCCGTACCAGCTCCAGGCGGCCATCGCGGCAGTGCACGCCGAGGCGGCGACGGCGGCGCAGACGGACTGGCGGCAGATCGTCGCGCTCTACCGGCTGTTGGCCCGGATCGCCCCGAACCCGATGGTCACCCTCAACCAGGCGGTGGCGGTCGCCATGGTGGACGGGCCAGGGGCCGGGCTCGCCCTGCTCGCACCACTGGACGCGGACGAGCGTACGGCGGGGCACCACCGGCTCGCCGCCGTACGGGCGCACCTGCTGGAGCTGGCGGGTGAGCCCGACGCGGCGCGGACGGCGTACCTGGCGGCGGCACGAGGGACCACGAGCCGCCCCGAGCAGCGCTACCTGGAACGCCGAGCCGCCCGACTGGCGGACCGACGATGAGGAAGAGGAGTCGAGGGACATGGGCATGGTGAGCAGTCAGCTGTCGATCTCGCTGGACGGGTACGTGGCGGGGCCGGAGCAGAGTCGGCAGGATCCGCTGGGCCGGGGAGGTCTGCGGCTGCACGAGTGGGTGTTCGGCCTGGACACCTGGCGGGCCCAGCACGGACTCAGCGGCGGCGACCGGGGTGTCGACGCGGACGTCGTCGAGGAGATGACCCGCGACATCGGCGCGTACGTCATGGGTAGGCGCATGTTCGGCGGCGGCGACGGCCCGTGGGACGAGACGTGGCAGGGCTGGTGGGGCGATGACCCGCCGTTCCGTACCCCGGTGTTCGTGCTCAGCCACCACCCCCGGGCGCCGCTTGTCATGCGGGGTGGCACGGAGTTCCGGTTCGTCACCGAGGGCATCGGGTCGGCGTTGCGGCAGGCACGGGAGGCTGCCGGCGACCGGCGGGTGTCGATCGCCGGAGGGGCGAGCACGGTACGGCAGTACCTGGCCGCCGGGCTGGTCGACACCCTGCAACTGCACCTCGTGCCGATCGTCCTCGGTGGCGGCGAACTACTCTTCGACGGCGTCGCGCCGCGCCTGGAGCAGGTGTCGGTGGTGGCCGGGCCGACCGTCACGCACCTGACGTACCGGGTTCTGCGCTGATCGGCGCCGCGCGCACGTGTGCGCGTTCGCCCTGTTTGCCGACGAGGCTGAGGAATTCGACGGGGCCGGCGCTGGTGGCGCCGAACCAGTGCGGGGTGCGGGTGTCGAACTCGGCGGCCTCGCCGGGCCGGAGGAGGAGGTTGTGGTCGCCGAGGACCAACCGCAGCGTGCCGTTGAGGACGAAGACCCAGTCGTAGCCCTCGTGGGTGCGCCTGTCGGGTTCGCGGTCGTCGGCACCTGCCGGGAGCACGAACTTGTACGCCTGGATGCCGCCGGGCCGGCGGGTCAACGGCAGGATCGTCGATCCGTCGTTGGTGGCGATGGGGCGCAGGTTGATGCGGGGGTCGCCGGTGGGCGGCGCGTCGACGAGGTCGTCGAGTGTGACGCCGTGGACGCGGGCGAGGGGCAGGAGCTGTTCGAGTGTGGGCCGCCGCAGGCCCGCTTCGAGCCGGGAGAGGGTGCTCGCGGAGATGCCTGTCCGCTCGGCGAGGTCGGTGAGGGTGAGGCCGTGGCGCAGCCGGAGCTGCTTCAGTCGCGGGCCGACTGCGTCGAGCGTGCGGTCCGTCTGCTCGTCCATGCAGCCATTTTGCCATTCGGCAAGAAGCTTTGCGGGTAGAGCCGGATCCCGGTCACAGTCGCCTGTGACACGCGAAGGAGCAGCCCGATGACCGAGCAGCACGATTTCGACAGGGACTACTGGGAGCGGCACTGGCAGCAGGCGCAGCACGGCCTGCCGGCCCCACACCCGTACCTTGCCGACGGGACCGCCGGCCTGACGCCGGGCACCGCACTGGACGCCGGGTGCGGCACCGGCGCGGAGGCCGTCTGGCTCGCCGAGCACGGATGGCGGGTCACCGCTGTCGACATCGCGTCCGCAGCCCTGGCCGTCGCCGCCGAACGCGCGGCCGCCGGCGGGTTGGCCGAGCGGGTGCGGTGGGTGGAGGCCGACCTGACGACCTGGGAGCCGGAGGCCCGGTTCGATCTGGTGACCACGCACTACGCGCACCCGGCCATGTCGCACCTGGCCTTCTACGACCGCATCTCCGGGTGGGTGGCGCCCGGCGGCACCCTGCTGATCGTCGGTCACCTGCACGCCGCGGGGGTCACCGGGCACGGGCACCACCCGCCCGCCGAGGCATCGGTCACAGTCGCTGACATCACCGCCGGTCTGGCCGGCGACACCTGGGAGATCACCACCGCCCGGGAGCACGAGCGCACGGTCACCGGACCGGCCGGTCACGGGAAAACGCTTCACGACGTCGTCGTCTGCGCCACGCGACGCCGGTGAGCGCACCGCCGCCGGCCGTCGGGCGGAGCTGACCACCCGACGGCCGGCGGGGCTGTCACACGTCCGGGTCGACGGCCGGGCAGTCGGCGCCCCGGGCGGGCACCACCTGGTCGATCAGGTAGGCGTCGACAGCCCGCGCCACGCACGGGCTGGTGGAGTAACTGCCGTGCCCCCACCCGCGGTACGTGAGCACCACGCCGTGCCGGCCCAACTGCCGTGCCACGTTCGTGGCCCAGTTGTACCCGCTCGCCGGGTCGTGCACCGTGGCGGCGATCAGCAGCGGCACATCGCTGCGGACCCGCAGGCGGTGCTGCGGGTTGGCGACGGGCGTCGGCGCGCCCAGGCACGTCACCACTGCGAACACCGCCGTCGGGTAGCGCAGGTCGGGTGCGAGCCGGGCCATCCGGCGCAGGTGCCCGGCGTACTCCCGGTAGTCGCGGACGGGCAGACTCCAGTCCTGGCAGAACACCGCGAAGGGGTACGGCGCCACGGCGTCGCCCGCCGACGGGACGACGCCCCGCACGGCGGTGGGGGCCTCCATCCTGTTCAGCCAGTCGGCCAACCCCGGCCACCGCCACGTGTCGTAGAACTCCTTGTGGGTGAGCCGGGTCAGCTCGAACGGGGTCAGCACGACTCCGGGCCGTTTCGGGTCGGTCAGGTCGCCGCGCTCGGCCCGGGCGCGCAGCCCGGCCCAGACCGCCCGGACGTCCCGCCCGTGCAGGACGCAGGAGGTGGACCTGTCGCACCAGGCGACGAACTCGTCGAACGCGTTCTGCGAGGTGACGGCCTGGGTGTCGAGGAAGGCGCGGGTGCCGAGGCTGTGGTCCATCGCGGCCTCCAGCACCACCGCCCGGACCCGGTCGGGGAACAACTCCGCGTACCGCTCGCCGAGCAGGGTGCCGTACGAGCTGCCGTGGAAGGTCAACCGTCGCTCGCCGAGCGCGGCGCGGACCGCGTCGAGGTCACGGGCGGCGCTTGTGGTGTCCACATGGTCGTACAGCGGGCCGGTGCGGGCCCGGCAGTCGGCGCGCAGCAGCGCGTTCCCGGCCAGCGTGGCGTCGAACTGGGCCTGGTCGGTGAGCAGTTGCGGCTGCCGGGCGAGCAGGTCCCGCGAGCAGACCACCGGGTGGCTGGCGCCGGTGCCGCGCGGGTCGAAGCTGACGATGTCGAACCGGCGGCGCAGGTCGGCGCTGAACCGGGAACTGCCGTCCACCACCCGTTCCACCCCGCTGTCGCCCGGCCCGCCGGGGCCGAACACCAGCGAACCCTGCCGAAGGGCCGGATCGGCGACCCGGCGGGCCAAGGCCAGATCGAAGCGCTCACCCCGGGGGCGGTCCCAGTCCACCGGAAGCGACAGGGTGCCGCACTCGGCGGTGGCGTCCTTGGGGCAGGGCCGCCAGTCGATGGCCGGTCGGGCGGTGGCAGGGCTCGCCGGGGTCAGGCCGGCGGCCGTGAGTGCCAGGGCGACCGCCCAGCCCACCGCGGATTTGCGTACGCGCAGCATGAGGTGCTGTCCTCTCCTCGAAGGAGCGTTACCAGTGGAACTCGCCCGTGGGGCGAGGTGATGCCTTCTTCCACCCGGGTCGTCGAGTGGCAGCTCGACGGCCCGGGGCCTTCGTCCGGCGGGGTCAGTCGACCTCGCGCAGGACGCGTTCGAGGTTGGTCATCCGGGTCTCCATCCCGCCCAGCCGGCCGTCCAGCGCCGCGAGCAGGCGGGCGTTCTCGGCCTGGGCCTGGGCGGCGGTCTCGGCGATCCGGCGGTACTCGTCCGAGCGGGACGACTCGAGACGGGCCCGTCGGGTCTTGGCGATCTGGACGACGCTCACCGCGAACACGGTGATCAGCAGGGCGAAGATGCCTATCGCGCCGACCACCTCGGTCCAGTCGTGCTCACTCATGCCTGTCATCGCGCCGCTCCCGGCTGGTCGGCCGAGTCGGGCACGGTGAGCGTCTGCACCGCCGCCGCGATGACCTCGGGGGTGAGTGTGAGCACGAACGGCTGCACCTCGTAGTAGTTCATGGCCTTCCCGTCCTCCGACAACTCCAGGCGGGCGGTGACCAGCCCGGCCGCCGCCAGCTTCCGTAGGTGGACCTGCAACAGCGCGCGGCTGATGCCCAGTTGCCGGGCCAGCCCGCTGACGTAGGCACGCTCGCGGGCCAGCGCGGCGACGACCCGCATCCGGTGCGGGTTGGCCAGGGTGGCCAGCACCCGGATCAGGTCGTCACCGGTCGGCGGCGGAGCGCTGCTCATAACCAGCCCTTGCACATGCCAACAGAAGTTAGCAGGTATCGGCGCGCGGCGGTGGGGACCGCTTGCGGAATCAGGGGAACCTCAGGGTCACCGAGAGGACCTGGGCACACAGAACGCCGGGCCGGTGAATGATCACCGGCCCGGCGTGCGAATCACGTGGTACGTCAGCTCTTGAAGGCGTCCTTGATCTTCTCGCCGGCCTGCTTGAGCTTGGCCGTCGACTGGTCAGCACGACCCTCGGCCTCGAGCTGCTCGTTGTCGGTGGCGCGACCGGCGCCTTCCTTCAGCTTGCCGGCCGCGTCCTCGCTGGCATTGTTGATCTTGTCGTCGATACCCATGTGCCAACCTCCATTGCGAGCGTCGCTACGACCTCAGCAGTACCCCCGACGCCACCGGCCCAACCATCACCGCCGTCACAGATCACCGGCGGCGGGACGGAACCGGCGCAGGCGCAGGCTGTTCGCCACCACGAAGACCGAGGACAGCGCCATCGTCGCGCCGGCGATCATGGGGTTGAGCAGCCCGGCGGCGGCCAACGGCAGCGCCGCCACGTTGTAGCCGAACGCCCAGAACAGGTTGCCCCGGATGATGCCGAGCGTGCGCCGAGACAGCCGGATGGCGTCCACCGCCGCGTCCAGGTCCCCCCGGACCAGGGTGAGGTCGGACGCCTCGATCGCCACGTCGGTGCCGGTGCCCATGGCCAGGCCGAGGTCGGCCTGGGCCAACGCCGGAGCGTCGTTCACCCCGTCACCGACCATCGCCACCGACCGTCCCTCGGCCTGGAGCCGCTTGACCACGTCGACCTTGCCGGCCGGCAGCACCTCGGCGATCACCTCGTCGATGCCCACCTCGGCGGCGGCCGCGCGGGCCACTGTGGCGTTGTCCCCGGTCAGCAGGATCGGGGTGAGCCCCAACGCGCGCAGCCGGGCCACTGCCGCCCGGCTGGTCGGCCGGACCACGTCGGCGACCGCGAGGACGCCCCGGGCGCGGCCGTCCCAGGCGGCGAGGATCGCCGTCCGGCCGGCGGCCTCGGCGTCGCTGACGGCCCATTCGACCTCCGGCGGTACGTCGATGCCACGCTCGCGCAGCAGCCGGGATCGACCGACAAGCACCGCCCGACCGTCGACCGTACCGGTCACGCCCAGCCCTTCGAGGTTGGCGAAGTCGGCGACCGGGGGCAGCGCCCCCGCCTCGGCGGCGCCCGCCGCTACCGCGCGGGCGATCGGGTGCTCGGAGGCGGCCTCCACCGCCCCGACGAGCCGGAGCAGCTCGGCGCGGTCCTCGCCGCTGGCCGGCACCACGTCCACCAGGGTCATCCGGCCGGTGGTCACGGTGCCGGTCTTGTCCAGCACGACCGTGTCCACCCGCCGGGTGGACTCCAGCACCTCGGGCCCTCTGATCAGGACGCCGAGCTGAGCGCCCCGACCGGTGCCGACGAGCAGCGCGGTGGGCGTGGCCAGACCCAGCGCGCACGGGCAGGCGATGATCAGCACGGCCACCGCGGCGGTGAACGCGGCCGTCGGGCCGGCACCCGTCCCGAGCCACCAGCCGAGGGTGCCCACGGCCAGGGTGATGACGATCGGCACGAACACACCGGAGATCCGGTCTGCCAGCCGCTGCACGGCCGCCTTGCCGCTCTGGGCCTGCTCCACCAGGTCTGCCATCCGGGCGAGCTGGGTGTCGCCGCCGACCCGGGTGGCGGTGACCACCAGCCGTCCGCCCGCGTTGATCGTGGCGCCGACGACGCCGTCTCCCGGGCCGACCTCGACCGGCACCGACTCCCCTGTCACCATGCTGGCGTCGACGGCCGAGGTGCCCTCGTCGACCACCCCGTCGGTGGCGATCTTCTCCCCGGGCCGGGCCACGAACCTGTCGCCCACGACGAGCTGGTCCACAGGTATCCGCGTCTCCACGCCGTCGCGCAGCACCGCCACGTCCTTGGCGCCGAGTTCGAGAAGGGCGCGCAGGGCGGCGCCGGCGGTCCGCTTGGAACGCGCCTCGAAGTAGCGGCCGGCCAGGATGAACACTGTCACCCCGGCGGCCGCCTCCAGGTAGATGTTGCCCGCGCCGTCGGTGCGGGTGATGTCGAAACGGAACGGGTGCGTCATGCCCGGCATCCCGGCGTCGCCGAGGAAGAGCGCCCAGAGCGACCACCCGAACGCCGCCAGGGTGCCGAGCGAGACCAGCGTGTCCATTGTCGCCGCGCCGTGCCGCAGGTTGGTCCAGGCCGCGCGGTGGAACGGCAGGCCACCCCAGACCACCACCGGGGCGGCCAGGGTCAGCGACAGCCACTGCCAGTAGTCGAACTGCCAGGCGGGAACCATGGCCAGCAGGACCACGGGCAAGCTGAGCGCCGCCGACACCCAGAGCCGGGTACGCGGCCCCTTCAGCGGGTCCACCGGCTCCTCGGTGCTGGCCGGCGGCGCCGGCAGCGCCGCCGTGTAACCGGTCTTCTGCACGGTGTCGATGAGGTCGTCAGGTGTGACGCCGTCGACGTAGCGGACGGTGGCCTTCTCGGTGGCGTAGTTGACCGTGGCGCTCACCCCGTCCATCCGGTTCAGCTTCTTCTCGATCCGGGCGGCGCAGGCGGCGCAGGTCATCCCCCCGATCGCCAACTCGATCCGGTTCGGTGCCTCGGGCAGCGGTCTGCTGGTGGTGGTCATCGTCTGGTCCCGTCAGTTGTGCCCGTGCCCGGGGGTGCCATGCTCGGGCTCCCCGGTCGGCGCGGTTCCGCTCGGGCGGGGATCGCCCCCGGCCGTGACGGCGCCGGCGACGACCGTGAACTCGGCGGTGTGCACCGCCCCGCCGTGCCGGAAGTCGAGGTAGAGCCGGTAGGTGCCGGCCGACGGCACCTCGGCGAGGAAGGTGACGCCCGGGCCGGGGCGGGTACGGCCGTCGCCGGGCGTCCCGTCCGGGTGCACGTGCAGGTACGCGAGATCACCCCGGCGCAGCGCCACCAGGTGCCCGTACGCGCCCAGGTAGGGCTCCAGGTCGGTGACCGGCTGCCCGTCCCGGCTGACCGTCAGGGTGAGCGGCGAGGTACGGCCGGGCTGCGGCTCGCCGGCCAGGGTGACCGTGTAGCCGTCGACGCTTGTGCTTGTCGCCGGGGCGGGCAGGGGCCGCTCGGTCAACTCGCCGGGGACTGTCACGTCCACCCCAAGGGTCAGCGGTTCGCCACCGGTCGGGGTGAAGTCGGCGAAGGCCCGCCACTGCCCGGGACCGGCCAGTGGGGTGGCGACCCGCCAGGTGCCGTCCGAAGTCAGGTCGGGGTGGACGTGCCGGAAGCCGGAGAGGTCCCGGCGGGCCACGATCAGGTGCATCCGCTTGTCGTGTGCGACGTCGTAGCTGGTGACCGGGCGGCCGTCCGGGCCGTCGACAGTGAAGGCGAACTCGCCGGCCGGGGCGGCGACCGGGGCGAGGGTGTACCCGCGGTCGGAGACGAGCAGGCCGCCGGGGAGCCGGTCGACCGGTTCGTCGTGCTCCCCGTCCGGGTGGGCGGCGTCGCCGTCGTGCCGGATCTCCGCGGCGGGCACGCCGGGGTCGACCACGCGGCCGACCCCGTACGCCGTGCCGAAGACCGCCACGAGACCGAGGGCGAAACCGCCCAGTCGGGTCACCGTGTTCACGCCGGACCTCCGGATGACCCGTCCACGAGCTCGTAGCCGGCCTCGTCGACGGCGGCCCGGACGGATGCCACGTCCAGCGGCTGGTCGCTGCTCACGGTGACCTGGCCGCTGGCGAGGTCGACCTGGACGTCGCGTACACCGTCGAGGGCGCTGACCTCGGCGCTGACCGCGCTGACACAGTGCCCACAGGTCATGCCCTGCACCTGGTACGTGGTGTTGACCATCAGACCGTCTCCTCTGCCTCGCTACCGGTACCCGGTGGGGGTATCCGCCAGTTGGACCGTACCATACCCCCCAGGGGTAGGCTATCCTGGTCGGCATGACCGCACCCACCCCGATCCGCGGGTACACCGCCAGCAAGGACCAGCTGCTCGCGCGGCTCCGCCGCGTCGAGGGCCAGGTCCGGGGCATCGAGAAGATGGTCGACGACGACCGCTACTGCATCGACGTGCTCACCCAGATCTCCGCGATCCAGGCCGCCCTCGACAAGGTGGCGCTGGGTCTGCTCGACGGCCACGCGCGGCACTGCATGCACGAGGGCGCCGCCGAGGGTCGGGCCGACGAGATGGCCACCGAGATGATGGCGGCTGTCGGCCGGCTGATGAAGCGCGGCTGATGCCCCTCAGTCCGACTCCGGGTCGAGCCGGACCCGGCGCAGCAACTGGGCGTTGAGCGCCACCACGACCGTGGACGCCGACATCAGCACGGCGGCCAGCGCCGGGCTCAACGCCACCCCGGCCCAGGCCAGCACCCCGGCCGCCAGGGGCAGCGCCACCACGTTGTAGCCCGCCGCCCAGGCCAGGTTCTGCCGCATCTTGCGGTACGACGCCCGGGACAGCCGCACCACGGCGCCCACCCCACGCGGGTCGGACGAGGCGAGCACCACCCCGGCCGACTCGATCGCCACGTCGGTGCCCGCACCGATCGCGATGCCCACGTCGGCGCGGGCCAACGCGGGTGCGTCGTTCACCCCGTCACCGACCATCGCCACGGTCAGCCCCCGCCGCTGGAGGTCGGCCACCCGGCCGTCCTTGTCCGCCGGCAGCACCTCGGCGAAGACCTCGTCGACACCGGGGCGGAACCCGAGTTCGGCGGCGACCGCCTCGGCCACCGGCCGCGCGTCCCCGGTGATCATGGCGATGGTCCGGACGCCTTCGGCGCGCAGCTCGTCGACTGCCCGTCGGGCCTCCGGACGCACCTCGTCGGTCAACGCGAACGCGCCGAGCACTGTGTCCGGCAGCCGCACCAGATGCAGCACCGCCGCACCCCGCGCCGACCAGCGCCCGGTCGCCGTCTCCAGGTCGGCCGGGAGCGACACCCCCAACTCGCGAAGCAGCGCCGGCCCGCCCACCGCGTACTCCGTACCGTCGACTGTCGCCTGCACACCGCGGCCCGGCAGCGACCGGAACCCGTGGGCCGGGGCCGGACCTGCGGACCCGGCCGCCGCGACTATCGCCCGGGCCAGCGGATGCTCGCTGTCCGACTCGACGCCTGCGGCGATGCGCAGCGCCTCGTCCCGCTCCACGTCAGGCGTCACAGTCATGTCGGAGACGGTGTGCTCGCCCCGGGTCAGCGTGCCGGTCTTGTCGAAGAGCACCGCGCCGACGGTCCGCATCCGCTCCAACGCCAACCGGTCCTTCACCAGGATCCCGGATCGCGCGGCCACCGCCGTGGAGAGCGCGACGACAAGCGGAATGGCCAGGCCGAGCGCGTGCGGGCAGGCGATCACCAGGACGGTTACCGCGCGGACCACCGCCTCGTCGGTCCGCCCCAGCGCCGTCCAGACCAGCACGGTCAGCACGGCGGTGCCGGTCGCGACGTAGAACAGCGCGGCGGCGAACCGGTCGGCCAGCAGCTGGGCCCGACCGCCCGAGCGCTGTGCCTGGGCGACCATGCGCTGGATGCCGGCGAGGGCGGTCTGCTCACCAAGCGCCTCGACCCGGACCCGGACCGCCGAGTCGGTGGCGACAGTGCCCGCCACGACCCGACCGCCGGCCGCACGAGCGACCGGCCGCGACTCGCCGGTGATCATCGACTCGTCCAGCTCGGCACCGCCCTGGACGATGACCCCGTCGGCCGGCACCCGGCCACCCGGGCGGACCAGCACCACGTCACCCACCCGCAGCGCGTCCACCGGCACCGGTTCGACCCGGCCGTCGGCGGCCACCCGCTCGGCCTCGTCGGGCAGCAGCGCGGCAAGCGCCGCGAGGGCTCCCCGGGCCTGCCCGATGGCCTTCATCTCCTGCCAGTGCCCGAGCAGCATGATGGTGACAAGCGCCGCCAACTCCCACCAGAAGTCCAGGTCGAACGCGCCGACGCTGGTGGCCAGCGACGCGGTGTAGGCGACGGTGATCGCCATCGCGACAAGCAGCATCATCCCCGGTGCCCGGTCTCGCACCTCCCGGACCGCGCCGACCAGGAACGGCCAGCCGCCCCACCAGAACACCACCGAGCCGAGCGCCGGCCCCACCCAGGAACTCCCCGGCACGTCCCAGCGCGGACCGAGCCGGTCCGCCACGAGGTGACTGGTCAGCACCACAGGCACGGTGAGCACCAGGCAGACCCAGAACCGGCGGCGGAACATCGCCGGATCGTGACCGGCGTGCTTGTCGTGCCCACCGTGCTGCTGACCGTGCGGACCATGTGGTGACTCAGCGTGCATGACTCCACGATCCCGGGCCGCGCCCCGCCACGCGGGCGGTTCGGGGACCCCGACACTCCGCCACGACCTGCGTCCCACAGCCTGTGTGGTTAGCATTCCGACGATGGCCCTCGGATCACGACGCTGCGCAGCCCGGCACCGGTGCCGCCGCGACACGGCGGCGCTCCCCGCCGGTCCGACCAGTCGTTCACCGTACGTGATCAAGCGATCGGCATCCCGCGATCCGCCGCGCCCGTCACCGCATTTCCGCGGCGACGGTGAACCGACCGGCCCACCGGCACGTACCCCGCATCGGATTCGTTGGGAGTCTCGCATTGGGTTCCGACCACAGCCGTTCCGTTCCGTCCGCCCCTCCCCGGGTACGGCGGATCCTCGTCGCGACCGTGGTACCCCTGTTCGTCGCCACGGTGCTCGCGGCTGTGGTGCTCTGGCCCCGGGGCGACTCCCCGCAGACCGGCGGCGGCGCGGACGTCCCGCGCTACCACGGCACAGTGACCCGCGTGGTTACCGAACCGTGCCCGCCCACGCCGCAGACCCCGGAGGGCACGCCGAACGCCGGCGACGGGCGGTGCGGCACGGTGGACGTCCGGGTGCAGGACGGGCCGAGCGCCGGGCAGCAGGTCCAGACACCGGTACCGGACGGCCCCGGAGCACCCCGGGTCGACGTCGGCGACGAGGTGATCCTGGTCGAGCTGACCGACCCCGCCGACCCCGGCGCCAGCAACTGGAACATCGCCGAACACCAGCGCGGCACACCGCTGGTGTGGCTGGCGGTGGTCTTCGCCGCCGCGATCGTCGCGTTCGGCAGGTGGCGTGGCCTGGCCGCGCTCGCCGGGCTGGCCGCCAGCTTCGCCATCCTCCTCACCTTCGTGCTGCCGGGCATCGCCGCCGGCCGGTCACCGCTTGTCGTCGCGGTGGTCGGTGCCGCCCTGATCATGTTCGTGGTGCTCTACCTGACACACGGGGTGACCGCGCAGACCTCGGTAGCTGTCCTCGGCACCCTGGGCAGCCTGGTCCTCACCGGCGTGCTCGCCACCATCGCCACCGCAGCCACCCACCTCACCGGTTTCGGCAGCGAGGACGCCACCACGCTGTCGATGTTCCAGGCCGACGTGGACCTGCACGGCCTGCTGCTCGCCGGGATCATCATCGGCTCGCTCGGGGTGCTCGACGACGTGACGGTCACCCAGGCGGCCACCGTCACCGAACTGGCGAACGCCAACCCGGGGCTGACCCGGTTGCAGCTGTACCGGGCTGCCACCCGGGTCGGCCGGGCGCACATCGCCTCCACGGTCAACACGATCGTGCTGGCGTACGCGGGCGCCTCGCTGCCCCTGCTGCTCCTGCTCACCGCCGACACGCGCCCCCTCGGACAGATCCTCACCAGCGAGTTCCTGGCGCAGGAGATCGTCCGCAGCGCCGTGGCCACCCTCGGCCTCATCGCCGCCGTGCCGCTGACCACCGGGCTGGCCGCGGTGGTGACCGCCGCCGGCCGGTCGGCTGCCGAGCCGGCCGAGGGCACCCCCGCTCCCCGGCCCCGGCCGGACCGGGCGGAGGCGTTGGCCGCGCTCAGCTCCCCACGTACTGGTCCACCCCACGAAGCGGACCCGGCGCCTGCCACACCCCCGCCCCCCGCCACCGACAGGTGGCCAGAGACGAACAGGAGCACGGAGACGGCATGGTGACACTCCTCAGCGTGACCAGATCGGGCATCCGGCCTGAGAACCGCATCACTGGTCACTCAACGCCATGGCGATATGACGCTTTTGGTGGGCATCGGGACGTAGCTCAGGGGGTCGACTCTCGGGTAACCTCGCTGCCGGTCACCGCCGAAGGCGCGAATCGGCGCCTGCGGTGCCACCGCCCAATCGCCAACCGGCGAGCCGGGAACCCAGGTACGTGGGGTGAATCCGCGTCAGCGGTAGGGGCCACTTCCGCCCCGAACCCGTCAGCTAACCCGGTCGGCGGTCGACGGAAGGGAACATCGTGACGGCACCCCTACGCCGCTGGTTGACGCCCGTGGTGGCCGTGATCGCCGCACTGACCGTGCTCGCCGGCCCCCTCCCGGCGAACGCTGCCCCGACGACGCCGACGCCGTCCGGGCACGAGGAGGACGGCGAGCCGACACTGCTCACCGACGTCATCGAGAAGACCAACCGGGACTACGTGGCGGCCAAGTCCCAGCTGGACAAGTCCAAGAAGCGGCAGCTCGAACTGGCGCAGGAGGTCGACCGCGCGAAGGCGGATCTGGAGGCGCTGGCGCCGCAGGTCGCGCAGATCGCCGCCCAGTCGTACCGGACCGGGCGGATCGGCGCGATCGCCATGCTGCTGGAGAGCGACGCCCCCGACTCGTTCGTCCGCCGGGCCGCCATGCTCGACGAGATGAACATGGTCAACGAGAAGAAGCTCGCCGAGGTCAACGAGGTGAAGGCCCGCGCGGAGCAGGCCAAGCTGCAACTCGACGCGGAGGTCCGGGAGCAGCAGAAGCAGACTGCCCTGATGGCGAAGGAGAAGCGCGACGCGGACAAGGCGCTCGCCCTCGTCGGCGGGAAGGGCTTCACCGGAGGCCTGGTGGACGCCACCTCGCCGGTGGCCCGGATCGGCCCGGGGCGCACCGCCGACGGCGACTGGAAGGCGCAGTCGTGCAGCGAGGACGACCCGACCACGTCCGGCTGCGTCACGCCGCGCACGCTGCACGCGTACAAGGAGGTCAAGCGGGCCGGCTTCAACCGGTTCGTGGGCTGCTACCGCTCCGGCGGGCCGTGGGAGCACCCGAAGGGCCGCGCCTGCGACTGGTCGTTGCAGAAGAGCGGCTTCAGCCCGTGGCACAACGACGACACCCGCATGTACGGCAACAACGTCGCCGCGTTCCTCATCCGCAACGCCGACCGCCTCGGCATCTACTACGTGATCTGGAACCGGCAGATCTGGTTCCCGGCGACCGGCTGGAAGTCGTACAGCGGACCGTCGAACCACACCGACCACGTACACATGTCGCTGCTCTGACCCACCCGCTCAGCTGATCGAGGGCCGTCCCGCACCGTGGGGCGGCCCTCGTCGCGTCAGGCGGCGGCGGGCGTCGACGGCCCGTCGGGTACGTCGAGCGAGGCGACGCCCGCCGGAACGGCCGCGACCGGGCGCACCACACCGGCGGCGAGCCGGTACGACACGCCCACCACCGCGCACCGTCCCCGCGTCACCGCGTCGGCCAGCACGGACGACTGTTCCAGCAACGCCTCGACGGTCTGTGCGATGTGGATGTCGACGATGCCGTCGATGTCGTCGACACCGTCGGCGGCGGCGCGACGGAGGCTGGGCAGCACGGCGTCCACGACTGCGCCCAGGTGCCCTTCGGGTGCCACGCCGGTGGCGGCGACCTCACGGGCCGCCTGGACCGCGCCGCACGAGTCGTGGCCCAGCACCACTACGAGCGGGGTGCCGAGCACCGTCACCGCGTATTCCACGCTGCCCAGCACCTCCGGGCCGGTCGTGTGCCCGGCCGTGCGGACCACGAACAGGTCACCCAGCCCCCGGTCGAAGATGATCTCGGCGGCGAGCCGGGAGTCGGAGCAGCCGACGATCACCGCGAACGGGTGCTGCCCGTCGGCCACCGCGGCCCGGTGCCCGGCGTCCTGGTTGGGGTGGCGCGGGGAGCCGCTGACGAAGCGCCGGTTGCCGGCGGCCAGCTCGGCGTACGCCAGGGCCGGCTCGGTGATCGTCGACGACTGGTCGGCGCTCCGCTGCGGACCCGGCTGCCCGCCGGGTGCTCCGGGAAGGCTCATTCCCGCACCTCGTTTCCACGCATCTGACCTGGTCAGCCGGGTGTTCGACCGGCCGGTGGCGGGCGCTGGCCCGCTCCACGGTCACACGCACCACAAGATGCGTCAAGGTATGCGTGATATAGATTTCATACGTTGACGGCCAGAGTCGCTCCCGCGACGCCGCCCCGGAGGCAGGGCCGGCGAGCCTCGATGGCAGGGTGACGAGTGGGACGGACAACCGGAGAGGCGGTCCCACGATGACGGGCACGGCAACGGGTGCGACCGGCGGCGGGCGGAACTGGACGTTCCTCACCAACCACGGGCACGTTCTGCTGGCCATCGCCCGGGACCCCACGGCCCGGCTGCGCGACGTCGCCGCGGAGGTCGGCGTGACCGAACGGGCCGCCCAGGCGATCGTCGCCGACCTGGAGGCGGGCGGCTACCTGCACCGCACCCGGGTCGGCCGGCGCAACGAGTACACCCTCAACCCGTCCGGCCGGTTCCGGCACCCGTCCGAGGCGTACCGGCAGGTCGGCGATCTGCTCGCGCTCTTCGCCGAGGCGCCTCCCGCCGACGCCCCAGGCCCGTCCTGACCGCCGCCGGGCCGCTGCCCGGCCCACCACAGCGGTAATCTCTGCGGGTGCGCGAAAGCCTGCCGATGAGCGCGACCGAGCCTCTCCACCGTCCGTGGCGTGCCGTCCGCGGCATCCTCAGTGGAGCGCTGGCGGCCCTGCTCGGCGCCACAGTGGTGGTGCCCACCCCGGCGGCCGCGGCGCCGCCCACGTGCGGCCCCGCCGGCGAACCGGGCCTGACCGAGATGCCGTGGGGGCTGCGCCGGCTGGAGCCGTCCTCGGCGTGGCCGCTGGCCCGGGGCGACGGAGTGACAGTGGCCGTCATCGACTCAGGGGTCTCCGCCATCCATCCGGTGCTCAAGGGCCAGGTGCTCGAAGGCCGCGACTTCAACGACCTCCCCTCCAACAAGGGGCAGTGCGACCTGGTCGGCCACGGCACGATGATCGCCGGCATCATCGCCGGCCGGGAGGGCACCGGCGTGCCGTTCAGCGGCATCGCCCCCGCCGCCCGCATCCTGCCCGTCCGGGTGCTTCCGGACCTCAAGGGCACCAACGACGAGGCGCTGCCCGGTCAGGTCGCCGCCGCCATCGACTGGGCCGTCGACCAGGGCGCGGACGTCATAAACATGTCCCTGACGACACTGCCGCGCCCCGAGTTGGAAGGGGCCGTCGAGCGGGCGCTGGCCAAGCGGGTGGTGCTCGTCGCCGCCGCCGGCAACCGGCAGGAGAACCAGCAGGACCGGCCCGGCTACCCGGCCGCCTACCCCGGCGTCATCGCCGTCGGCGGTGTGGACGAGCAGGGCGGGCACGTGGGCACGTCGGTAAGCGGCTCCTACGTGGACATCGCCGCGCCCGGGCTGAACATCGTCGGCCCGGCGCCCGGCGGGCCCGGCTACCGCGCCGAGCCCAACGGCGGCACCAGCTACGCCGCCGCGTACGTCTCGGGGACGGCGGCGCTGGTCCGGGCCGCGTACCCGGACCTCACCCCGCAGGAGGTCGCCGACCGGCTGGAACGGACGGCCGACAACCCGCCGGACGGGCACAACGCCGACGTCGGCTACGGAGTGGTGAGCCCGTACCGCGCGGTGTCGAGCGTGCTCGGCACCCGCACCGACCCGCCCGCCGGGGCGCTGCCGGCGCCCACCCCGGAGGACGACCCGCTGAGCGGGCAGCGCACCGCCGCACTGTGGGCCGCCGCCATCGGCGCCCTGCTCGTCGTGCTACTGCTGATCGCCCGACCGGTGCTGGCCCGGGGCCGTCGCCGCGGCTGGCGGCCCGGCCGGCGGACGGACTCACCAGTCACCGGCTGACTCTGGTGCGCGGGGCCGCCCAACGCACAGCGGCTCCGACCCGGGTCGAACCCGGACCGGAGCCGCGGCGGAGACTGCGTCAGCTCCACACCTTGGAGTTGCTCATCTCGGTGGAGACGTAGTTCTCGCGGGCGATGCCCACCGCGCCACCGATCTCGTTGAGGATCCGGTTGATGTCCCGGACCGCCGTGTCCCACTTGGCCTGGTGCTGCTCGTAGGCCACCCGGTCCTCGCCGTCCCAGTGCAGCTTGGACAGCATCGACCGCAGCGTGTCGAGCTTCTCGTCGATGGTCTTCGAGATCGCCTGCATCTGCTGGTTGCTGCTCTCGAGGACCGCGTAGTCAACCTTGATCGTCACGATTTCCTCCTCTGCTGGCTACGGATCACGGGTTGAGAGCAGAGTGGAACTTGTCCAGCATCTGCTGCTGCTCTTCGTCGTTGACCTGGTGCGTCGTACCCGACTTGTCGAGCAGGTCGGCGATGCTGTCCATCGCCGTCAGCAGCTTGACGGTGTCCTCGTTCCAGCGCGTCATCAGCGACTGGAAGCCCGTGGACGCCTGACCCTTCCACGCCATGGCCAGGTCGTCGACCACGTTCCACAGCTTCTTGAGCTCGCCGTCGACCTCGCTGCGCGTGGACCGCACGTCACTCGCGGCGGTATGCAGAGTCGCAGCTTCGACCTCGAACGCCATGCTTCACACCCTTCCGTCTGTTGTGGTGGCGGCTTCGCCGCACCCCTCCCCCGCGGCAAGGCAGCATCACCCCACCGACGGACACTCCAGTGAAGACCGTAGCCGAACCGGTCCAGCCCTCGCAGCCCTGATCCTGGGCGTTCGATGGATAGTGGTGAATCGGGAATGCGACCGAATACCCACGCTCCGGACGACCCCGCTCGCCACTGCCCGATCAGGACGGCTCGGACCAGGCGGTCTGGATCAACTGCTGACCGTCGCGCCGGCGTACGAGAGTGCCCCGACCCGGCGGCTGCGGGCTCGGCCGCAACGCGCCGAAGACCGCCCCCTCCTCCCGGTTTCCGGACATCAGCAGGCCCGGCGAATCCAACTCCCGGAGCCGTTGCAGCACCGGCTCGTAGAGCGCCCGGGACACACCGCCGACCCGCCGCGTCACCACCAGGTGCAGGCCGATGTCCCGAGCCTGCGGCAACAGCTCCAGCAGGGCACTGAGCGGATTGCTGCCACCGGAGGCGACCAGGTCGTAGTCGTCCACCAGGATGTACAGGTCCGGACCCTTCCACCAGCTGCGGTCCCGCAGCTGGGCGGTGGTCACGTCCGGGCCGGGCAGCCGGTTGGACAACGCGCTGCGGATCGAGCCGAGCCCCTGGGCGAACGCCTGGTTGGACGGCGCGTAGTCGAGCAGGTGGTCACCCTCCACCGCGCCCAGCAGACCGCGCCGGTAGTCGGCGATCACCAGCCGGGCCTGCGCCGGCGTGTACCGCTCGGTGATGCCCCGGGCGATCAACCGCAGCAGGTTGGTCTTGCCGCACTCCGCGTCGCCGAAGACCGTCAGGTGCGGCTCGTTCGCCAGATCCAGGTAGACCGGCGCCAGCGCCGACTCGTTGACGCCGATCGGCAGGCCCGGCACCGACCGGTCGATGATCCGGGCCAGCTCGCCCACCGGCAGCTTGCGCGGCAGCAGCCGCACCTTCGGCGCCGGACGGCCCGGCCAGTTCGCCGCCACGTGCCCGGCCAGGGCGATCGACGCCTCGGTCAGGTCGTCGATGTCCCGGCGGCCGTCGATCCGCGAGATGGCCGTGAGGAAGTGCAGCTTGTCCCGGGTCAGGCCACGCCCGGGCGCCTTCTCCGGCACGTTCGTCGCCGAGCGGCGGTCGATCTCCGACTCCGAGGCGTCGCCCAGGCGCAACTCCAGCTTGGTGCCGAGCAGATCCCGCATGTTGATCCGGATCTCCGCCCACCGCACCGCCGTGAGCACCACGTGCACGCCGAAACCGAGACCCCGGTTGGCGAGCGTGGTGATGGTCTGCTCCAGCTCCTCGTACTCCTGGCGCAGCGTGTTCCAGCCATCCACCACCAGGAACACGTCACCGAACGGGTCGTCGGCGAACTCGCCGGCAGCCCGGCGACGGCGGTAGCTCGCCACCGAGTCGATGCCGTGCTGGGCGAAGCGCGCCTCCCGGTCGTCCAGCACGGCGACCACCTCGGCGACCGTACGACGTACCGCCTCCACGTCCCGCCGGCCGGCCACCCCCGCCATGTGCGGCAGCCGCTCCATGCTGCGCAACGCGCCGCCGCCGAAGTCCAGGCAGAAGAACTGCACCTCACGCGGCGTGTGGGTGAGGGCCAGCGAGGCCAGCAGCGTACGCAGCATTGTGCTCTTGCCGCTCATCGAACGGCCCACGATGACCACGTTGCCGCCCGCGCCGGCCAGCTCGACCATCATCGGGTCGCGGCGCTGCTCGTACGGGCGGTCGACCACGCCGACCGGCACGGTGAGCCGGCCCCGACCCGGCCAGGACGCGGTGCACAGCCCGTACGTCGGGTCCACGGCCAGCTGACCGAGCAGCTCACCAAGGCCCGGCGGGTCGGCCAGCGGAGGCAGCCACACCTGGTGCGCCGGACGGCCACGGCCCTTGAGCTGGTCGATGAGCACGTCGAGCATCGCCACGGCCTTGCCGTCGGCCGGCTGCTCCGGCTCCGGCGTGGTGTCCACGGGCGCTTGCGGGACCTGCGCCGGAATGAAGTCGAGCCCGTACGGCACGATCCGGCGCTGCACCAGCGCCTGCGACGCGGACGCCTGCTGCCCCGGTGCCCGGTACGCCCCCGACACGTACGCGGCCCGGAACCGCAGCATCGTGCTGGTGTCCGTCTTCAGGTAGCCGTGCCCCGGCGCGTTCGGCAGCTCGTACGCGTCCGGCACACCGAGGACGATCCGGCTCTCCACGGCCGAGAAGGTCCGCAGACCGATCCGGTACGACAGGTGGGTGTCCAGGCCGCGCAGCTTGCCCTCTTCGAGGCGCTGGCTCGCCAGCAGCAGGTGCACGCCCAGCGAGCGGCCCAGCCGGCCGATCATGACGAACAGGTCGATGAAGTCGGGCTTCGCGGCGAGCAGTTCGCTGAACTCGTCGCAGATGATCAGGAGGCTGGGCATCGGCGCCAACGGCTCGCCGGCCGAGCGGGCCTTCTCGTACTCGAACCGGGAGACGTAGTTGCCGGCCGCCCGCAGCAGCTCCTGTCGACGCACCATCTCGCCCGCGAGCGCGTCGCGCATGCGGTCGACGAGCGGCAGCTCGTCGGCCAGGTTGGTGATCACCGCGCTGGTGTGCGGCAGCGCCTCCAACGAGGCGAACGTCGCACCGCCCTTGAAGTCCACCAGGACGAAGTTCAGTTCCTCCGACGAGTGGGTGACCGCCAGCGCGGCCACCACCGTACGCAGCAGCTCGCTCTTTCCGGAGCCGGTGGCGCCGATCACCAGGCCGTGCGGGCCCATGCCCTCGTGCGCGGACTCCTTGAAGTCCAACTCGACCACATTGCCGTCCGGGCCGACGCCGAGCGGAATGCGCAGCCGGTCCCGGTGGCCGCGTGGCCGCCACGTCTGACGGACGTCGACGGTCGCGGCGTCACCCACGCCGAGCAGGTCCGGAAGCTCCATGCTGCGGGCCAGCGGTTCCTCGTTGCTGGTCTGCTGCTGCGAGAGCCGGTAGGGGGCGATCTGCCGGGCCAGCCCTTCGGCCGCCTCGGCGGTGAGCCGGTCCGGTCGGCCCAGCGGCGAGGAGGTGGTGCCCCGGACCAGCTCCAGCGTGCTGCCGTCGCCGACGTCGAGGCAGAGCAGCCAGCGACCGGCGTCGCGCGGCACCGTCCCGGACAGGTCGATCATGGTGGCGCCCAGCAGACCCGGGCCCAGCAGTTGGCCGGTCGGCGAGACCTCGCCGCCGTCGATCACCACGACCACGTGCGGCGCGGTGGTCAGCGGCTTGGCCTCCGGTGCGAACCGGGGCCGCCCGGCCAGCTCGGAGGCGAGGGACTCCTCCGCCTCGGCGAGGCTGGCGAACACCAGCCGGCGCGCGCCCGCCGCGTCCGTACGTCCACTGTGGTGCGCGTGCGGCAGCCACTTCACCCAGTCCCACACCGACTGCCGGTCCGGTGCGGCGACCACCGCGATCACCAGGTCGTCGGGGGCGTGGAAGGTGGCCAGCTGACCCAGCGCCGCCCGGGCCAGGTCGAGCACCGGCTCCCGGTCGCCGCGCAGCACGACCCTGCTGAACGCGCGCACCGACAGCGCGGTCGGCAGGTCGGGCACCGTCGAGTGGGCGCGGACGAACCGGCGCAGCGCGATGGCGCTCATCGGCTCCAGGTCCTCCACCGGCTTGGTCTCCGGCGGAACGATCTCCACGGCCAGCCGCTGCGGGCCGAGCGCGATACGGGTCTCGCCGAAGTCGTCCTCGGTGATCCGCCGCTCCCACAGCCGGCGGGAGGCGGCGATCGACCAGAGCGCGTCCGGCTCCGGGTGCCGCCACGCCATCGCCGCCCGCTGCTGCTCCGCCGCGCGGCGGGTGCGCTTGCGCATCTGCGCCAGGTAGCGCATGTAGTCCCGGCGGTCGGCGTTCAGTTCGGCCTTGTCCTTGCCGCCGCTGTTGGCGAGCGAACCGATCGCCATGCCGAGCATGGAGACACCGAACAGGCCACCGGCGACGTACGTCATCATGCCGCCGCCCTTGCCGGCGTACAGGAACGCCATCGCGCCGACCCCGCAGAACATCGGCAGGATCATGAGCAGCTGCCCCATCCCGCGCGGTGTCGGCTCCGGCAGCTCGGGAGGGGACTCCAGCAGCACCTCACCACGCGGCAAGGCCGGTCCCGGCTGACGCGGGAGCCGGCGGAACACCACCGTGCTCACGGCTGTCTCCTCCCCAGAAGCGGCAGTGACGACGCACCGCCGCGGACCGGAGTCTGCGGGTGGGCATCGTACGTGCACGCCATCGTAGGTAATCTCCCGTGGGCGCGGTGGACCCGCACCGCGGCACCGCGGCCCGCTGATCGTAGACGGACACCTGGAGGCCACTGTGGCGACGAAGACGGCGACCGGTGGTCTGAGCCGGATCACCATCGTGGCTCCCCGTACCCGGATGGATCTGGCTCTGCCGTCGGACGTTCCGCTTGCCGACCTGCTGCCCACCCTGCTGCGGTACGCCGGCGAGGATCTCGCCGACGAGGGAGTGCGGCACGGCGGCTGGGCACTGTCCAGGTTGGGCGGTGCACCGCTGGACGGTGGCCGTACGGCGGTGCAGCTCGGCGTCCGCGACGGCGAGGTCCTCTACTTCAATCCCCGCTCGGCCGCGGCCCCGGAGATCGTCTTCGACGACGTGGTGGACGCGGTGGCCACGGCCACCAACCAGCGACCCGGCGCCTGGCAGGCCGGCGCGAGCCGGAGCTTCGCGGTGCTGTTCTCGGCGGTGGCCCTGGGTGCCGGCGCGCTGGCGGCGCTCTTCGCCGGCCCACCGCACCTGCCCGGCGCGGTGGCCGCCCTCCTGGTGGCGGTGGCGCTGCTGGTCGGCGCGGCGGTGCTGTCCCGGGCCGCAGGTGACAGCCGGACGGGCGCGGTGCTGGCCATGGTGGGCCTGGTGCACGCCGGCACCGGCGGCCTGCTGCTGCTCGCCGGCGACCGGCCGCTGACCGACCTGGCGAGCCCGCACGTCCTGCTCGCGGCCACCGCCGCGGTGGTCGCCGGGGCGGTGGCCGTGCTGGCGGTGGGTGACAGGTACCCGCTCTTCTTCGCCTCGATCGGTGTGGGTGCGGCGACAGGCGTGGGCGCCCTGCTCTGCCTGGCCTTCGGCATCGACGCACCGGCCGCGGCGGCGGTGGTGGCGGCCGTCGCGTTCGGTGTGGTGCCGGCGCTGCCGATGGCGGCGTACCGGCTGGCCCGGCTGCCGGTGCCGTCGATCCCGACCGGCCCGGAGGACCTGAAGACCGACAGCGAGTCGGTCGACGGCCGGCAGGTGCTCCAGCAGAGCGAACGCGCCGACGAGTTCCTGACCGGTCTGCTGTGGACCGTCTCGTTGCTGGTCCTCGGCGCGGAACTGGTGCTCGCCCTGGACGGGCGGCTCCCGGCGGTGCTGCTCTGCCTGGTGCTGGGGCTCCTCTCGCTGCTGCGGGCCCGGCCGCTGCTGGGCCGGGCGCAGCGCGTCCCGGTGCTGCTCGCCGGCACGGCGGGGCTGGGTCTGGCCGCGGCTGCCACCTTCGCCGACGGGTCCCTGCCGGTCCGCCTCGGCCTGGTCCTCGGTGGGCTGCTGCTGGCCGCCGTGATCAGCCTCGTCTACGGGCTGAGCGTCGCCGGCAAGCGCATCTCACCGGTCTGGGGCCGGCTGCTCGACATCGTCGAGATCCTGCTGATCATCTCGCTGGTGCCGCTCGCCGTCTGGGTCTGCGGGCTGTACGGCTGGATCGTCAACCTGCGGCCCTGACGCGGCCGACCGCGCGACGCCGGGACGGTCAGCGCGGCTCCGGTCGGGGGGACGCGCCGAGCATCCACCCGACCGGAGCGCTGGCGTAGACGCCCGGGCCGTGCTGGCCGTCCACCGGTCGGGCCGACGCTCCGGCGCGGTCGGTCACCTCCCGCACCGCCCTGACCAGCGCCTCCACATGGTTGTCCATGGCGGCGACCCGCAGCAGGGGTGCCGCCACCCGGCCGTCCGCCGACACGGACACGGCCACCGTGTGCGACGGCGCCGAGGTCGCGGTGATCGCGTCCACCAGCGGGCCGAGCGGTGCGTCCGGCCTACCCCGCAGCGCCATGCAGCGGTGCGTCCAGCCGCCCCCGCGCAGCCCCTGCCAGGTCTCCGTCGGTGGCTCCGGCACGAGGTCAAGCCCGGCGGCCGAGACCACCGCCGAGCGCAGCTCGTCGCGGCCCAGCGGACGGTGGGACAGCCCGGCCGCGGTCAGCGCCTTGCCGAGGCGGCCGATCCCGGCGGCCAACGTCCGGTGCACACCGGGCAGCCCGCCACCCCGGCTCACCGCCTCCACCCGGGCGTCGCGCACGGTGAGCCGCAGCGCCACCCAGACGGTCCGGTGCGCCGCCGGAGGCGCGCCGGGCGCCGGGTACCAGACCAGGGTGTGGGCGACGACCTGGGTACGGGACACCGGCGCGGCGACGTCCCCGAGCACCCGCAGCGCGCGGTCCACCGTGGACGCGTCGACGGAACCGACCGCCCCGCCGCTGCCCGACTGCAGCGCGATCGCCGCGAACCAGCCGTGGTCGTCCTGCCCGATGCCGAGGCGGGTGCCCCGGTCGGTCAACTCGATGACGCTCAGCTCGGGGGCCAGCGCGGCCAGCCGTGGATCGGCCGCGGAGCCGGTCTTCAGCGCCGCCGCGGCCCGATCGCGGCGTCGCCGCAGTCGCCGACGCAGCAGCAGGTCCTCGAACCACCAGCGCCCGCCACGACGGGCGAAGACGGCAAGGACGACGAGCGCCGCCACGGTGCCCACCGCCGCGAGCAGCCAGACCGGCCCGGCCGTCGAGGCCCAGACGGCGATGGCGCACAACTCCAGCAGGACGAGCTGCCCGACGAGCACCGGGCCGACCCGGCCCCGACCGGGCCGGTCGGCCGACGGCGTCGACCGTGGCGGGACGTCGGACGGGCTCGTGGCCGCTCGGACGGGTCGCGCCTGAACCTGCGTCATCGCTGACTGTCCCTCCTGCACGGTACGGCTCTGCGCCGGGTCGGTCCGGTGTCGGCCGCGGGCGGTGGCCCCGAAGACCAGCCGTCGGCCCCTTATCGTAGGGAAGCCCGCGACGGCACCCCGAGGACATCGTCGCGGATCCACCCCGCCGGAGGTAAGTCATGCGGACCCGCCGCGATCAGGTGCAGGCGTACCGCTTCGTCACCCGCCGGATCGTCTCCGCACTGCTGTCGGGCGATCCGGAGACCACCAACCTGCCGATGCGACGGCTCGGCATGGCGGTCTTCGGCAGCGTGATCGCCGCCGCGGTGGTGCTCGGCGGTGTGGGCGCGTACGGCCAGTTGACCGGCAACACCGCGCCGCTCGAGGACAAGACGCTCGTCATCGAACGGGAGACCGGCGCGACATACGTGTTCGTGGGCGGGCAGCTGTACCCGGCGCTCAACTACACCTCCGCGCGGCTGATCCTGAACGTGGCGGACCCGACGGTGCGGACGATGTCCCAGGCGTCGCTGCGGGACCGCCCGCGTGGTCGTACGCTCGGCATCGTCGGCGCCCCGGACGCTCTGCCGGACCGCAAGTCGCTGACCGGGTTGCCCTGGTCGGTCTGCGACGTCCCTGATCCGACCGACCCGCAGCGGTCCACCACCCGGGTCGTCATCGACCGGGCGCTGCCCGGTGGCGCGCCGCTCGGCGACCGGGCCGTTCTGGTCACTGTGGACGGCCAGCGGTACCTGCTGACCGGCGACGCCCGACTCCAGGTGCTCGGCGGCGACCAGACGATCGCGGCGCTGCGGATGCCGAACGCCACGCAGCTACGGGTCGGGCAACAGCTGCTCAACGCCGTACCGGCCGGGCCCCCGCTGCGCAAGCCGACGCTGCCCGGCGAGGGCGACCGGAGCGGGCTGAGCGTCGGTGACCGGCCGTCCACGATCGGCCAGGTCTTCCAGGCCGCCGGCCGCTACTACGTGCTGACCCGCGAAGGGCTCGTCTCGATTACTGAGATCACCGCCCTGTTGATGATCAGCGGTGGCGGTCAGATCACCGACATCACACCGGACCAGGCCGGCCGGCTGCTGACCGAGCAGCGAGTGGAGGAGGACGGCCTGCCGGAGACGCTGCCGACCCTGTACCCGGCCCGCGCCGGGCAGACCACGCTGTGCGCGACGTACCGGGCGGGCACCGGCGGCGGCCCGCCGGTCACCACCCTGGAGGTCTTCGACCGGGCGCCTGCGGAGCTGACGGCTACCGATCCCGGTCCGGTGCCGGTGCGCCAGACCCGCCGGGACGCGGTGCGCACCGCCGAGGCGGTGCTGCTGCCCGGCGGTAAGGGCGTCCTCGCGCAGGCCGCCCCCGGCGCCGGGACCAGCGGTTCCGGGGCGGCCGGGTCGACGATCTACCTGATCAGTCCGCAGGGCGTCAGGTACCCGCTCGCGTCGGCCGAGACGCTCGCCGTGCTCGGCTACGCCGGGGTCACCCCGCTCGCCGTACCCGGCGCACTGCTCGCCCTGATCCCCACCGGGCCCACTCTGGACCCGGAGGACGCGGCTGCCTTCTTCGCCCCCGAGGGTGAGGCGCCCACCACTGCCGCCCCGAGCCCGGCCGCCAGCGGCACGTCCTCGAACGGTGGAGCCGGCGGGGGCCTACCGGCCGCATCGACCGACGCCGACGGTTGAGCCGCTCGCACGGGTCGCCCGGGATCGCGGCGGTGGACTAACCTGGGAGTCGCTGACGGTTGTCAACCAGAACGACGGGGATGTTGCCATGACCGGGCGCACGGAAGTCGACCTGCTGTCCCTTGAGGACTTCCACAAGAACCTGGCGGCCCGACTGGGCCAGGCCGAGTCGGTGCTGCGCAAGCTCAACACCGAGATGCAGTGCAGGCCACCGGCGTTGGGCTCGTTCACCGACGCCACCGACCAGGCGCGCCGCTACAGCGCGGTCCACCAGTCGTACGTCGAGCAGGCCGAGCGCCTCCGGCAGGCGGTGCTGGCGACGCAGCAGGCCACCGCCACGATCCTGGCGAACTACCGCACCGCCGAGGCGCGCAACGCGGCGAACGCCACGGACATCACCGCCGCGTTGACGGGTGTCCAGCAGGCGTTGGAGCCGAAGGGGGACGGGCGTGTCTGAGTACACCCAGCGCTACGAGGGTCGCAGCCACCAGGAGCTGTACGACGCCGTGATGGCGGGCGACCCGGAGCAGATCGAGGGCGTGGCCGCCCAGTGGGCCTCGCTCAAGAGCATCCTCGACGGCCTCGGCCGGGAGTTGAGTGGCGACCTGGAGAAGCTCGGCAACACCTGGACGGGCGCGGCGGGTCAGGAGTTCCAGCGCCGGGTCGGTCTGGTCACCGTGCACTCCGACGCGCTCGGCGAGGGGATGGCAGGCGTCACGCAGGCGCTCACGATGATGGCCGGGCAGTTGCGCACCGCGCACAAGCAGGCCGAGAGCCCGGAGGAGACCGACGACAACGACCAGTTGGTCAACGGCGCCCTGCGCGGCAGCGCCTTCGGCCTGCCCGGTGCCGTGATCGGCGGCATGCTCGGCCACCAGCAGGACAAGCAGGAGCAGGAGAAGGCCCACCAGCGGATGGTGACAGTGGTGGCCGAGCTGGCGGCCGGCTACGACATCTCCGTGTACGACCGGGTGGTCGAGCCGGAGCCGCCTCCGCCGGGCACCCCGAAGACCGCCGACGACGGCAGGACGACGCCGCGCAGCGGACCGCCCACCGCGCCGGCAAGTGCCGCGCCGACGATCAGCGGCCAGACGGCCCACACCGGCGACGCGAGGATCGGCACGCCGCACCAGGTCGGTTCGCCGCCTGTCGTCGGGGAAGGCGTCGTGCCCGTTCAGGGGGGCACCGGCGACACGCCGGGCTTGGTCACGGTCTCGGACGACACCGGGGGCGGCCGTACCGCTCTCGCCGGCGCGGACCCGCTTGTCGGCGGCGCTCTGCTGGCCGGCGGCGCCGCCGGTCTGGCCGGCCTGTCCGGTCCCGCCGCAGTGCCCGCCGGCACCACCGGCCCGGGTCTGCTCTTCGGCGCCCAGGGTGGCGCCCCGGCCGGTGGGGTGCTCCGCACCTCCGCACTGGCCAGCTCGGGCGGCACGCCCACCCCGTCGGCCCGACCGGCCTCGACGCCGGCCCCGACCGACAACCGCGCCGCCAGTGGGATCGGGCGCAGCATCGACGGCCGGCGCGCGGACGGCACCGGCCGCGCGGCGGGCGGGGCGAACCGTCCCGGGCTGCTCGGCGGGCGCGGGCGCCCCGGCGAGGACGAGTCCGACGAGCGACTCACCTGGCTCACCGAGGACGAGATGGTGTGGCGGGAGGGTGGAGCCGCCGCGCCCCCGGTGCTCGGCACCAACGACTGACCTCGGGGCGTCCCCGCCCCGGTGACCATCCACAGTGCCCAGGTGGTGGCTGTCACTGCGCAAAGCGTCCTGGTCGAGCTGCGCCGGGCCGGGGCGGACGATAGGTTGGTGGGGTGTCCTCCGCAGCCTCCGTCCGCCCCGCCCGGTGGGCAGTGCTGCGGTCTCTGCGGGAGCTGACCCGGCTGGCGGTCACCGCGTTGGTGCTCGCCGTCGGCCTCGGCGGCGCCCTCGCCGCCACGTCACCCCCCGCCCCGACGCAGCTCCGGCCCAGCGCCGTGAGCAGCCGGGTGGACACCCTCCGACCGGCAGCCGGCGCCGCCGAGCAGGCGAGCCGACCGGTCGCCTCCCCGCCGTCGGGCGCGGTCGACAACCCCACTGCGGCGGTGGCTCCGGTCACCGTGCGCCCCGAGCACGCGCCGGCCGTCGATCCCGGCCGTGGCATCCCCTCCCGACGCGGTCCGCCGACCCGCTGATCTCGGCCGACCATCGGCCCGCGGCCGCTCCTGCGGCCCGGCCCGGGTCACCCGTCGGGGCCTGACACCCCCCGCACCCGCCGGACGGCACCGATCGGTGACCGGCCCGCCGGGCACCGGACAGCGGTGACCCAGCCCGACGCGCGGCCCCGGTCCGTCCGGCCATCCGCCCGACCGTCCGGCTCGATCCGGCCACGGCCGTGGAGATCCCGTCCACCGCCCCGCCGCTATCCGCCATTCGACCGCGAGGTGCTGATCATGCAGACCGTCCTCTCCGCCGTCCTGCCCGACGTACCCCGGGCCGCCGCCATCTGGCTGAGCCTGCTCGGGGTCGTCGCGGTCACCGTCGCCACCCTGCTGCTGCGGCCCGGCCGTCTCCACCTCGACGCGGCGGCCCGGATCCGCCGCGCGGCCATGCCCAGCCACCTCGAACAGGCTCACCAGGAGCGCGAGCAGAGCCGCTACGCGCAGGAGGTCGCGGTCGCCGCCGAACGGGCCACCACCACCGCCCAGCGCCGTCGGACCGAGTGGGTGGCCGCGCAGGACGAGGTCGAGGCCGCCTGGGAGGCGTACGAGTCGGCCGAGGCGGCTGTCAGGCGTCTCGACGCGGCGGCGGCCATGCCGCTGCCCCACACGGCCCGCACCCCGGCCGAGTACGCGGACCGTGAGCGCTACCTGCACCGGGCGGCGCTGGACGCGTACTGGCGGCGGGAATTGTCGGTGGAGCAGCTCAGTGACGTGTTCGCGCACCGTGCCGGTTGGGATCCGCGGCGGCACCCGGTCGAGCAGGAACTGGTGTTGCAGCGGGCGATCCGGGACAACCTGGCGGCCCGGCACGCCGCCGCCCGCGAGCGGGAACAGGCCGCCTGGCGGGCGGCGGAACTCGCGGTCGCGGCGGCTCGCAGCCTGCGCGAGGAGGCCCACGCGGCGAGCGGTCGACGGGTCGAGGAGTCCGCCTCGGTGCTGCCGCTGAGCGAGGTCGGCCGGCCGGTCGAGCAGACCCGCGAGAACCAGGTGGTCGCCAGGGGCCGCGCGGCGGTGCCGGCGTACTGATCGACGCCGCCGGTGGACGGCTCCGACGCCGTGGCCCGCTGGTGGGTTAGCGTGACGGCATGTCCCGTGAGGCGTGGGTGCTCGTGGTGATCGCCGGTCTCCTGGCGATCGCCACACTTGTCGGCGCGGTGCTGCTGGCGGTACGGGTGGTGCGGACCAGGCGTCTGCTGGCCGGGCTCGGCGCGGGCGGCAAGGTCGCCTTCTACGGGGCACTGATCTACACGATCTTCCCGATCGACCTTCTCCCCGACCCGATCTACCTGGACGACATGGGTGTCCTGGCCGGTGCGCTGATCTATCTGACCCGCCTCGTGCACCAGCGCCGTGCGGCGGGCCGCCAGCTGCCGGGGCAGCCGGACTCTCCGTCGGACCCGGACCGCGCGCGCCGGCGCGTGCCATGATCGGTGTCGGTTCGGTGGACGGGGGACGGGCATGGCGGGCGATCATCGGCTGGACGTACACGATCCTCGTGTCACAGCCTTCTGCGCCGAACGGCACCTCGCGACGCTTACCACCCTGCGCGCCGACGGCACTCCGCACGTGGTGCCTGTCGGTGTCACCCTCGACCCGGAGGCCGGACTGGCGCGGGTGATCACCTCCGGCACCTCCCGCAAGGCCCGACAGGTGGCCGCCGCCGGAACGGCCGGCACCCCGGTGGCCGTCTGCCACGTCGACGGGCGCCGCTGGCTGACCATCGAGGGTCGGGCGGTGCTCCGCTCGGACGGGGCCGCCGTGGCGGAGGCGGAGCGCCGCTACGCCGAGCGGTACCGGACGCCTCGTCCCAACCCGGAGCGGGTGGTCATCGAGATCACCGTGACGGGGCTACTGGGCAGTCTCTGACCGTCCGTACGGTCTCCGGCCGTCTGACCGGTTCCGCCGGCCGGCCGTGACCGGGCGCACCCCGAGCAAGGAATCCCTGCCACCGAGCGGCCGTTGCATCCGGTACGCCCACGGCCGGAAGCCGCCGCGGGCGATCGCCACATGGTGAGCCGAGCGCCATTCCCGGTGCTGCTGCCTCCGCCGACGGAGGCACCAACCCCCCGAACGGAGACTCGACGATGAATCCGATCCTCCAGAAGAGCGGTGTGTCAGTTGCCGGCCTGCTGGTCGCCGGCGGGTGCGCGCTCGGTCCCGCGATGGCCGCACAGGCCGCACCGGTGCAGGTCAACCCGACCTCGACGGTCGAGCGGGGCGGCCAGCACGACAGGTCCGCCGAGCGGATCCTCGGCATCGACTACCAGGCCCAGCCGAACTTCTACTACTGCGGTCCGGCGGCGACCCGGATCGCGTTGTCCGCCCAAGGCAAGGCGGTCTCCCAGGACGACGTGGCCAGGCTGCTGGGTACCACGGAGGCGGGTACCGCCTCGGCGCTGGACACCACCCGGGTCCTCAACGAGCTGACCGGCGGCGGGTACCGGACCACCGAGATCCGTGACGCGGTGGCCCGTCCCGACCAGGTCGAGCAGCTGCGCCGGGACGTGCTGGCCGCGGTGGACGCCGGTCGACCGGTGGTGGCAAACATCAAGGGCACGACAGTGGACACCGACGGCAACCCGCACTCGTACGAGGGGGGTCACTACCTGACGCTCGTCGGCTACCGCGACGGCGGGGACACCATCCGGGTCGCCGACCCGGCCGATCCGGCGCTGGGCGAGTACTGGATGACGCTGCCGAAGGTCGCCAACTGGATCGCCGAGCGCGGCTACTCCTCCTGAGCCTGACGGTTCACCGGGCCGGTCTCCCCACTGCGGGGAGGCCGGCCCGCTCGTCGTCGCCGTACCGGCGGGCACTGAGGTTCGCCCGCCGTCGCGCGCGGGTGGCACGGGTGGGTCGAGGTCGGTGGAGGTGCCGCCGGACCGGCGGACGGATCGCTGCCTCACCCACTCCGGCCGCCCTGCGGACGATCCGGTTGGCGTCGTCCGGTTCGCAGCCGGCGGCCCGCAGCAGGTCACTGGACGCGGTGCGCAGCCCGGTGACGAGCGCGTCGCCGAAGGACCTCACCCCGGTGGCGGCGGCACGCCCGGCCAGCTCGGCGCATTCTTCGACCAACCGGCGGGTGCACTGCGGGTTGTCGCCGACCCGGTATTCGTTGCGCATCTCCGCCACCGCCAGACCCAGCCGGGCTATCGCGTCCGGAAGCTCCGGCGGGATCGGCTCGTCGTACTCGAGGGCTGTCGTCGCCCAGCGCGACAGGACGCGGCTGTCCAGTAGGAGCCGCTCCAGAAGCGAGACGCTGCGCGCGTACTGATGGAACTGTCGGCGGCGGTGCCAGCGGGCCGGAGCGATGGTCACCACCTCCTCGGCCCCGCTCAGCGAATCGTTGAGCCGTCCCACGTCGTCCTCGGTGCCGCGGAGCCGGTCCAGGACGCGCCGCGTCCGGTCGCTGTCGCGCTGGCGCAGCGCCTCGGCCAGCTCGGCGAGCTGTTCACAGAGGACCGTGAAGATCGGTTCGGCGGCGCGGTCCAGCACCCTCATCGGGTTCACCGGCAGGAGCAGCGCGACCACCAGCAGACCGACCGCGCCGCCGACGAGCGCGTCGAAGATCCGGGGCAGCTCCAGCCCTCGCTCCATCGGAGCCAGCGTGGCGATCAGCACCGCCGTACCACCTGCCTGACCGACGAGCGCGCCGCCCCGGCCGGCCACCAGCAACGCGCTGGCGATGGCGAGGGCGACCACCACCCCGGTCTGCCACGGCCCGGAGCCGACCATGAAGCGCAGCGTGTCGCCGATGGTGATACCCAGGCCCACACCGAACAACAGCTCGAAGGTGCGTCGGGCCCGCTGGCCGATGGCTGTGGCGATCGTGCCGACGGCCGCAGCGGGCGCGAAGACGTGCGCTCCGGGGCCGAGCAGGTTTTGGGCGATGAGGGCCGCGATCGTGGCGGCCAAACCGGCCTGGACCGAGATGACCAGGATGATCTCCCACTGCCGGGCCCTGATCCGTCCGGCCCGCCCGCCGCGGTGGCGTATCCGTTCGACCGCCCGGCCGCTCCGCTCGGCGGCCTCCTCGAGCCGCGACCGATCGCGGTCGGCTGGCTGGCGGTCGTCGGTCATGGCGGCGGTTACCCGGGCGTCGGCCGCGCAATCGTGCCCGTACACCCCGCCGGCACCTCCGGCGACACCACCATCACCCGTAACGGCCGATCCATCGGTGATCGTAGGTTTGCCCAGCCGGTGCGGGGTACCAGGGGCCTCACACCCACCGATCCGCAACCGGTAAGGGGAACCCGAAATGAGCAACCCACAGAGCACCGATGACCAGGATGTCGTCGACATCCTCGTCGCCGACCATCGTGAGGTCGAGAGCCTCTTCGTCGAGCTGGAGTCACGGCAGGGCACCCCCGAGTACCGCCGCCAGATCGCCGATGTGGTGATCGCCGAACTCGTCCGCCACGCCGTTGCCGAGGAGGCGTACGTCTACCCGACGGCCCGCAAGGTGCTGCCCGACGGGGACCAGATCGCCGATCACGAGATCGTCGAGCACTCCGACGCGGAACGGACAATGAAGGACCTGGAGTCGGTCGACCCGTCCGACAGCCGCTTCGACGAGTTGCTGGCCCAATTGACCGGCACCATCAGGCACCACGTGCGGGACGAGGAGAACGACCTCTTTCCCCGGCTCCGCGCTGCGGCGGCCCGCGAGGAGCTTGTCGAACTGGCGGCGAAGGTGACGGCGTTCAAGAAGGTCGCGCCGACCCGACCACACCCGGGCGCGCCCGACCACCCGCCGGCGAACAAGCTGCTCGCCCCCGGCACGGGCATGATCGACCGGATGCGTGACGCGCTGAGCGGCCGGCCCACCTCGATGAGCGAGCTACGCGAGAACCAGCAGGGCTGACCGACGTACGGTCCGGACAGGACACTCCCGGGCCGCCGAACACTCGGCGGCCCGGGAGTCGTCCGGCACGTCAGCGGACCTGATCGCCCTCGCCGGTACGCGCCTGCGCCTGGTCCACGCCCTTGTCGATCTGGTCGTCGTACTTGCCGCCAGTGCGCTTGTCGGCCATGTCGCCGGCCTTCTCCATACCCTGGTCGACCTGCTTGTCGTGCTTGTCCGCGAGGTCCTTGGCCTTGTCCATGAAGTCGCCCACGCTGTTCCTCCTCGGGTCGGTCGCTCCCTGTTGGCGTTCCCTGAGCCGGGGAGCGCAAACGCCGGGACCTGCGAACACCCCCCGGATCGCCCAGGCCGGCGTACGATCCGCGCGGGCGGCCAGCCCAGCGTCGGGACGATTCGGGTGTCGGCGCACGGCCGGGCGGGTACCGACCTCGCGAGATCGAGGAGGGCCGACATGGCGGCAGACGAGGCGGGGGCGGACACCGCGCCGGCACAGGGCACCGCGCCGAGGACAGGCACCGGCGCGACGCCCACGAACGGCGACACGGGACCGCGCCAGGCGTGGACGGCGCTGCCGTGGCTGGTCCGGACCGCGGTGCTGTGGAGCGCCTGCCTGGTGGTGGTCGTCGCCGGGCTCTACCTGGTGGGCCGGATCGCCGTACTGCTGGCGCCGCTGGCCATCGCGTTGGCGGCCACCGTCTTCCTCACCGCGCTGCTCGACCCGGTGCTGCTCCTGCTGCGCCGGCTGCGGCTGCCGGCGGCGCTCGCCGCGCTGCTCACCGTCCTGCTGCTCCTCGGCATCCTGGTGGGCGTCGGTGCGCTCGTGTGGAACCTCACCGCCAGCCAGTTCGACCAGCTCAGCCAGGAGCTGACCCAGGGCGTCGACCGCAGCCGGGACTTCGTCACGTCCACCCTGCCGGTCAGCGACGCCCAACTGGACCGCCTGATCGACCAGGCTCGGGAGGGTCTGAGCGGCAGCTCCCCGGACCCGGTGTCGGGGGCCCGGACGGCCACCGAGGTGCTGGGTTCCGCGCTGCTCGCCCTGGTGCTGCTCTTCTTCCTGCTCAAGGACGGCCGGTCGATGTGGCACTGGGTTCTGTCCCGGGTGTCCGGTCCGAACCGGTCGGTGGCGGCCGAGGCCGGTCGGGCGGGCTGGCAGACGCTCGGCGCGTACAGCCGGGGAACGATGCTGATCGCCGCCATCGACGCGATAGGCATCGGGCTGGCGCTGGTGCTGCTGCGGGTGCCGCTCGCCCTGCCACTGGCGTTGATCACCTTCCTCGGCGGTTTCGTACCCATCATCGGGGCGACAGTCGCGGGTGCGGTGGCGGTGCTTGTGGCGTTGGCGGCGAACGGGCCGACCACCGCGCTGCTCACCCTCGCCGCCGTGATCGCCGTGCAGCAGATCGAGGGCAACCTGTTGGAGCCGCTGGTGATGAAGCGGCAGGTCCGGCTGCATCCGGCGGTGATCCTGGTGGCGGTGACCGCCGGCACGTTGATCGCGGGTATCGCAGGTGCCTTCGTCAGCGTCCCGATCACCGCGGTGCTCTGGCGCGTCATCGACACCGTCCAACGGCGCAGGTCCGCCGCGAACGGTCTGCTCACCGGCTGAGGTGGGTGGTGAACCAGGCGCCGGCCTGCTCGGCGACCTGGTCGAGGGTCCCGGGTTCCTCGAAGAGGTGGGTGGCGCCCGGGACCACCCGCAGCTCGCCGACATTCCCCAGCTCGGCCAACGCCTGCTCGTTGAGCGCGATCACCTCCTCGTCCAGGCCGCCGACCAGCAGCAGCGTGGGCGTCCGCACCTGGGGCAGCGCGGCACCGGCCAGGTCGGGCCGGCCACCGCGGCTCACGACGGCGCCCACCCGGTCGGCGCGCGTCGACGCCGCGACCAGGGCGGCGGCGGCGCCCGTGCTGGCGCCGAAGAGGCCGATCGGTACGTCGCCGGCGGGCCGCTCCACCGCCAACCAGTCGACGATCCCGGCGAGGCGGCTCGACAACAGCCCGATGTCGAACCGCAGTTCGGCGGTGCGCGCGTCCACCTCGTCCTCGGTCGGGGTGAGCAGGTCCGCCAGCACGGTGCCGAGCCCACTGTCGTTGAGCGTCCGGGCCACCGCCACGTTGCGCGGGCTGTGCCGCGAGCTGCCGCTGCCGTGGGCGAACAGCACCACGCCCACCGGCCGCGCGGGCACCGTCAGGTCGGCGGGGAGCGCGGCGTCCCCCACCGGAACCATCACCGTGCTGCGCCGCTCGTCCATACCCCACCTCCGCGTGCTCGTCTGCGGCCCGGGTACCCCGCCCGGCGCGGCGCACGCACGTCGGCGGTGGCCGCGTTTGCCGGGTGGGGCGTCGGGTACGCGACGAGCGACCGCAGACCGTGTCGGCGCAACCGCGCCCCGACGGATCGCGAGGATCGCCATGGCCCAGCAGCAGCCGGCCCGACAGCAGCAGATGGACGAGCGGAAGCGTCGGGAACAGGACGCCGAACGCAACCAGGACTTCGGGGACCAGGCCGCTTCGGCCCGCCTTCCCGACGACCCCAAGGCGATGGCGCCCCGGGACGCGATCGGGCGCCCGTCCACGGGCGAGCCCATCTGACCCAGGCGCGCGACGGCCGGGACGGGACCTGGTCCCGTCCCGGCCGCTCAGTCCTTGTGCTCGGGCAGCCGGAGCAGCGGCGACCGGCCCGGCGGGTGCTCCGGTGGCGGCCCGGACGGTTCGGCAGGCGGCACCGGGACTGTCACCGGCTCGTCGCTGGTCACCCGCAGCACCTGGTCGTGGTGCCGCAGCTCGACCACGTCGTCCGGACCGCCGTGACGCAGCGAGTACGTCGTCTGGTGCGGCCGGACGTCCACCCGCAGCGCCAGTCCACGCCACTGGAGGGAGAACTCCAGCCGGCTCAGGCGGCTGGAGAGCCGGGGCGCGAACGACAGCTGACCGTCGTGGTCCCGTAGACCGCCGAGACCGCCGACCAGGGCGAGCCACGCGCCCGCCAACGAGGCCATGTGTACGCCGTCGCGGGTGTTCTCGTTGAGGTCGTGCAGGTCCATCAGCGCGGCCTCGCGCAGGTAGATGTGCGCCAGCTCGGGATGACCGACCTCGGCGGCGAGCACCGCCTGGGTGCAGGCCGACAGCGACGAGTCCCGCACGGTCCGCCGCTCGTAGTAGAGGAAGTTGCGCACCTTCTCCTCGGAGGTGAACGCGTCCCCTCGCCAGTGCATGGCCAGCACCAGGTCTGCCTGTTTGACCACCTGCTTGCGGTACAGGTCGAAGTACGGGTAGTGCAGCAGCAGCGGGTACTTCTCCGCGGGCGTGTGCGCGAAGTCCCACTCCTCCAGCCTGGTGAACCCCTCGACCTGCTGGTGGACGCCGATCTCGTCGTCGTACGGGACGTGCATGGCGGAGGCGGCGTCCCGCCAGCTCGCCGCCTCCTCGTCGGTGACCCCGAGGTGGTCGGCGTCGTCCCGGTAGCGCATCGCCGCATCGGCGGCGGCGAGCAGGTTCCGCTGCGCCATCAGGTTGGTGTAGACGTTGTCGTTCTTGACGGCGGTGTACTCGTCCGGACCGGTCACCCCGTCGATGTGGAACTGCCCGTGCCGGTCGTGGTGGCCGAGCGAACGCCACAACCGGGCGGTCTCCACCAGCAGCTCCAGGCCGATCTCCCGCTCCAACGCCGTGTCCCCGGTGACAAGCACGTAGCGGCGCAACGCGTCGGCGATGTCGGCGGCGATGTGGAAGGCGGCCGTTCCCGCCGGCCAGTACCCGGAGGACTCCGGGCCCCCGATGGTCCGCCACGGGAACGCGGCGCCCTTGAGGTTGAGTGTCGCGGCCCGTTCCCGCGCGCTCTCGAGCGTGCTGTGCCGCCAGTGCAGGGCGTTACGGACCGCGCTCGGCTGGGTGTACGTGAGCACCGGCAGGACGAACATCTCGGTGTCCCAGAAGGCGTGCCCGTCGTACCCGGGGCCGGTCAGCCCCTTCGCCGAGATGGGCCGCCGTTCGGCCCGGGCGCCGGCCTGGAGGACGTGGAAGAGGCCGAATCGGACGGCCTGCTGCACCTCCGGATCCCCGTCGACCCGCACGTCAGCGGCGTCCCAGAAGTCGTCGAGGTAGCCGCGCTGCTCCCGGCAGAGCCCCTCCCAGCCGTCCAGCTTGGCCGCGGCCAGCGCCGCGCCGACCTGGTCGCGCAGCGCGGGCAGCGACCGTCGACTCGACCAGCCGTACGTCAGGTACTTGACCACCCGCAGCTTCTCACCGGGCTTGAGCACGCAGCCGACAGTGGTACGGACCCAGTCCTCGTACCCCTCGGATTCGATGCTTGTGTGCTCGGGGCCGTGCACCTCGTGTTCCATCGCGGCGGCGACCCGCAGCCCGGAGACCTTGGTGCGGTGGATCAGCTGTCCTCCGTCGGGGGTGGTCAGCTCCTCCTCGGCCTGCAACGGCGACTCCAGGACCGCCGCGACCCGGGGGTCCTTGCTCTGCGCCGGCAGCGACTCGTTGGCGACCAGCTCGGACTGCACGATGAGCCGCAGCGGGCCGTCGACGGCCTCCACCTCGTAGTTGATGGCGGCGACCGACCGTTGGGTGAACGACACCAGTCGGGTGCTGCGGACCTTGACCTCCCGGCCGGCGGGCGAACGCCAGTGCAGCTCCCGGTGCAGCGTGCCGGCCCGCATGTCCAGGACCCGTTCGTGGGAGATCAGCTCGCCGTAGCGCACGTCGAGTGGTTCGTCGTCGACGAGCAGCCGGATCAGCTTGCCGTTCGTGACGTTGACGATTGTCTGACCGGACTCGGGGAAGCCGTAGCCGGCCTCCGCGTATGGCAGGGGGCGAAGCTCGTAGAACGAGTTGAGGTACGTGCCGGGCAGGCCGTGCGGCTCGCCCTCGTCGAGGTTGCCGCGCAGTCCCACGTGACCGTTGGAGAGCGCGAAGACCGACTCGGACTGGGCGAGCACGTCCATGTCGAGTCGGGTTTCCCGGACGTGCCACGGTTCGACGGGATAGGCCCGTTCCCGAATCACGCGCTGCCCCGCTCTCCGGTCACGTGTTGGGCTGCCGCGTCGGTGACCCGGCGCGGCGCCGTCGGGTCGGCCGCGTCGAGCAGGTCGGCGAGGTCCTTGACCACGATGTCGGCGCCGTGGGCGAGCAGTTCGTCGGCCTGGCCGACCCGGTCGACACCCACCACGTAGCCGAAGCCTCCGGCCCGACCGGCCGCGACCCCGGACAGCGCGTCCTCGAAGACGGCGGCCCGCGTCGGGTCGACGCCGAGCAGTCGGGCACCGGCGAGGAAGCTGTCCGGCTGCGGTTTGCCACGCAGCCCCTGCGCTCGGGCCACCAGCCCGTCGACCCGCGCCTCCAGCAGTGGCTCGAGCCCGGCGGCGGCGACCACCTCCCGCCCGTTGGCGCTGGCGGTCACCACTGCTCGCCGCAGGCCGGCCTCGGCTGCCGCCTCGAGGTAGCGCACCGAGCCCGGGTACACCTCGACTCCGGCGCTGCGCAGTCGTTCCAGCAGCAGGACGTTCTTGCGGTTGCCCACGCCGTTGACCGTGTCGGCGCTCGGCGGGTCGTCCGGGCTGCCCTCGGGCAGCACGATCCCGCGGGAGGCGAGGAACGCCCGGACCCCGTCCGCGCGCGGCCGGCCGTCGACGTAACGGTTGTAGTCCGGGCCGGGGTCGAACGGTTGGAAGGGTTCGCCGGTGGCGATGGCGCGCTGTCTGAGGAACTCGTCGAACGTCTGCGTCCAGGCGGCGTTGTGGACCAGGGCGGTCTGCGTCAGCACACCGTCCAGATCGAAGAGACAGGCGGTCACATGAGCAGGTAGGCCCAGCACGGTACGAATCTAACCAGCTGGGCCGGCCCGCAAACCCGTTTCCGCTGCCCCGTCGCGGCTCAGTTCGGCCGCAGTGTCCAGATCACGGTCATCGTCGCGGTGGTCCGGCCGTCCTCGGTGGCGATCTCCACCTCGACACCGAACTCGGGGCGGCGGCCGGCCTCCAGTTCGTCGATCACCTCGAGCGCCGGGCGGGCGAGGCGCGCGGTGGCCAGCACCGGACCCATGGCGAGTTTGCGGTAGTCGATGTCGGCGTGGACGGCGAGCGGAACGACACGGTCGAGCAGGTGCCCGAAGGCGGCCAGCACGACCGTGCCGGAGGCCGTCTCACCGAGGGTGAACATGGCACCGGCGTGCGGGCCGCCGATGTGGTTGTGGGTGGCCGGCGAGTCGGGGAGGCGGACGACCGCCCGCACCCCGCCCCCCGAGTCCGGTGCCACCTCGACGAATTCGACGCCGAGGGTCCGGGCGAAGGGCACCGCCTCGAGCATGCCGGCCGCCACCTGGCGGGAGTCGATGGTCATGACCTGACGTTACTCGCCAGTAACCAGGCAGGCAACCAGCACTTTTTCCGCTCCCCGCCCAGCTCAGAGGTTCGCGATCGTCCGCAGGATCTCGGCATAGAAGTTGCCGTCGATGCTGCGGAAGAAGGCGAAATCCTGACCCGGGTCGCCGAAGAACGGGCGCAGCGTCCACGCCAGCTGGGTGCCGACGAAGCCGAAGAGCAGAATCCAGATGTAGAGCAGCGTCATGCTGGCCGGCCGCTGCGTCGGCTCGGCGCGCCGCACCTGCGGGCTGGCCCACGGACGCTGGGCGAGCCCGTAGCCGGGCGGCATCATGCCGGGCGGGGACGCCGCGGTCGCCGGCTGCCCGGTCCACTGCGCCGGAACCGGCGCCGGTGCGACGGTGGTGGCGCCGTTCGCGGCGGCCGCCGCCGCGCCGGCCGGCACAGCGACGGGTTCGGCGACCGGCTCGGCACCCTGCCCGGCGGCCGGCGCGTCGGCCGGCACCGCGGCCGCGGCCGGCGCGACCTGGGCCGGTGCCTGCGTCGCAGCCTGCGCCGGCGCCTTCGCGGTGGCGGGCTCCGGCGCGAGCAGGCCGTGGTCGTTGAGCACCTGCATCCCACCGGTGAGGAAGCGCAGCCCGACCAGCGCCGACAGGGTCAGGATCGCCACGTTGAGCAGCTTGAAGAACCCGTAGTCAGGCGCGGTGATCAGGAAGAAGAGACTGATCGGCGCGAACGCCACCGCGAGCATCGAGGTCACCGTGATGGCCACCATCACCAGGGCCAGTGACTGGCGGACCGAGAGTCGAGCGCCGAAGACCAGGTTGAACAGGTAGAGCGTGGGCAGGCAGATGGCCAGCGTGACCAGGAACAGCAGTGGCAGCTTGAGGGCGGAGGTGAGCGCCATGAGCGGACTGTGGAACGCGCCGAGCACCGCCCCGTAACAGGCGAGCGCGATGGCGGAGCTGGCAAGCATCCGGCCGGTCAACGCGTTCAGGTCGCCCTCGGCGACGATCTGCTGCCAGATGCCCTGACGGTCGCGCAGGATGCGCTCGATGACGAGCGGACTGGGACGGTCACCCGACACGGGTGCACCCCTCTCGGTGGTCTCACTGTGGACTGGGTGCGCAGACGGTAGGACACCGCCGGGTGCCGCCGCCACCCCGACACGGCGGGTCGTCAGCGCCAACCGACGTCGATCCGTGCTCCGCGCTCGTCGAAGAAGTGCAGCGCGTCCATCCGGACCGAGACCGCGAGCTGGTGACCGGCGGTGACCGCCGGGTACGGCGCCAACCGCACCGCCAGCTCCGCCGGACGCCTGTGGTGGCGGCCCGGGTCGGGAAGGACGCTCGTCCGGTTGCCACCCGTCGGCGCCTCGACCGGTTCCACAGGCTTGCCGGTGAGCCGCTGCATCACCGAGCCGAACCGGCGAAGGCCCCGCTGACCCACGGGTGGCGGGTCCAGTGGCGCGCCCATCTCATCGACCATGATCGCGGTCGCGCCGATGTCGAGGAACGCGAGCGACTCGTGGCCGTGGTGCTCCAGGTAGCGGATGCGGCCGTGCAGCACGTCACCGGGGCTGTCCGGGCTGACCGGGGTGAGCGCCTCGGCCCGCATGCCGACGACGATCCGCTCGCCGTGGTAGTGCGCCACCGCCCGGCTACGGATGTCGTTCCAGGGCAGGTAGAGCGACTGTTCGCCGAGGTTGAGCGTGACGTACCGGTCGAGGTGGACGTAGACCGACGCCTCCAGCAGGTTCATCCGTGGGCTGCCCAGGAACGCGGCCACGTAGAGCGTCGCGGGGCGCCCGTACACCTGGGTCGGTGTGCCCACGTCCTGGAGCACGCCGCGGCGCATGATGGCCACCCGGTCGGCCATGGTGAGCGCCTCGGCCTGGTCGTGGGTGACGTAGACGGTGGTGACACCCAACTCCCGGGTGAGGCCGGAGATCTCGGCGCGCAACTCGGCCCGCAGGCCGCTGTCCAGGTTGGACAGGGGCTCGTCCATGAGGAACAGCCCGGGCCGGCGGACGATCGCCCGACCCATGGCGACCCGCTGCCGCTGCCCGCCGGAGAGCTGACCAGGCTTGCGGGCCAGCACGTCGCCGATGCCGAGCGCGCTGGCCACGTCGCTGACCCGCTCCCCACGGGGCTCCGGCTCGACGCCGGACAGCCGCAGCGGGAACGCGATGTTGTCGCCGACTGTCATGTGCGGGTAGAGCGCGAAGTCCTGGAAGACCATGGCGATCTTCCGGTCCCGTGGTGGCAGGTCGTTGGCGAGTTCCCCGTCGAGCAGGACGGCGCCCTGAGTCGGATCCTCCAGGCCGGCGATCATCCGCAGCACCGTGGACTTCCCACATCCCGACGGGCCGAGCAGCACCATGAACTCGCCGTCGTTCACGTCCAGGTTGATGCTGTCGACGGCCACCGTGCCGTCCTTGAAGATCTTGGTGACATCCTTGAGCGCGACGGTGCTCACCGTCTCCTCCCCCAGCTCGTCGGCCGAACCCCACAAGACTGTGACCAGGATCATTCGATCAGCACATCGGGTAAACGTCTCATGTTCGACCTATGACGCTGCCATTACACGACAGTACGCACCGCTACCGCATGATCAGCAGGGCGACGAAAGGCCGGCCGGCTCCCCCAGGAACACGCGGCGCACCACCCGCTCCGCCGCGTGCCCGTCGTCCAGCGCGCAGAATCGGCCCCGGAACTGCTCGCGGGCCTTTGTCGCCGCGTCCGAGCGCACCGCGTCGGTACGGAACAGGTCCAGCAGGGCGGTGAACGTGGTGGCCACCGCGCCCGGAGGTTCCGCCGTCACGTCGAAGTAGACGCCCCGGGCCAGTCGGTACGCCTCCCAGTCCGGTGTGTACAGCACGATCGGTCGATCCAGCACCGCATAGTCGAACATCGCCGAGGAGTAGTCGGTGACCAGCACGTCGGCAACCAGGTAAAGATCCTCAACCCGCTGGTGACCGCTGACGTCGCGGACCCGGTCGCGATCCACCGACCGGGCGGGGCGGCGGTCCCGGTCGTGGAAGTAGTGGCTGCGCATCAGCAGCCGGCCCGACCCGCCCAGTGCGTCGACGAACCGGTCCGGGTCGAACGGCGGCCGGTAGCCGGGCAGGTGCTCGCGGTGCGTCGGGGCGTACAACACCACCTGCTCGTCGGGGGCGAGACCGAAATCGGCGCGCAGCCGGCGCACCTCGTCCGGGTCGGCGGTGACCAGCCGGTCGTTGCGCGGGTAGCCCACCTCGAGTGTCGTGTAGGTGGCCGGGTACGCCCGGTCCCACATCTGCGTGGAGAAGCTGTTCGAGCTGACGCTGTAGTCCCACCTGTCCACCCGGCGCAGCAGTCCGGCGAAGTCCATCCGGCCCGCGCCGATCGGGTAGCGCTGCTGGTCGAGCCCCATCACCTTCACGGGCGTGCCGTGGTGGGTCTGCACGTGCACCTGCTCCGGCCGCTTACGGACGAAGTCCGGGTAGTTCACGTTGTTGATCAGCCACCGGGCCCGGGCCAGCACCCGGTAGTACGCCGGGGTGCCCGCGACCACGTACTCCACCCCCGGCGGGACGGCGTCCACCCGGTCGCGGCGCACGATCCACACACCCCGCACCTCGGGGGCCAGCCGCCGGGCCACCTCGTAGATCGCCGCCGGGTTGCACGCGTACCCCCGGAACCAGTAGGCGGCGTACACCGCGAGCGTCGGGTCGACCGGCCGGCGCAGCTCCGCCCGGTAGTACTCGCGCAGCAGGCCGTCGCGGGTCAGTCGGGCGCCGCGCCGGGCCGCCGGGCCGACCCGCCGCCGCACGGTACGGGTCCGCTTGCGGGCGGTGTCCCGGGCCCGGCTGGCGGCGCGCAGCGCGCTGAACGTCCGCCACCGGCCGGCGGCGACAAGCCGGTGCTTGATCCCCTCCACCCCGTCCGGGACCGGGTAGCCGCCGTTCGGCAGCCAGCGCGCGTAGTCGGCGGTGATCTGCGCGAAGAACGCCGGCCTCAGCTCCGGCGCGATGCGCTGGCCGTTGCCGAGCACCGTCAGGTAGTGCCAGATCATCCGCTCGAAGACCGCCGGTCGCAGGGCGTCCGTCGCCGACCCCCACCCATCCATCAGGTGGAACACCCGGTGCCACTGCGGAAACACCTCGAAGTGCCGGTCGCCACGGGTCCTGGTGATCGCGCCGGCGCGGCGCTGCCGGTAGTTAACACACACCTGGTCGAGTACGCCGATCCGCTGTGCCGCCATCAGCACCGGATAGCTGAAGGACACGTCCTCGTACCAGCCCGGCGCGAAGCGCAGACCCAGATCGACAAGGAACTGCCGACGGACCAGCCGGTTCCACGCGGTGTGCAGCAGCCGCATCGCCTCCGGCCGGTCCCGCAGCCGGAAGGTGTCGGGGCCGGGCGATTCCGGGAACACCTCGGCCATCGCGCTGCGGGTGACCGTGTCGTTCCAGTGGGCGCGCACGTGGTCGACCAGCAGCACGTCCGGGCTGGTGGCGCGCAGCCGCTCGGCGACCGCCGGCAGGCACTCCGGCGCCAGCCAGTCGTCGCCGTCGAGGAACCACACGTACTCGCCGACGGCCCGGTCCAGCCCGACGTTGCGGGCCGGACCGAGACCGATGTTCTCCGGCAGCCGGACCGAGCGGACCCGCCGGTCACGGGCCGCGTACTCGTCGATGATCTCGCCGCTGGCGTCCGGCGAGCAGTCGTCGACGGCGATCACCTCGACGTCCGTCTCCGGCTGGCCGAGGATCGAGTCCAGGCACTCACGCAGGTATCCCTGCACCCGGAAGGCCGGTACGACGAAACTGATCAAAGTCATCCGGCCGTCCCTCCGTCAGCGCGGCACGGCACCTCCCGCGCCCACCGGCGCGGCCGACGCCCGCGCGCCACGGGCCGGCCGGACGAACCAGGCCAGGACGACACTCGCCACGAAAACCACGAGAAGGTACGCACCGAGTGTAGCCATGCCGATACTCACGAGGCCGGCAATCGCCGCGAGGGTCAGCAGCACCGAACGGCCGTCCCAGCCCAGGGTGGCCGCGTGCAGCGGTGGTGCCGCCTGCCGCTTCTCCAGCCGGGCGGTCAGGTCGTAATGGTGCACGGTGAGCACGAAGACGTACCCGAAGATCAGCCAACCCGGCGCGTCGCCGACCACCCCGACCGCGATCGCGAACAGGTACTCGGCGGCCCGCAGCGCCGCCGGCACCAGCCAGTCCAGCGGACCGTTGTGCGCGGCCCCGGCACCGAGGCCACCGGCCAGGAGCACCAGCAACGCCACCGGCACCGCCCAGCGCAGCCCGTCGGGTGTGTCGCTCCACAGCGCCGCGACAAGCAGCGCCGCCGGGCCGAGCGCGGCGATCACCGCCAGGGTGAGCGGCCCCATCGGGCGGACCACAGGTAGCCGGCGGACCAGTGGACCGTCGTCGCGGTGCAGCGTGGCGTCGACCGTGTCCAGCACCGGCACCCACATCCAGCGGGCCCGCAGCGTACGCAGCGCACCTGTGTACGCGAACGCCAACACCCCCCAGACCAGCACCGCGATGAGGCTGACCAGCGGGTTGAACAGCGCCACGGTCAGCGCGATCAACGCCCACCGCTCACCGATCGGGAAGACCACCGTCCGCTTCAGCCAGTACGACAGCGAGCCGGTGTCGGCCTGCACCCGGGTCGACGCGGCGTTCAACCGGTCACCGATCCCGCCGCTGGCACCCGCCGTCGCCCGGGGCCGGCGGGCCGCCTCGTCGTGCAGCGCCCCGTACCAGGTGTCGGTCATGTGCCTGACGGTCTGCAACGTCATCGCGGCGATGGCGAGGGCCCAACCGTTGCCCAGCCCGGCGTGGCTCACCCCGAAGCCGAGGCCGGCGTAGACCAGGTACTCCTTCGCCCGGTCGGCCATGGTGTCCAGCCAGCCGCCCCAGGCGCTGAAGTTCCGGGTGTAGCGGGCCAACTGACCGTCCACGCAGTCCAGCACGAAGCCGAGGTAGAGCAGCACCGCACCGCTCACCAGCGCCGGCCGCCCGCCGACGCCGAACAGCACGGCGGCGGCCAGCGCGAACAGCACCGAGATCACCGTCACGCCGGTCGGGGTGAGCCGCAGCCGGGCCGCCACCCGCACCACGTACGGCGACCAGGTGCTGACGAAGTACGTGGAGAAGAAGTCGTCCTTCTCCTTCACCGACAGTCGCAACTCGGCCCGGTCCTCGTCGACAGCTGTCACCGCGGCCTCGGCGGCGACCAGACCGGCCTCGTCGTCGACCCGGTGCGCGACGAGCAGACGTACCCGCTGGGCGAAGATCAGGGTGCCGAGCGCCGCGAGCCCCGCGACGAGCCGGTCCACGGCGGACCCGGGGCCGCCCACTGCGGCGGCCCGGGCGGCGGCGGCGAGGGTCGGCAGGTCGTCGACACCGACCCGCAGCGCGCCGCCGAACACGCCCGTGGCGTCGCCGTCGAGGGCGTCCAGCGGGCCGGCGTCGACCACCTGGCCGCGCTCCTCGCGCACGGCTGTCCGCCCGGGCACCGGCGGGTCGGTGAGCACCAACGCCACTGTCGGCCCCACCGGACTGGTGGCAAGGTGCCGCAGGACTGCTGTGTGCGCCACCAGGTCGGTGCCGGTGACCAGTAGCGGACCGCCGGCGGTGTCGGCGAGCGCCGCCACCTCGTCGAGGGTCGCCGCGAAGCGCACCTCGTCCGCTCCGGCCCGGCGCAACTGGTCGGCGAGCCGGTCGGCAAGCGGCTCACCTGTCGCGGTGGTCAGGCCCGCCGCGGGCGTCCCGGCGGCGAGCACGATCGCGAGCGTCACCGCGGAACCGCGGCGTGGTACGCGTCGAGCGCCTCGGCGATGGTGCCGTCGAGCGTCAACCGGCCCGCGTCGAGGTACAAACCCCGACGGCAGAACCGGGTCAGGTCCTTTTCGTTGTGTGACACCAGCACGAGCGTGCGCCCCTCCCCGAGCAGACGATCAATCGTCGCGTAACACTTCTTGCGGAACTCCGCGTCCCCTACCGCCGTCACCTCGTCCATGAGCAGGATCGGGTGCGGCAGGTGCGAGATGATCGCGAAGCCGAGCCGTACCTTCATCCCCGACGAGTAGTGCCGCACCGACGTGTCGATGGCCCGTTCCACCTGCTCACCGGCGAACTCGACGATCTCGTCGAAGTGCCGCTTCAGATAGCCCGCCGACAGGCCGTGCAGCCCACCGACCAGGTGCAGGTTCTCCCGGCCGGTCAGGTCGTTGGAGAAGCCGGCGGACAGCTCCAGCAGCGGCGCCACCGCGCCGTGCACCCGGATGCTGCCCTCGTCCGGGATGAGCACCCCGGCGATCAGCCGCAGCAGGGTGCTCTTGCCGGTCCCGTTGCGGCCGATCACCCCGACGGTCTCGCCCGGCTCGACGGTGAACGACACGTCGCGCAGCGGCCAGAACTGGCCCGGCAGGGCGCCGCGCCCACCGCGGTGGATGAACAACTCCCGCAGCCGCAGCTGCCGGCGACGGTTGCGGACGAACCGGATGCCCAGCCCGTCGGCCTCGATGATCGGCGCGGCCATCAGAGTTCCTTGAGCACGGCTGGCTCCAACCGGCGGAACGACCACCAGCCGGCGGCCAGCACCAGCAGGCTGCCGACGACAGTGGTGGTGAGCAGCCGGGCGTCCGGGAACTCGTCCGGATACCAGATCGCGTGGTGCAGTTGGAAGATCCCGACCAGCGGGTTCAGCTCGTACACGACCTTCAACCAACCCGGCAGACCGGACTCGCGGACCAGGCTGAGCGGATAGATGATCGGCGTGGCGTAGAAGAGCACCCGGATGATCAGCCGCATGAACCGCTCCACGTCGCGCATCAGCACGTTCCACGCGGACAGCAGCAGAGCCAGCCCGACCAGCAGCACACCCTGCACGGCCACCGCCAACGGCAGCGCCAGCAACGACCAGCCGGGGTGGATCCGGCCGTGCACCGCGTAGATCACCGCGATGGCGATCAGGATCGGCAGGCCGGCCGCGTACTCGGCGAACCGGCCGGTGACCCGCCCGATCGGGAAGACCTGACGCGGCACGTTCATCGTGGTGATCAGCCGGGACTGGCCGGTCAGCGCGTTTGTCGCCTCACTCAGCGCCGAACTGGTCCACATCCAGGCGAAGATCCCGGTGATCAGGAACAGCGGATACGACCCGGCAGCCTCACCGAGGTGCCGACCGGTGTCCCGGGAGTACAGCACCCCGAACACGAACCAGTAGATGGCGCCCATGCCGAGCGGCTCGATCAGCGACCAGAAATACCCCAGCACCGACTGCTGGTACTTGACCGCCAGGTCGCGCCTGACCAGGATGCGCAGCGAGTTGCGGTGCGACCACAACGCCGCGACGCCAGAGGTCACCGCGAGCCTCCCGCCTTGCGAAACGGACGACAGGTTAGCAGTCGGTGAACGAATGCCCCGAATCGGCCGTACTCAGCACTCGATCACGTTGACGGCCAGACCGCCGCGCGCCGTCTCCTTGTACTTGACCTTCATGTCGGCGCCCGTCTCCCGCATGGTCTTGATGACCTTGTCCAGTGACACCGCGTGCACACCGTCGCCGCGCAGCGCCAGCCGGGCGGCCGTGATCGCCTTGATGCTAGCCACGGCGTTCCGCTCGATGCAGGGGATCTGCACCAGGCCACCCACCGGGTCACACGTCAACCCGAGGTTGTGCTCCATCCCGATCTCGGCCGCGTTCTCCACCTGCTCCGGCGTGCCACCGAGCGCCTCGGCCAGCCCCGCCGCCGCCATCGAACACGCCGAGCCGACCTCACCCTGGCAGCCGACCTCCGCGCCGGAGATCGACGCGTTCTCCTTGAACAGCACACCGATCGCGCCGGCGGCAAGCAGGAACCGCACCACGCCGTCGTCATCGGCATCTTCGATGAAGCGGCTGTAGTAGTGCAGCACCGCCGGAATGATCCCCGCCGCGCCGTTCGTCGGCGCGGTCACCACCCGGCCGCCCGCCGCGTTCTCCTCGTTCACCGCGAGGGCGAACAGCGTCACCCAGTCCATGGCGTGCAGCGGGTCGCTGGTCCCGGCGTCCGCCTCCAGGCCGCGCCGCAGCTCCGCCGCGCGCCGCCGGACCTTCAACCCCCCAGGGAGTACGCCGTCCCGCTCGCAGCCGCGCTGCACGCACTCCCGCATCACCCGCCAGATCTCCAGCAGACCCGCCCGGATCTCTGCCTCGCTGCGCCAGGACCGCTCGTTGGCAAGCATCACCTCGCTGATCGACAGCCCGGTGGTGGTGGTGACGTCGAGGAGCTGCGCCCCGGTCAGGAAGGGGTACCGCACCCGGGTGCTGTCCGGCTTGATCCGGTCCGCGCCCGCCGCCTCCTCGTCCACCACGAAACCGCCGCCCACCGAGTAGTAGGTGCGACTCCGCAGCTCGGCGCCCTCGACGTCGTACGCCGCGAAGGTCATCCCGTTCGGGTGGTACGGCAGCGACCGGCGGCGGTGCAGCGTCAGATCCCGGTCCGGGTCGAAGTCGATCTCGTGCGCGTCCAGCAGGCTGATCCGCCGCTCCGCGCGAATCCGCTCGACCCGGGGGCCCACCGTGTCGGTGTCGACCGTCTCCGGCGACTCCCCGGCCAACCCCAGCAGCACCGCCGGTCCGCTGCCGTGGCCGTGCCCGGTGGCGCCCAACGAACCGAACAGCTCAGCCTGCACCCGCGCGGTGCCGGTGAGCAGCCCGTCGGCCTTGAGCCCCGCCACGAACGTACGGGCGGCCCGCATCGGCCCCACCGTGTGCGAGCTGGACGGCCCGATGCCGACGCTGAAGAGGTCGAAAACACTGATCATGGCTGCGCTTCCTCGCCGTCGCCCGTGGTACGGGTCCGGCCCGGTTCGTGGCCACCGGTCAGGCGGCCCCGCTCATGGGCCGCCCGGTCGGGCGGCCGCCCGGCCACCCGGGGTGACGGGTGCCCAACCAGCGAGCCTACCCGCCGAGCCGGCCGCCCAACCGGCCACCGCGATGCGGCCACCTGACCGCCGCCCACCCGCCGCGACGCCGCCACGTCACCGCAGTGTCCGGCCGCCCCGTCGCGCCTGCCCGGGCCGCCCGAGCTGCGCGGCTGCCCGATTTCCCGGCTGCCCGGGCTGCCCGGCTGCCCGGCTGCCCGGCTGCCTGGCTGCCTGGCTGCCTGGCTGCCTGGCTGCCTGGCTGCCCGCTCAAGATCACGCCAAATCCTGGATGTAGTGGCCTCCTCGCGGCCGGAGGCCACTACATCCAGGATCGAGCACGATCTTCGCCGTGGGCCTGGGGCCTGGCGCGAGGCGTCGGAGCCGGGCCGCACGGGTAAGTACCTACGGGTCCACTGGTTGCTGATCCTCCTCGGGACCGAGGTCGAGGTGGCCACCCCTTTCTACCGTGGATTGCAGACGCGGCACACAGCCGCAGAGTGGGAGTACGACGATGAGTCGCAAACTGGTCCGGCCCCGCCAGGGGCGCATGCTCGCCGGTGTCTGCGCCGGCCTCGGTCAGCGGTTCGGCATGTCCGCCGGGATGGTCCGGCTGCTGTTCCTGCTGTCGCTGCTGCTGCCCGGCACCCAGGTGATCGTCTACCTGATCCTCTGGGTCCTCATGCCGAACGAGGACCGCTACCTCGCCTCCACCCGACACTGACCGCCCACCCCCTCCCGGCACCCGGACAGGCAGCAACTTCAGGGATGTTGCTGCCTCCCGGCCGCCTGAGACACCAACATCTCTGAAGTTGCGCGGATCTTGGCACCGGGACGCAGGGCGCGGCGGTGGGTACATGCGGAAGCGCCCGCTCCGACCGTCGGTCGGGGCGGGCGCTTCGGCGTACGGGGGTAATTCAGGGGGCCGTGTACGTGACCGTGATCTGCTGGTAGCCGAGGGAGCGCAGCAGCCCCTCCAGCATCTTGCGGGTGTTCTCCTCGGCGCGGGCGGAGAGACCGCTGTCCCGGGCGGCGGCGGTGATCCGTTCCTCGGCGAGCTGGTAGACCTGCTGCTGCCGGTTGGGGTCGTTGCCGACCAGGTCGCCGAGCCGGTTGAGCAGACCGCGCTGCTCGGCGAAGACGTAGCTCTTCTCCAGGTCGAGGTTGGTCTCGCCGAGCTGCGGCGCGGGCAGCTTGATCTCGACCGACTTGCCGTCCGCGGACTGGACGACAGCACCCTCACCGATCTTGGTGAAGTCCACGTACGCCTCGACGCTGCCGGCTCCGACGAACAGGGTGCGCTCGTTGAGCAGGAAGTCCGGAACGTTGCGGCGGTCGTTCTGCGTGTCGACCACGACCTGGAAGTTGCCCTCGGCGGCCACGTAGCGGCTGAGGTCCTGGATCGACTTCAGCAGCGGGGGTTGGCTGCGGTCGGTCTGCTCCTTGGCGAACGGGTTACGGAAGTCGGGCAGGAAGCCGGTCACCTGGACGCCGAGCAGCACGACCACGGCAAGCGCGGCGGCGCCCAGCAGAAGCAGCAGGCCCCGGGCCGCCCCACCGCCCCCGGAGCCGCCAGGTGTGTCGGTGGTTGGTTCGGGTGTCGCGCTCGACCGCTCCTTGAGATCGTCCGCGGTCGGGTAACCGGGGAACTCCTTCGTAGGCTCGTTGATGCCACCGTCGCGGGCCATCACGCTCACCGTCCTCGTCAGACACGTCGTCTGTCAATGACGGTACGGCCCCCGTACGACAGCCGCGCGGCGAGCGGCCGGAAAGCACAAACGGGCAGGTCAGGCGAAGGCGGAGAGCCCGGTGAGTCGCTGCCCCACGACGAGCTGGTGGATCTCCGAGGTGCCCTCGTAGGTCAGCACGCTCTCCAGGTTGTTGGCGTGGCGCATCACCGGGTACTCCCCGGAGACGCCGTTGGCGCCGAGGATGGTCCGGCACTGCCGGGCGATGGCCAGGGCTTCGCGTACGTTGTTCAGCTTGCCCACGCTCACCTGGTCGGGGCGGAGCCGGCCGGCGTCGGCGAGGCGGCCCAGGTGCAGCGCGAGCAGTTGTCCCTTGACCAGTTCGACTGCCATGTCGGCGAGCTTGGCCTGGGTGAGCTGGAACCCGGCGATCGGGCGACCGAACTGGGTGCGGGTGGTGGCGTACGCCAGGGTGGTCTCCAGGCAGTCCCGGGCGGCGCCGAGGGAGCCCCAGACGATGCCGTACCGGGCTTCGGTGAGGCAGCTCAGCGGGGCCTTGAGCCCGGCGGCCTCGGGCAGTTGGGCGTCGGCCGGGAGCCGGACGTCGTCGAGCACGATCTCGCCTGTCACCGACGCGCGCAGCGACATCTTGCGGTGGATCTCGCGGGCCGTGACACCGGGCGTGTCCATCGGTACGGCGAATCCCCGCACGCCGGAGTCGGTGCGCGCCCAGATCACCGCGACGTCGGCGATAGGCGCGTTGGTGATCCACATCTTGCCGCCGTTGAGCAGCCAGTCGTTGCCGTCGCGGCGGGCGCGGGTGGCCATGGAGGCGGGGTCGGAGCCGTGGTCCGGCTCGGTCAGGCCGAAGCAGCCGATCGCCTCGCCTGTCGCCATCGACGGCAGCCAGCGTTGCTTCTGCTCCTCGCTGCCGTAGCGCCAGATGGCGTACATGGCGAGTGAGCCCTGCACGGAGACCAGCGAGCGGAGGCCGGAGTCGCCGGCCTCCAGCTCCTGGCAGGCCAGTCCGTACGCGACGGCGGACGCGCCGGCGCAGCCGTAGCCGGTGAGGTGCATGCCGAGCAGCCCGAGTTTGCCGAATTCGCGGGCCAGCTCGCGGGCCGGCACGCGGCCTTCCTCGTACCAGTCGGCGACGTGCGGACGGACCAGGTCGTCAACGAGGTGGCGGACGACGTCGCGGATCTGCCGCTCCTCGTCGGTGAGCGACGGGTCCAGGTCGAGCAGGTCCAGCGCAGCGGTCATGGACGCCACCTTAACGAAGGCTCAGCGCGGGAAAGAAGGGCTCGTCACTCGATCGGCTCGGAGAGCACAAGCACCCGGGCGTGGATCTGGTTGCGCTGCTGGAGGGCGGCGCGCAGCGCCCGGTGCAGCCCGTCCTCCAGGTAGAGGCCGCCGTTCCACTGCACCACGTGCGGGAAGAGGTCGCCGTAGAAGGTGGAATCCTCGGCGAGGAGCTTGTCGAGCGCCAGCTCGCGCTTGGTGGTGATCAACTGGTCCAGGCGCAGCGGACGCGGCGGAATCTCCGCCCACTGCTTGAGCGTCAGATTGTGCTCCGGATAGGGACGCCCGTCCCGGACCGCTCTGAAGATCACGACGGCACGCTCCCCTCCCCGTGGCCGGGCCGACCGACGGCGCCGAGCCGGGCCGCGGCGGGCACCGCGCGGCGCGGCACCGATGACCGTGCCAGCCTAGCCGCCCGGTGCACGTTGCGTTCTGCTCCCTGATGTCAGTTTCGCTATCGGTCGTCCGATCCCCAACCGGACGAACGGGACATCTGGTTCAGCTCCACCGGCCCCGACGCACCACCTCGTCCACTCCGCGACGCCCACGACGCAACGACGGTGACCGATGGTCGGTGGCGCGGTAACCGATTGTGATGGCACCGACGGGTTGGTACTCCTCCGGCACGCCGAACGCGTCCCGGTAGGCGGCCAGTCGCTGCGGCGGGATGCCGAAGAAGCACGCCCCCAACCCCTCGTCCACCGCCGTGAGCAACATCAGCAGCGCGGCGAAGCCGGTGTCGACATGCCAGTACGGCACCGGCCATCGGTCGGTCGACAGGTCCGTCCAGCCCTTGTCCGGCTCGGCGTACCGCCGCAGGTAGGCCGACGCGTTGGCGTGCGGCACCACGATCAGTGGCGCCCGGCGCATCCCGGCCAGCCACCGCTCCCGGCCGCCGCCGTCCGGCGTGGTCGCGGCCCAGAACCGATCCCGGTCGGCGGCCTCCTCCAGCACGAGGAAACCCCAGCCCTGCGCGAACCCGGCCGACGGGGCGCGGATCGCGTGGTCGAGCAGCCGGTCGACCACGTCGGGCGGGACCCGGCGGTCCGGGTCGTAGTTGCGCACCATCCGCCGTCGGCGGACGACCTCGGCGAACTCCATCAGGCTCCCGGGCGGATGCCCCAGGCACCCCGCCAGGTCCTGCCCGGCTTGAGCGTGAGCACGTCCTTGCCCGAGCGGAACGCGTCCGGCGGGCAGGTCATCGGCTCGACCGCCACCGAGCGGCGGTGCCGCTCACCGGTGAGGGCGTCGCCGGTGAACACCTGCCACCAGCCGAACTCGGCGTCCGCCCAGATGCGCACGCCCGCCGAGCCGTCCGGGGCGGCGAGGCTCACCGAGGAGCCGCCGTCCGCGTCGCGGATTACCCCGCCGAAGCAGAGGTCCAGCTCCGCGCCGCCGATCCGGCGCGGGCTCGTCCAGTCGTACTGGGTGCCGGCCACCGGGCTCGCCCCCACCGGCAGCAGCCGACCGTCCACCAGCACACGGGTACGGGTGGGCAGGCGCATGACCAGGTCGTCCACGGCGACGCCGGGCAGTTGCAGGTACGGGTGCACGGAGAACCCGAACGGCGCCAACTCGGCACCTGTGTTCGTCACCTCGTGCTCGGCGCGTAGCCCGTCCGCGTCGACGCTCCACCGGCTGCGCAGCCGCAGCGGCCACTCGTAGCCGGGCTGCGGCGGCAGGTCGTAGCCGATGGTCACGGCGTCCTCCGACTGCTCCAGCAGCTGCCACGGCACCCAGTTGACCAGGCCGTGGATGGCGACGTGCCGTTCCGGCTCGGTCAACGCCAGCTGGTGCGTCTGTCCACCGAACTGGTAGCGGCCGTCGCGGATCCGGTTCGGCCAGGGTGCCAGCACCTGCCCGGCACAGCCGGGGCAGACCTCGTCGGTCCGGTACCCGTCGACCAGGTCGACGCCGTCGTGCCGGTACGTCCGCAGCCCGCCGCCCACCTCCACGATGACGGCCTCGTGGCCGGCGGCGGAGATGGTCCACTGTGCGCCGGAGAACGGGCGCTGGTCGGGGCTTTCCATGCCGGCGACCCTAACCGGTCAGGCGCGGTCACCGCTCGACGCGGTAGCGGCCCGGTACCGCAGCAGCGCCGGGAACGCGACAGCCAGCACCACCACGAGGACCGCCGAGGCGAGACCGCCGGCGACCCAGGCGACGCCGCCACCGAAACCGGCGGCCATGGTGCCGGCCCGCAGGTCACCCAGGCGCGGGCCACCCGCCACCACCACCGTGTTGACGCCCTGGAGTCGACCGCGCATCCGGTCCGGCGCGTACACCAGCAGCATGGACTGCCGAAGCACCGCGCTGATCAGGTCGGCGGCGCCGGCCACGGCGAGCAGGGCGACCATCAGCCAGAGCTGCTGGGCCAACCCGGCGGCGGCGACGGCCAGACCCCAACCGACCACTGCGAGAACCAGGCCGAGCCCCTGGCGGCGCAGCCTGCCGATCCAGCCGGAGGTCAAGCCGCCGAGCATCGAGCCAATCGCGATGGCGCTGTAGAGCAGGCCCACCGACCCTCCACCGCCGAACCGTTCGTTGGCGATCTCCGGGAAGAGCGCCCTCGGCATGGCCAGGATCATCGCGATGAGGTCCACCGCGAAGGAGAGCAGCAGCACCGGCGTGGTGGCCAGGTACCGGAATCCGTCGACCACGCTGGCCAGGCCGGCGCGGCGGACCTGGCCGTCGTCGGTCGGCTCGGGCGGCAGCGCGGGCAGGCGCAGCGCGGCCCAGAGCATCGCGGTGAACAGCACGGCGTCCACCCCGTACGCGATCGGCAGCACCACAGAGGTGTCCGGCGAGGCGGAGAGGATCAGGCCGGCGGCCAGCGGGCCGGCGACCGAGGCCGCGGTGAAGGTCGTGTAGTTCAGGGTGGTGGCCGACGCCACCAGGTCCTCCGGGACCAGCCGGGGCAGCATGGCGCTGCGGGCCGGCGAGGTGATCGCGAACGCCACCGACTGCAACGCCATGAGCGCCAGCAGCAGCACCGGACTGCCCACGTCCAACACCGCCTGGAGCAGCAGCCCAAGAGTGGATGCCCAAAGCAACAATGAGCCACCGAGCAGCACCGCACGGCGGTCGCGGGCGTCGGCGACCGCGCCGCCCCACAACCCGAAGATCAGCAGGGGTACGAAGGCCGCCACGCCCAGCAGACCCACCCAGAACGAGTCCCGGGTCAGGGCGTACATCTCCACCGGGACCGCGACTGCGGTGAACTGGAAGCCGAACATCGCCACGGTGTTGCCGAGCCACAACCGCCGGTACGCCGGGACGCGCAGCGGACGGACGTCGATCGCCCAGCGGCGCGCCCCGCGCGGCCGGGCCTCCCGCACACCTGTCACGGGGCCAGCCGCTCGACGGTCCACGCACCCTCGTCGAGGTGGCGGAAGCGCAGCCGGTCGTGCAGCCGACCTGCCCGGCCCTGCCAGAACTCCACCGAGTCGGGGCGGACCCGCAGCCCACCCCAGTGCGGAGGGGTCGGAATGTCGCCGTCGGCGTACCGCTCGGCGACCTCCCGGTAGCGCTCCTCCAGTGCGGCCCGGTCCGGCACCACCTGCGACTGGGGGCTGGCCCAGGCGCCCAGTTGCGAGCCGCGCGGACGGCTCGCGAAGTACGCCTCGGTCTCGGCCCGGTCGACCGGGGCGATCCGTCCGGTGACGACCACCTGCCGCTGCATCGCGAACCAGGGGAAGACCAGGCTGGCGTACGGGTTGGCGCTCGCCTCGACACCCTTGCGGGAGAGGTGGTTGGTGAAGAAGACGAAACCGCTCGGGTCGTACCCCTTGAGCAGCACCGTCCGTCCACTCGGCCGGCCGTCGGCGTCGGCGGTGCCCACCACCATGGCGTTGGGCTCGGGCAGCCCGAAGGCCACCGCGTCGGCGAACCAGCTGCCGAACTGGGTGTGCCAGTCGGCGGCCAGGTCAGCTTCGGTCAGGCCCAGGTCCGCCGCGTACTCGTTACGCATGGCGGCCGGGGCGGGTGTCTCGCCCGTCACGTCCCACTCCTTCTCGACGGCCTCGCCGGCGCCCTCCCGCGCTGACCAGCCCGCACCGCCCCAGTCTCACCGAGCCGCGCGGAGAATGCGCGTCCTGAGATGTCGTGTGCAGCACAGTGACGGTGGGTCGCGTATCCGGTTGGCGAGCGGGCAAGATGTTCCGAACACATCCCTGAGGGTCGCCTGAGGCGCTCGGCCGATCGGGCCGGATAAGCCGAACCGGGCGCACCGACCAGATCCAGGAGAGCGACATGGCCGACTTCAAACCCGGACTGGAGGGCGTCGTCGCCTTCGAGACCGAGATCGCCGAACCTGACCGCGAGGGTGGCGCGCTGCGCTATCGCGGGGTCGACATCGAGGATCTGATCGGCCAGGTCTCGTTCGGGAACGTGTGGGCGCTGCTGGTCGACGGCCGGTTCGGGCCGGGCCTGCCGCCCGCGGAGCCGTTCCCGGTGCCTGTGCACTCCGGCGACATCCGGGTCGACGTGCAGTCGGCCGTCGCCATGCTGGCCCCGTACTGGGGTCTGAACCAACTGCTGGACATCTCCGACGAGCAGGCCCGCGAGGACCTCGCCCGCGTCTCGGTGACCGCGCTCTCCTTCGTCGCGCAGTCCGCCCGGGGCCTCGGGCTGCCGGCGGTGCCGCAGAAGGAGATCGACAAGGCGCAGACCATCGTCGAGCGGTTCATGAAGCGCTGGCGCGGCGAGCCCGACCCGCGGCACGTCAAGGCAGTCGACGCGTACTTCATCTCGGCCGCCGAGCACGGCCTGAACGCCTCCACGTTCACCGCCCGCATCGTCGCCTCCACCGGGGCGGACGCGGCGGCCTGCATCTCGTCGGGCATCGGCGCCCTCTCCGGCCCGCTGCACGGCGGCGCCCCGTCGCGGGTGCTCAGCATGCTGGAGGCGGTGGAGCGCAGCGGCGACGCCGAGGGCTACGTCAAGGGGGTCCTGGACCGCGGCGAGCGCCTGATGGGCTTCGGCCACCGGGTCTACCGCGCCGAGGACCCGCGCGCCCGCGTGCTGCGGCGCACCGCCAAGGAGCTGGGCGCGCCGCGCTTCGAGATCGCCGAGGCGCTGGAGAAGGCGGCCCTGGCCGAGTTGCAGGCCCGCCGCCCGGACCGGGTGCTGGCCACCAACGTCGAGTTCTGGTCGGCGGTCGTGCTCGACTTCGCCGAGGTACCGGCGCACATGTTCACCTCGATGTTCACCTGCGCCCGGATGGGCGGCTGGAGCGCGCACATCCTCGAGCAGAAGCGCCTTCAGCGGCTGGTCCGCCCGTCCGCCAGGTACGTCGGTCCGGAAACCCGCAAGCCGTCCGACGTCGAGGGCTGGGCCGCCATCCCGCACGGCGTCTGATCCGTCGACCGGGGCCCCTTCCGGCACGCCTGGCGTGTGGGAGGGGCCCTGGTCGCGTCCAGCGCCGGATGTGGCGAACGACTCACGCCCGCCCTCGGGGGCCCGGCTTGAACCGATGGGTCCGGGTGCGAGGATGAGGGCCGGCAGTGTCGCCGGGCCCGCCCTCGCCCTTGCGGAAGGATCTTCAAGACCGTGGCTGACGCACCGACCATCCGGATTCCCGATGAGATCAAGCCCGCCGACGGCCGTTTCGGCTGCGGCCCGTCCAAGGTTCGTCCGGCGGCCGTGTCCGCACTCGCCGAGGTCGCCACGAGCTACCTGGGCACCTCACACCGGCAGAAGACGGTCCGCGACCAGGTGGCGCGGCTGCGCTCCGGCATCGCCGAGTTCTTCTCGCTGCCCGAGGGTTACGAGGTCGTGATCGGCAACGGCGGCACCACCGCATTCTGGGAGGTCGCCACCTTCGGCCTGATCCGCGACCGGGCGCAGTTCGCCAGTTTCGGCGAGTTCGGCGCCAAGTTCGCCAAGTCGGTCTCCGACGCGCCCTTCCTGGGTCAGCCGACCGTCCGCAAGTCGGACGCGGGCAGCGCCCCGGCCCTGGTCGCCGAGGCCGGTGTCGACGCGTACGCGACGCCGCAGAACGAGACCTCGACAGGTGTCGCGGTGCCGATCAGCCGGGTGGCCGGCGCGGACGAGGGGTCGCTGTTGCTCGTCGACGCCACCTCGGGCGCCGGCGGCCTGGAGGTGAACGTCGGCGACACCGACGTCTACTACTTCGCGCCGCAGAAGTGCTTCGGTTCCGACGGCGGTCTCTGGCTGGCCCTGATGTCGCCTGCCGCACTGGACCGGGCCGCCGAGATCAAGGCGTCCGGACGGTACATTCCGGCGTTCCTCGACCTGGTCACCGCGATCGACAACTCGCGGTTGGAGCAGACGTACAACACCCCGGCGCTGGCGACCATCTTCCTGGCCGCCGAGCAGACCGACTGGATGAACGCGCAGGGCGGCCTGGCCTGGGCGGCCAAGCGCACCGCGGAGAGCGCCGCGGCGGTGTACGGCTGGGCGGAGCGGTCCACGGTGGCCACCCCGTTCGTCACCGACCCGGCGCTGCGATCCAACGTGGTCGCCACCATCGACTTCGCCGACGGGGTGGACGCCACCGCGATCGCGAAGGCCCTGCGCGCCAACGGCATCGTGGACACCGAGCCGTACCGCAAGCTGGGCCGCAACCAGCTGCGGGTGGCGCTCTTCCCGGCCGTCGAGCCGGCCGACGTCGAGGCATTGACCGCGTCCATCGACTACGTGGTCGAGCGCCTCTGAGCTTCGTCACGGTCGGTGTCCGTGGAGGCCTCTACGGACACCGACCGTGATCATCGTTGCAGCTCAGTCGCGACATGCGGGGTGTCGCTTCCCCCACCCCGAGACAGATGCGCGTACGGTGGTCCGAGACGCCTGGGTGGCCGACTCGTGGCGTGCGGCCAACGAAGCGGGACGGAGGCAACGCTATGCGCCCAGTACGCTTCGTCGCCCTCTCCGAGGACGGCCATGCCCTGGTTCTCGCCGACGAGGTCGGGCGGCTGCTCGCCCTGCCGATCGACGAACGGATCGCCGGCGCGTTGCACGCCGAGCCGGGCGCGCCGCCGCTCCCGGCCGCGCCGACGACCGTCGACCCGGTTCCGTCGCTGTCCCCTCGGGACATCCAGGCCCGCATCCGCTCCGGTGAGTCCGCCGAGGACGTCGCCCGGATCGCCGGGGTGCCCGTCGACCGGGTGCTGCGCTACGCCGGCCCGGTGCTCCAGGAACGCGCGATGCTCGCCCAGCACGCCCGCCGTACCCGGCTCAAGGGTGCGGAGAAGCCCACCCCGCTCGCCGAGGTGGTCAACGGCCGACTGAGCCAGCACGGCATCGACACCGAGAAGATCTCCTGGGACGCGTACCGGCGGGACGACGGCACCTGGCGGATCATCGCCACCTGGCCGTCGGGCAAGGCCACCGCGCAGGCCATCTGGGATCTCGACAAGACCCGGCAGGCGGTCACCCCGCACGACGACATGGCGCAGTATCTGTGCGCCGAGCGGCCCACGCCGATCCTCGGCCAGGAGCCGGCGCCGGAGCGGGGTGGGCACGCCCTGCCCGGTCCGTCGCGGGGCGAGCCGAGCCGTGGTGGTCACGGGCTTCCGGCGGCGTCGGAGCACCCGCGCCCCGGCCGGGATCCGATCCGTGCCGGCCGGGACGCCCTGCTCGCCTCACTGGACCGTCCGCTCGGCGCCTCGTCGGGTCGCGGGCTGGAGCCGCGTACGCCGGCTGCCCTCGCCGGTTCGGACGCTCCCCGGCAGCGGCCGGTCGGTGGCGGTGCGGCGGCGCTGCTCGGCGGCGGCCAGGGTTCGGCCTTCGACGACGACTCGGACGCGCCCAAGGAGGTGCCGGCCGTGCCGTCGCTTGCGGTCCTGCGGCCGCGTCGGACCGGCACCGCGGCCGCTGCCGCAGGCAGCGGCGGCGAGTCCACAGATGCCAACGGCAAGCCGCGTAAGCGGCTGCCGAGCTGGGACGACGTGCTCTTCGGCAGTGGCCCCGCCGCGCGTGAGTCCTCCTGACGCTTCGCGTTGACGGGTGGCGGTTCGCCACCCGTCGGCGCGAGGCACGCGGCGGGTCCGCTGCCCGATCTTCACCGACTGCTTGTGGTGTCGTCGGCGCCCCTCCGGTCGAGGTCCGCGACCTCGCGTACGGCTTCGGCGATCGCCCGGAAGTCCTTCTTGAGGATCGCTCCGTGGTTGCTTGTCACCTTCGCGCCGATCCGGATGTGCTGGTTGCGGGTGGTCACCGCGTCGAGGCTGGTGCGGATCCGCTCCTGCTCGTCACCGCGGCTGCCGAGGGACGTCCCGGAGGCGACGACGTACCGCACCGGAACGGTGATGGCGTCCAGCACCGGGCCCAGCTCGCGCTCGCGTGACAACCTGCCCAGCTCGATGTTGCTGTCCGCCATCTGCTCGGCGTTCATCCGTGGGGTCAGGCCGGTCGGGCGCAGCAGCGGCATGAACAGGTTCATCCGCCGGAACAGCTTGCGGATGCGCTGCTCCATGGCGTCGTCGAGCCAGTCGTACGGGAAGGCGCCGTCGACCAGGACCGCGCCCATGGCGCGGGCCGGGTTCCGGCGGACCCAGTGCGCCCCGACGACGGCTCCGTAGGACCAGCCCACGAGCACCGCCCGGTCCACTCCCCTGGCCGCGAGGACGGCGTCGACGTCCCGGACTGCCGCTTGGAAGGAGTAGTCCGCCGAACGCTTCGACGTCCTGCCGCGCGCCCGCTCGTCGTAGGTGATGTGCCGCCACCCCGCCCCCAGGTCGGCGATGACCCGCCGCCAGTAGCCCTGGGTGGAGAACTGGCCGTTGAGGTAGAGCACCGGGATGCCGGGGCCGCCGGTGTCGGTGACGGCCAGGGCTGTGTCGTCGACAGCCACCAGGCCCGTCCACGTCGAGCGGGTCGAGGGCGCGTTGTTCGTCGTCATGTCATCAGTCCTGTTCAGAGGCTACGAGCGGTGATGTCACCGAGGGAGGTGGTGGCACGGATGTCGAGGTCGGCGGCGCCGTCGTTCCGGAGGGCGTTGCTGACGCGGCCGTGGCCGGTGCCGGCGTCCAGGGCCGCCGAGACGCCGACGGCGGTGGCGACCGAGATGTCGCCGGACTGGGTACGGAGCACGACAGTGCCGCGCGTGGCCTCGGCGATGGTGATGTCGCCCCGGGTGGTGCTGATGTCCGCGGAACCGTTGAGTCGGCCGACGTGGACGTCGCCGTCGATCGCGGTGAGCTGGACGCTCGCGGCCTCGTCGATCTTGATCTGGCGGTACGCCCCGTCGAAGGCGACGTCACCGAGGCGTCCGACGCCACGGAGTTCGGCACTGGCGGTGCGGGCCTCGACGCGGGAGTTGGCGGGCAGTTGGACGGTGACCTCGACGGCTCCCGAGGGGCCGAGGAGCTTGTTGGCGGGCTTCGCTGTGGTGATCCGCAGGACGCCGTCGGCGTAGGTGACGGCGGTCTGCTCGGCGGTCGTGACGTCGCGGCGCCGGTGGGGGTCGGCGGGCAGCACCTCGACGGTGGTGTCGACGCGGTCCGCGGCGATGAATTGGATGCGTCCGGCGGGAACGTCCAGGACTGCGGAGATCGGGGTGGGGGTCTCGAAGGTCTGCATCGTGCTCTCCCAAGCTCGTTCACTGTTTCCGATACGGGAAAAGCTACGTTGCGTTCTGAAAACCGGCAACGGCATCGTTGCGCTGAATTTGTGTTTCCGCAGCTAAACGGCTTTGAATCATTGCAATGGATCAGAAAGTAATGCAACGATAGCTAGCTCCGGCGTTGCAATGGATAGTAGGTGAACGCTATGGTGGGGACGTCAGGAACGTCGTACGGGACCACCCAGGAGATCGCGATGCCGGGAGGCAGGCTCACCCAGCAGGAGCGCCAGCAGATCGCGCTGGGGCTGGCCGACAGCCAGCCGTACGCGGAGATCGCCCGCCGCCTCGACCGTCCCACCTCGACAGTCACCCGGGAGGTGATGCGCAACGGGGGCCCCACCGGGTACCGGGCCGACCTGGCCCACCTCGCCACGGAACGCCGCACCCGTCGACGCGGGCCCGCCGCCACCCGGGCGGTCGAGTCGGTCCCGCCGCCGCACGGGCGCGACGCGCGGGCCGTCGCCGAGTACGAGGAGACATTCACCACCGTGCTCATGGCCACCGGCCTGAACAGGATGGCGTCCCGGGTGCTGACCTGCCTGTTCACAAGCGACGCGGGCAGCTGCACCGCATCCGAGCTCGCGCGACGCCTCCAGGTCAGCCCGGCGTCGATCTCCAAGGCGATCACGTTCCTGGAGAGCCAGAGCCTCGTCCGCCGGGAACGCGACGAACGCCGCCGCGACCGCTACGTCGTCGACGACGGGCTCTTCTACCAGGCGACGATCGCCAGCGCCCGGGCCAACGACCAGCTCGTCGAGACCGCACGCCAGGGCGCGGCGCTCCTCGGCCCGGACAGCCCCGCCGCCGCCCGCCTGGAGAACATCGCCCGCTTCCTCGACTTCATCAGCGAAAGCATCATCCGCGCCGCCGAACAGGCCCGCCAGGTCCTGCACACCAGTCCGGGTCAGAGCGGCCAGGCGGCGAGCCGGTCGTAGCGCGGTCGAGGGCCGAGGTGGCTGCGCACCAGCAGCAGCTCGGTCGCCGACCAGTCCGGCCCCTGGTAGCCGTCCAGAGTGGCCACGTCGGCGTCGAGGTCCGCCGGGGTCATCCGGTCGCCGGGGCGGGCGATGGTCAGGTGCGGCCGGAACGGCTTGTCGTCGTACGGCAGGCGGGCCTCGCGCAACCGGGACCGGACCAGCCGGGCCAGGTCGCGCAGCGCCACGACGTCGCCGCGCAGATCCACCCAGAGCACCGTGGACCGGTCCCGGCCGAACCGGCCGCCGCCGCCGAGGCTCAACCGGGGTACGGCGTACCGACCGTCGTGGAACCACTCGGCGGCCAACCCGAGCGCGCTCTCCACCTCGACCAGCCGGGCGGCCTCGACCACGCCGAGGAACGCCAGGGTGAGGTGCAGGTGTGCGGGGTCGGCGAGCCGTACGTTGACGCCGGAGGCGGTCGCCGCTCCGACCCGCAGCCGGGCGACCTGCGCCCCGAGATGGTTGACCGCCTCGACGGGCGGACAGACCGCGACGAAGAGTCGCACACCGTCTAGTGGTGCCGTTGCCGGTGCCCCGCCCGGGCCGCCGGCAGGGTCAGACCGGCGGCGTGCAGCACGCCCTCGACCCGTACCCGCTCGATCTCCTGGTCGACACCCTCCAACTCGGCGAGGTGTTCGGTGATGCCCAGGGCGCGGCACGCCAGTCGCAGCCGGTCGTCGTACGCCTGGAGCACCGCGCCGTGCCACACCATGGACCGGCCCGTCCCGCCGAGCCGCTGGCCGGCGAGGCGGCGCAGGTCGGCGGCGAGGTGCTCGAGAGGCCGCCTGTCGGTCCTGTCGAACTCGCTGAGGTCGATGTCCCGGGTCAACGCGTCGGCTTCGATGGCCCGGTCGAGGCGGGCGATCGTGCGTTTCTCCCGCCTACGCTCACGCCACTCCGACCAGCCGCAGACCACCCGGTCGAGGATCTCGTCGTAGCAGAAGAGCAGCGCGAACGCCGCCGGAAGGCTGGCCACGGCGAGGAACGCCAGGGCCAGCATCAGCGCGCGTCCGACTCCCACGTATCGACGCTAAGCCTCCTCGTGCCGCCTCGCCAGCGATTTGGCCGCATCCGCGCCATCCGCTCATCAAGACGGGTGCGTCAGCAGTCGGTGGAGGTGACGTAGAAGCGGGGCATCGGCAGCACCCGGAAACGCAGCCGGGCACCGGAGCGGCGCAGCTGCCAGGTGAGCGCGATCAGGGCTGCGGCCAGCGAGATGAGGCCGCCCATCCAGATGCTGGCACCGGCGCCGAAGCGCTCCGCGACCCAGCCGATCAACGGCGCGCCGACCGGGTTGGTGCCCAGGAACACCAGCACCCACAGCGCCATCACCCGTCCCCGGAACGCCGCGTCCACGCCCAGCTGGACCCGCTGGTTGGCGGCCTGGGCGAAGAAGACCATGAAGAACCCGGTCGGCACGAGCAGCGCCACGACCAGCCAGTACGTCCCGGCGAAGCCGACCAGGGTGCCGAAGCTGGCGCAGGCGATCGCGGCGCCGAGCACGAGCCAGACCGACGGCCGGCTGCGCCTACCGGTGCCGCTGAGCGCACCACCGAGCGCACCGACGGCCAGGGCGGTGCTGAACAGGCCGAAGGAGGCCGCACCGGTGTGGAAGACCGTCTTGGCCAGCGCGGCCAGGGTGAGCTGGAAGTTGAACAACGACATGCCGATCACCGACATGACAGCCATCGGCAGCAGCAGGTCCGGTCGACGCCACACGTACCGCAGGCCGTCGACCACCTTCGCGGACGCCCGCTCGTCGCGTGGCAGCAGGGCGTCGCGGTGCAGTTCGGCCGTCCGCATCCGTACGACGTTGACCAGCGGCGCGACCGAGCTGAGGGCCGTGAAGAGGAAGACCGGGCCCACGTCGAACGCGGCGATGGCCAGCCCGGCGACGGCCGGGCCGACGATCCGGGCCGAGTTGAACACGGCGGCGTTGAGCGACAGCGCGTTGGGCAGCAGGGGCGTACCGACCAGTTCGGAGACGAACGCCTGGCGGACCGGGGTCTCCACAGCGTTCGCCGTGCCGAGCAGCGCGGCGAACGCGAAGACGTGCCAGAGCTGCACCAGGTCGGTGAGGACCAGCACAGACATGGCCAGTGCCAGGACGGTCCAGAAGGCGTTCGCGGCGAAGAGCAGCACCCGCTTGTCGTACCTGTCGGCGAGCCGGCCGGAGAAGAGCGTGAGCAGCAGTACCGGGGTGAACTGACACGCGGTGACCACGCCGAGCGCGGTCGCCGAGTTGTCGGAGAGGTCGAGGACGAGCCAGTCCTGGGCGATGAACATCATCCAGACACCGATCAGTTTGATCAGTTGCCCGGTGGCGAAGAGCCGGTAGTTGCGGACCTGTAGGGACTGGAACATCGTGCTCAGCTTGGCCTGCACTCTTGGTGCGCCTCCTCGGACGTACGCGTCATCGACAGGTGACGGCACGGCCCGGTGGCGCGGGCGCGGCTCAGGCGCGAGCGAGCTGCTGGAGAATCTGGGCGGCCCTGTGCAGGGTCTCCCGTTCGTCTTCGTCGAGCGCGGCCAGCCGGTGGGCCAGCCACTCGTCGCGGGCCCGCTCGAACTGGTCGAGCACGGCCTGCCCTCCTTCGGTAGCCGCGAGGATGACCTGCCGGCCGTCGGTCGGATGGGGTGTCCGCCGCACGAGGCCGCGGTCCTCCAACTTCCCGACGATCTTGGTCATCGTCGGTGGCTGCACCCGCTCGACGTCGGCAAGCTCCCGGGGCGTCATGGCGCCCGCCAGCCGCAGGCTGGTGAGCGCGGAGACCTGGGTGACCGTGAGGTCGCCGACCGGTCGGGCCTGGCGGACCCGCCGGTTGAGTCGGGTGATCGCATCACGCAACTGGGGAGCCAGCTGCGCCGGTGGCACGCGTTCCGCCGTCACCGTCCGCTCCGTCACGTTAGTTAGCTTAACTAATGAGCATGGCTAACGACATCCGTTATGACCAGGCTCACGAGGATGTTTGTGCACCTCCGGGCGGGGAATCCTGTTCGATTCCCCGCCCGGACGCAGGTCAGAGCACCAGGGACTCGATGGGCCCGCGCAGGAAGTACAGCACGAACAGAGCGGCCACCCCGTACAGCAGCGGGTGGATTTCCCGGGCCTTGCCCCGGGCCAGTTTGACCACCACGAAGGTGATCAGACCGGCGCCGATCCCGTTCGAGATCGAGTAGGTGAACGGCATCAGCACGATGGTGAGGAACGCCGGGATGGCGATCTCGTAGTCGGACCAGTCGATCGTCCGTACCGCCGTCATCATGAGGAACCCGACCACGACGAGCGCCGTCGAGGCCGCCTCGAACGGCACGATCACCACAAGCGGCGCCAGGAACATCGCCAGCAGGAAGAGCGCGCCGGTGACCAGGTTGGCCACCCCGGTCCGCGCACCCTCCGCGACACCCGCGGCGCTCTCGATGTACGACGTGTTGCTGGAGGTGCTTGCCGCACCGCCGGCCGCCGCGGCGATCGAGTCGACGAGCAGGATCTCCTTGGCCTTCGGCGGGGTGCCCTTCTCGTCGAGCAGGTCACCCTCCTGGCCCACCGCCACCATCGTGCCCATGGTGTCGAAGAAGTCCGTGATCAACAGGGTGAAGACGAACATCAGCACGACCAGCCAGCCGGCGCGACCCCACGAGTCGAGCACGTTGAACTTGCCGAGCAGCGACAGGTCCGGCAGGTCCACGACGGTCTTCGGCAACTCCGGCACGTTCAGCGACCAACCCTTCGGGTTGGGCTTACCGTCGACGAACGACGGCCCGATGTTGCCGACGGCCTCCACGATCACCGCCAGCACCGTCGACGCGAGGATGCCGATTAGGATCGCCCCCTTAACCCGGCGCACCACCAGCACCAGAGTGATCAAGAGGCCCACCACGAAGACCAGCATCGGCCAGCTCACCAGCTTGCCGCCGATGCCCAGGCCCACCGGGACGGTGGTGTCGGCGGCATCCGGGATCCGTCGGACGAAGCCGGCGTCCACCAGACCGATGATGGTCAGGAAGAGACCGATTCCGACCCCGATCGCGGTCTTCATCTGGGTGGGCACCGAGCGGAACACGGCGGTCCGCAGACCGGTCAGCACCAGCACCGCGATGATCACACCTTCGATCACCACCAGGCCCATCGCGTCGGCCCAGGTCATCTCCGGCGCGATCTCGTACGCCACCAGGGCGTTGACGCCCAGGCCGGCGGCGAGCGCCAGCGGGAACCGGCCGACAACCCCCATCAGGATCGTCATCAGGCCGGCCACCAGCGCCGTCGCGGCGGCCAGCGCGGGAATCGGGAGGGTCTTGCCGTCCCCGTCGACGGCCCCACCGAGGATCAGCGGGTTGAGCACCACGATGTACGCCATCGTGAAGAAGGTCGCCAGGCCACCGCGTACCTCACGGCTCATCGTCGAGCCGCGGGCGGAGATTTCGAAGAACCTGTCGAAACCGTTACGCGGGTGAGCGGGGTCGGGGGTTGTGCCGTTCTCGGGCGGCGCTACTGCCATCGGGTCCTCGCAGGTGATCTTCCGGATGTCGCGCGCATCGTCCCAGATCACCGGCGGGCAGGGGAAGTGGATCGCGTACGCTTGCCCGATGCCGAACGAGCAGCCGCCGCGGCCCGCGCCACTCGACCCGCCGATGGTGCCGTTCGCTGTCGCCGGTCTGATCGCCTGGGCGGTGGCCGGGCTCGTCCTGTTGATCTTCTTCCGGGGCTGGCTGACCGACAACGGTCACGAGAACTGGCTCTGGACCTGCCTCGCCGGGTTCCTCTGGGGTTTCCCCGGCCTCGCCGTGATGCTGCGGCACGACGCCAACCGGCGCCGCCGCCGCGCGAGCTGACCCGCGGGCGCGAACCGTCAGGGGTGCCCGTACGGCTCCGCCGGCTCGGCAGCCTCCACCGACCCCGGCGCGCGGCTCACCGACATGGCCTCCACGGCGCTGTCGTCGTACACCGTGGGAAGCTCCTCGACGGCGGTCTCGACCGCCTCGATCAGCGTCTCGGAGTGGGCGCCACACCCGTGGTCGGCGCTGACCACCCGGCCGTCGTCGGGGGCGTAGAAGTTGCCACACGCCCCGAAGGCCTGCCGCATCGCGCCCGCCAACGGCAGGTAGAAGCCGCAGGTGCCGCATCGGGCGGCGGCCGGCGCGGCCGTGGAGATCGCGGCGGACGGGCCGTGCTCACCGTCGTACCAGCGCTGCGCCGCCTCGATCCGGCCCTCCCGGGAGAGCACCCGCGCACGCCCCAGGCCCAACTCCCAGGCGGTCTCCTCGACCGCCGGGTCGTCGGAGAGCAGGTAGCCGGGGACCAGCCGGTCGTCGTCCGGCGGCGTCGGCAGCAGGTCACCCGGACCGAGGTCGCCCGGCTTGAGACGCTCCTGCCAGGGCAGCCAGCCGGGCGCGAGCAGCGCGTCCGAGCCGGGCAGCAGCACCGTCTCGCAGATCGTCACGGTCTTGCTGCGCGGCACCCGGGTGACGGTGACCGCCCACCGCCAGCCGCGGTAACCGGCGAGCCGACATTCGAAGTAGTGGGTGACCAGCCGATCGCCCTCGGCAACGACCTGCAGGTGGTCGCCGACGTCGTCGGCGTCGACCTCGGTGATGCCGGCACGAGCCACCTCGACGGCGGCGGCGCAGACCTGGTCGAGACGAGCGGCACGGGTGGAGGCGGGCCTGGTCACCCGACCATTGTTCCCCATGCCACCCGCAGGGGTGACAGGGACTCCCGGGGAACCTTTCCCCGCAGTGGTGCGGCGCACCTGGATCAGATGGGCGAGGATGGTGCACATGCCGTCGTACTCCCGCTCCGGGCGTTCCGTCCTCGGGCGGACCGTCGGCACCGGCATCCGGGCGGTCCGCCTGCTGCTGCGCGGTTCGGTGGGCAGCGGGCGCTGGGTGACCCGCCGGGCCGGCCGGGCCCGGGCGCGCGGCGCCGGCGGCGAGGTCGGCATGGTCCGCCTGTTCGATCTGCACGCGCTGTCCTGCGCCGGCGACACGCTCATCGCCATCGGCCTGGCCGGGACGATCTTCTTCAACGTGCCGCTGGGCGAGGCCCGCAGCAAGGTCGCGCTCTACCTGCTGGTGACCATGGTGCCGTTCGCGATGCTCGCTCCCGTGGTGGGCCCGCTGCTGGACCACTTCCGGCACGGCCGGCGGTACGCCCTGGCCGCCACCATGCTCGGCCGTGCGTTCCTGGCCTGGCTGATCTCCGACTACATCCACGGGTTCGGGCTCTATCCGGCCGCGTTCGGTGTGCTCGCGCTGTCCCGCGCGTACGGCGTGGCACGTTCGGCCGCCGTGCCCCGGCTGCTGCCCGAAGGGCTCGGCCTCTCGCAGGTGGGCGCGCGGGCCAGCGTCTACGGCACGGTCGCCGGCGCGTTGGTGGCGCCGATCGGGTTGGCGGCGTTCTGGTTCGGGCCGCAGTGGCCGCTGCGGGTCGCGTCGGTGATCTTCCTGGTCGGCATGGTGATCTCCCTGCGTCTGCCGCCGAGGGCCGACTCGGAGCCGCCCGAGCGTGTTCCCCGGCCGCTGCGGGCACTGGGCCGCCGTGGCGGCGACCGGCCGCTGGGTCGGGGGCGACCCGCCGGGCGGCTGGTGATCGCCACCCTGATCGGCGCCGCGACGCTGCGCGCGGCGTACGGTTTCCTGCTGCTCTTCCTGGCCTTCGCGATCAAGAAGGGCGACCTGACCACCGACGTGTTCGGTCGGGAGCTGGGCGCCGAGTGGGCGTTGGGCCTGGTCGGCGGAGCGCTGGCGGTCGGCAGTTTCCTGGCCACCGCCGTCGGTACCCGACTGCGCATCCACCGGCCAGCCACCATCCAGTCCAGCAGCATGGTCATCGTGGCCGGCGTGGCGGTGCTCGCCGTGATCCAGTTCTCGCTGCCGATGGTGGCCCTGCTCTGCCTGGTCACCGCGCTGGTGAGTGGGGTGGCGAAGCTGGCCGTGGACGCCTCGATCCAGGAGCGCATCCCGGAGCGGTTGCGGGCCAGCTCGTTCGCCCACTCGGAGACGGTGCTGATGTTGGCGTTCGTCGCCGGCGGAGGCCTCGGGCTGGTGCCGTTCGACGGGAGGATGGGCATCGCGGTCGCCGCCGGGGTGGCTGTGCTGGCCGCGACCCGGGGTGTGCTGGTGGCCGCCCGGCTTCGCGGCGAGAAGCTGGCGGGCCGGCCGCTGGGCGACGACGAACTGGTCGACGACGAGCCGGCCGACCCCACGCCCACCTCCCCGGCGCCCAACCAGGCGAGCTCGCCGCAGTACGACGAGTCGAGGCTGACCCCGCCGGGCTACCACATCTACCGGCCCTCCTCGGCGGTCGGCGGCCCGGGTGGCGGCACCGACGAGGAGTCCCGCCGGGAGTCTCCCGGGCCGCTGTCGTGAGTGGCCTGCTCGTGGTGACCGCGGTGCCGGCCGAGGCGGACGCGGTCCGGGCCGGCCTGACCGACACCACGGTGACCGTTGCTCCGGTCGGGGTGGGTCCGGCGGTGGCCGGTGCCGCCACCGCCCGGCTGCTGGCGCTGGCCGAGGCGGCCAGGCATCCGTACCGTGCGGTGGTCAGCGCCGGCGTGGCCGGCGGCTTCGCCGGGCGGGCCGCGGTCGGCGACACGGTGCTCGGCTCCGCAAGCATCGCCGCCGACCTGGGCGCCGAGTCGCCGGACGGGTTCATCCCGGTCGACGAGCTGGGTATGCCACCCGCGCTGCTCGGCGGTGGCAGCGTGGTGCCGGCCGACCCGAGGTTGCTTGCGGCGTTGCGCGGCGCCCTGCCGGCCGCCACCGTCGGCCCGGTGCTCACGGTCAGCACGGTCACCGGCACCGCGGCCAGCACCGAGGAGCTGCGCCTGCGGCATCCGGAGGCGGTCGCCGAGGCCATGGAGGGGTACGGGGTGGCGGTCGCCGCCGCGCAGGCCGGGGTGCCCTTCGCGGAGCTGCGTACCATCTCCAACCCGATCGGCCCGCGCGACCGCGACGCCTGGCGGCTGCGCGAAGCCCTCACCGCCCTGACCCTGGCGGCCCCGGCGCTGCGCTGACGGGCCCGACTTCGAGCGTGAGCGCCGACGGCCGACTTGGCTTCAGCTCGAACCCGCAGGCGAGCAGGAACTCGATGTTGCCGGCCTCGGCCATCGCGTGGATGGTCCGGATACCGGCCACCGCCATCTCCCTGGCCAGCAGGCCGATCAGCTGCCGCCCGATGCCCAGGGTCCGCAGGCCGGGAGCAACGAGAACGCCCTCCAACACCAGCTCACGCCGGTCGCCCCAATCCTCGCCGAGGCGCAGATCGAAGCTCCGCTCATGGGCCCTCAGCTCACCGACCGGCCCGGCACCTGGCACCTCCGCGAGAAAGCGCCACGATGTGGCCGGCAGCCCTTCGGTGGCACGCCGGAACCGCACCTGGGCCCGCGTCCGGTTCCGCAACCGTCGCTCGTCGCGCCGCGCTCGATCCAGGTCGTAGGTCAGCTCCGGGACGCGGACCGGCCACAACCGCTGCGGAAGCGTGTACGAGTGCACCCACCAGGCGCCCGGCCAGTCCTTGAGGGTGAGGACCCGACGGACGTCGAGGTGCGCCGGGTACCGACGGCCGGCCTCGTCTCGTGGCTCGTCCTCCCGCGCATGCTCTGGCTCGCTTACCGCCTCGCAGGAGGGGTCGCCGCGCATCGTGACGGTGAGCTCGCCACCGGCCGCACGGACCAGCAGCTCCACCGTCCGGAACGCCGGCCGGGCACCCTGCCCCGCCTCGATCCGCGCCACAGTGCTCTTCGGGACCCCGGCCTGCTCGGCCAACTCCCGCTGGCTCAGATCGGCGCGCCGACGAAGATCCCGCAGGGTCGCCCCCACGTCGATCGCACCCTCGTCGGCAGCCACCTCACAATGGTTTTCCGCTCAGATCGCGCCGTCAACAGCACCCCGTCCACCTGTGGACAACCCTGTGGATAATGTCGCCGTCGCTGTGCACATCCCTTGCTGAGTGCCTGTAGAGCTGCCCCGTGGGTGGGGCAAGCCTGCCTGGTGCACGTCTCCGGCCGGGCGGGGCACGGGACGTCCACGGCCGCGCCGGGCACGGCAGGCCCCCGGCCAGCCCGAGCAACGAAGGTCCCGGCCAGGCCGAGCAACGAAGGACCCCGCCGGACCGAGCAACGAAGGTCCCGGCCAGGCCGAGCAACGAAGGACCCCGCCGGACCGAGCAACGAAGGTCCCGGCCAGGCCGAGCAACGAAGGACCCCG
>NZ_JBFBEO010000002.1:1109301-1782508 GCF_040683695.1 Micromonospora sp. NPDC093244
CGCCGGACCGAGCAACGGAGGTCCCGGCCAGGCCGAGCAACGGAGGTCCCCGCTGGGCCGAGCAGGACAGGTGCCCGCCGGGCCGAGCACCGCAGATCCGCAGCTCACCCTGACGCACAAGGTCCGGCCCACCCCGCCGGGTGGCCGTACCCACGCTGATCATCACCGCCGCCATCGCGCCCCACTCACGGGGCAGCTCTACAGGGAGCAGCGGTGACCACCGCCACCCCGCCCAGGCCGCCACCCCGACGATGGCCGGCTCGCACCTCACAGACCCGGCACCACGAAGAAGGCGTCAGCGGGTGCGGGGCTAACGTGAGGGCGTGGCGCTCTCTCTGGCGATCTCCCCCTGCCCCAATGACACGTTCGTCTTCCACGCGCTGGTGCACGGCCGGGTGCCGGGTGCGCCGCCGGTCGAGGTCACGTACGCGGACGTGGACGTCACCAACACGGCCGCCGAGCGTGGCGCGTTCGACCTGGTGAAGGTGAGCTTCGCGGCGCTGCCGTGGCTGCTCGACGACTACCACCTGCTGCCCTGCGGCGGGGCGCTCGGGCGCGGCTGCGGGCCGCTGGTGCTCACCAGGGGCGACCGCACCGACCTGACCGGGGCCACGGTGGCGGTGCCGGGCGACCGGACCACCGCGTACCTGCTGTTCCGGCTCTGGTCGGCCGGTCAACCGCCGGCGCGGATCGAGGTGGTCCCGTTCCACGAAATCATGCCGGGCGTCGCGGCCGGCCGCTACGACGCCGGACTGGTCATCCACGAGGCCCGGTTCACCTACCACCGGCACGGCCTGACCGCGCTTGTCGACCTCGGCGAATGGTGGGAGGCCGACACCGGCCTCCCCATCCCCCTCGGCGCGATCCTCGCCCGGCGCGGCGCGGTCGATCCGCAAGCCGCCGCCGGCTGGATCCGCGAGTCGGTCCGGCAGGCCTGGGCGGACCCGGCGGCCAGCCGGGAGTACGTCCTCGCGCACGCACAGGAGATGGAACTCGACGTGGTGGACCGGCACATCGGCCTCTACGTCAACGAGTTCACCGCGGACCTGGGCGAGGCCGGCTTCGCCGCGGTGACGGCGCTCCTCGACCGCGCCGCCACCGCCGGGCTGGTGCCTCAGACCTCCAGCTCGCGCGCGACCGCGTGGACCAGCTGAGCAATCTTCTGCGCGGTCTTCTTGTCCGGATACCTGCCACGACGCAGGTCCGGCTGGACCTTCGCCTCCAGCACCTTGATCATGTCCTCGACGAGGCCGTGCAACTCCTCGGCCGGCCGGCGACGCAACTCCGCCATCGACGGCGGCGCGTCCAGCAGCTTGACGCCCATGGCCTGCGCGCCCCGGCGGCTGTCCACCACGCTGAAGTCGACCCGCTGACCACCCTTGAGGTCGGTGACGCCCGCCGGCAACGCACCCTTGGGCAGGAACACGTCACCGCCCTCGTCACTGGTGACGAAGCCGTATCCCTTGGCCGTGTCGTACCACTTCACTCGACCCGTAGGCACCTGAAAACCCCTGCTTCACTTGAGCCGCTACTGCTCCAAGGCTAGCTGGATCATGCCGTCGAGCGCCCCTGGGAATCCGTAGAGATCGTCCAGAACCACTTTCGCACCCGCCGCGCGCAACTCGTCCGGCGAGCACGGACCGGTCGCCACGGCGATCCCAGGCACCCCGGCGGCCCCGGCCGCCACCATGTCCGCCACATGGTCGCCGACGTAGTGGGAGGCGTCGTGCTCCCGCAGGGCTGACGCCTTCTGCTCGGCGAACAGGTCCCCGGCCAGCTCGTCGACAGGGAAACCGAGGTGCTCCAGGTGCAGCCGCGCCAGCCGGCCCATCTTGGCGGTGACGACAAGCACCCGACCGCCCCGCGCGCGGATCGCGTCGATGGCCTCCCGCGCACCCGGCATCGGGACCGTCGGGGTGATCGCGTACGCCGGGTACAGCTCGCGGTACGCGTGCACCGCCGACTCGACGTGCTCCGGCGGGAACCAGTGCGCGATCTCGGTGCGCAGCGGCGGGCCGAGCCGGGACACGGCCAGGTCGGCGTCCACCGGCACGCCCGTCCTCGCGGTCAACGCCCGGAACGTCGCGGCGATGCCGGGACGGGAATCCACCAGGGTCATGTCGAGATCGAATCCGACGGTCAGCGCAGACATGCCGAGAAACGTACCCGGAGACTCCCGACCGGGCGGACGTCCGAGGGGCGCGATGACCGGGTGCCGGGCTAGCGTGGAAAGACGATGAGCACCTCACTCGCCGACCACCTGCGGTCGCTGCCCGACGAGTCACTGGCCGCACTCCTGCAACTGCGGCCCGACCTCGTCGTGCCCGTACCGGCCGACATCTCCGCACTGGCCATCCGGGCCCAGTCCCGGGTCTCGGTGGCCCGCGCGCTGGACGGGCTGGACCAGTTCACCCTCCAGATCCTCGACGCCGCCCGCCTCACCCGGAACCCGGACGACGGCACCACTGCCACCGACGCGGTGCTCGCCATGGCGACCACCGGGCCGCACCCGCCGGCACCGACGGCCGTGCGGGCCGCCGTGGGCAGGCTACGGGCGCTCTTCCTGCTGTACGGCCCGGAGCACGCGCTCCAGGTGACGCCCGCCGTCGACGAGGTGGCCCCGTACCCCGCAGGACTCGGCCGGCCCGCCGCGGACCTGGACCCGCGCACGGCCGCGCTCTGCGCGGACGCGGCGAAACTGCGTCGGACGCTGCTCGCCGCGCCGCCCTCGGCCCGGGCGATCCTGGACCGGCTGGCGGCCGGTCCCCCGGTGGGCAGCGTGCCCCCTGGCGCGTTGCAGGCGCCACCCGTCGGCGCGGAGGACCCGGTCCTCTCCGACCCCACGAACGGCGGCGCCCCGGCCGGCTCCCCGGTGCGCTGGCTTGTCGACAACCGGTTGCTCGTGCCCATCTCGGCCGGCTCGTCGACGGCGAGCGGCACCGTCGAACTGCCCCGTGAGGTCGGCCTGCTGCTGCGCCGCGACAGTGGTCCGCTCGGCCCGCTGCGTACCAGTCCACCGCCGGTGGCCGCCGCTCCGCGCGAGGCGAAGGCAGTCGACTCCGCCGGCGCCGGGCAGACCATGGAGGTGGTCCGGCACACCGAGGGGATCCTGGAGCAACTCGCCGCGGAACCAGCGCCGGTGCTGCGGTCCGGCGGCATCGGCGTACGTGACCTGCGGCGGTTGGCACGTACCGCCGGGCTGGACGAGCCGACGACCGCGCTGCTGCTGGAGGTCGCGTACGCGGCGGGGCTCGCCGGTGAGCTGGAGACGCCCGGCGCGGCCGCCACCCGGTACGGGGTGGATCAGCAGGTGATGCCCACCGGCGGGTACGAGGTGTGGAGGGCCGCGTCGCTGGCGCAGCGCTGGGAGCAACTGGCCCGCGCCTGGCTGACGATGACCAGGCAGGTGGGGCTGGTCGGTCGCCGCGACGACCGGGACCGGCCGATCACCGCGCTCTCCGCCGAGGCCGAACGGGCCGGCGCGCCGGCCACCCGACGGGCGGTCCTCGGCGTACTCGCCGATTTGGAGCCGGCGACCGCGCCCACGCCGGAGGAGGTGCAGGACCTGCTGGACTGGCGGGCGCCGCGGCGCAGCCGGGGCCGGGAGGCGGGCCACCGGGAGGTGCTGGCCGAGGCGGCGCAGCTCGGCGTCACCGGGCTGGGGGCGCTCACCTCGTACGGGCGGCTGCTGCTGGGCGACCTCACGTCGGCCGACGAGCGGGGCGCGGACGACCCGCTGGGCGTGCACGCGGACGTCGAGAGCGGCGACCCGTCGGACGCCGCCCGCGCACTTGACGCGTTGCTGCCCGCGCCGGTCGACCACTTCCTGGTGCAGGCCGACCTGACCGTTGTGGTGCCCGGCCCGCCCGAACCGGCGTTGGCCGCCGAGTTGGAGGCGATGACCGAACTCGAGTCGGCCGGCGGGGCCAGCGTGCACCGGGTCACCACGGCGAGCGTGCGCCGGGCGCTGGACTCCGGCTACTCGGCAGGTGACCTGCACGACGTGTTCCGCCGACGCTCCCGTACGCCGGTGCCGCAGGGCCTGACCTACCTGGTGGACGACGTGGCCCGTAAGCACGGCGGGTTGCGGGTCGGCCTGGCCGGGGCGTACCTGCGCAGCGACGACGAGGCGCTGCTCAGCGAGGTGCTGGCCGACCGGCGGCTGGAGCCGTTGACGCTGCGCCGGCTCGCGCCGACGGTGCTGTGCACCCCGTACCAGGTGGGTCGGCTGCTGGGCGCGCTGCGCGAGGCCGGGTACGCGCCGGTGCAGGAGGACGCCACCGGCGGCACCGTGCTGTCCCGGCCCCGGATCCGACGGGCACCGGCCCGGGTTCCGATGACCACCCGGACGCTGGATCCGCTTGCCGCTCCGAAACTGCCCATGCCCCGCCTGCTCGGCGTGGTGGAGCACATCCGTCGGGGTGACGCGGCGGCGCGGGCGGCCCGGCGGGCGCCAGCGGTGGTGCGCGGCGGCGCGGCGGGGCTGGGCGGCGGTCCGGTGCCGGCGCACACGCACACCGAGGCCCTCGCAGTGCTCCAGCAGGCGGTCCGCGACAAGGCGCTGGTCTGGGTCGGCTACGTCGACGCACACGGGGCGACCGCGTCCCGGCTGGTCAAGCCCGTCTCGATCGGCGCCGGGTATCTGCGCGCCGAGGACGAGCGGACCGAGATGCTGCACACGTTCGCGCTGCACCGGATCACGGCGGCGGTGCTCGCGGACTGACCGGGCGTGCCGCCGCTGGCCTGGTCGGTCAGCGGCGGCTGCGGCGTACGGTGCCGACGACGGAGACGACAAGCAGCAGCGCGAAGCCGGCGCCGGCGGCCTCCCCGACCGAGTCGACGAAGCCCTGCTGGAGCACCAACCACCCGAAGAGGAACCACCCGAACAGCAGCGTCGCCGCGACGGCGTACGCGATCACGGTCGCTCGGGACACCTCGTCGGGCGGTGCCTGCTCGTACTGCGCGATCACTTCACGGTCGACCGTCATGCCCAGCCTCCCCGCCCGGTCCGGCCCTGGACTCCCAGGGTGACACTCCTGAGACGGGTGTGACAGGGGATAAACCCCCGATCCGGGGGTGTGTCGGTCAGGTGCCGGGGCGACGACCGACCAGCACGACGCGGGTGCCGACCTTGCCCAGCTCCCACATCCGCACGGCGTCGGCGTGCAGCAGGTTGACGCAGCCGTGCGAGCCGATCGACTTGTCGTGCAGGTAGGTGGTGGTCTCGTGGAAGCCCATGCCCTGGGTGAAGTGCTGCCAGTAGGGCAGCCACACCTCGTACGGGTCGGACCACTCCTTCGGGTTGCGGAAGTTGACCGTGTACGTGCCGGCGGGGGTGCGGTAGCCGGACATGCCGGTACGGGTCACGGTCGGCTCCATGACCACCTTGCCGCCCCGCATCGCCCAGACGGTCTGCCGGGTCAGGTCGACGCAGAACGTGGTGCCGGTGCCGGCCTTGCAGCTGGCCGGGTTGGTGGTGGCGAGGCGCTGGGCCACGTCGTAGGTGGTGGGGCCGGCGCGACCCTCGACGGGGCGGATGCCGTACCTCTTCTGGAACTTCTTGATGGCGGCGCAGTCGGCGGCAGACTGCCGGCCGTCCACGGTCACGGTCCCGAAGCCACCCAGGCGGGCCAGGTAGGTCTCGACGGCGCGCTGGTGCTGGCCCTGGGGGCAGCCGGCGACTGTCGACGTACTCGGGGCGGCTGTCGGCGTGGGGGCCTTGCGCGTGGGTTTCGGGGTGGGCTTCCGGGAGGGTTTCGGGGTGGGGGTGGTCGGCGTGGGTCGGCCGCGCTGGTCCGGCCCGGACGTGCCGCTCGCCCCCGTTGCCTGTTCCGCGGCACCGGCTGGGGCGGCTCCCCCGCCACCACTCCCGCCGGACTGCGGATCGAACGTGCACGCACCGGCACCGACCAGCACGACCACCAGCAGGGCAACCAGCCGGAAAGTGCTCTGGACACGCCTCATGGCACCTCCCCTGGACAGTTGTCCCTTTGCTAGACGTTCGTAAGTGCCGTCCCGGTTGCACCTGGTGAGCATCTTTCTTTCGACATCCCCCACCGTGCAACACTTGATGGTCGGCCAACCGAGGAGAGGACACTGGCGTGAGCGGTGGACCACTGATCGTGCAGTCGGACAAGACCCTGCTGCTGGAGATCGACCACCCCGACGCGCAAGCCTGCCGGATGGCGATCGCGCCGTTCGCCGAGTTGGAGCGTTCACCGGAGCACGTGCACACGTACCGGTTGACCCCGCTCGGTCTGTGGAACGCCCGGGCGGCGGGGCACGACGCCGAGGGGGTCGTCGACTCGCTGCTCAAGTACTCCCGCTATCCGGTGCCGCACGCGCTGCTTGTGGACGTGGCCGAGACGATGGACAGGTACGGCCGGCTCCAGCTCGCCAACGACCCGGCGTACGGGCTGGTGCTGCGTGCGCTGGACCGGCTGGTGCTGATCGAGGTGGCCAAGAGCAAGAAGCTCGCCGGGATGCTCGGCGACAAGATCGACGACGACACCATCCGGGTGCACCCGTCCGAACGCGGCCGGCTCAAGCAGGCGCTGCTGAAGCTGGGTTGGCCGGCGGAGGACCTGGCCGGTTACGTCGACGGTGAGGCACACCCGATCGAGCTGGCCGAGGCCGGCAAGGACGGGCGCAAGCCGTGGACGCTGCGGTCGTACCAGCGGGAGGCCGTGGAGGCGTTCTGGGCCGGCGGGTCGGGTGTCGTGGTGCTGCCCTGCGGCGCCGGCAAGACGCTTGTCGGCGCTGCGGCGATGGCCGAGGCGAAGGCGACCACGCTGATCCTGGTCACCAACACGGTCGCCGGTAGGCAGTGGAAGCGGGAGCTGATCGCCCGCACGTCGCTGACCGAGGAGGAAATCGGCGAGTACTCGGGTGAGCGCAAGGAGATCCGTCCGGTCACCATCGCCACGTACCAGGTGCTCACCTCGCGGCGCGGCGGCGCGTTCACCCACCTGGACCTGTTCGGCGCCCGCGACTGGGGCCTGGTCGTCTACGACGAGGTGCACCTGCTGCCCGCGCCGATCTTCCGGTTCACCGCGGACCTCCAGGCCCGCCGCCGGCTGGGCCTCACGGCGACTCTGGTACGCGAGGACGGCCGCGAGGGTGACGTGTTCAGCCTGATCGGGCCGAAGCGGTACGACGCGCCGTGGAAGGACATCGAGTCGCAGGGCTGGATCGCGCCGGCCGAGTGCACCGAGGTCCGGGTGACGCTTACCGACGCGGAGCGGATGTCGTACGCGACGGCGGAGGCCGAGGAGCGGTACCGGATGGCGGCGACCGCGCGGACGAAGCTGCCGGTGGTGAAGGCGCTCGTCGACCGGCACCCGGAGGACCAGGTGCTGGTGATCGGCGCGTACATCGATCAGCTGCACCAGCTCGGCGAGTACCTCGACGCGCCGATCATCCAGGGCTCGACGACGAACAAGGAGCGGGAGCGGCTGTTCGACGCGTTCCGCTCCGGTGAGCTGCGCACCCTGGTGATCTCGAAGGTCGGCAACTTCTCCATCGACCTGCCGGAGGCGGCGGTCGCGATCCAGGTGTCGGGCACGTTCGGGTCACGCCAGGAGGAGGCGCAACGGCTCGGTCGGGTGCTCCGGCCGAAGGCCGACGGGCGGCAGGCGCACTTCTACACGGTGGTGTCCCGGGACACGATCGACACCGAGTACGCGGCGCACCGGCAGCGCTTCCTGGCCGAGCAGGGCTACGCGTACACGATCGTCGACGCCGACGACGTCCTCGGCCCGTCCCTACCGTCCTTCGACTGAGCGCGGTGGGTCGCCCCCGTCCGGGGCGACCCACCGTGTCAGGGCCGGGTCAGGAGAAGTCGACCAGGAAGTAGTAGTTGGTCGGGTCGCTCCACACCCCGTCGGCCGTACGCCCACGCACCCTCATGGTGTGCGAACTGGTCGAGGTGGGCGTGTAGGTGACGGTGGCGACCCCGGCGGCGTTCGCCGCCACCGTCGCCGGCTCCCTGTTGTCGATCGCGTACTCGAACTCCACCACGCCCGGGCTGCCCTGGGTGAAGGTGAAGTCGCCCGGCTCGCCGACGCCACCGGACCACTGGCTCTCCGGGTAGGTGGTCGACGACACCCGGGGTGCGGTGCCAACCAGGAACGGGTAGTCCGTCTGCGGCGTGTACGCCCCCGCCTCGGTGCGGCCGCGCACCGAGAAGACGTTCGCGCCGTTGCGGTCCATCGTCACCGAGATGTCGGTGACCAGCGACTCGGGCGTCTTCGGCACGCTCTGCCAGGCGCCGCCGTTGAGCTGGTACTCGAAGGTCGTCACCTCGCCGATCTCGGTGTAGACATCGAACCTGCCGACCGCGCCGATACCGCCACGCGGGGTGTACTCGTCGTACGCGCTGCTCACGTTCACCCGCGGATCGCGTACCCGGAAGTAGTACCGCCGTTCGGCGCTGGCCGTGCCGTCCGCCGCCCGGCTGGTGACCGTCAGCAGGGTGTAGCCGGCGTGCGCGGGCGCGATCTCGATGGTCGCCCTGCCGTCCGGTCCAGCGGCCACCACCTGCTCCTCGCCGCTGTACTCCAGCACGTAGCGGTACTCCACCACGTCGGAGCGACCCGGATTGAAGGTGAAGCGACCTGGCTGGCCGGGCTGGCCGCCGTCGCCGTTCTCCGGGTATTCGCTGGACGTCACCACCGGGGCGTCGCTGACGTCGAACGTGTAGGTCCGCGGCGGGGAGAACGATCCGTCCAGGAAGCGCGTACGTACCGTCAGCGTGTTGCTGCCGGAGCGCTCGGGGGTGATCGTCGCCCGCCCCCAGCTGTACTCCGGGTCGACAGTCTGCTCGGCGCCGTCGTTGAGCCGGTAGACGTAGGCGTCGACGTCCGGCATCGCGGTGTCGAAGTTGAACTCGCCGGGGATGCCCACACCGCCCCACGCGCCGTACTCGTAGTAGGTGCTGGAAGAGACGATCGGCTTGGTGTCGATGACGTTGAACTGGTACTGCTCGACGTCCGAGACGGTGCCGTCGGCGCTGATGCTGCGCACGTTCAGCGTGTACCAGTTCGGCTCCGTGGGCGTCCAGCGCAGCACCGCGGTGCCGTCCGCCGCCGCGTCGACGCGTCGCATCTCGTCGGACTGGAACGCGTACTCGTACGCCACCACCCCCGCCCGGCCGGGACGGAAGGTGAAGCCACCCTCGCGGTCCACCACGCCGTCATGCTCCGGGAAGGCGAAGTCGGCCGACTCCACGACCGGGGTGTCGCGGACCGTCACGTCCTCGGTGTACGCGCCGACCATCTCGGCGCCGACGTAGCTGCGCACCTGGACCCGGACGCGACCAGTCTGGGCGAACACCACCGGGACGACAGTGGTGCCGTCGGCGTCGGCCGGCACCCGGACCTCCGCGCCGTCGCCGACCCGGTAACCGAACTCCGTGACCCCTTCGACATTCGTCGAGATCGCCAATTCGCTCGGCAGACCGACACCGCCCATGGTCACCCGCACACCGGGGGCCGTGGACTTGACGAAGAACTCGTACTCGACCACCTCGGAGGAGTTGGAGGCGCTGTCCACGCTACGCACGCTCAGGAACTCGACGAACGAGGTGGGCGTGTATTCGAGGGTGACGTCCGCGCCCGGCTGCGGAGCGGCGATGTAGTTGTACGTGTCGCCGAAGCGCCCCCAGTAGTAGCCGACCACGTCCGGTGACCCGTTCGCCTTGAAGGTGAACGTGCCCGGTACTCCCGAGCCGCCGTGTGGCACACCATCGTTCGGGTACGTGACCGAACTGATCAGGGGAGTCGCCGGCCGCTCGCCGTCCACCTTCACGAAGCACGGCTTCGCCCAGGAGGAGTAGTCGTGACCGTCGTAGGCGCGTGCGGTCCACGCGACAACGGTGCCGTGCGGATACTGCCCCATGTCCCACGTGACCTTGGACAGGGCGTTCGCGTAGCTCGATCCGGACAACTCGGAGCGCTGGTCCTCATGGCCGACCGGCCAGGCGGCGAACTGTCCCCAGTAGTTGGGGTCGTAGGGGTCCGCCTCCTCGCCCCGGACCATCAGGGTGTAGTTGCGCGCCCCCACGGGCTGCGGCTTGGCCTTCGTGCCACAGGCCCACGACGGGAACTCGAGCCCGATCTGCGTCACCGTCGGCGCGTGGTTGGTCTCGGTGCGGATCGCCGGGAACGGCCGGAGCTTACGGCCGTGGGAGAGGTCGCCCTCGTAACCGTGCGGCACCCGGATCTCGACGGTGAGGGTCGCCGCGCCCTGCTTCGCCAACTTCTGTAGGGCGGGCGCGATGTTCCACGCCAGGTAACCGGGGCAGGTTGCCTCGCCGCCGGCCTGGACGGTGCCGAGCAGCTCGCGTCGACGCGGTGCCGAATCCCAGCTCGTGGTGGCCTTGATCGCATCGGTGCGCCACAGCTCGACCGGCTGCGCCGAGGCGCAGTCGGCAGCCGACCTCTCGGCGATGACCAGATCCGCCTTGTGGACGACGGTGCCGCTGAAGCGTGAGATGTCGAAGCTGAAGTAGGAACGGGACTTGTGCTTCTTTCCGCCCTCATCGGTCCACGCGCCGATCGGCGCGTCCCCGGACTGGTCCACGAACGACTTCTTCGGCAGTTGGGAATCCGTGTAGGCCCAACTGGACTTGCTCACGTCCCACTGCTGGTAAGCCTGAGCCGGTGCGGCGGTCACGCTGACCAGACCCGCACCGAGCACTATGCCGAGTGAACCGGCCAGCAATCTTCGTGCGCGCACGACGATGCCCCTCCCCCGTAGACGATGGCGTACATCGCCACCGAGGGGCCAGAGCATATCGAGGTATGGCCAGGTGTCGGCTAGCCGATTCGGGTGGTCTGCGACCGTCATCCGGACCATGATCACCCTTGCGGCATAACCCATGTCGACCTTCCGCCGACAGAGGTCACCACCTGCCGGACCAGCGCTGCCTGGCAGGCCGCGCGCGCCTGACCTGCCACGCGAAGCGGGGTCGACGAGCCGCCCGGAGGCGGCCCGTCGACCCCGACCTGCGCTCCCCGGCTAGCCGGCGCCGCCGGCGCGGAACGCCACCCAGGCGTCGCTCATCCGGTCGGCCTGACCGGCGGTGAACATGTTCATGCAGGAGTCCTGCGTGTAGTCCATGAAGTTGTGGATCGGGTCGAGCCCGGGCGCGGTGCAGGTGTCAGCTCCCACCGGGCAGTCGAACTGAGGTGCCGCCTCGCGCGGGGTGTCCGCGACGAAGTCGCCGGAGGCGGAGCAGCCGTGCGCGAAGGTGTGCTCCAGCATCAGCCAGTGCCCGACCTCGTGGGTCAGCGTGTCACCGAGTGCGTACTTGCCGGCCGTGCCGCCCGGCATCGACTCGTCGAGCATCACCACGCCGTCGATGTAGTCGCGGCCGTTGTTGTAGCCCTTCGGGAAGTACGCCCAGCCGAGCAGCCCACCGCCGATGTTGGCCGCGTACACGTTGAGGGTTTCCGAGTCGCCGGTGTACAGCGCCTTCTTCATGTCCCGCTCGTTCTTGCCGGGCTCCACCGTGTACCAGGCGCTGTTCACCGTCCACGTGGTGTCGACGAGCGAGAACCGGAACGGCGTGTTGGAGGCGTCCGCCGCGGTGCGACCCGCGAACGAGTCGTTGAGCACCGTCATCTGCGCGGCGATCAGGTTGTTCCACCTGGTCGTCTCGGCGGTGGTGAGCGGATGGTCGGAGATCATGTGGAAGACCGTCGGGATGGTGACGCTGCCGTTCGGCAGGCGCGGAGCGTCCTTGACCACGCCGTAGGCGTTGGCTTCGTTCTTTGAGTACAGCTCCGGTTCCTGGGCGGTGGCGCCCTGGGCGAGCCGGGCCGCGCCGTGCGGGTCGGCGCCCGGCTCGCACGCCGCCACGCCCGGGGAGGCGGTCGCGGGGGCGGCCGTGGCGAGTGCCCCGGAGGCGCCGCCGGACGCCAGGAGCGTCGCGGCGGTGGCGGTGAGGACCGCCAGTCGGAAGGTCGGTCTCCTGCGCATCGGTGCACCTTTCAGTGAGGGAGGCGGTGCGGCGTCGATGACGTCCTTGCTCGGGTATGAGAACACGCCGACGACATCGACAACAGACCCCTGAGCAGGGCGGACGGCGATGTAACGGATCCGGATCGGCAAGCGCTGTTTGGCCGCTCCGGCGGAGTTCAGAGGACCCGGGTGGCCTGCTCGGCGGCGACCACGGCGTCCCGCCGGGCCGGGTCGAGGTTGGCGCTGATGACCACTGACGCGCCAGCCGACAGCGGCGCGAGCAACCACTTCAACGGCTGCTCGTGCTCGGCGGCGTCGACGAGCAGCCGGTCACCGGGACGCAGGCCGAGCATCCCGGCGACCTCCCGGGCGAGCGCCCCCCACTGGCCGTAGGTGGTGCCGTCCGCGCTGGCCGGGTCGGACGGGCGGATCGCGGTGTGGTCGGGCGTGACGTCCGGGTGGCGGAGCACCTCGGCGGACCAGTCCAACCAGCCCAACGGCACGTCGGCCAGCCGGCCCGGCCCGGTGCCGACCAGGTAGCGGTGCGGCGCGTCCGGCACGTCCTCCAGCCAGTCGTCCTGCCGCTGCGGAGTCACGAAGACCGCGTCGAACGGCCGGTCACCGCCGGGTTCGAGCACTGGCAGACCCGCCGTGGCGCGCGGCCGGAACGACACCGCCAGGCCGCACGCCCACGCGCCCAACAACACCGCAGCCGTACGCCAGTGCGGCGGCAGTAGCACCGCTACGCGGCTGCCGGGGCCGAGCCCGCAGCCGTCCCGCAGCAGACTGGCGCTGCGCGCCGACCAGGCGCCGACCTGCTGGGCGGTCAGGTCGATGCGCTCACCCGTCGCCTCGTCGCGGTAACTCAGCAGCGGGCTCTCGACCGCTGTGGGCGGGACGATCGGGTCGGCCGTGGCGTGTGGCTGCATCTGCGTGCTCCCGGGTGACGACGTCGGCACCACCCTACGCAACGACGTTGGTGGTCAGCGTGCACCGGGAGCGGCGGCAGGTGCCCGCTGCCGTGCACCTCCCGGCGCGGTGCCCGCTTACGACGGACGTCCGGCCGGTCACACAAGGTGACGCCGAGCGCGGTCCGCCACCCATCACCCCCCGGCCTTTGCTCTGCATACCTATACGCGACACTCACGCTGCGCGAGCACGACGATGGCCGCCGCCCAGGAAGGCCGGCATGAAGTCGCAGCTCAACGTGGGTGTTGCCTATTGGTATGCAGAGCAAAGGGGTTGGCCGGTCCGGCCGGGGGCACGGGCAGACTTGCGCTCAGTGACGTAGACCCCGTCGCGGAGCCTGGGAAACCCAGAGTGAGCCCTCGATCTTCGGACGACGGCAGAACCCTCATCGGGAACCACGCCGTCCCACCTCACCTCAGAGGCAGTTCCGGGCCGCCGTCGAGCAGCGCGGCCAGCAGGTCGCCGTACTCCTCGACCCGGTCCAGGACCTCGGCGGCGGTGAACTGGCGGACGGCAGGCCTCCGGCCGCGGGCGCCGGCCTCGACCTCGTCCCAGGTCAGCGGCGTCGACACCGACGGCACCGACTGGGCCCGCAGCGAGTACGGCGCCACTGTCGTCTTCGCCGCGTTGTTCTGGCTCCAGTCGATGAAGACCTTGCCGGGGCGCAGGTTCTTCGCCATCTTCGACACGATCAGCTTCGGATGCGCCTTCTCCAGCTCCTGCGCGATCCGACGCGCGTAGGCAGAGACGTCGTCGGCGGACTGGGTGCCGGCGATCGGGCAGCAGAGCTGCATGCCCTTCTTGCCAGACGTCTTCGGGTACGAGTCGATTCCGTCGTCGGCGAGCCGGTCACGCATCAGCACCGCCACCGGGCAGCACTCGGCGAGCCCGGCCGGCGGGCCCGGGTCCAGGTCGACGACCATCATGTCGGGGTGCTCGCCGACCTTCCACTGGGGCGTGTGCAGCTCCAACGCGGCCAGGTTGGCTAGCCAGACCAGGGTGGGCAGGTCGTCCGCGACCACGTAGTCGATCGTCTCCCGGCCCTTCGTCGAGCCGGGCGCGGGCAGATTCTCCACGCGTACCCAGTCCGGGGTCGCGGCCGGCGTGTTCTTCTCGAAGAACGACTTGTCGTCCACCCCGTTGGGGAAACGGATCCGGGTGACCGGCCGGTCCCGCAGGTGCGGCAGCAGCACAGGCGAGATCCGCGTGTAGTAGTCGATCACCTCGCCCTTGCTGAAGCCGGCCGCCGGATAGAGCACCTTGTCCAGGTTGGAAAGCTCAAGCGGGCGGCCCTCGACGTCCACCCGTAGCCGCTCAGCCGGCATCGTCGACCTCCTCCGGCGGCTTGTCCGGGCGCAACCGCAGCACCCGGGGGAAGCGCAGCCGGCCGTCGGGGGTGCGCTGGCCGTACTTCACCTCCACCACCACCCTCGGTTCTACCCAGATGGCGCCCCGGGCATCCTCGCGCGGCACACCCGCCGCGAACGGCGACGCGCCGGAGCGCAGCGGCTCCAGCTCGGCGAGGAGCGCCCGTTCGATGGCCGCGCCGATCCCGCCACCGACCCGCCCCCGGTAGATCAACCGACCGTCCGGGCCGGGCACCCCGACGAGCAGGCCACCGATCCGGCGCGCTCCCGGCCGCCAGCCGCCCACCACGAAGTCGCCGGTCACCTCCAGCTTGACCTTCACCCAGTCCGGCGAGCGGACCCCGGGACGGTAGACGGCGCCGACCCGCTTCGCCATCACCCCCTCCAGGCCGTGCTCACCTGCCGCCTCGTAGGTGGCCGGGCCGTCGGAGAAGACCGGCGGGACCGCCCACCGGGCACCGCCGAGGGCGAGCGCGTCCAGAGCCTCGCGGCGGCGCTCGTACGGCCAGCCGGTCAGATCGTCGCCGTTCCACCGCAGCAGGTCGAAGATCATGTACGTCACCGGCATGACCGCCGCCAGGCGGGCCGCTCTGCTCCGGTCCCGCACGTGCATCCGCTCGGCGAGAGCCGTGAACGACGGCTGCCCACCCTCGCCGAGCAGCACCACCTCGCCGTCGAACAGCGCGTCGTCGACCTGCTCGTGCAGCGTGGCCAGCTCCGGGTACGCGGCGGTGATCTCCGCGCCGGAACGGGCATACAGGCGCTGAGCACCGTCGGAGATGTCGGCGAGGGCGCGGATGCCGTCCCATTTGAACTCGTACACCCAGCCGTCACCGGCCGGGAGCGACCCGGTCATCGCGAGCATCGGCTTGAGCGGCGCGCCGGGCACGACCCGACTGTAGTAGCAGGCCGAACACCTCGCGTCCGGTTCTTTCGGATGCGAGCATGGTCGATACCGGGGAAGGGAGCGCAGGATGCGTGCCATCTGGAAGGGAGCCGTGTCGTTCGGGCTCGTCTCGATCGGGGTGAAGTTGTACTCCGCGACCGAGGAGAAGGACATCCGGTTCCATCAGGTGCACCGCGAGGACGGCGGGCGGATCCGCTACAAGCGCACCTGCTCGGTCTGCGGCGAGGAGGTCACCTACGACGACATCGCCAAGGGCTACGACATCGGCGGCGGCGAGATGGTGATCCTCACCGACGAGGACTTCGCCGACCTGCCGCTGACCAGTTCACGCGCGATCGACGTGCTGGAGTTCGTCCCCGCCGAGCAGGTCGACCCGATCCTCTACAACAAGGCGTACTTCCTGGAGCCCGAGGGCACGGCCACCAAGCCGTACGTGCTGCTGCGCGACGCGCTGATCGACTCGGAGCGGGTGGCCATCGTCAAGGTGGCGCTGCGCCAGCGGGAGCAGCTCGCCACGCTGCGGGTACGCGAGGGTGTGCTGCTGCTCAACACGATGCTCTGGCCGGACGAGATCCGTACCCCCGACTTCGGGTTCCTCGACGAGGACCTCAAGGTGCGTCCGCCCGAGCTGGCGATGGCCAGTTCGCTCATCGACTCGATGACCGGCGAGTTCGAGCCGGACGTCTTCACCGACGACTACCGGGCGGCGTTGCAGGAGGTCATCGACGCCAAGGTGGAGGGTCGGGAGGTCGTGCAGCCGGAGGAGGTCGAGGAGGCCCCGGCGGCGGCGGTCGACCTGATGGCCGCGCTGAAGGCGTCGGTGGACCGGGCCCGGGCGGCCCGCGGCGAGCAGCCCGCGCGTGGCGGCGGTGGCGAGCCGACGCCTATCTCGTCGGCCCGTTCGGCGCAGAAGACGGCCGAGAAGAAGGCGACGAAGGCGCCCGCGAAGAAGACCGCCGCGAAGAAGACGGCGGAGAAGAAGGCCGCCGAGCCGGCGAAGAAGACCGCCGCCAGGAAGACCCCCGCGAAGAAGGCGGAGCCCGCGAAGAAGACGACCGCGCGCAAGACCGCGCCCCGCAAGAGCGCCTGACCGTACGCCGCACCGGGGGTGTCCGCCGGACCGGGTACGCTCCGCCGGCCAGTGGCCACCGGAGGAGCCCTCATGCCGTACACCCCTGATCTGGGTCGGTTGTTGACGCCCGGCGCCCGATTCACGGACCAGCACGGCGCGTACCTGATCGAGGTCCACCCGGTGGGCGACATCGCGCTGCCGACCGGCCAGGTGGTCGGGTGCGACCCGCTGGTCCGGCCGGAGGCCGAGCCGTTCACGGTGACCGTGCCCCCGGGGCGGCATCCGGCCCGGGCCTGGGTGGCCGCGGTGCTCCGGGAGGACGCCGAGGTGGACCGGCGGGTCGCCGCGCTGGAGTTGGTGATCTCCGACGGGCCGACGGTCCGCTGGGAGCCGGCAGTCGTCGGCGACCAGGACGTCACCGACCTCGGCGCCGACGACTACTTCGGGTACGGGGTGGACGCGGGCGCCGGCACGCTGGCCGACCCGACGGCGCTCGCCGTCCTGGAGACCTGGGACGAGGAGCAGGTCGAGGAGGTGTTCATCCCGGCGGAGCTGCCCTCGTCGCCGGTCCCGGGGCTGATCACCGCCGTCCTGGACGAGGCCACCGGCGCGAACGTCGTCACCGTCGCCACCGGTTGGGGTGACGGTTGCTACGGCCCCTGGATCGGCCGGGCCGCCGACGGGCGGGTCACCTCGTTCGTGACCGACTTCATGGTCGTCCCGGGATAACCGCCTCCGACGGCGTCCCTGGGCGATCCGTGCCGTCCGGGGCGGGCACGGTAGGCCGCCGGGCGGGTACCGTGTGCGTCGGCTTTCCCCCCGGCACCGGGTGCCGGCCACACCTTCGCAGCAGGGAGTCGACGACGTGAGCGAGCGGACGCAGCAGAACCGGTCGGAGGGCCAAAGCCCGGCGACGAAGGCGGGGCGGCGGCTGGCCGCCCAGCTGGCGGAGCAGAAGGCCGCCGAGGCGAAGCGCCGCCGCAACGCGTGGGCGGGCGGCCTCGCCGGCATCGCCGTGATGGCACTGCTGATCGGCGGTTTCGTGTGGGTCGACAAGACTCGGGGCGACGACGACAAGTCCGCGAACCAGGCCGCCGCGACCCCGAGCGCCTCCGCCGCGGCTCCGGACGCGCCCACCGCGCCGCCCGCCCCGCAGCTGCCCGAGGGCGCCGACCCGGCGCTGGGCAGCAAGCCGAAGGTGACGGCGGGCAAGGGCGAGCTGAAGAAGCTCACGGTCACCCCCGTGATCAAGGGGACCGGCCCGGCGGTGAAGCAGGGGCAGACCATCACGACCAACTACGTGGGCGTGTTCTACAAGGACGGCAAGGAGTTCGACTCGTCCTGGAACTCCGGCCAGCCGGCCTCCTTCCCGATCGGTGTCGGCCAGGTCATCCCCGGCTGGGACCAGGGCCTGGTCGGCGTGACCGTGGGCAGCCGGGTGCAGCTCGACATTCCGGGCGAGCTGGCGTACGGCAACGACGAGGCCGCCGCCGGTGGACGCCCGACCGGGCCGCTGCGCTTCATGGTGGACGTGCTCGCCGCCCAGTGACCTGCCCAGATCGTCCCGGTTGTCGCCGGGACGCGATGGAGTTGTTCACATGGGGCTTCCGGCCCGTCACCCTCCGGCAGTAGGTTCGGCGTCACCCCGGGCGGCCCACCGTCCGGGGTGACCATGCGGACGCGGGACGCGGAGGTGCACGTGACTGACGAGCCTGGGCGTACGGCCCGGTTGATGTGGACGCATTTCGAGCCGGTGCACGCGGTCACCTACTTCCACCCCCGGGCGCGGGCCGCGTACGAGGCGGTCGGGCTGCGCGGCTACTGGCGGGGTTACTTCGCCGGGCGGGCCGCTCCGCTCGGCCCCACCGAGGCGGCCCCGGTGATCTCCGCGTTCTTCACCTTCGCGCCGCCGATGGTGACCCGGGCTCTGCCTGCGGTGTGGCGGTTGGCCACTCCGCAGGAGGCGCTGCGTGCCCGGCTGACCGGCGCGGTGCAGGCCCTCGCCGAGCTGACGTACGAACTGCCGGAGACCCATCTGGCGGAGACCGCCGACCTGTTGGAGCGGGCCGCCGGGGCGGCGCAGCCGGCCGGCCGGCTGCTCGGCGCGGTAAACGCGGCACTGCCGATCGGGGAGTACCCCCTGGCCCGGATGTGGCAGGCCGCGACCACGCTGCGCGAGCACCGGGGCGACGGGCACGTGGCGGCGCTTGTGGCCGCCGGCCTGGACCCGGTGGAGACCCTGGCGTGGCGGGTCGCCGTGGACATGTCGCCGGTGAACCTGCTGGGTCGGGGCTGGTCCGAGGAGCAGTGGCGGGCCGCCCGCGAGCGGTTGGCGCAGCGGGGCTGGTTGACACCGGACGGGACGGCCACCGAGCACGGCCGGGCCGGCTTCCAGGCGGTCGAGGACGCCACAGACCTGGCCGCCGCCCACCCGTGGCAGGCCCTCGGCTCCGACGACACGGACCGGCTCCGGGAGCTGCTGGAGCCGATCGCCAGGTCCTGCCACACGCTGATCCCGGAGGGCAGCCCGATCGGACTGCCCGCGCTGCCCGGCTGACCGGACGCCTCCGGGTCGGGCAGGATGGGCCCGTGGCGGATGCGGTGGTCTTCGACCTGGACGGCGTGATCGTGGATTCCGAGCCGGTGTGGGAGGAGGTCCGGCGGGCGTACGTGGCGGCGCACGGCGGCACGTGGCAACCGGACACGCAGCGCCGGTTGATGGGCATGAGCACCGGTGAGTGGGCGCACTACCTCAGCGGCGAGCTGGGGGTGGACCGCACCGCCGGGCAGGTCGCCGACGAGGTGGTCGAGGAAATGACCCGGCGCTACCGGGACCACGTACCCCTGATCGACGGTGCCGACGAGGTGGTGCGCCGGCTGGCCGCGCGGTGGCCGCTGGGGCTTGCCAGTTCGTCGCCGACCCGGCTGATCGCGGCGGCGCTGGCCGCCACCGGTCTCACCGACGCGTTCGTGACGACCCTGTCCACCGAGGAGACCGAACGCGGCAAGCCGGCCCCGGACGTGTACCTGAGCGTGGCGCGGCACCTCGGCGTCGACCCGACCCGCTGCGTGGCGGTGGAGGACTCGTCGAACGGGGTCCGGTCCGCCGCCGCCGCGGGGATGCGTGTGGTGGCGGTGCCGCACGGGTCGTACCCTCTCGACCCGGACGCGGCCGGGCTGGCCGTGGTGTCGCTCGCCGCGATCGGCGAGCTGACCCCGGAGCTGGTGGACGACCTGGGTTGATCGAGGCTGAGCGGGGTACCGCAGCCGCGGTGCTCGGCGCGGAAGCCGTGCAGGGTGAGGAGACCACGGATGAAAGCCATCGTGTACGAGCGCACCGGCGATCCTTCGGTGCTGGAACTGATCGATCGGCCGGTGCCGGAGCCGGGAGCGGGCGAGGTCCTGGTCCGGGTGGCGGTCTCGGGGGTGAATCCGACGGACTGGAAGTCCCGCCGCAGCGCCGCGCCGGACGGGTGGCAGATCCCCGGGCAGGACGGGGCGGGTGTGGTGGAGGCGGTCGGCGAGGGGGTCGGCCGTGAGCTGATCGGTGAGCGGGTCTGGATCTGGGAGGCGGCCTGGCGGCGGCCGTGGGGCACCGCCGCGGAGTACACGCTGGTGCCGGTCCGGCAGGTGGTACGCCTGGGCGACGCCTCGTTCGAGGTGGGGGCCAGTCTGGGCATCCCGTTCCTCACCGCGCACCGCTGCCTGACCGCCGGTGAGTTCATGCCTGACGCGCTGCGCGCCGGCGCCCTGGCCGACCACACGGTGCTGGTGCAGGGCGGGGCGGGCGCGGTGGGCAACGCGGCGATCCAGCTCGCCCGCTGGGCCGACGCCACGGTGATCACCACGGTGAGCAGCGCGGAGAAGGCGCAGCTCGCGGCGGCGGCCGGCGCCTCCCACGTCATCAATTACCTGGAGCAGGACGTGGTCGAGGAGGTCCGCAGGATCGCCCCCGACGGGGTGCACACGATCGTGGAGGTCTCCCCCGCCCGGAACGCCGCTGTCGACGTGCAGGTGCTGCGGCACGGCGGCGCGGTGTGCATGTACGCCGACGACGGCGGGGGCGAGGTGACCATCCCGGTCCGGCCGATGATGGCGCCGAACGCGCGTTGGCAGTTCGTGCTCGTCTACACCGAGCCGAAGGCGGCCAAGGCGCAGGGGGTGGTCGACGTGGCGGCGGCGACCAACCAGGGCGGCATCCGGGTCGGAGCGGACGCGGGCCTGCCGCTGCACCGCTATCCGCTGGCCGGGACGGCCGACGCACACCAGGCGGTGGAGGACTCGGCGGTGGGCAAGGTGCTGATCAGCACCAGCGACGCCTGATCGGGTCGCTCAGCACCCGATTTCCCCGTCATCAGGACAGAGGCGAACAAGTTTCGCAACAATGACAGTGCGGGTCGCCCCGCGTGGAACGGGCGGCCCCGGCGCGGTGCGAACGCCGGGGCCGCCCCCTGGGGAGGAATGTCAGGAGTAATCCCTCACCCAACAGGCGACGGTGCCCGGAAATACGTTACGGGGCTGTCAGCTCCCGGACAGTCAGCTCGCCCCCGGCGTACTGCGAACGGACGACCTTCTTGTCGAACTTGCCGACGCTGGTCTTCGGCACCACGTCGATGAACGCCCACCGCTCGGGCAACTGCCAGCGGGCCACCGAACCGGCCAGGAACTCGCGCAGCTCCTCAGCGGTCACCGAGGCACCCTCCCGGACCACAACGGTGGCCAGGGGCCGCTCGTCCCACCGCTCGTCCGGCACACCCACCACGCATGCCTCAAGCACCGCCGGGTGGGCCATCAGCGCGTTCTCCAGCTCCACCGACGAGATCCACTCGCCACCGGACTTGATCACGTCCTTGGCGCGGTCGGTCAACGTGATGTACCCGTCCGGCGAGAGGGTGCCCACGTCCCCCGTACGCAGCCAACCGTCGCGGAACTTCTCCTCGTCCGGGACGTCGTCGCCTACGTACCGGGCGGTCACCCAGGGCCCCCGGACCTCCAGCTCCCCCACGGCCGTGCCGTCGGCGGCCAGGGGCTCGCCCAACGGGCCGACGATCCGCGCCTGCACCCCCGCCGGCACCCGCCCCTGCGTGTAGCGGTACCGCCACGCCTGCTCACCGCTCGCGCCGGCCGGTGGACGCGAGACCGACCCCAGCGGGGACATCTCCGTCATCCCCCAGGCGTGGATGACGTCGATCCCGTACCGCTCGTCGAACGCGTGCATCAACGCCGGCGGACAGGCCGACCCGCCGACGATCACCTCGGTGAGCGAGGAGGTGTCCACGTCGTGGTCGTCCAGGTAGGCCAGCAGGTCGGTCCAGATCGTCGGCACCGCTCCGGCCAGGGTGGGCCGCTCCGCGGCGATCATCTCGGCGATCGGGGCGGCCTGGAGGAACCGGTCCGGCATGATCATCGACGCGCCGGAGAGGAACGCCGCGTACGGCAGGCCCCACGACATGGCGTGGAACATCGGCACGATGGCCAGCTCCCGGTGGGTCGGCCCGAGACCGAAGCCCTCCGGCATGCAGACCTGCAAGGAGTGCAGATAGATCGACCGGTGCGAGTACGCCACACCCTTCGGGTTGCCCGTGGTGCCGGAGGTGTAGCAGAGCGCCGCCGCGTCGCGCTCGTCCACCTCGGGCCAGTCGTACACCTCGGGCCGGTCGGCGAGCAGCGCGTCCCAGTGGTGCACGGTGATCCGGTCACCGGCGGCCGCGACGAGCGGCGCCGGATCGCCGCCGCCGACCACCACCACGTGCCGCACCGTGGTCAGCTCGCCGATCACCCGGGCCAGCAACGGGATGAGGGTGGTGTCGACGAGCACCACCCGGTCCTCGGCGTGGTTGGCGATGTAGACGACCTGGTCGGGGAAGAGCCGGATGTTGAGGGTGTGCAGCACCGCGCCCATGCTCGGCACCGCGAAGTAGGCGACCAGGTGCTCGTTGTTGTTCCACATGAAGGTGGCGACGCGCTCGTCGCCGGTCACCCCGCACTCGTCACGCAGCGCGTGTGCCAGCCGGGCGGCGGCCCGACCCACCTCGGCGTACGTCATCCGGCGGGGTTCGGCGCCGGTCCAGGTGACCACCTCCGCCGTGCCGTGCACGGTGGCGCCGTGGTCGAGGATCCGGGAGACCTGAAGGGGGGCGTCCATCATCGTGCTACGCATGGGTAACAAGCTAGTGTCGCCGGTCACACCTTGGGAACCCCCGTAAATTGTCGCAGGTGAGCATCTCCTGGGCCGATTCGTACGTGGGACAGTTACGCGCGCTCGCCGGGGACCGGACGCTGATGTTCGTCGGCGCCCGTGCCGTGGTCAGCGACAACGCCGGACGCATCCTGCTGATCCAACGCTCCGACAACGGCCAGTGGGCCATGCCCGCCGGGGCCATGGAGCTGGGCGAGTCGATCGCCGACTGCGCGGTGCGGGAGGTCCGCGAGGAGACCGGACTTAGGGCGCTGCGGGTCTGCGCGTTCGCCCTCTACACCGGCCCGGACCGGACCAGCACCAACATGTACGGGCACACGTACCAGGTCTTCACCACGGCGTTCAAGGTCGAGGAGTGGGACGGGCAGTTGACCCGGACCACCGACGAGACCACCGACGCCGGCTTCTTCCCCCGGGACCGGTTCCCCGCCCCGCTCTCCGGCTCGGTCCTGGAAACCCTGGCCGACCTGGACGTCTTCGAGAAGACCAACCGCCTGATCCTCAAGTAGGAAGGCCCCGGAGCCGGTCGACTCCGGGGCCTCACCAGGTCGGATCAGGTCGCCGGCACCACACCGACGTCGATCGTCACCACACCGCCGTCCACCACCTCGATCACCGTGCTGTCGGCGTACGGGGCGTTGTACGGCGACTCCGGCACCAGCGTGACGTCCGAGTCGGTCGCGTCGTCCCCGACGTCCGGGATGGTGGGCAGCCAGCCGTAGATCAGCCCGGCCCGGACCACGTACCGTCCCGGCGGCAACGCGCGCTCGTAGTCGCCGTAGATCGAGAATCCGGACGTGGGCGCCTCGATCGGGGACCCGCCCTCGGGGATGAACGTCAGCCTGTTCACCGGCGGCTCGTAGGAGATCAACGGCTCACCGGCGTCCCGCTGGCCGTCGCGGTTCTCGTCGTTCCAGCCGGTGCCGCGTACGGTGCCCTGGGGAAGGTAAACAGTCGTTGCCGAACGGGTGTTGTCGGCCTGGTCGGTGTCCGGGTTCGCGGAGGTCACCGCCGCCGTCAGGGTCAGTGGGCCGGCGGGCGTACCGGCGCCGACGGTGACGTCGAGCGGGAGGTAGTGGTACTCGCCCCGGTACACGGCGTCCCGCTGGCACTCCCAGTACCAGACGCCGCTCCCGGCCTCCTGCCCCGGCTCACACGTCCAGTCCGGATTGCCGGCACCGCCGGCCGTCGGCCGCACCGTGGGGGCGAGCAGCAGACGGACCCGGACGTCCTCGGCCGGCTGGTCGGACAGGTTCTCCACCACGACACCGACAGGCAGGGTGTCACCCGCGACCACCTGGTCGTCGAGGAGCACCACGTTGGTGACCGCGATGTCGGTGGCGTCCACCGGGCCGGGACCGACATAGCGGTACAGCACGTCCGTCTCGTTGTTCGAGTCGATCATCCATTCCCGGCTGGACGTGGTGACCCGTCCGTGCACGGAGAAGCGCTCGTCGTCGACGCCTGCCGCAGCCCGCATGGGGATGGTGATGGCGGCGGTGGCGTCCGGGGCCAGCGGACCGGCGGTACAGATCAACGGCGTCGACGCCAGGTCGCAGGTCCAACCGTCGGCGCCGGACGGCTCGCCGTCAAGCGTGACGCCTGTCGGGCGGTCGACGACCAGCCGGAGATTCTGCGCGGTCGCTGTACCTGTGTTCTTGACTGTGAACATCGGCTGGAGCAGGCCACCCTCGACCGGCACGTCCGTCTCGCCCCACACCCCGGTGTCCGGGCCGGGCAGCAGGTGCAGGTCCGCGGCGAGCGCGTAGGTCGTCTGGACCTGGTCGGTGTTGTTGGTCCTGGTCACCTCACGCGCGCTGGTCGAGGCCGTCGCCGCGATGGTGGCGACCTTTCCGGCAGGTCCGGCCGGGAGGTCGAGGTAGATCAGTAGCGGCTCCGCCGAGCCGCCCGCCGGCACCGCGCCGTAGTTGTGGACGCATTCGAAAGTGGTGTAGTCGCACTGCCAGGATGCGCCGACGATCGAACTGCCGGAGGGCAGCTTGAAGGAGACCCGGACATCGTCCACGCCCGCCGTGCCGATGTTGTCGACGCTCGCCCGCACGACCACGGTCGTCCGGTCCGGCCAGATCATGGCCGAGGAGCTGACGGTGGTCAGGTCGAGCCGTAGGTCGGCGCGGCCGGCGGCTGCGGCCGGCGTGGCCTGCGTCGTCGCGACTGCCGCAGCTGAGGTGAGCAGCGCGAGACCGACGCCGAGCAGGCGGCGTCCGAGGTACTGAGGCATGCACGTCCCCCGAGTAGGTAGGAAGACCGCGCGCGGCCGGCGGAGCCGCCGCGAGCGGCGCCGGCCGGTACGCCCCGTGCGACCGGCCGGGGGAACCGCCGATCGGCGGTTCCCCCTGAAGGACGTCGAAGGTCGTGATTTCGTTACGCGGTCCACACGGCGGGACGGGGGCACGTTCGCGCCGCCAGGTCAGATCATCGTCTGGGACTTGGCCTCCATGTCGGCGGCCGCCTCGTCCTTGGACTCGCGGGTCAGCGGCTTGCCGCCGGGTGGCGGAGCCTCGCCGCCGAGCGGGTCGGCACCGCCCTTGGCACCCTGCGGACCGGCGCCGCGCAGTTCCTTGTTGGGCAGCGCCAGGGTCACCACCACCGCCACGATCGCGATCAGGCCGGCGGTCAGGAAGACCATGTCGAGCGCGTCGACGAAGGCGTTCTGGATCGCCGACCGCACCGGCCCGGGCAGGGCCATGATGGTCGCCGGGTCGTTGATCGAGATGTTCGTGCCGCCGCTCGCCGCCACCTGTGCCTGCTGCTGCGGCGGGAGCTGGGCGATCGCGCCGGGCAGCCGGTCGGACAGCCCTCCGGCGAGCCGCGTGGAGAGCACCGCGCCGAGGATCGCCACCCCGAACGAACCGCCGAGCGACCGGAAGAACGTCGCCGACGAGGTGCCGGCGCCCAGGTCGCGTACGGAGACCGCGTTCTGCACCGCGAGGACCAGCGACTGCATGCAGAGCCCCAGGCCGACGCCGATCACCACCATGAAGGCGAACGCGAGCCAGAGCGAGGTGCCGACCTTCAACTGGGTGAACAGGAGCATGCCGACCAGCAGCGTCACCGACCCGGCGACCGGGAACCACTTGTACCGGCCGATCCGGCTCATCGCACGCCCGGTGAGGATGGAGGTGACGATGATGCCGGTCATCATCGGCAGCATCAGCAGACCGCTGCGGGTCGGCGAGGCGCCCTTGACGATCTGGAGGTAGAGCGGGATGAAGATGATCGACCCGAACATCACCAGACCGAGGACGAACCCGGCCGAGTTGGCGAGCGCGAACGTGGCGCTGCGGAACAGGCGCAGCGGCAGGATGGGTTCGGCGACGCGGGCCTCCTGGAGTACGAAGAGCACGGCGAGTACGGCACCCGCGACGAATAGCCCGATGATCACCCCGGAGCCCCACGCGTACTCGTTGCCGCCCCAGCTCAGCGCCAGCAGCAGACAGCTCACCCCGGCGACCAGCAGGCCGGCGCCGAGCCAGTCGATCGCGTGGTCGCGGCGCTCGAACGGGATCAGTCGCATGACGTGGTAGCAGACCACGATGGCCAGGATCGCCAGCGGCACGTTGATGTAGAAGATCCACCGCCAGTCCGTCTCCGCGAAGTAACCGCCGACCAGCGGGCCGGCCACCGAGGAGATGCCGAAGACCGCGCCGAACAGCCCCTGGTAGCGGCCACGCTCGCGGGGTGACACGACGTCCGAGATGATGGTGAACGCCAACGTGAGCAGACCACCGGCGCCCAGGCCCTGGATGCCCCGGGTGACGATCAACTGCGTCATGTTCTGCGACAGCCCCGCCAGCAGCGAGCCGACAAGGAACGTGCCGATCGAGAACAGGAACACCGGGCGGCGCCCGTACAGGTCGGCCATCTTGCCGTACAGCGGGGTCGACGCCGTCGAGGCGAGCAGGTACGCGGTCACCACCCACGAGTAGTGGTTGATGCCGCCAAGCTCACCGACGATTGTCGGCAGGGCCGTACCGACGATTGTCTGGTCGAGTGCGGCGAGCAGCATGCCGGTCATCAGACCGATCATGAGCAGCCGGATCTGCTGACGGTTCAGCACCGGCGCGGCGGAGGCTTCGGTGGTCATGTGCCCTTCTATCCCGCGAGCCGCAGAACATGCGCCGAGCCGCGAAAAACCCCAACCCCGCCCTACCGGCGTTGATCATGAAGTTATCGCCACGACACGCCGGCCGCGATGGCGGCAACCTCATGATCAACACCGATGGGCGGGTGGGGTCAGGCGAAGGCCTTGGTGATCTGGGCGCAGAAGGCGGGCAGATCGTCCGGTTTGCGGCTGCTGGTCAGGTTGCCGTCCGTTACGCACTCCTCGTCGACCCAGGTGGCGCCGGCGTTTGTCAGGTCGGTCCGCAGGGTGGGCCAGGAGGTGATCCGCCTGCCCCGCACCACGTCGGCCTCGACAAGCGTCCACGGGCCGTGACAGATCACCCCGACCGGCTTGCCCGCGTCGAAGAACGCCTTCACGAACCGCACCGCGTCCGGGTCGCCCCGCAGGAAGTCCGGGTTCGCCACCCCGCCGGGCAGCACCAGCCCGTCGTAGCCGGCCGCGTCCGCCTTGTCCGCGGTGACGTCCACGTCGTACGTGCGGGACTTGTCCAGGTGGTTGAACGCCTGGATGGAACCGGGCTTGAGCGAGACCAGCTCGGCCGTCGCGCCTGCCTTCTCGACCGCCTCGCGCGGCTGGACGTACTCGACCTCCTCGACGCCGTCGGCGGCCAGGAAGGCGATCCGCTTGCCCTGAAGTGTCGCTGCCATCTCGGTACATCTCCTTTCCGAGGGGTACCACAGTTCCCTTCCCGGCCCGCAACGCCCGAAACGGCCCAAGCCAGTAAGGAAGGGCACGACCCGTCGCCGCGCAGGTTTGTCCGGCAGGCCGCTGGGGACCCGGGGCGGCATGGCAGGAGCAGCAGCGGAACAGCGCCGGCTCGCCACCGTCGTGGAGAGCTGGCTCGGACGCCCGGTCCTCGTCGTCGGCGACGCCATGCTGGACGAGTGGCGGTTCGCCGAGTCCGACCGGCTGTGCCGGGAGGCACCCGCCCCGGTCCTCACCCTGCGCCGCCGGATCTCCGCCGCCGGCGGGGCCGCGAACACCGCGGTCAACGTGGCCACCCTGGGCGGCCGGGCGGTGCTCGTCGCACCGGTAGGCGCGGACGTCGCCGGCGACGAACTGCACGACTGCCTGGACCGCGCCGGCGTCTGGGACCGGACGGTCAACCAGCCGGGCCGGCCCACCCCGGTGAAGCGGCGGATGCTGGCCGGCAACCAGATCCTGCTCCGGGAGGACTCCGGCGACCCGGACGACGCGCTCGACCCGGACGGCGTGACCCGACTGCTCACCGCCCTGGACTGCGCCACCGAGGAGTTGCGAGCCGCCGCCGGCGGGGAGGCGCCGACGCTTGTGGTCTGTGACTACGGCCTCGGCGCGCTGCCCGCGCCGGTGCGCGCCTGGCTGGTCGAGCAGCGGGAGCGGTACGCCACTGTCGCGCTGGACGCCCACGACCTGGCCGACTGGCGGGGGCTCGCGCCCACTGTCGTTACTCCCAGCTTCGCCGAGGCGACCCGACTGCTGGCCCGCGCCGGCGGTGCGACCCGACCGGCGACCGGCCCCGGTCTGCACCTGGAACATCCCGACCACGATCCGGCCGACGGCCCGTCCGAACTGAGCGTCGGCGCCGCCCCGGGCGGTGCCCGCGCCGACGACGCCACCGACGACCGCCAGGGCCCGGTCGGTGAGCCCACACCCGGCGAGGGCCGGGTCGCCCTGACCGGCGACGGGCTCAGCGTCACGGGCACCGGCGTCACAGTGAACACCGAGGCCGGGGCGGGCGTCGACCGGGCCGTCCTGGCCGAGTCACGCCTCGCCGAACTGCGCGCCCACACCGGGGCGGACGTGGTCGCGGTGACCCTGGACACCGAGGGCGCGGTGGTCGGCGGCGCCGACGGGGAGCCACGGCGCAGCCACAGCACGCCCGTACCGGCGAGCCACGCCGTGGGCGCCGGCGACGCGTACCTGGCGGCGATGACGCTGGCCCTGGCCGCCGACGCACCGCTGCCCACCGCCGCCCAGCTCGCCCAACTGGCGGCCACCATCACGGTCTCCGACACCGGCACCTGCGTGTGCCGTCGCGAGGACCTGCTGACCGCGCTCGACCTGCCGCCGGAGACCGCCGGGCATCCGTCGCTCGTCGGCACCGACGAGTTGGAGGCGCTCGTCGCCGAGCACCGCGAGGCGGGACGGTCGGTGGTGTTCACGAACGGTTGCTTCGACGTGCTGCACCGGGGACACGTCCGCTACCTGGAGCAGGCCCGCGCCCTGGGCGACCTGCTCATCGTCGCGGTCAACTCGGACGGCAGCGTTCGTCGCCTGAAGGGCCCGGACCGGCCGGTCAACCCGGTCGAGGACCGCGGCGCCCTGCTCGCCGCCCTGTCCTGTGTGGACCACGTGGTGGTCTTCGAGGAGGACTCACCTGCCGCGCTGATCGAGGCCGTCCGCCCCGACGTGTACGTCAAGGGCGGCGACTACCCACCGGAGCTGGTGCCCGAGGCGCCGCTGGTGCGCCGGCTGGGTGGTCAGGTCCGCACCCTGGGGTACGTGCCGGACCGGTCCACGTCCGCGATCATCGAGCGGATCCGGGCGCACAGCCACGACCGGGAACCCGAGCCGGCCCGGGAACCCGACCCGTCGCTGAACACCCGCACCCGCGCATCGTGAACCGCCCACTCGACCCCGGCACGCCGGAGGGCTTCCGCGCCGACCGGCTTGTCGACGTGCTGATCCCGACCCGCAACCGGCCGGCCGAACTGGCTGTCACCCTGGCCGGGCTCGCCGCCCAGGAAGGGGTGCCCGGCTTCGGGGTGGTGGTCAGCGACCAGTCCGACGGCGAGCCCGCGTACGCCCACCCGGCGGCGGCCACGATGGCCCGGGCGCTGCGACACCGGGGGCACCCGGTGCTGCTGACCCGCCGGCTGCCCCGACGCGGGTTGGCCGAACACCGCGCGTACCTGCTCGCCGCCTCGGCCGCCCGGTACGTGCTCAACCTCGACGACGACGTCTGGCTGGAACCGGGGGCGCTGCACCGACTGGTCACCGCGATAGGCGAGCTGGGCTGCGGCTTCGTCGGCAACGGCGTGCACGGCCTGTCGTACGTCGAGGACGTCCGACCGGAGGCGCACGGGCACTACGAGGAGTGGGCGGGGCCACCCACGCCGGAGCGGATCCGGCCGGGCACCCCGCAGTGGGACCGGGCCCGGATCCACTCGGCGGCCAATCTGCTGCACGTCACGGATCAGGTGGCGCTGCCGCCCGGCGCGTGGCGCGCGTACAAGGTGTCCTGGATCGGCGGGTGTGTGCTCTACGACCGGGCGAAGCTCGTCGACTCCGGCGGGTTCGACTTCTGGCGTCGGCTACACGAGAAGCACCAGGGCGAGGACGTCGCTGCCCAGCTCGCCGTGCTGGCCCGGCACGGCGGGGCGGGCATCCTGCCCAGCGGCGCCTACCACCTGGAATCCCCCACCACCGTCACCGAACGGGACGTGGAGGCGTGGGAGGTGGTCCTCGCCGACGAGGACACCCCGCAGCCGGCCTGAGCGCCCGCTACCGGCTGAGCAGGTCCCGCGCGGCCTCCAGCACCTCGACGACAGGCACGTCGGTGACGAACGAGTCGCGGTGCGGGCATTCGCCGTCGCCGGGCCGGTGCGGGTAGATGCCAGGCGTGCAGTCCACCCCGCAGACCGGGCAGTGCACCATCCAGGAGCTGATGGGCCGGTGCCGGCCTCGCAACGGGTTCGCCGTGGTGATCAGGTTGCCGACCCAGAAGATGCCGACCGTGGGCGTGCCCACCGCGGCGGCCAGGTGCACCGGGCCGGTGTCGTTGGAGACGACGAGGGCGCAGTCGGCGTAGCAACCGACCAGCCCGCCGAGGCTGAACGTGCCCACCTGCGGCCGGACCGGCACCCCGGCCGCCGCGACCACCCGGTCCACCACCTCCTGCTCGGCGGGCGTACCGGTCACCAGTACCTCGTACCCGTCGTCGTGCAGCGCACGGGCCACCTCGGCGAAACGTTCGGCGGGCCAGCGACGGCGGGTGTCGGTGGCGCCCGGGTGCAGCGCCACCCGGGCGCGGTCGGCCGGCCCGAGCACCCGGGCCGCCTCGGCCCGGTCGTCGTCGGTGACGGCCAGCGTCGGCACGATCGTGGTCGCCGGAGCGCCCACCAGCCCCACCACCTCCAGGTAGCGGATCACCTCGTGCTGGTAGTAGATGTACGGCAGACACCTGTCCAGCGGCGGTGCGTCGTCGGCGCGCAGGCCCACGGTCAGTCGGGCGCCGAGCCGACTGACGAACGGATTCGAGTTGGCCCCTCCGCCGTGGATCTGCACCGCAATATCGAAGTCCTCGCCGACGGCGGCGGCCACAAAGTCGTCAATCGACGACTCCGGCTCACCCGACTCCGGCGTACGGATGCCGGGGGCGGGCGGCACCACAAGGACCCGGTCCACCGGGCCGGGCCGGTCCTGCCAGAGCTTCACGTGCCACGGCGCACCGAGCAACACGATCTCCGCCGAGGGGTACGCCGCACGCAGCGCGTCGAGCGCCGGCAGCGCGAACACGAAGTCACCTAGCGCGTTCGCGCGCAGCACGGCGACCCGCCGCACGTCGGGGACGAGCCCAGCCGTCGGGCCGAGCAGGGACGGGGTGGCCACGCGGCCGCTACGGCCTGTCGATCTCGCCGACGGTGTCCGGGTGGTGCAGCTCCCGGTCCGCCGCGGGATCGGCAGGCGTCGGCGTACCCCCGGAGGCGTTGCCGGAACGCGGCCCGGTGCGGCCGACGGTGATGGTGCGCGGCGTGGGCCGCGTCGCGCGGGGCACCCGGACGCGGAGCAGACCGTGGTCCATCACCGCGTCGATGCCGTCGGGGTCGACCCGGGACGGCAGGTCGATCCGGTACTCGAAGCCCCGCGTCTCGAAGCCGCCGGGGATGCCCTGGTCGGCGTTGACCTCCGCCTCGGAACGGGCCCGCACGCACAGCTCCCGGTCGTCCAGCTCGACCGCCACCTCTTCCGGCGCCACGCCGGGCAGCCGGACGACCACCTCCCAGCCTTCGGAGGTCTCGGTCAGCTCGACGTCTGACGACGCGGACCGGCCACCCACCAGGCGACTCAGCTCGGCGCGCAACGACTGCAACTCTCCCATCGGGTCCCAGCCCTGCTGGCGGCCTCGCCACCCCCTGCCGAAACCACCCTGCTGCTCGCTCATCTCACCTCTCCGATCCGCTGAGGGGCCGTGGTCGGCCGCAGGGAGCTGGGCGCGTCCAGGCCGGCGTCCCGGTCGACGCCCACACCGAGCCGGTCGACCAGCTCACCGCCGAGCCAGGCACTGATGCCGAGGATCGCCAGCGCGACGACCTCGATCGCGATCAAGGCGCCGCCGGCGGCCCGGGAGTCCGCGTTGAGCCGGACCGCCCAGACGGCCGCGAAGAGGAGGATCACCGCGACGTTGGCCCCCGCGTGAAGCAGACCCACCCGTTTCGCGCGGGTGCCGGTCGGGATCGCCAGCAGGTCGAAGGAGCCGGCCGCCGCCGCGAGCAGGCCGCCGATCAGACCGACGGTGATGTTCCAGTACGCGACCTCGCCGAGGAAGTCGGGACCGCCGACCGTGTCCACCACGTCGAACAACACTGCGGTGACCAGCAGCGCGACCGGGAACATGACAAGCATCGGATGGACTGGGTGACCCAGCACCTTGAGTCGGCTCTCCATGTCCCGGCCTCCACGTGTCGGCTGCACTGCGCGACGGTCTCGTACGGCGGGCCGTACCCCGGGCGATCCGGCGCAAACCTCACGCTGGTCACGGCGGCCTAGGCTGGCCGACGGTGGTACCCGCCACCGGCTCAACGGTCGAGGGAGGATCAACGTGACGGTGGAGATCACTTCGCATGAGGAGCTACGCGACCTGCTCGGCGTCCCCCACCCGCGGGCGGCCAACAAGGACCGCCCCCGCCTGCACGAACGCGACCGCGACTGGCTCGCCGCCTCGCCGTTCTGCCTCGTGGCCACGGCTGGGGCGGACGGCACCTGCGACGTGTCGCCCAAGGGCGACCCGGCCGGATTCGCCCTGGTGCTCGACGACACGACAATCGCGCTTCCCGAACGGCCGGGCAACAAGCGGGCCGACGGCTACCGCAACATCCTCGACAACCCGCACGTCGGTCTGCTCTTCATGATCCCTGGCCGCACCGACACGCTGCGGATCAACGGACGCGCCCGGCTCGTGCGCGACGCACCCTGGTTCGACGACATGGTGGTCAAGGGACACCGGCCGATCCTCGCCGTCGTGGTGGAGATCGAGCAGATCTTCTACCACTGCGCGAAGGCGTTCCTGCGCTCCGAACTGTGGCGGCCGGAGACCTGGCAGCCCGACGCGCTGCCGACCCGCGCCCGACTGATCAAGGAGGTCGAGGCGCCGGCGGAGAGCCTGGAAGACCTGGAACGGCACTACGGCCCGGAGTACGCGAAGACCATCTACGCCTGACCGCGGTCACCCGCACCGCTCACTCCGGGGCGGCCGACACCGTCCACAGGTGACCGTCCGGATCGGCGAAGATGCCCGCGTACCCCCAGGGTTGTGCGGCCGGCTCGGTGACCACCTCGGCGCCGGCGGCGCGCCCACTGGGGATCAGCATCAGTCGCAACCCGTCGTTCACCGCGAACTGCAACGGCTCCGGCAGGCCGTCGTCGGCAAGCTCCCCACCGCGTCCAGGCCGAGCCCGTCCCGATAGAAACGGTACGAGGTCCGACGGTCGGCGATGGGCAGGCTCACGGTCACGGTCACCGCGCCAGTATTCCGTGAATTAGGGTGGCCGTGGTGACCGTTGACGACTGGTTGGCCAACACCCGCACCTCCTACGACACCGTCGCTGTCGACTACGCGCACCTGCTGCGCGACTTCCTGGCGCAGGCACCGTACGAACGAGCCGCCCTGGGGCTGTTCGCCGAACTCGTGGCCACCGTCGGAGGCGGACCGGTCGCCGACGTCGGCTGCGGGCCCGGACGCATCACCGCCCATCTGGGAACCCTCGGCCTCGACGCCTTCGGGATCGACCTGTCGCCCGGGATGATCGCCGTGGCACGCCGCGACCACCCGAACCTCGCGTTCGCGGTGGGCTCGATGACCGACCTCAGCCTCGCCGACAGCTCGGTCGCCGGCCTGATCGCCTGGTACTCGCTCATCCACATCCCCGACGACCAGCTCGGCGGGGTCCTCGCGCACTTCCGGCGGGTCGTACGCCCCGGCGGCCCACTGCTGCTCGGCTTCCACGTGGGCGACGAGACGACCCTCAAGACGGAGGGCTACGGCGGCCACCCCATGAAGATCCACGTGCACCGCCGTCAACCGGCTCAGATGGCAGCCTGGCTGCGCGACGCCGGCTTCAGGGTCGAGGCGCAGACGATCCTCGTCTCGCCGGAGAGCCGTCTCGGCGGCATCATGTTCGCGCGATCAGCGGAGACGGCGACGGCGCGTCCGCGTGGAAGACACGCCGTCGCTCCCGGCTCAGGAGGATGACCCGCTGGATCCCCGCGTAACAGCAGCCCGTTGGTGGGCCGCGCTGCCCTCGCGATAGAACAGGTAGCCGCCGTGGTGCAGGACATCGCCTTCGAAGCGGCCGTCGGCGGTGAACCCACTGTCATCCCAGTAGTCGATGTGGTCGCCCGTCACCTCGTACCGGCCGGTGTAGGCGCTGTCCCGCTGGCCACGTGCCTCGTCGTAACGCCCGTTGGCCAGCAACTCCTGCCGGATCTGGTTGTCGGCGGTGACCCACATCCCGACGTACGGGTGTGGGGTGGCTTCGGTGGTCGAGATACCTGACATGTCAGCCTCGCTGCCGGGTCGGACGGATGATGATCTCGTTGACGTCGACGTCCGCCGGCTGCTCGACGGCGAACAAGATCGCCCGTGCGATGGCATCAGGCGAAATCGAGTTCCTGCGGTACTCCCTCATGGCCTCACGGGCGACCGGATCGGTGATCGTCTCGGCCAACTCGGATTCGACGACGCCCGGCGTGATCGTGGTCACCCGCAGGCTCGGGTCGGCCTCAAGACGCAGACCCTCGGTGATCGCCCACGCCGCGAACTTCGTCGCCGAGTACACGGCGGAGGTCGGCACCACCTCGTGCGCGCCGACGGAGGCGACGGTGACCAGGTGACCGCTGCCCTGCCGCTGGAAGACCGGCAGGACAGCGGCGATTCCGTGCAGCAATCCCCGCACGTTGACATCCAACATCCGGTCCCACTCATCGACCAGCAGGGCGTCGAGCCGGGACAACGGCATCAGACCCGCGTTGTTGACGAGTACGTCGACCCGCCCGAACTCGGCGACCGCACTGTCGACGAACGCGGCGACGTCGCCACGGTCGGTCACGTCGAGCCGCCGTACCCGGATGTTGTCGTGGCGGTCGGCGAGCGCGGCGAGCCGCTCTCGCCGTCGAGCGCCCGCGACCACGTCATGCCCCTCGCGGGCCAGGCGCAGGGCGACCGCCTCGCCGATCCCGCTGCTCGCGCCGGTAACCAGAACGACCTTTTTTGTGGTTTCCATGGCTCCACGGTCCGACCTCCGGCGGCCGTCAACCAGGGTGCGTCACACCCCCGCAGACCCCCTCGGCTGCCGGTCGCCCGTGGCTAATGTTGGGAACATGGACGGCACCAATCCACTCGGCGACTTTCTGCGCGCCCGGCGTGAAATGACCAGCCCGGGAGAGGTCGGAGTCGTCTCCTCGGGCCGACGCCGGACGCCCGGTCTGCGACGGGAGGAAGTCGCCCAGCTGTCCGGAGTCAGCACCGACTACTACACCCGTCTGGAGCAGGGGCGGGAACAGCACCCGTCCGACCAGGTGCTGGACGCCATAGCCCGCACCCTGGGACTCGATCACGAGGAGACGGCGCACCTGCACCTGCTGACCAGGACCAGCCGCGGTCCCGTCCGCAGGGGGCACCGTGAGACCGTCCGGCCGAGCCTGCTGCGCCTGATGGACGGCTGGCTGCACACCCCCGCACTGATCATCGACCGCAGAATGGACATGTTGGCCGGTAACCGGTTGGGGCGTGCGCTCTTCGCCAAGGCGTTCGAGGAAGACGAGCCCAATCTCGTCCGGTTCGTCTTCCTGAGCCCTGCAGCTCGTTCCTTCTACCCCCAATGGGGGCAGGTCGCGCAGTCCAGCCTCGGCGCCCTGCGGGCCGCCGCCGGCGACATGCTCAACGACCCCCGACTCATCGACCTCGTCGGGGAGCTGTCCCTCAAGAGCCCCGAGTTCCGCCGGCTGTGGGTACGTCACGACGTACGCGGAAAAACCCACGAGGCGAAGGTGTTCCACCATCACGACGTCGGCGAGTTGACCCTCACCTACGACTCCCTCACCGTCGACGGCGCGACGGGCCAGCAGTTGATCGTCTACCAAGCCGAGGCCAACAGCCGGTCGGCGCAGGCACTGGCCCTGTTGGGAACGGTCGCCGCCGAACTTCCCACATCAGCACCGGTAAGACGGTAAATCGCCGCAGACGACTGGAAGTCCCGGCGGGAACGGCTGCCCACCGGTGGCGGCAGGGAGCACTTCAGGCGGAGAAGGCAGAAGCCCAGGTCGATGACCTGGGCTTCCGTACCGAGCCGCCTGACGGAATCGAACCGTCGACCTACGCATTACGAGTGCGTCGCTCTAGCCGACTGAGCTAAGGCGGCAACGATCAGCAAGTGTACGGCACCGCCCGCGCGCCGGCCGAACGGGATACCCCTCCCCGCCTCCGTATCACCAAGCGGACATCGGCCGCCATCTGGACGTTTACCGGACAGCGCATGATCGGGTCCGGTACTACGCTGCGGCGGGTGAGCGACGAACGCGACCACCCCGAGCGGGCCGTCCGACGGCCACGCAGCACCGACCCGCTGGAGTTGGGTTTCACGCCGCGCAAGCCGGTGCCGTGGCTGGCGCCGTTCCTGCTGATCAGCACGGGCATCCGTACGCTGCTGGCGGTGCTCTTCGGGGCGTACCTGGACAAGCGGGAGTTGCAGAACGCGTTCGGCGACGACGTCTTCCGCCAGGTCGGGCCGGACGGCGGGGTGTGGCTGGACTACGTCGCCGACCTGGGCGACGGCTTCAACGCCACCTACTCGGTGGCGTACCTGCTGGCGCAGGCCGAACTGACGGTGGACGGGCACCGGCTGCCCCGGGCGCAGACCCTGGTGATGGGCGGCGACCAGGTGTACCCGTCGGCGGCGTACGCCTCGTACGAGGACCGCTGCAAGGGCCCCTACCAGGCCGCGCTGCCCGTGATGCCACAAGAGCAGCCCACCCTGTTCGCGGTGCCCGGCAACCACGACTGGTACGACGGCCTTACCGCGTTCTTGCGGCTGTTCGTCCGCTCCCGGGACCGCAACTTCGCCGGCTGGCGTACCGGGCAGTCACGGTCGTACTTCGCGATCGAGTTGCCGGCGGGCTGGTGGCTGCTGGGTGTGGACGACCAGTCCGGCTCGTACCTGGACGACCCGCAGTTGGCCTACTTCGACGAGGTGGCCCGCCGGCTCGGCCCCGAGTCAAAGGTGATCATCGCGGCGCCGGCGCCGACGTGGGTCAAGGCGGCGGACAGTCCGACGGCGTACGACTCGATCGACTACTTCGTCCGCACCATCATCGACCCGACGGGGGCGCAGGTCCGGCTGCTGCTCTCCGGCGACCTGCACCACTACGCCCGCTACGCCGGCACGGACAGGCAGTTGATCACCTGTGGTGGCGGCGGCGCGTACCTCTACCCCACCCACAAGTTGCCCGAGCGCATCGAGGTGCCGCCACGGGACACGCCGACGCGGCGTGCCAGCCGCACCGAGGCGTACGACCTGGCCGCCCGCTACCCGGAGGCGGCCCGCTCCCGCCGCTACGGCTGGGGCATCTTCGGCCGGCTGCCGTTCCGCAACCCCGGCTTCGCCACGCTGCTCGGCACCCTGCACACCCTGCTGATGCTGGCCATGGCGGGCGCGACCGCGAACTGGGCCGACAGCACCAACCAGCGGCTGTTCAGCGTTCCGCTGGTGGCGATGGTGCTCGTGACTGTGGTGGCGGCGGCCCTGTTCGCCAAGCCGCCAAGCGCGAGCGGCAAGCGGCACGCGCGGCACTGGATACTCGGCGTCGGCCACGGCGTGGCCCAGGTGGCGCTGGCCGCCGGGGGCACCTGGATCTGGTTGGCGCTGCCGTTCTACGACTGGCCGTGGCCACTGCCGGCGGTCGCCGCAGCGGTCCTCTACGGCCCGGTGATCGGGTTGGTGTCCAGTCAGGTGGTGGCCGCGTACCTGCTGGTGGCGAGCGCGTTCGGGGTGAATGTCAACGAACTCTTCGCCGGTCAGGGCATCGAGGACTCCAAGGCGTTCCTGCGGCTGCGCATCGACCCGGACGGCACCCTGACCATCTACCCCGTCGCGGTGGACCGGGTCTCCAGAGACTGGCAGATCAACCCCGACCAGTCACCCGCGGCAAGCTGGCTGACTCCCAAGGCCCCGCTGAACCCCCGCCTGGCCGAACCCCCGATCACCCTCCCCTGAAGCCCACGCCAAATGTTGATCATGAAGTTGTTGCCCGGACACGCCGAGCGGACGGGCAATAACTTCATGATCAACCGGGCCGACGGCCGGGCCGGGGGCTGGAGGGCGAGGGCCGGGGCTGGGTGGTCAGGGGGCGTAGTGCTGGTCGTGGGCTTGGCGGGGGGCGCAGACCGACGCGCGGGAGCAGGAGCAGCGGGAACCGTCGGCGTCCAGGCGGACCGTCACCGCGTCCCGTGGAACGCTGTGGCCGACCACCCGGCCGTCGCCCTCGGGCGTGGAGACCCGACTGCCGACCGCCGGGGCGGTCTCCTGAAATCTTTGATATAGCGGATGTTCGTACTTCAGGCAGCACATCAGCCGCCCACACGCCCCGGAGATGCGCAGCGGGTTCAGGGGCAGGTCCTGGTCCTTGGCCATCCGGATGGTCACCGGCTCGAAGTCGGTGAGGAACGTGGCGCAGCACAGGTCGCGACCGCACGAACCGATACCGCCCTGCACCCGCGCCGAGTCGCGGGCGGAGAGCTGACGCAGCTCCACCCGGCAGTGCAGCGTGGCACCCAGGTCGCGGACCAGGGAGCGGAAGTCCACCCGGTGCGGCGCGGTGAAGTAGACGGTGCTGCGCTCGCCACCACCCTCGGCGGAGCCGAGCACATGGTCGACGGCCACCACCTTCATCGGCAGGCCGTGCGCGCGGATCAGCCGCTTCGCGGCCACCTTCGCCTCGGCCTTGCGGCGGCGTAACGCCTCGTCCCGACGCAGGTCGTCGTCACCGGCCAGCCCCACCAGACGGGGAAACCCGTCGGTCTCCTCGGTCACCCACTGGGCGGCCCACACGCACTCCGCCACCTCGGGCCCGTCGTCGGTCGGGACGAGCACCCGGTCGCCGACCTGCGGACGCAGGTCGCCCGGGTCGAGGTAGTAGAGGCGCCCGTACCGGTTGAAGCTGACCGCGCAGAGCATGCCCATCCCCCCACCCTACGACGGGACACCGCCGCGAGCGCGCCGGCCGGCACGGCCGCCGCCATCCATGACCGTCGACTTGACCTATTGCCCGGCGACCCGTCGTGCCGTTGCGCCTCGCCCGGACGGTTGAATCCGGGCCGGCGCGCAGGACAAACGCACCTGGGCGGCGTTGAGTGGAGGCAGACCTGCGGGGGGTGCAGGGGGAAGACCACGGCGTCGCCGTGGGCGCCGGCTCACGTCGGGTGCCCGCGAGCGGCGCCGTGGTCTGTCCGGAACGCCGGCTACCAGCCGACGCGGGTGGGCTGCCCGTAGCGGGGCCTGCCGTCCACCGGTGGACGCCAGGCGGACTCGGCCAGGCTCGGCGCCCACTGACGCAGCAGCGTCTCGGCCCCGTCGTACGCGACGCAGAGCACCGCCAGCACCCGCGCGGCGATCTCGGCGGCGTCGGCCACCCCCGGCCCGACCGGCCCGGGCGGCAGCGGCGGACCCGCGGCGGTGGCGGCGACCACGGCGACCGCCTCGGCCGAACGGAGCACGTCGGCGAGTGTCCGGGCCAGGGCCAGCCGGCTGCCCTCCACCCAGTCGGCGAGCGCGTCCGCGTACCCGGCTGTGGATTCGAGCCGGCCGACCAGGCTCTCCGGACCCTCGTCCAGGTGGCGCAGCAGCGCCGCGCGTTCCTGCCCGTACGCGGAGGCGGCCGGACCGGACCACAGCACCGGGTCGGTGAGCGTGGCGCAGACGTCGTCGTACCCCCGCACGAGCCGGCGCACGGCGTGCCCGGCGGCGGTGAGCGGCGCCGGATGCAGGTCGAGGAAACCACGGACCGCGTCGCCGGGCAGGACCTGCATGCGGCGCAGCAGCGGCCAGACCCGGTGCCCCTCGGGGACGCCCGCGGCGAGCAGCGCGTCCACCCGGTGCAGCAGGTCGAGGCCGGGCTCGGCGAGCCGGTCCAGCGGATCCATCACGGCTCCCCGGTGAGCCGGCGGCGGGCGGCCCGGTCGACCTCGCCGTAACGGTCGGCGGCCTCACGAACGGCGGACGCGGCGGCGGCCAGCCGGACGGCGGCGGCCCGCGCCTCACGCGCCCGGTCGTCGGTGGCGGCGGTCCACTGCCTGTGCAGCGCCCGGCCGATCTCGCCGGGGCGGCCGGGGGCGTCCGCGCCGAACGCCACCTGGGCCGGATCGCTTGCGGTGACCCGGTGGGACAGGGTCGTGAGGGTGGCGCTCGCCTCGTCCAGCCGGGCGGAGAGCGCGCGCAGCGTGTCCATCTCAGGCCCCCGCGAGCGGTCGGTAGGCGGCGAACGTCTCGTTGTGCAGCTTCTCGCGCGCCCACTCGGCGGCGTCGGCCGCCGCGGTGACAGCGGCCTGCACGGAACCGGCCACGTCGCGCGGGCTGCGGGTGTGCAGCGGGCCGAGGAACCGGACGTCGGTGATCCGCCCGCCGGCGGTGACCACGACCTCGACCAGGCCGTCCGGAGACCGGACGGTGACCTCGACGGTCGACACCGCCTGGTCGAACTCGGCCTGGAGGGATTCGATGCGGCGGTAGCGCCGCACCGCCTCCTCGATCCAGGCTTCGTCGATCTCCCCCCGCGGCATCGGCCGACTCCTCCCGGATGACCCTTACTGAGCGTGCCGTCACCGTCACCACGGCACACCGGACCGTACCGCACAGCAATCGCGCCTGTCGATGCCTGTGGATGACCGGTCCCCCGGGTGGGACCACGGGCCGGGGAGCTGCGGGTCAGCCCTTCCAGAGGGCGAGCATCATGGCCTCGACCGCGATCCGCGGCTTGACGTTCGCCTCGATCGCCGCCCGGCAGGCGAGCACGGCCTCCAGGCGGCGCAGCGCCCCCTCGGCGTCCCACTTCTGGGCGCCGGCACCGGCCAGCGCCGCCGTGTCGGTGTGCACCGGGACGACGGGGGCGCGCAGCGCCATGGTGAGCGCGTCGCGGTAGAAGCCGGCCAGGTCGACGAGCGCCCGGTCCAGCGCGTCACGCTGCGCGCGGGTGGCCCGGGACTTCTGCCGCTTCTCCAACTCCTTGAGCTGGCCGGCGGCACCCCGGATCGCGCCTGCCGCGCCCCGCCCGGTGCCGCCCGCGCCGAGCGCCGTCTCCAGAGCCGCCCGCTCGGCCGTGTCCGATTCGGCGACCGACGCCTCGGCCTCCGCCTCGGCCGCCTCGATCAGCGCCGACGCCGCGTCGAACGCCGCGCCGACACCGGTCAGCCGGCGAGGAACGGCGAGCACCGCCTCGCGTCGCTTACGGGCCTCCGGGTCGCGGGCCAGCCGGCGGGCCCTACCGACATGCCCCTGCGCGGCCGCCGCCGCCCACTGCGCCACGTCGGGCGCGATGCCGTCCCGCCGGACCAGCACCTCGGCCACCGCAACGGCCGGCGGCTGCCGCAGGGGTACGACACGACAGCGCGACCGGATGGTCACCGAGACGTCGTCCGGGTGGGTGGACGGGGCGCAGAGCAGGAAGACCGTACGCGGTGGCGGCTCCTCGATCGCCTTGAGCAGCGCGTTGCCGGCCGCCTCGGTGAGCCGGTCGGCGTCCTCGATGACCACCACCTGCCACCGCCCGCCGGACGGCGTGCTGGCCGCGCGCAGCACCAGCGCACGCATCTCGCCGACGCCGATGGACAGCCCTTCGGGCACCACCATCCGCACGTCGGCGTGGGTGCCGCCCATCGTGGTGTGGCAGCCGGGGCACTCGCCGCAGCCGGTGCCGTACGCGCACTGGAGCGCGGCGGCGAAGGCCCGCGCGGCCACCGAGCGGCCGGAGCCGGGCGGGCCGGTGAAGATCCAGGCGTGGGTCATCCCGCTCGACGGGTCCACGCCACCGGGCGCGGCGTCGGTGCCGCTGGTCGGGCCGGCGGCGATCAGCGCGGGCTCCCGGTCGGCGGCACCGGCGCGTAGCACGGCCGCTGCCGCGGCGGCGGCCCGGCGCAGCTCGGCGACCGCCTCGTCCTGACCGACCAGGTCGGCGAAGACGTCAGGCATCAGGTCTTGTGCTCCATCGTCACCAGCTCCGCATCGGATAACTCAGGCTGCACCGACGTGTCCGGGCCCTGCGCCGGGCGGGGGTGCACGATGCCGCCCGGCTTGCCGAGCATCTCCTCGACCCGGCGGACCACCTGCGCGGTGATCTCGTCGGCCGGCCGGGACGCGTCGAGCACCAGGTAGCGCTTCGGGTCGGAGGCGGCGAGGTCGAGGAAGGCGTACCGGACGCGCTCGTGGAACGCGACGGACTCGGCCTCCAGGCGGTCGGTGCCGGTGTTGCGCGAGGCCACCCGGGACAGGCCGGTGCGCGGCTCGACGTCGAGCAGGACCACCAGGTCCGGCTTGAGGCCGCCGGTGGCCCAGGAGGAGAGCCAGGAGACCTCGTCGACCGGGAGAGTACGCCCCGCACCCTGGTACGCCAGGGACGAGTCGACGTACCTGTCGCTGATCACCACACCACCCCGGACCAGCGCGGGACGGACGACGGTGGCCACGTGGTGCGCCCGGTCGGCGGCGTACAGCAGCGCCTCGGCGCGTGGGGACGGCGCGTCGTCGCCGGAGGTGTCCAGCACGAGGGACCGGATCCGTTGTCCGACGCCTGTGGCCCCCGGCTCGCGGGTGACGACGACGTCGCACCCCTGATCGCGCAACCGCTCGGCGAGCGCGGTGAGCTGGGTGGACTTCCCGGCGCCCTCGCCGCCCTCGAAGACCACGAAGAGCCCGGCGGAGACGAACGGCTCGGACGGCATGAGCGGACGACCCCGGATGGAGCCCCAGAGGTCGGCGAGGACCGGTACGCCCTTCTTGTCGTCCATCTGCCCGAACGCGCTGATCCCGGCGAAGATGCCCGCGGCACCGGCGGCGAGCAGCAGCAGTCGGGTCGACGAGATGGACAGGCCCAGGTCGGCGATCTCCAGCTTGCGTGAGCCACCGACGCCGACCAGCACGCTGCTCAGCCCGATGGCCAGGATCAGCACCAGCCGGGTGCCGATCTGCACCACCGCGAAGACCCGGCCCCGCACCTCGTCGGCCACCTCGCCGCCCAGCAGGGTGGTGCCGGCCAGGAAGGCCATGCCGGCGCCGGCGCCGACAAGTACCGCGCCGACGATCGCCATGGACAGGTGGATGGCGAAGGCGAGGGTCATCACGGCGGCGCTGGCGAGCACGATGCTCATGCCGAACCAGCGGCGCCGGGACATCTCCTTGACGACCATCGGGCCGAGGCCGATGCCGAGCGCCAGGCCGACGAAGATCGCGCCGAAGAGCAGTGAGAACGCGGCGTCACCGGCGCCCAGCGAGTTGGCGAAGAACTTGGCCGTGCCGACCACGATGCCGCCGCCGGCGAAGGCGCCGAAGATGCCGAGCACCAGGCCTCGGACGAGCGGTGTCTGGCCGATGTACTTCCAGCCCTCGGAGAACTGCCGGAACATGCTCTGCTCGGCACGCTCCGCCTCGCCGCGCTGCGCCTCGCTGATCTCCTTGATCCCGAACGCCACCACCAACGCGGTGGCGAGCCGGGAGAAGGCGTTGAACCAGAGCGCGAGCTGGGCGGGCTCCGCCCAGGAGGGCAGGTCGCCGCCCACGGCGCCTCGGACACCACGGTCGAGCACGGCGAGGCCGATGGCCGCGGCGACCGGGGTGAGGCCGTAGGTGGTGATGAGGGTGAGCTGGTTGGCCGCTTCCAGCCGGGCCCGCGGGATCAGGTTGGGGACCGCGGCCTCCTTGGCCGGAATCCACAGCAGGGTGAGCGACTCGATCAGGAAGGTGGCGATGAGCGCCCAGCCGACCACCAGGCCGCCTGCGGCACCGCTGAGGGCGTAGAGCGGGATGGAGGCGAAGAGCACGAAGCGCAGCAGGTCGCAGATGACCATCGTCCAGCGCCTGTCGAACCGGTCGGCGAAGACGCCGGCCACCGGACCGAGCACCAGCGCGGGCAGCAGCCGGATCGCGGTGACCCCACCGAACGCGGCACCCTGGGCGGTGCTGCCCTGCACCTGCGAGGCGGCGAAGAGGGCGGTGGCCAGCAGGCCGAGCCAGTCCCCGAAGGAGGCCGCGCCGAGCACGATCCAGAGCCTGCGGAACGGCCGGATGCGCAGCACCGAGCGGATGGCGGCGTAGCCGGACGCGTCGACCTGGCCGCCGTTGGGCTTGTTGGCGGCGTTGCCCGACTGGTCCCCCGGGCGCGACACGCCGGGCGACTCGCCGCTGTTCTGGCTTTCGATGGCCGTACCTCCACGTGCCGGCCCATCGCTGGGCATTCCCGGTGGAACACTCTAGTCCCGGTGGGGGGCCGCCCCACCGGCGACATTCTCCTGCTCGCTGAGCCTAGGCCGCTTGAGGCACCGACCGCAGCCCGGACGTACGCGAGGGTGTTTCGCATTCATCGTCGGACAGTTAGCGTGCACACGTGGCCATCGAAAGCGACAAACTTCGCGAGCGCCTGGACCGGGCGACCACCCACCTCAACCCGCCGTACGCCGTGGTCGACCTCACCGCCTTCGACGCCAATTCGGTCGCGCTTGCCGAACGCGCCGCCGGCAAGCCGGTCCGCCTCGCCAGCAAGTCGGTCCGCAGCCGGGAGTTGATCAGCCGGGCGCTCAGCCGGCGTGGCTGGCGGGGCGTGATGGCGTTCACCCTGCCCGAGGCGATCTGGCTCGTCCGGGCCGGCGTGAGCGACGACGTGCTGCTCGCGTACCCCACCGCAGACCGGGCGGCCCTCGCCGAGCTGGCCGCCGACCCGGCACTGGCCGCCGCGATCACCCTGATGATCGACGGCACCGGGCAGCTCGATTTCATCGACCACGTCCGCGCCCCCGGGCAGCGCGCCGAGCTGCGGCTCTGCCTCGATCTGGACGCGTCCTGGCGACCGCTGCGCGGGCGGGTGCACGTGGGCGTACGCCGCTCACCTGTGCACAGCGCCCGGGCGGCCGGCGCGCTCGCCGCCACAGTCGCGGGCCGGGCCGGCTTCCGGCTGGTCGGGCTCATGTCGTACGAGGCGCAGATCGCCGGCCTGGGCGACGCTCCGCCGGGGCAGACGCTGCTGGCCGGCGCGATCAGGCTGGCCCAGCGCGGGTCGTACCGCGAGTTGCTGGCCCGCCGGGGTGCGGCGGTGGCCGCGGTACGCGAACACGCCGACCTGGAATTCGTCAACGGCGGCGGCACCGGCAGCGTGGCCGCGACCAGCGCCGATCCCGCGGTCACCGAGGTCACCGCGGGATCGGGCCTGTACGGGCCGACGCTTTTCGACGCCTACCGCGCCTGGCGGCCCACCCCGGCGGCGTTCTTCGCCTGCGCGGTGGTCCGCCGGCCGACGCCGGAGCTGGCGACGGTGCTCGGCGGCGGGTGGATCGCCTCCGGTCCGGCCGCCGACAGCCGGCTGCCCCGGCCGTGGCTGCCGGCCGGGCTGAAGCTGGTCGGGACCGAGGGCGCCGGCGAGGTGCAGACCCCGCTGGCCGGCCCGGCAGCTGCCGCCCTGCGCGTCGGCGACCGGGTGTGGTTCCGCCATGCCAAGGCCGGCGAGCTGTGCGAACGCGTCAACGAGCTGCACCTGGTCGAGGGGGACGCGGTCGTGGCGACCGTGCCCACCTACCGGGGCGAGGGGCAGGCCTTTCTCTGAGGCCGGCCCCGGCGCCGCGTCAGGCGGGTTGCGCCGCCCCGGCCGGCTCGTCGGCGGTCCGGTCGCTGTCCCGGCCGTCGACCTGACGGTGCAGGTACTCCCGGATCAGCGCCTTCGCCTCCAGCAGCACCCGCTCGTCACCGTTGGGCTTCCGGCGGAAGGCGAGCTTGATCAGCGCGTCCGCCGCCTCCACCGCGATCTCCAGCACGAAGCGCAGCTTCGGTACGTCGGTGAGGCCGAAACGTTCGGTGAGCACCCGGGCCAACTGGTCGGCGATCACGCCGTTGTTGTCCCGTTGCTCGTCGAGCAGGTGCAGGTCGACCACGTCGCCGAAGTGCAGGGTACGGAAGCCGGGGACGGTGCGGTGCATCGTGATGTACTCGTCGATGCCCGCGTCGACGCCGTCCCACCAGTGGGTCATCTCGTCGGAGGCGAACCGCTCGTCGAGCCGCTGGAGGTAGGACTCCATGGTGCGCAGGGTCAGCGCCTGCACGATCGCCCGCTTGTCCGGGAAGAACTGGTAGACCGACCCGATCGCCACCTCGGCACGCTCGGCGAGCAGGGTGGTGGTCAGTCCCTCGTACCCCACCTCGTCGACGAGTTCGGCGCAGGCATCCAACATGCGCTGTACCCGCGCGACACTTCGACCCTGCACCGGTACGCGGCGCAGCGGCCCGGTCGTGGCGGCTGGTGTGGACACTCGGCGCCACCCCCCTTCGACGGATGAACATATCTACACGTCACGAGTCCGTGACTACCGGTACAACGAGCGGAGCTCGATTGCGGTATTTACCAGGTACAACGTTCCTGATATGAAGTCAGTTCATATTCATGAATGAGGAGCGCGCATGGCCGGCACCGCACCGCTCACCGCCCGTTGGTCCAACTGGGCCGGCAACCAGCGTGGCAGCGCCACCGCCATCCTGCGCCCCGCCTCGCCGGACGACGTCATCGAAGCCGTCCGGGACGCGGCGTCGACCGGTCACCGGATCCGGGTGGCCGGCAGCGGCCACTCGTTCACCGCCGTCGCGCTCGCCGACGACAGGCGGATGGACCTGGCCGAACTGGCCACCACGATCAGCGTCGACGTCGAACGCCGACTGGTGACCGTACCGGCCGGAATGACCCTGCACGCGCTCAACAGCCTGCTCGCCCGGCACCAACTCGCGCTGCCCAACCTCGGTGACATCGACGCGCAGACCGTGGCCGGGGCGATCTCCACAGGCACCCACGGCACCGGCGCCGGCTACGGCTGCCTGTCCACCTTCGTCGAGGCGGTCACCCTGGTCACCGGCACCGGCGAGGTGCTGCGCTGCTCGGCTGACGAACACCCCGACGTCCTCGCCGCCGCCCGGGTGTCCCTCGGCGCGCTCGGCGTCCTGGTTGAGGTCACCCTGCGCTGCGTGGACGCCTTCGTGCTGCGCGCCCACGAACGCCCCGCCGCCCTGACCGATGTGCTCGACGATCTGCCGGCGCTCATCGGCAGACACGACCACGTCGAGTTCTACTGGTTCCCGTACACGTCCCGGGTCCAGGTCAAGGCCAACGACCGGGTACCCACCAACGACCGGCCGCTGCCCCGCTGGCGCGGCTGGCTGGACGACGACTTCCTGTCCAACACCGTCTTCGCCGGCGCCTGCCGTCTCGGCCGGGCCCTGCCGGCGCTGGCCCCCGGCATCAGCGCCGTGTCCGCCCGCGCGCTCACCGAACGCCACTACACAGGCCGCTCCGACCGGGTCTTCTGCACCCCGCGCCGGGTCCGCTTCGTCGAGATGGAGTACGGGCTTCCCCGTGAGGCGCTGCCCGACGCGCTCGCCGCGCTCCGACGGATCGTCGACGGGCTGCCGTTCAAGGTGCTGTTCCCGGTCGAGGTGCGCTTCACCGCCGCCGACGACATCTGGCTCTCGCACGGCTACGGCCGGGACAACGCGTACATCGCCGTGCACCAGTACGTCGGGATGCCGTACGAGCCGTACTTCCAGGCCTTCGAGAAGGTCGCCACCGAGCTGGGCGGTCGCCCGCACTGGGGCAAGCTGCACTACCGCGACGCGGCCTCGCTGGCCACCGCGTACCCCCGCTTCGCCGACTTCCAGGCCGTCCGTGACCGCCTGGACCCCGACCGGGTGTTCGCCAGCCCTCACCTGACCCACGTCCTCGGGGCCTGACGGCTAGCGCGCGAGGTCGGCCAGGTCGACGGCGGCCTCGGCGGCGGCGCTCAGCCGCCCGACGCCACCACCTGGTCCGCGCCGGCACCCAGGGCCCGGACGTAACCGAGCACCCGCTGGTACGCCGCCCGGTAGTCGCCCCGCAGACCTGGCGGGGTACCCGGGTCGGCAAGCGCTGCGGTCAGGTCAACCAGCCGGAGGGCCGGCGCCAGGTCGGTCCAGGTTGGCAGTGCCTCCATCCGGGTCACCGTCCAGCGCCCCGGGGCGGTCTCGGTGAAGGTCGCCCGGGCCATCACACCCTCGCGGTTGTCGTCGATCGGCTCCTCGTGCCGGGCCAGTTCGTTGCCCATGCCGAAGACCACCCACTTGTCGCCGAAGCGCTGGAACGGCTGCACCGCGTGGGCGTGATGGCCCAGGATGAGGTCCACGTCGGGCGAAGAGATCAGCTGCTGGGCCCAGGCCCGCTGGTCGGCGTCCGGCAGGTGCTGATACTCCGTACCCCAGTGCAGGCTGAGCACGACGATGTCGGCGCCGGCGCTGCGCGCCTTGTGGGCGGCGGCGAGGATCTCGGGCGGATCGATCAGGTTGGCCAGCCACGGCTGGCCCGGGGGGCGGCTCAGCCCGTTGAAGTTCAGGCTGTACGCCAGGTGGGCGACGCGGACGTCGCCGACCTGGTAGATCCGGGGCCTGGCCGCTTCGGCGGCGCTGCGGGCGCTGCCGGTGTGCCCCAGCCCGGCGGCGTCGAGTGCGCGGATTGTCCGGGCCACTCCGTCGGCGCCTTGGTCGAGGGTGTGGTTGGAGGCGGTCGAGCAGCCGTCGAATCCGGTGGTGCGCAGCCCGTCGAGCACCTGCGGAGGCGCGTTGAACGACGGATAGCCGGCGAACGGGCCCTCGGGATCGGCCAGTGGCGTCTCGAGGTGGCACAGCGCCAGGTCGGCGCCGCGGACCGCCGTGGCGACCCCGGCGAACATCGGGGCGAAGTCCAAACCGCCGGCGCGGGCACCGTCCCGGCGCGCCTGGTCGGTCACCGCTGGATGGATCAGAACGTCACCGGCGGCGACGAGTCGCACGGTCCGCCGGTTGGCGGGATCCCGGGTCAGCCCGGTGGACGACCCGGGGGCGACGGTGTGCGGGGAGGCGTGCGACGCCGTGGCGACGGCTGGCGAAGGGCTGTCCGCGTCCATCGTCCGGATGCCGACCGCGGCCACGGCGAGCAGCACCGCACCCGCCGCAGCACCGACGAGCACGCGCCGGCGCGGGACAGGAGCTGCGAACATCCCCTCACATTAGGCAGTCCACACCAGAGCCTCGCCACCAAATTGGACATTTAACCCATTAGGGGCGGCCTGCTGGCTGTCACTCCTCGGCAGGACTGGCGGTGGCCTTCTTCGGGGCCGCCTTCTTCGCCGGGGCCGCCTTCCTGGCCGCCGTCGCCTTGGCGGTGGTGGTCTTCTTCGCGGCCGTGGACTTGCTGGCGGCGGCCGTCTTCTTGGTGGCCGTCGCCTTCTTGGCGGGCGCCTTCTTCGCCGCCGCCTTCTTGCGCGGCGCCGGACCCTTGGCCCGCTTCTCGGCGAGCATCTCGGAGGCTTCCTCCAGGGTCAACGCCTCAGGGGTCTGCCCGCGCCGCAGCGACGCGTTGAACTCCCCGTCGGTGACGTACGGGCCGAAGCGCCCATCCTTGATCACCAAGGGCTTCTCGGTCGCCGGGTCGACGCCCATCTCCCGCAGCGGCGGCGCGGCGGCACGACGGCCACGGGTCTTCGGGGCGGCCAGCAGAGCCAGCGCCTCGTCGAGGGTGACCGTGAACATCTTCTCCTCGGAGTCCAGCGACCGGAACTCCTCGCCTCGCTTCACGTACGGGCCGTAACGCCCGTTGTTGGCGAACACCTCGACACCGTCCGGCGCGACGCCCACCAGCCGGGGAAGGCTGAGCAGCTTGAGCGCCTCGTCCAGGGTCAGCGAGTCAGGTGTCTGCGTCCGCAGCAGCGACGACTTGCGCTCGCCGCTGGACACGTACGGACCGAACCGGCCGGACTTGAGCACGATCGGCTCGCCGGTGGCAGGGTCGTCGCCCAGCTTGCGCTCACCGCCGCCGCCGAGGAACAGCTCGTGCACCTTCTCCGGGGTCAGCTCGTCCGGGGCCAGGCCCTCGGGGATCGGTGCCCGGTCGCCCTGGGTGCCGCCCTCGTCGCCCTCGCCGGAAGCCGGAGCCGGTGCCGCCTGCTCCCCGCCGGGCAGTTCCCGCTGGAGGTACGGCCCGTACCGGCCGACCCGTACGACGACCTCGCGCCCCTCGTCGTCGGTGAAGAGCGGGATCGAGTTGACGCTGCGCGCGTCGATGTCGCTCAGGTTCTCGGTGACCAGCTTCTTCAACCCGCCGGAGCGGGCGATGTCCTGGTCGCCGGCACCGTTGGCGCTGCCGAAGTAGAACGCGGTGAGGAAGTCGACAGCGGCGTGGTCACCGCCGGCGATCTCGTCCAGCTCGTTCTCCATCGTGGCGGTGAAGTCGTAGTCGATGAGGCGCGGGTAGTGCCGCTCCATCAACCCGATGACCGCGAACGCCAGGAAGGTCGGGATCATCGCCTGACCGCGCTTGGTGACGTACCCCCGGTCCTGGATCGTCTGCATGATCGACGCGTACGTGGACGGGCGGCCGATGCCCAGCTCTTCCAGGGCCTTGACCAGCGACGCCTCGGTGTAGCGCGACGGCGGCTGGGTGTGGTGGCCCTGCGCGGCCAGCTCGTCGGCGGTCAGCGGCTGGTCCTTGACCAGGGTGGGCAGCCGGCGTTCGGCGTCCTCGGCCTCGGCGTTCTCGTCGTCGGAGGACTCGACGTACGCGCGCAGGAAGCCCGGGTCCGTGATGGTCTTGCCGGTCGCGCCGAAGTCGGCCTCCTCCTGCGAGGTGGAGACCGCCCGGATCCGCACCGACACGCTGGAGCCGACCGCGTCGGTCATCTGCGAGGCGATGGTGCGCCGCCAGATCAGCTCGTAGAGCTTGAACTCCTCGGCGGACAGCTCCTTGGCCACCTCGCCCGGGGTGCGGAAGTTGTCCCCCGCCGGGCGGATCGCCTCGTGCGCCTCCTGCGCGTTCTTCACCTTGCCGGTGTAGCGGCGCGGCTCCGGCGGCACGCTGCGCTCGCCGTACAGCTCGACGATCTGCCGGCGAGCCGCCGAGATGGCCGTCTCGGACAGGTTCACCGAGTCGGTACGCATATAGGTGATGTAGCCGTTCTCGTACAGGCGCTGCGCGGTGCGCATCGTCTGCTGCGAGGACAGGCGCAGCTTGCGGGCCGCCTCCTGCTGGAGGGTGGAGGTGATGAACGGCGCGTACGGGCGGCGGCGGTAGGGCTTCTCCTCGACCCGGGTGACGGTGAACTGCCGCCCGTCGAGGCGGGCCGCCAGCCCACGGGCGCCGCTCTCGTCGAGGTGGACGACCCCGGCGCCGGCGCGGACGCGGCCCGTGGTCGGCTCGAAGTCCTTGCCGGTGGCGATCCGGTCGCCGTTCAGCGCGATGAGTGTGGCGTTGAAGTTTCGTGGCCCCTCGCCGGCGTCCGCCACGGCGAGAGTGGCCAGGATGTCCCAGTACTCGGCGGTGCGGAACGCCATCCGCTGCCGCTCCCGCTCGACCACGATCCGGGTCGCCACGGACTGCACACGGCCGGCCGAGAGCCTCGGCATGACCTTCTTCCACAGCACCGGGGAGACCTCGTAGCCGTAGAGCCGGTCGAGGATCCGCCGCGCCTCCTGGGCGTCGACCAGGTCGCGGTCGATCTCCCGGGGGTTGGCCACCGCCGCCTGGATCGCCGGCTTGGTGATCTCGTGGAAGACCATCCGCTTGACCGGCACCTTGGGCTTCAGCGTCTCCACCAGGTGCCAGGCGATCGCCTCGCCCTCGCGGTCCTCATCCGTGGCCAGGAAGATCTCGTCGACCTCCTTGGCCAGCTTCACCAGCTTGCTGATCTGCTGTTTGCGGTCGGCGGAGACGACGTAGAGGGCGTGGAAGCCGTTGTCCACGTCCACGCCGAGGCGGGCCCAGGACTCACCCTTGTACTTGGCAGGCACGTCGGCGGCGTTGCGCGGGAGGTCGCGGACGTGACCGAAGCTGGCCTCCACGACGTACCCCGGGCCGAGGTAGCCCGAGATCGTCTTGGCCTTCGCCGGTGACTCGACGATGACCAGACGGGTGGTTCCAGCGTTGCTCGGCACGTCTCTCCCCGACCTCACTCCTGCTCGTGGCCTGCCGGCGCCCGGACAGCGACCGCTTTCGACCCCGCCGTCGCACCGGCGGTCCGGATGTCCAACGTAACGCGCCGTCCGCGTTTCGGGTTTCGCGGGCGGCAAACCGCCACCGCGCGACGGTCAACTCCCGCCCCGCCGCGCTCGGCACTGCCGGACGGCGCCACCGTACACCGTGGGTAGGCCCCGAAGCGGGTCACTGTGACGATGGCGGACCGTCGGCCGAGGCCCGACCCGCCCGTTTTCGGCCTGGATCGACCCGCCGGACTGTCCTACACCTGACACCTCGCCGCCCAGGCCCGCCCCCACCCGACAGGGCGGGTCAGGGACGCACCGGCCAGGCGTCGGCCGGAGTGGCGGGCGGAGGGCCGCCGACCAGCTCGGCGAGCCGGGCCAGGCGGCGACGGCCGGTGATCCGGTACGCCGGTCCGCCCTCGTCAGAGCCGACGAACGTGCCGGCCAACCCGGCGGCGGCGAGCGCCGCGCCCACCGGTTCCCAACACTCCCGGTCGCTCTCCCCCAGCCCCAGCAGGAACCCGCCGGGCGGCTCCGGCGTCCCGGCGGCGGCGAGCCACAACCGCAGCCGCCGGCCGGTGAGATGGAAGGTGGCAGGTGGGCGTTTCGCCGGGCCGTTCAGCCACGCTGCCGCGAGCGGTTTCAAGACCCGGGTGTACGACGTACGGACGGCGTGTCGCTCGTCCCCGGTCGGCTCCCAGCTCGCCGCCAGCCCGCGCTGTCTCAGTTCGGCGACGAGCACGTGCACCCGCCAGGCGGCGTCCACACGTACCGAGAGGCGTGCGGTGCCGCCCATCCGTACCACCTCGCCCGGGCCGGCGAGCAGTCCGGCCAGGTCGGCGACCGTCGGCTCGACCGCGTCGGCGCCGAAGAAGACCAGTTGCCTGCCGGCGTCGTCGGCCGGGACCTGTGGGTCAGGGTGGGCCGGGCCGCCGCGCCGCCGCGCGGGTACGGAAACGTCGGGCTCGGGCGCGGGGAACAGCGCCGGGGGCGGTTGCGCCTTCCCGGGGTCACCGAGCCCGCTCAGCGACACTCCGGCACCTCGTCGAAGGCCTGTTTCAGCTCCTCGGAGTTGAGCTGGCTGGTGTCCAGGGCGCTGGCGTCGTACTCCTTGTTGAGCGTCTCGACGGCGGCCCGCACACCGGCGTAGAAGGCTGTCGGCTCGCTTGTGCTCAGCTTGTCGATGGTGTCCCGGGCCCGACCGTACGCGTCCCGCATCTTCTCCAGGGAGCCACGGAAGCCTGCGGATATCACCTCGCCGTTGTCGGTCTCCGGCACGCCGGCCTGCTCCACCTTGCGGCGTGCGGTCTCGCTCGCCTGCTCCGCCCCGCCGAAGAGCCGCACCAGGTTCTCCTTGGCCTGCGCCGGGGTGGTCTGCGCGGTCATCTGCTCATCCGTGCTGCTGGTCAGCTTGTCGATCTCGGAGCGCCACGGGGTGAGCGCACCGCAGACGGTGGCCGCCCAGGCCCGGGGGCTGGGGTTCCCTCCGCAGCCGGTGAGCACGACGACGATCGTGGCCAGGACCACCGTGAACTTTCCGGCGGCAGACGCCCGGCACGTACGCATGCGTTGCAGCGTACGGCCTTTGGCCAGGCGTGGCACCGGTCCGGACGGCCGGGGTCCCCGGCCGACGCGTACGTCGACCGGGGACCCCGGTGCCGTCGACGGTCAGGCGCTGACCGTCTCCGGGCGGTGGTCCGTGCTGCCCGCGCCGGTGTTGCCACCGGCGTCGGAGTCGTCCATCGCGATGCCCTTGCGCTTGCTGAACATCACCGACGCCACGATGATCGCCGTCGCCACCAGCGCGATGGTCACCCGCAGACCGACGTTGCGGTCGTCGCCGACGCTCCACGCCACCACGGCCGGCGCGATCAGCAGCGAGACCAGGTTCATCACCTTGATCAGCGGGTTGATCGCCGGGCCGGCGGTGTCCTTGAACGGGTCGCCGACGGTGTCGCCGATGACAGTCGCGGAGTGCGCCTCGGAGCCCTTACCGCCGTACGCGCCGTCCTCGACGAGCTTCTTGGCGTTGTCCCAGGCGCCACCGGAGTTGGCCAGGAAGACCGCCATCAGGGTGCCCGCCCCGATCGCCCCGGCCAGGTACGACGCCAGCGCGCCGGGCCCGAGACCGAAGCCGACCGCGATCGGCGCCAGGATGGCGAGCAGACCGGGGGTCATCAGCTCGCGCTGCGCGTCCCGGGTGCAGATGTCGACGACCTTGCCGTACTCCGGGCGCTGGGTGCGGTCCATGATGCCGGGCAGCTCACGGAACTGCCTGCGGACCTCCATCACCACGGCACCGGCCGAGCGGGACACCGCGTTGATGGCAAGCCCGGAGAAGAGGAAGACCACAGCCGCGCCGATGATGAGGCCGACCAGGTTGCGCGGATTGGCCACGTTCAGCGAGTTGAGGATCTCCGACCCCACGTCGCCCACCCCGGCGTCCGCGTACGCGGTGCGCAGCGAGTCGGTGTACGAGCCGAACAACGCGGTGGCGGCGAGGACCGCCGTGGCGATCGCGATGCCCTTGGTGATCGCCTTGGTGGTGTTGCCTACCGCGTCCAGCTCGGTGAGCGTCCGCGCGCCGTGCTCGTCGATGTCGCCGGACATCTCCGCGATGCCCTGGGCGTTGTCGGAGATCGGCCCGAAGGTGTCCATGGCGACGATGACGCCGACGGTGGTGAGCAGGCCGGTGCCGGCCAGCGCCACCGCGAACAGCGACAGCGTGATGGAGCTGCCGCCCAGCAGGAACGCGCCGAAGACGCCGGCGCCGATGAGAAGCGCCGAGTAGACGGCAGACTCCAGGCCGATGCTGATGCCGGCGAGGATGACTGTGGCCGCACCCGTCTGGGAGCTCTTGCCGATGTCCTGCACCGGGCGACGGTTGGTCTCGGTGAAGTAGCCGGTCAGCGCCTGGATCGCGGCGGCCAGCACGATGCCGATCACCACCGCGCCGATGGCCACCAGCCGCGGGTTGCGGTCGACGTCCGTGAGCCCGCCTTCCAGACCGGCGAAGGTCGCCGGCAGGTACGCGTACGCGGCGATCGCCACCAGCACCGCGGAGAGGACCGCGGAGAGGTAGAAGGCCCTGTTGATCGCGGTCAGCGCGTTGCGGTCCGCCGCACGCAGTCGGGTGATGAAGACGCCGACGATCGCGACGAGCACACCGATCGTGGAGATGATCAGCGGGAAGACCAGGCCGTCCTCGCCGAACGCGGCCCGGCCGAGGATGAGCGCGGCGACAAGCGTCACCGCGTACGACTCGAACAGGTCGGCGGCCATGCCTGCGCAGTCACCGACGTTGTCGCCCACGTTGTCGGCGATGGTGGCGGCGTTGCGCGGGTCGTCCTCCGGGATGCCCTGCTCGACCTTGCCGACCAGGTCGGCGCCGACGTCGGCGGCCTTGGTGAAGATGCCACCGCCGACCCGCATGAACATCGCGAGCAGCGCGGCGCCGAAGCCGAAGCCCTCCAGCACGGTCGGCGCGTCGCCCCGGTAGACCAGGACGACGAGCGCCGCACCGAACAGGCCCAGGCCGACGGTGAGGAAGCCGACCACGCCACCGGTCCGGAAGGCAATCTTCATGGCGGCCTCGCGGCCACCCTGTCGCTCCCGGGCGGCGGCGGCGACGCGCAGGTTGGCGCGGGTGGCCAACCACATGCCGGCGCCGCCGATGAACGCGCTGAACAGTGCGCCCACCACGAAGAAGAGCGAGCGGCCGATCTTCACGGCCGTCTCGCTGCCGTCGGTGTCGTGCACCGGCAGCAGGAAGAGCAGCACCACGGCGATCACGACGAAGATCGCCAGGGTGCGGAATTGGCGGAGCAGGTAGGCGGAGGCGCCCTCCTGGACCGCCCCCGAGATCTCCTGCATGTTGGTGGTGCCCTTGCCGGCTGCCAACACCGCCTTTGTGAGGGCGGCGGCGAAGACGAGCGCCACCAGCGCGATCACCGCGGCGATGACGACGTACGTCACATTGCTTCCGGTAAGGGAAAGCCCGCCGCCGTCGGCGGCCAAGGTCTCGGACATCTGTGTCCTCCTGTTACCGAACACTCGCGCCGGTGGGTGGAGACGCACCGACCAGCGCCTGGATGCGGAATCGCAAGCGCGCCAACCCACACCAGCGGACCAGCGATGACCACCCATACCCGCTGGCTGCGGGATGGATCACTTGCTGACAACCCGGGTACTGTAGCCCTCCACAGTGTTGGAGGTCACACGCAGGTGGCACCGTGTCTCGATGATCTTCGTCGCTGTGTTATGAAACGAAATCTGATATAGGGATCGATCCATGACAGGAAGGCCGCATCCCGACGGGGATGCGGCCTTCCTACGACAGTCGTGGATCAGCGGCCGACCGGCCACACCATCCGTACCTCGGTGCCGACGCCCTCGTCGACAGGTCGCACCTGGAGGTCCTCGACGAAGCCGGCGAGCAGCGCGAAGCCGACGCCTGTGGTCAACGCCTCGTCGGTGAGCGACTCGTTGGCCAGCTCGTCCGGCGGCAGCGCCGCCAGCCCGATGCTGGCCTCGATCGGCGCCCGGTCGACCACCCGCACCGCGTACGAGCCACCGTCGGACATCTCCACGAGCACCGGATCGGGCACGCCGTACTGCCGGTGCAGGGCGACGGCCCGGGTGCACGCCTCGCCGATGGCCAGCCGCACCTCGTCCAGCAGGTCCTCACGGACCCCGGCGCGCCTGGCGACGGCGACGCCGACCAGCCGGGCGGTGCGTACGTGCACCGGCGCCGGGGAGAAGGAGAGCCGGACTGTCGCCATCACGCGTTGGCGCCGCTCGGCTCCGCGCCGACCGCGGCATCGACAGTGGGATGCAGCGGGAACACCTGGTCCAACGCGGTGATCCGGAAGATCTTGAGCAGGGGCTCCTTGTCGCAGACCAGGGCGAACGAGCCGCCGGCCGTACGCAGCCGCTTGAGCGCGCCGACCAGCACACCCAGCCCGGTGGAGTCGAGGAAGTCCACCCGACCGAGGTCGACCACCACGTGCCGGGCGCCGCCGTCGATCAGTTCGAGAAGCCGTTCGCGGAGCCGGGGCGCGGTGTAGACGTCCACCTCACCGCCGACCTCGAGCACCGTGTGCTCACCCACGGTGCGGGTCGCCAGTGACAGCTCCATCGGTCCTCCTCGCCAGAGCCGTAAACTCTTCTGGGCATCTAACCATTACCGCCGGGCCAGCCTGCGGTCGCCGGCGGAGGCTTCCCTTTACCCCCCGGCCCGACTTTTCATCTCCGAACACCAGTGCGAGAGTGCAGGGCGTGACCTCCGACGACTTCAGCTCCGCGCGTCTGTCGCCGCGGCATGACCTGGAGCCGTCGGCCAGCGCCACCGTATCCGCAGGTCCAGGCGTCGGGCCAACGCCTGTCGACCTGCTGCGTCGGCTGCGTGCCCGAACCGCCGGCGACCCGGTCACCCACGTCGAACGGGTACCGGCCCGCGCCGGGGTGCCCGCGCCGTGGCCGCCGTGGGCACCGCCGGAGCTGCGCGAGGCGTTCGCCCGTCGCGGCGTCGCCGCACCCTGGCGGCACCAGGCCGAGGCGGCCACCCTCGCGTACGACGGCGGGCACGTCGTCGTCGCCACCGGCACCGCGTCCGGCAAGTCGATGGCGTACCAGCTCCCGGCGCTGGCCACCCTGCTCGCCGACCCCCGGGCCACGGTGCTCTACCTGGCACCGACCAAGGCGCTCGCCGCCGACCAGTTGCGGGCCGTCGCCGGTCTGGAGCTGGAGGGGGTACGCCCCGCCTGCTACGACGGGGACACTCCGCGCGCCGAGCGGGAGTGGATCCGCAGGCACTCCCGGTTCGTGCTGACCAACCCGGACATGCTGCACCACGGCATCCTGCCCGGGCACGCCCAGTGGTCCGGTTTCCTGCGCCGGCTCGCGTACGTGGTGATCGACGAGTGCCACACCTACCGGGGGGTCTTCGGCTCGCACGTGGCGCACGTACTGCGTCGGCTGCGCCGGCAGTGCGCCAGGTTCGGGGCCACCCCCGTGTTCGTGCTCGCCTCGGCGACCTCCGGCGACCCGGCGACCGCGGCCGGGCGGCTGACCGGCCTGCCCGTGACGGCCGTCACCGAGGACACCTCACCGCGCGGCGGGGTCACCTTCGCGCTCTGGGAGCCACCGCTGCTGCCACCCGACTCGGGATCCTCGCCCCCGGTGCCCCCGCAGGCGACCGGTGACCACGACGACCTCCACCAGGTCCGCCGGTCGGCGCTGCGCGAGACCGCGGACCTGCTCGCCGACACGGTCGCCGAGGGGGTACGCACACTCGCGTTCGTCCGCTCCCGCAAGGGCGCCGAGGTGGTGGCCGCCAACGCCCGCCGGGCACTTGACGACGCCGTCCCGGGGCTCGGCGACCGGGTGGCCGCCTACCGGGGCGGCTACCTGCGCGAGGAGCGGCGCGAGCTGGAACGGGCGCTGCTGCACGGCGACCTGCTCGGCCTGGCCTCCACCAACGCGCTGGAGCTGGGCGTCGACCTGATCGGGCTGGACGCCGTGCTGATCTGCGGCTACCCGGGCACCCGGGCGTCACTGTGGCAGCAGGCGGGCCGCGCCGGGCGCTCCGGGCAGGAGGCACTGGCCGTGCTGGTGGCCCGCGACGACCCGCTCGACACCTACCTCGTGCACCACCCGGAGGCGATCTTCGGGGCGCCTGTGGAGGCGACGGTGCTCGACCCGGCCAACCCGTACGTGCTGGCCCCGCAGCTGGCCTGCGCCGCCGTCGAGGCGCCCCTCACCCCTGCCGACCTGTCGCTCTTCGGCGACGGGGCGAAGGAGGCGATCGACGAGCTGGTGGCCGCCGGGGCGCTACGGCAGCGGCCCACCGGCTGGTACTGGCGGCACCGGGAACGCCCCGAGGTGGACCTGCGCGGCGAGGGCGGCGCACCGGTCTGCGTGGTGGAGTCGGCCACCGGCCGGCTGCTCGGCACCGTCGACGGCGGCTCGTCGCACTTCCTGCTCCACCCCGGGGCCGTCTACCTGCACCAGGGCGTCTCGTACGTGGTGGACGACCTCGACCTCGCCGACGGCTGCGCGCTTGTGCACGTCGAGGAGCCGGACTGGTCCACCCACGCACGGGACGTCACCGACCTGTCAGTGGTGTCGGTGCGTTCCTACGTGGACGCCGGCCCGGTCGGCATGTTCCTCGGCGAGGTGGACGTGACCAGCCAGGTGGTGTCGTACCAGCGGCGGCGGATCGCCACCGGCGAGGTGATCGACACCCGGCCGCTGGACCTGCCCACCCGCGAGCTGCGCACGGTGGCGGTGTGGTTCACGCTGTCGCCGCAGTCGTTGACCTCGGCCGGGGTCCAGCCGGCAGACGTGCCTGGTGCGCTGCACGCCGCCGAACATGCCGCGATCGGCCTGCTGCCGCTGATGGCCACCTGTGACAGGTGGGACATCGGCGGACTCTCCACCGCCGTTCACCCCGACACGGAGGCGCCCACCGTGTTCGTCTACGACGGGCACCCGGGCGGCGCGGGCTTCGCGGAGCGGGCGTACGGGACGGCGTCGGCGTGGCTGCGGGCCACCCGGGACGCGATAGCGGAGTGCGGCTGTGAGGCCGGCTGCCCGTCGTGTGTGCAGTCACCGAAATGCGGCAACGGCAACAACCCGCTCTCCAAGCCGGACGCGGTCCGAGTGCTCGACGTGGTCCTCGCGAACCTGCCCGCCTGATCGACCCTTGCATGAATCCACCCGGCACGGGGCACAATGCATGGGAGCGCTTCCATCGATGCCTGTCCTGCTGTTCACCCCCGCGCCCCGAGGAGGAGCCGTGGCCGACACCATCGCCGAGACCGTCGACCTGCTCTACACCATCGACCAGGAACAACTCACCCTCGACCAGCAGATCGCGCTCGGCTCCGCGCTTGCCGCGCTGGCCCAGGCGGAACGGCTGGAGCAGATCAACGAACGGCTGCGCGGCATCCACCAGGTCCTCAACACGTGGGCGCTGCGCGTAGCGACAGCGGACGGCCGCTGACCTCACGGGCGGGTCGCCGGCACCGATGGTGAGAGCGGGGGCGCGGTTGGTTGCCGGGCTGTGCGAGACTCCGGCGCATCATTTCCCTGAGGAGATCAGATGCAGCTCGACAACTTGCAGAGCCAGCACCAGTTCCACGTCCGCCAGCGGCTGCGGATGATGGTCAACCAGTACGAGGTCCGGGCGGTCTCCCCGGACGGCACCGAGGGTGAGCTGCTCGCGTTCGCACAGCAGAAGCGACTCGCCTTCAAGGAGCAGGTGACGATCTACACGGACGACTCGAAGCAGCAGCCCCTGCTCGGCTTCAAGGCCCGTCAGCGCCTCGACCTCGGTGCCACGTACGACGTGACCGACGCTGCCGGCAACGCGATCGGCCTGTTCCGCAAGGACTTCGCCCAGTCGCTGCTGCGGTCGACCTGGCACGTCGAGCAGGCCGGTCTGCCGCAGGTGACGGGTCAGGAGCGCAGCTTGCCGGTTGCCCTGCTGCGCCGGTTCGTCGACTCGCTGTCCTGGCTGCCGTACCACTTCGACTTCACCGCCAATGGCCAGCCGGCCTTCACCGTGGTGAAGAAGTGGGGCCTGCGCGACAAGTACGTCGTCGAGGTGCAGAACCCGCAGCTCGACCGCCGCCTCGTCATCGCGATGGCCGTGGCGCTCGACGCGCTCCAGTCGCGCTGACAGTCCAGCCCCTGTGCGCCGCCCGCCGCTGATCCGCGGCGGGCGGCGCGCTGGCGGGCGGCCCGTTGGCGCGCGGCCCGTTGGCGCACGGCGCGTCAGGTTCCTGCTCAGCCGCGCAGCGGGCCGGCCCGGGCCGTCGACGTCGCGACCCGGGACGTTCCGGGTAGGGGCGTGAACGCCACCTCGACAGTCACCAGCATGTCCAGCCCGTCGAGGCGACAAGCGGTCAGCCGGCCCCCGTTGCGTCCGGCGATGTCACCTGCCAACGCGCAGGCCCTCTCGTCGCCGTCGAGTGCCCGGGCGGCGCCGGCCAGGGCGCCGAGATCGGCGGCCACCGCTGCCCGTTGACGCGCCATCCCGGCGGCGGCGACGGCCGCGCCGAACGTCCCGAACAGCACGAAGACCAGCCCGATCGCCAGGATCAGGACTGTCGCACCCCCGCGCTCCGCCTCCAACCGACAGTCGTCGAATCGGTTGGCGTCAGGGGTGTGCCTGGAGCGACACGACGCGCTGTCAGTTCGTCGCAGCCCGATGCGGTCCGGCGAGCAGTCAGTTCGTCGCACTGCCGACCCCCTCGGCAGCGCCAGGTTCCATCGCGGCGACAGCAGTGGCGGACACGGTGATCCGCCCAAGCCGGCCGCCCAGCGTCCGGACGGGTGCGCGCACCGTCGCCCGCACCCGCTCGCCGTCGACGGACACCGACACCTCCGCGTCCGGCGGTCCCGTGGGCCCGCCTCCCCCGCCTCGGGCGGCGGCCAGTGCCGCCTCCCGGGCGGTGTGCAGGCAACTCGCCTGGGTGCTGACGGCGTTGACCGCGCTCAGCCCGGCAAGCAGGAGCAGGAGCAGCGCCGGCAGACCGGCCGCCAGTTCGGCGGTGAACGACCCGCGGTCCCCGCTGGCGGCCCGTACCGCAGCGCGGAATCTGAACCCACCACCAGCCGCACGCCCGGACCTCCGATCGCGGCCGGCCTGCCGGCGCCCGATCACTTCAACGCCCGGTCAATGACGGCGGTCAACGCCGACTGGACGTTGCCGGACGTCAGCACCTTCAGCAGGATCCCGGCGAACGCGACAGCGGCGAGCGTGCCGACGGCGTACTCGGCCGTGTTCATCCCGGCGTCGCCCCGCAGGCGGCCGATGAGTTTGCGCATGGCTGTTCCCTTTCTCGATGGGTCAGAGCACGTCGCCGAGGACAGCGACGATCACCGGCACCAGGCCGGCGAGAATGAACGCGGGCAGGAAGCAGAGCCCCAACGGCAGCACGATGAGCACGCCCGCCCGGCGGGCCGACGCCTCGGCGGCCGTGGCCCGGTCGGCACGCAGGTCGTCGGCGAGCCGGGTCAGCGCACCGGCCAGGGCGGCACCACTGTTTGCCGAACGCAACGCGGCCGATGCCAGCCGCTCCGCACCCGGCACCCCGTCGAGCGCGGACCACGCCTCCGCAGGACCGCCACCGAGCAGCAGGGTGCGACCGACCCGGGCCAGCCTGCCGGCGAGCGGACCGTCCAACGCCTCCGCGACGGCCAGCACCGAACGGTCCACCGGAGCACCGGCCCGCATCGCCGCGGCCAACAGGTCGGCGGCGAGCGGCAGGTCGACGGCCTCCCGAAGCCGGCGTATGCGGGCAGCCGGCGGTTCGATCCGCCGCAGGCCCACATCCAGCAGGTACGCGGCCAGGGCCCCGCCGAGCAGCCCGAACCACCCTTCGATCACCACAGCCACGGCGAGCCCACCCAGGCCCGCCGCGAGCCGGATGGCGTCCGGCCGCCGCCACCTGGCGGACCCGCGCTTCGTCGCTGGCTCGCTCCCCGCTCCACGCTGGGACATCAGGCGGCCTGCCCCGGGGTGGCGCCCAGCCGCTCGGCCCAGAGCAGACCGACGACCTGGAGGGCGACCGCGACGATCGCGCAGATGCCGCCGACCGTGTCGTGCAGGAGCACCGCCACGGGATCGACGCCGATCCCGTACCCGAGCCCAATCCCGCCGACCGGCAGGCCCGCCAACAGCCAGGCCGTGGCCCTGGCGCCAGCCGCCTGTGCCGCGGCGGCGGCGAGCCCTCGGTCGGTGGCCCGCGCGTCCGCCTCGATCCGCTCGACGAGTTCCGCCAGGGGTGCGCCCGTCCGGTCCGCCAGCCGCACCGCAGCAGAGGTCAGCTGGCGGAGCCGGTCCGAGCCGCCGACCGAGGCGATGTCGATGGCCGACGGCGCGGGCAGGCCGGCTCGCAGGTCCGCCGCGAGGCCACAGAGCTGGTCCAACGCACGCCGCCGGACCCGGTCGGCGCGCCGGTTGGCCCGCCGACGCAACAGGCCACGCACGATCAACGTGCCGTACCCGCCCATTGCGACGCCGCCGACCGGACCGGCGACCACGGCACCGGCACCGGCCCCCACCAGGCAGACCAGCAGCAGTGCGCGCGCCGGTCGTGCCCCTGCGGTCGCGGTCGCGCGCGACCCGCCACCAACTCGGTCGGCGACCCGTGGGTCCTCGTTGCCGACATCCCTTGGCAGGACCGTCGGAATCGCAGTCGCGTTGCGGCTCAGCTCGTCCGCGTCCCGGGCGATGCGACTGTCGGCCGGGCCGACTGACGGGCCGATCAGACGATCGACCTCGGGCTCCCCGACACCGACCGTCGGCACGGCCACGGAGCCGTCGGCGCGGGGGTCCGCGTCCAGGACCACCGCTCCCGACCGGGTGGCGCCGGCGGGGCGACGGAGGTCCCGGCGGGTCGGCGGACGGGCCGGGCCCGGCGGACGAGTCGGGCCGCCCTCCCCCGCCCATCTCGTGCCGCTCAGAGTGTCCCGCGTGTAGGGGGCGGCCAGCGTCCGTCCGCCACCGGCGGTCGGCGGGCGAGGCGAAGCGGTGGTCGGGCGGCCAGAAGGTGGCGGATCTCCGGGCGTGCGGCCCAGTTCCCTCACCCACTGCACGAGGGCCTCATCCGGATCAACGCCGGCGGTGCCTCCACCCCCGGCCAGCACCCGACGGCGGCGGGCCCGGACGGTCCGCACCGGCCACGCCACCAGAACCGCGGCGGCCACGAGCAGCACCACCACAAGCATCGTTCCGCCGGTCATGCCGGACCCGCCGTTCCGGGCCACGGCTCACCGAGGATCGGTGGCACCGCCACGCCACGCTCGTGCAGCAGCGCCCCCAGCGCACGGGCCGCCTGCCCCAGACCACGACCACGCACCCAGGCGGGGACCACCGTGACCAGCCGGTCCGGTCCCTCCGGGAGCAACAGACAGATCGACTCCAGGACCCGCCCACGGTCGCCACGTCGTACCTGAAAAAGGACCTGTAACGCGGCGACCACCTGGGCATGCAGCGCGGCCCGGGGCAGGCCGCCCAGCATGCCGAGCGCCTCCAGCCGCGCCGGTACGTCGGACGGCGCGTTGGCGTGCAACGTGCCGGCGCCGCCGTCGTGGCCGGTATTGAGCGCGGCCAGCAGTGCCAGTGACATTGTTTCAAATACCGGGGTATCGTCCGGGCGTGGAGACCAAACGCGCCGCCATCTACTGCCGGATTAGCCGAGACAAGGAAGGCCGTAACCTGGGCGTAGCCCGTCAGCGGCAGGACTGTGAGGCCCTCGCCCAGCGGCTCGGCTGGGATGTGCTGGAAGTGTTTGTAGACAACGACATCAGCGCGTCCACCCGTTCAACCAAACCACGTCCCGGCTTCGAGGACATGATCCGGCGCGTTGAGGCGGGCGAGTTCAACGCGATCTTGTCCTACTCCACGTCACGGCTCACCCGTCGTCCGATGGAACACGAGCGGCTGATCCCGCTCTTCAAGGAACGCAAGATTCCTATCTCCACGGTCAAGGCTGGCGACATCGACTACACCACCGCCAGGGGGCGGAGCCGTGCCCGTGATGACGCCAGACGCGACGCGGAGGAAGCCGAGGAGATATCCGAGCGGGTGTCCCGAGCTGCGCAACAGCGGGCAGAGAACGGCGAATGGCACGGCGGTACACCCCCGTTCGGCTTCCTCGCGATCAAGGAAGTCGTCAAGGGCCGGGAGCGTGTGGTCGACCTCCGGCCACACCCGGAGCATGCCGCTTGGGTGAAGGACGCAATCGATCGCCTGCTGGCGGGTGAGTCGCTGTATGGCATCTGCACCGACTGGAACCGTCAGGGCAGGCGCACAGGCTGGAAGCAATACGCCCGGACCGAGTCCGGCGGGTTTGCTCGGGACGACAGAGGAAGACGCATCAAGGCCGACGAGGACTCTGCCTGGCACCCCCGGACCTTGAAACGGGTGGTCACCTCCCCCACGATCGCCGGGTACCGAGAACTCGATGGCCAGAAGTACAAGGCGACATGGGGGCCAATCGTTGATCTCGACGATTGGGAGCGAGTTCGGACGCTGCTTGATGCGCCGGAGCGCAAGCTACGGGGGTTCAGCAACGGCAACGCCAGGAAGTACGAGCTGTCGGGTCTGGTGTTCTGCGCTGGGACGATGAAGGACGGATCAACTTGCGGACGAGTCATGGTGTCGATGACCAGTACCCGGGTGGTGCGTGGTAAGCGGGTGCGGCGGGTGTCGTTTGTCTGCAACCAGTTGGCTACCGGCGGCTGTGGCAGCATGCGGATCGAGATGGTTCATCTTGAGCGGTGGATCGAACAACTGCTCTTCACCCGAGCCGACTCTCCGGAGCTACGCACCGCCATGTCTGTGCAGGCCGACGACATCAACGAGGCCGAACAAGCCTTGCGGAAGTCACTCGCTGACGGAGAACGCCGACTTGAGCGGGTCGAGGACGAGTACGACGCCGAAGAGATCACGAAGGTTGAGTACCGCCGACGCCGAGCCAAGATCATGAAGCAGGTAGACGCCGACCGGGCGGCGCTCGCCAAGGCCACACGGTCACGGGTCCACACCCGCCTGCCGTCCGGTGACGAACTGCGCAGGGTGTGGAACGACAGGGACAACACCTGGAAGCGCACCATCATTGGCTCGGTCATCGAGCGGATCGAAGTATCCCGGCATCCGGCAGGCGTGGCTACCAACTTGACTCCCGTGCGGGACGAAGACCCCGAGGCGTTCAGTCAGCGGCTTGACCTTCACCGTGCGCAGGTGCTCCGTCAGCGGGTCGACGTGCAGTGGTGGGCTTAGTTCGCAGAGCCCGCTCCGAAAGGAATCTCTCCAGCATCTCGCGTTCCTTGCGCTTCACAAACCACGGGCGGGGCCATCGAGGGCCAAGAACTAGTGGGACTCGCTGGTACGCACCGATAGTACGAATGGGCTCGTCTCTTCCAACTCGCATCCACGATCTACCCTCAGCATCAACGTAGGTGATCACCAGACGAAAGGCAGACGCCAACATGGTGCCGTCTGGGATTTCTACTGGATCATCGAGGATGATCCTCCCGAGGATCTCTCCCTCTACGACGTCGTTTCCTGGATGCAGCCCTATCCATTCCCGGCCGTCTTTCTCCCGCACCACTCTTATATCGAAGTCCAGAATGGGAGCCGAACTGTAATTCTTCACCGACCATTCAAACTGGGTGACACTGCCATGCACCAGATCGAGCGGACCCCACTGCAACGTTGTGGCCTGCGGGCCATAGCCAACGATGCGCCCGACGACCAGCCGAGCCTGTGCCGCTTCCTGGTCCCGCTGCTCATCTCGACGTACGCGGATCTCATGGCGGAACAGCAGGCCGGTGAAGATCACGGCAAACGTCGACATCACCAGACCGGCGAGACTCCCCCACGCCTGCATCCAGTCAGTGATCTTCGGGGCTTCAGCAGCAAGCACCCGGACAGGGTAGGACCTCGATGCGACATGGCCAGGTCACGCGGCAGTCCCACCAGTTGGAGGCCGAGTCTCAGACCAGATGGGAAGGGGGTTAGGACTGGCCAGGAGTCGTCTTACGTTGGTTTCGCTCCACTACGGAGCGTAACCACCGAGGAGGACGCCATGACCGAACCGACCAAACCCGCCGCCACCACCGCGAAGGCCACCGAGGCCGCCACCCGCAAGAGCCCGGCCAAGAAGGCCACCGTGGCGAAGCCGGAGTTCGCTCCCAAGGTTGGAGAAAACGGCCGCCTGAACCACGCGACGTGTGGACACCCCCGTGACCTCAAGGGCCGGGCTGCGTGCCGTGCCAACCACGCGAAGGCCACCAAATGACCGCCGACATGCTCGCTGCGTTCGATCGCTTCAAGGCGCAGGTTGACCGGGCGCACGAGGCGGCGCGGGATCGCCTGGCTGTCCAGGACCTCACCGGCGCTCAGGCGCTCCTGGCTCGCATCGGCCACACCCACGCCAAGGCCGCAACGCTACTGGGGAAGGTCGCGGCCCCGTGCATCATCTGCGCCAAGGACGAACACGACGGGACCGAGGATCACCCGATGGCCCGCACAGACACGTTGAACGATTGACCCATGGCGGGGATGCCCGCCAATACGGCTTAGGCCGTCACGCGACGGTTGGGAGCCCTCTTCCGCCCCGGTTGCCCGACCGCCACGGGTGCCGGGGCGGATCGCAGCCCGGCTTTCATAACGAAGATCGACCGTCGAGCGACGGCATCGCCTCGGGCGTCCAGCTCGTACCCGTCCAGCCACACCCACCCGTCGTACGTGATCCAGTCGAGCACGCGGATGAGGCGGAACCTGATGGGCCGCATGAACTGCACGCTGGCCGCTCGGTCCACGATCAACACGTCTCCGGCCTTCACGCCAGCCACCCGAGGAACCTGCGATGCACGGCGTCGGTGGGAGCCCAGGTGAGGTCCTGCGTCGCTGCCACCAGGTGCGAGGCCATGTAGATCCGAAGGGCTACCGGGGAAGCTGCGTACTCGTCCAGCAGCTCCACGCGGCGTGTGGGACAGGGCCAGGGGCGTTCACACGTCTCGCATAGCCACAGCGGGAGGACCGGTCCGTGCGCGGTCATCAGCGCTCACCTGGCCAGTGACCCCGGTTGATCGGGATCTTGTGTCTGGCGCGACACGGCAGCTCGTTCCCGCACTTGCAGACGTTCCGCCACTTGATCCACGACCACACCGGCTTATGCCTGCGGGCCAGGGTCATGGCTACGGCAGTCAGATACTCCGCATAACGGATGCGTCGGGTCATCCGCCCATGGCATCACGGGGAGTTGTACGACGGCAACCCCCAAAGGCGTTGTCGGACCCAGTTTGGCCTGGTGCAACTCCCAGGGCTCCTACCGTCAGATTGTGGAGTTGCTTGGGCTGGATGAGATCCGCGACTTGCTTGGCGGGATCAGCAAGCAGCGCGCCACGATCATCGTGGGCCGCAAGGGATTCCCTGACCCGCTCGCCACCTTGAGCATGGGCCGCGTCTGGGATGGCAAGGCCGTCCGAGCTTGGATCGCCAAGAACCGGCCTGGCCCCACCGACGAGGACTGACTGGGGCGCGGCGACCGCCGGTGATCATCGACGCTTTTTCCTTGAAAACTGCCCCGGCAGCGAGGGCTGTTCGTCTGGCTCGGGTCCATCCGCCACCTGCGGATTGAAGGGACGCAGCCCAGCGAGACTGTCAAGGATGGCAGGCCGCTCATCTGGCTTGGTGTCACGTAGTGCCATCTCGGCCAAGGCTCGGTCCCGGTCAGCCTTGATCTTGAAATGCAGTAGTTTGGCACCCGCGAGCACGACGGCAGAGATGCTTGGAACGACTATCCAGAGCCCAGGATCTTCGAGCCCCACGACTCATGTCCCCTCACTCTGGTCGAGTGAGGCACACAGGACTCAGCTCGACCAGTACGCGTTGACTGGTGAAGCCGAGGTCCTGCACCGACTGAGCAAGATCTCAGATGTTGCATGGTGCCTTCGAGGCACCGACGTATCGGGAACTACCACGACCCAGCATAAGAAGCTCTGACCCGGCGAACGGCCTGTCGGCTGGCCACGCCAGGGCGCAAGTCGCTGCAATGAGCAGCCGTCACCTGCGCACTCCCTGTCTGATCTACATGTCATTTATTTCAGGGAGACGTCGATGAGTGTACCTGCACCGACATCCCGTTCACTGGCCAACACCCCCCGTCCGCATGGATGGGAGGCGCTGGCTAAGGGTGTTCAGTTGGTCGCAGAGACGATGTCACCGCGCGTCGGGGGTACCGGTCACCCCCGGCGTGTTCAGTACGGCTGCACTTTGATCACGCGGTTGGCGAACAGGGCGGACGGTGAGCCCGAGGGCGGATTGACGCGGTACTTGGCGGTGAAGGTGTAGGTGCCGGGATATAGACCCTCGACGAAGATCTCGACCGAGGAACGTCCGACCACGCGGGTGCTGGTGCCGGTTGATCCCCCACCGACCGACAAGCTGTCGAGGTCATCTGGCGCGATGGCGAAGCTGCCATCGCTCTTCTCGATCAGCACTCCCATCAGCGCCATACCGCCGTTAGGTGCCTCCATGTACGCGGTCAGGGTCACGATCGCTCGGCCCAACTCCCCGATGGTGACCCCGGAGAGCGTGGGGCCTGCTCCATCGCTCAGGTTGGTGTAGCTGGTAGAGGTAGTAGTGCCCGGCGTGCTTTTCTCTGCCTTCTTTGGACCGAAGATGAAGTCTTCGAGCTTGACGAGGGTTCCGGAGGCGTCCACCAAGCCGAGGCCGTAGTCCCCATCCGTCAGCTCACCGGCAAGAACCTTGACGTTGCCGGACTCGTCGCAGATCTCCATGCCCACCCGCCCAGTGCCGGGAAGCTCACCCAGGCGGGCCATCGTCTGCCCGTTCTTGTAGAAGATCTCCAGCCGGGAGTCACCCTCACCGTCAGCCGAGGGGCCGAGCCGGGCCATCACCGGACCTGTGCCGCCCTTGGGTACGCCTCCGGTGTAATACACCTCCATCGAGCCATCAGCGCTGCGAATCTGCATCGTCTTTGCCATCTCAAATCTCCTTCAACAGTTGACGCGGTACGGGCTCCGGCCACATCTCGGCCGTGCCGGGTGTGGGTGGCTGAACGCCGAGCGACGCAGCGGCTTTCGCGGCGGCAGCGATGAAGAGGGGACCGTGCCCGGTGATCCGGTCCTGCTGCCAGCAGTCCTGGTGGACCATCTCGTGTAGCAGCACTCCGAAGAGAAGATCCGGGTGGTCGAGCAAGGCTCGGTCAAGACCGACTGACCAGCCCTCGGCATCCCACGCACCCGCGAGCCTCGCCCCCGGACTGTCTTTGCTGAGGATCCAGGGATGTATCCGGATGAGTGCTGGGCGAAGCCGTCCACCGAAGCAGACGGCGTTAAGCCGGTCGTAGACCAGGGGCAGATACTGGGGGTCCATCACAAGATCCGCCCCTCGTTGTGCGCCTCACGCAGGGGTCGGGGCATCCGGTCGTCCACACCCGGCATCGGCGCGTCTTCCTCTTCGTCATCGTCTTCCGTGAATTCGCCATCCAGCACGGTCTGTCCGTCGATCCGGTCAAGCGATTGCTTGAGCTGCCTGCGCCGTTCCGGCGTCAGGTGGCGAAGGTCCTGCGGGAGCCCGTCATCGAGAAGGATCGCGGGCACCAGGGCCGTCTTCACCTTGTCATGCGGGGACAGCTCAGCGTCGATCGTCATGCGCTGCTTGGCCTTGCCGAGGGCCTGTTCCATGAGCCAAGTCGCAGCCGCGAACTGAACCTTGGGGTCGATGCCCGGATCAGCGAGGGCACGACGAAGGGCTTTCGTCGCGAGGGGCAAGAGCGCCATCACGTCGCTGAAGGCATGCCCCTTCAGTCGGCGCATCGCCTCGGCCTGCACGTCCATCGTGAGCCAGGACGGAGGTTGACCACGGAAGTTTCCTTGACTGTTCCGCGGCCTGCCTTTCGCGAGTTCTTCCATGTCCCACTCAGAGACAGGCTTGTAGCCAATCTCGACCAACATGGCCTTGTCCCGTGCTGGGTTGGTGCCGTTCCTAAGGCGCTTGCGGATCTCACCCGGCTTGCGCGACAGTTCCCGATCGCCCACACCACACCTCCCGTGTGCGAAGGGAGGGCCAGGCGCGATAGCCCGACCCTCCCCGGTTGTTGGTTCAGTACGTCAGGTCGTCGGCAGACGGGGCGTTGTCCCCCGTGGCGCGGGCACCCACGAACTCATCCGGTCGGGGCTCTCGACGTGGCGCGGGGATCTGGTTGGCGAAGTCCAGCAGCGACGGCTGAGTCGTGCGCAGGACCGGGTACCGCTCGGTGAACTCCCGCTGGTAGTCGTCCGGGGTCAGCGCGGCGAACTCTTCGATCTCCGCGTCTTCCTCCACGAGCGTGTCGTGGACTTGCATGATCTGCCCGTGTCGGGCATTGATGTCCCGTAGCGCGGCCTTGGCTTGGGCCGGTGTGATGCGGCCCCAGTCGAGTTCGGCCCGGATCTTCTTGAGCTGCTTCGTCAGCTCGTCGCAGGCGTCGAACACCCTCTCCCGGCGCGCGTCGCGGTTCTTCTTGAAGCGCTCGGAGTACGCGGCCTGATGCTTCTGCTCCCACTCCTGCGACTTGCGCCGGATCGCCTCCCGGACGACATCTCTACTCCGGCCAGACAGGTTGTCGGCTTCGTATTCGAAGGACCGCCAGTCCGGCAGCCATGGCGAGTTGAGTCGATGGTCGGTCATCAGTTGCTCCCGTGCGAAGAGGGCGCCTGCTGGTCGGTGTGGACCTCGGCGGTGGGGTCGGTCGTGTCGGACTGGTACAGCGCCCGGAGGGTTTCCGAGGCGGTCGGCTCGTGCGGGTAGGGCTGCGTCAGCCCGGCCACACCGCCGAACTCGCTTTCATCCGTGCGGTCTACGAGCGACGACAGGTGGTCGTCCACCGCGCGGTAGGGGTTCATCACTGCGCCTCGCGGAATTCGAGCGGCTGAGCCTGGTGGGGAGTCCTCGCACCTGCTTTCACCGCCGGGAACCGATCAGCGGTGGCAGTAGCTCCGCCATCGGCGGCAGCGCCGAATTCCTCTTCCTCGCGGATGGCGTCAGCCGTCTTCTTCATCTCCGCGCGCAGCTGATCGAGGGCCTTCTGACCGCGCTTCGGGTTGATCTTCTTGTGGTTGACGGGCATTGGTCGCCTCCTTACTTCAGTCGGTCAGGGATCGAGGTGGTGACCGTGGCAGTAGTCGGCGTCGCCGCGTGCCACGAGATGTGCACGTCCACGTGCTGGGCCGCGACAACCGCACCGCACGTGCCGCAGACGCGGACGTAGTCGTTGGAGTAGTCAGTGATCCCGCTGGCCGGGTTGGCGGGATTGCTGAAGACGGGACCGGTGACCGGCAGCTTCAACAGCTCGATCTTGTTCGCGGGAACTGGCATGGCTTTTCTCCCATTCCTTGTCGATGAGTTGCCGGACCACACCAGCCAATGAACGGCCGCTGCGCGTGGCGAGGCTTTCCAGTCGGTATCGCTGCGCCTCTGACATCGAGACATCCAGCGACACCGGGAACTCCGGCAGCTTTCCCCGAGCGCCCATAGCGCCCCTTCCAGTCCGTTAAAAACGTTCCGGGAACCATTTTGCCGCACGATCAAACTCGAAACTGGACACGCGCTAAGGGACCTACAAAGAGACACCATAAAACGCATTTCGTTGTATCTTCGCCTGTCCACACCACCGGTTAGCGCGCCAATGGCGGGCGGTCTTCATTTCGCCTTAGAGCCGTTCCAGCACCCCGGACCCGTACCGACACCCCGACCGGGCGCGTGGTGGCCTCTGTGGACGATTGGAGATGCTTCCCGCGCGTGCTGGGGGTCGGCGTGGGTGGACAACATTGCCAGCCAGAACAGAGGTGAGGTGGCGACCTACGAATCGCGAGACCAGGAGAACGGTCATCACCTACGAAGACAGCCCCCACACCCGAAGGCATGAGGGCCGTCCGTCGCCTTTTACCGGGTACGCTTTTTTACCGGGTACGCGTACCCGGTAACGACCCGACCGAGTGACGTTACGTAAGAGCGGGATTTTCTTTCTTTTGTATACATGTGCCCGTTTCCGTTTCCCGTTTACCGGGTACGCGTACCCGGTACGTGAGAATGCGGAACGTACCCGGTAACGGTAGGTCAATCCGGCAGCGCGTATCGAGTGCCCTTGATCTGCGCGCCTCGTCCCTTGGTGGCGTTCACGAGTCCATCCCTCACCATCCCGTCGAGGACTTCTTCCAGGTCAGCCGCGGACCTCTTCAGGCTCGGCGTCTTCTTCAACTCGTTGAGCGACAGCGACCCCGTCTCCGACGTGCCTAGGGCAGCGAGCACCTTGTCGCGGATCTTCTGGACCCGTTCCTCCGTCAACCTCTTCACCTGGCGCTCCGCGACGATCTGGCGCAGACCTGCGTTGCGACCCGCCTGGACGTGCGCCTGACGGTTCACCTCGTTGAGCCGAGCTAACACCTTGTCGCGCTCACGGTTCGACACGTCCATGACGACCTTGGCGAGCTGCCAGTCTTCCGACGAGACGTCGATCCGCCCATCGAGCAGCGCCATGACCGCAGCGACCTTGAAGCGAGTGAGCAGGGCGTGGGAGTCCAGCGCTTCGGCGTCGAAGCCTGCCGCGTTCCGGCGCAAGAGGTCCTTGTCCAGTTCGTCCAGGGCTTCGGCTGGCACGCCCATCTCACCGGACCACTCGGGCTTGTTCCACTCCCAGGTCTTTGCGTCGTAGGCAGGCCGGACCTCATCCATCGCGTCGTCGTAGGCGGGCAGCCAGACGAACCGCTGAGGCGTACCGCCGCCAGCCTTCTCGAACAGCACCTTGGCGCGGTCGGGCTGCACACCCATGACCAGCCCCAGGCGGTAGGTGTGGGCACCGATCGGAAGGCGCTTGGCTGGGTCGACGTACGCCCCGCCGAGGGCTTCGCCTGAGTACGCCTGCCGCAGCTCGCTGTCCAGCGTCGATTCCCCGCCCTTCGTCAGGGCAGCGAACTTGTCGACCTCCGGGATCTCGAACAGGACCCGCGTAGCCAGGGTGGTGATGCTGCCGTCCTTCTCCCGCTTCTTGAACAGGTGAGGGATGCCCTGGCCCGACCCGATGCTGTGCGGCTGGATGTCGGAGAACACCTCGACGCACTTGCCCGCATGGCGCATCAGGCGGCCCTTGCCCTGACCGCTCACCCCGACGAGCGCCAAGAACAGATTCAGCGACCCTTCGTCGGGCAAGACCACGCCCGGTTCTACGGCCACACACGCCCGGACGAGGATCGTGCCCAGCAGGCCCCACGGAGACAGGCGGTTGGCCTTCGCGTACCGGTAGATGTGCTGGAACAGGGCGCGACGGCTCCAGAACCCTTCCTCGCCCGTCCACGGCTCGACCGGGCGGGCCCTGCGCAGCACAGCCGTACCGTCTTCGACAGACCCGACGATGGTGTACTTCCCGTCGTCGTTCTGGTCCATGCGCTTAGACCACATGGTGTCGATCTGCTCGGGCCACCCGCCGGATCGGCTGTCGAACTTGTCCACACCCGGCGCGTAGTTCGCCAGGATGGCATGTACCTGGTCGCGGGTGTAGCCCGCCTCGATCACGCGGCTAACGGCCTTGTAGGCCATGCGGTACCGCGACCCACCATCCTCAACCTGCTCCCGCGTGAGGCGCCTGATGTGGCTGGGCAGGTTGTCCGGCACCGGCACGTCAGCAACGTCGACAGATACTTGCTTCGCTGCCGCCCTCACGTACACCCGCAGCCGGGCCATGAGCTTGTCGGCGTCGATCCGCTCCCGGCCGTACTCGATGATCTCCGCCGGGTACGGCCGGTCGTTGCGCTTGGCTGGGTCGGGGTGCAGGTGCTTGTAGTTCCAACTGAAGGGCACCCGCATATAGGCAGAGTCCGGCTTGACCGCAGGGTCACCGCCAACCAGCGCGGCCAGCCCTTCCTGAATCGCCCGGTGCTCGGCCAGCGTGACCGACCGCGAGAGCCGTGCGTAGACGTGGAACCGGCCGGGCGTGCCCGATGACACGATGCGGAACCCCCAGCGCCTCAGCGTTGCTCTGACGATCTCCGTCAGGCCCTTGTCGGCATCGGCCCACACCACCCACCGGTCATCAGTGCTGTTGCCGCCGCTGCGGTCGGGTGTGGACATGGGCAATGGGCAGTAGAAGACCTCGATCGGCTCGCCCGCCTCGATCTGCTGCGTGACCTCAGCAAAGTACGTACGGAACCACTGGTGAGACCGCTCGGTCATCTTGCCCGTCGACCGGTTGTAGATCCCGATGAACTTGTGGCCCTTGGTCCCCGCGAAGACCCACCGAAGGTGGTCCAGCTCCGGCTTGCCGAAGTCGATCTTCCTCTTCGTCGCAGTCATCCCCCGTGCCCTCCGGTCAGGTAGTTCCAGCGGCCCTGGTACACCTCGTTGAGCAGGTCGACATCACCGATCTGGTAGAGGGCGAACATCCACAGGATGAAGTGGTAACCCGCCTCCAACTGCGCGGGCGTCGGAGCCAGGGCGAGACCCCACGTCAGGGCCTCGCAGAAGCCTTCGTCGTGCAGCAGGGTGAAGATGTGCGGGCTGGTGTCTTGCTTCGTAAGCAGGTCCCGCGCCCAGTCCGGCGGCCAGGGGGACTCGGTGAAGTTGATCCACCTGGGGGTGGCTCCGTTTTGGGGAGTTTCGGAGTTAGACATATGATTTGCTCACTTCTCGGATTGATTCACCACGAGGGCTCCTGCGCAGCGGCCGTGCGGGAGCCCTCACCTTTTGCGCCAGAGGGTGGCCAGGTTGCCCACGATGGACAGGTCCTGGATTACCGGCGATAGCCCCTGCTCACGGGCCGAACGAACGGCAGCCTGAGCCGCAACCTCTTCGAATGTCTCCGGGGTCGGCCACTCAGCCTCGGGCCAACAGGTAGCGACAGTCCGGGGGCGGAAGTCCATCCGTCGACGTGAGGCGGTCATGACAGCCCTCGCCACGGGTTCTTGCTCGCGTCGTACGGCTTGGCCCGGACTTGCTCGGTGAACAACTTCGTGACCGGGATGCCGACCAGCGCCGGAAGGTCGTTGATGACCTCTGGTCTGGGGCGGATGCGTCCGGCCAGGGCATCGAGGAAGTGACGTTCAGGGACGCCGATCTTCTCGGAAAGGTCTTTCAGGATGTAGCCGCGACGCCGCAGCAACAGGCGCGCGGGCTGATCGCCGAATCGGGAAGGCACGAGGGGTGTTCCTGTCTCCCGCCCCGAAGGAACGGACCGAGGAACCACCAGACGTCGGTAAGCGGGTAGTGACCCGCCTGGTGGATCTCCTCGGTTGAAGACAGATGCAGCGTCGACCCAGCGCTACCTCGCCACCCCAGAACGACCGCCCGTACGGCCATCCGGTGCGTGATCACCATACCCCGAACACCGAACTAGACGCTGGGCTCCGAGTTCGTCGCAGAGCGTTGGGCATGTGCCCACACCGCCGGATACCCCAACCCGCACCCACCAGCGTCTCTAGGGCGATCTCAGGGCCTCTAGGCGAGCGCCCACCATGAATCGAATGGGTCCGGTTGGGGCGGTACGTGGTCGTACCTGGTCAAGTAGTCGGGCCGGTAGCCGTCGTCGCATTGCCCGACTGGCGGCCTGCCCTCCCGGCACCGACGACGCGCGGCAGTGGTAGCGGGGTGGTTGTGTCCGGTGTGGTCCATCACGAAGCTGACTTCCAGCATCTGCCCCTCACGATGAGGCTGATCTGGGTCTGACTGACTCCGTACTGCTGGGCTACTTCGGCTTGACTGACTCCTCCCTCCGCATACCACGATCGGATCTCATCAGCCTCAGCTTTGGTCAATTTGGCGTTGGGCCAGCGCGACCCCGGGGGGCGAGTCCACGTCGGTTTACGCCTCTCAACCCGAACCGGCGGCTTATCCTCGTCTGCGTCCCCAGGTTCCGGGCGAAGACGCACGCTGTCGACCTGCGCACCCTGGCTGATGTGCAAGCCAGCGGCGAGCAACCGTAGCTCTAGCCGGGCCTCTTGCTCTGCCGCTATGCGCCGGACCTTGGCACGCACTTCGGGATCGTCGAGGTCTTCCAGCACAACCGGTCCGTCCTCGGCCCACACCGCCTCATCACGCTGGCGCTCCTGGTCACACGTTCCGTCCTTGCGCTGGGGACGTGCGTTGACGCGGGTTGTCTTCGCCTTGGGCTTGCCGGTCCAGTTCCAGTCGGCAAACCGTTGCCGAAGGGTCGGCAGGTCTGACTCGCTGAACTTGTACGGAACACCCGACCCAACCGCTTTGACAGGGGACGACGGGGACCGGAGGAACTGACGGAGGGTGCGGGGGGTGGTTCCCAGGGCCTCGGCGACCTCGGCAGTGTTCATGTGAGGCATGGCTACTCCGGTGTTCGAAACGGTGTCATGTCGTCAGATCGACCACCTCACCGCCCCGGCACTCGCCCACCACCAGCCGGTCGGGCCGCATCCGCAGCGCCTGCCGGACCAGGTCCCCGAGACTGACCACGCCCGACCCCTCGACGTTGGCGGTACGTGCCTGGAGCCCCACCACGTGCGGATGGCCGGGGCGCAGCTCGGCGGCGTCCTCCACCAGCACGATCCGCTCGGTCGCCGGCACCAGGGCGAGCAGTGTGTTGAGCAGGGTTGTCTTGCCCGACCCGGTGCCACCGGTCACCAGGTACGCCAGCCGGGCGGCGACCACGGCAGCGAGCACGGGAGCCACAGGTCGGGGCACCGTCCCCTGGCGCACCAGCTCGTCGAGGGTGAACGGCCGGTGCCGGAAGGTACGCAGCGACAGGTAGGGACCCTCGGTCGCAACCGGCGGCAGCACGGCGTGCAACCGGGTGCCGTCGGCCAGCCGGGCGTCCGCGTACGGGGAGCCGTCGTCGAGCCGACGTCCGGCGCTGGCGATGAGTCGCTGCGCCAACCGGCGGACGTCCTCCACTGTGCCCACCGGCACCGGGACCTGGTGCAGCCCCGCTCCCCGGTCGACCCACACGCGGACGCCGTTGACCAGTACGTCGGTCACCTCCGGATCGGCCAGCAGCGGCGCCAGCGGCCCGGCGCCGACGAGGTCGTCGTGCACCCGGTCAGCGATGCGCAGCACGGCGGTGTCGCCGAGCACCGCGGCGGCGGGTTCCGCGCGTACGGCGGACACGATCGCCGCAGGCGTGACCGGGGTGGTGGCACCGGCGATGCGCTGCCGCACCCGGGCGGCGAGGGAGGGGTCGTCCGGCCGGCCCGTCATGCCGCACCTGCCGCGGGTACGCCGGTGAGGTCGGCGACCATCCGTTGGCAGAGCGCCGCCAGTGGCCCCTTCCCGGCGGCGGCCGGCGCCTCGCCCCGCTCCAACCCCCGACACAGCCCCGGCTCGGGGCGCAGCGTGCCGGCGAGGGGCAGCCCGAGCGCCCGCGCCACCTCGGTGGCACGTAATCGACCCGGGGCGGGCCCGCGCACCACCACCGAGAGCGCGGCGCAGTGCGGAGCGGCGGCGGCCACCACCCGGGCGGCAGCGGCGACGGCGCGCAACTCCGCAGGTACGACGACGTACGCCTGATCAGCCGCCTGCAACGCGACCACGGCGGCGTCGTCCAACTGCCGGGGCAGGTCGATGACCACGAAGTCCCGGCCACGTCGGGCGGCGTCGACTGTCGCCGCCATCGCCGACGCGGGCAACGCCAGCAGGTCGCCGCGATCCCAGGAGAGGACCACCAGGTCGCCCCGGCTGGGCAGCGCCTGGACCAACGCTGGGGCGTCGACCCGCCCGTCGGCGCCACTGAGCGACGGCCAGCGCAGCCCTTCCAACTGCTCCCAACCGAGTACGAGGTCGAGACCACCGCCGAGCGGATCGGCGTCGACCAGCAGAGTGCGCAGCCGCGCCCGCGCCGCGGTGACCGCCAGGCCACCGGCGAGAACACTCGCGCCGGCGCCACCGCGCCCGCCGAACAGCGCCACGATCCGCGCGCCGGAGCCGTCAGCATCACCGGGACTCTGCTCGGCGAACCGGTCCACCAGCCACGGTTCGGCAGTCGGCAACGTGGCGACATGCTCGGCGCCGATCAGCTCGGCGATCTGCCAACCAGGGTCGAGCTGACCGGCCCGGCCCACAAGCACCAGCCGGGGCCGATGGGGCAAACGGGCCCGCAGGCACGACTGCGCCTGGTCGGCGCCGAGCAGGACCAGAGGCGCGGGAAGCCAGCGGGTACGGGCCGCCGCGGGATCGGCGGCGAGCTCCACCTCGGTGCCGCCGGCGGCGGCGAGCCGGAGCAGATCGTCGAGCAGGTCATCGTCGCCGGTGACGAGCAGGGGAAGCCGTCTGATCGGGGGTGGAACGGAGGTACGGGGTGGCATCGCGGCCTCCAGCGGTCGGCTCGGTTGTGCCGCCGACACTGCTCTCGACCAGCCCTCGCTGAACGCCCCTGACGGGCCTTCTGTGGATAACTGGGGCGCCTGTGGACAACGCCCACCGGGACAATGGATCTGCTATGCGCGAGGATCGCGGATCCGTACCTCCACGACACCGCCGGATAGCCTGCACCGACCGCGACGACCACGGAGCCCGACATGAAGCTGCCGCCCGGAGCCACCGGCTTCGACCGGCCGCCCGGCACCCACGCGGATCTCGCGGCCTTCACCGCCGTCTGTCACCACGCGGCCCGCGCCATCGACGCCACCGTCACCGGCGTCACTCCCGCAGGTGTCACGCCTAACTTCCACACGGTCGATATCGCCGACGCCCCACACCACATCGCGGTGCTGCGGCACACCACGCTGCCGTTCGTCGCCTTCGCCCGCCCCCACGCCATCGGCGACGTCGCCGTCACGTTCATCGACCATCCAGGCCTCGCCGCCGTCATCACCAACCTGACCGACGTCCAGGCCCTCACCGTCGACCAGGTACAGACCCCTCTGACACAGATCGACCTGAGCGCCCTCGACCCCGGCGAGCACGACCAGATCAGCTACTGGAAGCCGACCACCCTCGGCGAGCTGTTGTTCAACTTCTGGGACTGAACACCAGTAGCACGTGGTGGGGTCAGACACGCCGGCAGTCGGTCACTGGCGTACAGCCGCAGAAACGCCCACAGACGGGCCGGAGGACGACCTGTGAGCGGCGGTGGAGCGCTCCCCCGGAAAGGGACGACCCCCGTCGGGGGGACGCGGTCTCAAGCTGTTGGCTACTACCGAATCGTGGCGGCCTGCGTCACTGAACAGGGGTCGGGCGTCGTCCCTTGCTGTCCAGGTCGGACCCTCGTCAACGCTGGTGCTGCCTCATTGTTGGGCCACCTGCACGACGGGTGGCCTCTCGCTCCCGGACGACGATCAAGGCTAGCTGGCTTCCACCACTGGCTGCGAGCTGCCGAACGCTCAGATGAACGCACCTACGTCCATACCACTGCCAGGAATCGCCAAGTCCTTCCGGATCCTCAACAAAAGATCGATCTCTGCGTGGTCGTACGCGACCTGCCCCTCATGAAACTTGGGGTCATCCGGGTCGTCGTGCCTGCAACCATGTCCCCACTGCCAGGCCGCGTTGTAGGCCGCAGCGGCTGCCGCAGCAACTGGGGGCGCAGCGTAGATCCTCAAACGGTTGAGCCGCTCGAAGGCCGGTGCATGCCAGGCGTCAGGCAGCTCGGGCTCGTCAAGGAAGCCATAGCCCTTGTCATAAGCCAACCGTGCCATGGCCTTAAGTGAGTCGTAGAAGTCGACGTAGGACTCGCGGCGATGATCGACCGTCCTGGCCTCATCCTCTCGGGACCACCGCTCGCGCTCACGTGCCCGTTCTCGCTCCCAGGTCCTATCTTCTCGCCGGTCCGATCGGCGCTGCGTGATCAGCACGCCCGCGACGCCACAGGAGAGCGTGCCGAGTACGCCGATCACCGCAACCGCGAGGGGCACCCAGAGTGGCGTCACACACCGATCATGCAGACCGCGTCAACTTCATCAGGTCCCGGCATGGACTCGAACCCCTAACCCGTAGGGCTGCTGGGGAGCGTCTGATATCGGACTGTTCGACGTTTCAACGTGGGTCGTAGCTGTTGATACCTCTCCATGTTTCGCATGCGTTCTCGCTCCCGGTTGTGCCGGATCTGTGCCCGATGATCTCCAAGACGTCTACGCGAACTTCACATACTGCCGCTCCTCGCCCTGGTTGCCAGCAGCCAGGGTTCGGCCATAGACCTGGCAGTAGTCACCTGTTTGTGGATAGCCCGGCGCTCGTCTGGCTACACCCAACCGTCAAGCGGCTCCCCTGACCCCTTCCTCTAAGGTCCTCCTAGCAACCAGGGAGTCGAGTGACCCACAGGCGTAGGTGCAGACTTTCGGGAACTGGCCCATCACCCTCCCGCTGGGCCGTTCGTTGGTACCCTCAAACCAGGCGAAACGGACTTCGAGAGCAAAGATCTGGTTGGCGGGACGGTTGACACAGGCGGTACGTTGTTGGTTCAACTACGGCTACAGGACGACTACTTAGCGTCAATATGGGTTACATTCACAACAGGTCGGGTATCCGTGGAAGCTGGGAAACCCGATCTTCGGGCGGAAGGGGAGAGATGGACCAGGAGTTTCGGGATCTCATCGACTCGCTCGGCAACATGATCTGCGACCGTGTGCACGAGTTTCCAGTCTCTGAAATTCGGATTGCCGCCAACGAAGATCTTTGCACAGCCATCGTTACCGCCTACGTGACGCACTCACTATCCGATCAGGATTACACCGCCGTAATGGCGCGCCTAATCAGTGCTCGCGAGTTTTACCTCGACGAACTCTCGATTGGCTTCGCTATTAGTCTGCTCGACCACGAAGATTCTGGTGGAGTAGCGGAGGCGGCCGGCTCTCGCGAGTTCGCTTACTCCGGCTGCTGACCCATGACGCGGCCAGTCCTCCAGGTTGCCGACCACGCAGCTAGGGCGGTAGCCCACCATCAAACTGCCGACTCATTACTTGCCCGAGGTGAGGAATGGGCGGCAGTTTGCTATTTCTATGCCTCTCTGCATAGAATTCGCGCTGCACTTCTAGATGATCCGATCTTCCGCGATCCCTCGCAACTGGCTGCTAAGCATGCAGCTCTTCGCCCTGCTGATGCGCATTGCACAAAGCACATGGGCTACACGAGAAGATTGTCCAACGGGGGGAGCAGGAAGATTTGGGGACTCAATGAGTTGGCCTCTCTCTTCTACCCTGTAATCGCCCCTGGCTATGAACTCTTATATAATTCCTCGCTTGAGGTTCGCTACCAACATGGCCTCGCGACTCTTTCGCTGCAAGGTGCGGGAAAGCATGCGGACCTCATCCGTGACGACTTTTTAAGCGGGAATTTAAGGGCGTAGCGACACCTCCCCCCAGTGCAAACGAACCTCATTCCGTTTGCCGTCGACCCGCCTCATAGAGGGCGGGTCGCCTCCCGGTCCCCCACATCAAGCGGACCTTGACGCTCTGGGGTGACCGGCGACGAGTCGGGGTCGGGGTTGGCGGCGCACCTTGTAAGGGCAGGCCATCGGCCTGCCCACGACTCCTGCCCGAGGGTCGCAGAGGCTCCGAGGTCAAGGGCGGCCCGTAGGGCCGTCGCTTGCGACGCGTAGCGCCCTTGAGCTTGGAGGGGCGGCCCGGCACACTCGCGCCGCCAACCCCGACCCCGACGGCCGCGACCTGCCGCGTGGACCCGGCGTGCCCCCACGCTGCGCCGCGCCGATCGGGCGCGGCCCGGCCGGCTGCCGGCCTACGAACCTCAACCACCCTCGGCGCTATCGTCAGCGGCGGCCCCTTGGGCTTCCCGCTTCCGCGCCAGCCGACGGGCGATGGCATGGCTGGCCCCGACCGGCTAAGGGAGGGGTCAGACGCGCGCCCAGGCGGCGGCGCGCGGCCCGTCTAGGGCCGCCTTGAAGACGTACAGAAAGTTCGAACCACTTTGCCGGCAGTCCGGTGTCCGGTCTCGGGACCTACGTGACAGATCGGTATCAGGACCTGGGTGACATTCCGCGAGAGCGCGTAAGCGACCGGCGTGCGGCCGGTCACGTCAAGTCGTCTCGGGCGTCGGTCGGCGGCGTCTGCGCTCTTCCCAACGGGCTTGTCGCTCGGCATAGGCACGCCGCGCATCCGCCAGGCTGACCGGCCGTTCGGCGTAGGCACGCCGGGCGTCCGTCAGACTGAGCGAACCGTTGGGGCCGCCTCGTACCGTGTCAGCGTCCTCCTCATCCTGCCCGTCGTCCTCCCACCAGCAGACGAAGCAGATTTCGAAGTGACCTCGCCCCTCAAGCGTCGGGTGCCGGCAGCAGGGACACGCGTACGGTCCGCCGCTTGGTGCAGCAACTACAGATCGCTGGTTCAACGCCTCCATGTAGTGCTCAAACCACCTGGCGCGGCGCGCCAGCTCTTCTGCGGACGGCCCCTCCTGCTTACCGGCATGCTCGTCCATCCTCGGTATCTCTCTCTGTCGATCAAGTTCGAGTATCGCGCTCAGCATAGGAAGACCTACTGCGGGGAGGAGGTGGTGCCAGCGCTCGCCGACCAGAGCGGTTCGCAACTCTGTCGGCACGAACCGCCCGAGGCCAACAAGGTCGTCTAGCTGGACCTGTCACCTACGTTCTGAGACTGATCTGTCACGGAGGTGTTGAGACCCGACATCGCCGGCAGTCCGGCCGACCTGGTCAGAGGCGGAGGCGCCCCTGATGTTCGCCGAACGATCGGGTGAGGCTGTCTAGAGCAGCTATGCCCTTCTCGGCGGTGCCGAGTGAGGGTCGACCGATGACGCCGCTGCTGGTGTAGGCAGCCATGCCGGGCGTGAGCAGGTGCGGCCGGTGGTCGGCCGTCCAGTCCGCGGTTTCATTGCCAGCTCGGATTAGCTCGGGGGCGACGTGTAGTAGTAGCGATGTCTCCAGCTCGCCCGCGTGCATGTCCTCGTGGTTGCCGGTCTCCATGCCCGCATCGGCACGAGCCTTGGTCCAGGCCGTGTCCGTTGATGAGGACCAGGTGCTCGACGCTACCGGTACACCCACACCCCGGACGACTACGCCGCCCGGGTTCTGGAGGCGTTCGACGGCTCTGCTGCCTCTCTGCTGCCTCCGACCGCAGAAACGCCGTCCCTGGACGTTCTGGACGGGCCGGAGGACGACCTGTGAGCTGCGGTGGAGCGCTCCCCGGAAAGGGACGACCCCCGTCGGGGGGAGACGGGGGTCGTCGATGGTTCGGCTCCGGGGGGGTCGAGCCGAACCACTCAGCGGTCACGGGGGGTGCAACCGCCGAGGGTCTGTCTGTTTTCGTCGATGTGAAAGCTCGTCGTACCGACAAGTCTGCCTGAGCGCGCCCGTCACGTCGAGTGGTGCCGTCTCCACTCAGTGCGAAAATATCCTCGCGCAGTGTGAGCGTGATCACGCGGAGCGGAGATGGCGGTGCCGGCCCGCAGGTCTGAGGGGTGGCGTGACCCCGGGCACCCGCCGACGATAGACCATCGGGCTAGACTTTCGCGCCGTGGGCCGAAGTGCCGCTTTCTTCGATCTGGACAAGACCGTCATCGCCAAGTCGAGCGCCTTGGCGTTCGGTAGGCCGTTCTACCGGGACGGGCTGATCACCCGGCGTGACGTGGTCAAGTCGGCGTACGCGCAGCTGATGTTCCGGCTGGGCGGCACCGACGAGCAGACCATGGCCCGAACACGGGACTATCTGGCTGCGCTCTGCAAGGGCTGGCAGGTGGAGCAGGTCCGTCAGATCGTCGCGGAGACGCTGCACGAGCTGATCAACCCTTACGTGTACGCCGAGGCCGCCGCGTTGATCGAGGAGCATCAGGCCGCCGGTCGGGACGTGGTGCTGGTGTCCGCGTCGGGCGAGGAGATGGTCCGGCCGATCGGTGAGCTGCTCGGGGTGACCGACGTGATCGCCACCCGGATGACGGTGCGCGACGGCCGGTACAGCGGCGAGGTGGAGTTCTACGCGGCGGGTCCGAGCAAGGTCGAGGCGGTCACGGAGCTGGCCGCCCTGCGGGACTACGACCTTGCCGACTCGTACGCCTACTCCGACTCGTACAGCGATCGTCCGCTGTTGGAGTGCGTGGGGCACCCGAGTGTGGTGAACCCGGATCGGCAGTTGCGGCGGCTGGCGTCGGAGAACGCGTGGCCGGTGTTGGAGTTCCGGCACCCGATCCCGCTGGGCCGCCGGCTGCGGGAGCGGCCTGCCGTCCCGGTGGCCGCGGCGGCTCTGGGTGTCGGCGTGGGCGTGGCCATCGGCATCGCCTGGTACGGCAGGCACCGGCGCACCCGCGCCGCCACCACGGCCTGACACCCACTCCCGGGTCGGAGCCACGCCCCGATGATCGGCGCCGCTGACCGGCGCGGGGTCAGGCGGCGGCGAGGATCTCGTCGCCGATGGCGGTGAGCTGGTCGGCGCCGACCTCGACGGCGGCCATGTAGTGGCGCAGCCAGGAGCGCAGGCCGTCGGGAGTGCCGGTGGCGAAGGCGCCGGCAGAGCCGACGTACTCCGGTTCGCGGTCGCGGTGACCGACGTCGACGGCGAGCAGGCCGCGCGGGTCGAGGCCGCTGGAGAGCAGCACCAGGCGGGCGGCGCCGCGGGCCACCACGCCGGACGGGCCGGCGAACGGGCGCAGGTTGAGCAGTTCCCCGTGTACGACGGCGGCGAGCACCAGCGGGGAGACCTTCGTGCCGCGGGCGACCAGCCCGGCGAGCGCGTCGAGTCGGGCGGCGACCACCGGGTCGGCCACCGGGCGGCCCAGTTCGGCCTCCGGCACGATGTCGCGGGCGGCGAGGACGTGCAGTTTGGCGAGGGCCTGCCGGGGTGCCCGGGGCCAGAGTTCGCTCAGCCCGGGCAGCGCACCGGCGACCCGCAACGCCCCCTGGAGTACGGGGTCGGTCACGGTGCCGGCCCGGACCTCTTCGCGCTCGTGCACGGCCCCTTCGACGGCGGCGCTGGCCACCGCCGAGCGCAGACTGACCTCGGCCGCGACCTGTCCGCCGTTGCGGCGCAGCGCACGGTGCCCGAGCGCCTGGTCGAAGCGCTCGCGGGCCTGGTCGACGGCGGATGCGATGTCGGCGAGCGCGAGCAGCGGGGCGAGCGGATCGGTGGTCACCCGCCCACGCTAGCGACCCGGCCCGGCGTGGCGGGTCGCACCCGCCCGCATCGCGACCCGGACCACCCGGTTCGGGGCGAGGTCGATCAAGGCGTACCCGCCGGTCCGGGCACTGACGGGCCGCCGGGCGCGCGCCGGTGGCCGCTCGGCGCGACGGAGTGGGCAGCGTTCGCCGGTCGGGGACGCCACGACTACCCTCATCCGCAGCGAGACGCAGGTCACCACCCCGAGGACGAGGAGTCACGGCATGAGCGAGGCATTGGCAAATCTGCTGAACGAGACGCGCCAGTTCCCCCCGCCAGCCGAACTCGCCGCGCACGCCAACGTCACAGTCGACGCGTACGCCGAGGCGCAGAGCGACAGGCTCGCGTTCTGGGCGAAGCAGGCCGACCGGCTGGCCTGGTCGAAGAAGTGGGACGAGGTCCTCGACTGGTCGAATCCGCCGTTCGCGAAGTGGTTCGTCGGCGGGCAGCTCAATGTGGCGTACAACTGCCTGGACCGGCATGTCGAGGCGGGCCTCGGTGACAAGGTCGCGATCCACTGGGAGGGCGAGCCGGGTGACACCCGCACCATCACGTACGCGGATCTGCACGAGCTGACCTGCCGCGCGGCGAACGCGCTCACCGACCTGGGGGTGACGGCCGGCGACCGGGTGGCGATCTACCTGCCGATGATCCCGGAGGCGGCGGTGGCGATGCTGGCGTGCGCCCGGATCGGCGCGGCGCACAGTGTGGTCTTCGGTGGTTTCTCCGCCGATTCGCTGAGCAACCGCATCCAGGACGCCAGCGCCAAGGTCGTCATCACCGCCGACGGCGGTTACCGGCGGGGCAAGCCGTCGGCGTTGAAGCCGACAGTGGACGAGGCGGTGGCGAGCTGCCCGTCGATCGAGCACGTGCTCGTGGTCCGCCGCACCGGCGAGGAGGTCGCCTGGTCGGAAAAGGACCACTGGTGGCACGAGACTGTGGAGACCGCGTCGGCCGAGCACACCGCGCAGCCGTTCGACGCCGAGCACCCGCTGTTCATCCTGTACACCAGCGGCACCACGGCCCGGCCGAAGGGCATCTTGCACACCACCGGCGGCTACCTCACGCAGGCGTCGTACACCACGCACGCGGTCTTCGACCTGAAGCCGGAGACGGACGTCTACTGGTGCACGGCCGACATCGGCTGGGTCACCGGGCACTCCTACATCGTGTACGGGCCGCTCTCCAACGGCGCCACCCAGGTGATGTACGAGGGCACCCCGGACACGCCGCACAAGGGCCGGTTCTGGGAGATCGTCGACAGGTACAAGGTGAGCATCCTCTACACGGCTCCCACCCTGATCCGGACGATGATGAAATGGGGCGAGGACATCCCGGCCGGCTTCGACCTGTCGTCGCTGCGCCTGCTGGGCAGCGTCGGCGAGCCGATCAACCCCGAGGCGTGGATGTGGTACAGGCAGCACGTCGGCCGGGGTGAGCTGCCCATCGTGGACACCTGGTGGCAGACCGAGACGGGCTCGATCATGATCTCCCCGCTGCCCGGGGTGACGGCGGCGAAGCCAGGTTCGGCGATGACGCCGCTGCCGGGCATCGTGGCCGACGTGGTGGACGACCAGGGCCAGTCGGTGCCGAACGGCGGTGGCGGTTACCTGGTGCTGCGTGAGCCCTGGCCGTCGATGCTGCGCACCATCTGGGGTGACGACAACCGGTTCATCGAGACGTACTGGTCGCGGTTCGAGGGCATGTACTTCGCCGGGGACGGCGCGAAGAAGGACGACGACGGGCACATCTGGCTGCTCGGCCGGGTGGACGACGTGATGCTGGTGTCCGGGCACAACATCTCGACGACCGAGGTGGAGTCGGCGCTGGTGTCGCACCCGTCGGTGGCCGAGGCGGCGGTGGTCGGCGCGACGGACCCGACCACCGGTCAGGCGATCGTCGCGTTCGCCATCCCGCGCGGCAGCACGGACATCGCCGGCGAGGCAGGTGAGCAGCTCATCTCTGAGCTGCGCAACCACGTGGCGAAGACGCTCGGCCCGATCGCCAAGCCGCGGCAGATCATGCTGGTGCCGGAGCTGCCGAAGACCCGCTCCGGCAAGATCATGCGCCGGTTGCTGCGGGACGTGGCGGAGAACCGGTCGCTCGGCGACGTGACCACGTTGCAGGACTCGTCGGTGATGGAGCTGATCTCTTCCGGGATGAGCGGCGCCAAGTCCGACGAGGACTGACGGCAGGCGTACCCCCGTCGGGGGTGGCGGTCCGGACGGACCGTCACCCCCGTCGTCGTTTGTGGAGGTACGACCGGAAGCGCTCCCAGCTGATCTCGGACCTCGACTGTCCAGGCAAGGACGCGCAGATAACGCATCGATCACGATCCCGCCGTTTGGCTTGTTTCTCATTTAGTTTCACGCGCGTCAGGTGTTGTCGATGCGCCCTCACCGCGTCTCGGGACCGCCGACGTCCTCAGCCCATGCCGAGAACGGAGTGGCATGAACAAGAACTCCCATCCGGGGTCGCGCCGCCGACTACTCGTCGCGCTACCCGCCATCGCCCTCGCGGCCACCACACTGACCGTGGGTGGCAGCGCGGCGGCCCAGTCGGCGTCCGGCACCCCCCGGGCGGTGATCGGCGCCGACGAGTACTACATCAACTACGCCGAGCCCGAGGTGCAGCCCGACAGCACCGGCCGCGAGGTGAAGGGCAAGGGCGGCGTGTACGCGCCCGCCGGCGACGCGGCCCGCGCATTCGACCGCAAGCACGCCCGGGGCAACCCGGTCACCGCCAAGCAGTTGGCGAAGATCGAGGCCAAGTCGATCCAGACCGGCAAGAACCCCCGCAAGATCAAGCAGGCGCCGACCACGCAGACGGCGAAGCTGCTGACGCTGCTTGTCGAGTTCAACGACAAGGCCAACGACGACTTCACGAACGTGATGGTCCCGAAGACCGTGTTCGAGGACCGCACCTGCGTGCCGGGCACCGTGCAGAACGGGCCGAAGCACAACAAGATCCCGGACCCGGGCCGGCTGCCGCACGAGGACAACAACTCGATGTGGGTGCCGGACTTCTCGCCGTCGCACTACAACAAGATGCTGTACAGCAAGAAGGGCATCACCGAGCGGGTCCGCACGGACCTCAGGGGCCCGGACGGCAAGAAGGGCATCGACATCTCGGGCCGCACGATGCACAACATGTACCTGGAGATGTCCAAGAACGCGTACACGGTGGACGGGCAGGCCAGCCCGTGGATCACCGTGCCGCACTCGGAGGGCTGGTACGCGGCCAACCGCTGCACCCAGGACGAGAACGGCAACTGGGTCCCCGGCCGGGAGCAGTCGATGAACGGCCACCCGGACAACCCGGCCGGCGCGGGCAAACTGGCGGGCGACGCGATCGAGGCGCTCGCCGCGAAGGACCCGAACTTCCCGTGGGCCGACTACGACATCGAGGACCAGGCCGACCGCGACGGTGACGGCAACCTCTTCGAGCCGGACGGCGTGATCGACCACCTCGTGCTGGTGCACGCCGGGCAGGGCAAGTCGCGCGGCGGCGGCGACCAGGGCGTGTACGCCGTCTGGGCGCACTCCTCCTCGGTTCCGGGTGGCTACACCATCCCGGGCACCAACCTGAAGGTGTCGAACTACATCGTGCAGCCGGAGGACGCCGGCGTCGGCGTCTTCGCCCACGAGTTCGGCCACGACCTGGGCCTGCCGGACCTCTACGACACCTCCGGCAACGCCGACTCCGACGTGGACTTCTGGGACCTGATGGCCTCGGGATCGCACTCCGGTGAGATCTTCCAGGCGCTGCCGACCCACATGGGCATCTGGGACAAGTGGGTGCTCGGCTGGGCCGACCCGCTGACCATCCGCCCCGGATCGAACCCGCGTGAGGTCAAGCTCGGCCAGACCTCGCGTACGCCGATCGACTCCGAGGACGGCATCAAGGTCGACCTGCCGGACAAGATCACGACGCTTGCCACGCCGCACAGCGGCACCAAGATGTGGCACAGCAACAACGACCAGAGCTGGGCGGACGTCAAGCTGAGCCGCTCGGTCGACGTGCCGTCGGCGGCCGACGCCAAGTTCTGGATGTGGAACAACTACATCATCGAGGAGGACTGGGACTACGGCTTCCTCGAGCTGTCCACCGACGGCGGCACGACCTGGACCGAGCAGAAGGTCTACGCCGAGGACGGCACCGTGGTCACCACCCCGGACAACTACGGTGACCCGAACGGCCGGATGAACGACTTCGGCGGCAAGAAGTACGGCCTGACCGGCAGCACCGACGGCTGGCGTCACGACTACGTCGACCTGTCGGCGTACGCCGGGACGACCGTCCAGGTCCGGCTGCGTCTCGCCACCGACGAGGCGTTCGAGGAGCGCAACTGGTTCGTCGACGACTTCTCGGTCACCGGCGGCGGCGCCACCACCTGGAGCGACGACGTCGAGGGCGGCGACAACGGCTGGACCGCCACCGGCGGCACCTTCGTCGACACCACAGGCGCGGGCTGGAAGGTCTCCGGCGGCGTCGAGACCCACGCCCACTACTACCTGGCCGAGTGGCGCAACTTCGACGGCTTCGACAAGGGCCTCAAGTACGCGTACGACACGATCTACTCCCACGAGGCGTGGAAGGTGGACCGGATCTCGTACAACGCGCCTGGCATGCTGGTCTGGTACCGGGACACCGCGCTCGGCGACGTCAACCACGTCACCGGTCAGATGACCGCGCTGCCCAGCTACGGCGCGAAGGGTGGGCTCCTGATCGTGGACTCGCACTTCGACCCGTACCGGCGCACCGGCGAGGCGGCGGTGAAGGACCCGTCGGTGACGGACAACCTGCCCAGCCGTCCGCAGTCGGCGAACGCGGCCTTCGGCCTCCAGAAGACGTACCCCTTCACGGAGTGCCTGGAGGCGGCGGACGAGCCGTACAGCGAGTACTGCACGAAGTTCAAGGCGCAGAAGCCGGTGAAGGCCTTCACCGACGCCAAGGGCTGGTACCCGGGCATCGAGATGCGGGACGGGGCTCCCTACGCCCGCGACAACGACGCCTCGGTGGTGCTCCCGTCGCGGAACAACGCGCCGTACACCACCCGGGTGACCAACCCGGACGGTAGCCCGGCGCCGGAGTTCTACGGCGTGACGCTGGGCGGCGGCGCGATCGTCCTGGGCACCGGTAACCCCGGTGACGCGGGCGTGAACTTCGGCGTCTCGCTGACGGTGAAGAAGGCCGCGAAGGACAACTCGTCGGCCACGATCTTCGTCACCCCGGCGAAGAAGTGACGGTTTCCCGCTTGGGCGACTGACAACAGCGGTATCGGTGGGGCCGGTGGGCGGAGACGCCCCCGGCCCCACTGTCGTACGGCCGATCAAATTGATCGAAAATCGTCGCTGTAGAGACGTTCGGACGAGCAGGGCTGACCAGCGTGGCTGATGAAGCGCGGGTGTGTGACGGAGAAAAGCACCGCGAACAAAATCTTGCAACAAATCGACGCGTGCATCTTCCCACCCGTCCCAGCAGTGTCTATGTTCACCATTGGTCCCACTCGTGGGATCGATCTCCCACCGGCCTGTACCCCCGTTGGGCCGGTTCCCTCACACCGGAGGTACCACGTGCGCAAAGTCGCAGTGGGTCTGATCGGGCTCTCACTGACGGCGACGGGTCTTGCATTCGGCCCGTCCGCCTCGGCGGCGCCTCAGCCCAAACTGCCGGCAGCAGCACCGGCCGCTGCCGAACCGCAGACGCTGAAGGACGAGCTCCCCGACAAGCTCGAGGAGAAGCGTCGCGAGCTGCGGGAGCAGGGTCTCAGCGACGTGCTGAGCGGTCGCAGCAAGCCGATCGAGCGCAACGGAAGCAAGGTCGTCAAGGTCGGTAAGGTCGGCAAGGCGGGCGGCAACGCCAACGCCCGCACCGCTGGCGCACAGGCCACCCAGGATCAGTACGTCGAGCTTGAGCGTGAGCGCACCGACAAGATCTTCGTGATCCTTGCCGAGTTCGGCGACGAGCGGCACCCGTCCTACCCGGACAAGGACATGAACCCGGACATCGCCGGGCCGGCGACGTTCGACGGGCCGCTGCACAACAAGATCCCGCAGCCCAACCGGGCCGTGGACAACTCCACGATCTGGCAGCCGGACTTCAGCCCGGAGCACTTCCGTCAGGTCTACTTCGGCACCAACCCCGGCGACGAGTCGCTGAAGCAGTACTACGAGGCCCAGTCCTCCGGCCGGTACACGGTCGAGGGCCAGGTCACCGACTGGGTGAAGGTCCGGTACAACGAGGCCCGCTACGGTCGTTCCGACGACCCGATCGCGGACGAGGACACGGAAAACCCGGCCAACGACCCCGCCGTCTGCGGCGACAACGTCTGCTCGAACACCTGGGCCCTGATCCGCGACGCCGCCAACCAGTGGGTCGCCGACCAGAAGGCCAAGGGCCGTACGGACGCGCAGATCGCCGAGGAGATGCGGTCCTACGACCAGTGGGACCGGTTCGACTACGACGGTGACGGCGACTTCAACGAGTCGGACGGCTACATCGACCACTTCCAGATCGTCCACTCCGGCGGCGACCAGGCCGACGGTGACCCGCAGCAGGGTGAGGACGCCATCTGGAGCCACCGCTGGTCGGCGTTCAACAGCTCGCCCGTGGGCCCGCCGAACTTCCCGATCGGCGGCACCCAGATCGGCAACACCGGCGTCTGGATCCGCGACTACACGATCCAGCCGGAGAACGGTGGCCGCAGCGTCTTCTACCACGAGTACGGCCACGACCTGGGCCTGCCGGACGACTACGGACCCGCCGACAACAGCAACGAGCACTGGACCCTGATGGCCCAGAGCCGGCTCGGTGCCAAGAACGACCCGGCCATCGGCGACCGCGGTGGCGACCTCGGTGCCTGGAACAAGCTCCAGCTCGGCTGGCTCGACTACGAGGTAGTGGTCGCGGGCCAGAAGCGCACGCTGCCGCTCGGCCCGCAGGAGTACAACTCCGACAAGGCCCAGGCCGCCGTGGTGGTGCTGCCCCAGCGGGAGTACACGTTCAACTACGGTGCCCCGTTCGAAGGGTCCAAGCAGTACTTCTCCGGTAACGAGGACGACCTCGACAGCAAGATGACGAGGACGTTCGATCTCACCGGCAAGTCCTCGGCGGCGCTGTCGCTCAAGGGCAAGTACAGCATCGAAGCGGGTTACGACTTCCTCTACTTCGAGGGATCGACCGACGGCGGTCAGACCTGGATCGACCTGGACGGCACTGTCAACGGCAAGCCGATCGGCGTTGACGGCGCTGGCCGCCCGGCCCTCGCCGGCACCAGCAACGGCGCCTGGGCGGACATCAACATCCCGCTCACCTCGCTCGCCGGCAAGGCGGCGCAGGTCCGTCTGCACTACGTCACCGACGGTGGCGTGTCCGAGGGTGGCTTCTTCGGTGACGCGATCACCGTGACCGCCGACGGTCAGACGGTGTTCACCGACGGTGCCGAGACCGCCGACGCGGGCTGGACCTTCGACAAGTTCCAGACGGTCGAGGCGACCTACACCCGGCTGTTCGACAACTACTACATCGCCGGCAACCGGTCGTACGTCTCGTACGACAAGTACCTGAAGACCGGCCCGTACTTCTTCGGCTACGCGAACACCCGCCCGGACTGGGTGGACCACTACGCGTACCAGGAGGGCCTGCTCATCTCGTACTGGAACACCCGCTGGTCGGACAACAACACCGCACCGGCGTCGGCGACGAACCCGGGTGGTCACCCGGGTGAGGGTCGTAACCTGTACATCGACGCGCACCCGCGCCCGATCTACAACCTGACCGGCGCTCCGTGGCGGGCCCGCGTCCAGGTCTACGACGCTCCGTTCAGCCTCAAGAAGGCCGACTCGTTCACCCTGCACCTCAACAGCCAGCCGCAGTACATCCGCGGTCAGGCCGCTGAGCCGCTGTTCGACGACACCGAGAAGTACTTCTACGAGGAGCTGCCGAACCACGGCGTCAAGCTTCCCGCGACCGGTGTCAAGATCAGGGTTCTGGAGCAGGACGGCACCTCGATGAAGATCCGGATCAGCTGACCACTGATCCCGTACCACCCAGCGGCGCCCGGGCAGTTCATCTGCCCGGGCGTCGCCCCATCTCCGGCCGGAACCGTTCGACCTGCTGGAACGTCTCACCACCGTGCCCCCCACCACCCGCGTCACAGTCCTCGCCGCGCTCCTCCTGCTGCCCATTACCGCCTGCGCCGAGCCGCAGGCCAGCGACAGCGCCTCCTCGGCGTCCCGCACTCCGACGCCGACCGAGCCCGTCCCGACCGAGCCCGTCCCGACAGTCGCCGCCCCGACCGGATCCCCCTTCACGGTGCCTCCGCCCGGGCGCACCGCCCCACCGCCGCTGTCCCGCACCGTCCGGCCGAGCCTCCCCGCCGCGCCCAAGCCACCCAAGCCGACGGGCCCGACCGACAAGCGAGCGTCCGACCTGGTCTCCGGTCACATCACCAGGGGCGGATCAGGCCCCTGCTACGGGCTGGTCTCCGAGGACGGCATCGAGTACGCAGTGCACGGCACCGGCTTCGGCAAACTGACCGAGGGCAGCTTCGTCACCCTCCGGGTCATCTCCCGATCCTCCGAGGTCGACTGCGGCCCGGGCGTGCGCGTCAGCATCGTCACCAGGTGACCCGCCGGCACCCACTGCCGTGCCGGTAGGGGACAACCCGGGCTTCTCCCTGTTCACCGCGACCACCAGGGTCATCTGAGGCATCCGGGTCCTAGGCTGTCTGCCATGACCGACCAGCGCGGCGGAGCCGTCGACGAGTCCTGTGTCCTCACCGAGGGGCCGTGGACGCACCGTTTCGTCGGCGCCAACGGCACCCGGTTCCACGTGGTCGAGGCCGGCACCGGTCCGATGGTGCTCTTCCTGCACGGCTTCCCGGAGCACTGGTGGGCGTGGCACCAGATGCTCCCGGCCGTCGCCGACGCCGGCTTCCGGGCGGTCGCCGTCGACCTGCGCGGCTACGGCGCCAGCGACAAACCACCCAGGGGGTACGACGGCTACACCCTCGCCGCCGACATCGCCGGGCTGATCAGGGCGCTCGGTGAACGGTCCGCAACACTAGTCGGCAGCGGCGTCGGCGGCATGGTCGCCTGGACGGTGGCGTCGTTCCACCCGGCCCTGGTCCGCCGGCTCGTGGTGCTGGGAGCACCGCACCCGCTGCGGCTGCGGGCAGCCATCTTCGCCGACCCGCGCGGGCAGTTCGCCGCCTCCACCCCGGCGTTGAAGTTCCAACTGCCCCGCTACGAGCACGTCCTGACCCGGGACGGCGCGGCGGCCGTGGAGGAGATCCTGCGCCGCTGGGGTGGGCCACGATGGGTGGCCGGATCGGACTTCGAGGCGTACGCGCAGCGGTGCCGGGAGGCGATGCGCATCCCGCAGGCCGCGTTCTGCGCGTTGGAGGGCTACCGGTGGGCGTTCCGCTCGGTGCTGCGGCTGCACGGCTACCGGTTCGTACGCCTCATGCAGAAGCCGCTTGTCACCCCGACCCTCCAACTCCACGGCGCCACTGACGTCGCCTCCCTACCGAGGACGGCCCTGGGCTCCGGACGGTACGTCGTGGCCCCGTACGAGTGGCGGTTGCTCGACGGCGTGGGCCACTTCCCGCACCTGGAGGCACCGGACCTGGTGCTCGGCGAGGTCCTACGGTGGGCCAAGTCCTGACCTGTCGCACCAGGTGCGGCAGTCAGACCCGCTGCTCCCGCAGGTCGGTGACCTCGGCGGCCGGCGCCCAGCCCTGGTAGACGCCGAAGTCGAAGACCTCCAGCCGCATCGCCTCGGCCACCGGCCAACGGCCGCCCGTGTACTCGACGCGCAGCCAGGCGTCGTGTTCGCCGAGCACGATGAACGGCTGCCCCTGCCACGTGCAGGTGGTCCGCACGTACGCCAGGTCCTCGATGTCGCTGGCCGGCAGCACCCGCACGTACCGGCCGGGTCGGACCTCCTCGAAGCCCTCGGCCGGTTCGGGCTGGTAGAGCCGGATGTCGTCGCCGTCCGGGCTGGCCTGGTACTCCCGGCCCCGCCAACGGGCCACATAGCCGTCGCGCATCACGCCTCCGGAACCCGTCGCCACACCACCGCGTCCGTGTCGAGCGACGCGACCACCCGTTCGGTGCCGTCCGCGCCGATCCGCCAGAGCTGGGCGCCGTGCGGCAGACGGGCGCTGTCCACCTTGAACTCGGCCACCACGTCGCTGCTCTCGCCGGGGGCGAAGCCGTTGCCCCGGAACGGTGGGCGTTCGATGACCCAGCCCTCCATGGCCCGCATCGCCGGCTCGTTCTGCCCCCCGTACGGGATGCGGTAGAGGCTCGGCCGGTGCGCCGGCCAGCGCAGCACGTAGATCTCCTCGGCGTCCCGCACGAACGGCGAGGCCGGGTAGTTGAGGCCGAGCGCGTCGTACAACTGGGCAGGCGTGGTCAGGTGGGCCAGCTCGCCCGCCCGGTGCACGAAGCCGGACACCCGGTCGTACCCCCGCTCCAGGTAGTACGCGAGCTGGCTGGGCGCGATCGCCTTCTGCATCACCGTCGGGCGGGCCGGGTCGACCGCCGCCGGAGCGTACCGGGGGCGGGCGGCGGGCTCCGCCACGGCGGGGGCCTCCTCGGTGTCGACCTCCAGGTCGTCCCCGAGCCCCACTTCGGCGGCCCAGTTGGCAAGGGCGATGATCTGCTCACCGGGCAGCTTCGCGCCGACCGGGGTGCCCGGATTGACGGCGAACGACCAGTCCTCGTCCGGCCAGCGCCGGATCAGTTGGGCGAACTTCACCCCTACCGTGTCGACGTCACCGTCGGTGTGGTCGGCCAGGCGCTCCGGCGACGTGTAGACCACCACGTACGTCTCGTCGTCGAGCTGGCCGGTACGCCAGACGAAACCGGGGTCGCCGGGGCGGCTGCCGGGCACCGACTCAGGTGCGGCGGGCAGCAGCACCCGGGCCAGCAGCAGGGTGGACAGGAACGTGTCGGTGCTGCCCGCGCCGGCCGCGTTGAGCAGGTCCTCCTCGACCGTGTTGGCCGGCGTGAAGTCGACAGGCGTCGGCTCCGCCGGGTTCGGCTCCTCGCCACCCGCAGCCGGGTACGGGTCGCCGCCGCCGGTGTCCGCGTGGGAGGGCTCCGGCAAGGGTGACGGCGTGTCACCGGCCGTGCGGGGCGGGTCCGGGACGCTGCCCGTGCGGGGCGGCGGGGAGTCGACAGGGTCGCCTCCGGCCCGGTCCCCGACGAGGTCGTCGGCGTACGGCCCGGCGGGTCGACCCGCGGCGACCGGCTCGGTCAGGTCACGGGACTCGATGACGGTGCCCTCGATGACGATGGGCGTGAACCCGCGGCGCGGTGCCGGCGGGCTCGAGACCGGCTCCGCGACGGACGGCGACAGCTCCTCCACCGGCGGCTCGTACCGGGCCTGCTCCCCCGGCCGGCCACGCGGGATCGGCTGGGTCTCCTCGGCCGCCGTGTCGGGACGAACCGGTGCGGGCCCACCTGTCGCCCGGAAGGCGCGGGTGGGCTCCTCGGCCAGCGGATCGGGGCGGCGCGGGGGCAACGGCTGGGTGGGCTCGTCGCCGGAGGTCAGCGGGTCGCCGGACGGCGGCCGCAGCGGCCGGCTGACTGTCGCGTCGCCAACCGGGAAGGCCCGGGTGGCACCCTCGGCGGCCGCGTCGGTCATCGGGAAGGCCCGGGTGGCACCACCCTCGGCGGTCGGTTCGGCGGGACGGCGGCGGGGGAACGGTTGGCTGCCCCGCGCGAAACGGGACGGCGGCGTGGCCCGGTCGCCGGGCCGCCCCCCGCCCGGCGGCGGGCCGGCGGCGCGGTCCCGGCCGGACGCCGGTTCGAAGAAGGAACGCCTGTCGCCCTGGGCCGTGCCGTTGGCCGGGGCGGCCATGGCGTCGCCGGCCCGGCCGACCGGCGGGCGGCCGGTCGTGGTCGGGCTCGGCTCGGTCGGAACGGCAGCAGGACGCTCGATGGGAGTCGACGGCGCGAACCGGGGTGCGGCCGGGCGAGCGGCCTCCGGCACGGAGTCGGTGCGCGGCACGGCGTTCGGGTGTCGCTGGCCGGCCGCGGGCATGTCGTCGGTGCCGGACAGGCGGGACAGGTCACCCGGTCTCGGCGTGCTCCGCGGCGCGCCAGGGGCCAGCGGGTTGGTCATCCGGGGCACCGCCTGCCGCGTCGGTGCCTGTCGCACGGGCGGTGCCGCCACCGGCTCAGGGCCCTGTGGCGGGGTCGAGCCGGACGGCGTGGGGCCGGTGCTCGGCGTCGCGCCGGCGGCGTCCCGACCGGTCGCGCCGTTGCGGGTGCGGGCGAGGGTCTCCGCCCGCTCCAGCCGGGCGCGGGCCCCCATGGCGCGCCCGGGAAGGCGGACGTCACCGCGGGAGAGCTGGGAGACGAACCAGGCGGGCAGGTAGCCCTCCACCGGTAGCCCGGGGTTGACCGCCAGCCACCACTCGTGGTTGGGCCAGCCGACCGCGAGGTCGGTGAACGGGACCCGCCGGTTGCTGCCCGGATGGTCACCGAGGCAGGCCCGCAGCGCGGCGGCGGAGGTGAACGCCAGCACGTGCGTACGGCCGCCGGTGGTCCAGGTGCCCCAGCCGGGCGACGTCTGACCGGCCAGTGCCGGCGCGGCGACGGGCAACAGCAGATCGGTGCGGGACAGGAGTCGGAAGTACAACTCCTGGTCGTTGGCGCGCAGCGCGTCCCGCATCGCCACCTCGGCCTCCGTGGCCGGCTCCCATTCGGTCACGGCCACCTCTCCTTCCGAGAACAGGCCACAGGTATCGCGTACAACCTACAAGGTGGTATCAAGATCACAATGGCTGGCCGGCGGCGGTCCGCCGGGGCGTCGACGAGGCGATAACATCCCGTCCCGGAGCCGACACGATACGGAGGCCGTCGATGTCCCGGTCGATCGCGCGCCCGGTCCTCGCAGGCCTGGCGGCCGGCATGCTGACCGCGCCGGCACTTCCGACAGACGCCGCCGACGCCGCGTCGCGTGTGGCGCCGACCTGCGCGAACCCCCTGGCGCCCGTCCGGCCGGTCGCGGCCCTGCCGTGGACGCAGCAACGGTACGACCCCGCCCGGCTCGCGCCACTGGCCACCGGCAAGGGAGTGACAGTGGCGGTGGTCGACTCCGGGGTCGACCGGGTCCACCCGCAACTGGCCGGGCAGGTGCTGGCCGGCACCGACCTGCTCGACCCGGGCGGAGACGGCAGCCGCGACTGCGCCGGGCACGGCACCGGTGTGGCGAGCATCATCGCGGCACAACCTCGCCCCGGCGTCGCCTTCCACGGCCTCGCACCGGGCGCCCGGATCCTGCCGGTACGGGTCAGTGAGCAGCAGGTGGTGCAGGGACGGGAGTCGGGGCGTACGGTCAGCGCCGCCGACTTCGCCAGGGCCATCCGATGGGCCGTCGACCACGACGCCGACGTCGTGAACCTCTCCGTCGTCCTGTACGCCGACGCCCCGGCCGTGCACGCCGCCGTCGCGTACGCCGTCGAGAAGGACGTGGTGCTGGTGGCCGCCGCCGGCAACCTGCACGACAGCGGCGACCCGCGCCCGTTCCCGGCCGCGTACGACGGAGTGCTCGGGGTGGGCGCGATCGGGGCCGACGGTGCACGGGCCGGCTTCTCGCAGACCGGCCCGTACGTCGACCTGGTCGCACCGGGCAGTGAGGTGCTGACCGCCGCGCCCGGGCAGGGCCACCAGCGGGTCGAGGGAACGAGCTACGCGGCGCCGTTCGTGGCCGCCACCGCCGCCCTGCTGCGCCAGTACCGCCCCGAGCTGACCGCTGCCCAGGTGGCCGAACGGATCATCGCCACCGCCGATCCGGCGCCCGGCCCGGGGCACGGGTACGGCGCGGGCGTGCTGAACCCGTACCGGGCGGTCACCGAGACCGGACCGGGTCAGCCGGGCGGGCCGCGGACGGTCGCCGCGCTCGCCGACGACCGGGCCGACGCGGCGCAACTCGCCCGCGACGCCCGCCGGGCCGCGGCCCGGGACCGGGCCCTGCTGGTCGGCGCTGTGGTCGGGACGACTGCAGTCGCCGTGGTGCTGCTCGCCCTGGTGCTGCCCCGGGGCGCGCGCCGCCGGTGGCGGCCCGCCGACCCGGTGTGACCTCGCCGGGCTGCCGGGGAACGCCCCGACCGGAGCCGGCCGGGGCGCGGGCCCGGACATGGTCAGCGCTTCCGAACCACCGGGATCACTGGAACAGCCCTGTGTTCTTCTTCTCGGTGTCCAGATAGTCGGCGGCGGAGTCGTTCACCGCCAGCCTGATGTCACGCAGCATGGCCTGAAGGTCCTGCGAGGCGGACCGCCACCGCGCCTGGCGCTGCTCGTACGCCTCCCGGGCCTCACCCGCCCAACCGGCCACCAGCGGCGCGGCGTCGCGTTCGAGTTGGCCGAGCTGCGAGTCGAGCGTGTTCAGCGCCTTCTGGATGTCCGCACCGGCCTGCTGAAGCGCGGTGAAGTTGACGACCAGCACACCGTGGTCCATCGGAGCTCCCTCCCGAGCGGGGTCAGAGCGGCAGTTGGATGCCGCCGCGGTTGGTGCCGGCCACCCGGCTGGCCGCCTCGTCGTCCGAGACGTCGTACTGCCGGCCTGCGGTGCGGATCGCCCCGGCGGTCTCCCGCAGGGCGCGGTGCAGCGCGGCCTGGTCCTGCGACCACTGCTGCTTGACCTGCTCGAACGATCGCCCACCGGCGCCGCGCCAGGCCTGCTGCAACACCTCCAACTCGGCCAGCAGGCCGGTCAGCATGGACTGCAACGACTGGTCAACCTGCTCGAACTTCGCGGCGGTCTGCTTCATCACCGCGGCTTCTGCCTGGGTCTGGGACACCCGGACGTCACCTCGTCTCCTCGATCGCGCCTGGCCGTCGACTCGCCCGGAGGGCGCGTCGGTCGCGTGGCCCGCTCGTCGACGCACGTCGGATGCGGGTCAGCGATGCACTTCGTGGCTGACGGTAGCGGCCCGGTTGCGGTTCTGCTACCCCCGACCTCTCCCCTGTGGACAACCACGGCAGCCATCGGTCGCTTACGATGTGCCGCAGCCACGTCGCGGCGCGTGACGGGTCAGCGAGGGGCCTGCCGCCCGGCACGGTCCACACTGGTCGAGGAGGCTCGGTGCGGGCGATCACCACCGGAGGCCCGCGGCAGCAGGCCCCGATCGACCCGGTCCCGGCCGCCGTCGGCCTTCCCTCCGGTCCGGGCGTCGCCGCGCCCCGTCGGCGCGGCGGCCGATGGGCGACGCTCACGCGGGCCGGCACCGGGGTACGCGCCGGCCAACTGGTCGCCGCACAGGTCGCGGTGGCGCTCGTCCTCGCCGCCCTCGGTCGGAGCGCGCCGGTGACCGTCACCGCCGTGACGGCGGCGGCGCTGCTGATCGTGGCAGCCGGCGCCCGGCTCCGGGGGCGATGGCTCTTCGAGTGGCTGGGCACCGCCGCCGGGCACCTGACCCGCCGCCGGGCGCTGGTGGGGTCCGCGGGGCCGGCCGAGTTGCTCGACCTTGTCGCGCCGGGCGCCGTGGTCCGCTCCACGGAACTGTCCGACGGGCCGGCGGCGGTCCTGGAGGACACCGGGGGCATGGTCGCGCTGTTGGAACTCGGCGATCCCGGCGACCTGCTCGGCGACGCGTCGCACGCGATCCCGCCGCCCTCCGCCCTGCTGCCCGCACCGGGGGTGGACGTCCCGCCGCTGCGGATCCAGCTGCTGCTCGCCGGAGCGCCGGCGCCGGTGCCGCCGGCCGGGGGCACTGTCGGCACGTCGTACCGGCAGCTCACCGACGGCCGGCTCGCAGGGCGGGAGCAGGCGCTGCTGGCGGTGCGCGTGCTGCGGGTCGACGGCTGGTCGGAGGAGGCCCTGCGCCGGGTGCTCGCCGGCACGGTACGCCGCATCGTCCGCCGGCTGGGGCCGCTGACCGCGCGGCCGCTCGGCGTACCCGCGGCGCTGCGCGTCCTGGGCGAGCTGGCCCACCACGACGACGGCCAGCCCGTGCGCGAGTTCTGGCCGGCACTGCGGTCCGGCCCCCTGGTCCAGGCCACCTTCCGGCTGACCCGGTGGCCTGACGCCGACGGCGCTGGCGCCCGCCAACTCGCACCGCGACTGCTCGCGCTGCCGGCGACCGCGACGACCGTGTCGATCTGCGCCGGCCCGCCGCCGGCCAGCGGCGCCGCCGAGGTGCCGACCGAGCTGACCGTACGGCTGGCGGCCGGGACGACGACCGAGCTGACCCTGGCCGCCGAGGCCCTGGACCGGTTGGTGACCGGCCTGGGCGGAGGGCTCCGGCGGCTGGACGGGGCCCACCTGGAGGGGTTGGCCGCCACCCTGCCGCTGGCGCTGGCGACGGCGGGCGCGCAGCCCCGACCGGCGCTCGACGACTGGGAGCTGACCCTGGGCCAGGCGGGGATCATGGTCGGCACCAACAGGCACGGCGGCGCGGTCACCGTGCGGCTGTTCCGACCGGAGAGCACAAGGGTGCTGCTGGTCGGTGGCGTACGCGCGGCACAGCTGGTGGCGCTGCGCGCGATGGCGCTGGGAGCCCTGGTGGTGGTGCAGACCGCGCGACCACGGGTCTGGGAGCCGTTCGTCAGGGGGGTGGGCGCCCCGGGCCTGACGATCCCGTTGATCCCGCCCGGCCGTACGGTGGCCGACGGGGTGGCGACCGCGCTGCGGCCGTTGCTGCTTGTGGTCGACGCCGCCGGGCCGGTGCCGGCCGAGGCGGAGCGGGGCGCACCGTGGCGGGCCACCCTCGTGGTGCGCGACGAGTTGACAGCTGCGGACACCGACGTGCTGAGTCGTGCGGACCTGGCGGTGCTGCAACCGCTGGGCACTGCCGAGGCGGCGCTTGCCGGTGCGGCGCTGGGGCTCGGCGGTTCAGCCGAGTGGCTGACCCGGATGCGGGACGACATGGTGGCAGTGGTGAACCGGCGGGCGCTGCGCTGGGCGCTGCTCGCCCCGACCCCGATCGAGGCGCAGCTGATCGGCCGGCCGGCGCGCGGCTGACCTGGTCGCGCGTCGAACCGGCGGGTTACGCAGTCGCGGGTGTCGTGGCACGATCCCCGCCATGGGTTTTCTGAAAGGTCTGCTGATTCGGCTGGCCAGCACAGCATTGGCTTTCTGGCTTGCCACGTTCCTCATCCCGGGCATCTCTCTGGAGTCGAGTTCCGCCGCGGAGACGGTGACCACGCTGCTGCTGGTGGCGGTGATCTTCGGCGTGGTCAACGCGGTCCTCCAGCCGATCATCAAGACCGTCGGTTGTGGTTTCTACCTGCTGACGCTTGGTCTCATCGCGTTGGTCGTCAACGGGCTGCTGTTCCTGCTCACCAGTTGGATCGCCGACCAGGCCGGGCTGCCGTTCTCGGTTGACGGTTTCTGGCCGGCGGCGGTGCTCGGTGCCCTCTTCGTGAGCATCGTGACCTGGATCCTCGGCGCCGTCCTCGACCGGGACTGACCGGCGACCTGCCCGCACCGACCCGGCCCGCCCGGGCTCCGACCACGGCCGGGGCCGGGGCGGGCCGATGACCAGAGGTCGGGAATTGGCCGGCGGGCGCGCCCATCGTGGCGGCTAGCGTCGCAGGGTGTTCTCACAGACCCGCGCGGACGGCCACCTGCTCAGCACCGACCCGGCCCGGCTCGACCTGAGCCTGGTGCACCACTGGTTGTCCACCGACGCGTACTGGGCGGTGGGGCGGGACCGGGCGACTGTCGACCGGGCGTTCGCGGGATCCCTGCCGTTCGGCGTCTACCGCCCCGGGGACGGCCGCCAGGTCGCGGTGGCCCGGGTGGTCACCGACCGCGCCACCTTCGCCTGGCTCTGCGACGTGTACGTCGACCGCGCCTCCCGGGGCGACGGCCTGGGCGGCTGGCTCGCCACCGCGGTCCGCGACCATCTGGCCGAGCTGGGCGTACGCCGGATCCTGCTGGCCACAAACGACGCCCACGAGGTGTACGCACGGGTGGGCTTCACGCCGCTCGACACTCCGGAGCGGTGGATGAATCTCGACCAGCGGCCGCCGGTGACCCCGATCACCGGAAAGGAACAGAGCGCAGCTGGAGCCCTTACGGTGGAGTCGTGACGCCACTCCGCCTGGGATACCTCTACGGCATCGGCGCGTACCTGCTCTGGGGTTTCTTCCCGCTCTACTTCAAGTTGCTGCGACCGGCCGGCCCGCTGGAGATCCTGGCCCACCGGATCGTCTGGTCGGTGCTCTTCGTGGCGCTGCTGCTGGGCGCGCTGCGCAACATCGGTTTCCTGCGGGCGCTGCTGCGCCGGGGCTGGGCGGTGGCCGGGATCGTCGCCGCCGCCGCGCTGATCGCTGTCAACTGGGGCACCTACATCTACGGGGTCAGCTCCGACCGGGTGGTGGAGACCGCGCTCGGTTACTTCATCAACCCCCTCGTGGTGGTGCTGCTCGGGGTGACGGTGCTGCGGGAGCGGCTGCGCCCGGGGCAGTGGGTGGCGCTGGGCATCGGCGGGTCGGCCGTGGCGGTGCTCGCCGTGGACTACGGCCGCCTGCCCTGGCTGGCGCTGACCCTGGCGTTCAGCTTCGCCGGGTACGGCCTGATCAAGAAGCGGCTCGGGCTGCCTGCCGCCGAGGGACTGTTCGTCGAGTCGGCCGTGCTGGCGCTGCCCGCACTCGGCTACCTGATCTGGCTGTCCTACCGTGGCGGGATGGCCTTCGGGCACGTCTCGGCCGGGCACACGGCGCTGCTGGTGCTGGCCGGCGCGGCCACCGCCATCCCGCTGCTTCTCTTCGCCGGAGCCGCGAACCGGCTGCCACTGACCGGCCTCGGCATGATCCAGTACCTGGCGCCCATCCTCCAGCTCGCCTGCGGTGTGCTCATCTTCCACGAGCCGATGCCGCCGGCCCGGCTCGCCGGCTTCGCGCTGGTCTGGCTCGCCCTTGTGGTCTTCACCGCCGACGCGATCCGCCACACCCGCCAGGCCCGTCAGGCCGCCCGCGTCTCCACTGCCGCCCCCGTCCCGACCCCCTGAACCCCACCCCCGCCACGAGGCGTGGTGCCGGGGTCAGGGGACGTCGTAGGTCAGCAGGGGGGTGCCGTCGGCCCGCTGGAGCTCGACGCTCACCAACTCCGCGTCGGTGAACCTGGTGGCACCGGTGAACTGGAGGCTGTCGCCCGGCGCGGCGAGCCAGGAGCCGATCTGTTCACTGGCGCCGTTCGGGCCGTGCGCCACCAGCCGGAACGGGTACGCCTTGCCGTAGCTCGTCCGTGGGTCGTACCCGCAGCGCATGGTCACCTCGGTGCCCCACTTCGTGCTGTTCAGCCCGACCTCGGCGTGCACCGGCCCGGCCGTGGCCACCGGCCGCATGGCGACCATCGAGACCCGTACGCCAGGTGTCCCCACCGCGTTCGGAGTGACCGGAGAGCTCGGCCCGCCCCGCAACGCCGTAACCGTGCCGACGCCCACCACAAGCGCCATCGCGGCGGCGACAAGCCCCGTCACGGCGTACCCCCGGCGGTTGGACCACCGCTCGCGGCGCCGGCGGGCGCGGGCCTCATCGAGCAGCGCGGGCACCCGGGGTGGGGTCGGGGGCGGAAGGAACTGTTCCAGGCCGGACGGGTCGAGGCGGCCGAGCAGTCCGGGTAGGACGGCGATCTCGGCGACCGCGTCGCGGCACTCGGCGCAGCCGGAGAGGTGCCGCTCGTAGGCGGCCCGCTCGGCGGGGGCGAGTGCGCCCAGCACGTACGCGCCGTCGTCGTGCGCGAACTCGCACCGGGTCATCCCGTCACTCCCATCTCAGCCAGGACCAACCGTAGTGACCGCAGCGCGTAGTGGGTGCGGGACTTCACGGTGCCCGGTGGCACGCCCAGCCGCGACGCCGCCTCGGCCACCGACCGTCCCTGGTAGAAGCACTCGATGAGCACTTCCCGGTGGGTCGGGCTGAGCCGGTTCAACGCCTCGGCGACGGTCCACGCCTCCACCGCGCGTTCGGCCTCGTCGACGACCTCGGGTGGCTCCGGCATCTCGTCGGTGAACACCTCGCCGACCCGCGTGGATCGGCGACGCCAGGCGTCGATGGCCAGGTTGCGGGCGGTGGTGAAGAGCCACGCCCGCACCGAACCCCGGCGGGGGTCCAGGGATTCCGGGTGCCGCCAGGCCCGCAGCAGCGTCTCCTGCACCAGGTCCTCGGCACGCTGCCGGTCGCCGTTGACCAGCCGCAGGGCATGTACGTACAGCGCCTCCGCGTGCTCGTCGTGCAGCGCGCGCAGCAGTTGGGCGTCATGGTCGCTGATGGCGGTCTCCTCGCTTCCGGCGCGCGTCCGGCTGTGCGTCCGCCCGGGAATACGTGTGGTGACGCCTTTCGGTTCAGCCCGAGGTCAGACCGGCTGCGGGTCGATACCCGACCGGAGAGGTGGTCGCGCCCGGTTCACATCGCAGTCGGCGAGCGCGGCGTCGAACTGGCCGGACGGCGACTACGCCAAGCCGGGCGTGGTGGTCACCTGGCGCATCGAGGGGCCCTCTCCCAGCCCGGGAGAGCGCCCCTCGGCGTCGTACGGGTCAGTGGTCGGCGGCGATGCCGTCGGCGACGCTGCGGGCGACCGTGAGCAGCTTGGCGCGTACCACCCGGGCCGAGGTCATCATTTCGCTTGCCGGCAACGCGCACGCCAGCACCACGCGGCGCTCCATGTCCTTGTCCGGTGCGACGAGCACCGCCGCGCACGCCACACCCTGACGGAACTGCCCCAGCTCCAGCTGCATCCCCCGCCGGTCGCCGGCGGCCAGGTCGGCCTCGAAGGTCTCGTTGCTTGTCAGGGTGGCGTTCGTGAACGGCCGCATGCCGTACTCCCGCAGGTAGCGGAAGCGCTGGTCGGCGGTGAGGGTGGCGAGCAGCGCCTTGCCGAGGGCCGTGGCGTGTGCCCCCTCGTCGAACCCGGGGACCAGGTCCTCCAGGTAGGGCGACCGGTGCCCCTCGGCGACCGCCGTGATGGCCACCTGACCGCCGACGAAGCGGCCCAGGTAGTGGCTGTAGCCGGTGTCCAGGGATGCGCGGCGCAGCGCCTCACCGACCGCCGGTGGCCCCCGGAACGCGGTCACCAGCTCGCGGTAGCGGTCGGCCACCTCCAACCCCACGATGTACGTGCCGTCCTCGCGACGGATCACGTAGCCCTCGTACGCCAGGGTGCGCACCAGGTGGTAGGTGGTGGCAACGGTCAGCTCGCACCGCCGTGCGATCTGCTTGACGGTCAGGCCCTTCGGGGCGCGACCGACCGACTCCAGCACCCGCAGCGCTCTGGAGACGCTGCGGATCAGGTCCGAAGGTTCTGCCAAGGGGTCGCGCACAACCACCTCCGCCGCCGGGGACTTACACCATATGAAATACAGGCCCGGTGCGAAATGCCTGTTCGGGTCGAGGATGCCAGATCACCATCCACACGTTGTGCCCTGACGGTCACGACGAGTGCTTTGAACACCTCTCGCGTAGGTTTGCCGGACGATGAACGACACAGTCCTCACCCCGACCTCCGCCCGCCCGCGTCCCGTCCGGGCGAGCACCGGTGCCGTCGCCACGACAGTGGCGTGCGTGCTGCCCGTCTTCCTGCTCGGCGGCCTCGCCGTGCAGATGGGCGCCGACATCGGCTTCTCCCCGGCCGGCCTGGGCGTGGCAGTGGCCGTCTACTTCGGTGTCAGTGCCCTCGCGTCGGTGCCCTCGGGTCGGCTGGTCGAACGGTACGGACCGGCGGTGGTGGCCCGCTGCGGCATCCTGCTGGCCGCCGGGTCGATGCTGGCCGTGGCGGCTCTCGCCCGGTCGTACCCGGTGCTTGTTGGCCTGCTGGCACTCAGCGCCGCCGCGAACGCCCTCGGCCAGCTGGCCAGCAACGCGGCCCTCGCCCAGCACGTCCCGGCCCGCCGTCAGGGCCTGTCGTTCGGCGTCAAGCAGGCGGCCATCCCGGTCTCCACACTGCTGGCCGGCGCGGCGGTGCCCACCGTCGCGCTGACCGCCGGCTGGCGCTGGGCGTTCGTGGTCGCCGCCGGTGCGGCACTGACGACGCTGCCGCTCGTACCCCGGCAGGAGCCCGGCCCCGCGCGCGGGGCCGGCGGCGGGCGCACCGGCCGGGCCACCGGGGCGCTTGTGGTCGTCGGCGCGGCGGCCACGCTGGCCGCCGCCGCCGCCAACGCACTGGGCACGTTCCTGGTGGACTCCGCCGCCGCCCGAGGTCTGTCCCCGGGCCTTGCCGGCCTCACCCTGACCCTGGGCAGCGCCGTCTGCGTGGTGGCCCGGGTCGGCGCCGGCTGGTTGGCCGACCGCCGCGCCGACGGCCACGTGGCGCTGATCGCCGCGATGCTCGTGGTCGGCGCGGTAGGTCTGGGACTGCTCGCGCTGACCGGCGCGGTGCCGCTGGTCGCGGGCGTGGTGCTCGGCTTCGGCCTGGGCTGGGCGTGGCCCGGACTGATGAACTTCGCGGTGGTGCGGCTACACCCGCAGGCGCCGGCCACCGCCACGTCGATCACCCAGACCGGTGTGTACGCGGGCGGCTGCCTCGGTCCGCTGACCCTCGGCCCGCTCGCCGCCCACCTCGGCTACCCGACGATGTGGTCCACGGCGGCGGTGTCCATGCTGCTCGCCGCCGCCCTCATGCTCGTCGGCAGTCGGCTGCTGACCGCCGCCGGAAACGACCGGAGCGAGGATCAGCTGGTGCGGTCGGCGATGTAGTCGCAGAGCGATTCGAGGGCACGACGCGACGCACCGGCCGGAAGCGGGGCCAGGCGAGCGCGGGCGTCCTCGGCGTAGCTGCGTACGGTCTCCCGTGCCCGCTTGAGCGCCGGGCTCTCCCGGAGCAGACCCAACGCCTCCGCGTGCAGGGCGTCGTCGGTGAGCGGGCCGGTCGCCAGGATCTCCCGCAGACGCACCGAGGAGGCGTCGGAGTCGTCCGCCGCGCGGGCGTACAGCACCGGAAGCGTCGGAACGCCCTCCCGCAGGTCCGTCCCGGGAGTCTTGCCGGACTGCACCGACTCGGACGCGATGTCCAGCAGGTCGTCGGTGAGCTGGAACGCGACGCCGATCGTCTCGCCGTAACCGGCGAGGGCCTCGACCTGCTCTGCGGGGGCACCACCGAACATGCCGCCGAACCGCACCGACGTGGCGATCAGCGAGCCGGTCTTCTCGGCGATGACGCTCAGGTAGTGCGCGACCGGGTCGTCCCCGGGGCGCGGGCCCACCGTCTCCGCGATCTGACCGTGCACCAGGCGGGCGAAGGTGCGCGCCTGCAACCGGACCGCCTCGGGGCCCAGATCGGCCGCGATGTCCGCCGCGCGGGCGAAGAGATAGTCGCCGACCAGGATGGCCACCGAGTTGGTCCAGCGGGAGTTCGCACTCGGCGCACCCCGGCGGACGGCCGCCTCGTCCATCACGTCGTCGTGGTAGAGCGTCGCCAGGTGCGTGAGTTCCATCACCACGGCGGCCGGTACGACCTGCGGGCCGCTCGGATCACCGAACTGGGCACCCAGCGCCACCAGCAGGGGGCGGAACCGCTTCCCGCCGGCCTCCAGCAGATGCCGGGCGGCCTCCTCGACGAAGGGGTCCGCGCTCGACACACTCGCCCGCAGCTCGACCTCCACCGCGTCGAGCAGACCCAGCACGGACGCCTCGACGCGGGGATCGGCGAGATGGAGGCCGAGCGCGCCGAACTGACTCGTACTCGCCCGACCCCGACGACCGCCGGAGCCCGGGGCACCTGAACGCTCGCCAGCCGGATTCACCACGCCATCAACCATGCCACACCCGTTCTACCTGCTCCGGGTCGGGGATAGCACCGGAGGCCGGCACGCGAACGCGTACCGGCCTCCGCTCGTCGAGACTCGCGTCATCGTACGAATTCGGCAGCTCCGGCGGCCAGATCGAGCAGCGGCGCCGGGGCGACACCGAGCACCAGGGTCGCCAGTACGCCGATCATCAGCGCGGCGGAGGTGAGCCCGCCGGGCACGGTGACGGTCGGGGTGGACTCGCCCGGCTCGGACAGCCACATCATCACCACGACCCGCAGGTACGGGAACGCCAGCACCATGCTGGTCAGCACGCCGGCGATCACCAGCCAGGCCTGCCCCTCCTCCAGGGCCGGCCCGAAGACCGCGAACTTGCTGGTGAAGCCGCTGGTCAACGGGATACCCGCGAAGGCCAGCAGGATGAACGTGAACAGCGCGGCGAAGAACGGCGAACGCCGTCCCAGCCCGGCCCACCGGGACAGGTGGGTGGCCTCCCCGTCGGCGTCACGCACAAGCGTCACCACGGCGAACGCGGCAAGCACCGAGAACCCGTAGGCGACCAGGTAGAACATCGTGCCGGACAGCCCGTCCTTGCTCGGCGCCAGCACACCGACCAGCAGGTAGCCGGCGTTGGCGATCGAGGAGTACGCGAGCAGCCGCTTGATGTCGGTCTGGGTGACCGCGAGCACCGCGCCGACCAGCATGGTCAGCACCGCGACCGCGCCGAGCACCGGCGTGAAGTCCCAGCTGGCGTCGACGAACGCGACGTGGAAGACCCGCAGCAGCGCACCGAACGCGGCGACCTTCGTGCAGGCCGCCATGAAGCCGGTGACCGGGGTCGGCGCGCCCTGGTAGACGTCGGGCGTCCACACGTGGAACGGGGCCGCCGCCGCCTTGAAGAGCAGACCGATGGCGAGCAGCGCCATGCCGGCGAAGAGCAGCACCGGGCTGGCCGGCGACTCGGTCACCGCCGCGTTGATGGTGGCGAAGTCGACGCCCGCCGTCCGACCCGGCATCCCGGCGGTGAACCCGTAGATCAGGGCCACCCCGAACAGGAAGAACGCCGAGGCGTACGCGCCGAGCAGGAAGTACTTCATCGCCGCCTCCTGGCTCAGCAGACGCCGGCGACGGGCCAGCGCGCAGAGCAGGTACAGCGGCAGGGAGAAGACCTCCAGGGCGATGAACATGGTCAGCAGGTCGTTCGCCGCCACGAAGATCAGCATGCCGCCGATCGCGAACGTGGTGAGCGGGTACACCTCGGTGAGCCCGTTGCGCCCCTCGGCCTGCCGCCTGTCGTCGGTCGACTCGGCGGTCACCGCCGCCTGGGCGACGAACGCGCCACCCCGCTCCACCGAGCGGTCACCGATCAGCAGCAGCGCCATCGCGGCCAGCACGAGGATCGCGCCCTGGAGGAAGAGCGTCGGCCCGTCCACCGCGAGCGCCTGACCGGCGGTGATGATCCGGTCGTCGGCGTTGAAGACCACCATGGTCAGCGCGGCGAGCACCGCCAGCAGGGCCAACGTCAGCTGCACCACGTGCCGCGAACGCCGGGGAACGAAGGCCTCGACAAGCACACCGAGCAACGCGGTGCCCAGCATGATCAGGATCGGGGCGAGCGCCGCGTAGTCAAGCGACGGCAGTTTCAACTCGGTCACTTTGCCGCCTCCTGGACGGTGCCGCCCACGGACGGTGCCGGGTCGGTTCTGCCGATGTCGTCCATGGTCGCCTGGACGGCAGGGTTGATCACGTCAGTGACCGGCTTGGGATAGAAGCCGAGCAGCACGATCAGCGCGATAAGTGGGGCGACCACGAACTTCTCGCGCAGGTTGAGGTCCTTGCGCATCCCGTCGACCTCGGTGAGAGCCGGGTTGAGCGTGCCCTGCGTGGTGCGCTGCACCATCCACAGTACGTACGCCGCGGCCAGGATGATGCCGAGCGTCGCGATGACCGCGACCGGCTTGTTCACGGTGAACGTGCCGATCAGCACCAGGAACTCGGAGATGAACGGCGCGGTGCCGGGAAGCGCGAGCGAGGCGAGACCGGCGAAGAACAGCACCCCGGCGAGCACCGGGACCAGCTTGCCCGCCCCACCGAAGTCGCTGATCAGTGCCGAACCCCGCCTGGCGATCAGCATGCCAACCACCAGGAAGAGCAGCCCGGTGGCCAGGCCGTGGTTGAGCATGTAGAGCACCGCACCCGTGCCGGCCTGCGTGGTGAACGCGAAGATGCCCACCCCGATGAAACCGAAGTGCGCGATCGAGGTGTACGACACCAGCCGCTTGAGGTCGTTCTGGCCGACCGCCAGCAGCGCGGCGTAGATGATGCCGATCACGCCAAGCGCCAGCGCCCACGGCGCGAACCACTTCGACGCCTCGGGGAACAGCGGCAGGCAGTACCGCAGGATGCCGAACGTTCCCACCTTGTCCAGCACACCGACGAGCAGCGCCGCGGCTCCCGCCGGTGCGGCGCCACCGGCGTCCGGCAGCCAGGTGTGGAACGGGAAGAACGGCGCCTTGATGGCGAACGCGAGGAAGAACCCGAGGAACAGCCAACGCTCGGTGCCAGTGCTGATGTCGACCTGCGACAGCGCCTGCCAGTCGAACGTCTTGCCGCCGACCACCCACAGGCCGATCACCGCGGCCAGCATGAACAGACCGCCGACAAGCGAGTAGAGGAAGAACTTCACAGCCGCGTACTGCCGCTGGTGGCCGCCGTAGCTGCCGATGAGGAAGTACATCGGGACCAGCATGACCTCGAAGAACACGTAGAACAGGAAGACGTCGGCGGCCGCGAAGACGCCGATCATCGTGCATTCGAGGACCAGCAGCAGCGCGAAGTAGACGGGCACCGACCGCTTCGACGACTCCGCGTCGTGCCAGGACGCCAGGATCACCAGCGGCACCAGGACCGCGATCAGCATCAGCATCACCAGCGCGATGCCGTCGGCGGCGAAGGTGAAGCTGACACCCCAGTTCGGGATCCACGAGTACGACTCGCGGAACTGGAAGCGGTCACCGCCGGCGTTGAAGCTGACCCACATCACCACCGACAGCACAAGCACGAGCAGCGACCAGGCGAAGGCCACCTGCTTGGCCAGCTCCGGCCGGTGGCGCGGCAGGAAGGCCACCACCAGGGCGCCCACCAGTGGCGCCACCGTGAGCACCGAGAGGAACGGGAAGTTGGACATTATGCGGCCTTACCTCCGTCGTGGATGCGTAGTCCGCCGGCGGGGGCGGCCGGAAAGAGGTCGATCACGCCAACCACCCCGCCTGCACCGCCAGGAACGCCGCCATCACCAGCAGCGCACCGGCCAGGATCGAGGTGGCGTACGAGCGGACGAAGCCGGTCTGCATCCGCCGGAGCCGGCCCGATCCACCGCCGACCGCGGCGGCGAGCCCGTTGACCAGCCCGTCGATGCCCCGGTTGTCGAGGAAGACAAGCGCCCGGGTGAGGAAGACGCCCGGCTTCTCGAAGACCGCTTCGTTCACCGCGTCGGTGTAGAGGTTGCGCCGGGCGGCGGTGACCAGCACACCTGCCGGCTGCGGCGCGGTGGCCGTACCGGCCCGGAACAGGAACCAGGCCAGCCCGGCGCCGAGCACGGTGACCAGCAGCGACAGCGTGGTGATCACGGCGTGCGAGAGAACCGCCTCGTGCTCGGCGTGCTCGCCGCCGAGCCCGGCGGTCGCCGTCAGCCAGTCCGGAACGGACGTGGAGAGCAGGAAACCGGCGCCCACCGAGCCGACCGCCAGCAGGATCAGCGGGATGGTCATCAGCTTCGGCGACTCGTGCGGGTGCTCGATGTCCTCGGTCCACCGCTTCGGGCCGTGAAAGGTGAGCACGAACAGCCGGGTCATGTAGAACGCGGTAAGCCCGGCCCCGAGCAGCGCCGCGCCGCCGAAGAGCCAGGCGGTCCAGTCGTCCCGCTCGAAGGCGGCCACGATGATCGGCTCCTTGGAGAAGAAGCCGGAGAACGGGAACATGCCGATGATGGCCAGCCAGCCCATCATGAAGGTCAACCAGGTGATCTTCATGTACTTCGACAGCCCACCGAACCGGCGGATGTCCACCTGGTCCTTCATCCCGTGCATGACCGAGCCGGCGCCCAGGAACATGTTGGCCTTGAAGAAACCGTGCGCCAGCAGGTGGACGATGGCCAGCGCGTACGCCCCACCGCCCAGGCCGACGCCGAGGAACATGTAGCCGATCTGGCTCACCGTCGACCAGGCGAGCACCCGCTTGATGTCGTCCTTGGCCGCGCCGATGATGCAGCCCATCAGCAGGGTGAGCGCGCCGACGCTTACCACCACGAGCTGGAGGGTCGAGTTCGCGGAGAAGATCGGGTTGGAGCGGGCGATCAGGTAGACGCCCGCCGTGACCATGGTCGCGGCGTGGATGAGCGCCGACACCGGGGTCGGGCCCTCCATGGCGTCCGGCAGCCACGCCTGGAGCGGGAACTGGCCGGACTTGCCTGCCGCGCCGAGCAGCAGCAGCAGACCGAGCACCAGCACAGTGGTGGCGGTCAGCCCGCCGACGCCGGTGAACACCTCGTCGTACTGGGTGGTGCCCAGCGTGGCGAACATGATGAAGATGCCGACGGCCAGACCGGCGTCGCCGACCCGGTTCATCAGGAACGCCTTCTTACCGGCGGTGGCCGCGCTCGGCCGTCCGTACCAGAAGGAGATCAGCAGGTACGACGCCAGACCGACGCCCTCCCAGCCGAAGTACAGCATCACGTAGTTGTTGCCGAGCACCAGCAGCAGCATGGCCGCGACGAACAGGTTGAAGTACGCGAAGAACCGGCGGCGGCCACTGTCGTGCGCCATGTACTCCACCGCGTACAGGTGGATCAGGAAACCCACCCCGGTGATCAGCAGCACGAAGACCGCTGCGAGCGGGTCGAACAACAGGCCGAAGTCGACGCGGAGGTCACCAACCGCGATGAAGTCCCAGAGGCTCAGCTCGACCGACTTGTTCTCCAGGCCACGCAGCTGGAAGAAGAAGGCCAGGCCGAGCACGAAAGCGGCACCGATGGCGGCGACGCCCAACCAGTGCCCCCAGCGGTCGGCCCGACGGCCGAGCAGCAGCAGGATGGCCGCGCTGACCAGCGGGATCGCCACCAGCAGCCATACGCTGCCGAGCAAGCCCGTGGCACCGGCGTACTGCACAGTCTCTTCCACTTGCTTGCCCCTTAGTACTTGAGCAGGTTGGCGTCGTCGACGCTCGCGGAGCGTCGAGTACGGAAGATCGACATGATGATCGCGAGCCCGACCACGACCTCGGCCGCGGCCACCACCATCACGAAGAACGCCATGATCTGACCGTTCAGGTCACCGTTGATCCGGCTGAAGGTGACAAGGGTCAGGTTGGCCGCGTTGAGCATCAGCTCCACGCACATGAAGAGCACTATCGCGTTGCGCCGGACGAGCACCCCGGCGGCGCCGATGGTGAACAGCACCGCGGCCAACACCAGGTAGTAGTCAGGTGTCATTGGTCCGTCCCCTTCAGGGTGGTCTCCTGCGCGGTCAGCTCCCGCACCGGCAGGATGTCCGGCGTGCTCCGGTCGGTGAGCCGCCCGTCCGGCAGCCGCGCCGGGGTGGCCACCGAGGAGGAGGTCGCGAAGACGCCGGGGCCCGGCTTGGGGCCGGGGTAGTTGCCCGGCGCGAAGCGGGCCTTCATGGTCGACGGCTGATCGATCTTGTCCTGCTTGCGCCGCTCGATGTGCGCGAGCACCATGGCGCCGACCGCCGCGGTGATGAGCAGCGCCGAGGTCAGCTCGAACGCGAAGACGTACTTGGTGAAGAGCAGCCGGGCGATGCCCTGCACGTTGCCCTCCGCGTTGGCCTGCTCCAGGCCGACCGCGGTGGTGCCCTCCAGCGCCCGGTAGAGCGCCCCGCCGACCAGGCCGGCGAAGCCCAGGCCGAGCACGATCGCGGCGACCCGCTGGCCGCGCAGCGTCTCGATAAGCGAGTCCGTGGAGTCCCGGCCGACAAGCATCAGCACGAACAGGAAGAGCATCATGATCGCGCCGGTGTAGACGATGATCTGCACCATGCCGATGAACGGCCCGGCCTGGAGCACGTAGAACACGCCCAGGCAGAGCATGGTGAGCACCAGCCAGAGCGCCGAGTGCACGGCATTGCGGGCGGCCACCATCCCGATCGCGCCGATCAGGGCGAGCGGCGCGAGGATCCAGAAGGTGACCTCCTCGCCGCCGGACACCCCGCCCGCCGCGGCCAGCACCGTAGACGTGGTCATGCTCCCTCTCCCTTGCCGGCCGCCGCGCGCTGGGCGGCCTGCTCGGCACCCGGGAACGTCACACCGGGGTGCTCCTCGACCTGGTAGCGGCCGGGGCCCATCGGGGACGTCTCGGCACCGGCGGAGGTGCCCGGGTTGTCGAGCGCGCCGACGTAGTAGTCCTTCTCGCTGTCGCCCAGGCGCATCGGGTGCGGCGGCTGCTCCATGCCCTCGAGAAGCGGCGCGAGCAGCTGCTCCTTCGTGAAGATCAGGTCCTGCCGGTTGTCCCGGGCCAGCTCGTACTCGTTGCTCATCGTGAGCGAACGGGTCGGGCAGGCCTCGATGCAGAGCCCACAGAAGATGCACCGCGCGTAGTTGATCTGGTAGGTGCTGGCGTACCGCTCACCAGGCGAGAAGCGCTGCTCGTCGGTGTTGTCGCCGCCCTCGACGTAGATGGCGTCCGCCGGGCAGGCCCAGGCGCACAGCTCGCAGCCGATGCACTTCTCCAGCCCGTCCGGGTGCCGGTTGAGGATGTGCCGCCCGTGGTAGCGCGGCGCCGACACCGGCGGCTTGAACGGGTAGTCGGTCGTGACGACCTTCCTGAACATGTGCGAGAAGGTGACACCGAATCCCTTGAACGTTCCGGTGATCGCGCCCACGTCACACCTCCCTGGAGTCCGAGCCGGCGACGATGTTCGCCGGCTCCCGCTCGGCGACCACGCGCGTGATACGCGGGCTCGGTGGTACCTGTAGATCCATCGGTGGCAGCGGGAAGCTCCCGTACGGCCGGTTGTCGACCTGTTCCTGCGTGGTCGGCTTCGGCTGCGGCCGGCGGTTGGGCCAGAACAGCGTGGCGATCAGCAGCACGCCGGCCGGGATGCCGACCGCGATGAGCTTGCTGCGCGAGTCCCAGTCCTCGATGGAGCGCAGGCCCGACAGGACCAGGATCCACACCAGGTTGATCGGCAGCAGCACCTTCCAGCCGAAGCGCATGAACTGGTCGTAGCGCAGCCGGGGCAGCGTGCCGCGCAGCCACACGAACACGAAGACCAGCGCGATCACCTTGCCGAAGAACCACAGCATCGGCCACCAACCGGAGTTGGCGCCCTCCCACAGGGTGATCGGCCACGGTGCCCGCCAACCGCCGAGGAACAGCGTGGTGGTGACCGCGGACATGGTCACCATCGCGACGTACTCGCTGAGCATGAAGAGTGCGAACTTCAGCGAGCTGTACTCGGTCATGAAGCCGGCGACCAGCTCGGACTCGGCCTCGGGGAGGTCGAACGGCGCCCGGTTGGTCTCACCCACCGTGGCGATGAAGAAGATGATGAAGCTGGGCAGCAGCAGGATCGCGTACCAGCCCGGCGCCGGGATCTCGGTGCCGAAGACGCTCAGCTGGGTGGCGTCGCCCTGAGCGGCGACGATCCCGCTGGTGCTCATCGTGCCGGCGGTCATGAAGACCGCCACGATGCTCAGTCCCATCGCGACCTCGTACGAGATCATCTGGGCGCTGGACCGCAGACCGCCCAGCAGCGGGTACGTCGAGCCGGAGGCCCAACCGCCCAGCACGATGCCGTAGACGCCCATCGAGGAGCAGGCCAGCAGCAGCAGCACCGCCACCGGCACGTCGGTGACCTGCAACGGCGTGTGGTGACCGGCGATGCTCACCATCGGGCCGAACGGCACCACCGACAGCGCGGTGACCGCGCAGATCACCGAGATGGTCGGCGCGAAGAAGTAGACGACCTTGTCGGCCGCCTTCGGCAGGATGTCCTCCTTGAAGGCCATCTTCAGGCCGTCGGCGAGGGTCTGCAGCAGACCGAACGGGCCGACCTGGTTGGGGCCGGGCCGCACCTGCATGTAGCCCACCACGCGCCGCTCGAACCAGACACCGAGCAGGGTGGCCAGCAGACCGAACGCGAACGCGAAGACGATCTTGCCGAGGACCAGCCACCACGGATCCCTGCCGAAGTCGGCAAGCGTCGGGTCCTGGGCCAGGATTGACGGACTCACTGGGCACCCCCGGTGTTGAGGAGCGGACCCGGCAGACCGGTCTCGTCGGCCGCCACCCGCCCGGCCGGTACGGCCGCGCTCGGTGCGGGGACGGAGATCCGGACGACCGCGCCGGACGTCGCCCCGAGGCTGCGTCGCACGGTCGAACCGGGAGAGTTGGTCGGCAACCAGACCACGCCGTCCGGCATCTCGGTGAGCTCGGCCGGCAGGGTGAGCGCGCCCCGGTCGGTACCGACGGTGACCGCGTCGCCGTCGGCCACGCCGAGCGCCTCGGCGGTGCCCTTGCCCAGCCGGACGACCGGCGGGCGGGCGGTGCCGGCGAGGTGCTCGTCGCCGTCGGTCAGGCTGCCCAGGTCGACAAGCTGGTGCCAGGTGGCCAGTACGGCCTCCCCGGCGCCCGGGTGGGGCACCTTGCCCGGCGACACCGACGGGGGAGCCGGCCGGGACGTACGGCTGGCCGGCAGCGAGCCCAGCTCCCGACGCACACTCGGCACGTCTGCGGTGCCGAGCCGCACGTCGAGCAGCGCGGCCAGCGCGTCGAGCACCCGACCGTCGGTCATCGCGGCGGTGTTCAGCACCGCCTCGAACGGACGCAGCCGGCCCTCCCAGTCCAGGAAGCTGCCGGCCTTCTCGACCACCGGCGCGACCGGCAGCACCACGTTCGCCCGCCGGGTCACCGCGCTGGCGCGCAGCTCCAGGCTGACCAGGAACGGCACCGCGTCCAGGGCGGCCTCGGCGAGCCGAGGGTCCGCCAGGTCGGCCGGGTCGACACCGCCCACCACCAGGGCGCCGAGCTGGCCGTTGGCCGCGGCCGCCAGGATCTGGTCGGTGTCCCGACCGGCCTGGCTCGGGATCACCCCGGCCGGGATGTCCCACGCCTCGCCCAGCTCGGCCCGCGCGGCCGGCTCGGTGACCAGCCGGCCACCGGGCAGCAGGTTCGGCAGGCAGCCCGCGTCGACCGCGCCACGGTCACCCGCGCGTCGCGGCACCCAGGCCAGCTTCGCGCCGGTACGCCGGGCCACGTTCGCCGCGGCGGAGAGCCCACCGGGGACGCTCGCCAGCCGCTCGCCGACGATCAGGATCGCGCCCGGGGCGCTGAGCGCCTCGGCGACCGTGGCGTGCTCGGCGAGCACGCTTGCCTCCTCGCCGGGCACCACCCGGGCCAGCTTGGCGCCGAGCTTCTCCAGGCCGCGGGTCGCGAACGGCGCCAGCGCGTACACCGTCAGGGTCTTCTTCAGGTACGCCTTGCGCAGTCGCAGGAAGAGGATGGGGCACTCCTCCTCCGGCTCCAGGCCGACGAGCACCACCGCCGGCGCGTTCTCCACGTCGGTGTAGGTCACGTCGGTGACGCCGGCGACCGAGCTGGCCAGGAAGTCGGCCTCCTCGCGGGAGACCGGTCGGGCCCGGAAGTCGATGTCGTTGGTGTTCAGTGCCACCCGGGCGAACTTCGCGTACGCGTAGGCGTCCTCGACGGTCAGCCGGCCGCCGGTGAGCACCGCCGCGCCCTGCCCGCCCTCGCGGGCCGCGTGCAGCCCCTCGGCGGCCACGGTGAGCGCCTCACTCCAGGACGCCTCCCGCAGCTCACCGGTGCGCTCGTCGCGGACCAGCGGGTTGGTCAGCCGGTCGGTGGCGCGGGTGTACTGGAAGCCCCAGCGGCCCTTGTCGCAGTTCCACTCCTCGTTGACCTCCGGCTCGTCGCCGGCCAGCCGGCGCAGCACCTTGCCGCGCCGCCAGTCGGTGCGCTGCCCGCAGCCGGCGGAGCAGTGCTCGCAGACGCTCGGGCTGGACACCAGGTCGAACGGGCGGGCCCGGAAGCGGTACTGGGCGCCGGTCAACGCACCCACCGGGCAGATCTGCACGGTGTTGCCGGAGAAGTAGGAGTTGAACGGGACGTCCCCGGCGTCGCCCTCCTCGCCGTACGCGTCGTCCCGGTAGATGTTGATCTCCTCGGCGGACGACCGGCCCATCAGGTCGATGAACTTGTCGCCGGCGATCTCCTCGGAGAACCGGGTGCACCGCTGGCAGAGCACGCAACGCTCGCGGTCCAGCAGCACCTGGCTGCTGATCGCCATCGGCTTCTCGTACTCCCGCTTGTGCTCGTGGAAGCGCGAGTCGGTGCGGCCGGTGGACATCGCCTGGTTCTGCAGCGGGCACTCGCCGCCCTTGTCGCACATCGGGCAGTCCAGCGGGTGGTTGAGCAGCAGCAGCTCCATCACCCCCTCCTGCGCCTTCTTGGCGACCGGGGAGGTGAGCTGCGTACGCACGACCATGCCGTCGGCGACGGTCTGGGTGCAGGAGGCGACCGGCTTGCGCTGCCCCTCCACCTCGACCAGGCACTGGCGGCACGCGCCGGCCGGGGCCAGCAGCGGGTGGTCGCAGAACCGGGGGATCTCGGTGCCCATCTGCTCGGCGACCCGGATCAGCAGGGTCCCCTTGGGCGCGGTGACCTCGACGCCGTCGATGGTGAGGGTGACGGTCTCGGTCTGCTTGGCTACGTCGGTCATCAGTGCGCCCCTACCAGGGTCTTCTCCGACAGCTTGGGTGCGGTCCGACCCTCGATGTAGTCGAGGTAGTCCTGCTTGAAGTACTTCAGCGACGAGGTCACCGAGCTGGTCGCGCCGTCACCGAGGCCGCAGAACGAACGACCGAGGATGTTGTCGCAGGTGTCCAGAAGGGTGTCCAGGTCCTCGTGGGTGCCCTGACCGGCGAGGATCCGCCGGTAGACCCGGACCATCCAGTAGTTGCCCTCGCGGCACGGGGTGCACTTGCCGCACGACTCGTGGTGGTAGAACTCCAGCCACCGGTACGTCGCGTAGACCGGGCAGTCCTGGTCGGAGAAGATCTGGGTGGCGGTGGTGCCCAGGATCGAGCCGGCCGCCGCCACCCCCTCGAAGTCCAGTGGCACGTCGAGGTGCTCGGCGGCGAGCAGCGGCGTCGACGATCCACCGGGCGTCCAGAACCGCAGGTTGTGACCGGGCTGCATCCCGCCGGCCAGCTCCAGCAGCTCGCGCAGCGTGACACCCATCGAGCACTCGTACTGGCCGGGGTTCGCGACCCGGCCGGACAGCGAGTAGATCATCGGCCCGGAGGACTTCTCGGTGCCCATGCTCTTCCACCAGTCGGCGCCACCGAGCACGATCGGCGGCACGCTGGCGATGGTGCCGACGTTGTTCACCACCGTCGGGCTGGCGTACAGGCCGTGGGTGGCCGGGAACGGCGGGCGCAGCCGGGGCTGACCCCGGAACCCTTCGAGCGAGTCCAGCAGCGCCGTCTCCTCGCCGCAGATGTACGCCCCGGCGCCGGAGTGCACCACCAGCTCCAGGTCGTAGCCGCTGCGCAGGATGTTCCGGCCGAGGTAGCCCTTGTCGTACGCCTCCTGGACCGCGTTGCGCAGTCGGCGCGCGGCGTGCACCGCCTCGCCCCGGATGTAGATGTAGGCGCGGCTGGCCCGGATCGCGTACGAGGCGATGATGACGCCCTCGACGAGCGCGTGCGGGTCGTGGGTCATCAGCGGCAGGTCCTTGCACGTGCCCGGCTCGCCCTCGTCGGCGTTTACCACCAGGTAGTGCGGCTTGCCGTCGCCCTGCGGGATGAAGCCCCACTTGAGTCCGGTGGGGAAGCCCGCGCCGCCACGGCCGCGCAGCCCGGAGTCCTTGATCAGCTGGATCAGGTCGTCCGGGTGGGCCTTGAGCGCCTTGCGCAGCGCGGCGTAGCCGTCGAGCTGCTCGTAGGTGCCGATCCGCCAGGCGTCCGGCGACAGCCAGCGCTTGGTCAGCACCGGCGTCAGCTTGGCCAACGTCTCCGGTCGGGGAGTGGTCACTTCTGGGCCCCCGTTTCGTTCGCGCCGGCGGAGTTCGCGCCATCGGTGCCCGCCGACGCTTCGTTGAGGTTGCGCTCCTGCGCGCCGGTGGAGTCACCGGCGGGCTTCCCGTCGCCGGCGGGCGCGTTGGCCGCCGCGCCGGCGGCCTCCGCCTCCCGCGCGTCGCGCGAGGCCGGCGGCGAGGTCTCCGTCGGAACCTTGGTGCCTGGTGCGTCCGGAACTGCGGTGTCCGCGTCCGGTTGCCGGGTCTCGGCGGTACGCACCTGCGGCGACTTGTCGTCAGGCGCCTTCACGTCCGGAGCGGTGCTGCCCGTCACGGACTCCGGCTTCGCCGGCTCGGCGACGCCTGCCGCGCCCGTCGGGGCGGACGCTCCGTCGCCGCCCTTGACCGGAGCCGCGCTGGCCTCGGCGGGCGCCGGCTTGGCGGCCTCCGCCTTCGCCTTCGCCTCGGCGGCGGCCTTGTCGGCCTCGGCCTTGCTGCGGATCGGGGTGTTCGGGTCGAAGCCCGGCACCGAGACGCCGTGCTGCTGGGCCAGCCGCAGTCCGCGCAGGGTGGGCTCGCCCGGCCCGCCGTCGGCGACCGCGCCGTCGCGCTCGTCGGCGAAACCGGCGAGCTGCACCGCCATCTCCTTGAGCGTGCAGAGCCGCGCGCCACGGGTCGGCATCGGCCGCCCGCCCGCGCGCAGCTCGTCGACCACTCCGACAGCCGTCGACGGGTCGACCCCGTCGAAGAAGTCGTAGTTGACTGTCATCACCGGGCCGTAGTCGCACGCCGCCAGGCACTCGGCGTGCTCAAGCGTGATCGTGCCGTCGGCGGTGGTCTCGTCGTGCCCGACGCCCAGGTGCTCGGAGAGCGTGTCGTAGACCTCCTGGCCACCGAGCACGTTGCACATCGTGTTGGTGCAGACGCTTACCAGGAAGTCACCTGTCGGCTTGCGCTTGTACATGGTGTAGAAGGTGGCCACGGCGCCCACCTGGGCCTTGTTCAGCCCGAGCACCTCGGCGCAGAACGCCACGCCGGCCGGGGAGACGTACCCCTCCTCGGCCTGGACCAGGTGCAGCAGCGGCAGCAGCGCCGAGCGGGACCGGTCCGCCGGGTAACGGGCGATGATCTCGCGCGCCCGCTCCCGCGTCTCGTCGGTGAAAGTCGTCATCGGTCACAACCACCCATCACGGGGTCCAGCGAGGCGCCACCGGCGATCACGTCGGCGATCAGGCCGCCCTCGGCCATCGCCGGGAGGGCCTGGAGATTGACGAAGCTCGGCTCCCGGTAGTGCACCCGGTACGGCCGCGTGCCACCGTCGGAGACCGCGTGCACGCCCAACTCGCCGCGCGGCGACTCGATGCCGACGTACACCTGGCCGGGCGGGACCCGGAAGCCCTCGGTGACGAGCTTGAAGTGGTGGATCAGCGACTCCATCGACTGACCCATGATCTTCGCGACGTGCTCCAGCGAGTTGCCCATGCCGTCCACGCCGATGGCCAGCTGCGCCGGCCACGCGATCTTGCGGTCGGCGACCATCACCGGGCCCGGCTTCAACCGGTCCAGTGCCTGCTCGACAAGCTTCATCGACTCGCGGATCTCGGCGAGGCGCACCTGGTAGCGACCCCACACGTCACCGTCGGGGTGGGTCGGCACGTCGAACTCGTACGTCTCGTAGCCGCAGTACGGCATCGTCTTGCGCAGGTCCCAGGCGAGGCCGGCGGAGCGCAGCACCGGGCCGGTGACGCCGAGCGCCACGCAGCCGGTCACGTCGAGAACCGCCACGTTCTTCGTACGCTCCAGCCAGATCGGCTGGCCGGAGAGCAGGTCCTCGTACTCCTTGAGCTTCTTCGGCATCATCTTGAGGAACTCGCGGATCTTGACGATCGCCTCGTCCGGCACGTCCTGCGCGACACCGCCCGGCCGGACGTACGCGTGGTTCATCCGCAGGCCGGTGATGGTCTCGAAGATGTCGAGGATGTACTCCCGCTCCCGGAAGCCGTACAGCATGATCGAGATCGCGCCCAGCTCCATGCCGGTGGTGGCCAGCCAGACCAGGTGCGACGAGATCCGGTTGAGCTCCATCATCAGCACGCGGATGGTGGTGGCCCGCTCGGTGATGTCGTCGGTGATCCCGAGCAGCTTCTCGACCGCGAGGGCGTACGCCGTCTCGTTGAAGATCGGCGCGAGGTAGTCCATCCGGGTCACGAACGTCGAACCCTGCACCCAGTTGCGGTACTCGAGGTTCTTCTCGATGCCTGTGTGCAGGTAGCCGACGACGGAACGGGCCTCGCGGACCGTCTCGCCCTCCAGCTCCAGGATCAGCCGCAGTACGCCGTGCGTGGACGGGTGCTGCGGACCCATGTTGACGACGATGCGCTCGTCGTTGATCGGGTCGGTGCCCGAGACGATCGTGTCCCAGTCACCGCCGGTGACTGTGAAGACGCGACCCTCGGTGGTCTCGCGCTCGGTCGCGTAGTTCGACGTGGTCACAGTGCCCGTCCTCCGTTCGCGACTGCGCGAACCTCTGCCCGCGACTGCGGGGCTCGCTGCGCTCGCTCCTCCCGCGGGCGGCTGGGGCTCGCAAGCTCACTCCTCGCGCTCACTGGTAGGACCTCCTACGGTCCGGCGGTGGGATTTCCGCGCCCTTGTACTCGACGGGAACGCCGCCGAGCGGGTAGTCCTTGCGCTGCGGGTGGCCCTCCCAGTCGTCCGGCATGAGGACCCGGGTCAGGTTGGGGTGGCCGTCGAAGACGATGCCGAACATGTCGTACGCCTCCCGCTCCTGCCAGTCCGCGGTCGGGTAGACCGCCGTCACGCTGGGCAGGTGCGGGGCTTCGACGGAGACCGCGGCCTCCAGTCGCACCCGACGCCGGTAGGTCATCGAGGTGAGCTGGTAGATCACGTGCAGGCGACGCTCGTCGGCGCCGAGGTAGTCCACCCCGGACACCGAGGAGCACAGCTCGAAGCGCAGCGCCATGTCGTCGCGCATCACCTGGCAGACCTCGGCGATCCGCTCGGGGCGTACGTGCAGGGTCAGCTCACCCCGGTCGACGACCACCTTCTCGATCGCGTCGCCGAAGGCCGGGTACGCCTCTTCGAGGGCGTCGCGCACCTCGTCGAAGTAGCCGCCGTACGGGCGGGCGGCCTCCTCGATCGGCTGGCGCGGACGGACCAGGCCGCCGTAGCCGGACACGTCACCGGAGCCCTGGTTGCCGAACATCCCCCGGCCGGCCGGGCTGGCCGGCGGGTACTCGGCCGGGGCGGTGCCGCTGGCGCCGGCCGGCACCACCGGCAGGGGCACCCCGCCGTCGTTGTTCCTGTCGTTGGGTGCGGTCACCGAGCCTGCCCTCCGTTCGCGACTGCGGGGCTCCGCTTCGCTGCACTCCTCGCGCTCACCTGGGTCCCCCGTGCGGGTGGAGGTGGTTCTGGGCATTCATCCAGTTCTCGATCCGCAACTGCTCCTCGCGCCCCTCACGGACCGCCTTGGTCCACTCGGCACGCCGGGCCTTGTCGTTGCGGTACGAGGACGGCATGGAGCCGTAGGGGACGACCGGGACGTCGCCGCGCTCCTGCCGGGCCGCAAGCATCTTGCGGCCGTTCGGGCCGAGCGGCTCGTACATGATCTTCTCGCGGAGCTTGAGGATCGCGTCGATGAGCATCTCGGGGCGGGGCGGGCAGCCGGGCAGGTACATGTCGACCGGCACCACGTGGTCGACGCCCTGCACGATCGCGTAGTTGTTGAACATGCCGCCGCTGCTGGCGCAGACGCCCATCGAGAGCACCCAGCGGGGCTCGGCCATCTGGTCGTAGATCTGCCGCAGCACCGGGGCCATCTTCTGACTCACCCGGCCGGCGACGATCATCAGGTCGGCCTGCCGGGGCGAGGCCCGGAAGACCTCCATGCCCCAGCGACCCATGTCGTAGTGCGGACCACCGGCGGCCATCATCTCGATGGCGCAGCAGGCCAGGCCGAAGGTGGCGCCCCACACGGACGACTTCCGGGACCAGTTGACCAGCTTCTCCACCGAGGTGAGCAGGACGCCGGCGGGAAGCTTCTCCTCGATGCCCATCTGACGTTCCTTCCTCAGTCCCAGTCCAGGCCGCCGCGACGCCACACGTAGGCGTACGCGACGAAGACCGCGACGATGAACAGGACCATCTCCACGAAGCCGAAGATCGGCAGGGCGTCGAACGAGACCGCCCAGGGGTAGAGGAAGATGATCTCGATGTCGAAGACGATGAAGAGCATCGCCGTCAGGTAGAACTTGATCGGGAACCGCCCACCGCCGACCGGCTGGGGGCTGGGCTCGATGCCGCACTCGTAAGCCTCGAGTTTGGCCTTGTTGTAACGACGTGGACCGGCGAAGCGGGCGGCGCCAACGGAGAACAGCGAGAACGCCGCGGCGAGGGCGAACAGCCCGATGATCGGTGCGTAAGGCGAGAGCGACATCGTTTTCTCCTGCTCGTCCTTCCCTGCCCTCGGTGCTTGACGAAAATCACACTATTCACGTCCCTCGCGGTGGCTGCCGGCGGGGGTCGATCTTTGTCGGCATCGGTGCTGTGACCAGCACCGATGCCGTCCTACTTACACAGCTGGCGCGGCCTTCGTCATCGCGTTGATGACCCGGTCCATCGCGTCCCCGCCACGCGGGTCGGTCAGATTGGCCAACAGCTTGAGTACGAAACGCATCAGCGTCGGGTGGGGCATGCCGTGTTTGGTGGCGATCCGCATGATCTCCGGACGGCCGATCAGCTTCACGAAAATGCCGCCGAGTCGGTAGTAGCCGCCGAGGCGGGCCTTCAGCTCGTTCGGGTACGCCATCAGCGCCCGCTCGCGCTCCGGCCCGGCCGGCCGCGCGAGGGCCTGCACCGCGACCTCCGCCGCCAGTTCGCCGGACTCCATCGCGTACGCGATGCCCTCGCCGTTGAACGGGTTGACCATGCCGCCGGAGTCGCCGACAAGCATGACGCCGCGGGTGTAGTGCGGCACCCGGTTGAAGCCCATCGGCAGAGCGGCGCCGAGGATCGGGCCGTCGGCGTTTGTCTCGTCGGTCATCCCCCAGTCGGCGGGGGTGTTGGCGAGCCAGTCGGTGAGCAGCCGGCGGTAGTTGGTCTTGCCGAACGCGGAGGACGAGTTGAGCACGCCGAGGCCGACGTTCACCCGTCCGTCACCGAGCCCGAAGATCCAGCCGTACCCGGGCAGCAGGTTGTCGCCGCTGTCCTTGCTGCGCAGCTCCAGCCACGACTCCAGGTAGTTGTCGTCGTGCTTGACCGGCGAGCGGTAGTAGCGGCGGACGGCCACGCCGATCGGCCGGTCCTCCCGCTTGGCCAGCCCCAGCGCGAGCGGGAACCGACCGGAGACCCCGTCGGCCGCCACGACGAGCGGCGCGTGGAAGGTCGTCGGCTCCTTGCCGGGACCCACCTCCGCCTCGACCCCCGTCACCCGGCCGTCACCGTCGAGCACGGGGCCCAGCACGTTGACGTTGGTACGCAGCTTGGCGCCGGCGGCCACCGCCCGCTGGGCGAGCAGGTCGTCGAAGTCCAGTCGGGTGCGGACGAGGCCGTAGTTGGGGAAGCTCGCCAGCTCCGGCCAGTCCAGTTCCAGGCGTACGCCGCCGCCGATGACCCGCAGGCCCTTGTTGTGCAGCCAGCCGGCCTCGGGTGAGGTGTCCACACCCATCCGGACGAGCTGGCGCACGGCGCGCGGGGTCAACCCGTCGCCGCAGACCTTCTCCCGGGGAAACTCGGTCTTCTCCAACAGCAGCACCCGTACGCCATGCCGGGCCAGGTGGTACGCCGTCGCCGATCCACCGGGACCGGCGCCCACGACGATGACGTCGGCGTCATGTTCCACCGCGGTCATTCGCGCCTCCTCCCGCACGCTCGTGAAATGCTTCACAAGCCAGACGGGACGAGTGTATGACCGGCGTCATACCAGCGCAGGATCAGGGGTACCTAACTCGCCGATGTGACAGTCGAGGACCGTCCACAGCAGTCGAGTGTCAGGCCGGGCTGGGTGCGTCCAGGCCCGCGTCGACGCGGATCGTCTCCGGCAGGTGCTCGCGCAGCGCGCCTCCGGCCGCCCGGTCCAGCGCGGCCAGCACCTCGGCGACCACCTGCCGGACCTCCGCCGGGTCGGCGCCGGCCAGCGCGCGGAGCTGCGCGATGAGTTCGGCAGCGTCGTCGTCGGTGGCGGCCACCGGGTCCGCCCGGTCTGCTCCGGTCATGCGGACGAGCGTACGGGGCAAAGTGGACTAAAGCCCGATATTCACGAATTGTCCACGGCCGAGTGGCGTACCTACTCGCGGATGCCCCGGTGCAGGGCCACCACACCGCCTGTCAGGTTGCGCCACGCCACCCGACCCCAGCCGGCCGCGGCGACCCGCCCGGCGAGGGCTGCCTGGTCCGGCCAGGCCCGGATCGACTCGGCCAGGTACACGTACGCCTCGGGGTTGCTGGAGACCGTGCGGGCGACCGCGGGCAGGGACCGCATCAGGTACGACAGGTACACCGTCCGGAAGGCCGGGTTGACCGGGGTGCTGAACTCGCACACCACCAGCCGCCCACCGGGCCGGGTGACCCGGGCCAGCTCGCGCAGGGCCGCGTCGGTGTCGTTGACGTTGCGCAGCGCGAACGAGATGGTCACCGCGTCGAAGCTGGCGTCCGCGAACGGCAGCCGGAGGGCGTCACCGGCCAGCAACGGCACCTGCGGTCGGGCCCGCTTGCCCGCGTACAGCATGCCCAGCGACAGGTCCGCACCCACCGCGTACGCCCCGGACTGCGCCAGCTCCAGGGTCGAGACGCCGGTGCCCGCGCCCACGTCCAGCACACGCTCCCCCGGTCGCAACCCGAGCGCCGCCCGGGTGGACCGACGCCAGGAGCGGTCCTGGCCGAAGGAGAGCACCGTGTTGGTCAGGTCGTAACGCTCCGCCACGCCGTCGAACATCGCGGCGACCTCGTGCGGCTGCTTGTCCAGGCTGGCTCGCTGGCCCTGCGGGGTACGGCTCACCCCTCTACTCTGCCAGCCACGCCCCCGCGGTCGACCGCTGGGTCCGCGTACCCCCGGGTGCGGGACCGGCGCGGCCCGGCGGGGGACGCGAAAGGGCGGGGTGGTCCCCCACCCCGCCCCCGCGTCGCTGCTACGTCAGTCGGTCGACTTCTCGTCGCCCGGGATGACCAGGACGACCTTGCGGCGGCGGGAGAGCACCAGCAGCGCCCCACCCACGAGCAGGATCAGACCGCCGATGCCGCCGATCAGGCCGGCCTGCACACCGGTCACCGGCAGTCCTCCGCCCGCACCGCCGCCGGCGCCCGGCGAGGTGGTCGCTCCCGGCGTCGGCGTGCCGGTCGGCGTCACGGTCGGCGTGGGCGTCGGACTCGGCTGCGCGTTCAGGTCGACGAAGACGTCGAACTGCGCGGTGTTGTCCCCCTCGTCGACCTCGGTGAACGTCCGGCGCTGCGCGCTGGTGGCCACCCGCGGCTGCTCCTCGGGAGTGCCCTCGGCGGCGTCCAGACCCTCGGCCCAGAGGAAGCCGGGTCGAAGCACCTTCTCGGTCACGTCGGCGCCGATCTTCACGCGCACGTCTGCGGTGTAGAACTGGCCCGGCTTCAGCACCACACCGGTGTCCTCGCAGTACGCGTTCGCGAGGCCGCCAAGCGTCACCTCGACGCAGCCCTCCGGCAGCTCGGCGAAGGTGACGCCGGCCGGCAGGCTGAGCCCGTACGCCAAGCCGGTCGCCTTGCGGCTGCCGTCGTTGTAGACCGCCCAGTCCAGCGGCGCGGTCTCGCCGCGCTTGACCGGCTTGAGGCCGGCCTCGGCCGCCTTGTCGCCGTCCACTGTCACGTCCGCGTAGACGTCCTGCACCCAGGAGGTCAGGTCGTAGCCCGGCTTGGCGACTGTGATGTCGTGTTTGACGGTGACCGGCTTGCCGGTGGCCGACTTGATGGTGACGACCATCGTGCCGGCGTCACCGCGACCACCCGTGGAGAACACCGGGATGCCGAAGTCCTCGGTGGTGCCGGCGCCCAGGTCGCCGAGCAGGCAGTTGATGGTCGTGCCGGTGATTTCGCACCCGTCCGGGACGAGCACGCCGACCTTGCGGGGCTTGAGGCCCTTCGTCTCGACGGTGACCCGGACGTTCTTGGCGTCGACAGTGCTCCGGGTGTTGTCGACCTGGAACTTGAACGGCTTGGCCTTGGCCGCCTTGACACCCTTGGCCACCTCGTAGCTCAGCGGGTGGAGCAACAGGTCGGCCTGGTCGGCTGCGTGCGCCGGGGCGGCGACGGTGGCCAGGCCACCGGCCGCCAGCAGGGCCACGACGCTGGCACGAGCCAGCGCCGAGCGGTGGAACGCGGTCATCAGTCCCCCGGGGGATAGGGAAATCAGTGGTTGCGGAACCGGGGGGACGTTATCGGAGGTCGATGTCCCACGCCAGCGGCGCGCACCACTTCGAGCCGTCCGGTCCGGGCCCGGAGACGGTACGGGCGGGATGGTGACCCATCCCGCCCGTACCGCCGTGCGTTATGTGGACGACCCTCACGGGCCGATGGAGGACAGCCCTGACCAGGACCATCAGACCATCCGCCGGCAGCAGGGTCGCGCCGATTTCGTCGATCCACGGTGGCGACGGATACGAGCCGGGACGCTAGCCGCCGACGATCATCTCCACCAGCCCCGGACGGGACAGCCGGACGTTGCGACGGCCGGGACCACCCGTACCGGCCACCGTGGTCGGGCGGGAGCACGAGCCCCGGTCAGCCGAACGGACGGGTCAGTTGACCTCGACGAGGGGCAGCGACCGGCCAGCCCCGCCGCCCGGCAGGGCGATCGAGGAGAAGTGCGAGACCACCCGCTCGTCGGTCGGGTCGTCGGCAGGCGTGTGGTGCACGGCCAGCCGGTTGTAGAGCGTGTCCCGCTGCGCGGGGATCCGGTCCGCCGAGCGGATCATGCCGATCAGCTCGTGCAGGTTGGAGCGGTGCCGCGCGCCCGCCGAGGAGATCACGTTCTCCTCCAGCATGATCGAGCCGAGGTCGTCCACGCCCATGTGCAGGGAGAGCTGCCCGACGTCCTTGCCTGTGGTCAGCCAGGACGCCTGGAGGTGCGGGACGGTCTCGAAGAACAGTCGGGCCACCGCGACGAGGCGCAGGTACTCGAGGGTGGTCGCCTGGGTGCGGCCCTTGAGGTGGTTGTTCTCCGGCTGGTACGTCCACGGGATGAAGGACCGGAAACCGCGGGTGCGGTCCTGCACGTCACGGATCATGCGCAGGTGCTCGATCCGCTCGGCGTGCGTCTCACCGGTGCCCATCATCATGGTGGCGGTCGACTCGATGCCCTGCCGGTGGGCCAGCTCCATGACCTCCAGCCAGCGCTCGCCCGACTCCTTGAGTGGCGCGATGGCCTTGCGGGGCCGCTCCGGCAGCATCTCCGCGCCGGCACCGGCGATCGAGTCCAGACCGGCGGTCTTGATGCGCGCGATGGCCTCGTCCAGGCTCACCCCGGACACCTTGGCCATGTGCAGGATCTCGCTCGGGCCGATCGAGTGGATGGCGAGCTGCGGGTACGCCTGCTTGACGGAGGAGAACAACTCCTCGTAGTACTCGACGCCGTAGTCCGGGTGGTGCCCGCCCTGGAGCATCACCTGGGTCGCGCCCAGCTCGACCGCCTCACCGCACCGGCGCAGGATCTCCTCGGTCGGGTGGGTCCACCCCTCGGAGTGCTTTGGCGCGCGGTAGAAGGCGCAGAACTTGCACGCCGTCACGCAGACGTTCGTGTAGTTGATGTTGCGATCGATCAGGTAGGTGACGACGTTGTCCGGGTAGCGCCGCCGGCGCACCGCGTCCGCCGCCTCGCCCAACGCGTGGAAGGGCGCCTCGGTGTAGAGCAGCAGCGCCTCCTCAGGCGTGATCCGCCCGCCGTCCGCGCCACGCTGCAGGATGTCGTCGATCTCCCGGCTCACCGTCACACCCCGAGCGTACGTCGCCGCACCCGACTCGACCGCCTGGCCCCGGAAGGGTGCGGCACGTCCCACAGCCGCGACCGGTCAGCTCTCGCGCACCTCGACGTGTACGCCGTAGGTGTCCCGCAGCTCCGTCGTGAACTCCGACCCCGCCCATGCCGGCAGGTACGCCTCCCACCACGACCGCTCGGAGCGCCCCGGCATCGGCTGTTCGGAGAGCACCGCCCGGAACCGTTCGTCCGCCGCCTCGATCCGCTCCCGGACCCAGCCCATCTGCGGGAAGCTGGACAACCGTTCGTCGGTCAGCAGCCTCTCGATGGAGTCCCGGATGCTGAGGTCGAACCAGTACTCGTCGAGGTTGTCGTGGTAGCCCTCCTCACAGAACCCGACGAACTGCTCCCACCCCTGGACGTACCCGGTCGGACGCCGCCCGCCGGTGACCTCGGCGAACCGCTCGACGAACTCCCGGTCGTCAGGCGTCGTCATGCGTCGTAGTCGACAGCGAGCTTGTCGGTGGTCGGGCTGGACTGGCAGGTCAGCACGTAGCCGGCGGCCAACTCGTCGGGCTCCAGGGCGTAGTTGCGGGCCATCGTGACGGACCCGTCCACGACCTTCGCCTTGCAGGTCGAGCAGACACCGCCCTTGCAGGCGTACGGCAACTCGCCGCGCACCTTCAGCGCGGCGTCCAGCACCCGCTCCTCGCGGCCCATCGTGAAGCTCGACGACCTGCCGTCCAGGACGATGGTGACCTCGGTGCCGGCACCCGGCTGGTCGACGGGGCGGCGCACCGGCTCCGGCGGGGTGTCGACGTGGAACAGTTCGGTGCGTACCGCCGACTCGGGCAGCCCCCGCTCGGTCAGCACGTCCCGGACGTCGACCACCATGCCGTACGGGCCGCAGAGGAACCACTCCTCGATGACGTCGCCCGGCACGATCGTGTCCAGCAGACGGCCCAGCCGCTCGGCGTCGATCCGACCGGAGAGCAACGGCGACTCGCCCTGCTCCCGGGACAGCACGTGCACCAGGTGCAGCCGCGTGGGATAGCGGTCCTTCAGGTCGGCCAGCTCCTCGGCGAACATCACTGTGTTCGCCGTGCGGTTGCCGTACACCACTGTGAACGTGCTGGCCGGCTCGACGGCCAGGGCGGTCGCGACCAGCCCGAGCACCGGCGTGATGCCGGAGCCGGCGACGACCGCGCCGTAGTGCCGCACCCGGTCCGGCGCGAACGCCGTGGTGAAGGTGCCCAGCGGCGGCAGCACCTCGACCGTGTCGCCGCCGCGCAGCGCGCCGCAGGCGAACGCCGAGAAGGCGCCGCCGGGGACCTCCCGCACCCCGATCCGCAACCGGCCGTGCCGGGTCAGGTCGTCGGGGGTGGAACAGATGGAGTACGACCGGCGCACGTCCTCGCCGTCGTCGGTGACCCGCCGCACGGTGAGGTGCTGGCCGGCGCGGAACGCGAAGGTCTCCCGCAGATCCTCGGGTACCGCGAAGGTCACCGCCACGGAGTCGTCGGTGAGCCTGTCGACTGCGGCGACGTACAGCGGGTGGAAGACCGGCCGGCGGCGGACCGGGCGGGTGATGGTGACAGTCACAGCGCCTTCAGGTGGTCGAAGGGTTCGGAGCAGGAACGGCAACGCCACAGCGCCTTGCAGGCGGTCGAGCCGAACCTGCTGACCTGCTCGGTCTCCGGTGAGCCGCACTGCGGGCACCGGACCGCGAGGGTCAACGACACGACGCCGGGGGCGCGTACCGGCTCCGGCGGGGCGATCCCGGCGGCGGCGAGCTTGGCGCGCCCACCCTCGGAGATCCAGTCGGTGCTCCACGGTGGGCTGTAGACGGTCCGGATCTCCGCGTCGACGTGGCCGGCGGCGGCGAGCGCCCGCCTGATGTCGGCCCGGATCACGTCCATCGCCGGGCAGCCCGTGTAGGTCGGGGTGATGGTGACGGTGACCCGGCCACTCGCCGGATCCTCCTCGACCGCCCGCAGGATGCCCAGCTCGTCGATGGTGACCACCCGGATCTCCGGGTCCACCACCGACGCCGCCGCGTCCCTGGGGTTCACCACGTCGCCCCGGGATGGGCACGGTGCAGCACCTGCATCTCGGCCAGCAGGTAGGACAGGTGCTCGGTGTGCACACCGGCCCGGCCACCGGCCGGCGCCCAGGCGCTCTCCGGCCGGGTCAGCGTCGCCTCGGTCAGCACCGGGCCGACCGTCTCGTCGAACGCCTGCCGCAGGGTGGCCGGGTCGACAGGCGCCGCCGGGTCCGCGGTGAACAGCTCATGGGTGTACGGCCACACCTCGTCGACTGCCGACTGCATGCGACTGTGCGACTCCTCGGTGCCGTCGCCGAGCCGCTTCACCCACAGCGCGCTGTGGTCCAGGTGGTACGCCGACTCCTTGCGTGCCTTCGCGCCGATCGCGGCCAGCCGCTCGTCGCCGCAACCAACAAGCGCCGTGTAGAGCGGAAGCTGGTACGCGGCCAGGAAGAACAGCTTCGCCATCGTCACCGCGAAGTCGCCGTTGGGCAGCTCGACCAGGAGCAGGTTGCGGAACTCGCGGTCGTCGCGCAGGTACGCCAGCGCGTCCTCGTCCCGGCCCGCGCCCTCCAGCTCACCGGCGTACGACAGCAGCAGGCGCGCCGCGCCGAGCTGGTCGAGGGCGATGTTTGCGAGCGCGATGTCCTCTTCCATCTCCGGTGCGCGGGTGGTCCACTCGGCGAGCCGCTGCGCGGCGACCAACGCGTCGTCACCGAGGCCGAGAGCGAAGTCGAAGGGCCCGTTCACGTCGCCACCTCGCCGCGCTCGGCGGCCGCGCGAAGCGCCGCGTTGCTGAGCTGGCTGGTTCGCTCGCTCCGCTCGCTCACAGGTGTGCCACCCCGTCCGGCACCTCGTAGAAGGTGGGGTGGCGGTAGACCTTGTCGGCGGCCGGGTCGAAGAAGGCGTCCTTCTCGTCCGGGCTGGACGCGGTGATCGCGCCGGCCGCCACCACCCAGATCGACACGCCCTCCTGCCGCCGGGTGTAGAGATCCCTGGCGTTACGCAGGGCCAGTTCGGCGTCGGGGGCGTGCAGGCTGCCGACGTGGGTGTGCGACAGCCCGCGCCGGGCCCGCACGAAGACCTCCCACAACGGCGAGTGTTCGGTGCTCACGCGGCCACCTTCTCCTTCTGTTCCGCCCGCTTGGCGGCGTACGCCGCGGCGGCCTCGCGTACCCATGCGCCGTCGGCGTGGGCGGCCCGCCGGTGCGCCATCCGCTCCCTGTTGCACGGCCCGTTGCCGGAGATCACCCGCATCAGCTCGTCGTAGTCCGGCTGGGTGTAGTCGTACGCCTGCCGCTCCTCGTTCCAGCGCAGGTCGTCATCGGGAATGCGCAGCCCGAGCACCTCGGCCTGCCCGACGCACATGTCGACGAAACGCTGCCGCAGGTCGTCGTTCGAGAAACGCTTGATCTTCCAGGCCATCGACTGGGCGGAGTGCGTGGAGTCGCCGTCCGGGGGGCCGAACATGGCGAGCGACGGATACCACCAGCGGTCCACCGCGTCCTGCGCCATGGCCTTCTGCCCGGTCGTGCCGTGCGCGAGGGTGTGCAGGATCTCGTAGCCCTGCCGCTGGTGGAACGACTCCTCCTTGCAGACCCGGATCATCGCCCGGGCGTACGGGCCGTAGGAGCAGCGGCACAGCGGCACCTGGTTGACGATCGCGGCGCCGTCAACCAGCCAGCCGATCGCGCCCACGTCGGCCCAGGTCAGGGTGGGGTAGTTGAAGATCGAGCTGTACTTCTGCTTCCCGTCCAGGAGCAGTTGGACAAGCTCGTCGCGGCTGATGCCGAGGGTCTCGGCGGCGGCGTACAGGTAGAGCCCGTGGCCCGCCTCGTCCTGCACCTTGGCCAGCAGGATCGCCTTGCGCTTGAGCGACGGCGCCCGGCTGATCCAGTTGCCCTCCGGCTGCATGCCGATGATCTCGGAGTGGGCGTGCTGGGCGATCTGCCGGATCAGCGTCCGGCGGTACGCCTCGGGCATCCAGTCGCGCGGCTCGATCTTCTGCTCGGCCCCCACCACGTCGGCGAAGTACGCGGCCAGGTCCTCGTCCGGCGCGGGTCCGCCGCGCCGCTCGCGCGCTGCTGCCGCGCGCAGGTCGGCCTCGGCCGCCTCGACCTCACCCAGCAGGCCGCCGCCGGGCGGGTCGTCCGGGATGTCCGGCGCGGAGAAGTCGTTGCCATACATGAGGACAAGTGTTACAGCTTGCGCCTTGATGCACCAGGGGGTGTAACAGGAAACCGGAGTCACCTTCGGTAACGAAATGGCGATATCTCCTCACCATGCGCAACCGGCGCGGCTATGAGCTAGGTCACGGCCGGAAGATGAACCCTCCCAGAGGCCGCAAAACGTGTCGATATTCCGTCTTCATTGCAAGTTGTCTGGTGTCGAGTTCTGGCGAGCCGCCGGTCCGGACGTAGACTTCTGCCGGTCACATCGATCGGCTGCCCAGAATCGCCGTCTCCACAGAGGCCACCTCCCCCGGCCTCGGCGATCGCACCGGTCGCCCCGGACAACAAGCCGGTCCCCCCGGCCCTGACATCTGGAGCTCACCCAACTCATGCGATCTCGCGTGACCATGGTGCTCGCCGTCGCGGCGGTCCTGCTCGGTGGCGTCCTGCTGGTCCCCACCGCGTACGCCCGACTGGCCGACGGCAGCAGCGGCGGAGGCGGCGGCGGTGCCGCCTCGACGGTCGCCGCACCCGCACCCACCCCGCCACCGCCGCCCACCCTGGCGGCCGGCCCGGTGTCGGTGAGCTTCAAGGGCGAGTTCTTCTCATGGGCGCTGATGGACAGGCAGACCGGCAAGATCTCCGGATCGCCCAACATGACCTCGACCAGCTCCACCGAGTCGATGATCAAGGCGTGGATCGTCTCCGACTACCTGCGGCAGCTCGGTGACAGGGAGCCGCCCGCGGCGCTGAAGGAGGCGTCCCGGCTGGCCATCATCGACAGCAACGACGGCGCCGCCAACAAGGTCCACTCCGCCGCCGGTGGCTCGTACCGGGCCTCGACCAGCAGCACGCCCGACGCGGTGATCCAGCGGGCAATCAAGATCTGCGGGCTGACCGACACCAAGCGGGGCAACGTCAAGCCGTACACCGGCTACTGGAGCTTCACCCGGATGTCCCCCCGCGACGCCGTCCGGCTCGGCGACTGCATCGCCGACGGCAAGGCCGCCGGCCCGAAGTGGACGAAGTGGGTGCTCGACCAGATGAGCAAGGTCAGGGGCACCACCGCCGCCAAGGACCAGAGGCCCACCTACGGCGGTGGCCGCTGGGGGATCATCGACGGCCTGCCCAAGTCGATCACCGCGCAGGGCCCGGTCAGCATGAAGAACGGCTGGACCCCGATCGCGTACGACGGCAACTGGCACGTCAACTGTCTGGCCGTCAACGGCAAGTGGAGCCTCGCGGTGATGCTGCGCTATCCGATCAGAAGTGGACTGGACTACGGGGCGCAGGTCTGCGCCAGCGTCGCCACCCAGTTGGTCACCCCGCAGCCGGGCGCCGCGCTGAAGGTGCCGCAGCAGCCCGTCGGGAAGCTCTGATGGCCGGCAACCGTCGGGCCGACAGGCGCGGCGGTGGTGAGGCGTCCCCACTCCGGTTGATCGCCATCGCGGTCATCCTGATCGGGCTGGTGCTGGTGTCGCTGCGACTGCTGCCCGGGTCGCCGTTCGAATCGTCCGCCGCCGCCCGGTGGGGTGATTCCGGTACGCCCGGCGGCCGGTCCACAGGCACGGCCACCGACCGCAGCGCCCGCCAGCCGGCCGCACCGTCACCCAGCCCCAGCCCGTCGCTGGAGCCGCTGCCGTTCGTGGCGAAGGACCTCAAGCTCGACATCGAGGGCTGGTACTCCTGGAGTGTGCTCGACCGTCGGACCGGAAAGATCATCGGTTCGAAGAACATGGGCGAGACCAGCACCACCGCCTCGATGATCAAGGCCTGGATCGTCGCCGACTACCTCCGCCGCGCGGCCGACAACGGTCAGACGCCGAGCGACGCGAAGCTCGCCGACGCGACTCGGATCATCAGGGACAGCGACAACACCCGCGCCGAGCAGTTCTACAACACGGTGGGCCGGGACGCCTCGATCAAGCGACTGATCTCCATGTGCAAGCTCACCGACAGCAGCGTCGCCCCCGACAAGGGCTGGTCCCGGACGGCACTCTCCCCGCGCGACACCGCCCGCCTGGGCAACTGCATCGCCACCGGCACGGCCGCCGGCCCGAAGTGGACCAAGTGGCTGCTCAACGAGATGAAGCTGGTGCGCGGCGCCGGTGACTTCGGCATCCGCAAGGCGTTCCCGGCAGCCGAGCAGAAGCAGATCGCCATCAAGAACGGGTGGATCGACCGGACCAGGGAGCAGGAGATGCACATCAACTGCCTGGCCATCGGCGACACCTGGACGATGGGCGTGATGGTGAAGTACCCGATCGACATGGGCTACGACTACGGCATGAAGAACTGCGAGAAGATCACCGAGGCGCTGCTCCGCCCCGGCACCTGACCCCCAGCTCAACGCCAGCCGGCCGGCCGCGCCGGCTGGCGTGCCCGCCGGCTCAGCCGGCGAAGAACTCGGGGCCGCCGTCCGGCAGCTCCGGAACCTCCCCGAGCGCCGCGACCCGCCTGGCGAACTCGCGCAGCCCCGCGACCTGCCGGTCGCCGAGCGAGAAGTCAAGGGTCCGGAAGTACGTGGCGAGCGTCGCGGCGTCGAACGTCTCCCACCGGGCAGCCGCCTCGGCGACCTGGTCCAGCTCGGCCAGGCACAGGTCACGCGAGCGCAGGAACGCCTCGTGGACCTCCTTGACCAGGCCCGGATGGGCGGCGGCGAAATCGCGGCGTACCGCCCAGACGGCGAAGACCATCGGGAGTCCACTCCACTCCCGCCACGCCTGACCGAGGTCGGTGACCGTGAGGCCGCGCTGCGGCGCGTCGTAGAGCGCCCGCAGCGCCACGTCCCCGATCAGCACACCGGCGTCGGCCTCCAGCAGCATCTGGGTCAGGTCCGGCGGGCAGCGGAAGTAGTCGGGCCGCACGTCGTACCGCTCGGCGAGCAGCAGCTGGGCCAGCATCACCCCGGTGCGGGACGTCGAGCCGAGCGCAACCTTCGCGCCGTCCAGCTCGGTGAGGGGGCGGGTCGAGACCAGGTTGACCGAGAGCACCGGCCCGTCGCTGCCCACCGCCAGGTCCGGCAGGAGGAGCAGCTCGTCGGCGTGCCGCAGGTACTCCATCAGCGTGATCGGGCCGATGTCGAGGTCACCGGCGACAAGCGCCGCGCTCAACCGGTCCGGCGAGTCCTTGTGCAGGTCGACGTCGAGGAGGGCACCCGAGCGCATCAGGCCCCAGTAGATCGGCAGGCAGTTCAGGAACTGGATGTGCCCTACTCGCGGGCGTGCGATGCGCTCAGCCATGACCCGACCGTATCCCCGGCGTTCCGGCGGGGCTCGGCGGGCCGGCCCGGAGTGGCAAAGCCCGCATCCGCTCCCGACGAACGGCCCGGGTGACGACCGGCACGAAGGCCAGCACCACCAGCAGCCCGGCCACGCCGGCTCCGGCGATCAGTGGCCGCGACGGAACGACCGCGAGCAGCGCCCCGCCGGCCAGGAAGCCGGCCATCGAGCCACCCTGCACCGCGGCGCCGTAACTGGCGTACGCCCGGGCGCGCATCACCTCCGGCACGCGGCGCGCGGTGAGCAGGTTGGCGAAGACGTTGTCGCCACCGTTCGCCACGCCTCCCACCAGCCAGAGCGGCACCAGCAGCCCGGCGACCGGCACGAACGCGGCGAACAGCACCATCAGGCTGCACACGGCAAGCGTGGCGAGCACCCCGCGTACGAGCGCTGCTTCGTCGTCGAGCCGGCGGGCGAGTCGGGCGGCGAGCCAGCCGCCGGGCAGCATGCCGGCCATCCACGCGGCGCTGACCAGGCCATACGTGGTGGCCGTACCGTGCAACGTCTCCCTGATGAAGAAGACCTCGATCACGTTGATGCCGCCGATCGCCGCGATCACCACAGCCGTGCTGACCATCATGACGAGCATCAGCGGATCCCGACGCAGCCGCCACTCCGCGCCCGTACCCCTCGGGCCCACCTGGCTGCCGGCTGCCACCTGGCCGTCCGGTCGGGTCTGGCTGTCGACGGCGACTGGCGGCCGGCCGCCGCGCCGGGTCCGCAGCATCAGGCCTGCGACCACCAACGCCAGGTAGGTCGCCGCGTCGATCAGCAGCGGTACGCGGGTGCCGAACTGCCCCACCAGCAGGCCGGCAAGCACCGGCCCCCCGAGCGCGCCGAGCGACCCGGCGGTCTGGCTGATCGCGCTGGCCCGGGGCAGATCGGCCGGACGGACCATGGCCGGTATCAGCGCCGAAAGGCAGGGCTGGGTCACCGCGAGCCCGCAGGCGAGCAGCGCGACGAGCGCCACGACCACCGCCGGATCCTCGGCGACGGCGAGCAGCCCACAGATCGCGGCCTGCGCCAGCCCCACGGTCGCCAGCAGGGTACGGCTGTCCACCCGGTCGGCGAGCCGACCGGCGAGTGGGGCGAGCACCACCAGGGGCAGGGTGGCCGCGAGCAGCAGCCCCGAGACGGCGAGCCCTCCAGCACCGGCACCCTGCAGAGCCAGGGCGAGCGCCGTGGCGGCGAGGAAGTCGCCGCAGATCGTGACGCCCCGGGCGGTGGCGGCGAGCCAGACGTCCGGCCAGCGCGACGGCCCAGTTGTGAAAGACATACTTCGAAAATAATCCTTCACAACTGTTCGACACAACCTTCATCTATGCCAGCGGCACCGTCCGGTACTGCACCGCGACGGTGCGCGCTCCCGGCGGTGCGTCGGTGCGTCGTCGAGGGTGATAGGGCTTGAGCAAGGTCAGGACCGCCTCGTTCAACTCGGCCAACTCCTCGGCAGTGAGCAGCAGCAACGAGTCGTTGAACAGCGCCTTGTCGTACCACTCGGGAGGCTCGTCCGCGGCGCGCCGCGACCAATCCCGAACCCGCTCCATGTCCCGGTCGGCATACACCTCCATCAGCACCTGCTCGGCCGCCCGTGCCGCGGGCCCGGCGTCGCGACCCGCGTCGACCATCCAGCTCGGGTTCGGCGCACGCCACACCCGCTCCCGCGCATCCCCACGGCTGGGCGCCTGCTCCACCAGGCCGAACTTCGCCAACGCCCGCAGGTGATAGCTGGTGGCGCTCGGCGACAACCCGGCGACCTCCGCACACTCGGTGGCAGTCCCGCCACCCTCACGGACGTTGAGGTATTCCATGATCGCGATCCGGGCCGGATGGGCCAACGCCCGCATCACCTGCGGGTCGCTGATCATCCTCCGACTCGGCTCGGGACGAGCCTCGGTCATGCCCCCCATGATCCCGGCCGGCGGCCCGACCTGCCATCAGCCCCTGAGTTGCGCCACCGTGGCGTCGTGGCTGGCTCTCGGGCCGTCGGGGTCAACAGCGCCGGTCTTGCGCAGGTCGGCCGCGGAACGGACAAGTGATGCGATTGCCAGTGAGCGACTGCTCGACGGCCAGGCGATCACGGTGGTGACGTCCGGTGCGTCGACCACCGGCACCGCGACGTGATCGGGCCACTGCCAGGCACGGCTGGAGGCAGGAATCACGAGCAGCGTCCTGCCGAGCGCGACGAGCTGAGCGAGCTGAGACTGGGTGTGCACCTCCGGTCCCGGACCGTCCGGGTACGACCCGTCCAGCCGGGGCCATCGCGCGATCGGCAGGCCCGGCACGTCGCGGACCTCGGCCATCGTGAGCTGGTCGCGGGACGCGAGCGGGTGCCCGGCGGGCAGGAGCGCGACCTGGCCTTCGACGCAGAGGTCCTCGGTGTCGAACCCGGCAAGGTCGTCGAAGGGACGGTGCATGAGTGCCACGTCGGCGCGCCCGGCGCGCAGCAGCCCCGCCTGCTCACCGACCTCGCAGAGGAGGACTTCGACGGGCGCCGCACCGGGTTCGCTCGCAGCCGCGTCCAGGAGCCGTTGCAGCAGCTCGTGGGACGCGCCGGCTTTCGTCGCGAGCACCAGCGGCCGTTCCGGACTGCCGGCACGCCGTGTCCGTCGCTCAGCGGCCGCCACCGCGTCGAGGGCTGCTCGCGCCTCGCCGAGTAGCACCCTCCCGGCATCGGTGAGCGCGGTGCCACGACGGTCCCGGTCGAGGAGGTCGACACCGAGCCTGTGCTCCAGCTGGCGGATCGCCCGCGAGAGCGGCGGCTGGGCGATCCCGAGCCGGACAGCGGCACGCCCGAAGTGCAGTTCCTCGGCGACGGCGACGAAGTATCGGAGTTCGCGTGTCTCCAGGTCACTCACGGACAGAGCCTAACGCGCCTGATACCTGCCGGGTATCACCGCGTACCGGATCGGTCTTGGACGCCGGCTCACGACCCGATGAGCATGAACCGCGTGAACGACAAGAAGATCGCGCTGGTCACCGGCGCGAACAAGGGAATCGGTTTCGCCATCGCCCAGGGCCTCGGAGCGATCGGCTTCACGGTCGCGGTGGGCGCCCGCGACGTGGCGAGGCGCGACGAGGCAGTCGAACGTCTGCACGCCGCGGACGTCGACGCATTCGGAGTCACAGTCGACGTCACCTCCGATGACAGCGTCGCCTCGGCGGCGGCGACCATCGAGCGGACGGCAGGACGCCTCGACGTGCTCGTCAACAACGCGGGCATCGGCGGCCGGACCGACGGTGGCGCGCAGGACCCGACGACACTCGACCTCGACGTCGTCCGCACCGTCCTCGAAACGAACGTGTTCGGGGTCGTCCGCGTGACGAACGCGATGCTCCCGCTGCTGCGCCGCGCAGCCTCGCCGCGCATCGTCAACATGTCGAGCAATATGGGCTCCCTGACGTTGCAGACCGGCCCGGTCCTCGCCGCGTACGCACCGTCGAAGTCGATGCTCAACAGCGTCACGGCGCAGTACGCCCGCCGGCTCGCCGACACGAACGTCATCGTGAACGCCGCCTGCCCCGGCTACGTGGCGACGGACTTCACCGGGTTCAACGCACCCCGGACGCCCGAGCAGGGCGCCGCGATCGCGATCCGGCTCGCCACCCTGCCGGATGACGGGCCGCGCGGCGGCTTCTTCGACGACGGGGGCGTCGTCCCCTGGTGAGGACGGCGCTCCCGGGCTGCGACAGGCCCTCCCGTTGGTGCGACGGTCACCACGTCCGGCACTGGGCCGATGGTGGTGTGACAGCCCTTGGGCAACGCCGTCCTGCTCTGCGGGCATCATCACCGGCTCATCCGCCCAGGAGCACCCCGCGTCACGCCCGGCCCGTCCCGCCCAAGGCCGCGCCACGCCGTCACCATCGGGTGACCCCTTCGGTAATTCGGTGGTGGGGGTGGGCCGGAGAGCGTAGGGTTGCAGGCCGCTTGACGGCCGAGGTGAGCTGCACCGGAACGGACGTCCCCGCGCCGGGCGGCCGGCCATCCGCCCCCGGACACGCGAGCGAGCAGCAGATGTGAACGATGGGACGTCAGCATGCCCGCACTTGACCTTGACACCCACCTGGACGGCACCCACCTCGACGCCGACCTGGCCGCCGAGCGCGCACACCTGGACACGTCGCGGGCGGCGCTGCGGCGGATGCGGGAGCGGGCCGAAGCCCTGTTCTCGACGGGTGACCAGGTCGCCGGTGACGCGTACGCCGCGGAGACCCTCGGCCGCACGCTGGCCCGCCGGGTTGCCGAACTCGCCGACGACCCGACCACGCCGCTGTTCTTCGGCCGTCTCGACTTCGCCGGGACCCCGCAGGCTGCGGAGACGGGCGACGACGACAGCACCGGCACCGGCGACCACGACGGTCGGCGGTACCACGTGGGGCGGCGGCACGTCACCGACGAGCTCGGCGAACCGTTGGTGCTGGACTGGCGTGCGCCGGTCTCCCGGTCGTTCTACCGGGCCAGCGCCCGGGATCCGCAGGGCGTGGCGGTCCGGCGGCGGTTCGGGTTCAGCAACGGGGTGCTCACCAGCTTCGAGGATGAGCGGCTGGATCGGGGCGAGGAACTGGGTACGACCAGTCGGATCCTCACCGCCGAGATCGAGCGGCCGCGTGTCGGGCCGATGCGGGACATCGTCGCGACCATCCAGCCGGAGCAGGACGATCTGGTCCGCGCCGATCTGGCCGACTCGATCTGTGTGCAGGGAGCGCCGGGCACCGGGAAGACGGCTGTCGGTCTGCACCGGGCCGCGTACCTGCTCTATCTGCACCGGGAGCGGTTGCGGCGGGCCGGTGTGCTGATCGTGGGACCGAACAGGGCGTTCCTGTCGTACATCGCGGCGGTGCTGCCGGCGCTCGGCGAGGTCGAGGTCGAGCAGGCGACGGTGGAGGAGCTGATCGCGCGGGTGCCGGTCCGGGCGGTGGAGCCGCCTGCGGTCGCCGCGCTCAAGCACGACGCGCGGATGGCGGCCGTGCTGCACCGCGCGGCGCAGGCACAGATCGGTACGCCGACGGACCCGATCACGGTGTCGGACGGCTCGTTCCGGTGGCGGATCGGCGTGGAGCCGCTGCACCGGATCGTCGAGGAGACCCGCCGGGAAGGGCTGCCGTACGGCACCGGTCGGGAGCGGGTCCGCGCGCGGGTGGTGAGCCTGCTGCAACGGCAGGCCGAGGCGCGGCGGGCGGAGTCGCCGAGCGATGCGTGGCTGCGTCGGATGGGCCGCTGCCGGCCGGTGCTGGACTTCCTGGACGCGGTCTGGCCGGCTCTCACCCCGGAAGGGTTGGTCCACGGCCTGCTCTCCGACCCGGCCCGGCTCGCCGCCGCGGCCGACGGACTGCTCGACGACGCCGAGCAGGCGCTTCTCATCTGGACGAAGCCGGCACGCACCCCCAAGGCGACCCGCTGGACCGCAGCCGACACGGTGCTGCTCGACGAGGCGGCCGGGCTGCTCGAACGGCCCTCCGGGTTCGGGCACGTCGTGGTGGACGAGGCGCAGGACCTCTCCCCGATGCAGTGTCGGGCCATCGCCCGGCGCAGCGAGCACGGCTCGATCACCCTCCTCGGTGACCTGGCCCAGGGCACCGCGCCGTGGGCAGCCACGGAGTGGGCGCAATCCCTCGCCCATCTCGGCAAGCCGGACGCCGTGGTGGTTCCGCTGACTGTCGGTTTCCGGGTGCCCGCGGCGGTCGTCGCGTTCGCCAACCTCCTGCTGCCGGCGCTCGCCGTGAACGTACCGCCGGCCGAGTCGCTGCGCCGCGACGGCGGCCTGGACGTGCGTACGGTGACCGACCTGACCTCGGCGACGGTGGCCGAGGTGCGTGCGGCCCTGGCGCACGACGGCTCGGTCGGCGTGATCGCCGCGGACGACGCCGTCGACGGGCTTCGCGCGGCGCTGGCCGCCGCCGGCGTGGCGACCGCGACCGCCGACGACGTGACGGCCGCGGAGCGCGTCACTGTGGTGCCCGCGACGCTGGTCAAGGGCCTGGAGTACGACCATGTGGTGGTGGTCGAGCCGGCCGCGATCGTCGCGGCCGAGCCGCGTGGGCTGCACCGGCTGTACGTGGTGCTCACCCGGGCCGTGTCGCGGCTGTCGGTGCTGCACCACGAGCCCCTGCCCGCGCCACTGCCGAGCCAGCCCGCCAACCGCTGACCGCGCGGCGGACCAACGGCGGCTCAGGGTCAGCGGGCGTTCAGGGCGGCGGCGATCTCGCGCAGCGGTTTGCCGGAATCGGCGATCGGCACGGTGAAGGCCAACCACGAGCCGTCGGTGAAGTCGATTCGGAGGCGCTTCGGGTTGAGCCGGTGCCAACCGACCCGGGCGGCGGCGACCTCGGTCCGAGGCACCGACCAGACGATTGTCGTCTCGGCTGCCGCCCGCTCGTCGTCGGCCCGGCTCGACCAGAGCTTGACCGCCCCGGACTCGCAGACGAGGAACCGCTTGTCGGTGACGGCGAGGATGGTGTCCCTGATGGAGGTCGCGGGCGGCACCGGCCGGCGGGCGTACTGGAGGGTGGACGCCGCCGAACCGGGAGCGCCGCGACCGGCCACCCCGTACGCGATCCGGTCGACGAGCCGGTCCCCCGCCGGGAAGGAGACAAGCGGCGAGATCAGGTTGAGCAGCGCACTGGCGACGACGCCTCCGGGGCGGGTGGGTTCGGGTCGCTGCGGGTCCGGTGGGTCGGCCGGCAGGGAGCCCTGGGCGATCCCGGTCTTCGCGACGGCGAGCACCTGCTCACCGGGCTCGACGAGCTGGGTGAGTCGTCCGGCGTAGTCGACGTCCACCATGTTCAGTACCGATCCGGGTGGGACTGGGCCGCGCCGGGCGCGTCGGCCATCACCTCACCCACCAGTTCGCGTACGCGGGCGGCGGCCGCCTCCTGGGCACGCTTGGCGGCGGCGGTGAACTCCTCGGCCAGCGTGTACGAGTCGAACCGCATGGCGCGGGCGTTGACGTCGGTCGAGACGATCGTGCCGTCCGCCGAGGCGGTGACCCGCACCAGGCCGGAGTCGCTCACGCCCTCGGCGCTGCTGTCCTCGAGTTCGGCCATCTTGCCGGCCAGTTCACGCTGCCAGCCGTCCAGGTTGCGGGCCAGCGCCTCGATGCGGTCCAGACCGGGAAAGGTCATGTCGGTCCCCTCAGGTCAGGATTGAGTCGAAGACATTCTGCACGCCCTTGGTGTAGGGGCCCAGATCCGCGCGGTAGGTGCCGTCCACCAGGTAGTTGCGGTCCTTGGTGCCGTCGGAGACGTCGTGCAGCCCGACGCCGGTGTCCAGGAGGGAGCCTCCCAGGCCGGGGATGTTCACCGGGGACGCCTGGTTGATCAGGAACTTGCCCGGGAAGAGGGTCTTGAATTTCTCTATCTGGAAGGCCCGCGCCTCGGCGGTCCAGCCGGACTTGTTCCACGCCCGGTACGCCTTCTTCGCCTTGCGGATCTCCAGCACCGCGCGGCGGTACCTCATCAGCAGCTCGGCGACCTTCTGCATCTTGGTAGCCAACTTCGTCAGGATCTCAGCGAACCGCGCCACGATCTTGACCATCCGGCCGACGGTGGTGGCCAGCCTCGCCAGCACCCGGACCACTGTCGCGGCGAGCGAGATGCCGGCGCTGAGCGCCGCCGCCACCGCCGCGATGATCACCTCGGTGAGGAACCAGAGCAGGAACTCGAGGATCAGCTCGACAAGCAGGTTGAAGGCGTCGACAGCCGCGTTGGCCGCGTCGACGAGCACCTCCTTGGTGCCGTCCAAACCCTTGGCCAGCTCCTCGATCGCCTCCTCCACCGAGGCCATCGAGGCGTGGAAGCTCTCGGCGGCGTCGCCCGTCCAGTAACCGCGCAGCCGGGCCCGGTCCTGGATCTGCTCGCCGGCGATCTCGCGGACCGCCGCGCCGGTGTCCAGGCAGAGCTGCGCGGCCCGCATCAGGTCGTCCGGTTCGCCCGCGACAAGCTCGAGAAGTTGCTCGAAGGGCCAGAGCACCGCGTTTGACAGCGGCTTGAACGGGTCGGGGGTGCCCGAGACGATCTGCTCGAAGTAGGTCTTGTTGCGCTGCAACGCCTCGGTGCTCATGCGGGCACCGGCCCGGTCGTGCCGCCGGTGCCGGGCGACCAGGGGCCCGGCGCGATGACGTCGGGGGCGGCCGGGCGGCCAGGTACGAACATGTCGGTGTTTGCCACGTCGGTGCCGGTGTACGCCCCGGCGGTGTCGCGGAGCCCTTCGGCGATGTCCGCCATCACCTCGGCGCCGTCGGCAAGCCCCTGGAGGCACGCCTCGAACTGCTCGGCGTACGTCGCGGCGAGGCTGAACGACGCGGGCATCACCCCGAAGGCGTGCCGGGGCACGTGGCCCTCGCCGAACGAGCGGTGCAGCTCGCGAAAGCGGGCCGCCCGGTCGGTGGAGGCCGCGGCGAACGCCGTCAGCGCCTCGGGCTGGACGTCCAGCTCTCTGCTCGGGCTCGACACGGACCCTCCCCTGTGTCCTGTGCGACGGATCAGCCGCTACAGCCACCCACCATAGGCACTGCGCGCCGCAGTCGGTAACCCGACGGCGGAACGGGGTCACACCGCATCGACTTTGTGCCGTAAAGTAGTTTGCATGACTCGCGACGACGACCTGCCTCCCACCGACGCCGCAGCCGCGCTCCGGCTCATCGAGGACCAGCGGTCGCAGACGGCACGCCGGCTCGAGCCGGACCCCCGGGTGCTCTACTGGCCGTGGGGCGTCGCCTGGCTTGTCGGCTTCGGGCTGTTCTTCCTGCGCTTCGCACCGGACGACCGGGTGCTGGTACGGCTGCCCGGGTGGCTGCCGCTGACCGTCCTGTTCGCCCTGCTCCTGGGTGCCGGCGCGATCCAGGCGGTGGCGGGCATGAAGGCGTACGGCCAGGTGACCGGCGACTCGGCGACGCGCGGGCGCTGGTACGGCTTCGCCTGGGCGCTGGGGTCGGTGAGCGTGTACGTGGGGCTCAGCCGGATCAGTGAGCACCTGCCGCACGACCTGGCGGCGCTGCTCTGGTCGGCGACGGCCGTCGGGCTCACCGGCGCGCTGCACATGGCCGGCGGCGCGATCTGGCTGGACCGGGACCTGTTCCGGCTGGGCGTGTGGATCAGCGTGATCAACGTGGTCGGCGCGTTCGCCGGGCCGGGCTGGCACTCGCTTGTGGTCTCCGTGGCCGGCGGTGGCGGCATCCTCGTCGCCGGTCTGCTCGCCCACCTGCGCCGCCGGCGCGCACGATGACCGATCTGGACCCGGTCATCCACGCCCAGGCCCGGCTGCGCGTGGTGGCGAGCCTCTCCGCGCTGAACGACGGCGACCGGATCACCTTCCCCCGCCTCCAGGACCTGCTCGCGATGACCGCCGGCAACCTCTCCGTACACCTGCGCAAGCTCGAGGACGCCGGCTACGTGGAGATCAGCAAGACCCACCGTGGACGCACCCCGACCACCCTGATCCGGCTCAGCCGGCGGGGCCGGCTGGCGTTCGAGGAGTACACCGAGACCATCCGCACCCTGCTCGACCCCTCCCCGTCGAAGGAGCAGCCATGACCCTCGCCCGAGCCGACCAGGCCAGCCGCCGGTACGGCGACGTCCTCGCCCTCGACCGCGTCGACCTGGAGGTACGGGCAGGTGAACTGGTCGGCCTGCTCGGTCCGAACGGCGCCGGCAAGAGCACCCTGATGAACCTGCTGGTCGGGCTGCGCAAGCCCAGCTCCGGGCGCGTCGAGCTGTTCGGCGGCGACCCGCGCGACCCGGCGTCGCGACGACAGGTAGGCGTCACCCCGCAGGAGACCGGCCTTCCCGGCACACTGCGCGTCGGCGAGGTCGTCGACTTCGTCTCCGCGCACTACCCCGACCCGGTGCCCCGGGGTGAACTGCTCGACCGCTTCGGCATCGGCGACCTCGTCCGGCGGCAGACCGGTGGGCTCTCCGGCGGGCAGCGCCGCCGGTTGGCCGTGGCGCTGGCGTTCGTCGGTCGGCCCCGACTCGTCCTGCTCGACGAGCCGACCACAGGCCTGGACGTGACCGCCCGGCACACCCTGTGGGACGCGATCCGCGCGTTCCACGACGACGGCGGGACCGTCCTGCTGAGCAGCCACTACCTGGAGGAGGTCGAGGCGCTGGCCCGCCGGGTAGTGGTGATCGGGCAGGGCCGGGTGCTCGCCGACGACACCGTGGACGCGGTGCGCGGCATCGTCGGCGTACGACGGGTCAGCCTGCTCGCCGACGAGCTGCCCGACCTGCCCGGCGTGGTCCGCACCGAACGCATCGACGGTCGGTTGCACCTGCTCACCACCGACGCCGACGAGCTGGTCCGGGCGCTGGTCACCACCGGAACCGCCTTCACCGACCTGGAGGTCCGGCCGACCTCGCTCGAGGAGGCGTTCCTCGCCATCACCGGCGAAGAGCGGCCCACCGCCGACGCTCAGCCCGCCACCGTTGCCGCCCGACCCACCACCGTCTGAGGAGGCGACCCGATGCAGCTCGCCCTGGTCCACGCCCGCTACCAGCTCCTGGAGATCATCCGGATTCCGGTGGCCGTCTTCGGCAGCGCCTTCTTCCCGGCCGCCGCCATGATCTTCTTCGTGGTGCCGTTCGCGGGTGACGACGCGGTAGGGGCCACCTACGCCACCGCGTCGATGGTCACGTTCTCGGTGATGAGCGCCAACATCTTCCAGTACGGCGTCGGCGTCGCCGAGGACCGCGACCAGCCCTGGAACCCGTACACCCGGACCCTGCCGGCCGGGCCGGCACCCCGCTTCGCCGGCCGGGTGCTCGCCGGCCTAGCCCTGACGTACCTCTCGCTGATCCCGGTCGTGGTGATCGGCGCGACGCTCACCGCGGCCCAGCTCACCCCGGCGGCGTTCCTGCTGGCCCTCGGCACGGTGGCAGTCATCTCGGTGCCGTTCACGCTGATGGGGCTCGCCATCGGCTACTCGCTGCCCAGCAAGGCGGCGATCGTGGTCGCGCAGGTGGTCTTCCTGCCGCTGGCGTTCGGCGGCGGCCTGCTGTCCGCGCCCGGCGAAGCGCCCGGGTTCATCGAGACGATCGCGCCGTACCTGCCCACCCGCGGCGCGGCGGAACTGATGTGGTCGGCGGTCGGCGACTACCGCGTCGAGCCGCTGGCGCTGATCATGCTCGGCGTCTGGGTGGTGCTGCTCGCGGCACTGGCCGGCTGGGCGTACCGGAGGGACGAGGGTCGCCGGTTCAGCTGACGATTCGTCCGTTTCCGCCCCGAGCCGCGGCGGGACGGTGCCAGGATTCCGGCAGGGGGTCGCCGTGGCCGCCCCGGGCCGAGAGGGGTCTTGACCGTGAGCACCGTCCCGCCGGGCACGCCCTGCTGGGCCGACCTGGCCACCCCGGACCTGACCGACGCGCGGCGCTTCTACCCGGAACTGTTCGGCTGGACCGGCCAGGTCACGCCGGAACCCGAGGCGGGCGGCTACACGATCTTCCAGCTCGACGGCCGGGCCGTGGCCGGCGCCGGGCCGCCGGCCATCCCGGACCAGGTGCCGATCTGGTCGACGTACGTCGCCACCGACGACGCCGAACTCGTCGCCGGCCGGGTCGAACGGGCCGGCGGGCAGGTGGTGGTGCCGCCGTTCGAGGTGTTCGACAGGGGTTGGATGGCCGTCTTCGCCGACCCGGCCGGCGCCACGTTCAGCGTCTGGCAGCCACTGACCATGGCCGGCGCCGAGGTGGTCGGTGTACCGGGCGCGATGAGCTGGAACGAACTGGTCACCCCCGACCCCGAGGGCGCGAAGGCCTTCTACGAGTTGGTGTTCGGCTGGCAGCCCGACGACCAGCCGGTCGCCGGGACGACGTACACCGGGTGGCGCCTCGGGGCGCGGATCGTCGCCGGGATGATGCGGCCACTGGCCGAGGACTTCCCGGCCGATCTGCCGGCGTACTGGACCGTGTACTTCGCGGTGGCCGACGCGGACGCCGCAGCGGCCCGCGCCTCCGAACTCGGCGGCACGATCCTGGTCCCGCCCCGCGACATCCCGTCCGGCCGGTTCGCTGCCCTGCGCGACCCCCAGGGCGCTCTCTTCTCGGTGATCGACCTCGGCCCCTGACGCACTCCGGTCGTGGCTCAGGGAGCGGGGCGGGGGCGCACGGGAACCACAAGGGGGCCGTGGGCTCCGGGCACCACCCGGACGCTTGCCCGGTAGTGGGTGGCGAGCAGGTGCTCGGTCAGCACCTCGTGCGGGCTTCCCGATGCCACCACCTGACCGTCGGCGAGCAGCACCATGCGGTCGGCGTACTCGCCGGCCAGGGACAGGTCGTGCATGGTGGCGACCACCGTGAAGCCGTTCTCCCGGCGGAGCTGGTCGACCAGTTCCAGCACCTCCTGCTGGTGGCCGATGTCGAGGGCGCTTGTCGGCTCGTCCAGCAGCAGCAGCGTCGCGCCCTGGGCCAGCGCGCGGGCCAGGAAGACCCGCTGTCGTTCGCCCCCGGAGAGGGTGGCCAGCTCGCGTCGGTGGAAGCCCACGAGGTCGAGCCGGTGCAGCACCTCGTGTACGGCGTCCACGTCGGCGGCCGACTCCCGGCCCAGCGGCGGGATGTACGGGGTGCGGCCGAGCAGCACGTAGTCCAGCACCGACATGCCCGGCGGTACGACCGGGGACTGCGCCACGGTGGCCACCACCCGGGCGCGGTCCCGGCGACGCAGCGCGGCGCTCGGCGTACCGAAGAGGGTGATGGCCTCCGGCGCGGGCAGCAGGCCGCCGATGGCGCGCAGCAGTGTCGACTTGCCGGCGCCGTTCGGACCGATCACGGTGACCCACTCGCCGACGGCGATTGTGAGATCGACTCCGGTGAGGATCGGGGTGCCGTCCAGGCTGACGTGCAGCCCCCGCACCTCGACGGCCGGCCCCCCGGCGGCGGCGGTCCGGTCGGGGCTCATGTGAGCACCCGTCGCGCCGTGCGCAGCACGAGGACGAAGAACGGGCCGCCGAGCAGCGCGGTCACCACCCCGATGGGCACCTCGGCAGGCGCGGCGGCGGTACGGGCCACCACGTCGGTAAGCGCCAGGAACGCGCCGCCGAACAGCAGCGACAGCGGCAGGATCACCCGGTAGCTCGACCCGGCGAGCAGCCGGACGGTGTGCGGCACGATGATGCCCACGAAGCCGATCAGCCCGGTCGCGGAGACCGCCGCCGCGGTGCCCAGGGAGGCGGCGGCGATCAGCAGGTACCTGGTGCGCTGCGGGTGCAGGCCCAGGCTCCTCGCCTCGTCGTCGCCGACCGCGAGGACGTCCAGCTCACGGCGGTGCAGCAGGACCACGACGGTGGTCAGGGCGGCGTACGGCAGCACCAGCAGCACGTCGTGCCAGCCGGCGGTGGCCAGCCGACCGAGCAGCCACGAGTAGACCGGCTGGATGCTGTCGGCGTGTCGTTGCAGCAGGTACGTCTGCCCGGCGGAGAGGAACGCGGAGACGGCCACCCCGGCCAGGATCAGCATCGCCGGTGACCGGCTCCGGCCGCCGGCCCCGCCGAGCACGTAGGTCATCGTGACGGCGAGCAGCGAACCGGCGAACGCGGCAAGCGGGACGGTCAGCGGCAGCCCCGAGAGCGAGCCCTCCAGGCCGGCGCCACCGAGGGCGATCACGGCGGTGACCGCGAGGCCCGCACCGGCGGCGACGCCGAGCAGGTACGGGTCGGCCAACGGGTTGCGGAACACGCCCTGGTAGCAGCCGCCGGCCAGGGCGAGCAGGCCACCGACGAGCAGGCCCAGCACGACCCGGGGCAGCCGCAGCTCGGTGACGATCGCGGCCTCGCGCTCGGAGAGCCCGCTGTCGAGGTGCACGCCGGGGAGCAGGTTGAGCAGTTCGGCGGCGACGCTGCCCGGCGGCAGGCTCACCGGCCCGAGTGACACCCCGCCGACCAGCGCGACGAGCACCGCGAACAACCCCGCGACCAGCCAACGCACGCGTAGGCCGGCGGGCCGGGCCGCGGAGAGCAGCCCGGCGGGCCGAGCCGCGGAGAGCGGCTCGGTCATCGACGGACCAGTGTCACGCGGGCACCTTGGCGACCGCGTCGATGATCACCCGGAGCAGGTCCACGACTCGCGGCCCCCAGCGGGAGGCGACGTCGTCGTCAAGTGCGACCACCTGGTTGTTCTTCACGGCGGTGAGCCCGGCCCAGCCGCTGCGGGCCTTTACCGTGTCGGCGTTCTGCTGGCAGCACTTGGAGTCGGCCAGGAAGACGAAGTCCGGGTCGGCCTTGACGATGAACTCCTGGGACAACTGCGGGTAGCCGAAGTTCTTACCGTCCGCGTCTGCCGGGTCGGCGATGTTGGCGAGCCCGACCAGACTGTAGAGCGAGCCGATGAAGGTCTTGCTTGTCGCGCTGTACAGCTCGGGGCCCAGCTCGTGGTAGTAGGTGAGCTTCTCGGCGCGCTGCGGCAGGTCCTTGACCAGCTTGGCGATGTCGTCCTTCATCCGGGTGGCGACGTCGGCGGCCTGGTCGGCGTGCCCGGTCAGCGTGCCCAGCTCGGTGATCTGCCGGTACGTGTCGTCGAGCGTCGTCGCCGCCGGGGTCTGGTACACCGGGATCTTCAGCTTGCCGAGCTGCTCGACGATCTTGTTGCGGTCGTCGGAGAGCACCACCAGGTCGGGGTTCTTACCGGCGATCGCCTCGGCGTTCGGCTGGAACGCGGAGAGGTCGCTCTTGGGCACGTCGGCCGGGTAGTTGGACTGGTCGTCGACGGCGATCACCTGCGGGCCGGCACCGATCGCGAAGACCATCTCGGTGGCGCTGGGCGACAGCACGACGATTTTCTCAGGGCGCTTGTCGAGGGTGAGCGCGCCGACAGTCACCGGGAAGCTGGCGGCCGCGGTGCCGGTGGTCGGCTTGTCGTCGGCCTTCTCGGCGCAGGCGCCGAGGGCCAGCGCGGCGACCGCGAGGGTCGCGGCGAAAAGCCGAGGGGTACGTCTGAACATGGGGCCTCCTGTCGGTCGAGGAGTGTGGTGCTTCGCCGACAGGGACTTTCGTACGCCCGCCCACGAGGCGCCCTTCCTCGAGAGCGCGTGTCGCGACCGATCCGCAGGCGACCTGGCTCGTCCCCGCCGTCGGGCGGGGCATCACAGTTGCGGGACAGCGCCGGGTTGAGCACCGGCTTCGCTGCGGACTGGTCGGTAAGACCGTAGCGCACCGACCCAACGTGCCGGATCGATCAAGGGTCGATCGACAACGCGCGATGCCTAGACCGGCGCACATCGAGGGATATGTCCCGGATCAGGAGGCTCGGGTACGGGTGGCGGGGCCCCGCCGGGGCGGAGCGGGGCCCCACCCGATCAGGAGGAGGTGATGGTGACGTTGTCCACAGCCGCCTCGACGAGGCTGGCGCCGGAGGCGTCCGCCGCCTCGACGAGGATGCGGACGGACTGCCCGGCGTACGGGGTGAGGTTGAGGTTGGCCACCGCCCAGCTCCCGTTGCGGTTGGCGGCCGCTCCGGCCTGGGTGAGCAGGGCTGTCGTGCCGCCGTTGTGCACCACGCTGACCCGCAGGTAGTCGGCCGACGAGGCGTTCGAGCCGTGCGCCAGGTACCAGGCGAGGGAGAGGGTCAGGGTGCCGGACGACGGCAGCGTCACCGCCGGGGACCGGGCGCTTGTCACGCCGCCGTCGACGTCGTAGTCACCTGCCGCCGAGCCGGCGAGCCTCCCGGTGACCAGGTCGTTCGCGCCGGCGTACGGGGTGAGCTGCTTGGCGCCGGAGGACGTGGTCGCCTGGGCGGCGCCCCGCTCGAACGCACCGGCCGTGGCGGTGTCGGTGCCGGACGGGTTGATGGTCCAGCCGGTGGCCGTCTCGAAGGTGTCCGACCAGACAGTGGTGCCGCCACCCCCGCTGCCGCAGTACTGCGCCTGCTTGCCGATGGCCCGGTACGGGCAGTCGGCGTACTCGCTGAGCAGCAGCACGGCCTCGCGGTTGCGGCTGGTCTGCGCCGGGATCACCTCGTCGGGCGGGTAGAAGCCGCCGCCGCTCGCCGAGCCGGGGTACATCTCGAAGGTGTACGCCCAGATGTTGTGGGTGGCCCACATCCAGTCGAGGCTGTCCCCGTCGGTGATGTAGAGGTCGCTCGACTGCTCCGGGGTGTAGTTGTTGGTGGCCGCCATCTGCTGGCCGATGGCGGCGAAGGTGTTGTACTGGTCGGCGTTCATCCCGGTCGCGGTGTTCGCCGTGGTGTAGCCGTACGGCCAGAGCACCAGCTGCGAGTACGTGTGGAAGTCGATGTTCGCCTTGATCTGCTGCGTCCCGCCGACCACCCGACTGTTGACGAAGTTGCGCAGCGCCTGCGTCTCGGGGGCGGAGAACGCCGACGGGCCGCGGTAGGTCTCCGACGAGGTGCTGCCGGACGAGCCGCCGCAGCAGCCCCAGTTGTAGCCCCAGTTGCGGTTCAGGTCGGTGCCGACGTTCGACGAGCCGCTGTTGGGTTGCCGGTTCTTGCGCCAGGAGCGGTACGACCCGGTGGCGATGTCGTACTCGCTGCCGTCCGGGTTGACGGTCGGCACGATCCAGATCTCCCGGCTGTTGACGATGTTGGTGATCCGGGAGTCGCCGCCGTAGCTGTCGGTGAAGAGGTTGAGCAGGTAGATCGCCATCTCGACGGTCAGGTGCTCGCGGGCGTGCTGCTGGGAGTTGAACAGGATCTCCGGCTCGTTCTCGTCGGTGCCCACGTTGTCGGAGATCTTCACCGCCATCAGGTCGCGGCCCTCGTACGACGTACCAATGCTGATCTTGCGGGCGATGGCCGGATGGTCGGCGACGACCTGGTTCACGACGGCGGTCAGCTCCGCGTAGTCGTGGTAGTTGGAGTCGGCGGGCGGGAAGGCGAGTGCGCCGACGTCGCCGGCCCCGCGTTCGGCGCTGGGCGGCGGGGCGAGCGGTTCCAGTCGGAAGCCGAGCTTGCCGATCGCGGCGGCCTCGGCGGCGGTGGCCGAGATGTGCAGGACGCCGTGCTCGGAGTAGTCGATGGCGGCTCCGGTGCGGGCCACCGCGTTGCGGTCGGCGAGGGTCCGGGGCCCGAGCACCCGGTAGCTGGTGGCGACCGGCTCGGCGCTGCGGTCCGGCGCCGGTCGGGCGGCGACCGGGCCGGTGGCGACGGTGACGATTCCCAGCCCGGCGACGACGGCGAGCACCAGGGCGCGGCGGATACGGATGGGCGTGCGGAGGGCCATGGACTTCCTCCTCGGTCGGCGGGAGATCCCGCTCGGTGGAGGACACTTCACCATCTGTCACATGGTCATATCAATATTGATCACTGCCTTAAGCATCCCAGGAGGATCATCGCGGCGGCAATGATTTTCCATCCCTGAACATCTGGCGAAACTTCCCTCCAAGCGGAACACTGACCAGCGACGATGTCCCTCTCGACACCGCGGAGCACCCATGGCCAGATCCCGCCTGCACGCGGCCGCCCTCGCCGGCGTCACCGCGCTCACCCTGCTCGCCACCGCCGCGCCCGCCACCGCGGCCCGCCCGCCCGCCGTCGTCCACGACGAGCAGATCACCTTCCAGGACTGGTCCGGGCCCGCCGACTGGCACCGGGGCAGCCGGGACGGCACCCGCGTCGTGCCCGGCGCCCGGGCGGGCGTCACCCTGGCCCGCCCGGCCGGCACCACCGAGTACGCCGATCCGCACACCGGCACCACCCGCACCTGGGAGTACGGCACCTGGACGTCGCCGGTGACCCGGATCGGGTTCGACGCCACCGAGCTGATCGCCTCCTGGAACGCCGAGACCCCCGCCGGCACCTGGATCCAGGTCGAGATGCAGGGCAGCTACACAAGCGGCGACCAGACGCCGTGGTACGTCATGGGCCGCTGGGCGTCCGGCGACACCGACATCAAACGGGCGAGCGTCAACCGGCAGGGCGACCCCTGGTCGACGATCTGGACCGACACCTTCAGCATCGACGACGCCGACGCCGGGGTGCTGCTGCGGTCGTACCAGCTGCGGCTGACCCTCTACCGGGTGCCCGGGCAGACCGCCGCGCCCGTGGTCCGGATGCTCGGCGCGATGAGTTCCACAGTGCCGGACCGGTTCACAGTCGCGCCGAGCGCCGGGCACATCGCCTGGGGCGTCGAGCTGCCGGTGCCGCGCTACTCGCAGAACGTGCACGCCGGGCACTACCCCGAGTACGACGGCGGCGGCGAGGCCTGGTGCTCCCCCACCTCCACCGAGATGGTCGTCGAGTACTGGGGGCGCGGCCCGTCACCGGCCGACACCTCCTGGGTGGACCCGACCTACCCCGACCCGACCGTCAACCACGCCGCGCGGATGACCTACGACTACGAGTACGACGGCGCCGGCAACTGGCCGTTCAACACCGCGTACGCGGCGAGCTTCCCGGGCCTGGAGGGGCGGGTGACGCGGCTGCACTCGCTCGACGAGGTGGAGCGTTTCATCGCCGCCGGCATCCCCGTGGTGACCAGCCAGTCCTTCCTCGCCAGCGAGCTGGACGGGGCGAACTACGGCACCTCCGGGCACCTGTTCGTGGTGGTCGGTTTCACCGCCGACGGTGACGTGATCGTCAACGACCCCGCCTCGTCGAGCAACGACGTCGTGCGCAACGTCTACAAGCGGGCCCAGTTCGAGCAGATCTGGCTGCGGACCAAGCGCACGAACGCCAGCGGCGGCACCTCCGGCGGGTCCGGCGGCATCGCGTACCTGATCAAGCCGACGTCGAAGCCCTGGCCAAAGGTCCCCGGCTCCACCAACTGGTAGCCCTCACCGCCCGGCACCGTTGATCATGAAGTTATTGCCCGACCGCCAGGCGTGTCGTGGCAATAACTTCATGATCAACGCTTCGGGTCGGGGCCTTCGGTGGGTGCGGTGGGGGGCTGGTCCTCGCCGGCCAGGGCGGAGCGCAGGCGTTCCTTCTCCGACTTGCGGCGCTCGGCGGCGTCGGCCATCTCGCCTGCCATCTCGTCGCGCCAACCGCGCAACAGGAAGAAGGAGAGCGCGGCGGAGAACGCCAACGCCAGCATCAGCTTCAGGAACACGTTCATGTCGACAAGCCAGAGGGCCGCCAGCACGGCGACGAACAGCCCGATCCGACCCAGCGTGTACTTGACCGCCGCGCTCACCCGCACCACTCCGTTCTCTCGTCAGCCGCCGGTCCCGGCGGAAGGGTCGACCTGGTCGCGGTCAGCCGGTCCGGCGGGCCAGCCAGCGGACGCCCGGAAACCACACGGCCGCGTACGCCACGGTGAACGCGGCCGCCGCCAACGCACCGGACAGCAGCGGCGGCAGCCCGGCGCCGAGCCCGGCGATCAGCAGCCCGGCGAACACCCCGACGGCCGCCGCGGCGATCGCCGCCACCACACGGGCCGCACCGAACTCCCACGCCCGGAAGTCGTCCCAGAACAGCCAGGCCGGCAGGATCACCGCCAGCCAACCGTTGGTGTGCCCGAAGTCGCCGGCGCCGACCGAGGCGAACGCCCAGTCGAACAGCACAAGCGCCAACACGCCGATGACCACGCCGGCCAGGCACACCCCGAGCAGGTCACCCAGGGTACGGACGCGCCCCTCGGCGTCCCGGCGGGGAAACCCGCCCTGCTGCTCGGAACCGCTCTGCTCGGTCATCGACTGCGAGGGTACGTGGTGGCTCAGGCCCAGACCTGCTGCGGCTCGGCGCGGCGCTCGGCCAGCGACGGGGCCTTGTCGTACTCCCGGACCACGTTGTAGCGGGTGTCCCGCTCCACGGGCTGGAAGCCGGCGTCCCAGATCAGGTGCAGCAGGTCGTCGCGGTGCATCGTGTTGGGGGTGCCGTACGAGTCGGCGTCGTGGGTGATCTTGTATTCGACGACGGAGCCGTCCAGGTCGTCCACGCCGAAGTTCAGCGACAGCTGGGCCACCGAGAGCCCGTGCATCACCCAGAAGTTCTTCACGTGCGGCACGTTGTCGAACAGCAGCCGGGAGACGGCGAACGTCTTCAGCGACTCGGCCGGCGACGCCATCGTGGTGCGTGCCTGGATCCGGTTACGGATCTTGCCGTCCGCCGAGTCCACGAAGTCGTGCTGGTAGCGCAGCGGAATGAAGACAGCGAAACCGCCTGTCTCATCCTGCAACTCGCGCAGCCGCAACACGTGGTCGACGCGGTGCCGGGGCTCCTCGATGTGGCCGTACAGCATCGTCGCCGGGGTCTTCATGCCCTTGCTGTGCGCCAGGGCGTGGATGCGCGACCAGTCCTCCCAGTGGCAGGCATGGTCGACGATGTGCTGGCGGACCTCCCAGTCGAAGATCTCCGCACCGCCGCCGGTCAGCGACTCCAGGCCGGCGTCCATCAGCTCGTCCAGGATCTCGTCGGCGCTCAACCCGCTGATCTTCTCGAACCACTGCACCTCGGTGGCCGTGAAGCACTTGAGCTTGACGTTCGGCAGCGCCGCCTTCAGCTCCCGCAGCACCTTCGGGTAGTACCGCCACGGCAGCGTCGGGTGCAGGCCGTTGACGATGTGCAGCTCCGTGAGCTGCTCACCCTCCATCTCCTTGGCCTTGCGGACCGCCTCGTCGATGCGCATCGTGTACGCGTCCTTCTCGCCCGGCTTGCGCTGGAACGAGCAGTACGCACAGGACGCCGAGCAGACGTTCGTCAGGTTGAGGTGCCGGTTGACGTTGAACATCACCCGGTCGCCGTTGAGCTCGGTGCGCTTGTGGTGCGCCAACCGCCCCAACCAGGTCAGGTCGTCGCTCTCGTAGAGGGCGACCCCGTCCTCGCGGGTCAGCCGCTCACCGGCGTACACCTTCGCTTCGAGCTCACGCTTGAGTCCGGCGTCCATGCCACGTCCCTTCCACCTGCGGTCGGATCGAGCGTACGTCGGTACGCCGATCGGGCCGGCGGCACGGTCGCCGACAGCGACCCACTTCACCAGACTCTCAGCCTCCTGTAACCCGGCCACGCATCGACATCGGTGGCGGCGTGCGGTAGTAACAAGGTGGGGCGGAACACACACTGGTACCGTCCCGTCGGCCGCGCCCACCGAGCGCGGCGAGGAGCAGTCGGACGGGGAGCGGAATGGTCTACAGCGGGCGCGGGCGACGGCAGCGACGACGGAGCCCGGTGATCTCCCCGGTCCTGCGTCCGAAGCTCTGGGCCGCCCTGCTCGGGGCGATCGCCGCCGCCGTGCTGGCCACCCCCGCGTACGCCGAGCCAGGCGTGCCCACGACGGTGCCGGACACCGGCGCGCGCCCGCCGGCGATCGGCGCGCTCCAGGTGCCCGGCGGTGCACCCGTCGCCGGCGTTCCGGCGCCGTCGCTCGTCAACGTCGGCACCGGCCCGCTGGCCGCCCAGATCTCCGCCGGTGAGGTCCAGGTCGGCGCGCTCGGCGACGCCTTGCTGCTGAGCCAACAGAGACGCACCGCCGCGCAGGCCCAGCTCGACGCCGCCGGAAAGGCGCTGGAGACCGCGCAGGACGCCCTGCTGCGAGCCCAGCAGGCCGCCGACGCCGCCGCCGCGGACGCGGTGAAGGCCGCCGCCGCGCTGCCGCCAGGCGAGTTCGCCCAGGACCTCCGCGGGTTGAGCCGGCTCCAGCAGATCACCCGTGGCGAGAAGGTCGAGGGCGGCACCACAGGCGTCGCCGGGGAGCTGTCCCGCGCCCGCGCCGCCGAGCAGGCCGCGTACCAGGCGCACTCGACGGCCAAGGCGCAACTCGACGCCACCCAGGCCGAGTTCACCGCAGGTGAGACGGCGCTGCGCACCGCCGAGGCCAGCCTGCTCAAGCTGCGCCGGGACAACGCCACGCTGCTTGTCGAGATCGAGCGTCAGCAGGAGGCCACCGAGCAGCAGCTCGGCGCGGGCTACGTCGCCGGTCAGAACATCAGCGGCATGGCCGCGCACCCCCGGGCGCTGGCCGCCGTCAGGTACGCGCTGGCCCAGCTCGGCGACCCGTACAAGTGGTCGGAGGAGGGCCCGGACCGGTTCGACTGCTCGGGCCTCATGTGGGCGGCGTACCGGTCCCCGGGAGCCGACTACTTCGACCTGCCCCGCGTCTCCCGCGACCAGTACGCCGCAACGCGCAGTCGGACGGTGCCGCAGACCGCACTGCTCCCCGGCGACCTGCTGTTCTTCGCGTCCGGCAGCAGCTACACCACGATCCACCACGTCGGCATGTACATCGGCAACGGCAAGATGGTGCAGGCGCCCACCACAGGCGACGTCGTGAAGATCTCCGTCGTGAGCTGGTCCCGGCTCTACGCCGCCACCCGCGTGATCGGCGCCGTGCCGGCCCCGCCGACCATTCCCACGATTCCGGTGCCTCCGACCAACCCGAAGCCGCCGACGTCGCCGAAGCCGACGCCCAGCACGACGCCTACCAAGAAGCCCACCCCGACGCCGACGCCGACGCCGACCAAGACGGTCACGCCGACCCCCACACCCACCGACACCGCGACGCCGACGCCGACGCCGACCAAGACGGTCGACCCGACCCCTTCGTCCACCTCGAGCAGCACGCCGCCGACCACCGCACCGGCCAGCACCACCCCTTCCGGTACGCCGGAGGCGAGCCGCAGCGGCACGGCGAGTGAAAGCCCGTCGGGCAGCCCGAAGTCCGGGAGCTGAGGCGCCACGACGGACTCCGGCTGTCCGCTCGGGGCGATCTGTGGCACCGTGACATCCAGGCACATCCGGCTCGACGTCACGGGTCCGGGTGCGAGCGTGGCACGGAGGGCGGAGATGGCCGAGCAGAAGGATCCGGCGGAGACTGTCGACCCCGTCGTCGATCGGGCTGATCCGCGGGAATCAGGCGTCACCGACTCGACGACCGACCCCGAAGCCAGCCCGTCCGACGACGGCGGCAGCGCCGAGACGCCCCACGCCGGGAAGGCGGCTCCCCCCGACGCGGAGCAGGCGAATTCCCACGCGGACCGGGCGGCTACCCCCGACATCCAGGCCGAGACGCCGGCACCGGTACGGGCGCGGGCGGCCGTCGCCACCGCCGGGGCCCTGCCCGGTGACCTCCCGGCCGCCGCGTCGGCGACCGCGACCACCTACCGGGCGACCGGGTCCGCCAGCCCGGTAGGCGTTCCGCTACCCGGCCAGCGGGACGGCTCGTCCGCCCCGGCCGCCCGGGCCAGCGCCACGGTGCCCGGCAGCAGCCGGGTCGCGGCCGGTGCCATGGGCATCCCGGACTCCCGGGCGAGCACGCCCGCCGTCTACCGCTCCGGCCCGGTGAACACCGAGCCGCCCGAGCCGGCACAGCCTCCGGAGCCGGCCCAGCCACCCGCGCCGCCGACCCCCGAGCCGGAGCCGGCCCCCACGCCGCCCGGCCCGGGGCCGACCGAGCCGGCACCGCCCGAGCCCGTGCCCGCGCCGGGCCCCGGGCCGTACCCTCCCGGGCCTGCGCCGACGCCGGAACCTCGACCCACGCCGCCGCCCGACCCGGTCCCGCCCGTTCCGGGCCCACCCGTACCGCCGCCCGCGCCAGTGCCCCCCATGCCGGGCCCAGCGACGCCTCCGGTACCCGGGCCGCCCACTCCGCCGCCCGGCCCGCCGGTGCCCGCGCCGCCGTCGCCGCCCGGCCCGATGCCGGCGCCCCCGTTCCCGCCGCCCCCGGCGATGTCCCACCTGCCCGGGGCACGCGCGACCGCCTCGGTCTCCGCCCCTCCGGCGGGCCGGGCGTCCGGCGCCGGGCCCGCGGTGCCGACCTCCGGCACCGGCTGGGCCGGGGCACCCGTCTCCGCTCCGCCGGTCGTGCCCGCGCCCGCGCTGCCCGCGTGGCCGCCGTCCACCACCGGCGCCGCACCGACCACGCACCGGGGCACCGACACCACCCGACCGACCACGACAAGCGCGGCGGGACGGGCCACGGCAGGTGTCCGGCACGGCCGGTCGGATGCCGGCGCCGATCTGGCCGGCACGGTCTACGGCGGCGGGGAGGGGCCCGGCTTCGCCACCGTCGCCATACCCGCCAACGCGGTGGAGAATTCCGGCTCCCTGACCGGGCACATCCTGGCCCAGGGTTGGGCTGACACGCCGGCCGACCGACCCCGTACGACGCGTGTCCTGCTCGTCCTGGCCGCCTCGTTGGGGCTGCTGGTGGCGATCAGCGTCCTGGTGGTTCTGCTGGCCAACAACGCTCTGGACGGTCTGATGGGCGACGTGCTCAACAGCTGAGGCAGCGGGGGCGATGGTGAGTCGGCCCACTACGGTCGGCCATGCGGCTGGCGAGTTGGGCGAACCGCCGTACACTTGTCGAGATCACTGACCTGGCGCGCGTGGTGCGCGCCCATGGGCGATCTTGCGGGCGATCCGGCGACAACAGCCGCGGCAGGCCATCGCGAAGATGCGCCCCGCTCGAAGGGCATTTGTTGACCACCTCTGCTGACCCCAGCATCGTTCCGTCCGTTTACGACCCCGCCGTCCCGACCACCGAGGCCGGTCCGGCCCCGGTCGAGGCCGCACCCGCGGAGATCGACTTCGCCGCGCTCGGCCTGCCCGAGCCCCTGGTCCGCGCGTTGGCGCGGCAGGGCATCACCACCCCGTTCGAGATCCAGCGGGCCACCGTGCCCGACGCGCTCGCCGGCCGCGACGTGCTGGGCCGTGGGCAGACCGGCTCGGGCAAGACGCTCGCCTTCGGCCTGCCGGTGCTGGCCCGGGTCGCCGCCGGCAAGCCGGCCCGGCCGATGCGCCCGCGCGCCCTGGTCCTGGTGCCGACGCGCGAGTTGGCCATGCAGGTCAACGACGCTCTGCTGCCGCTTGGCAAGTCCCTCAACGTGTTCCTGAAGACCGCCGTCGGCGGGGTCCCCTACGACCGTCAGATCGACGCGCTGCGGCGCGGCGTGGAGATCATCGTGGCGACGCCGGGTCGGCTCGGCGACCTCATCGAGCGGGGCATCTGCCAGCTCGACGACGTCGAGGTGACGGTGCTCGACGAGGCCGACCAGATGGCCGACATGGGCTTCCTGCCGGAGGTGACCGAGCTGCTGGCGAAGACGCCCGCGAACGGTCAGCGGCTGCTCTTCTCGGCCACCCTGGACGGTGACGTCGACGCGTTGGTCAGGCGGTTCATGAACGACCCGGTGACCCACTCCACGGCACCGTCCACGGCCTCGGTGTCCACCATGGACCACCACATGCTGTTGATCCCGCCGCACGAGAAGTTCCCGGTGGCCGCCTCGATCGCCGCCCGGGACGGCCGGACCATGGTCTTCGCCCGCACCCAACTCGGTGTGGACCGGCTGGTCGAGCAGCTCGCCGCGGTCGGCGTACGGGCCGGTGGCCTGCACGGCGGCAAGACGCAGCGGATGCGGACCAAGACCCTCGCCGAGTTCCGTGAGGGCCGGATGAACGTCCTGGTCGCCACGGACGTGGCCGCCCGGGGCATCCACGTCGACGGCGTCACCCTGGTGCTGCACGTGGACCCGCCGAAGGACCCCAAGGACTACCTGCACCGCGCCGGGCGTACCGCCCGGGCCGGCGAGTCGGGCGCGGTGGCCACGCTTGTGCTGCCCAAGCAGCGGCGGACCACGCTGGCGATGATGGAGAAGGCGGGTGTCGCGCCCGCCGAGACCCGCGTCCGGGTCGGCGACCCGGTGCTGGCCGAGCTGATCGGCGCCCGCGAGCCGAGCGGCGTTCCGGTGCGGGTGGAGGCCGAGCCGCGCGGCTACGGTGACCGCTCCGGCGGCTCGCGTCGTTTCGACGACCGGTCCGGTGGCCCCCGCCGCTTCGGCGACCGCCCGCAGGGTGACCGGCGCTACGGCGACCGCCCGCAGGGTGAGCGCCGCTACGGCGACCGTCCGACCGGCGACCGGCAGTACGGCGACCGTCCGCAGGGCGAGCGCCGCTACGGCGACCGTCCGACCGGCGACCGGCAGTACGGCGACCGGCCGCAGGGTGAGCGCCGTTTCGGCGACCGGCCGCAGGGCGAGCGGCGCTACGGCGACCGTCCGCAGTTCGGTGACCGGGACGGCCGGGGCGACCGGCCCACCGGTGAGCGGCGCTACGGTGACCGCCCGCAGGGTGACCGGCAGTACGGCGACCGGCCCACCGGCGACCGGCAGTACGGCGACCGGCCGTCCGGTGAGCGGCGCTTCGGCGACCGGGACACCCGGGGTGGCTACCGCTCCGAGGGCCGTGGCCGGGACGACCGGCCGCGCGACGACCGGCGCGGCTTCGGCGGGCGTCCGCCGGCACGTACCCACTGATCCACTGATCCACTGATCGACCCGAACGCCGTCGCGGAGCGCCTGCTCCGCGACGGCGTTCGCGCATGGCCTGCCGATGTCGGCGCGGTCGCGTAACGTCCGGCTCATGCCGACCATGCCGAAGTCGATCTTCTGGTCCCGGACGGACACCGCCGGCAGTGAGCATGTGCTGCTCGACGACGGCAACGGTCTCGCGGCCCGGGGCACCCTGCTCGCCGTGGACCCGATCCCGTGGACGGCCCGCTACCGGGTGACCACCGCACCGGACTGGAGCACCACCCGGGTGGAGGTCGAGGCCGAGGGGTCGGGCTGGCTGCGCCGGGTGACGCTGGAACGGGCCACCGGCAGGTGGCGGGTGACCACCGCCGAGCAGGGCGACCTGGACGCCGCCCTGGTGGCGGCCGGCCACCCCCGGGCCGGCCTGCCGGGCACCGACGACCCGGACCGGCTGGCCGACGCCCTCGACGTGGACCTGAGCGGGTCGCCGCTGTTCAACGCCCTGCCGTTCCACAGGCTCGGGATGGCCGCCCAGGCCGCCGACATGCCCCGCCGGATCACCGTGGCGTGGGTGCTGCTGCCCGGCCTCGAGGTGGTGCCGGCCGAGCAGACCTACACCGGGCTCGGGCCGGGCCGGGTGCGGTTCGCCAGCGGCACCTTCACCGCCGACATCGACGTGGACGCCGACGGGTACGTGGTGCGCTACCCGGGGCTGGCCGAGCGGATCGACACGCGCTGAGCGCTCAGACGGGCCATTCGCCGCTGGTCAGGAACCGCTCGACGGTGGCCAGGTGGGGTGCCAGGTCGAGGCCCTGGGCGGCCAGCCAGCCGTCGGCGTAGTACGTGTCGGCGTACCTGTCGCCGGGGTCGCAGATCAGGGTGACGACCGAGCCGGTCCGCCCCTCGGCGAGCATGTCGGCGATCAGGCCGAACGCGCCCCAGAGGTTGGTGCCGGTCGAGCCGCCGACCCGACGGCCGAGCACCGCCGAGCCGGCCCGCATGGCCGCGATCGACGCCGCGTCCGGCACCTGGACCATCCGGTCCACCACGGATGGCACGAAGGACGCCTCCACGGTGGGGCGGCCGATGCCCTCGATCCGGGAGCCCCGACCGGTGCGTACCGACCAGTCGGCGGCGAGCCAGGCGGGGTAGAACGCGGAGTTCTCCGGGTCCACCACGCACAGTTTGGTGGGCAGCCGCTGGTACCTGGCGTACCGGCCGATGGTCGCGCTGGTGCCGCCGGTGCCGGCGCCGACCACGATCCAGGCCGGGATCGCGTGCCGTTCCCGCTTCAGCTGCGCGTAGATCGACTCGGCGATGTTGTTGTTGCCCCGCCAGTCGGTGGCCCGCTCGGCGTACGTGAACTGGTCCATGAAGTGCCCGCCGGTGTCCTCGGCCAGCCAGCGGGCCTCGACCACCACGCTCGCCGGGTCGTCGACCAGGTGGCACCGGCCGCCCTGGAACTCGATCTGGGAGATCTTCTCCGGGGAGGTGGAGGCGGGCATGACGGCGATGAACGGCAGGCCGAGCATCCGGGCGAAGTACGCCTCGGAGACGGCGGTGGAGCCGGACGACGCCTCGACGACTGTGGTGCGGGGCCCGATCCAGCCGTTGCAGAGCCCGTAAAGGAACAGCGAGCGGGCCAGCCGGTGCTTCAGTGAACCGGTCGGGTGTGACGACTCGTCCTTGAGGTACAGGTCGATCCCCCACGCCCGGGGCAGCGGGAACGGCAGCAGGTGGGTGTCGGCCGAGCGGTTCGCGTCCGCCTCGACGGCGGCGATCGCCTCGGTCACCCAGGTCCGGCTGGCCTGGTCGCACCTGTCGAGATGAGTCACGCCGGAAACCTAGCAAGCAGGCCGAGGTCAGCTCCGGTCCGGTGGGGCGGTCCGGCGCAGTTGGCGGCGCTGCCCGGCCCGGCCGGCGGCCCGGATGACCGGGGTCAGCGCGACGGCCAGCCGGGGCAGCGCGTCCAGCAGTCGGACCTGCGCCCCCCGCCAGCGGGGCAGGCTGACCACCGGGCGTGGCCGGCGGGCCAGCCGGACCGCGCGGGCGGCGACGCGCTGCGGGGTCAGCATCGTTCCGGTGAACGAGGCGAGCGCCCCCGCGTCGTCCAGCCGGTCGTGCAGCATCGGGGTCCAGATGCCGTCCGGGCAGAGGCAGGAGACGTGCACCCGCCGGTAACCGGCCATCCGCAGGTCGGTCAGGGTGCCGAGGCTGAACGCCAGCAGTGCGTGTTTGCTTGCCGCGTACACCGTCTCGCCTGGCGCGGCGATCAGCCCGGCCAGCGACACGACGTTGAGCACGTGGCCGTGCCCCTGCTCGCGCATGAGCGTGAGCGCGGCGAGGGTGCCGTTCATCGCGCCGAACGTGTTGACGTCGAGCAGCCGGCGCCGGGTCCGCCCGTCGTGTTCCCAGGCCGGGCCGGTGACCAGGAGGCCGGCGTTGTTGACCCAGAGGTCGAGGCCGCCCCTGCTCGCCGCCGTCGCCGCGATCTCCGCGCAGGCAACCTCGTCCCGTACGTCCAGGGCAGCCGACCAGCCGCCGAGCGGCGCGGCGGCGGAGGCCACCGCCGCGGCGTCGACGTCGGTGAGCAGCACCGTCCAGCCGTCGTCGTGAAGCGCGGCGGCGATGGCGCGACCCAGGCCGCCAGCGGCCCCGGTCACCACGGCCGTGCCACGTCGGGGCGAGGTCATCGGCGCACGCTACCGCCCGTGGGCGGGGCGGCACCAGGGGTACGCGGTCAGGGAGCCTGTGGGCCGATCGGCTGGGGGCGGTTCTCCCACTTGGTGCTGAGCGCGATGGCGGTGCGGGTCGAGGCGACACCTGGCGTCCGGTTGAGCCGCACGATCAGCTGCTCCAGCTCGGCGATCGTGCCGACCCGCGCCTTGAGCAGGAACGACTCCACGCCGGCCATGAAGTAGCAGGACTCGATCTCGGGCAGCACCCGCAGCGACTCGAGCATGTCGTCGGAGTCCGCCCCGGAGTCCTCGACGATGCCGATCAGCGCGGTGACGCCCAGCCCGATCGCCTCCGGCTCGACGTCCGCGCGGTAGCCGCGTACCACGCCGCTGCTCTCCAGCTTGCCGACCCGCTCGTGGACGGCGGGGGCGGAGAGACCGACCTGCCGGGCCAGTTCGGCGTACGACAGTCGGGCGTTGCCGCGCAGCAGGTCGACGAGGCTCAGGTCGATGGCGTCCACGGAGAGTGACCTTAACCGGTTGGGCGTAACGCGAAGGCTTCGGCACCCGTTGCACACAGCAGTGAGTAACTGTTCACAAACCGTCGGTCAAGGTAGGGGTTGCACCAGTACCATTTACTAACTTCCCACTCAGTGCATTTTTCGCGTTTGGCGGACAGGCCAGGTCCCTGGTGCTGTAATTGCCATACGTCCCTCATGACGGCTCTGGGCTCGCACCAGCCGGGGGCAGTGTGTTCAGCCAGGGGCTTCGTCGACGCGAGGAGGGGGCTGTGGACACTGGAGATCGCCTGCTGACACCGGGTGAGGTCGCCGCGCTGTTTCGGGTGGACCCGAAGACTGTGACGAGATGGGCGGCGGCCGGCCGGATAGGAAGCATCCGGACTCCAGGCGGGCATCGCCGGTTTCGGGAATCCGAGGTGCGAGCCCTGCTTGAGGGGGAGGGCATGCTGGACGAGGTGGACGAGGTCGGAAAGCCACGCAACGTGGGACCGGCCGCATCCACCGGGCCGGGTCCGGCCAACGCCGGCATGTACTGAACTGGTGCGGACAACGTCACGCGGGCCGGACACCAGTCCGGTCCGCGTCCCGCTGCGACGATCAGCGAGGCGGCTCGGCCGAGCGGGCTGAGCCGAGCTGACCGGACCACCGCCGGAACAGGGTGTGCGGGACGCCTAGCGCGTCCAGCACCTTGCCGGCCACGAAGTCGACCAACTGCTGGGCGCTGGCCGCCGCGCCGGCCCCGTAGAAGCCGGGGCTGGCGGGCAGCACTATCGCGCCGGCGTCGTGCAGGTCGATGAGGTGCTCCAGGTGGCTGCGGGTCACAGGCGTCTCCCGGGGGACCACCACCACCGGGCGGCGTTCCTTGAGGTTGACCTCGGCGGCGCGCTGCAACAGGTCCTTGGAGAGCCCTATCGCGATGCCCGCGCAGGCGGCCGTGCTCGCCGGGACCACTGCCATGCCGCGTACCCGGTAGGAGCCGCTGCTCGGCCCGGCCGCCAGGTCGCCCGCCGGCCAGTGCCGCACGTCCGCGCCGGTCAGGTCCCGTCCGAGCCAGTCCGCGAGGTCCTCGGCCCAGTGGGCGTCCCGGAACGGCCGGCCTGTCTCGTCGAGCACCGTGAGCCGCGCCGCCCGGGACACGACGAGGTCCACCGGCTCGCCCGCGTCGAGGAGTCCGCCGATGACCGCCGCCGCGTACGGCGTGCCGGAGGCCCCGGAGACACCGACCACCCATGGTTCCCGCATGCCCTCAGCCTGCCTGGTCGGGGTGGACGCCGCGCCGTGGCCCCCGCTGTTGTCCCGCCCGTCATCGTCCCGACCCGCCACGGACATCATCGACAGCCGATTTCTGACATGCTCGCACCGGAGGATCACCGTGCAGCGACCGGAGGGGCGGTACGACCGATGACGGCGGCGGCAGCCCGCACCCTACGTGCCGAATGTCCCCTTCCTTCGCGGTGCTCCCCCCACTCCCAGGCGACGCAGGAGTGGCTGGCCGAGTGGGTACGCCGCTTCGATCTGCCGCTGGACGACGTCGCCCTGCGCCGGCTGGACGCTGCTCGTTTCGCCTGGTACGCGGGTCGGCTCTACCCGGACGCCAGCGCGGACGACCTGCGTACGATCGCCGCGCTCTGGACCTGGTTCTTCCTTCTCGACGACGCCTGCGACGGGCCGCACCGGGCCAGCGGCGCGGAGGTGGCGGCCCTGCGTGACGGGGTGCTGCACGTGCTGCGCGGCGGTGCCGGCGCGGGCCCGGCGGGGTTTGGCGGGCCGCTGCGTCTGATGCTCGCGGACGCGTGGCAGGCACCGCGTGCCCGGATGCCGCTCGCCTGGCAGCAGCGCTTCGCCGACGCGGTCGCCCACCACCTGGAGGGCGACCGGACGGAGGCGGAGAACAAGACCCGGGGACACCGTCCCGGTGTCGCCGAGTACGTCGCGCTGCGCCGGGCCACCTCGGCGGCGTACGTGTCGTACACGATGATCGAGTTCGTCACCGGCCACGCGTTGCCGGACGCCGTCTACCACCATCCGGCGCTGCGGACGCTTGCGGCGACGGGAAATGACCTGCTCTCCTGGTTCAACGACCTGGTGTCGCTGGAGACGGACCGGCTGACCTCGGGCGGGCACAACCTGGTGCTGGCCATCGCCCGGGAGCAGCGCCTGCCGCAGGAGCGGGCCGTGGAGGCGGCGGTGGACCGCTGGCGCGCGGCGATGGGGCGGTTCATGAGGCTGCGGGCCGAGTTCCCGTCCTTCGGCTCGGCCCTGGACCCGGCGGTGGCCGCGCACGTGGAGGGGGTCGCCCACTCGGTGCGCGGCACCATCGACTGGTCACTGGAGAGCGACAGGTACTCGGCCTCCCACAGGTGAGTCAGCGGGCCTGCCGCTGGCGGTCGGCGAGCGTGTTGAGCAGGGCGGCGGCGGTGCCGGCGTCGGCGACGGTGACGACGACCGACCGTCCGCCGGTCCGCTCGACCAGCAGGCCGTCGCCCGAGCGCAGGACGATGCCGACCCGGCCTCCCCGGCCCACCCGCCAGCCCCAGCCGCCGAATTCGCGCAGCGGGTGGACCTGCACGACGCTGGCGCGGAGCACCTCGTCGAGGGGGACGCGGGTGCGCGGCCAGCCGGCCGACGATCGGATCAGCAGGCCGGTCTCGTCGACCCGGACGGTGAAGGCGAACATCGCCGCGAAGACGGCGACGAGAAGCGCCGCGACGATCAGCAGCGCCCACACGCCACTGATGACGGCGAGCGTGACCAGCACGACTATGGATACCGCGCCCATGGTGAGGCCCGGCCCGGCGCCGGTCTGCCCGATCCAGACGGCCCGTTCGTTCGGGGCGAGGGGGACGCGGGGCCCCTCGGGCGCGACGGGGGCGTCCGCCGGCTGGGGCGGGTCACCGGGCAGGAGCACGCCGACGAGCACGGCCGGCACGAGAGAGCCGACGATCGCCAGGGTGAGCGCGCCGCCGAGACCGCCTGCCTCGCGGGCGTCGGCGAGGCCGAGCTGCCCGTGCAGCGCGCCGAGCTGCACGAGGGCGAGGAAGAGCGCCACCCAGACAGCGGTCGCCGCGCCGATGCGGCGGCTCGCCGCCGCCTGACCCCACAGCGTGGTTACCGCGCCGAAGCCGAGCACCAGGAGAGCACCTGTGCCCAAGGTCGCCCACAGGGAGGCGTCGAGGGACATGAAGCCGTCCGGTCGGCCCTGGGTTCCCCAGTGCGTCGCCACCGGGTCGGGCAGGTCGCCACGCCAGGAGAGGGCGACGGCGGCGGCCACGGCGAGGATCACGAGGCCGCAGACGGTGGCCGTGAGGCCGACGAGGCGCTTGTCACGGGCGGGCTCGGTGCCGGTGGTCATGATGAGAACGCCTCCTTGAGGAGTGTGGCTGTGGCTTTGCCCGCTCCCGGCCTGCTGCGTCGTCAGCGCAGGACGCTCGCCACGACGATGCGCACATCTTCGACCGGCGGATCGCCTCGGTGCTCGGTGAACAGCAGCTGCACGGCGCCGATCAGGGTCGGCGCCAGTACCTGCACGTCCGCGTCGGCGGCGATCCGACCGAGGTCGTGCTCGGCCGCCAGGTAGCCGGCCACCGCGGCGACCGACTCGCCCACCAGGGGAAACCGGGCGGTGCCTGCCGCGCGCAGGCGGTTGCGCAGCTCGTCGCGGGCGATGGTGAGCACGATGATCGCGGACATGACCGGCTCGAAGAGTTCGAATATCGCGTCGGTGAGGTTGCCGGCAACGGTCCCTGTCCCGGCCGCATCGCGGAGTGCAACACCTTTCGCCTCCACCCGCGCGATGCGGTCGAGCACCAGATCGACCAGGAACGCGTCGAAGTCGGCGAAGTGCCGATGCAGCACGCCCTTGGCCACTCCGGCCTCGTCGGTAATCGCGCGGCTGGTCAACGCCGTGACGCCGCCGCGCAGGAGCACCCTCACGGCCGCGTCGAACAGTTGCTGGCGCGGATCGCGCAGAGCTACGCCGGTGGGCATGGAGAGCTCCCGTTTCTTTAATGGGCGATTGCCCATTAGAGTGGGCACATGGTCACTCTACCGTCCCAACCGCACAGAGCCCGCAGCGTCGCAGAGTCATTCGGGGTCGACCCCGGGCGCTACGACCGCAGTCGGCCGCCGTATCCGGATGCGTTGATCGAGCACATCGTCGCCGCCGCACCGGGCCCGGCATTTATCGACGTCGGTTGCGGGACCGGGATCGCAGCCCGCCAGTTCCGCGCCGCCGGGTGCAGGGTCGTCGGTGTCGAGCCCGACCCTCGGATGGCCGGATTCGCCCGCGCGACAGGCGTCGACGTCGAGGTTGCGACCTTCGAGACGTGGGAGCCTGCCGGCCGCAACTTCGACGCGATCGTCTCCGGCACGGCCTGGCACTGGGTCGACCCGGTCGCCGGAGCCGCCAAGGCCGCCGAGATATTGCGCCCGGGCGGCGTCCTCGCGCCGTTCGGCCACGTCTACGAGCTGCCGTCGCCGATTGCCGCAGCGCTCGCTGCCGGGTTACGCCGGGCTGCGCCGAACCTGCCCTACCGACAGCCGACCGGTTCCATTCTCGACGGCTACCGCGCCCTCTACGACCGCGCCGCCGAGGGAGTCCGCGCGTCCGGCTGTTTCGCCGAACCCGAGATCCGGCGTTACGACTGGCAGCGCACCTACGCCCCGAACGAACTGCTCGAACTCATCACGACTTCCGGCGGCCTCGCGAGCGCGCCACCAGATGCTCTCGCCGAGATCCTGTCGACGGTCACCGCCGCGGTCGACGGCGATGTCACCCTCACCTATGCCACCTGGCGCCTGACCGCTGTCCGCAGGTAACCCGCCGACGCCGCTCGCCGCGAAAGGCGCTAGGCGCGCAGCCCCAGCCGCACCACGAGATCGAGCAGGGCGAACACGAACAGCGCGATGCCCACGAAGCCGTTGGCGGTGAAGAACGCACGGTTGACCTTGCTCAGGTCGGTCGGGCTTACCACCAGGTGCTGGTACGCGAACGCGACTGCGGTAAGCGCCAGCCCCACCCACCAGAGCCAGCCGAACCCGATGAGCGCACCGAACCAGACGAACAGCCCGAACGTCACCACGTGCGCGACTGTGGAGGCGTGCAGCGCGAAGCGCCTGCCGTACCGGGCGGGCACGCTGTGCACGCCGATCTCCTTGTCGATCTCGGAGTCCTGGCAGGCGTAGATCAGGTCGAACCCGCCGATCCACAGCCCGACCGCGGCACCCAGCAGCCAGGCCGGCCAGGAGCCGTCCAGGGTGCCGGTGACCGCCAGCCAGGCGCCGACCGGGCCGACCGCCTGGGCGATCGCGAGGATGGCGTGCGGCCAGTTGGTGAACCGCTTGCCGTACGGGTAGACCACGAGCGGCACCACGGCGAGCGGCGCCAGCACCAGGCAGAGCGGGTTGAGCAGGGCGGCGGCGGCGAGGAAGACCACTAGCGCGACGGCCGCGCCGGTCCAGGCCGTCCGTACGCTCACCGCACCGGTGACCAGTTCCCGGTTGGCGGTACGCGGGTTCCGCGCGTCGATGCTCCGGTCGAGAATCCGGTTGGCGGCCATCGCGAACGTCCGCGCCCCGACCATCGCCACGGTGATCAGCAGCAGGTCGAGCCACCGCACCCGCCCGCCGGAAACCTGCATGGCAGTCAGAGCCGACAGGTACGCGAACGGCAGCGCGAACACCGAGTGCTCGATCGCGACGAGCTTGAGGAAGGACTTGACCCGGCCCGGCTTCTCGGCCGGAGCGTCGAGAACGACCATCAGATCCCGTACTCCTTCCAGCGCTTGTCGACCAGGGTCGTGACCTCCGGGCTCATGCGCATCTCCTCCGGCCAACCCCGGGTGTAGCCCTCGGTCGGCAGCTTGCGGGTCGCGTCGACGCCTGCCTTGCCGCCCCAGAACTGCTGGTACGAGGCGTGGTCGAGGTGGTCGACAGGGCCCTCGGTGAGCAGCAGGTCCCGTGCGTAGTCGACGTTGCCGAAGGCGCGGAACGCCACCTCGTTGTAGTCGTGCACGTCGCAGTCCTCGTCCACGATCACGATCAGCTTGGTGAGCGACATCATGTGCGCGCCCCAGATCGCGTTCATGACCTTCTGCGCGTGCTTCGGGTAGCGCTTACGGATCGACACGATGGCGCAGTTGTGGAAGACACCGGCGGCCGGCAGGTCGTAGTCGACGATGTCCGGGATCAGGAAGCGCAGCAGCGGCGCGAAGATCCGCTCGGTGGCCTTGCCGAGACCGTGGTCCTCCTGCGGCGGCTGGGACGTGACGATCGAGTGGTAGACCGGGTCACGCTGCATCGTCATGCACTCGACGTGCATCACCGGGAACGGTTCCACGGGCGTGTAGAAGCCTGTGTGGTCGCCGAACGGCCCCTCGGGCATGCGCTCGCCCGGCTCGATGTAGCCCTCCAGCACGATCTGCGCGTGCGCCGGCACCTGCAACGGGACGGTCAGGCAGTCGACCATCTCGACGCGTTCGCCGCGCAGGAACCCGGCGAACAGGTACTCGTCGATCTCGGCGGGGAGCGGCGCGCTCGCCGAGTAGGCGACCGCCGGGTCGGCACCGATGGCGATGGCCACCGGCAGCCGCTGCCCGAGCCGCTCGGCGACCGCGTGGTGCGCCGTGGAGTTCTTGTGGATCTGCCAGTGCATGCCGATCGTGTTGTGCGAGTGCTGCTGGAGCCGGTACAGCCCGAGGTTGCGCTTGCCGGTCTGCGGGTCCTTCGTGTGGGTCAGCCCGAAGTTGTGGAAGATCCCGCCGTCCCCGGGCCAGACCTGCAACCCGGGCAGCCGGTTGAGGTCGACGTCGTCGCCGCGGTAGACGACCTGCTGGCAGGGGGCCGTCTTGACCTTCTTGGGCGGCATGGACTTGAGCTGCATGACCTTGCCGAGGCCGCCCATCATGCCCGAGAAGCCCTGCGGCAGCTCCGGCTTGAGCATGTCGCCGATCCGCTCGCCGATCTCGTCGAGGCGTTCCACCCCGAGGGCCATGGCCATCCGCTTCTCGGTGCCGAAGAGGTTGACCGCCACAGGCATCTCACCCCGCGTCGGCCGCTCGAAGAGCAGCGCCGGCCCGCCGGTCCGCACCGTCCGGGTCACCACCTCGCTGATCTCCAGGGTGGGATCGACCGGAACGGTGACCCGGCGCAGCTCCCCCGCGCGCTCGAGCGCCGCGAGGAAGTCCTTGAGATCGGTGTACGGGAAGCCACGAGCCGCCATACCCGCCAGTCTCCCGCACCCGGTGCGGCACGGCCCAAGCCGGGTGCTGTGACATACGCCCGGACGCCCCTCCGGTCAGGCCGCTGGTGTCCAGGCGTGGTCGGCCAGGGGCGGGTCGAGCGGCGCGCGGGTGAGCCGGTTCGCGAACGTCGACATGGTGTACGCGCCGACGCCGAGCGCGACGTCAAGCGCCTGCCGCGACAGGTAGCCGGCGGCCAGGAAGTCGTCCAGCTCGTCGTCGGGCACCGCGCCCCGGTGGTGGAGCACGGCGAGCGTGAAGCGGCGCAGCGCCTCCAGCCTCGGCTCGGGCAGAGCGGTGCTGGCGCGCAGCGCGGCGACCAGTTCGGGGGTGGCGCCGAGCGCGGTGAGCTTGCCGGTGTGCAGGGCGACGCAGAAGTGGCATTCGTGGCTGGTGGAGATGGTGAGGATGACGACCTCCCGTTCCAGGGGTGCGAGGGTCGTCTGTTCGAAGCCGGCACTTGCGGCGAGGAAGCCGGCGAGCAGCTGCGGCGACTCGGCCATCAGCGCCACCGGGGTGGGCAGCCAGCCGAAGCGGTTGCGTACCCCCTCGATGGCTCGCCGGGCGGCGGCTGGCGCCGTCTCGGGGGTGTGGGCGGTGAAGACGGGCATGGGTTACCTACTTCCTGCCGGGACCGTAAGATAGTCAATGTGGTTGACCAAATAGTAAATGAGGTTGTCGAACATGGCAACCGCTGACCCACCCCGGCCCGGCTTCCAGCTCCCACTGCTGCTGCTCGCCGGCTTCCGGACGCTGATCGACAACCTGCACGCCGAGCTGGCCCGGGAAGGACATCCCGAGCTGCGGCCGCTGCACGGATTCGTGCTCCAGGCCGTGGGCGCGGACGGCACCACCGCCACCGAACTGGGCCAGCGGCTCGGCATCTCCAAACAGGCAGCCGGCAAGACCATCGACCGGCTGGTCGCCGTCGGCTACCTGGAGCGGGCTGACGATCCCCGCGACGCCCGACGCCGGCTGGTCCGGGTGACCCCGCGCGGCGCCGACGGGCTGCGCCGTTCGGCGGAGATCTTCGACCGGCTGCGCGCGCGGTGGGCCGACACCCTCGGCGCGGAACGGGTCGACGCCATGGAGGACGACCTGCGCACGATGGCCTCGGCCAACTGGTTCCGCCTGGACATGCCCGGCTGGTTCGGCGGCTGAGTCAAGCCCGGCGGACACATCTCACCGGCCCTGGCGTGCCACGCCCGCTCGGGCGCAGACTGATGGCATGTCGGACGCGTACGTCGTCGGCGACCCGGACGGGTTGTCTCCCCTGCTGGTCGCGGTCCGCGACGCCGTCGCCAGGGAGCTGCACTCGCAGCTGGCCATGCGCGGGGAACGGATCGAGCTGGCCGATCTGCCGGAGGTGTCCTACCAGGTCACCGTCCAGGTCGAGCGGACGCTGCGCGACTGGCGATCGGCACGGATCCACACCGCGACGGGATCGAGAAACGTTACAGCTGATCACTAGGATCAGGAGTGCCGGGTCGAGAGGGTCAGTCCAGCCCGCCGTACGAGTGCAGGCCGGTGAAGAAGATGTTCACGCCGAACAGGTTCATCAGCACCGTGAGGAAGCCGACCACCGCGATCCAGGTGGCCACGTTGCGCTTCACGCTTGGCGTGGCGCGGGCGTGCAGGTAGCCGGCGTACACCACCCAGGAGATGAACGCCCAGGTCTCCTTCGGGTCCCAGCCCCACGGCCGCCCCCAGGCCGCCTCGGCCCAGATCGCGCCGGCGATCACCGCGAACGTGAAGATCGGGAACGCGAAGGCGTGCAGCGAGAAGGTCAGCCGCTCCAGGCTGGCCGCGCCGGGCAGCCGCTTGGCGAGGGTGTACGGGAAGCTCCGCTTGCCCTGCTCGTACCCGCTGCGCATCAGGAAGCCGACCGCCGGCACCGCGCCGAACAGGAAGATGCCTGACGCGAAGACGATCGTCGACACGTGGATGACGAACCAGTACGAGTTCAGGGCCGGCACCAGCGGCACGATCGGCACGTACAGCACCAGCTCGGCGGTGGCCACGAGCAGCACCATCACCAGGGTGAGGAACAGGCCGAGCTTGCGCAGCGACGGCCGCTTCCAGAGCACCACCAGCCAGGCCGCGACCCCGATGAACGTCACCGTGAGCACGAACTCGTACATGTTGCCCCACGGCATCCGGTCGGCCGCGAGGCCGCGGGTGACAAGTGCCGCGAGGTGCAGGGCGGCGGCGACGGCCGTGGCGCCCACCCCGATCAGGCCCGCGAGTCGGGCACGCGCCGCCGAGCGGTCGGCGGCGGGCGACGACGGTACGGGCGCGGGCGGCGTCGGGACGACACCACCACCGGCACCGACCAGTTCGCGTACGGGAGCCGCGGCGGCGACCCGGGTACGCGCGTTGCCCAGCGCGTACTCCACGGCGTGGCCGATCATCGCGACCAGATACGCCAGGATCGCGAAGGTCACCAGATTGTCGGAGAGTGCGGACATCACTCGGCTCCTTCTCGCGCGCCGGCCCGCCCGGCCGCTTGTTCGTCACCGCGGACAGCGGCGACGAGCTGTGCGAACTCGTCGGCGAACCCTGGATAGTCGGTGCGCGGCAACCCACCGGCCTCCATCAAGCTACTACCGCTCGTCGGAGATCCTTCCGCCGGGTCGGCGGGCACCACCCGGAAGAAGACCCGGCGGCGCTTGCCGAACAGCGAGCCCATCAGCCCGACCAGCAGGAAACCACAGCTCACCAGCAGCATCGTCGAGCCGGGATCGTGCCGGACGGAGAGCGTGACGTACCGCTCGGTGCCCAGGAACTCGACAGTCGTGCCGTCGTCGAGCGTCCAGCTCTCCCCCTTGCGGAGCAGCTTGGTGCCGACCTCCTTGACCTTGCCGGCGCGTACCTGCCGCTGGTCGAGTTGGTAGACCGAGCCGGGGATGCCGGCGTCCAGACCGAGGTTGCCCCGGTAGGCGACCAGGTTCAGCGCCGGGTTGCGCTCGGTCGGGTACTCCGAGCGCACGAACGGGGCCTGCTGCGGCGCGGTGGGCAGGTAGATGCCTGTGAACGCCATCTGCTGGTCCGGTGCCCGCTTGCCGGTCTGCGGGTCGACGTTGGCGTCCGGGAAGGCGGCAAGACCCTCGCTCGTCAGACCCATGTCGCCGGTGGTCAGGAATGGCGTGGTGCTGGTCTGGCTTCGACCGAACCGGTCGGTGTAGCGGATCACCGGGGCGTACCCGTGGCCGAGCAGGTAGACGCTCGCGTCGTTCAGGCGCAGCGGCGCGTTCACCGAGAAGTCCGCCCGACGGGTCGGCTCGTCGGGGCCGTCGACGGTCACCGTGGCGTTGAAGAACTCCGGCTGACCGCTGTCCAGGAACCGGGCCTGGAAGTCGTCCAGCCGCAGGCAGAAGCGGGGCAGGTCGGCGCTGTCCACCCGGGGGCCGAGCTTCGCCTCGGCGTACTGCTGACGGGTGTTGCAGAACGCGTTGTCCGCGCCCGCCACCAGCAGGCGGTTGCCGCTCCAGCCGTACCACGAGCCGAGCGCGACGCCGATCAGCACCGCGATCAGCGAGGTGTGGAACAGCAGGTTGCCTGTCTCCTTGAGGTAGCCCTTCTCGGCGGAGACCTCGTCGCCGCGTACCTCGACGCGCCAGCGCCGCTTGCGCAGCACCTCGGCGACGGCCGCCGCGCCGCCGGCCGGGGCGGGCAGCACGGTGTGCTGCGGCAGCCGTGCCAGCCGCTTCGGCGCGACCGGCGGCCGGGAGCGCAGAGCCCGGACGTGATCGCGCAGCCGGGGCGTGATGCAGCCGATCAGCGAGGTGAACAGCAGCAGGTAGATGGCGGAGAACCAGACCGAGCCGAAGACCTCGAACGCGCCGATCCGGTCCAGTCGGGGCGCCCAGTCGGGGTGGTCGACGAAGTACTGGTTGACCTTCTCCGGGCTGATCCCGCGCTGCGGCAGCACCGAGCCGGGAATGGCGGCGACCGCGAGCAGGAAGAGCAGGATCAGCGCCGTACGCATGCTGGTGAGCTGCCGCCACGAGTTGCGCAGCAGGGCCAGCAGCCGGTTGGGCCGGCGCCGGGGTGCCGGTGCCTCGGCCTCCGGCCGGTCGTCGACGACAGTCATCAGATGCTCACCTCGCCCACCCCTACGGTGGTCTGCAACCAGATCACGAAGCTCTGCCACCCGCCGGTGACAAGCGCCAGGCCGATCAGGATGAGCAGGGCGCCGCCGACCCGGGTGACCCAGCGGCTGTTGCGCCGGATGGCGCGGAAGACCCCGAGCAGGCGCTGGAAGCCCAGCCCGAACACGACGAACGGTAGCCCCAGCCCGAGGCAGTACGCCACGGCGAGCACCACGGCACGGTCGCTCTGGCCGCTGGTGGCCGCCATCCCCATCACGGCGCCGAGCGTCGGGCCGGTGCAGGGCACCCAACTGAGCGCGAAGACAGCGCCGAAGACCGGTGCGCCCAGCAGCCCGGCCGACGGCAGCCGGGAGATCCGGAACTCCCGCTGCAGCGCCGGGATCATCCCGAGGTAGCCCAGCCCGAGCACGATGATCAGCGCGCCGACGACGATCTCCAGCTGCCGCTCGTACTCGAAGAAGACCCGGCCGATGCCGGCGAACAGGATCGCGGTGGCGACGAAGACGACTGTGAAGCCGGCGATGAAGAGCAGCGTCCCGGCGAGCACCCGGCCCTTCACGGCCACCACGGCGGACCGTTCCCGGACCGCGACGCCCCCGGCGCCGTCGGGCGCCGGGTCCGCCTGAGGCCGGCGGCCTTCGAGGTCCGCGCCGGCCAGACCCGTGACGTACGACAGGTAGCCGGGGACCAGCGGGAGCACGCATGGGGACAGGAAGCTGACCAGGCCGGCGAGTGCCGCCGCGCCGATGGCGAGCAGGAGCGGCCCGCTCAGCGCCAACTCCCGGAAGGTCTCGCCCATCAGTTCGAGGTCGGCTTCTCGGCGGCGATCCGCTCGACGATCGGTTGCAGACCCTCCTGCTTGACCGCTGCCCGGATCACGGCGGCGGTCCGACCGTCCCGGTCGAGCACCACGGTCGCCGGGACGGTGTTCGGTGGGATGTCCAGGTCGAGCGCCAACCGGCTGGACGGGTCGAAGAGGCTCGGATAGGTGACCCGGCCCTCCTCGAACGCCTTGGCCTTGTCCCGCGAGTCCTGGACGTTGATGCCGAGGAACGTCACCCCGGAGGCCTTCGTGGCCTGGTAGGTGGCCTCCAGGTCGTCGGCCTCGGCTCGGCACGGCGCGCACCAGGAGCCCCAGAAGTTGACCACCACGACCTGCCCACGGGCCTGGTCGACGTCGTACGTGCCGCCGGTGAGCAGCTCACCGGCGAGCTTCGGAGGGGCCGAGCGCTGGTCCGGCGCGCACTCGAAGATCCCATCGGTGGTGGTCGTGCAGGTCTTCTCCTGCCCTTTGGACGACGTGCAGCCGACAAGCGCCACCGCGGCGACTGTGGCGAGCAGACCGGCGGTCCACCTCCGGGCGTTCATCAGGCCCCCTTGGCCGTCCGGGCTGTCGCGGAGAGAGCGATCAGGTGGGCGGCGGGCTCGCTGTAGCCGATGCCCACCACCTTCGCGCCGTCGAAGTGGAACGACGTGAGACTGGCCAGCCCGCACTGCCGCTTGCGCGGGTCGTGCCAGAGCCGCTTGCGTTCGACGTACCGGCGCAGCGTCCAGATGGGGAGTTGGTGCGACACCAGCACGGCCTCGCGCCCCTCGGCGGCGACCCGGGCGGCGTGCACGGCAGCGAACATCCGCTCGGCGATCACCCGGTACGCCTCACCCCAGGACGGCGTCACCGGGTCACGCAGCACCCACCAGTTGCGCGGGTCGCGGAACGACCCGTCACCCGGGGACACCTTCTTGCCCTCGAACCAGTTGGCGCTCTCGATCAGCCGCTCGTCCACCCCGACCGGCAGCCCGAACTGGGCGGCGATCGGCTCGGCGGTCTGCTGGGCGCGTTCCAGAGGGCTGGCCACCACGTGCACGATCTCCCGCTCGGCGAGACCCTCCGCGGCGGCCTTGGCCATCTGCACACCCAGCTCGGACAGGCGGAAACCGGGCAGCCGGCCGTAGAGGATCTGGTCGGGGTTGTGCACCTCGCCGTGCCGGAGCACGTGGACCGTCGTCTTGCTCACCGTTTGCTACCCCCCGTGACCAGCCGCTGCCGCCGCGTTTGCCGCCGTCGGCAGCGCGGCGGCGATGTGCTCCAGTGCGGCGTCGTCGATCGCCGCCGACACGAACCACGACTCGAACGCGCTCGGCGGCAGGTAGACGCCGGCGGCGAGCATCGCGTGGAAGAACGCCTTGAACGCCGGCACCTGCTGGGTGCGGGCGCTGTCGTAGTCCACGACGTCGGCGTCGGTGAAGAAGATCGAGAACATGCTGCCCGCGTACGACAGCCGGTGCGGGACCCCGGCGGCGGCAAGCGCGTCGGACGCGAGCTTGCCCACGACGGCGGCCGTCTCGTCGAGGCGTCGGTAGAGCGCGTCGTCGGCGAGCCGCAGCGTGGCCAGGCCGGCGGCGCAGGCCAGCGGGTTACCGGAGAGCGTGCCGGCCTGGTAGACCGGGCCGGCCGGCGCGAGCCGCGACATGATCTCCGCGCGCCCGCCGAACGCGGCGGCGGGCAGGCCACCCCCCATGACCTTGCCGTACGTCCACAGGTCGGCGTCGGAGGCGTCGAGGCCGTGCCACCCGGCGCGGGAGACCCGGAACCCGGTCATCACCTCGTCCACCACGAGCAGCGCGCCGTGGGCGTGCGCGATCCGGGCGAGCTGCTGGTTGAAGCCGTCGCGGGGGGCCACCACGCCCATGTTGCCGGCGGCCGCCTCGGTGATCACCGCGGCGATGTGCTGGCCCTCGGCGGCGAAGGCCTCCTCGACGGCCCGGATGTCGTTGTACGGCAGGACGATCGTCTCGCTGGCCGCCGCGCCCGTCACGCCCGGCGAGTCGGGCAGGCCGAGGGTGGCCACGCCGGACCCGGCGGAGGCGAGCAGCGCGTCGACGTGGCCGTGGTAGCAGCCCGCGAACTTGACGATCTTGGAGCGGCCGGTGAAGCCGCGAGCCAGCCGGATCGCCGACATGGTCGCCTCGGTGCCGGAGTTGACCAGGCGTACCTGCTCCATCGGCGTCCGGTCCACCAGCTCGGCGGCCAGCTCCACCTCACCGGGGGTGGGGGTGCCGAAGCTGGTGCCCCGGGCGGCGGCGGCCTGCACGGCGTCCACCACCTCCGGGTGGGCGTGCCCGAGGATCAGCGGACCCCACGAGCAGACCAGGTCGACGTAGCGGCGGTCGTCGGCGTCGTACAGCCACGCGCCCTCGCCGCGGACCATGAAACGTGGGGCGCCGCCGACCGCCTGGAAGGCACGCACGGGGGAGTTCACCCCGCCCGGCACGATGGCGCGGGCGCGGTCGAACAGGGCCTCGGAGGCCGGCGCGTCGGCCGGGTAACGGCCAGATCCGGCGGAAACGATGTCGGTCACGATGCCGCCATTGTGTCAGCGCCGAACGGCCAACCAGCAGCCACCCCGGGCCGGGGTTACCGGGCTCACCCGCCATCGGCGCTCGTCGGAGCCCGTCGGGCGCGGCTCGCGGCCTCGACAGGCCGGGTCGCCTGGATCGCGCTAGGCTGACCGGGTGGATCGTGCCGAACTGTCCATCACGCTACACCGGACGGGCGACGAAGCAGTGCTGCGCCTGGCCGGTGAGATCGACATGCTCACGGCCGCCCAGCTCTCCACAGTCGTCAACGAGGTGCTGGCCGACCCGCCGCCGCGCATCGTGCTCGACCTCGGTGGCGTCACGTTCTGCGACTCGCAGGGCCTGGGCACACTTGTCGTCCTCAGCCGCAAGGCCAGCCACGCGCAGAGCCTGCTGATGCTCACCCACGTGGGCGACTTCCTGATCCGCGTCCTGGACATCACCGGCCTGCGCAGCGCCCTGATGATCCGCAACGACCAACCCACCGGCTGACCAACCCGCACGCCTGCCGGTCAAACGCCGTTGATCATGAGGTTGACGGGCGATCAGGTGCCCGCAACACCCGCCAGCCTCATGATCGGCACGGGTCAGAGGGTGGGGATGTCGCGGGATCGGAACGTGCGCAGGGCCAGGGCCAGGAGCGCCGCCGCGATCACCGTCAGCGCCGCCAGCGGCGTCGCCGTCCAGGTGTCACCCAGGACCTGCGGGGTGTGCGTGAACGGGGAGACGTCAAGCGCCCACTGACTCAGCTTGAGCACCGCGCCCAACTGACCGAGCAGCAGGCAACCCGCGAGCACCGCCCACGCCGCACCGGAGAACCGGGGCAGCCAGCCCACCAGCAGCGCCGCCAACCCGGACAGCACCCAGACCGCAGGCACCTGGGCCAGCCCGGCACCGAGCATCCGGGGCAGCTCACGGCCGACGTCACCCACACTGAGGCCGTACGCCAGCCCGGTGGCGAGCCCCGCCACGGCCAGCACCAGCGCCGGGCCGAGCAGCGCGAAGAGCAGGTGCGCCGCCAACCAGCGGGTCCGGCTCACCCCGGTGGCGAGCAGCGGCTCGGCCCGCCCGGCGGTCTCCTCGGCCCGCGCCCGCAGCGCGGCCTGGATGCCGTACCCGGCGGCGGCCAGCGCGGTCAGGCTCAACGTCCCACCGAGGTACGCCTCGGCGAGCGCCGACGTGCCGCCGAGGCGGGCCAGGATCTCGGCGACCTGCTGGTTGCCCTGCACCGCGTCGCCTGCCGCGTCAGCCGCGCCGCCCAGCACGAGGCCGAGCAGCCCGAAGCCGACGGTCCACCCGAGCAACTGACCCCGGTGCAGTCGCCAGGCCAGGCCGAACGGGCCGGTGAGCCCACGGCCGGCGCTCGCCGGGCCGAGCCGGGGCGGGAACACTCCGGCGCCGAGGTCACGACGCACCGAGACGGGGTACGCGACGAGCGCGACAGCCACGCTGAACAGCACCGGAAGCAGCAGCACCCACCACCGCTCGTCGGCGAAGGCCCGACCCCGGGCCGCCCAGCCCAGCGGTGAGAGCCAGCTCAGCCACTCGGCGCTCCCGCCGGTGCCACCCGACCCGCCGGCGTCGCCGCCCAGCCGCAGCAGGAACGCCAACCCGAGCACACCCAGGCCGATCCCGCGCGCACCCCCGGCGCTCTCGGTGAGCTGCGCGGCCAACCCGCCGACGCTGGCGAAGGCGATGCCGGTGAGCGCCACCCCCGCGCCGAAGAGCAGCGAACCGGCGCCAGGCTGGCCAGCGGCGGCCAGACCCGCGGCGGTGAGCAGACCGAGAAGCACATTCGCCGCGTACGTCACCAGCAGCGCGGCGGTCAGCCCGGCGTACCGGCCCAGCACCGTCGCGCCGAGCAACTCCCGGCGACCGGCCTCCTCCTCGGTACGGGTGTGCCGCACCACGGTGAGCACGCTGACCAGGGCGACGACCAGGGCGAGCAGGCCGGCCCGCTGGACGGTGAGCGCGCCGACGCTGTCGCCGTACACCGGGCCGAGCAGTGCGACGATCGACGGGTTGCTCGCCGTGCCGGCCAGGTACGCGGCCCGCTCGGCGGCGGTCGGGTACAGCTCGGCGTACGTGCTGGCGTAGCTGGCCGGCAGCACCGCCAGCAGCAGGATCCAGATCGGCAGCAGCACCCGGTCCCGGCGCAGGATGAGCCGCACCAGGTGCCGGGTGCCGGTAAGCGCGGTCGCTGATCTGCGTTTCGTTCGCGACTGCGGGGCTCGCAGGCCCGGCTCACTCGTCGCGTTCACGACCGCACCTGCTCGGCCTGGTAGTGCCGCAGGAACAGCTCCTCCAACGTCGGCGGTTGGCTGACCAGGCTCCGTACGCCGATCTCGGTGAGCCGGCGCAGCGCGGCGTCCAGCGCGGCGTTCTCGACGTCGAAGCGCACGCGGCTCCCGTCCACCCGCAGGTCGTGTACGCCGGTGAGCTGGCCCAGTCCGTCCACCGGTCCGGTCAGCTCGGCCTCGATCGAGGTGCGTCGCAGGTGACGCAGCTCGGTCAGGGTGCCGGTCTCCACGTCCCGTCCGTTGCGGATGATCGTCACCCTGTCGCAGAGCGCCTCCACCTCGGCCAGGATGTGGCTGGACAGCAGCACGGTGCGGCCGTCGGCCTTCGCCCGGCGGACCCAGTGCTGGAAGACCTCCTCCATGAGGGGGTCCAGGCCGGAGGTGGGCTCGTCCAGGATGAGCAGTTCGGCGTCGGAGGCGAGGGCCGCCACCAGGCCGACCTTCTGCCTGTTGCCCTTGGAGTAGGCCCGGCCCTTCTTACGGGGGTCCAGCTCGAAGGTGTCGAGCAGTTCGGCCCGGCGGGCCGGGTCGAGGCCGCCGCGCATCCGGCCGAGCAGGTCGATGACCTCGCCGCCGGAGAGGTTGGGCCAGAGCGTGACGTCGCCCGGCACGTACGCCAGCCGGCGGTGCAGGGCCACCGCGTCGCGCCACGGGTCGCCACCGAGGAGGCGGAGGGTCCCGGCGTCGGTCCGCAGCAGGCCGAGCAGTGCCCGGATGGCAGTCGACTTGCCAGCGCCGTTGGGGCCGAGGAAGCCGTGCACCTCGCCGGCGCGGACGGTCAGGTTCAGACCGTCGAGCGCCCGGGTCCGGCCGAAGGTCTTGACCAGGCCGGACACCGAAATGGGAGTTTCCATGTATCGGAAGCTACACTCGTTTCACAAAGTTGTGAAGACTGTGAGACCTCGGCACCATCGAGGGCTACACCACACGCGGAAGGGGACCACCATGGCAGCCGGCGACAGCCACGACCCGGTGCACCTCTTCGTCGAGCGGATGGCGTTGACCTTCGCCGAGGTCGGCTTCCCGCGGATGGCCGCCCGGGTGCTGTTCACGGTGATGAGCGCCGACGATCCGCTGACCGCCGCCGAGATCGGCGAGCGGCTCGGGGTGAGCGCGGCCGCCGTCAGCGGGGCTGTGCGCTACCTCACCCAGTTCGGCATGCTGATCCGCGAGCCGGTCCCCCGCTCCCGCCGGGACCGCTACCGGATGCCTGAGAACCCCTGGTACGAGGCCACCATCACCAAGACCGGGCTCTACAAGACCTTCATCGACGTGGCCGACGGCGGAGTGGCAGCCCTCAACGGCCCCGACACGCCAGCCGGCGAACGGGTGGCCGAGATGCGCGACTTCTTCCTCTTCGTCCAGGAAGAGATCGACTCGCTGGGTGAACGCTGGCGAATCCGTCGGGCCGCCACCGGCCACGCCCGACCGGGCGAGGCCTGACCGGCCCGGTCAGTCGGTGTTGCCCCAGCGGGCCTGCTCCAGCAGACGCACGGCCCGGTCACGGGCCTGGACGTCGTCCGAACGCAGCAGCGTCGTCGCCTCGTCGACCGCGTCGGTGAGCCGCCGCCACTGCGTGTCGCGCTCCCGGACCAGGTCCGACTGGGCCGCCAACTGCCGGGTCTTCACCCACAACTCGACGAAGACCGACACCTTGGCCCGCAGCACCCACGGGTCGAACGGCTTGGTGAGGTAGTCCACAGCGCCCACCTGGTAGCCCCGGAGCGCGAGCTGGGCGTCCCGGTCGGCGGCGGTGAGGAAGATGATCGGCACGTGCCGGGTCCGCTCCCGACGCTTGATGTGACTGGCCGTCTCGAAGCCGTCCATGTCCGGCATCTGCGCGTCCAGCAGGATCACCGCGAAGTCGTCCACAAGCAACTGCTTGAGGGCCGCCTCGCCGCTCTCCACCGCCACCGACTGGACCGGCAGGCCCTGGAGGATCGCCTCCAGGGCCATCAGATTCTCCCGCCGGTCGTCCACGAGCAGCGCCTTGGCCATCTGGGTCACGAGGTCTCCTCAGTCCGGCTGCCGCTGATCCAGGACGACATCAACTCGATCAGATCGTCCAGGTCGACCGGCTTGGTGATGTAGTCGCTGCCACCGGCCGCGAGCGCCGACTCGCGGTCACCAGGCATCGCCTTCGCGGTCAGGAACACCACAGGCAGGTCCGCGAACCGGTGGTTGCGGCGGATCTGGCGGGTCGTCTCGTACCCGTCCTGGTCCGGCATCATGGCGTCCATCAGCACGATGTCCACCTCCGGATGCTCGGCCAGCAGGCGGACGCCGTCCGCCCCGTTGTCCGAGTACAGCACGGTCATTCCGTGCAGCTCCAATGCGCTGGTCAGGGCGAAGACGTTCCGCACGTCGTCGTCCACGATCAGCACCGTGGCGCCGTCCAACTGCCGGGTGACCGGCGCCTCCGGCCGCTCCGCCAACAGCTCCAGCGGCGGCATCAGCAGCGACGACGGCAGACCGGCGCGCTGCGGCGACGGCGGCGCGGGCGCGACCACCGCGTCCGGAGCCAGCACCTGGGGTACGAACAGCGTGAACGTCGAACCCTGACCGGGCGCCGACGACACGGTGATGGTGCCACCGATCAGCCGGGCCAGATCGCGGCTGATCGACAGTCCGAGGCCGGTGCCACCGTAGCGACGGCTCGTGGTGCCGTCCGCCTGCTGGAACGCCTCGAAGATGATCGACAGCTTGTCGTCGGAGATCCCGATCCCGGTGTCGATCACCGTGAACGCGATCACCTGCTGGGCGTTCGTCAGCGCCGGCACGTCGAATACCGCGTTCTCGGCCGCCGGGGCGATCCGCAGCGTCACCGCGCCGTTGTCGGTGAACTTCACCGCGTTGGACAGCAGGTTGCGCAGGATCTGCTGCAACCGCTGCGCGTCGGTGACCAGCGCGGGCGGCAGATCCTTGCTCACGCGTACCTGGAAGTCGAGGTTCTTCTCCTCGGCCTGCGGCGCGAACGCCTGCTCGACGTACCCGCGGATCTCCGCGAAGCGGATCTCGGTCGGCTCGACGTCCATCCGGCCCGCCTCGATCTTGGACAGGTCCAGGATGTCGTCGATGAGCCGCAGCAGGTCCGAGCCGGAGCCGTGGATGGTCCGGGCGAACTCGATCTGCTTCGGGGTCAGGTTCTGCTCCGAGTTCTCCGCAAGCAGACGCGCCAACAGCAGCAAGGAGTTCAGAGGCGTACGCAGCTCGTGGCTCATGTTCGCCAGGAACTCCGACTTGTACGCCGACGCCCGGGTGAGCTGCTGCGCCTTCTCCTCCAGGCCGAGCCGGGCCAGCTCGATCTCCCGGTTCTTCGTCTCGATGTTGCCCTTCTGCTCGGACAGCAGAGTGGCCTTCTCCTCCAGTTCGGCGTTCGTGCGCTGCAACTCGGCCGACTGCTCCTGCAACTCGTGGGCGAGCCGCTGCGACTGGGCCAGCAGCTCCTCCGTACGCCTGTTGGCCTGGATGGTGTTTACCGCGATGCCGATGGTCAGCACCAGCCGCTCCAGGAACGACAGGTGCAGTTCGGAGAAGGCGTCCACGCTCGCGAACTCGATCACCCCGAGCAGTTCGCCCTCGAAGAGGACGGGGAGCACCACCAGGTCCGATGGGGGTGTCGCGGCCAGCCCGGAGCGCAGGGTGAGTCGGCTGTCCGGCGAGGCGCTGACCCGGATCGTCCGGCGGGACAGGGCGGTCTGCCCGACCAGCCCCTCACCCGGGCCGAAGGTGACGTCGTGCCCCCGCGCCACGTACCCGTACGACGAGGTCAGCCGCAGCCGCATGCTGCCGTCGGTGTCGTCGGCGAGGAAGAAGGCACCGAGCTGGGCGTCGACGAGCGGGGTCACCTCCGTCATGATCATGCGGCAGACCTCGCCCAGGTCCCGCTGACCCTGCAACAGGCCGCCGATGCGGGCCAAATTGGAGTCCAGCCAGCCCTGCTCGGCGTTCTTCTTGGTCGTCTCCCGAAGGGTGACGATCATCTGGTTGATGTTGTCCTTCAGCTCGGCGACCTCGCCCTGCGCCTTGACCGCGATCCGCTGGGTCAGGTCGCCCCTGGTCACCGACGTGGACACCTGGGCGATGGCCCGCAACTGGGTGGTGAGCGTGGAGGCGAGCTGGTTGACGTTCTCGGTGAGGTCCCGCCAGGTGCCGGAGACGCCCTTGACCTGCGCCTGACCACCGAGCTTGCCCTCGATGCCGACCTCGCGGGCGACCCGGGTCACCTCGTCGGCGAACGACGACAGCTGGTCGACCATCGTGTTGACTGTCGACTTCAGCTCCAGGATCTCGCCCTGCGCGTCCACGGTGATCTTCTGGCTCAGGTCACCCTTCGCCACGGCGGTGGTCACCGAGGCGATGTTGCGGACCTGGCTGGTCAGGTTCGACGCCATCGAGTTCACGTTGTCGGTCAGGTCCCGCCACGTACCGCTGACGCCCTTGACCTGCGCCTGACCACCGAGCTTGCCCTCGGTGCCCACCTCACGGGCCACCCGGGTCACCTCGTCGGCGAACGACGACAACTGGTCAACCATCGTGTTGACAGTCGACTTCAACTCCAGGATCTCGCCCCGGGCGTCCACAGTGATCTTCTGCGACAGGTCACCCTTCGCCACAGCCGTGGAGACCTGGGCGATGTTGCGGACCTGGGCGGTCAGGTTCGACGCCATCGAGTTCACGTTGTCCGTCAGGTCCCGCCAGGTGCCGGCGACCCCGCGTACCTGGGCCTGCCCGCCGAGCTTGCCCTCGGTGCCCACCTCGCGGGCCACCCGGGTCACCTCGTCGGCGAACGACGACAACTGGTCAACCATCGTGTTGACAGTCGACTTCAACTCCAGGATCTCGCCCCGGGCGTCCACCGTGATCTTCTGCGACAGGTCACCCTTCGCCACAGCCGTGGTCACCGAGGCGATGTTGCGGACCTGGCTGGTCAGGTTCGACGCCATCGAGTTCACGTTGTCCGTCAGGTCCCGCCACGTACCGCTGACGCCCTTGACCTGCGCCTGACCGCCCAGGTTGCCCTCGGTGCCCACCTCACGCGCGACCCGGGTCACCTCGTCCGCGAACGACGACAACTGGTCCACCATCGTGTTGACAGTGTTCTTCAGCTCCAGGATCTCGCCCTGCGCGTCCACAGTGATCTTCTGCGACAGGTCGCCCTTGGCCACCGCCGTGGAGACCTGGGAGATGTTGCGGACCTGGCTGGTCAGGTTGCCGGCGAGCTGGTTGACGTTCTCGGTGAGGTCCCGCCAGGTGCCGGAGACGCCCCGCACCTGCGCCTGGCCGCCCAACTTGCCCTCGATGCCCACCTCACGCGCGACCCGGGTCACCTCGTCCGCGAACGACGACAACTGGTCCACCATCGTGTTGACGGTGTCCTTCAGCTCCAGGATCTCGCCCTGCGCCGCCACGGTGATCTTCTGCGACAGATCACCGCGTGCCACAGCCGTGGAGACCTGCGCGATGTTGCGGACCTGGGCGGTCAGGTTCGACGCCATCGAGTTGACGCTGTCGGTCAGGTCCTTCCACGTGCCCGCGACGTTCGGCACCTCGGCCTGGCCGCCCAGCTTGCCCTCGGTGCCCACCTCACGGGCCACCCGGGTCACCTGCTCGGCGAAGAGCCGCAGCGTGTCCGTGAGGTAGTTCATCGTGGCGGCCAACTCCGCCACCTCACCGCGCGCGCCGACCGTGATCTTCTGCGACAGGTCGCCCTTGGCCACCGCCGTCGCCACCTGCGAGATCGACCGCACCTGGCCAGTCAGGTTCGACGCCATGGTGTTCACCGAGTCGGTGAGGTCCTTCCAGGTGCCGGCGACACCCCGGACGTCCGCCTGACCGCCCAGCTTGCCCTCGGTGCCCACCTCACGGGCGACCCGGGTCACCTCGTTCGAGAACGACGACAACTGGTCGACCATCGTGTTGACCGTGCGACCGATGCGCAGGTACTCACCGCGCAGCGGCCGGCCGTCGATCTCCAGCGCCATGTGCTGCGACAGGTCGCCGTCGGCGACCGCCACGATCACCCGGGCGATCTCCGTGGTCGGCCGGCCCAGGTCGTCGATCAGCGAGTTGATCGCCCGCTGCCCCTCCGCCCAGGACCCGTCCAGCCCCTCGTCGTCCAGCCGTTCGGTGAGCCGACCGTCCCGGCCGACGATCCGGCTAATCCGCCGCAGGTCCAGGTACTGCCGCTCCTGGAGCGATACCACCTCGTTGAAGGCGTCCGCCACCTCACCGGCCTTGCCAGCACGGCGGGGAAGCCGGACCTTCAGATCGCCGCGGCCGATCCGTCGCAGCGCCTCGGTCAACTCACCGAGGAGCGCCTCGTGGTCGGAGGCGGACGGATCCGCCACCGACTGCTTCGCCGTGGTCATCATTCCTCGCTCAACTCGGGGGCGCCGGTCCGTGCGGACACACCGGCACCCCATATTGTGCCCGCGCGCGCCGCGGTGCCAGGGTTCGCGACCCGCCGGACCCCCCGGGTACCGCAACCGATCCACCCACGGGCAACCGATCCGGTACGGTGCGTCGCAGACCTCGTCCGGGTGACGAAACGGCGCGCTACAGCCCGGGGAACCACGAACGTCCGCCACGACGGTGATCGGCTTGGCAGCCGGCGCAAGGACGATGGAGGATACGAAGGTGTCAGCCGAGGCGGGGCCCGCGACGGCCGGGGCCCGGAACGGGGCGGTCCGGCATGTCAGACTGCCCGCCGACCGGCGTACCCCCGCCGCCGCCCGCGCGGTCGTCCGCTCGGTGCTGACCGAGGCGCACCTCGACGAACTGGCCAACGAGGCTCTGCTGCTCACCACCGAGCTGACCACCAACGCCGTCGAGCACGCCCGCACCGAGTTGGACATCGACGTCGTCGCCGACGAGGTGGGGCTCACCGTGACCGTCTCCGACTTCGCGGCCGGGCCCGGCGACGAACTGACCGTCGGCACCCGAAACGACGCCACCGAGATCGACGAGGTGTCCGAGCGGGGCCGTGGCCTGCTGCTGGTCGACCACTTCGCCAGCCGGTGGGGCACCACGTACCTGCCCACCGGCAAGGGCGTCTGGTTCCGGCTGGACCGGCCCGACGCCGACCCGCCCGACGCCGCCGGCAACGCGACACCGACAGGCACGGCCGCGGGCAGCGCCGGCCCGAGCGCCAGCGCCATGAGCGAACTCATGCAGACCACCCCCGACATGTACGCGGACGACCCGCTGCCCGACTTCGCCGCCGGCCTGCTCAGCAGGCTCGCCGAGATGGTGGGAGCGGCCGGCGGCGTGATCCGCCTGGACCGGGGCGACGGGCAGGGCCGGCAGGTGCTGGCCCGCATCGGCCGACAGCCGCGCCTCGGCAGCGAACTGCTCCAGGTGCCACTGACCGTGCACCGCCCGTACGGCGGGGAGCTGGAGTTGGACGCCGCGCCGTCCGCGTACGCCCGGCCGCTGGCGGTGCTGACCGCCGAGCGGCTGTCGCTGCACCTGGAGAACGACAGGCTGCGCCGGGCCGACGTCCGCCGGCAGGCGTGGTTGACGTTCCTGGCCGAGGCGAGCGAACTGCTGGCCCAGTCGTTGGATGTCGAACTGACCATGGCGTTGATCCCGCAGCTGGTGGTGCCGCGGCTCGGCCAGTGGTGCGCGGTGCACACCACCGACGAGTGGGGCCGGCTGCGGTTGGCGGCGGCTACCCACGCCGACGAGTCGGTGCTGCCGCAGCTGCACAAGGTGCTGGCGGAGACCGGCCCGGACTCGATCCAGGCGCGGCTGCGCGAGGCGTCGCGCAGTGCGGCGCAGATCCCGCTCGGCGGTCCGATGGAGGGTTTCGCGGTTCCGCTGATCGCGCGCGGGCAGCGGCTCGGCACCCTCGCCGTGGGCCGGCACCAGCGGCACCGGCACGACCCGGACGAGGTGTCCGTCCTGGAGGACGTCGCCCGTCGGGCCGCGCTGGCCATCGAGAACGCCCGCATCCACGCCGAGCGGCGGCGCGTGGCGCAGACCCTCCAGCAGTCCCTGCTGCCCCCGGTGCTGCCGGTGGTCGACGGGATCGGCTTCGCCGCCGAGTACGTCCCGACCGGCGACGACGCGGAGGTCGGCGGCGACTTCTACGACGTGGTGCCGCTGCCCGACGGGCGTTCGCTGGTGGTGATCGGCGACGTCTCGGGCAAGGGCGTACAGGCCGCCGCGGTGACCGGGCTGGTCCGGGACGTGATCCGCGTGCTGGTCGGCGACGGCAAGCCGCTGCCGGAGGTGCTGTCCCGACTCAACGAGACGCTTGTCGAGCGGGGCGGCGGCAGGTACTGCACGTTGGCTCTGGCGGCGATCGGCCCGGGCGGTGGCGACCAGCTGGACGTCGCGCTGCATCTGGCGGGGCACGACCGACCGGTGCTGCTGTCCGGAAAGGGCGGCGCGGGGTTCGTGGGCACCGGCGGCACGGCGCTCGGCCTGCTCGACACGATCACCTCACCGACGGCGGAGATCACCCTCGGCCCGGGCGACTCGCTCATCTTCTACACCGACGGCGTCACCGAGCGGCGACGCGGCCGGGAGCTGTTCGGTACCGACCGGCTGCGGGACGCGGCCGCGCCGCTGGCCGGCTACTCGGCCGACGTGGTGGCCGCCCGACTGCGCGCCGCCGCGATCAACTTCTCGGTCGAGCCGCCCCGCGACGACATCGCCATCCTGGTGCTGCGCAACGACGCCGTCTGACCCGGACGGGTCACAGGCCACCGGGCAGCCGGCCGGGGGCGAGCCGGTGATCCGGGTCGAGATGCTCCTTCGCGGCCCGCAACTGGGCGAGACCGGCGATCTCACCCCAGAGGTCGACGGCCCGCCGGACCGGCGCGGGAGCGGAGACCACGACGCAACGACCCTCCCGGGCCATCAACACCCCCCGAACGGCGGCCAGGATCGACGCCACCCGGTCGGGTGCCAGCGCGCCGGGCAGCGCTGCGTGCACCACGCCCAGCCCCGCCGAACCCCGCACCGGCACCGGGGAGCCGGCCGCGTCGCGCAGCGCGTACACGGCCGCGTGCAGGTCACTGATCGGCACCTCCAGCCGCAGCGCCGTGTCGCCCGGCGCGAACGGGTAACGCCGCCACCACGTCGGGGCGGAGTGCGCGACCGTCGCCTCCCCGTGCAGCAGGCCCACCAGGCGTTCGGCGCGTTCGGTGACGTCGGCCGGGCCGCCCTCCAGCAGCACCACCAGGCTGCCCGCGCGGGACGGCGCACCGGGCCGGCCCGACATCGACGGGTGGCGTTCCCGGGCGGTGGCGGACGGATGACCGGGCGGGTACGGCGTCCGCGGCCGGGGCGTACCGGCGGGGAGATCCAGCTCGACGGCCGCCGGATCCAGCCGGGCGGCGAGGATCATCCGGACCAGGTCGTGCACCTCCAGCGGCGTCCACACCGGACGGGACACCCACAGCCGGCTCGCCGGCGCCGGCTGCACCCGCAGGCTCGCCGAGACCAGCACGCCGAGCGCGCCCTGCGAGCCGCAGAGCAGCCGGGCCAGGTCGAGACCGGGCGCGCCGCCTCCGGCGCTGACCAGCTCACCGTCGGCGCCCAGGTAGCGGACGCCGAGGAGCTGGTCGCAGGGGCTGCCGTGGCGGTGCCGCAGTGGACCGGCCTCACCGGCGGCCAGCACCCCGCCCACCGTCGCACCTGGCGACGGGGCGTCCAACGCCAGCCGTTGCCCGGTGCGCTCAAGCGTGGCCTGCACGGCCCGCAGCGGTGTGCCGGCGCCCACCTCGGCCACGGGCGCACCGACCGGCTCGTGGCCGATACCGGCCAGCCGCCCGGTGTCGAGCATGATGTCGACCTGCACCGGCGGGGCACCCCAGTCGATCTTCGTGCCGGCGCCCCGGGGCACCACGGTCAGGTCGTGTGCGGCGGCCAGCCGAAGGACCTCGGCGGCGGCGTGCGGGCCGCCCGGCACGGCCACCCAGCGCGCCGCCCGCCCCGCCACCTCGTCCGCCGGACCACCGAGCCGGGAGAACGGCGGACCGCAGATCGCCGCCAACCGTCGGGTGATCTCGAGGGCTCCGGACCGGCCGAGGGAACTCGCTGCTGCCGCCATGCCGGCTATCGTACATGTGTTCGAAAGCGGTGGTGAGGGATGTCGGGATGCCGCTGCTCCGGCGCGCGGAGCGGGCCTGCCGGTAACGTGGCCGCCGTGACCACCGAGACTGCCCCGCCCGCGGCGAAGCGGGTGCCCACCGAGCGCACCCACCACGGCGACACCGTCGTCGACGAGTACGCCTGGCTCGCTGTCAAGGACGACCCGGAGACGATCGCCTACCTGACCGCCGAGAACGAGTACACCGACGAGCGCACGGCGCACCTGGCCGAGCTGCGCACCGCCCTGTTCGAGGAGACCCGGCGGCGCACCCTCGAGACCGACCTGTCGGTGCCGACCCGCAAGGGCGGGTACTGGTACTACACCCGGACGATCGAGGGGCAGCAGTACGGGGTGCACTGCCGCCGAGCCGTCCGGGACGGCGAGACCGACCCGCCGGTCAGCGCGGACGGTGCCCCGCTCGACGGCGAGGAGGTGCTGCTCGACGGCAATCAGCTGGCCGCGGGGCACGACTTCTTCTCGCTCGGCGCGTTCGACGTCAGCCCGGACGGCCGTTGGCTGGCCTACTCCACGGACTTCTCCGGCGACGAGCGGTTCACCCTGCGCGTCAAGGACCTGACCACCGGCGAGCTGCTGCCCGACGAGGTGCCTGACACGTTCTACGGCACGGCCTGGTCGTCCGACGCGTCGGTGCTGTTCTACGTGACCGTCGACGACGCCTGGCGGCCGAACCGGGTGTGGCGGCACACCGTCGGCTCGGCCTCCGCCGACGACGTGGTCGTCCACCAGGAGGACGACGAGCGGTTCTGGGTCGGCGTGGAGCTGACCCGCTCGGAGAAGTTCGTCCTCATCGACATCCACAGCAAGGTCACCAGCGAGGTGCTGGTGATCCCCGCCGGCAACCCGACGGGCGCCCCGGCCGTGGTCGCGCCACGCCGGCAGGGCGTCGAGTACGCGGTGGAGCACCACGGCCACCGCTTCCTCATCCTGCACAACGACGGCGCGGAGGACTTCGCGCTGGCGTTCACCTCGGCGGACGCGCCGGGCGACTGGGTGCCGCTGATCGAGCACACACCCGGCACCCGGCTGGAGGCGGTGGACGCGTTCGCGAACCACCTGGTGGTGTCACTGCGCACCGATGGGCTCACCGGCCTGCGGGTGCTGCCGGTGGGCAGCGACGACGCGCACGACATCGACTTCCCCGAGCCGCTGTACAGCGTCGGGCTGGACACCAACCCGGAGTACCGCACCGGGCAGATCCGCCTGCGCTACTCGTCGCTCGTCACCCCGGACTCGGTGTACGACTACGACCTGGTCACCAGGCAGATGGTGCTGCGCAAGCAGAAGCCGGTGCTGCCCGGGCCGGACGGACGGCCGTACGACCCGGCCGAGTACGAGCAGCACCGCGACTGGGCGCTCGCCGACGACGGCACCCGCGTGCCGATCTCGCTGGTCTGCCGGGTGGGCACTCCCCGGGACGGCTCGGCGCCCTGCGAGCTGTACGGCTACGGCTCGTACGAGGCAAGCATGGACCCGTGGTTCTCGGTGGCCCGACTGTCCCTGCTGGACCGGGGTGTGGTCTTCGCCGTGGCGCACACCCGGGGCGGCGGTGAGCTGGGCCGACGCTGGTACGACCAGGGCAAGATGCTGGCCAAGAAGAACACGTTCACCGACTTCGTGGCCTGCGCCCGGCACCTGGTCAAGGCCGGCTGGACGGCAAGCGACCGGCTGGTCGCCCGGGGCGCCTCGGCCGGTGGCCTGCTGATGGGCGCGGTGGCCAATCTCGCCCCCGACGCGTTCGCGGGGATCGTCGCTCAGGTGCCGTTCGTGGACGCGCTCACCTCGATCCTCGACCCGTCGCTGCCGCTTACCGTCACCGAGTGGGAGGAGTGGGGCAACCCGCTGGACGACCCCGAGGTGTACGCGTACATGAAGTCGTACACGCCGTACGAGAACGTGGCCGCAGTTGACTATCCGGCGATCCTGGCGGTGACCAGTCTCAACGACACGCGGGTGCTCTACTCGGAGCCGGCGAAGTGGATCGCCCGGCTGCGGGCGACCGCCCCGCAGGGCGACTACCTGCTCAAGACCGAGATGGGCGCCGGGCACGGCGGGCCGAGCGGCAGGTACGACGCCTGGCGCGAGGAGGCGTTCATCAACGCCTGGATCCTGGACCGCCTGGGTCGGGCCTGACGACGGGCGGCGGCGATGACCGATGAGGACGAGCCGGGGTCGGCGACCCGGCGCATGTCCGCCTGGATGATCCTCGCGGTGGTCGCCGCCGCCCTGCTCGTGTGCTGCTGCTCGGCCGCCGTCGGCCTGCTGATCTCCTGGTCGGCCGGCCTCTTCCACACCCCGACCTGACTCAGGCCGTGCGCAGCTCGTCCAGGGCGGTGCTGACCCGCAGGAAGAGCAGGCCGACGCCGACCGTCACCAGCACCGCGACAAGGGCGCCGGCACCGAGCCAGGCCAGGTGTTCCAGGGGTACGTCCGGCACCCGCTCAGATCCGGGGGTCTCGACGATCCGCGTGTACCGCTCGCGGGTGGCCGGGTCGTCGCAGAGCGCGGCAGTGGCGTCGCAGACCTGCGCCGACGACCCTCCCGTCGCCGCTCGCGGGAAGAGCCCTCGGCCGAGCACTTCGCCCACGCCGAGCGCGAGCAGGATCGCCGGCACCGCGGGGGTCAGCGCCTGCCAGACCACCGAGCGGCTAAGCGTGCCGCGCGGCACGCCGGTGGCGACGAGCGCGGCGTAGGCGCGGCGACGGGCGACGATCCCCTCGACGAGCGCGACCATCAGCCCACCCGCCGCGATCAGGATGGCCACCGCGACGGCGGCGTCGACCAGGTCCATGGTGGACAGGTAGAACGGGTCGGCGCTCCCGTCCGCGCCGGCAAGCTGGCTCTGCTGCCTGTCGAGCTGGTCCTGGGTGACGAAGTAGGCGCGCAGCGCGGCCGCGCCGGCACCGAAGATCACCGCGGCCAGCAGCGCCGCGAACGTGCGGCTGCCCGCCCACGGGTCGGCCATCAGCCGGCCCGCCGCGAGCAGGGCCGGCGGCCGGCGGGCGTACCGCCGCAACAACCGACCGCAGGTGTACGAGATCCAGCCGGTGCCGATCACCACCCCGATCATCGCGGCGAGCGCACCGGCCACGAACAGCAGTGGCACCAGCCAGCCCAGCACCTCGTCGTTGCCGTCGAACCGGTACGCCACCGGGCGGACCGCGGCGAACGACGCCACGCCGACCCCGATCAGGATGCCGGCCCACGGCCGAGGGCCACGCTCGCGAGGTGCCCTACGGCTCACCCCGAGCGGACTCGCGGTGACCGTCCGCAGCATCAGGGCGGTGGCAAGCGCCGCGAGCACCGGCAGACCCAGCACCACCGCCGCGATGGCACCTGTCGACGGCAGCACGTCGGTGGGCAGCGCCAGCCGGCCCTGCGCGTCCGGACGGTGCAGCACCTCGCGACCGGCCAGGTGGACGCCCAGCCCGGCGAGCGTGCCCAGCAGGGCGGCCACCCCGGTCTCCAGCACCGCCAGCCGGGTGACCTGACCGGGTGTGGCACCGGCCAGCCGCAGAGCCGCAAGCCGGCGGTCCCGGGCCGGAGCGCCGAGCCGGGCACACTGACCGGCCAACGCCAGCACCGGGATGGTCAGCATCAGCAACGCGAACGCCGTCCCGCCGCGCAGCCCCGGTTCACGCAGCAGCGCGTTGCGGTACTGCTCCGACTCCGCCCAGGCGTCGCCCGGCGGCTTGTCGATGGCCAGCACGGTGAGCGCCGCCAACCCGGCCAGGGTCGCCAGCAGGGCGCTGACCGCCGTGAGCACCACCCGGGCGGTGTCGGTGCGGGTGCCGGCGAGAGCGAGCCGGACCAGCGTCCCCGGTCTCATCGCGCGCCGCCGGCCAGGGGCACGTCCAGCCCCAGGCCCGTGTGGTCCACCAGGCCGTCGCGCAGCATGATCTCCCGATCGGCGTACGCGGCGATCCGTGGCTCGTGGGTGATCAGCACGACGGACGTGTGCTGCTCACGGGCGAGCCGGACCAGTTGGGTGAGGACCTGCTCACCGGTGAGCGTGTCCAGTGCGCCGGTCGGCTCGTCGGCGAAGAGCACCCGTGGCTCGGTGACCAACGCCCGTGCCGTGGCGCAGCGCTGCTGCTGACCGCCGGACATCTCACCCGGCCGGACGTCGGCCAGTTCGGCCACCCCGAACCGTTCCAGCCAGGTGAGCGCGGCCGTCCGTGCCTCTCGCCGCCCCGTGCCGGCGAGAAGCAGCGGCAGGGAGACGTTCTCCGCCGCGGTCAGCTCGGCCACCAACTGGCCGAACTGGAACAGCACCCCGAACTCGGTGCGCCGCAACCGGGACCGGGCCGCCTCCGACCAGGTGTCGATCCGGTGACCACGCCAGGTGACCTCACCGGCGTCCGGGCGGAGGATCCCCGCCAGGCAGTGCAGCAGTGTCGACTTGCCGCAGCCACTGGGCCCGGTGACGGCGACGATCTCGCCCTCCGCCACGTCGAGCGTCACGCCACGCAGGGCGGGCGTCGGGCCGTACGCCCGAACCACGCCGCGAGCCTGGAGTTGCGTCACGGGTGCACCTCCCGGTGCCAGTCGGCGACCCGGTCCAGGGTGGCGCGCAGCCACCGCAGGTCGGCATCGAGGTGGTCGATCGCGAAGTCGGCCGCGATCACGTCGCTGAGGGTGGCGGCCGGGTCGGTCTTGGCGGCGGTCAACTCACGCAGCCGTGCGCTGTGCGCGCCGCGCTGGGCGATCAGGTAGGACCGGGCCCGGTCGACGTCGGCGACCAGCAGCGCCACCACGACCTTGGTGAAGAGCGTGCTGGCCACGTACGGCATGGGTGGTTCGACTGTGGACAGCCACTCGTCGAGCGCGGCCCGGCCCGGGTCGGTCAGCGCGTACGTCGTGCGGTCCGGGCCGGCCGCCCGATCCTGACCGGCGGCGGCCACCAGGCCGTCGCGTTGCAGGCGGCCGAGGGTGGCGTAGACCTGCCCGAAGGCCAACGGCCGGGCCCGGGGCAGCCGCTCGTCGTGCGCGCGCTTGAGGTCGTACCCGTGCCGGCTTCCGGCGGCGAGCAACCCGAGCAGAACGTGCGACGTGGACACGTCGCCCACTATTCACCAAGCGAATACCCGAGTCAACGACTCCAGGTGGGCGCGCGGCCGGTCTGCGACAGGAGGTGGGCCAGGTCTGGCGCTCCGGGCGTGGGGGTCGGGACGGGGTCGGCGAAGACGCCCATCCGGCGGGCCGTCGGACCCAACCGCTCGACCAGCCCGTGCAGCTCGGCCACGACCTCCGGGGCCGGCTCGTACGGCTGACCGGTGGCGACGGCGAGGTCCCAGCCGTGCACGGTCAGGTCCAGCAGGGCCATGCCGCCGACGACGACCTGCGGCATACCCATTCCGGGCGAGACACCCTCCAGGGTGGACGGATCCGACCAGGCGGCGACAAGGCGGTCGGTCTCCACGGCGAACCGGTCCCGCCAGCCGTCGCCCAGGTGGTCCGGTTTCTCGGCCCACTCCACCTGGCTCTTCACGGCCAGATCCTGGAAGTTCACCACCACCTGGAAGAGGTGGTTGAGCAGGTCGCGGACAGCGTAGTCACGGCACGGCGTGGGCAGGTCGAGCTGGTCGTCGGCGATGCCGCGCACCACGTCGACAGTTCGCGGCGCGGCAGCGGCCAGCAGATCGCTAGTCTGAGTTGCCATAGGGCCAGCGTATGAGGGTGGTCTTGAACAAATGCGACAGCGACCGCGCAACGACAGCCGGGGGATCCTCGACCCGGTACGGATGCTGCGCGAGGTCCACTTTCGTCGGCACCTGCCCGCCGAGTCGCTGCGCCAGTGGGTCGAGCACTACTGGCTGATCGACTGGGCGTTGGACGCGCCGTTCGAGCAGCGGGTGGTGCCGCACCCGGCGGTGAACGTGGTATTCCGGCGCGACGACGACGGCACCGGCGAAGGGCCGGAGGACGGTGAGGTGGCCGGGGTGGGTCGCGACCTGTTCCGGATCACGCTGACCGGCACCGGCCGGGTCTGTGGTGTGCAGTTCCGCCCCGGCGGCTTCCACCCGTTCTGGCGCGGGTCGGTCGCCGAGTTGACCGGACGCCGGCTCCCGCTGCCCGCCGGCCGTCTGCCCCGCCCCGACGGTCCGGTCTGCGGCGGCACCGACGACGACCGGCGCCGCGCGCTGGACGCCGTGCTCACCGCGTGGGCCCCGGCCCCGGATCCGGCGACGCAGGAGGCCATCCGGCTGGCCGAGGCGATCCGCACCGACCGCACGGTGCTGCGGGTCGACGACTTCGCCGCCCGGCACCGCGTGCCGGTCCGCCGCCTGCAACGGCTTTTCACCGAGCACGTCGGCGTCGGCCCGAAGTGGGTGATCCGCCGGTACCGGCTCCAGGAGGCCGTCGAACAGGCCGCCGGCGGCCCATTGAACTGGGCGGACCTCGCCGCCGACCTCGGCTACAGCGACCAGGCCCACCTGGTACGCGACTTCAGCGCCGTCGCCGGCGTGTCACCCGCCGCGTACGCCCGCTCGGTCCGCTGACACCTGTGTCTCAGCGGCGGCGCAGCACGACCACCGCCACGTCGTCCTGGATCTCCGGTGGGGCCAGCTCCACCAGCAGCCGCTCGCAGAACCGGTCCAGGTCCTCGTCGACGGTGCCGGTAAGCGCGGCGAGCGCGGCCAACCCCTCGTCGATTGTGGCGTCCCGCCGCTCGATCAACCCGTCGGTGTAGAACACAAGCGTCGCCCCGGCCGGCAGCACGAACTCCAGATCGGCCGGACGGGGGGCGCGGACGCCGAGCAGCGGCGCCGAGTGCTGCACGAACTCGACCTTGCCGTCCAGGCTGAGCACCGGCGGAAGGTGACCGGCGCTGGCCAACCGGACCCGCCCGCTCGGCGGGTGCAGCAGCAGCACACAGAGCGTGGCCAGCTCGTTCGGCAGGAGCGTGCGCATCAGCTCGTTGACCCGGTGCAGGATCTCGCCGGGCTGGTGCCCCTCGACCGCGTACGCCCGCACGGCGTGCCGCAGTTCGGCCATCACTGTCGCCGCGTGCAGCGAGTGACCGGCCACGTCGCCGATCGCCAGGAGCAGGTGCCCGTCGAGCATCACCAGCTCGTAGAAGTCGCCACCCACCTCGGTCTGCGCGCTGGCCGGCTCGTAGCGCACCGCGAGGTCCAGTCCGGCCACCTCGGGCAGTCCGCGCGGCAGCAGGCTGCGCTGGAGGGTGACGGCGATCCGGTGTTCCTCGTCGAACGAGCGCTGGGCCTCCACCGCCGCCGCGACCGCCTGCGCGAGCTGTACCAGCACGGGCGTCCGGGCGGTCTGGGTGGCGGTGGGGACCACCACGTACAGCGGGGCCCGGTCCTCGCGCAGCCGGGCGGCGGCCACGGTCACCGAGTCGCCCTCCGGCCAGCCGAGCAGCCCCCACTGCGCCGGCTCCTGGATCCGCACTGTCGCGCCGGTCGGCACCCCCGTGTCGTCGACGACCCACGGCACCACGTCGGCCTCCAGGCCCGGACCGGCGCAGATCCCCGCGAGGCAGTCGCCGTCGAACGTCTCGGCGACCACCGCCGCCGGGCTCTTGAAGATCTGGGCGGCACCCTCGGCGGCGGCCTTCAGCAGCCGGGCGAAGTTCGGCGCGGCGTGCACCGCCACAGTCGTGTCGGCGAGGACGAGCAGTCGCTCGGCGAGCAGTTCGGCGCGCTTTCGGGCCTGGTAGTAGCGCAGCACCGCCCGGGTGGTGGCGATCAGCTCCTCGGGCTCGATGGGCTCGGTGAGGTAGGCGTCCGCACCCCGGGTGAGGCCCTGTGCGCGGTCGGACACGTCGACGGCGTGCGCCGACACGTGGATCACCGGCATGGCCGGGTGCCGTTCCTTGATCCGTTCGCAGACCTCGTACCCGCTGAGGTCGGGCAGCCGGACGTCGAGCACCACGAGGTCGATCCGGTCCACCTCGACGCGGGCCAGCGCCTCGGCGCCGTTCTCCGCCTCCAGGACGGTGAACCCGGCCCGGGTCAGCCAACTGACAAGCAGGTAGCGCTTGGTACGACTGTCATCGACCACCAGGACGGTCGTCGGCATGCCGTCCACCGTCACACTCCTCCGGTGGGCAGGGAGACGGTGAACGTGCTGCCTCGGCCCGGTTCGCTGGCCAGCCCCAGCGTCCCGCCGAGCAGGGTCACCAACCGCCGGGCGTACGGCAGACCCAGGCCGGTGCCGCCGACGCGGGTGGCGCCCGGCACCTGGTAGAACTCCTCGAAGATCCGATCGTGCAGTTCCGGAGTGATGCCCGGACCGGTGTCGCTGACCTCGAAAATCCACAGGTCGCCGTGCCGCTCGGCGCGCAGCCGCACCTGGCCGCGTTCGGTGAACTTCAGGCCGTTGTGCAGCAGGTTGCGCAGCACCTGGCCGAGCAGCACCTCGTCGGTGCGCAGCAGGGCGGGCGCCGGCGGCTCGTCCACGACCAGCTCGACCTCGGGACGGGTGGCGAGCGCGCGCAGTGTGCCGCGGAGCTGGCCGAAGACCGGGCGCAGGTCCACGTCCGCCCAGTCCGGCTCGATCCGGCCGGACTCGGCCTTGGCGAGGTCCAGCAGTTCGTTGACGAGTCCGAGCAGATCCGCCGCCGACGAGCGGATCAGGCCGACCTGGCGGGCCTGCTCGGCGGTGAGCGGGTCGGAGGACGAGTCGGAGAGCAGTCGACCCAACCCGATGATCGCGGTGACCGGGGCGCGGAGCTCGTGGCTCACGTTGGCCAGGAACCGGCTCTTCGACTCGCTCGCCGCGCGCAGCTGGGCCGACTTCTCGTCCAGCTCGGCGTAGAGGGCGACCACACCCCTGTTGGTCTCCTCCAGCTCCTCGGTGAGCTGGTTGTAGAGCGCCAGCACACCCCTGTTGGTCTCGGCCAGCTCGTCGTTCAGCACGGCCAGCTCGTCGCGCTGGCTGCGTACCTCGTCGAGCGCCGCGATGAGCTGCCCGTTCTGGACGGTCAGCTCGTCAAGCGCGCTGGCCGGCGCGGTGCGGCCGAGTTCGGTACGGAACTCGGCGAGCCGCTCCGGGGTCGGCGTCGGCGCGCTGGCCGGGACTCGTCGGGACATCCTCACGACCGTAACCCCCTCGACTGTCGACACGCTCAGTGTGTCGACCAGTCGGGACACCGCGCCGGACTGCGGCTCGTACCGGCCGCCGGGCAGCGGGGTCACCGGGGCCAGGTCGGCGCGGAGGTGGAAGCGGCCGTCGATGCCCGCATCGATGTGGAACGAGACGTCCGCGCCACCGGTCGTACGCAGCAGGTCCCGGGCGACCTCGCTGAGCGCGGTGGCGATCCGGACCTGGTCCTGGTGTTCGAGACCGACCACGGCCGCCACCTCGCGGCCCCGCTGGCGGATCACGAAGATGTCCTGCTCGACCCGCAGCGCCATCTGCAACAGCGGCAGCGCGGCCGGCTCGGCGGTCATGTCCAGGACCTCGCGACCAGTACGCAGGCGTCGTCGCGTCGTACGCCTGCGTCACGCAGCAGGGTGGCCGCCATCACCAGTGGTGACCGCTCGGCGAGACCGGGATAGTCGGTCAACCGCCACCGGTCGACCACCCCGTCGCTGTGCATCACCAGCCGGGCGCCCGGCCCGAACGGGTAGTCGTACTCCCGGATTGTCGGCCGCTGGTGCCCGGCGATGCCCGGCAGCGACACCAGTCCCCGGCGCTGCCCGTCCCCCTCGACGATCACGCCGGAGATGTTGCCCAGCCCGGCGTACCGCAGCATGCCCCCCTCCGCCAGTTCGGCGACGGCGAGCGCGGCGCCGCGGGTGTGCGACATGCTCCGGTGCAGGTGCCCGACGACTGTCGCCGGCGGGCCGGCCGGGGCGTCGCGGAACGCGGCAAGCGCCGCCTCGGTGGCGTTGTTGGCCAGTGGGCCGTGCCCCAGGCCGTCGCTGACCAGCACCTGGTGGCGGCCGTCGGCGACCCGGACGGCGTACCCGTCACCGCTGACCGTCTCACCGGTGATCGGCCTGGCGAGGGCGCCGGCCCAGGACACCCGGGGCGGCGCGGCGGGCCAGACCTGTACGGCGAGGACGGTGCCCCGGCCGGGCAGCGAGTACCCGTCGAACCAGCTGGCCTGTCGGACGATCGCGCCGAGGCCGATGCCGAGGGTGCCACTGGTGGAGTGCCCGTCCCGGGACGAGACGGTCAGGTCGGCCATGCCGGGCCCGGAGTCGATGGCTACCAGTTCCACGCCGGCCTCCCCGGCGCGGCGGACCGGCCGCAGCAGCAGGACACCGTCGTCGGCGTGCTTGACCAGGTTGCTTGTCAGTTCGGCTGCGACGATGGCGAGGTCGGCGATGCGTGCCGCACCCATCTCCACCTGTGAGCCGAGGCGTTCGGCGGCACGTCGGACGGCGCTTGCTGCGCTGCCGGCGTCCACCCGGAACCAGATGCCGCTGTCGGTGACCGCGTCCGCGTTCACCGTGACCACTTGGTCACCGTGATGCGTGTTCCGGTCTCCGCCGACGTCTCGATCTGGAACTCGTCGACGAGCCGGCGGGCGCCGCTGAGGCCGAGGCCGAGGCCACCGCCTGTGGTGTAGCCGTCGGTGAGGGCCAGATCCAGGTCGGGGATGCCGGGGCCGGAGTCGGCGAAGACGATCTGTACGCCCTTGCGTCGGCCGTTGTCGACGATCACCACCTCGACCGATCCGCCGCCGCCGTACACCAGGGTGTTGCGGGCCAACTCGCTCGCCGCCGTGACCACCTTGGTCTGGTCGACGAGTGACAGCTTGACGGCCACCGCCACGGCGCGGACCAACTGCCGGACGCGCACCACGTCCTCGTCGCTGCGGATCGCCTGCGCCTGCGGCTGGCCCAGGTCGACGCCAGTAGTCACAGCGTGGCCGTCTCGGCGTCCGGATCGTCGTCGAGCTGGTACTCGAGCTCGTCGGCGCGGGCCGCCGCGATCAGTTCCATGCCGCGTTCGACGTTCAGCGCGGTGCGGATGCCGTTCAGCGACAGCCCCAGTTCGACAAGGGTGATGGCGACGGCGGGTCGCATCCCGACGACAACCGTCTCGGCGTCGAGCACCTTGGAGATCGACGCGATGGTGGAGAGCATCCGGCCGACGAAGGAGTCGACGATGTCCAGGGCGGTGATGTCGATGATCACGCCGTGGCAGCCGGTGTCGACGATCCGCTCGGCGAGGTCCTCCTGGAGCTGGACCGCGGTCTGGTCGGACATGTCGAGCTGGATGGAGACCAGCAGGATGTCGCCGATCTTGAGGATCGGCACGCGTTCCATCAGGCGTCCCGGCGCGGCTGGCGACGGGGGGTCTCCACCCCGGTGAGCCGCAGCACGTGGCGCAGCGCGTCGGCGAGGCTCGCCTTGGTGGCGATGTCGCCGAACTCGATGCCGAGCGCGACGATGGTCTGGGCGATCTGCGGCCGGATGCCGGAGATGATGCAGTCGGCGCCCATCAGTCGGGCGGCCACCACTGTCTTCAGGATGTGCTGGGCGACCTGGGTGTCGACCGCCGGGACGCCGGTGATGTCGATGATCGCGTACGGCGAGCCGGTGTCGACAAGGGTCTGCAGCAGCCGCTCCATGACCACCTGGGCGCGCGCCGAGTCCAGGGTGCCGACCAGCGGGACGGCGACCACACCCTCCCAGAGCTTGACCACCGGCGTGGAGAGCTCCAGGAGCTGCTCGGCCTGGTCGGCGATCAGGCTCTCCCGGGTGCGGACGAAGCTCTCGAAGGTGAACAGGCCCAGCTCGTCGATCAGCTTGGAGAAGGCGATGTAGTCGTGCAGCGCGTTGGCGCCGCCGGCCTCCTGCACCAGCTCGGCGAGCACGTCCTTGAGCGCGAAGATGCTGATCGCGGTCTCGCTGGCGGAGAAGCCCTGCCGGGCCCGCCCACGGGACAGTTCGGTGAGCGCGGCACGCAGCTCGCCCGAGCTTTCGGCGGACAGGTCGACGCCACCCTGCCCGGCCGTGGTGGCGATGGCGCTGTGCAGGTCCTGGACCTGCCGGCGCAACTCGGCCTGGCTGAGCCGGCCACGCAACGAACCGGTGACGATCTCGGTCCATCGAGCCGTGACCTGTTCGGCGTGTCCGCCGAGCAGTGCGGCTAGCCGACCACTTTCCTCGGCGTTCAACGCCATTGCGAAACCCCCCTCGACCTGGAACGGCCGGACTCTACCACCGGGAACTGGCGAACTACTTGCCCCGTAGCAACGGAAATGAGGATGGCCACCGGATAGCGGCTCCCCTTCTGCGTACGACCCCGGTCGTGGGATACCGTTCCCCCGATAACAGGAGGTCTGCCAAATGTCCCTGACGGTGCACACGGAACAGCGCGGCGACGTGGTCGTCGTGTCGGTCGCGGGCGAGCTGGACATGGCGACCGCACCGCAGTTGCAGGACCAGATCACCGACCTGCTCGACAAGGGCCGTAACCGGCTGGTGTTCGACCTGGCGGACGTGTCGTTCTGTGACTCGACAGGTCTGTCGGTCTTCGTCCGCGCCAAGAACAGCTGCGACGAGGCCGGCGGTGTGGTGCGGCTGGCCGCCCCGCAGCGCGGTGTGCTGCGCATCCTCGAGGTCAGCGGGCTGGTCGAGGTGCTGCACACCTACCCGACGGTGGATGAGGCAGTCGCCGGCGAACCGACGCCGGCGTCCTCCTGACCACTGCCGTCGATCACTCGTCCTCGACGTAGCGGGGACGGGCGATCGCCATGCCCGCCGCCGTCTGCACGGCGAGCGCGGCCAGCAGGAATCCGATCGGCGCGGTCCAGCCGCCGGTGATCTCGTAGAGGATGCCGACCATCAGCGGGCCGAGCGCCGCGATGACGTACCCGGTGCTCTGCGCGAACGCGGAGAGCGCGACGGTCCCCTCGGCGGTGCGCGCGCGCAGGCCGATGGCGGTCAGGATCATCGGGAACGCGCCCTGGCCGATCGCCAGCAGGGCCACCCAGAGCAGCGCCGCTCCGCGCGGCGCGAGCGCCAGCCCCAGGTAGGCGAGCGTCGACGCGGTGGTCAGCCCGAGCACCAGGGGCCGCAGGCTGGTCATCCGTCCGGCCACGGTGGGCATCAGCAGCGCGATCGGCACGCCGAGCGCGGTCACCCCGGCGAGCAGCAGCCCGGCGGCCTCCGGCTGGTAGCCGGCGTCGCGGAACAGCTGGGCAAGCCAGCCCATGATCGCGTACCCGCTGAGTGACTGCGCCCCGAAGTAGAGGGCCATGGCCCAGCCCAGGCGGGTCCGCGCCGGCCGGACCCGGGTGGGCGCGGTGACGGCCGCCGTCGCGGTCGCGCGCCGTGCGCGCGCCCGGGTCCGCAGCGCCAGCGGCACCCACGGGAGTACGGCCACCGCGGCCATCGCGGCCCAGACGCCCAGCCCGGCCCGCCAGGAGCCGAAGGCGTGCGCGATCGGCACGGCGGAGGCCGCGGCCACCGTCGTCCCCAGGGTCAACGCCATCGTGTACGCCCCGGTGACCAGCCCGGTGCGGTGCGGGAAGTGCTGCTTGACCAGCATGGGCAGCAGGATGTTGGCGACCGCGATGCCGGCCAGCGCCAGCGCGCTGGTGAACACGAAGATCCAGGCCGAGTCGGTGGTGGCCCGGAGCACCTGCCCCGCGGTGAGGGCGAGCATGGCGACCACGAGCACCCGGGCCGGCGCCACCCGGCGGACCAGCCACGGGGTGAGCGCGCCCAGCCCGGCGAACGCGATCGTGGGCAGCGTGGTGACGAGGCCGGCCATGGTGCCGGAGAGCCCCAGCCCGTCGCGGACCTCGTCGAGCAGGGCGCCGAGGCTCGTCACCACGGCACGCAGGTTGAGCGCGACCAGCAGCATCCCGACCAGTACGAGCGCGCCACCGGTCGCCGGATGCGTCCGACGCCCCGCCGGGTCGCGCGCCGGGCCGGTGTCGACGGCGACGGCGACGGGAGCGGGAGCCGCCGGAGCGGCGGTGGGTGGCGGTGTCATGACCTCTAACCTACAATCATGGGATGAATTTGGGCCCGGTGATGTAACCAGTGCCACCGTCTGTCGATTCCGCCTCCGCACCACCGGTGCCGCCGCGCGGCCAGCCCGCCGTGCCGCCCCGCGGCCACCGCGTCCGGCAGACCATCGAGCAGCTCCGGGCCCGGATCCTCGGCGGTGAGTGGCCTGTCGGTGGGCGCATCCCCACCGAGCCGCAGCTCGTCGCCGCGCTGGGCGTGGGGCGCAACACGGTCCGTGAGGCCGTCCGCGCCCTGGTGCACGCCGGGGTGCTGGAGTGCCGGCAGGGCTCCGGCACGTACGTGGTGTCCACCGACGAGCTGGCCCCCGTGGTGGCCCGCCGACTCGGCGACGACCGGATGACCGAGGTCATCGAGGTGCGGCGCGCCTTCGAGGTGGAGGCCGCCCGGCTCGCCGCGCTGAGGCGTACACCCCAGGACCTGGCGGCGCTCGACGGCGCGCTCGCCGACCGCGAGGCAGCCTGGCACGCGGGCCGGGTCGACGCGTTCGTCGAGGCCGACGCGGCACTGCACACGGCCGTGGTCGCCGCCGCGCACAACGCCATGCTCGCCGAGCTGTACGCCTCGGTCGGCGCCGCCCTGCGCAGCACCGTCGCCCAGGCGATGGGTGACGCGCTCACCCCCGAGCGTTACGTCGACCACTCCCGGCTGGTCGAGGCCATCCGGGCCGGCGAGCCCGGTCGGGCCGCGATCGAAGCCGGCGCGTTTCTGGAGCCCGCTCCCGAGGCATAGGTTGTGCCGGACGGAAAACCGGACACCTCAGGAGTACGGATGCTCAAGGGCTTCAAAGATTTCATCATGCGCGGCAACGTCGTCGACCTGGCGGTCGGTGTCGTCATCGGCGCCGCGTTCACGGGCGTGGTCACCCAGCTCACCAAATCGTTCCTCGAACCGCTGATCCGCGTCTTCGTGCTGCTCATCACGGGCAGCGACAAGGGCCTGGCCGGCACGGCGCCCACGTTCCGGGGCATCCCGTTCGACTGGATCGCCTTCGTCAACGCGGTGATCACCTTCCTGCTCACCGCGGCGGCGCTCTACTTCCTGGTCGTCTACCCGATGAATCGGCTGGCCGAGCGACGCAAGCGTGGCGAGGAGCCGCCGCCCTCGGCGCCGAGCGAGGAGGTCAAGCTGCTCACCGAGATCCGGGACGCCCTGGTCTCGGCCGGGCACACCACCCCGGGCCAGCAGCGCGGGGCACTTGATGACGTGCTTGGTCGCCGCCACGAGCCGCCGGCACCGCGCTGACCCGAACGGATGCACATCGGCCCCTGCGGGAATCCCGCAGGGGCCGCACGTTCTCGTACGTGTGTTCGATAGAGTCCCGCCATGGAGCAGCGAAAGCACTGGTGGAACGGGAAGTGGGGGCGGCTGGCCCGGCGGGACGTCTTCCTGCGGGTGGACGCCGACCGGTGGCATGTCGAGCAGCGGGCCGGCGGCGCCGAGGGCATCTCCCGCTTCTACGAGTACGGCAGTGCGGACGAGGCCGAGGAGACGGTCCGGGCGCTCCTCGACGGCACGGACACCTGGCGCGAGTTGTCTCCCCGCCCACCGGGCGGCTGGACGACGTCCGGCTGACTCCGACGCTCGCGGCCGTCGCGGGGCTGCCGTGGGGCGGTGTCGCTCCCGAGGGGTATGACACCTGGATATAGGACCCACGGTCATACCCGTCGCACCACCGCCCGTCCCCGGCGTTTAGCGGCGCGCCGCCCCGGGAACCGCTGGAGGATGGATCAGCAGGACGAGCAGCAGGCGGCCATCTCGCGGATCACCACCGGGATGTCGGTGATCGACGTTGCCGGCACCGAGGTCGGGACGGTGGATCTCGTCCAGCGGGGCGACCCGAACGCGGTGACCGTGCAGACCCCGACCGCCGACCCGGGCAGCAGCCTGGACGAGCTGATCGAGGCGACTGCCGTCGAGGAGCCGGACGTACCCGCTGACCTGGCGGCGCGGCTGCTGCACACCGGCTACCTGAAGGTCACCACCGAGCTGACGCAGAGCGGCGCGGTCTACGTACCGGCCGACCAGATCGGGGCGGTGGCCGACGGTCGGGTGCGTCTCGCCGTGGGCGTGACCGACCTGCCACCCGAGGAGTAACCCACCAGCCTCATGACGACGCCCGGACCCGGTCGGCCGGGACGTCGTCACGTCGCTGATCCGGTGTCGATCCCTCCGAGGGAGCCTCGGGAGCGGATCGACGGCGGAAGAGCAGCAGCATCAGGCAGCCGGCGACGAGTCCCCAGAACGCGCCGCCCACGCCGATCAGCGTCACCCCGGACGCGGTCACCACGAAGGTGACCACGGCCGCCTCGCGGGTCGCCGGGTCGGTCACCGCAGCCGCGAGTGCGGTGGCGAGCGCGCCCAGCAGGGCCAGGCCGGCGACCGCCTCGATGAGGATCGGCGGTGCGACGGCGACAAGCGCGGTGGCGACGCCGGCACCCAGCCCGAGCAGGGCCAGTCCGACGCCGGCGGTGACCGAGGCGACCCACCGGCGCTCCGGGTCCCGGTGGGCGTCCGGGCCGGCGGCCAGGGCGGCGGTGATCGCCGCGAGGTTGACGGCGTGAGCGCCGGCCGGTGCGGCGAGCAGGCTGGCCAGACCGGTGGCCCGCAGCGCGGCCCCGAACGGCGGCCGGTAGCCGTAGCCGACCAGCACCGCCATGCCTGGCACGTTCTGCGCGGCCATGGTGACGAGGAACAGCGGCAGGGCGAGTCCGGCAAGCGTCGACGCGTTCCAGGCCGGCGCGGTGAGAGTGACCGACGGGATCAGCGCGGCACCGCCCAGGCCTGTCGACGGCGAGGTCAGCGCGATCGCCACCACCGCCACGAGCAGCGCGCCGGGTACCGCCCAGCGGCGGGCGAACCGGTGCAGCAGCAGCCAGCCGACCACCACCGGGCCGGCCACCGTGGGCACCTCGACGAGCGCGCGGACCGGGGCGGTGCACAGCGGCAGCAGCACCCCGGCGAGCATCGCGCCGGCCACCGGCTTGGGGATGGCGGCCACCGCCCTGCCGAGCGGCGGGAACAGTCCGGCGGCGCCGATCAGCAGACCGGAGACGAGGAACGCGCCCACTGCGACAGGCCATCCGCCGGGCGGTGACCCGGTCGCCACCAGCAGCGCCGCGCCCGGAGTCGACCAGGCCACGCTCATCGGTATCCGGTGTCGCCAGCCCAGCCAGACGGCGGTGAGCCCGCTCGCGACGCAGAGGGCGAGCAGGCCGGAGGCCGCCTGGGCGTCCGACGCGCCGGCGGCCCGGAGCCCGGCCAGCACGACTGTGAACGAACTGGCGAAGCCGACGAGCGCGGTCACCACACCGGCCAGCACCGGTTGCGCGCGTCCAGCCATCCCACCCTCCCGAGTGCCGTTCCGTTTACGGAACGACAGCGTGTAGCACGATAGCCGGGTGCCGCACCCACCACCAGCCCGTCGGCCGGGCCTCGATGTGGACGCCGCAGTCGTCGGACGCCGGGTCCGCGCCCTGCGCCAGGAGCGGGGGATCTCGCTGTCCACACTGGCCCGGCTCGCAGGCGTCGGAAAGGCCACCCTCTCCGGCCTGGAGAACGGCACCCGCAACCCGACCCTGGACACGCTCTGGGCAGTCACCGCGCAGCTCGGCGTACCGTTCACCGCCCTGCTCGCCGAACCGACAGCCGAACCCGTCATGCACGGCAGGACCGTCACCGCCACCCTGCTTGAGGTGTTCACCGACACCGACGCGACATACGAGCTGTACCGGATGCGCGTCGCGCCCGGCGTCACGCAACTCTCCCCCGCCCACCAACCGGGCGTCACCGAACACATCACCGTCTTCGCCGGTGTGCTGCGGGCCGGCCCGGCCGACGCGCCGCTCACCGCACCGGCCGGCGGTCACCTGCGCTGGGTCTCGGACGTGCCGCACACCTACGCGGCGGTGGGTGACGAGGAGGTCGCAGCCAGCCTGCTGCTGCGCTACCCGAGCCGTCCAGGCCGGAAATCGCAATCATTTCTCGACCCGACGCAGGAGCCGTAGAGACGAACGCGGGTTGTTCTTGGCAAGCTTGTCCCCATGACGCTGATCCTCCGCTCGGTCATCCTCAACGACATCGGCCTGGTACGCACCAACAACGAGGACTCCGCCCTCGCCGGTGACCGCCTGATCGCCGTCGCCGACGGCATGGGCGGGCTGCCCGCGGGTGAGGTGGCGAGCGAGATCGTGATCCGGATCCTGGACGAGCTGGCCCCGCCCACAGACCCCGACGGGGCCGCGGACGCCCTGCGTGCCGTGGTCAGCACCGCCAATCAGCGCATCCACGCCGCCATCACCGTCGATCCGACCCGTGAGGGGATGGGTACGACGCTCACCGCGGCGCTGCTCGCCGGGGAGACGCTGGTGCTGGCCCAGGTCGGCGACTCCCGCTGCTACCTGCTGCGCGACGGGGAGCTGACCCAGCTCACCCGCGACGACACGTTCGTGCAGGCGCTGGTCGACCAGGGCACGCTCTCCCCCGACCAGGCCCGGCACCATCCGCAGCGGTCCCTGGTGACCCGGGCCGTGCAGGGTGCCGACACCCCACCGGCGGTCGGAGTGCTCACCGTGGTCCCCGGCGACCGGCTGCTGCTGTGCAGCGACGGGCTCTCCGACTATGTCGAGGACGACGCCATCGCGGCGGCGCTGGGCATGTACTCCGACCGCCAGCAGTGCGGCGAGCAGTTGGTGAAGCTGGCCCACCACGCCGGCGCTCCGGACAACGTCACGGTCGTCGTCTCCGACGTCACGACTCGCTGACCTCGCCCGACCCGTCCGAGCGGTCATCTGACCGTCCGGCCGGGTCTCCGGTCGGCCTCGGTAGGTAGTTGTGCCATCTAGGTTGCGCCGCTAGTGTCCGCCTGTGGATTCCGACAGGCGCGGGCAGTGGCTGCGGGGGGTGCTCGACATCTGCGTACTGGCCCTGCTGGCCGAGCGCGAGTCCTACGGCTACCAGCTCGCCCAGGCGCTCGACGCGGCGGGCGTCGGGCCGATCCAGGGCGGCACGCTCTATCCGGTGCTGCTGCGCCTACAGAAGACCGGCCTGGTCACCGCGCAGTGGCGCGAGGGCAGCGCCGGACCGGCCCGCAAGTACTACCGGCTCACCGACGACGGGCACGCGGCGCTGCGCTCGGGCGGCAGCGCCTGGCTCACCTTCGTCCGGCCGGTGAACGACATCGTCACGAAGGGGGTCGCCGGGTGAACGCCGACTACTGGCTCCGCGCGCTCACGGCCGAGCTGCACCAGCGCCGGGTCGCGCCGGACGCCGTCCGGCACGTGGTCGCCGAGGCCGCCACACACCTGCGCGAGGGAGGCGGCGACCCCTGGGTCGTCTTCGGTCCACCCCAGCAGTACGCGGACGCGGTCGTGGAGAGCATCGGCACCGCGCCCGCCCCGCGACCCGGCCCGGTCCGACTGCACGCGGCGGGCATCACCAAGCGGTACGGCCGACAGACCGTGCTGCGCGACGCCTCGCTTACCGTCCGGGCCGGACAGATCGCCGCCGTCGTCGGCGCGAACGGGTGCGGCAAGAGCACCTTCCTGCGGATCTGCGCCGGGCTGATGTCACCCGACGCCGGTGAGGTGACCGTCTCCGGCCGGCTCGGCTACTGCCCGCAGTCCGGCGGCACCGCCGACTTCCTGCTCGCCGACGAGCACTTCGTGCTCGTCGGCGCGGGTCAGGGGGTGGCCCGGGGGCCCGCCCGTCGCGCCGGTCGGGTGGCCGCCCGACAGCTCGGCTGGGAGGCGGGCGGGGACACCCAGGCCCGACACCTCTCCGGCGGCACCCGGCAGAAGCTCAACCTGACCATGTCCACCCTCAGCGAACCCGACGTGCTGCTGCTCGACGAGCCGTACCAGGGCTTCGACCAGGGCACGTACGTCAACTTCTGGGACCAGCTCGGCCGGCTGCGCGACGCGGGCACGGCGATCGTCGTGGTGACGCACCTGCTCAACCAGCTCGACCGGGTGGACATCGTGCTCGACCTGACCCCGGCACAACAGTCCGGGCGGGTCGCGCCCGGCGTTCGAGGAGGCCGCGCGTGACCCGGCTCGTCACAGTCGCCGAGATGACCCTGCGGGAGCTGCTGCGGCGTCGGGGCGTACTCCTGCTGTTGTTGTTGATGCCGTTGACCTTCTACCTGATCCGGCGGGACGCCTACCTCGGGCAGTCGGTCCGGTCGCTGCTGCTCGGCGTGGGTTGGGCGGTGAGCACCGCCGCGCTCTTCGCCACCAGCGCGGCGCGGGAGCTGGAGCCGAGGCTGCGGTTGGCCGGCTACCGCCCGCACCACCTCTACCTGGGTCGGATGCTCGGCCTGTGGACGGTGGGGCTTGTCATCTCCGTACCGTTCCTCCTGCTGCCCGTGCTCGACGGCGCGGATCTGCGGTACGGCGGTCTGGTCGCCGCGATGCTCTGCTCCGTGGCGGTGGCGGCACCATTCGGAATGTTGATCGGTACGCTGCTGCCCCGCGAGCTGGAAGGCACGCTGCTGCTGCTCACCGTGGTGACGGTGCAGATGCTCATCGACCCGGCCGGGTCGGGGGCGAAGCTGACGCCGTTCTGGTCGAGCCGGGAGATCGCCACCTGGACGGTGGACCACACCGACGCGGGCTACCTCACCAGGGGCGTGCTGCACGGGCTCGTCGTGACCGCCCTGCTCGTCCTCGGCGTGGCCACAGTCGCCAGTGTGCGGCTGCGCCGCCGCCGGCACCTGCGCCACCTGCCCGTCGGCTGACGGATCCGGCCAATCCGGTTGCCGGCGCCGGCACGGCGGGTTGAGATGAGCGGATGACCATCCGACGGGTGACCGCCGACGAGCGTCTCACCACCAGTTTCCCGCTGGCCGCGTACGCGTTCGAGTCGTCACCGCTCGCCGCGACGCGGGTCGAGCAGTTCCGCGACTACCTGCCCTACCACCAGGGCAACACGACGCTTGCCGTGCAGGAGGACGGCGAGACGCTTGCCGCCGTCTCGGCGATTCCGATGCGGCAGAACCTGCGCGGAACGGTCCTGCCGATGGCGGGCGTCGCCGGGGTGGCCACCCATCCGCTGGCCCGCCGGCAGGGGCACGTACGGACGCTGCTGCACCGGCTCCTCGACGAGATGCGCGACGAGGGGCACCCGCTCAGCGCGCTCTACCCGTTCCGACCCAGCTTCTACGCCCGGTTCGGTTACGTGGGCCTACCCAAGCCGCGCACTGTCACCTTCACGCCCGCGGATCTGGGGTCACTGCTGCGTGCCGAGCTGCCCGGTGAGTTGGGCTGGGAGCGGATCGCCACCGGCTATCCGGTGTGGCGCGCGTTCACCGAGCGCTGCCTCGCGCAGCGGCACGGCTTCGCCGTCTTCCCCGACTACCGGGACGCCGGCCTGCGCGACCGGGACGAGTACTGGCTGCTCACCGCCCGGGTGGACGGCGCGGTCACCGGCGCGGTCACGTACCGGATCGACGAGCACGGCGGCACCCTGCACGGCAACGAGCTGCTCGCCACCGATCCGCTCGCGCGGGCGCTGCTGTTGCAGTTCTTCGCCAGGCACGTCGACCAGGTCGATCGGGTCACCGTCCAGGTCCCGCCGGACGAGCTGCCGGAGCTGTGGCTCACCGACCTGGACGTGCACGTCGAGGCGCGGGTGGGCCGGCCGGGCTCGTCCGCGCCGATGGCCCGGCTGCTGTCGCTTGACGCGCTGCGCGGGCTGCCCGCCGGGCCGGGCCGGGTACGCGTCGAGCTGACCGGGGACCGGTGGCTGACCGGCACGCATCTGCTGGACGGCACGACAGGCACCCTGGAGGTGGTCGCCGGCGACAGCGGCCCGGCGCCGACAGCCACGCTCACCGCTGCCGGACTCTCCGCCCTGGCGTACGGGGTGCTGGACCCGGCCGAGCTGCCGCTGCGGGGGCTCGGCGACGTCCCGGCCGACGCCGCCACGGAGTTGCGCGGCATCTTTCCGCGCGCGGTGCCGTACCTGTTCGCGGACTTCTGAGCGCGGTTTGCCGCGGGTGCCCCACCGGGTACGGTCCCGGGAATGCCGGAGTGGTTGCAGGCGGGTGGATGGGGACTGCTGGCCGGGTCGGCGCTGCTGATCGGGGCGGCTGTCGGCTGGTTCGCGCGCGTGCCGCAGCGGCTCACCGCCTCGGTCATGGCGTTCGGCGCGGGTGTGCTGATCTCCGCCGTGTCGTACGAGCTGATCGAGGTCGCGAGCGACCGGGGCGGACTGCTGCCCACGGCGATCGGCGCAACTGTTGGTGCGGTTGTCTACACCCTGGCCAACCTGGTTCTCGCCCGACATGGCGCTCGGCACCGCAAGCGGTCCGGCGACCAGCAGCCCTCCGAGGGCGACAAGCCCGGCTCCGGCTCGGCGATCGCCGTGGGCGCGCTGCTGGACGGCATACCGGAATCGGTGGTGATCGGTGCCAGCCTGCTCAGCGGTGGCGCGGTCAGCCTGGTCACTGTGGGGGCGGTGTTCCTCAGCAACGTGCCGGAGGGGCTGTCCAGTGCGGCCGGCATGCGTCAGGCCGGCCGGTCCCGACGGTACGTGTTCCTGCTGTGGACCGGGATCGCGCTGGTCAGCGGGCTCGCCGCGCTGGTGGGCAACACGCTGCTGGGTGGTGCCCCACCGGAGGTGCTGGCCGCCATCACGGCGTTGGCCGCCGGGGCGATCCTCGCGATGATCACCGACACGATGGTCCCGGAGGCGTTCGAGAACGCCCACCTGCTCGTCGGTCTCATCACTGTCGCCGGTTTCCTGACCGCCTTCGCCCTCTCCCACGCCGGAGCGTCCGCCCAGCCGTAGCCGGATCGGCATGGCGGATTCGTCGGGACGCCGTGGCGGCTCCTAGCATCACCTGGTGCGCATGACGTCGCTAGCCGCTCTGCTCGTCCTCGGTGTCGCCACCGCGACCCTTCCCGCCTGCGCGTCCGACGAGCCGACGCCAGGCACCGCGCAGACCGCCTCGCCGGAGGCCGTGGCGACCGGCGACCAGGACGTCGTACCGGCCGGCCGCGACGGTCTCGGCGGTCCCGGGGCCAGCGCCAGCCCGAAGCCCGCGGCGAAGGCGCTCGCGGCAGGCAACCCGAACGGCAAGGCCTCCGTGCCGGCCGAGGCCCGCGCGGTGGACACCTCGAAGCCGACCCGGACCATCGGCACCGGCACCCCCGCGAGCTGCACCTCGGCGGCGGTCGTGAAGGCCGTCGCCGCAGGAGGCGTCATCACGTTCAACTGTGGACCGGCCCCGGTGACGATCAAGATGGCCGCCACCGCGAAGGTCCGCAACGCCAACGGGCCGACTGTCGTCCTGGACGGCGGCGGCACTGTCACGCTCAGCGGCCAGGGGAAGCGCCGCATCCTCTACATGAACACCTGCGACGAAGCCCAGGGCTGGACCACCTCGCACTGCCAGAACCAGGACCACCCGCAGCTCACAGTGCAGAACCTGACCTTCGCCGACGGCAACTCCACAGGCGACAAAGCCGAGGGTGGCGGCGGTGGTGCGATCTTCGTACGCGGCGGGCGGCTCAAGGTGGTCAACTCGCGCTTCGTCGACAACCGCTGCGACCGCACCGGCCCCGACCTGGGTGGCGCAGCCGTCCGGGTGCTGAGCCAGTACGAGAACAAGCCGGTGTACGTGGTGAGCAGCACCTTCGACGGCGGCTCCTGCTCGAACGGGGGCGCGCTGAGCAGCATCGGCGTGTCGTGGGTGGCGCTGAACAGCCTGTTGAGGAACAACGAGGCGATCGGCAGCGGCGCCAACCCGGCCAAGTCGGGTACGCCAGGCGGCGGCAGCGGTGGCGCGATCTACTGCGACGGCAACGAGTTCACCGTTCGGATCGCGGGCACGGTCATCGAGAACAACAAGGCCAACGAGGGTGGCGGCGCGATCTTCTTCGTCAGCAACAACCGCACCGGCACCATGAAGATCGAGAACTCGACAGTGCGCCGCAATCCCAGCGGCACGTTCGAGACCGCCGGCTACCCCGGCATCTTCTTCCTGGGAGCGCGGAACCCCACGGTGACCGGCTCCAAACTGAGCTGACCCCCGTGGCCCTGCTCCCCCCAGGCGCCGTGATCAGCGGGGCTGGCCGTCAGTAGGGGCTGCCCTGGCCCGGTGGCCTTCCCGCGAGGAGGCCGCTGGGGCGGCCGGGCTGGTTCGCGACTGCGGACATCGGCGGGCTGCCGGTGTGATCGCCGCCGGCCATCCCGATGAACAGCTCCTTGAGGGCGGTGAGCGCGTCGACCTTCGGCGTCCAACCCAGCTCGGTCTCCGCCCGCTCGCTGGACATCAGCGGCGCGTTCAGGCCCAGTTCCACCCAGCCCGCGTCGACAGGTTGCAGCCGCGCCCGCCAGGTCAGCGCCGCCGCCACCCGCAGCACCGGCGCCGCGACAGGCACCGTCCAGCCGTGGAAGTGCCTGGCCACCAGCTCCGGAGTCAGCACCGGGTCCGCGGCGACATTGAAGGCGCCGCGCGCATCACCCAGAACCGCCCTGGCGTACGCGTCAGCCACGTCATCGGCGTGCACCGCCTGCATCCGCAGCCGGCGGTTGGTGGGTACCAGCGGGATCCGACCGAAGCGCAACAGCCGCACCGGAGCGAACGGGCCCAGGAAATAGCGGGTGATCTCCACCCCGGCATCCCGCTGGAAGATCAACCCCGGCCGCAGCCGCACCACGCGCAGCTGGGAGTGCTCCCGCTCCAACCCGTCCAGCAGCGCCTCGACCTCCGCCTTGTGCTCGCTGTACGACGAGCCGGGCACCCCGGTCGCCGGCCACCGCTCACTGATCGGGTGATCCTTCGGGCCTGGCGCGTACGTGCCGACCGACGACGCGTACACGAGCGCCGGCACCCCCGCCCGGGCCACCGCCTCGAACACCGCACGGCTGCCGTCGACGTTCGTCCGGCGCAGCACCCGCTGATCATGGCTGGGCTGGATCTGCCAGGCCAGGTGCACCACCGCGTCCGCACCGGCGAAGATCTCGGCCAACTGGCCGGCGGCGGCAGGCGCCCCCACGTCACAGGAGTGCCACTCCACCTGGTCGTACGGCGTACCGGCGTCCGGACCGGGCAGCCGTCGGGCCACCCCGACCAGCTCCACACCCCGCTCCCGGCGCAGCCGCCGCAGCACCGCCGTACCGACGTTGCCGCTCGCCCCCACCACCACGATCCGCATGCCCGACCCCGTACCCGTCCAGCACGCCCTCAACCGCCCCGGAGTTGGCCTCGCTTGATCAGCCCGGTGTGCTGCCTTCCCGATCAGGGGCGCGGCGAGTTCCGGACCCAGCCGTGCTTCTCCTTGCCGCGCCGACCTGCGGTGGCCGCCAGGCAGCGCGGGCAGATCCAGCCCACCGCGTCCGCCTCGGTGAGCACGTCGGTGCCCGAGTAGTCGAACCGCACGTGCGGGAAGCGACGCAACCGGGTCCGGCTGAGCGCCAGGCCGCAGACGGTCTGGTTCTGGCCGGGCAGCCAGGCGTGCACCTCCCCACCCGGCTGGCGTACGCCGTCCGGCCCGATCTCCTCCCCGGACGCCGCCACCGCCGGGCTACCGCTCGATCTCATGCCCAACCCGGTTCCCCAGCCGCCCCGCCCCATGCACCGTGGCTGGGCGATGTCGCTTGATCCACTCCACATCGCCGACCTGGCGGCATCCACCGCCCCCGGACACCACCACATCGCCGACCTGGTGATGATCAGGTGTGGTCCGGGCCGGCGCGGCCAGGCATCGACGGCCGGCCGGAAGCCGAGAGTCAACGACGCTGACTGTCAGGTAACCTGAGCGCGCGGGCCGCTAGCTCAATGGCAGAGCTGTGGACTTTTAATCCATAGGTTCAGGGTTCGAGTCCCTGGCGGCCCACGTCTTCCCCACATCCGCCAGTCCTGCACCCGCTTCTCGCCTCGGGTGCGCGTGGCGCGGACAGCAGCACGAGCTGCCCACCCAGTAACAAGCCGCCTTCGAGCCACCTGAGGTACAGTTTTCTGTACTTGACTTGGAGGTGGTCATGCGGACAGTGAACTTCACCCAACTACGGCAAAACCTGGCCGCTGAACTCGACAGCGTCATCAACGACGCGGAGGAATTGGTGGTGACCCGATCCGGCCACGAGCCCGTGGTGATCGTGCCACTTGCCGAGTACGAGTCGATGAAAGAGACCGAATACCTCCTCCGCAACCCGAGCAACGCCGCCGCGCTGCGCCGGTCGATGGAGGAGCTGGAGCAGGGCGATGCGGCCGAGCGGGACCTGATCGACCCGGCCACCGTCCGGGACGTCGCGTGAGGCTGGTCTTCACCGCAACGGCGTGGAGCCAGTACATCAGCCACACGGACCGAAAACTGGTCAAGCGCATCAACGACCTCATCGCGGACGTGATGCGCAACGGATACGAGGGCATCGGCAAGCCGGAGCCCCTTCGGGGAGAGCTTTCCGGCTTCTGGTCCCGCCGGATCGATCGCGAACACCGCCTGGTGTATCGGATCACCAAGGACGACGTCGAGATCATCGCCTGCCGGTACCACTACGGCGACCGGTAGCGAACCGGACCGGGACAAGCAGCGCGGCGGTTCACCTGTCAGCGCGGAGCCACGCCGCTTGAGGACGGCGCTCCGCCCGGCCAACCGGCAGGCAGGCTCCGACGGCAGCCAGGCTGGTCGGCTCTCCCGCGTCGACGTCCGCCCGATTCCGAAGCTCAGTCGCCGGTAGCCGGAAAGTCACGTGCGGCCGGGTCCTGCCAGCGGTAGAGGTCGCGTAGCAGGGAAATCTCGGCGCCGTGATGGATCAGTTCCCTGTTGACGTGCAGGATCCTGTTCTCCATGGAGAATCGCTCGGGACCCGCGCTAGGCGGATTGTCCAGGTCGGCGTCCGAGAGGGTGCGGACGCCCGCATGCCATGTCCCGTACATCTCGTCGAGCTGTTTCAGCGCCTCGTCGGCGGTCCCCGCATAGGCGAATGTCTCGGAGTCGATGTCCCGGCCACCGAAGTACCACCGGACCCGGTAGCCCAGGCACGAGACGATGATGTGCGCCAGCCGCCAGGCAATCGTGGTCACCGGCGCCGGCACCGGGGCGGGAAACACGTGGTCCATCGCCCATTCCCCCGAACCTTGCGACATCGGTGCGGTCGACGTGCCCCGTGGGCGGACACTCCAGCAGCCGCGCACCGGCTCCCAGAAGTACTCCTCGTCGGTAAGACCCTCCAGCCGTGGCCGCAGCTTCTTGCGCCAGTACCAGTCCAACTGCTCCGAGAGCTGTTCGCTACGTGCCACCTCCGCACCCTACGTACGATCTACCGCCCGTATCGCGCGACCATGGTGCGGACGGCATCGTCCAAACACTGCGCTCACGCGCTGCGGGGTCACCGTCCATCCGGCACCAGCAAGCTCGGCCAGAACACGGGTGGTGCGACGCTGATCTGTCGATCCGGTCAGCTCGGCGAGTGTGCAGGCCTGCGACGGTTCATCACGCGCTTAGCTGGTAGCTTGACGCCTCCCGCGAGAGGTGGAGTCAGGCCGTGCTCAGGTTGGTGCTGCGTTGGTCGGTCGCGGCGGTGGCCGTCTACTCGGTGGCGGCGTGCGCTCCCTCGACCGCTCCCGCGGCGGATCCGTCGGCGAGCGGAACAAAGCCAGCGACGACGCCACCCTCTCCCGTTCCGGCAACGGGCGGCGCAGGGTACTCGGCGGCGCTGTCCGCGCGCCTGGTGGATACGGAGTCGCTGCCGCCGGGCTTCTCTTTGGACATCGCGACAGTCATGGCCTCGGACGCGGGAGATCGCCCTTCGGCCGGCGACGCATCCTGTTCACGGGAGATGATCCCGCTGCTGTCCGCCCGCCGACTGACCGGGACTCCGTCGGCGACCGCCGCAGCCACCCTCAGCTATGACGCCGGTCCCGATGACCTCTGGGTGGGCACCGAAGTCCTCCGGACCTACCCCGATGACGGTGCCCGACGAGCGATCACGGACCTGCGTACCTACGTCGACCGCTGCCCCACGGTTGCGCTGTCCGGTCAGGGCGACGATGCCACCCACCGATTCGCCTTGACGCCCGGACCCAAGCTGGGCGACGACAGCGTCCACCTCAACTGCACCGCGACGTCGGGCGCCGACGTGCTCAAATGCGACGTCCTACTCATCCATGTCGGAACAACTCTGGTGGTGATCCAGGAGGAGGGCAACAAACCCGGTAACGACGAACTACTCACACGGGTCGCCGAAGCTGCGCTCCGCAGATACCAAAAGACCGGATCCTAGGCGCTGGCGGCAACCGAAGCACGACCCTGCCCGTGGTCACTAGCTGCCGTCCCGGCTCGCCGGCACGATGCAGGATCGGCCTCCGGCCCTGCCCAGATGCCGCCGGAATACCGGGCAGGACGGCTTCGACGGTGGGTCAACGCCGCCAACGATTCTTGATCACAATGTGTTGATGGGAGTTCGCCCCCATCGATACAGCGCCGCAGTTGATGGCGGTGTTGCCATCCTGCGTCAGAGTCTCAGGCTCCTTGGCGGGCGCCCGACGGAGTGCGTTCACCGCCGTGAAGCCAGCGACGAGCAGGGCGAGCAGAAACGCTCCGACGCTCGCGAACTGGTCGGCGCGGCTCAGGCCCTCAATGGCGAAGAAGACACCTGCAGCGACCAGCGCCGTCACGAAAACAACCGAGACGAGCAGTTTCACAGGGACACCTCTCCTACTCAGAATCCTGAATTCGGTCCATCGATGTCGGCATCTCGGCGCATGTTCCGATCCTCGGTCAAACCAAGTTTGTCGTTGATATCCGGTAGGAAGTTATGACGTTTTTTGCCCTCCTCGGCAGGCTGCGTCGGCGACATAAATAGCAGCGGAAACCGTGGTTCCGGAAGCGGCGGACTGGAGGATGAGGGCTCCCGCTGGGGCGGCATGTCGGGCGGCTGCGGCGGCTCCGGCCACTCACGCATTGCGTTCTTGGTCCTCTGCACCTCCCGGTCGAGGCGAGACAGGTTGGTCAGCCTCGATTGGCCACGCTGCACTTCGCTGGTGGCTGTCAGTGTGTTGCCATAGCCGACCATCACGGCGTTTGCCAAACGGACGCGCGTGCCACCGAGGGAGTGCGACACCGAGGTCTGGACCGGGGGAAGGCTCCTCGCGTTACGCAGTAGGACTGGGTCCTCCACCTGTCCGAGCGCCGCCAGGAGCGGCTCTCCAAGGGTGTCGCCGTCTCGACGCATCGCCAGGTCGTAAATGAGGTCCGGGTGCCGAAGCAGCAGCTCGTCGAGGGGGACCACCGTCTCTCGGACGTGATAGTTCGACGTGGTGTGCGCGGTTGAGCCGGTACCCATCACCACAGCGGCCGACCGCTCAGTATGTGTGGAGACATCGGCGGGCAGGCGATAGTGGTAGAGCTGCGTCTCCGCGTCGCGCGGAGGGTCAATGAGGCGTTCCAGCCGGTCCAACAACCGGGAGATGTTGCTGGACGACGGGTCGAGCATCGCGTATACGAAGGCCTCCATCGCCTTGTCGTCGACAAAAAGGCTGCTGCAGTCGAGCGACACCCGGCGGACGTGGTAGTGCTCCTCGGCCTCAAGGGTGCAGTCGTTGGCCGTGACGACGGTGGCGGAGTCGGCGGTCGTCACGTGCCCCTTGCTGAACGCGGTGAGAACACCGGAGACGTTGACGCGGCCGTGCGCGGGCGACGCCACGTCGAGCCACTTCGGGGGCTGCGGTCCGGCCGCGTCAGCGCGCGCGAGATCTGCACCCAACTCAGTTGCGAGCAAGTCGATCAACGGCTCGAGCGGGCGCAGCCGATCGCCCGGGAGGTCGGCCTCGTCCAGCACGGTGAGGAAATCGCGCGCCTCAGCAATGACCGGGACCACCCATGCGGGGTCGTCCGTCCGGGGTCTCACTCCCATGTAGGACGTTATGAAGTCATCGAGTTCGGCGGCAGCCCAATGGATCTGATCCAGACCGCGTGTCTCGTCCCGAATCTCATGACCCAGGTCGATGACCGTCTCCCACCCCGAGCCGCCGTCGTCCCCCGATTCGCCGCTCGCGCCGTCGGGCTTAGCAACGTCTTCGTGAAAGTCATGCCAGACGCCCTGTTCCTCCGGAAAATCTGAGCCGAATTCTCGAGCCATGGCCGCATAGTGTCACCTCGCGATCACAGATCACCATGTCTGAATTTTCAGCCAGCTGCGAAGTCGACTCCCACCGTCACTCGCCACTGGCCGAGCCGCGCAAGGCGTACGTCACAAGGCCCGCGACCGCCAGGACGGCCGCGACCGCCGCCGCCGGCCGGCTGGTGTGGGGTTGGCCCGCCCAGGTGGTGAGCGCCCCCCACGTGCCCGGCTGGGGGAACAGGGCGGCGGCGACCGCCCAGCCCAGGGGGAGGAACCAGGCGCGGGCCGCGCCCACGACCGTCGCGCAGAGGGCGGTCAGGCCCAGCAGGCCTGCGGCGTCGCGGATCACGAGCGCGGCGGGGCCGAAGCGGGCGCCTGTGGGTTGGGTGGCGAGCAGCACGGCGAGTACGAGCGCCAGGGCGGCCAGCAGGTGCAGGGCTCGTCGCCACGGCCAGTGCAGTGCGGCTGTGCGTTCCAGGTCTTCGTCGGGGGCGGCAAGCGTGGTCGACAGGACCGCCACCATCAGCATGACCGTCAGGACGACGAGCAGGAGGATGGCATCGCGTTCCTTGGAGAGCGTCAGCCACAGCGCCCAGATCAGGGCTGCGGCGCCGACGGATGCGGCAAGTGCCAGGGGTACGCGTCGTGCGCGCAGGTGCAGGGTCATTTCGACAGCAGTCCGGTGGGGTCCTGGCAGGTGAGGATCGCGTCGCGTACGGCGGTGACGCGGGAGAGCGCTTCCGGTGCGGGGAGCTTCTGCAGGCCCTGCCACAGGGCGACCGCCTCGGCGTTGAGCTGCGGTTCCTCCTCGATCATCTCGGGGATGACGCCGACGTCGGAGACCGGCTCGCGGCCGAGCAGGTGGTAGGCGGCTGCCCGTTCGACGGCGCCGTTGCGCTCGCATTCCGAGTTGCCATAGCCGGCACCAAGGCCGAAGACCATCTCGGGGACCACGGCGTCGGGGTGGGCCAGGCCGCCGTGGTCGTCGATCCGGACGGTGATCGTGACGACGTCGGGGTCGCGGGCGGGCGCGTCCCCGGTGAACCAGGCCCGCGTGTCCTCGTGCGCCTGGGTGGGGGCGTCCGGCATCTTCGCGAGGACGGCCAGGCCCTGGCGAACGAGCGGGGTCAGCGCGTCCAGCACGTTCGCGTGGACGCGTGTGACGCAGACCTTCGGCGCGTCGTCGGTGCAGACGAGTTCCCGGGCCACGGGGTCGATCGGTGCGACGAGGCTGGCCTCGTCGCGGGGGACGATGACCGCCGCGACGCCGAAGCCGAGCAGCACCGGCAGCGCGGCGGCCACCGACGTCCGTGGGCCCCGGGCGACGATCAGGAGTACGCCGGTCAGCGCGAGCCCGCCCATGAAGATGGCGAGCACGGCGGTGACCCGCGGGTCGATGGTCTGGAACGGGTAGAACGGTGTGCTGCCGTACGCGGGGGACAGGATCGCGGCCATCCAGTCCGGTCGCATGATCGCGGTGAAGAAGACAAGCAGCACACCGGCCACGGCGAGCACGGGTGCGGTCACCAGAGCGGGCAGCAGCCGTCCGATGCCCAGGCCGAGCCACGCCGCCGCCACCAGGGAGAACGCGCCGACAAGCGTGATGGCGACGAAGCTCGGCGGGAAGTAGGCGGCGGTCGAGACGATCCGCAGGCCGGCCGCGCCCATCACGAGCAGGAAGGCGAGCCCGAGCGAGGCTCCCATCGCGACGAGGACCGGCAGCATCCGGCGGGCGCGGGACCGGGGCGTGGTGGCGAACAGCTCGCCGACCTTGGCCCGGTGCTCGCGGCGGCCCTGCCATGCTCCGGCGGCCAGGGCGATCGGCCACAGCAGGATCATGTACTCCTTTGTGGCCAGCGCGAGGGCCATCCAGCCCTCCGACCAGCGGCCCGGGGCGGTGTAGAGGGCGGCGACGCCGACCACCAACGCGATCAGGGCGGCGCCGGCCGCTGCGGAGCGCCGCAGTTCGATCCCGAGGACGCTCATCGGGCGGCCTCCGCGAGGTGGCGGCGCAGCAGGGCCGAGTAGCCGCGTTCGGCGGGGCTGTCGCCCGGGTGGCGTTCGTCGCCCTGCTCGGCCAGCGCGGCGGGCGTGCCCTGCCACACCAGCCGACCCTCGTTGATCAGCACGACCTCGGTGCAGGCGGCGACCACGTCCTCGACGAGGTGGGTGGAGACCAGCACGCAGGCGTCCGTACCCAGGTCGCGCAGCAGCTCGCGCAGGTCGAGGCGCTGCTCGGGGTCGAGGCCGACGGTCGGCTCGTCCAGCAGCAGCACCTGCGGGTCGTTGACGATTGCCTGGGCGACGCCGGCCCGGCGCAGCATCCCGCCGGAGAGTGTCCGGAGCTTGGCGTCGGCCTTGGCGCTGAGCCCCACCCGGTCGATCGCGCGCTGGGTGGCCGCCGGGATGTCGCGCTTCGGCATCTCCTTCAACCAGGCCATGTACGACACGAACTCGCGCACGGTGAACCGCGGGTAGTAGCCGAAGTGCTGCGGCAGGTAGCCCAGCGCGCGCCGGGCCTGGCGCAGGTCGGCGCGCCCGTCGACCGAACTGCCGAGCAGGGTGAGCCGGCCTCCGGCCGGTTTGAGCACAGTGGCGATGGCACGCATCAACGTCGTCTTGCCGGCGCCGTTGCGCCCCAGCAGGCCGTGCACGCCCGTGCCCAGGCTCAGGTCGAGCCCGTCGACGGCCAGGTGGCGGCCGGCCCGTACCTTCAGCGCCTCGGCGTGCACGGCCCAGGGGTGGATGGTGGTGGCCGTCTCGGCCGTACTCACCGCTCGCATCGTGGTTCCTTTCAGAACGAGGTGAGGCGCCCGAAACTGTTGGCGCGCAGGAGGGTCAGGGCGGCCAGCACGACAGTGACGACTGCCCATCCGCCGATGGCTGACGGCTGGAGGAGCACCGGAAGGTCGGCGGTGGCCAGGCTGGGTGCGACCACTGCGGCGGCCCAGGCCGCCATCAGGCCGATCGCCGCGCGGTGGACGCCGACGAGGGAGCCGAGCAGCAGCGTCGCGGCGGTGAAGGCCAGGCACGGCAGCAGCATCAACGCGGGGTCCGCCCGGCTGTCGCCGAGGACGGCGAACGCGGCGAGCACCGGGATGACGAGGACGAGCACCACCGCGGTACGACGCAGCAGCATCGTCAGGCCTGCCGAGGGGGTGCCGACGATCAGCTCCCAGGCCGGGTCGCCGCGTCTGCTCCAGGCCGCCGCGATCCCCGGCAGCGGCGCCAGGGGCGCGAGCAGCAGCACGATCGACGGCAACTCGGACAGGAAGTAGGTGAGCACTGCCGCGGTGCCGAGCACCCCTGCGGTCATGGCGACCCACGGCAGCAGCGCCGCCACGAACCAGCGCTGGCGCACCGGCGTACGGAAGAAGCTCCTGGATCGTGGCGCGGGCCCGGCGGCGATCCCACGGTCGACGGCCGCCGCGACCTCGGCGACCAGGGCACGCGACTCGGCGGTGGTGCTGCCGGCCAGGCGGGCGCGGCAGTCCGCGCAGCTCTCCAGGTGCACCTCGATCGACCAGACGGTCGCCTCGTCGAGGCCGGGATCGCCGTCGGCATAGCGGTCGATGTCGTTCAGGGTGGGATGCGTGGTCATGACAGGGCCTCCCGCAGGACGATCCGGGCGCGGCGGATCCGGGACTTGACGGTGTTCTCGGGTACGCCCAGCAGCACGGACGTCTCGCGGACGGTGAAGCCGTCGAGGACTGTGGCGCGCAGCACCGCGCGGACCTCGGGAGGCAGCACGGCGAGAGCCTGTTCGAGTTCCTGCCCGACCCGGCCGGCCAGCACCTCGTCCTCGGCGGCGGGTACGACCGTCTCGACCTGGTGCACCTCCGGCATCCGGGCCTGCCGGGAGCGGCGCCGGAACGCGTCCACCAGGCGGTGCGCGGCGATGGTCCACAACCAGCCGACGGCACTGCCGCTGACCTGGTCACCGGCGAAGCTGCCGGCCGCCCGCCAGACCGTCAGGTAGGTCTCCTGGAGGACGTCGGCGACCACGTCCGCGTCGGCGCACCGACGCCGCAGCCGCACCTCCAGCCAGGGTGCGGTACGCCTGTAGAGCTCGTCGAAGGCCCGCCGGTCGCCGCGGGCCACCCGGCGGACGAGTTCCTGCTCGTCGGCCGCGTCCAGACTTCGTCTCACATCAGGTAAGACGACGGCCTCCTCGTGATCGGGTCTCGCATCGGCGTGACCGCCGTCACCATCGCCGTCCGGGTCGGGCGTCAACAGCGTTGCGCGGCCCCGGGTCGGCTGGTTAGGTTGATGCCATGTCCAGCTCGTACGCGTTCCCGACGGCGTCCCCCGACGTCCTGTTCGGCGCGCTGCGACGCCGGCGGTCCTGCGACCGCCCGCGCTGAGCATCCCTCACCTGCGACCGGCGGATCGAGCCGCCGGTCATCACCGATCGTCCTCGGTCCGCCCGCATCCCCTTCCGGTGATCCGCGAGCGGCGGATCCGAGCGAGATCGGCGTACCCATGGATCTGGAAGAACTGCTTACCGACCGGCTGGCGCCGGCGTTCGCGACGGTGGCCGGCGTACCGGTGAACCCGGTCGTGCGGCGGTCCGGGCGCGCGGACTTCCAGTCCGACGCGGCGCTCGCGCTGGCCCGGCGGCTCGGCCGGCCGCCGCGCGACATCGCCGCCGAGGTGCTGGGGTACGCCGAGCTTTCCGACCTGTGCAGCGTCGCCGAGGTGTCCGGGCCGGGCTTTCTCAACCTGACAGTCGCCGACGCGGCCCTGGCCGGGCTGGTGTCGGCGCTCGCCGCCGACCCCCGGTTGGGTGTGCCGGTGGCCGCCGAGCCGGAGACCGTGGTCATCGACTACTCGGCGCCGAACGTGGCGAAGGAGATGCACGTCGGCCATCTGCGCTCGACGGTGATCGGCGACGCGGCGGCCCGGCTGCTGGAGTGGCTGGGGCACCGGGTCCTGCGGGCCAATCACCTGGGCGACTGGGGCACCCCGTTCGGGATGCTGATCGAGCACCTGGTCGACCTGGGTGAGGTGGAGGCCGCGCAGGAGCTGTCCGTCGGTGACCTGGATTCGTTCTACAAGGCGGCCCGGTCGGCGTTCGACGCCGACGAGGCGTTCCGCGAGCGGTCCCGGCGGCGGGTGGTGGCCCTGCAGGGCGGCGACGAGGTGACGCTGCGGCTGTGGCGGCTGCTGGTGGAGCAGTCCGAGCGGTACTTCATGACCGTGTACGACAGGCTCGACGTCACCCTCACCGAGGGAGACTTCTACGGCGAGAGCAGCTACAACGACAGGCTCGCCCCGGTGGTCGACGACCTGGGTCGGCTCGGACTGCTGCGGGAGAGCGACGGCGCGTCCTGTGTGTTCCCACCCGGCTCGGTGGGGCGGGACGGCGAGCCGCTGCCGTTGATCGTGCGCAAGTCCGACGGCGGGTACGGCTACCCGGCGACCGACCTGGCGGCGATCCGGCACCGCACCGGCACGCTCGGCGCGACGCGGCTGCTCTACGTGGTCGGGCTGCCGCAACGGCGGCACTTCGAGATGGTGTACGCCGTCGCCGCGCAGGCCGGCTGGCTGTCCCCGCCGGCCCGGGCCGAGCATGTCGGATTCGGCTCGATCCTCGGGGCGGACGGGCGGATGCTGCGCAGCCGGGCCGGCGGGTCGGTGAAGCTGGTCGGCCTGCTGGAGGAGGCCATCTCCCGGGCGACCACGCTGACCCGGGAGCGGAACCCGGAGCTGGACGAGGCGGAGGCGGCCGAGGTGGGCCGGGCGGTAGGCATCGGCGCCATCAAGTACGCCGACCTGTCCAGTGACCGGCACCGGGACTACGTGCTCGACTGGGAACGGATGCTGTCCCTGGACGGCAACACGGCGCCCTACCTCCAGTACGCGTACTCCCGGATCCGGTCCATCTTCCGGCGGGCCGGCGTGGCGGCCCGGCCGGACGCGGCCGTCTCGCTGGTCGAGCCGGCGGAGCGGGCGCTCGCCTTCGAGCTTGTCGGCTTCGGCCGCGTGGTCGGCGAGGTGGCGGAGAACCTGGAGTTCCATCACCTCGCCGGGTACCTGTACCGGCTGGCCGCGGCGTTCAGCGCGTTCTACGAACGGTGTCCGGTGCTGCGCGCCGACGAACCGGTCCGGGACAGCCGGCTGGTGCTCTGCGACCTGACCGCCCGGGTGCTCCGGCAGGGCCTGCACCTGCTGGGCATCCGGACCCCCGAACGCATGTGATCGGAAGTCCGCAGCCTGGCGCCGACGGCCGACGTAGCTATCCTCTTCAGGTGCTGGTCCGTGTGGAGATCATTGACACGGGTCCGGCACTGCGAAGGGACTTTCGACATGCCCCGTGTGGTACCGGCGGTCATCCGCGCGCTCGACGTCCTCGAACTGTTCCTGGACTGCCCCCAACTGTCGGCCCGCCAGGTGATGGAGCGGCTCGACCTGCCGCGCACCACAGTCCACGAGCTGCTGGTCACGCTCGAGGCGCGCTCGTACCTGATCTCCGTGCCGGGCCAGCCGGTGCAGTACCGGCTCGGCATGCCGCTGTTCCAGTTGGGCGCGGCGTTCGCGGGTCGGCTTGATCTGGTACGCGAGGCGCAGGGCGTCGCGCGGGACGTGGCTGCCAAGTGCGACGAGGCAGTTCATGTGGCGGTGCTCGACGGCGCCGATGTCATCTACCTCGTCAAGTTCGACAGCACTCACCCGGTCCGGATGGTTTCCGGGGTCGGGCTGCGGCTGCCGGCCCACTGCACAGCGGTGGGCAAGGTGCTGTTGTCGGCCCTCGACCAGCCGGCCCTTGATGCCGTCCTGTCGAAGGGTCCGCTGCCGGGCATGACGCCGGACAGCATCACCGACCCGGACCTTCTCCGCGAGCATCTGGACCGGGTCCGGGCGGAGGGCGTGGCGGTCGACGTCGGCGAGTCCGACAGCGCGATGCGCTGCGTCGCCGCGGCGATCCGGGACCATTCCGGCGCCGTCATCGCCGCGATGAGCCTGTCCGCGCCGATCATTCGCTGGACGCCTCAAGTGCAGGTGGAGTGGACCGGGCTGGTTCGCGAGGGCGCGGCCGCGCTGTCGGCTCGCATGGGCTACCGGGCTCAGCCTCGATAGCCTCCCGTTTTCTTTCGAAATAAAATCGAAACATTGACACCTCTTGCGTAGGTGCTCTAGCGTCGCGTCCACTTGAAACGGTATTTCGAACTTCGTTCGAAATTTCGAACGAAGAGGGGCCTGCCGATGCCACCGCGGCAACCCCACCAACTCCACTGACGGACACGCCAACCCGCTGGTCACAGGGGGCGACGTGTCCGTCGCCGTCGACGTGGTGACACGCGTTTTCGCCGAGTGCGCCTCCAGGTGCGCAGCGGTGCAGGGGAGATGAAGGAGGCGAATGTCCATGAAGGACAAGTCGGGGTGGTCTCGGCGCGGCGTGCTGGGGATGGGCGTGGGAGTCCTCGGCGCGGCCGGTCTGGCCGCGTGTGGAGGCGAATCCGAATCGCCGACCAGGGTGCAGGCGGAAGTCCCGCAGGAGCTGATCGACGCTGCCGCGGCGATGAAGGGCTCCTCGATGGGGATGCTGTCGCAGAAGCTGTACTCGACGGCGGCGAACGACGCCCTGGACAGCTCGATCAAGAAGTTCGCCGACACCACCGGCACGAAGATCGAGAACAGCCTCGTCCAGGCCGACGCGGGTGACGTGGTGGCCAAGATCGACGCCGAGGTCAAGGGCGGGGTGGCCCGTGACCTGGCGTTCATGACCGACTCACGGTTCGTCGCGCAGTTCCAGGCACTCGGCGACCTGGAGGACGTGACGGACGTCGTCCAGGCGCTGACCGCCAAGTACGGCGAGCCCTGCGCCGAGGCCAAGAACTTCTGCGTCTTCGACGGCAAGTGGTTCGCGATCCCGTACCACTTCATCGGGATCGGGTCGTTCCTGCGCAAGGACTGGATGAAGGACAAGGGCATCACCCCCAAGGACATCTACAGCTGGGAAGAGCTGCGGGACGTCTGCCTGGAGATCTCCGATCCGGCCAAGCGCCGGTTCGGCTGGGGCATGACGATCAACCGGTCCGGTGATGCCAACGGCATGATCGAGGCGCTGATCAACGCGTACGGCGGGTCGATCGCCTCCAACGACGGCCGGAAGGTCACCTTCGACTCCCCGGAGACGGTGCAGGCGGTTACCTTCCTGGGCGACATCTACACGAATTCGAAGTACAAGCGGATGCTGCCGCCGGGGATCGCGAGCTGGACCGACACCAGCAACAACGAGAACTGGCTCGCCGGGATCCTGGGCTACACCCGCAACCAGTTCAGCGTGTACGCGGACTCCCGGACCAAGAAGAACCCGGTGCACGAGAACACCCACGTGTTCTCCGACTGCATCGGACCGGCGACGAACAATCCCCTGCTGCTCGGCCAGTCCCAGGGCTTCGTGGTCTTCAAGGGCGCCAAGAACCCGGCGCTCGCCAAGCTCCTGGCGCAGTACCTGGTGACCGCGCCCGCGCTGCTCGGCGTGGCGAAGGAGGCACCCGGCCTGGTGATGCCCGCCTGGGAGAAGGTCTGGGACGCGGACCCGTTCTTCACCAGCGGCGACCCGGCGTTCCCCATGCTGCGTAAGATCACCGAACTTCAACTGCCGCTGAACACGAAGAACGGCCTGACCTTCCCGCAGAAGGCAAGCGCCGGCCAGCAGGCCGTCGGCTCGGCGTACGTGCTCACCGACATGATGCAGCAGGTCGTGCAGGGCACCGCGCCCGCGCAGGCCGTGAAGGCGGCCCACACCAAGATGGTGCAGATCTTCAACCAGCAGGGGCTGCCGCAGTGAGCTCGGTCCGTCCCGCGCGGGTCCCGACGGCGGCGAGGAAGACGCCGCCGTCGGGGCCCGGCTCCCTCACGGCGACCCAGCGGCGACTGGGTCGTGACTGGCGGCTGGCCGCGCTGTTCCTGGCACCGATGGCCGTGCTTGTCGGCGGCCTCGTTCTCGTGCCGATCGCCCGGTCGATCATCACCAGCACCACCGAACGGCACGGGCAGGAGTCCGTGTTCGTCGGCGCGGACAACTACCTCGCCCTCATCGGCGACGACCAGTTCCACACGGGCGTGGTGAACTCGTTCGTCTTCACCGCGTACGCCGAGATCTTCAAGGTGGTGCTCGGGCTGGCCGCGGCCCTGCTGCTGCACCACCGACGCCGTGGGCGGGCGGTGCTTGCGGGTCTGCTGCTGGTGCCGTGGGTGGTGCCGACGGTGGTGACGGCGTTCAGCTGGCGCGCGCTTCTCGACCCGATCTTCGGCAGCGTCAACACCCTGCTCACCTCCACCGGGATCGGCCCGCTGCTTGTCGACCTGCACCTGGTGGACAGTTGGCCGGCGGGCTGGCTGTCCGACCCGGAGCTGGCCATGCCGTCGGTGATCCTCGTGAACGTCTGGAAGGGCGTGCCGTTCTTCACCGTGTGTTTCCTCGCCGGGTTGAAGGCCATCCCGACGGACCTCTACGAGGCGGCGACCATCGACGGCGCCTCGTCCTGGCAGCGGTTCGCGAATGTGACGCTGCCCGGCCTCCGCCACGTGATCACCGTGACGGTGACCCTGTCGTCGATCTGGACGTTCAACAACTTCGACCTCGTCTGGTTGCTCACGCAGGGCGGCCCGGGCGACGTGACCGCGCCGTACGTGCTTGTCGCGTACTCGAAGGCGATTCTGCAGTTGCAGTACGGCGCCGGCGCGGCGGTCACTCTCGTCATGCTGCCGGTCATCGGCGGGCTGGTGTTCGTCCTGGTCCGGCTGCTGCGCCAGGATTCGGGGGCGAGACTCCCCCGGGCACGCCGAGCGGCGCGGTGGGTCGGAACGCGGTGGGCCCCGACGGCGCGCAGAGCGCTGCCGTGGGTCATCACCGCCGTGGTCACCGGTCTGCTGTTCTGGGCGTCGCCCCAAATCTTCTGGAAGGCGGCCGTCGTCCTCGGGGTGATCCTGCTGGTCGCGGCGGCGGTCGGCCGGGTGGTCTCGGCCCTGAACTCCCGGGGCGGTCGCCGGTCGTCGTCAGTGGTGTCGGGCCTGGGGTCCTGGGTGGCGCTGGCAGGCTTGCTCTTCTTCGTGCTGGGCCCGCTGTACTGGATCGCCGTCACGGCCTTCAAGTCCGAGGGCCAGGTCGTCATGCGCACCGACGACCTGTGGCCGACCCCGTGGACCATGGAGCAGTTCAGCGCGCTGTTCGCCAACCAGCCCTTCGGCCGCTGGTACCTCAACACCATCCTGGTGTCCGCCGCGTCCACAGCCGTGGCGCTCGTCTGCGCCGCCCTCGCGGGCTACGCGCTGGCCAGGCTGCGGTTCCGCGGGGCACAGGGCTTCACCGTCACCGTGCTGCTCACCTACGTGATGCCTGGCGCGCTGCTGTTCATCCCGCTGTACCAGATGCTCATCGGCGCACGACTCACCGACTCGCTGTGGTCCCTGGTGGTGACGTACCCGACCTTCACGCTCCCCTTCGCCACGTGGCTGCTCGTGGGCTACTTCTCGTCGATCCCCGTCGAGCTGGAGGAGGCCGCGCTCGTCGACGGCTGCACCCGCCTCCAGGCGTTCGGCCGGGTGGTGCTGCCGCTGGCCAAGCCGGGGCTGCTGGCGGTCGCCCTCTTCACGTTGACCAACGCCTGGAACGAGTTCCTCTTCGCCTTCGTGTTCATCACGAAGGACGAGTACAAGACGCTCCCCGTCGGGATGCAGTCGATGATCGCCGGTGACGTCGTACCGCAGGGCCAGCTCGCCGCGGCGTCGCTGCTCGTCAGCATCCCGGTGGTCATCATGTACGCCCTCGGTCAGCGCTTCCTGACCGAAGGCCTCACCGCCGGCGCGGTGAAGGGCTGATCAGCTTGCCACGGCCCTGGCGAATCGGCGGCCGAGGTGCGCGAAGGCGTCGGTCAGCTCGCTGGGACCGACGACGTCGATGTCGGCGTCGTATCGGGCGAGCGTGGCCGCGAGGCTGGGCCAGGACCAGGAGCCGAGGGTGAGCCGGCAACGGCCGGGGCCGGCCTCCTCGATGATGCCGTCGCGGGTGTAGAGGGCGACCGTGGCGGCGGGCAGATCGAGGATCACCGTGCCCCGGCAGGGCCACCCGCCCCCGGCGTCCGCGCCCCGGAACGTGCCGACGAGGTAGCTGGCGACGTCCGCGCCGGGGAGTTCGCGGGGGACGAAGCGGGGCCCGTTGGGGGTACGCAGGGTCATCCGGTCGACGCGGAAGGTCCGCCAGTCGGCGCGGTCGAGATCCCAGGCGATGAGGTACCAGCGTCCGTCCCAGGTGACGACGTGGTGCGGTTCGACGCGGCGCGCGGGCCCGTCGGCGGAGCCGTAGTCGAAGCGCAGCACCTCGTGGGCGTGGACCGCCGCGCCGAGTGCGAGCAGCAGTTCACCGTCGACAGGTGCGGTCGGTCGGGCGCTCGGCCGCTCGACGCTCGTGACGTGCAGGGCTTCGACGCGGTTACGGAGCCGGGTGGGCATGACCTGATGGACTGTGTTCAGCGCCCGGGCCGCGGCGTCGGCGAGGCCTCCGGAGGTGGTGGCCGCCACCTGGAGGGCGACGGTCAGGGCGACGGCCTGCTCGTCGTCGAACAGCAGCGGTGGTAGTTCGGTGCCGGCGCCCAGCCGGTAGCCGCCGTCCGGGCCCTTGACCGCCACGATCGGATAGCCGAGCTCGCGCAACCTGTCGATGTCGCGGCGGACGGTCCGCAGGCTGATGTCGAGTCGGTCGGCCAGCAGCGTGCCGGGCCAGTCCCGCCGGGCCTGCAACAACGACAGCAGGGCCAGCAGTCGGGCGGACGTCTTCGGCATGGATCCGATTCTCCCCGCAGTAGGTGCCACACCCTGGCACCTACCCCTGCGAATGTTGGTCTCGCGCCGGACAGCACCGGCCGCCCCTCGAATGACGGAGACCTGACATGGCGATCACCACCACGACCCACCTGAACTTCCGCGGCGACGCACGGCGGGCGCTCGAGTTCTACCAGTCGGTGTTCGGCGGCGACCTGACGGTCGTCGCGTACGGAGACTTCGGAATGCCGAAGGAACTGCCCGACGCCGACAAGGTCGTCTTCGGCCAGGTCACCGCCGAGAACGGCTTCCGCATCATGGCGTACGACGCACCCAGTCAGTCGCCAGCCCCGATCGCGCCGACCGCCACCACCCGCGTCGACGGCATGACGGTCACCGGCGAGCGGTTCTTCGTCGCGGTCGGCGGCGACACCACCGAGGAGATCGAGGCGCTGTGGGACGGGCTCGCGGACGGCGCCGAGATCATCGAGGCGTACGCGCCGTCGCAGTTCTCCACAGGCTTCGGGATGCTCACCGACCGCTTCGGTGTCACCTGGATCCTCCAGGTCAACGCCACCCGGGCCGGCTGACCGTCGGCGGCACGCCTCACGGTGCGAGGTGCTTCTCGAACCAGTGGTGGGCGTAGCGCTGGGTGAACCAGCCAAGGTAGCACTCCGGGCGAAACGCAACCCGAACAGCGATTTCACCCTTCATCCCGGTCGTTGCTGGCGGTAGCGCATGACGCCGGCCCGGTCCAGGACGACCACCACGAGCGCCACACCTGTGGCGATCGCGCTGACCGCCAGCAGCGGCGGCCGCAGGGCGACCGCCGCGCCGGACAGCACGAACAGGGCGGCCACCCGGGGCCACGAGATCCGCCTGTGGATCGCCACCGAGAACAGGATCCGTCCGACGAGGAACAGCGTCGGCCCGCCCAGGATGGCCAGGACAGCCGCCGTGTCGCCGGCCTGGGTGGGGTGGGCGATGCTCAGTTCCGCCCCGACCGCGGTGACCACCAGGCCGGCGACCATCACCAGGTGCAGGTATCCGGTGATGACGCCCAGCCGGGCCGGGTCGGCGTGCTCGATGGCCGGGGCCAGGCGCAGGCCGGCGGGCGTCACGTAGAGCAGCCCGATGAGCACGGCGGTGGCGAAGACCAGCAGGAACGCGGCGGTCTCCGGCAGATCCAGACGCGTGTCGGCGTACGAGAGGCCGGCGACCAGGACGAGCTCACCGAGCGCGATGATCATGATCTGCTGGTACCGCTCCGCGAAGTGCTCGCCGGCGAGGTGCAGTTCCTCCGACGCGGCGCGACCCAGGCGGGGCGTCGGCCAGCCGAGTCGCGGGCCGATCACATCGATCGCGAGCGCGAGCACCCACAGCGGCACCCGCCAGTCCGGCAGGAACGCCCCGGCCAGCCACGGCACCCCGGACAGGCTGTACCAGGTCATGATCCGCAGCGCCCGGCGCTGCCGTGGATGCCCGCGCAGCGCGACGACTGTGACCATGCTGCGGCCGACGTGCAGCACCACGTACGCGCCGGCGAACAGCAGGCCCCGGTCCCCCAGCGCCTGCGGGATCGCCACCCCGGCCAGCAGACTGGCAAGCGCGGCGGCGATCAGGAGCCCGCGGACCGCCGGGCTCTCCGGGTCGTACCAGTCGGCGAACCAGGTGGTCGTCACCCAGATCCACCAGACCCCGGTCAGCAGCAGGGCGGTCCGCAGCGCGCCACCCGGCGTGAGGTCGTGCAGCAGATGCTCGGCGAGCTGGCTGAGGGCCAGGACGAACGCCAGGTCGAAGAAGAGCTCCAGGAACGAGGCGCTGAGCGGCGCACCGCTTCCCCGCAGCAGCCGCTCGGGCTTGCTCGCCATCGGCGCTCCTCCCGGTGGCACGCACGCCCTGCGTCCGTCGTACCACCCGGAGGAGGCCTCCCGAGGCGAAAGAGGATCAGCGGCGGACGCCGACCCCCGCGTAGCCGTGCGAGTCGATCAGTTCCGGTTCCCCGTCCGGCCGCCACCTGGTGGTCTCCACGAGACCCGGTTCGACCAGGTCGTACCCGGTGAAGAAGCGCAGCGTCTCGGCGTGCGTGCGCGGCACCAACGGCGCGCTGCTGTTGCGGTAGATGGCCTGCCCGCGCTCGGCCAACTCCGCCGGGATGCCGTCCAACGTCAGGTGCGACAGCACCAGATGACTGCCCGGCGCCGTGGAGTCGCGCAGCCGGGCGACAGCCGCCCACGGGTCGTCGGCGTCCGACACGAAGTGCAGCACCGCGAGGAGCAGCACCGCCACCGGCCGGTCCAGGTCGAGCGTGCCCCGCACGTCCGGGTGCGCGAGCAGGTCGTCGGGCCGCCGCAGGTCACCCTGGACGACTGCCGTGCCTGGCACGTCCGTCAACAACTCCCGGGCGTACGTGACGGCCACCTCGTCGTAGTCGACGTAGACGACCCGCGCGCCCGGCGCCACCGTACGCACCACCTCGTGCACGGTGCCCTGGGTGGGCAGGCCGGCGCCGATGTCCAGGAACTGGCGTACGCCCTGCGCTGCGGCGTACCGGACGGCCCGACGCAGGAAGTGCCTGTTGGTCTGGGCGGCCACCCCGGTCTCCGGGAAGATCTCCAGCACCCGTTCGGCGGCGGCCCGGTCGGCGGCGAAGTTGTGGCTGCCGCCGAGGAAGTAGTCGTACATCCGGGCGACGTTGGGTCGGGCGGTGGCGTCGGCTGCCGGCTGGTCGGTCACGAGGGGTCCCTTCGACGGCACGGTCGGATCTCGATGTCTAGCACCCGGGGCGACGACCCGCCGCCCCCTCGTGTCGTTGATCCGGCTGCACCCATGGTCATCGCAGACCACGGTGGGGGCACCCACTCAACGAGGAGGGACGCCGATGACAGCTCAACGGGAAACCGTGCATGTCGACAACGACCTGTTCCGTGCCGTGTACGACTCGCCCGGTTCGCTGCCCGGCCGGCACCGGTGGACCACCCCCGAGTCGGACGTCCGGCGGTTGGAGAAGCTGCTCGGCATGCCGCCGCGCAGCATCGGCGCCCCGCTCTGGGTCAGCGGCGACGACCCGGACTGCCCCAGGTGCGGCAGGCGGATCACCTGGTACGACATCGTCTCGTCGGCGCTCTCCGGCCTGCACGACAAAGCCATGATCGCGACGGTCATCCTGGGCGAACGCAAGTACGTCAACACCGAGGTCCCCGATGCCATCGCCGGGGTGCGCTGCTCCGACTGTCACATCGCCATCGACGGGCTGCGCAGCTTCAAGTGCCACAACTGGGCGTACGCCTTCGAGGCGCTGGAGGCCGTCCGCGAGCGGATGGCGGGTGGCCCGGCGCCCGCCTGAGCGGGCGCCGGGTGACCTCAGTCGGACGAACGGCGGGTGGGGCGCCGACCGGGCGGGGAGGGCGGCTCGGGGCCGGGGTCCGGCACCTGCGGCATCGGGCGGGTGACCGGCGCGGCGCCTGTCACCACCACCGACTCGCCGTGGTGCCACAGCTCGACCTCGACGTCTCCGGTGGCGTCGGGCAGCTCGTAGCGGGCCTCGGTCGGAGTCAGCGTGACCCGCAGCCGGTCGCCGCGCCAGCGCAGGTTGAACGCCAGCCGGTCGAGCCGCCCGGGCAGCCGGGGGTCGAAGGAGAGCACCCCACGGTCGTCGCGCATCCCACCGAAGCCCTGCACCAGCGCCAGCCAGGCACCGGCCAGCGACGCCAGGTGCAGGCCGTCGGCGGTCTTGTCACCCAGGTCCTCCAGATCCTGGAGAACCGACTCGGCGAACAGGTCGTACGCGAGATCGAGGTGCCCGACCTCGGCGGCGAGCACCGCCTGCGGCGCGGCCGACAGGGACGAGTCGCGGACGGTCCGGGCCTCGTAGTAGGCCAGGTTGCGGGCCTTCTCGTCGGCAGTGAACTCACCCGGGTTGAGCTGCATGGCGAGCACCAGGTCGGCCTGCTTGACCACCTGTTTGCGGTACAGCTCCAGGTACGGGTAATGCAGCAGGAGCGGGTAGTCGTCCTCGTCGGTGGCCGCGAAGTCCCACTCCGGCTGCTCGGTGAACCCGGCGGCCTGCTGGTGCACCCGGCGCTCGCTGTCGTACGGGATGAACATCGCGTCGGCGGCGGCCCGCCAGCCGGCCACCTCGTCGGGGCCCACGCCGAGCCGGCCGGCCAGCTCGGGTAGGCGTTCGGCGGCGTCCGCCGCGCCACGCAGATTCCGCCGCGCCATCAGGTTGGTGAACAGGTTGTCGTCCACCAGGGCGGCGTACTCGTCCGGGCCGGTCACCCCGTGCAGGTGAAAGGCGCCCGAGTCGGACCAGTGGCCGAAGCCGTGCCACAACCGGGCGGTCTCCACGAGCAGTTCCAGCCCCGCCTCGGCGAGGAACCGCTCGTCGTCGGTGGCCGCCAGATAGCGCAGCACCGCGTCGGCGATGTCGGCGTTGACGTGCAGCGCCGCGGTGCCCGCCGGCCAGTAGCCCGAGCACTCCCGGCCGCCGATGGTCCGCCACGGGAACGTCGCCCCGGTCAGCCGCAGCTCGGCGGCCCGCTCCCGGGCCTGCGGCAGGTGGGCGTGCCGCCAGCTCAACGCCGAGCGGGCCACCGCGGGGGCCAGATAGGTGAGCACCGGCAGGACGTACGTCTCGGTGTCCCAGAGCACGTGCCCGTCGTAGCCGTTGCCTGTCAACCCCTTGGCCGAGATGGTCCGGTCCCCGTCCGGGCGGCCCGCCTGGATCAGGTGGAACATCGCGAACCGGACCGCCTGCTGGAGTTCCGGATCGCCGTCGAGCTGCACGTCGGCGACCTGCCAGGCGGCGTCCAGGGCGGCACGCTGGTCGGCGAGCAGAGCGTCGAAGCCGTCCGCGCGGGCCGCGTCGGCCTCGGCGATGACCAGGTCGGCCAGCTCGTCGACGGGCGTCCCGTCGACTGGCGTGCACTCGTACGCGGCGAACTTCGTCAACCGCAGCCGCTCCCCCGGGTGCAGCCGGCCCGCCACCGTCACCCGTACGCGGTCCGGGGTGCCGTCGCCGCTGACGGTCACCGTGTCCGGCGCGTCCAGCAGGTGGCTGACCGCCACCGCGACCCGCTGACCGCTGCGCTCGGTACGGTGCACGAGCACCCCGTCGAGCCCGTCCGCGCGGTACGCCTCACCGGTCAGCGGATCGGTGAGCGTCGAGGCGGCACGCGGGTCGTCGGAACTCTCCGGCACCCTCTCGTTGGCCAGCAGGTCCGAGCAGACCCGCAGCTCGACGGGCGCGTCCAGCGGCTCGACCTCGTACCGGACGGCTGCCACCGGACGGCGGGGCAGGGACACCAGCCGGGTGCTGCGCACGAGTACCCGCCGCCCGGCCGGCGAGACCCACTCGGTTTCCCGGCGCAGCACACCCGCCCGCAGGTCGAGCACCCGGTCGTGGACGCGCACCGTCCCGGTCCGCAGGTCCAGCGGCTCGTCGTCGACCCACAGCCGGATCAGCGCGGCATTCGGCGCGCTGATGACGGTGTCGCTGGCCTGGGGAAACGCGTACCCCTCCTCGGGGTAGCTCAGCTCACGCCGCTCGTGGAAGCCGTTGACGTAGCTGCCCGGCATCCCACACGGCGTGCCCTCGTCGAGGACACCACGCCAGCCGACCCACCCGTTGCCCAGCGCGAAGATCGACTCGGTCTCGCCGAGCCGGTCGAGGTCCGCCACCGTACGCCGGATCCGCCAGGTCTCGTCTCCCACCATGTCGGCGGCGAGAGATGGTTGACCTGTGGTCGAACTGGTGTGCACAAAGCCTCCTGGTGATGCCGACGTCCCCGACCAGCCAAGCAGAAACGCCTGAGTGGTTGCTGGACGAAGGTCGTGGGGCCGACCTGACCTTCGTCCGCAGCGGTGCCCTGTGCCGCGTTCCTACGATGTCCCCCGGGTGAACGGGGTATGAACATTGAGTGAGGTGATGCATGGTCGACAACGGCAGCACGGACGTGCCCGAGATCAGCGCCGAGTGGTACCGCGACGTCGTCGACGCCGCCGCCGGCAGCCCCGACCCGTTGCGGTGGTTCGTGGGGCACGCCACCGAAGGGGTGATCCTGCTCCTCGGCGCGCTACTGGTCGTGGCCGCGCTGAGCCGCCTGTCCGGCGGCCCCCGCGACCGCGCACTCGCCCTGGTCTCGCCGCTGCCGACCCTCCTGGCGTACGCGGGCAGCGAATGGCTCAAGACCGTGGTGGACGAGGACCGGCCGTGCCGGAACCTCGGCCGGGCGATCATCGCTGGTGCCTGTCCACCACCGGGAGACTGGTCTTTCCCCAGCAACCACGCCACCATCGCCGGCGCCCTGGCGGTCACCACGCTGCTGCTCTCCCGCCAGCTCGGCCTGTTCGCGCTGCCGCTGGCCGCGCTGGCCGCGTTCTCCCGGGTCTTCGTGGGCGTGCACTACCCCCACGACGTCGCCGCGGGTGTGCTGCTCGGCGCCCTGGTCGCCGCAGTGCTGACCCCGCTGCTGGCCCGAGCGACGGCCGAGGCGCTCCGCCGCCGCGCCGACCGCGCCACCCGCCCGAGCCCCAAGCTGGCGAGCCGCTCCCGCCCCTGACCGCCGGAGGCCGGGGTCAGGTCGCCAGGAGCAGGGTTGCCGTCGTGCCCAGCAGCAGGAACGGGCCGAACGGGAGATGGCTGCTCCAGCGGGCCCGTCGGGCCGCCAGCAGTCCGACGCTTACCAGCGCGGACAGGGCGAACGCGAGCAGGATCCCGAGCAGCAGCACCGGCCAGCCGTACCAGCCGAGCAACGCTCCCACGCTGAGGGCCAGCTTGGCGTCGCCCAGCCCGAAGCCGCGGCGGCCGAGCAGCAGCGTGCTGGTGGCGAAGAGCAGCGCCAGCACCGTACCGGCGGTGACGGCACGCAGCCACGGACCGGGGGCGGCGTCGCCGAGTGCGGCCAGGCCGAGCAGCAGCCAGGTCCCGGTGGCCGCCGGCAGCGTGAGCCGGTCCGGCAGACGGTGGACGGCCAGGTCGACGATGACCGCCGGGATGGTCCAGCCGAGCCACCAGGCAAGCGCCGAGAGCGGTCCGATCGGCGGCCCCACCAGCACCAGCAGCACGACAGCACCGAGCGCGGTCAGCTCGACGGTGCCCGGTGGCGGGCCGACCCTCGCCCGGCAGCGGCCGCACCGGCCGGCCGGGCCGAGCGCCGGCCACGGCCGGGTCAGGCCGATCGCCGCGCCGCAGGCGTCGCAGCCGGCCCGGTCGGCGGTGCCCGGCGGTACGGCGTACCGCAGGGCGGCCAGCCGCAGCAACGGGCTCACCGTCACGATCGCGAGCACGGCCGCGAGTTGGTCGTGACCCGGGCCGCGCCGCACCGGTCGTGGGCGACTCTCGCGCCGACCGGTCGGGTCCGGCTGCCCGGGAACGGACGTCGGAGGGCCGGTCAGTGCCACGTCGGCCGCCCCGCTCGCTCGAAGCTCCCCGCCAACGTGAACACGGATCGTGACTGAACCATCGCTTCGGTGTAGCGGATGGCGCAGAAAGCGACCTGCGCGCCGGGCCGCCGGAGGCCGCCGCCTTCGGTGCCCGAGCCGGCGGTCCGGACGACCCGCCGGACTGGCCGTCCGGCCGAGAGTGCCCGCGCGATGCCGGGATGACGCCGCGATGTCCCACTCCCGCTACCGGCGGAAGGGCCGGCGGGACTCCACCCGACGCGGCGACGCCCGATCGGCGACGGCCGCCCATTCGGCCATTGATCGGGATGCAGCACGGACACCCGCCACCACCACCTGACATCACGGAACGTGTTCGCTTGAATTACCTCTGTTGTATCGGCGGTCGTCAGCTTATGCTCGCCCCTTGAGTGTGACGCAAGCCTCACTACAACAACTGGACGACACAGGACCTTGCATTTGTAGAAGATCCGTAACGGTGAATGCAGAAGCGCAATGCCCAGCTCCGGATGTGCTGATCCGGGCGCGCTTCCGCATGCCCTGCGCCGGTGATCGGTCACCGCGTCGGGCGACCACGAGGAGGCTCGACGGTGCGCGGACGGCAGCTCAGACGAGCGGCAATCTGCCTGCTGGCGGTCGTGGCGGCGGTACCTGTCACGGCCTGCGCCAGCGGACGGGAAGTCGCCGAAAAGCCGATGGCGGCCCCCCAGGAAGGGCAACGGACCGATCCCGATGTCGAACGGCAGGCCGCAGAAAAGGCCGCGCTGGCCGCGTACTCCGGTTATCTCGCGGCTTCCCGTACGGCGAGCGTACGCAGTGATCCGCGCGCGCCGGAACTGTCCCGTTTCCTCGCTGATCCACTTCTCACCCGGGTCCGGTTGTCCATTCACGAGGCCAAGGAGCACGGCGCTATGCGTACCGGGACTGTGAAGTCCGACCCGACCGTGACGGCGGTCAGCCTGGACGCGACCCCGGCCACAGTGGACATCCAGGACTGCCTGGACACGAGCGCGTACCGGCTGGTCTACGCCAAGGACAGACGGGTGGTCCCGGGCAGCGGCGGCGGCAAACACCTCTCCACGGCCACCGCCACCCGCTATCCGGACGGCCGCTGGCTCATCAACACCGGCTCGACCCACCGGGACCAGCCGTGCTGACCCGAGCAGGAGGGGGTACGCCCGGCCGGGCCCTCGCCGGGATCGGGCTCGCGCTGCTGCTGGTGATCGGCGGCACCCTGCCGGCCACCGCCGCCCGACGCGCCGACCCGGGGGCCAGCTGCCCGCCCGACCAGCCCGACTGCAGCGTCTGGGACGACGAACCCGGCACTCCCGGCGGCGGTGGGGACAACGGTGGCGGCGGCGGGAACGACGGCGGTGGTGGAGGCGGCGGGGTCTGCCAGTGGGACGGAAAGACGATCCCCTGCTACCACCCTGTGCTTGGCTGGTTCAACAACGGCGACGGCTGCTACTACAAGCTCGAGGAGCCGCAGCCGGCCAACACTCCCGAGGGCAAGCAGTGGTACCTGCTCACCTGCAACGGCGGTGACCAGGGCAGCCAACGCGAGGAACTGCGGGACGCGCCACCGGCCGGGTACGGCGCGCCGCCCGACCCGGAGGAACTGGCCCGTCGCGCGCTGGCGTCGATCAAGCTGCTACCGGCCCGACTGCGCGTCGCGCCCCGCAAGGACGTCGGCCCCGGCCTGGTCGGGCTGCCGGTGTGGATGTGGGCGACCCCGAGCCCCAGCTACTTCGGCCCGTTGCGCGCGTCCGCGTCCGACCGTGGCCTGGCCGTCTCCATCGAGGCGAAGGTCGACCGGATCGTCTGGGACATGGGCAACAAGAAGGACACGGTCACCTGCACCGGTCCCGGCACCCCGTACGACGCCAAGGGCAGTTACGCCGGCAGACCCTCCCCGGACTGCGGCTTCGACAAGGGCTACCAGAAGGCCGGCACGTACCGCGTCGGCGCCACGACGCACTGGACGGTGCGCTGGTGGACCGACGACGGAAGCGCGAACGACGAGATTCAGGTGACCCGGACCAGCGGCACCGTTCCGATCCAGATCAACGAACTCCAGGTGGTCACCAGATGAGCCTCGCGACGCGCAACGGGACCGGATCGGTCGACGCGCCGATCACCCCACCCAAGGTGGTCCGGCAGCGCCGGGTACGCCCCGGGCTGTTGGGTCTGGCCGTACTCCTGATCGCCCTGGGCGGGTTGGGTGCGGCGTTCGCGGTCACCTCGGTCCGCGCCACTGGCAGCTACCTGGCGGTGGCCCGGCCGGTGGAGGTCGGTCGCGAGATCGGCACCGCCGACCTGATCACCGTGCAGGTCGCCGGCGGGCAGGGGCTGCGGCCGGTACCCGCCAACCGGCTCGACGAGGTGGTCGGCAGGCGGGCCGCCGTGGCGCTGGTGCCGGGCACCCTGCTCACGCTGGCGCAGATCACCGACGATCCGCTTCTCGGGCCCGGCCAGCAGCAGATCGCGCTGGGCCTGAAGACCGCACAGGTGCCGGCCCGCAGACTGCACCCCGGGGACAAGGTCCTGCTGGTCAGCACCCCGGACAGCAACGCCAACGGAGAGTCGGCCGCCGCCGGCACCCGCTTCTCGGCAACCGTGATCGACGTGGTCAACCAGGCCAACGACGACCAGGTCGTCTACCTGGCGCTCACCACCAGGGACGTGCCCGCTGTGGTGGCGCTCGCCGCACAGAAGCGGCTCGCCGTCGTCCTGACCGAGGCGGCCTGAGCATGGCCATCGTCGCGCTTGTGTCCGCGAAGGGTTCGCCGGGCGTCACCACCTCGGCGCTCGCCTGCGCGTTGACCTGGCACCGCCGGCTGGTGCTCGCCGAGTGCGACCCGTCCGGCGGCTCGATCCTCGCCGGCTACCTGGGTGGCCAGTTGGACGGGCCACGCGGCCTCGGTGAGCTGGCCGTGGGTGAGCTGCGCGACGGCAACCTGGAGACCGCGTTCTGGTCACAGCTCGTCGACCTGGACGCGCCGCGCCGCGAACGGCTGCTGCTGCCCGGGCTCGTCGACCCGACGCAGGCCGGCAGTGTCACACCGCTCTGGCAGCGCTTCGCCGACTACTTCAACGCCCTGGACCGCGGCACCCCCGGCTACGACGTCCTCGTCGACTGCGGCCGGCTACACGTCGCCGGCCCGCCGTGGCCGCTGCTGCGCGCCGCCTCGGTGGTGCTGCTGGTGACCCGCGCCCACCTGCCCGACCTCTCCGGAACGCGGGCCGTCGTCACGGCGCTCGAACGGGACTTCGCCGAGCACCGGGTGCCGCCGGGCACCCTGCGGCTGCTGCTGGTCGGTGACGGGCACGGCCGGGCGGAGATCAGCCGTACGTTGAAACTGCCTGTCATCGCCCGGCTGCCGCACGACCCGCGTACCGCAGGGGTGCTCCGCCTCGGTGGGACAGTGCGGTCCGGACGGCCGCTGCTGCGCGCGGCGGCCGCGTTGGAGGTGCCGATCGGCGCCCTGCTCGAACGCCGGCAGGCACGGCTTGCCTGGCCCGTGCAGCAGGGAGTGCCGGATGCGGTTTGAGCCGGTCTCCGCCGACCCGCGCCGGCAGCCGCCTGGCGCCACCTCCACCGCGCCGCCGCTGCCCGCACCGAACGGCCGCCACCAGCACCAGTCCGTGTCGACGCCACCGCAGCCGCCCACGGCCGGCCCGCGACCGCCGGAGCAGCCGTTGCGCCCCCGGATGGACTTCCAGGTCGTCCGGGAGCTGCGCCGGGAACTCACCGAACGGCTCACCCTCTGGCAGCGCGGCCGGGAGTTCACAGTCGACGAGGAGGACACCGAGCGGGCGCGGCTGGCCGTCACTGTCGTCGCCGAGTACGCCGACGCGGTCCGCCGGGCCGGCACCCCGATGGCCGCCGACGAGGAACGACTGCTGCTCGACCAGGTGACCGCCGAGCTGGTCGGCCTCGGCCGGCTGCAGACCCTGCTGGTCGACGACACGATCGAGGAGGTGCACATCCTCGGCTGCGACCAGGTGCGCATCACCAGGCACGGCGGCGGGGTGGACTGGGCCGAGCCGATCGCCGACAGCGACGCCGAACTGGTGGAGATCCTCCAGGCGGCGGCCCGCCGGGCCGGCGCCACCGAGCGGTCCCTGTCGACAGTGAAGCCCACCCTCGACCTGCAACTGCCCGACGGCAGCCGGCTGGCCGCCGTGTTCCTGGTGAGCCACCGCCCGTACGCGGTCATCCGCAAGCACAACACGCTCGACGTGAGCCTCGACGATCTGGCCGGCGCCCGGGGTGACCTGGACGAGATGATCGACCCGCTGCTGCGTGACTTCCTGCGCGCGGCGATGCGCGCCGGGCTGAACATCATGGTCGCCGGGCTGGCCGGTGCCGGTAAGACCACGATCATCCGGGCGTTGATGAACGAGATCCCGCCCGACGAGCCGTACGTGCTGCTGGAGGAGAGCCGGGAACTGCTACCCGCCCGCCGCCGCGAGCGGCACCGGGCGGTGATGAGCTTCGAGGCGCGCGAGGGGCACGGCGAACGCGGCTTCGACGGCCGCCCGGCCGGTGAGGTGACGATCGCCGACCTGATTCCGCTGTCGCTGCGGATGGGCGTGCTGCGGATCATCGTGGGTGAGGTGCGGTCCCGGGAGATCGTGCCGATGCTCCAGGCGATGACCACGAGCCGGGGTTCGATGTGCACCATCCACGCCCGTACGGCCGCCGGTGTGGGTGAACGGATCGTGGAGCTGGCGTTGGCGCACGGCCGCGAGATGACAGTCGACCAGGCCCGCCGGATGGCCGGCAACGCCCTCGACCTGATCGTCTACGTCACCGTCGAGGACGAGACGGCGATCGGCGGACGCAAGCACCGGTTCGTGTCGCACGTGGAGGAGGTGATCGGGGCCGGCGAGGCTGGCCGGATCACCACCACCACCGTCTTCGGCCCCGGCCCGGACGGTCGCGCTGTCCCCCGGCACCTGCCCGAGCGCGTCCGCGACCAGTTGCTGCGGGTGGGTTACGACGTCCGGCTGCTGACCCGGTGGATCGAGGCTGGTACGGGCGCCTGGCGTCGCGCCCGGCAGACAAGACTGGCCCGGCGGTGACGTGATGGGAAACAGCCTGGAGTTGGTCGCGGTGGTGTCCGGCGCCGCGTGTGTGGCCGGGCTGCTGCTTGCCGTTGTGGCGTTGATCGGCACCCGCCGGCCCGCCGGCCGGTCCCCGGGCGCCGGGCCGGGCCTGAGCCGGCTGTGGCGCGGCCCCGGCAGCACTCCCGCCGAGCAGCGCAGCTATCAGGCCCTCCTGGTCGCCGCGGTGATCGCCGGAGCGTTCGCCTTCCTGCTGACCGGGCTGCCGGTGGTGGGCCTGCTGGTGGCCGTGGCGGTGCCCGGCACGCCGTGGCTGTTCGGCGTGGGCAAGGCCGAACAGCGGGCGATCGCCCGGATCGAGGCGGTCGGCGAGTGGACCCGCCGACTCAAGGACGTCTCCAGCACCGGGCAGGGCCTCCAACAGTCGATCATCGGGACGATAGGCAGCGTTCCACCGCGCATCGAGGACGAGGTCCGGCTGCTCGCCGCCCGGCTCCAGGCCGGCTGGACCGCGCGTTCCGCGCTGCTCGCGTTCGCCGACGAGATCGGCGATCCGGTCTGCGACCAGGTGGTCGCGGCGCTGATCCTGCACCTCAGCGACAGGGGTGAACGGCTGGGTGACGTGCTCGGCTCGATCGCCGGCGCGGCGGCGGCCGAGGTCGCGACCCGTCGGGAGATCGAGGCCAAACGGACCCAGCCACGGTTCGCGGTCCGCTTCCTCACCGGCATGACGCTTGCCACCCTGGCGTACGGGCTGATCAACACCGAGTACATCAAGCCGTACGGGACCCCTGTCGGCCAGGTGGTGATGGCCGCCCTCGGTGCCGCGTTCATCGCCCTGCTGGCCTGGGTGCGGTCGATGAGTCAGCCGCAGCGACCGGCGCGCTTTCTGCCCGCACCCGACCCGGACGAGGTGATCGCGTGATCGTCAACTGGCAGTTGGCCATCGCGGTGTGCGGCGGGTCGGCGATCGGGCTCGGCCTGTTCCTGGTGGTCCGGGAGTTGGTGCCGGCGACACCGGCGCTCGGCCCGGCGCTGCGTCGGCTGCACCAGCCTCCGGGCATCGGGCGGATCCCGACCCCCGCGTCCCGCCGGCTGGAGTGGATGACCGGGCTGTCCCGCTGGTTGCGACCGCCGCACCGGCAGCTCGCGCTGATCGGGCAGACCCCCGAGCAGTACGCGCTGTCGGTGCTGTTGTCGGCGCTGATCGGGCTTGCCCTGCCGACTCTGCTCGGGGTGGCGCTGCTGGCGTTCGGTGTCTCGTTTCCGCTCGCCGTACCGGTGCTCGGCAGTCTCGGCCTGGCGCTGATGGCCGGCCTGCTGGCCCACCGGTCGGTGCTGGCCAAGGCGGATGCCGCCCGCGACGAGTTCCGCCAGGCCGTGTGCACGTACCTGGATCTGGTGGCGTTGCAGCTGTCCGCCGCGCACGGGCCGGTGCAGTCGCTGGAGCGGGCGGCGGCGGTCTGCGACGGCTGGGTGTTCGACAGGCTCCAGGAGTCGTTGCGGATCGCCCAGATGCAGATGCACGCGCCCTGGGACGAGCTGCGCGACCTCGCCGACAAGATCGGCATCCCGGAGTTGGGCGACGTCGGCGCGATCATGCGTTCCTCCGGCAGCGAGGGCGCGCAGGTGCACGAGACCCTGCGCAGCCGGGCCGACTCGCTGCGCGACCAGATCCGCACCGACAACCTGGCCCGCGCCGAGGGGGTGACCAGTCGACTGGACATTCCTGGGGCGCTGCTCGTCTTCGTGCTGCTCGGCTTCGTCGTCTATCCGTTCATCGCCCGTATCTGACCCCCGTCCGCACAAAGGAGTACGCCATGTCCATCCTCAGCTATCTGCACGTCGTGGTGACGACGCGCCTGGCCGAGCTGAGCCGTGACGGCGAGCGCGGCGACAGCCCGGTGCCGACCGCCGTGATCATCTTCGGTCTGGTCTTCGTCGCCACTGTCGTCACCGGCCTGGCCCTCGCCAGGGCCAACAACTGGATGACGAACATCCCGACCTTCTCGAACCCGACGGCCCCCTAGCAGCCACCGGATGTGCCACGCCGCGTTCCCGAGGTGGCGCCGGGCGGTGATCGCCGTCCGGCGTCGCTTCGCGGCCGGTGACCGGGAGCGGGGGGCCAACCCGGTGGAGCTGGCCGTGATGATGCCGGTCATCCTGGTGCTGCTCTTCGGCTCGATCCAGGTCGCGGCCGTCTTCCTGGCCCGCTCCACAGCCCTGAACGCCGCGCAGAGCGGCGTCAACGCCCAGCGGGTGCAGCAGGCGGAGGACGGCGCCGGGGTGGCACGCGCGACCCAGTTCCTCGGCAACGCGGGCGGCTGGCTCGTCGGCTGGGACACCCCCGGACCGACCTGTGTGATCACCGACGCGGACACCGAGGTGACCTGCACGGTCACGGGTCGGTCCCTGTCGGTCATTCCGGGTGTGGACTTCGCGGTGCAACAGACCGCCCACGGAACCGCGGAAAGGGTGACCCAGCCGTGAACCGTACCGCCGAGCGGGGCTCGGTCTCCATCGAGGTGGCGGTGCTCGCGCCCGCGTTCATCGCGCTGATGGTGCTGGCCGGGGTGGCCGGTCGCAGCGCGGTGGCGGCGGAGTCGCTCGAGACCGCCGCACACGACGCGGCGCGCGCCGCCTCGATCTCCCGGGACGCCGACACCGCCCGGACGGCCGCCGTGGAGGCCGCCCAGAAGCAGTTGGACTGGCACGGGCTGGCCTGCTCCAACACCCTCAACCCCACGTTCGCCGGGTCGGTGGCCGGCACCGCGACCAGCTTCGAGGACGCGTTCAGCAGCCCGGTCGGTGTGAACGCCACGGTGACCGTGCGGATCAGTTGCCTGGTGTCCTTCCAGGACGTGTCGCTGGACGTCCTCCCCGGGATGCCGACCGAGAACCTGATCACGGCGACTTTCACGTCGCCGTTGGACCGGTACCGGAGCCGGAAGTGACCAGGCCAACCAGCGGGGACGACGGCCGGGTGAGCATCTTCCTGGCGGTGGCGATGCTCGGCGTACTGGCAATCGTGGGCCTCTCCTTCGACGGCGCCGGGCAGCTGCGCACCCTGCAACGCGCCGACAACCTGGCCGCGGAGGCGGCAAGGGCCGGCGGTCAGGCCATCGACCGGGCCACCGCGATCGAGGGCGGCCCGAAACGGATCGACCAGCCGGAGGCGACCGCGGCGGTCGCCACGTACCTCACCTCCGCCGGCACCACCGGCCACACCGTGAGCTTCCCGCAGGTCGGCGGAGAAACCCTGATCCGGGTGACAGTCACGGTCACCTACCAGCGCTCGATGCTCGGGCTGCTCGGCTTCCCCCAGACGGTCACCGTCACCGGCGAAGCGACCGCGCGGGCCGTCACCGCAGGACCGTAGGAAGGGAGAGGCAGCCATGCCCGCACCTGGTGGTTCCGTCGTACGGCGCACCGGACGCATCCTCACCGGCGTCGGCGCGCTTGTCGTACTCTGCGCGTTGCTGGCCGGCGCGCCGATCGCGCTCATCGCCTTCGCCGGCAATCCACTGCCCGACCATCTGCCCACCATCAGCGAGGTGGGCACCGCGCTGACCAGCCGGGACGACGGTCAGCTCTTCCTGCGGGCACTTGCCCTGGCCGGCTGGTTCGGGTGGGCCACGTTCGCCTTCTCGGTGCTCGTCGAGTTGGGCGCGCAGACCCTGCGCCGACCCGCCCCGAAACTGCCAGGGATGAGCCGTCAGCAGAAGGCCGCCGCCGCACTTGTCGGCTCGGTGGCGCTGATCCTCGCCGCCAGCCCGGCCGCCGCCAGCGCCGCAGCGGTCCACGCCGGCCCGGCGTACGCCCAGCCCGGCGCGCCGGCCGTCACCACCCTGGCCGCGACGACAGGCGCGACGGCGCCACCCGACACGACGGCGTCCGTGTACCGGGTGGCGCGGGGCGACTACCTGGGCGAGGTGGCCGAGCGGTACCTCGACGAGTTCGGCGACTACCGGCAACTCGCCAAACTGAACAAGCTCGACGACCCGGACAAGATCCGTCCCGGCCAACTGCTCCGGTTGCCCGCGGAGGCCGCCGACCAGGGCAAACGGCCGCACGCCACGGGTCGGGTGGTGAGCCGACCCACAGCGCCGAAGCCGCCGGCACCCCGCCCGGCGCCCGAGCGGACCGCACCGCGGCCGGTGGATCCCGCGCCAACCGGCGGTACGGAGTCGGCCGGTCAACCGCCGACGATGACAGTCGGCGCGGCACGGGCCGGAGCCACCGACCGGGTGAACCGTCCGCTGGCGGTCTCCGCCGTACTGGCCGTGGCGAGCATCGTCGGCGCCCAGATCGGCGCGGTGCTCGGGTTGCGCCGCCGCCCGGCAACCGCTGGTGCGGCACCGCGCCTGGCGGCCTCGTCGAGGACCGCCGGCGGCCGCGCGGCCCCCAGCAGTGGCCGGACCGGCGGGTTGTTCACCGGTGGGCACGGTATCGAAGACGTGCCGGACGGTCCGGATGTCGGCCGTCACCGGCGAAGCTGACCCCGCGACGATCGGCCCGTCGGCGAGTTGCCCGAGAGTGACGGACGGTCAGGGCAGGCGGGTCTGGAGCACGCCGTTCTCGATCCGGGTGGGCAGGATCTGCTGGTCGTTGCCGGACGGCCCCTGTACGACCTCACCGCCGTTGAGCCGGAACGCGCTGCCGTGCCACGGGCAGACGACGCAGGCGTGGCCGTCGATCTCCTGCACGTCGCCCTCGCCGAGCGGCCCACTCTGGTGCGGGCAACGCTCAAGCATCACCGTGACCTCGTCGCCGTGGCGGTAGAGGATCACCGAGACGTCGTCCACCTCACGGGTGATCAGAGTGCGTTGCGGCAGGTCGGCCATGTCCGCCAGCGAGTGCCAGCCGTCGCTGATCCGGTGCAGCTCGGACACGCTCTGGTTGACCTGCGCGCCCTGCTTGTACGCCAGGTGACCGCCGATGTAGGCGCCGAGGCTCACCGCGGAGAGGCCGAGGAAGCCGAGGGTACGGCCGACGCCGTGCCGCCCGGACAGCCGCGCGGCCAGCGAGCCCGCGTAGAGGCCGACGCCCACCGTGTTCGCGGCGGCGTGCACCAGGCCGACCCGCCGCTGGTCGCGGGACAGGGCTGCCCAGTCGTTGAGCCCGGCGACGGCGGCCGGCACCGCGCTCACGGTGCCGAGGCCGACAAGCATGGTGGCGGGTCGGCGCTGCCCGGGCATGAGGTCCAGCACCGCGGCGCTGATCCACGCGCCGACCGGCACCTGCACCATGGCCGGGTGCAGCGGATGCCCGAGGGTCACCCCGTGCAGCAGGTCGCGCAGCCGGCGGGGCCGCAGCGTCCCCAGGACGATCTTCTGCAACCGGTCACCCGCGCGGTCCAGCCGGGAGTCCTGCTCAACTTTCGTCAAAAGTGCTCGCACGAGTACCGACTTCCCGGCGATCGCCGTCGCAAACCGGTCGCCAACGACAAACCTGCCCCGCTCACGCCGCCGATCTTGCGGCTTCTGCTCCGATATCTCGGGGCACAAGCCGCGAAACGCCATCCGAGAGTGCAAGATCGACGGAGATTGTGGGGGTGGGGTGGGGCGGGCAGGATGGAGCGGTGAGCGTACGGGTGGAGCGGGTCGGGGCGGTCAGCACAATCGTTCTCGACCGGGCCGCGGCGGCCCGGAATGCCGTGGACGGGCCGACCGCCCGGGCGCTGGCGGACGCCTTCCGGGCCTTCGACGCCGACCCGGACGCGGCGGTGGCCGTGCTGTGGGGTGCGGGCGGCACGTTCTGCGCCGGTGCCGACCTCAAGGCGATCGGCACACCGAGCGGCAATCGCGTCGAGCCCGAGGGGGACGGACCGATGGGTCCGACCCGGATGACGCTTAGCAAACCGGTGATCGCCGCGATCTCCGGGTACGCGGTGGCCGGCGGGCTGGAGTTGGCGCTCTGGTGTGACCTGCGGGTCGCCGAGTCCGACGCGACACTCGGGGTGTTCTGCCGCCGCTGGGGCGTACCCCTGATCGACGGTGGCACTGTCCGGCTGCCCCGGCTGATCGGCGAGAGCCGCGCCATGGACCTGATCCTCACCGGCCGTGCGGTGCCGGCGGACGAGGCGTACTCGATGGGGTTGGTCAACCGGTTGGTGCCGCCCGGCCAGGCGCGGGCCGCGGCCGAGGAGTTGGCGGCGGCGATCGCCAGGCATCCGCAGACCTGCCTGCGCAACGACCGGGCGGCTGTCCTGGCCGGCGCCGGCCGGACCAAGGCGGAAGCCATGGCGACCGAGTTGGCGTACGGGATGGAGTCGCTGGCCACCGACGCGGCGGCCGGGGCGGCCCGGTTCGTCGCGGGCGAGGGCCGGCACGGCACGACGCCGCCGGGAGGGTCGGGCCTCCCGACGGCGTCGGCTACCGGGTGAGTCAGTTGCGGTTGATGGTGAAGGTCGACGTGGTGTTCTGGATGTCCACCGCGTTGTTGCTCAGCCGGAGGTTGTTGAAGGTGACCGACCCGACGGCCGGCCCCTGCCCGGTCTCCGGCATCGGGTTCGCCCAGATCGCGAAGCCGGACTTCGCGTCGTAGGCGTCACCGCTCTTGCGCGCCCCGCTGATGGAGATGTTCGTGAACACCGTGTCGGTGATCGGGAACTGCGGCTGCCCGTTGAGGTAGTTGGTCTGGAACATGATGCCGCTGTAGGTCGGGTCGACGATGTCGACGTCGCTGACCCGGATGCCCTGGAACACCTTCGAGGCGGAGAAGACCCAGATCGCCGGGAAGGTCTGCGCGCCCCAGAAGTGCCCACCGGCACGCACGATCGAAATGTTCTCGAACCGGGTGGGCGGGCTCGCGCCGAAGCCGTTCATCGGGTAGCCGAAGTCGAGCGAGCTGATGGTGATGCCGGAGTAGACGAGCGTGTCCGCGATGTAGATGTTGCGGAACGTGTTGCCGTAGCCGCCGTACACGGCCACACCGGCGGCCCGCCAGGTGAGCGTCGACGTCAGGTTCTCGTAGACGTTGTCCCGCATGTCGGCGCCGCCCGCGTCGATCGCCGAGAACAGCGCGAAGCTGTCGTCGCCGGTGGCCCGGGCGTCGTTGTTGCTGACCAGGTTGTTGGTGCTCCCGTTTGTCATGTTGATGCCGTCGGCGAACATGTTGCGGATCCGGGAGTTCTTGATCGTCATGTAGTCGGTGTTCGCGCCCCAGTAGAGGCACACCATGTGCTCGTTCCAGATGTTGTCGATCACGATGTTCGACACGTTGGCGAAGTCGAACACCTTGCCCGGACCGTCGATCCGCGAGGTGTAGTTACCGAAGTAGGCAAAGTTCTTGAAGGAGGAGTTCGCCGCCGAGTTCTCGGCCCGGAAGCCGATGTCGGTGTTGTCCTGGCCCGCCGGGGCGTTGAACCGGGTGTACCAGGGGCCGGCGCCGGTCACCTGGACCGCCTTGCCGTACACCTGGAACTTGGACGAGGTGGAGTAGTTGCCGGCCGGCAGGTACACCCCGATGAGGTTGCCTGTGGTGTCCATCCGCACCCGGTCCAGGGCGTCCTGCACGTCCTGGTGGGTGAAGCCGCTCGGCGTGGTGTAGCGCGCCGGGTCCGGGTTGGCGATCGGCGCCACCTGCTCGGTGTTGATGAAGTCGATGGCGTACGTGGTGGTGTTGGCCGGGTCCTTCTGGAGGCGGATCTTGCTGCCGGCCGGGACTGTCGAGTTGAGCATGACGTTTGCTTCGTCGTAGATGTGCCGGGGCCCGCCCGCGCTCGGCGAGTTGCCCGGACTTGTCTCGTTGCCGTACAGCCAGGCGTAGCGGGACGTCAGGTCGATGGCCTTGTGGAACGTGCCGTTGACGTAGACGTTGAGCGTCGAGTTGATCCCGCCGCCGCCCGCGGCGTCCGGGATGGAGAAGCGGGTGACAAGCGTGTTGGTGCTGGCCCGGGTGGTGAACTCGACGTAGCTGCCTGTCGAGTTGAGGGTCACCGCCCGCCGACCGGACGCCTCGCCGGCCAGGTCGCCGACCTCCCGGTTCGGCCCGACGACGCTGGCGCCGCCGCCGACCACGCCGTCCTCGGCCTCGTACATGTCGTACGGCATGTTGGCGCCGCGCCCGACGAAGAGCGGCCGGTCGCTCGTGTTGTTCGCCTGCTTGACGGGCAGCTCGTTGGCGTCGGTGGCGAGCACCACCCGGACGGTGTACTTGCCGTTCGCGGCGGTCCAGGTGCCCAGGTTGACCGGGCCGACAGTCGCACCGGCGTTGATCACGCCGGAGTACGAGCCGGTCAGCGTACGGACGGCGGTGCCGGACTCGTTGAGCACGGTGAGGGTGATGCCGTGCGCGCCGGACGCGGACGCCTGGTTGCCGGCGTTGCGGATCGACACGGAGAAGGTGACAGTGTTGCCGGCCGACGGGTTGCCAGGTGACCAGCCGACCGCCGAGGCGACCAGGTCGGAGCTGGCGACCGCGCTGACCACCAGCGGGCTCGGGTTCGTGTTGCTGTTGTTCGTGTCGTCCTGCTCGACGACCGTGTTCGACTCGTCGACCTTCGCGCTGAGCGGGTAGCTGCCCGCGTCCCGGGTGCCGATGCTGGCGGTGACTGTGGTCGAGGCGCCGGCCGCGAGGGCACCGACGGACGCGGTGCCGACCCGGGTGGAGCCCAGGTAGAAGTTGACGTTCGTCGCGCCGGAGGCGGCCGAGCCGGCGTTGCGGACGGTCGCGGAGAGGGTGATGCTGCTGGTCTCCACGGGCGCGGACGGGCTGAACGACATGCCGGTCACGGTCAGGTCCGGGTTCGGCGCGGGGGTGCCGAAGACCTGGAACTCGGCCACCTGCCCGGCCGGGGCGCCGGTGTTCGAGGCGATCGAGAGCCGTACGTCGGCCGCCGCGCCGGAGACCGGGATGGTCACCGTGTTGCCGCTGCCCGGGTTGAAGGTGTAGTTCGCCGCGCCGACCAGCGTGGTGAAGCTCGACGAGCCCTGGTCCCGGCCGAGCACCGTGATGTTCTGGGTACGCGTGCCCCAGGCCGAGTCCGGGTTGAGCTTCAGCACGATCTGGCTGAGGCTGGCGTTCGCGCCGAGCTGCACGGTGAGCGTGCTCGGGTTGCCGTTGCCCTCCCAGTAGGTGGCCACGTTGTTGTCGTTGGCGTTGGTCGCCACGAACGTGTGCACGTACCCGGAGGCGGTGATCGGCTTGCCGACCGCCAGGTTGGTGCCGGTCGGCGGGGTGCCGGTGCCGGTCCGCGTCACCGTGTTGCTGTTCGCCGACTGGTTGCCGGCCGCATCCTTGGCCCGGACGTAGTACGAGACAGTGGCGCTGTCGGGTTGACTGTCGGTGTACGTGAGCGTCGAGCCGCTGACGCTTCCGCGCAGTGCGCCGTTGGCGTACACGTCGTAGCCGGTCACCCCGACGTTGTCGGTGGACGCCGACCAGGTGAGCCGGACCTGACCGCTGGCGGGTTGGGTGTAGGCCAGGTTGCCGGGGACGCTCGGCGCCTGGGTGTCCGTGCTGCCGCTGGCGCCGTACACCTCGACCTCGGAGAACTGCGCGGCCGGCCAGCCGGTGTTGCCCGTGACGTGCACCCGTACGTAGCGGGTGCTGGCGGCGGTGAAGCTGACGGTGGCGGTGTTGCCGCTGGCCGGGTTGAAGGTGTAGCCGGCGGACGCCTTCAGGGTGGTGAAGGTCGAGCCGTTCGTGGAGCCGAGCACCGACAGCGTCTGCGTACGGGTCTGCCAGTCCGACGCGGGCGGCAGCTTGAGCACCACCCGGTCCACGTTTACCGTGGCGCCCAGGTCGGCCTGGATCCACTGCGGGAAGGCGTTGTTGGCGCTCTCCCAGTAGGTGGACGCGTTGCCGTCGTTGGCGTTGCCCGCCACGTAGTTCTGGTTGTAGCTGCTGGCGGTCATGGTGGCGGAGACCCCGGCGAGCAGGGCCATCCGGGTCGCGGACGCGTCGACCGCGGGTGCGGCGCCGGCCGTGGGGGTGACGACAGGGGCTGCGGCGAGGAGCATTCCGGCGAGCGCGCCGGCGAGCAATCTGCGGGTTCGTCTGGTGACAGTTGTTCTGGACATGGGGTCGCTACACCTCTTTCGGGGGTGGTGTGGGTGCGGTGCCCGGCGACGGGTGCGGGGGATGCCCGTCGTGGTGCGTGTCCCCTCGGTCCTCCTTTCGTGCGCGGCGCGCGGGGTGGTGGGTGGTGCCGGCCGTCGGGACGGGACCGCCGGCACCACGGCTGTGGGTCAGGTCCGGGTGGCGCCGTCCGCCGCGGGCAGATCGGCGGTACGCAGCCAGACGGCCGTGTCCGACGGCAGCAGCCCGTCGTCTAGCGGCCCGCTGGCCAGCAGCAACCGCGCGTCGGCGGGTATCGCCACCGGCGCGTCGGAGAGGTTGACGAGGCAGCGGAAGCCCTCGCCCCTACTGAACGCGAGCACCCCGTCCGGGGCGGGCAGCCAGCTCAGCTCGCCATCGCCGAGGGCCGGTTCGGCCCGGCGGACCGCGATGGCCGCCCGGTACAGCTCAAGCATCGAGGCGGCGTCGCCGGTCTGCGCCCGAGCCGTGCGGTCCTTCCAGTCGGCGGGTTGGGGCAGCCACGGCGCGGGCGAACCCTCGGGGCTGAACCCGAACGGCGGCTCGTCGCCGGTCCACGGCAGCGGTACGCGGCAGCCGTCGCGGCCGGGGTCGACGCGGCCGGAGCGTTCCCACATCGGGTCCTGGCGCATCGCGTACGGGATGTCCTCGACCTCGTAGAGGCCCAGCTCCTCGCCCTGGTAGACGTAGGCGGCGCCGGGCAGCGACAGCGACAGCAACGCGGCGGCGCGGGCCCGGCGGGTGCCCAGTTCCAGGTCGGTGGGGATCCCCTCGCGCTTCGCGGCGAAGCTGAACGTCGTGTCGGCCCGGCCGTAGCGGGTGACGTGCCGGGTGACGTCGTGGTTGGAGAGCACCCAGGTGGCCGGAGCGCCGACAGGCGCGTGGGCGCTCAACGTCCCGTCGATGCTCTCGCGCAGCGCCGAGGCGTCCCAGGCGCAGCCGAGGAAGTCGAAGTTGAACGCCGCGTGCAGCTCGTCCGGGCGCAGGTAGTTGGCGAACCGCTGCCGGTCCGGGAGCCACACCTCACCGATCAGGGCCCGGTCCGCGTACTCGTCGGCCACCCGCCGCCAGCCCCGGTAGATGTCGTGCACGCCGTCGAGGTCGTGGAACGGGTGCGGCCGGTCCGGCAGGACCTCGGGCAGCGTCCCGTCCTTGACGAGCAGACCTGCCGAGTCGATCCGGATGCCGTCGACGCCCCGGTCGAACCAGAACCGCAGGATGTCCTCGAATTCGGCGCGTACCCGTGGGTGGTCCCAGTTGAAGTCCGGCTGCTGGGGCGCGAACAGGTGCAGGTACCAGTCGCCGGGCGTGCCGTCCGGGTTGGTGGTCCGGGTCCAGGTCTCGCCACCGAACTCGCCGATCCAGTCGGTGGGCCGCTGGTCGCCGTTCGGGCCTCGGCCGGGCCGGAACCAGAACAGGTCCCGTTCGGGCGCACCCGGGCCGCCGGCGAGCGCCGCCTGGAACCACGGGTGCGCGTCGGAGCAGTGGTTGGGTACGACGTCGACGATGGTCCGGATGCCGAGCGCGTGGGCCTCCGCGATCAGCGCCTCCGCCTCGCCCAGCGTGCCGAAGACCGGGTCGATGTCGCGGTAGTCGGACACGTCGTAGCCGGCGTCGGCCATCGGCGACGGATACCAGGGACTGAACCAGATGGCGTCGACGCCAAGCGCGGCCAGGTGATCCAGTCGGGACCGGATCCCGGCTATGTCCCCGATTCCGTCGCCGTTTCCGTCGGCGAAGCTACGCGGATACACCTGGTAGATAACCGCTCCACGCCACCACGGACCACTGTCTGCTGTGGACACGAGCACCTGCTTTCTGGATCAGTACGTCGGCGGTTTCGCCGGACCTGGATATGTGTCGGGCGAACTGTCGTTGTTCACCGCGGGAGGTGCGCTGCTGGCTACCCCTTGATGCTGCCCGTGGTCAGGCCGGACATGATGTTCCGTTGGAAGATCAGGAAGATGATGACCGTCGGGATGGCGGCGATGACCGACGCGGCGATCACCACGTTCATCGGCGTGCCACCGGCGAAGGTGTAGATGCCCACGCTCACCGTCCGGGTCTCCGGCGAGGGCATGACCAGCTTCGGCCAGAGGAAGTCCTTCCAGACCGCCGTGACGGCGAAGATGGAGACCACGCCGAGGATGGGACGCGACAGCGGCAGGATGATCGACCACAGCGTGCGCAGCGACGACGCCCCGTCGATGAGAGCGGCCGCCATCAACTCCTCCGGAATCGAGTCGAAGAACCGCTTCAACAGGAAGATGTTGAACGCGTTGGCGACAAGCGGCAGCCAGATGGCGAACGGCGAGTCGAGCAGGTTGATGTGCAGGATCGGCAGGTCGAGCACTGTCACGTACTGCGGGACGATGAGCACCATCGCCGGGATCATCAGCGTGGCCAGCATGAGGCCGAGGATCACGTTGCCGAAGACCGGCCGAAGCTTGGACAGGGAGTAGGCCGCCGCGCTGTCGAGGACGAGTTGGAACAGCACCGCGCCCATCGCGTAGTAGAAGGTGTTGAACAGCAGCTTGGCGAGCGCCAGATTGTTCCAGGCGTCGATGTAGTTCTGCGGCTGCGGATCCTTGGGGAACAGCGACGGTGGCGTCTGCGCGATCTCCTGGCCGGACTTGAGCGCGCCGGTGACCATCCAGTAGAGCGGCCCGAGGAAGACAAGCGTGAAGCCCACGACGACGACGATGAGCAGCGTCCAGTAGATGACCTTGCCGCGCCCCCGGCTGATCTGCGTGTGCGAGATGAGGGTCCGGGTTCCGGAATCCTGTGCCATTGCCCGCCCCGTCCTAGTCCTGTTTCGCAGTGAGCCGCACGTAGACGGCGGAGAAGCCGGCCAGCACCACCAGCATGATCACACCGAGCGCCGCGGCGCCGTTGAGATCGTTCTGGAAGAAACCGTGCTGGTAGATGAGGTACGCCACGGACGTCGCGGAGTCCTCCGCGCCCGCGCCGTTGGCGAGGATCAGCGGCTCGATGAAGAGCTGCATCGTGGCGACGATCTGCAACATCGCCAGCAGCGCGAGGATCAGCCGGGTCTGCGGGATCGTCACGTGGCGGATGCGCCGCCAGATCCCGGCGCCGTCGAGTTCGGCCGCCTCGTACAACTCGCCGGGGATGTTCTGCAGGGACGCCAGGTAGATCAGCACGGCGCCACCCATGTTCATCCAGGTGGATGCGATCACCATGGCCGGCATCGTCATCTCGGGCGACTGCATCCACTGCGACGTGGGCAGGTGCAGCTCCTTGAGGATCGCGTTGAAGAGCCCCGCCTCACTGGGGTCGTACGCGTAGAACTTGAACAGGAACAGCGCCGAGGCGGGCGGCAGCATCACCGGCAGGTAGACCAGGATCCGCAGGTACCCCTTGGCGTGGCGGAACTCGTTGAGCAGGATCGCCACGAAGAACGGCACCGCGTACCCGAGGACGAGCGCCAGCACCGTGAAGTAGAAGGTGTTCTTCCAGGCGGGCCAGAAGCTGGGGTCGGCGATGATGCGTGTGTAGTTGTCCCAGCCCACCCAGGTGGTTTCGCCGCGCCGCGTGCGCTGGAAGCTCATCACGACGCCGCGCACCATCGGGTACCAGGAGAAGACGACGAAGCAGAGCACCGCGCCGATCAGGAACGCGTGACCCGTGAGGTTGTCCCGTACCTTGCGGCCGAGGCTCGTGCGCTGCGGCCCCGACGGGTACGGCGACGGCGGACGGCCCGCTTTCCGAGGGATCTGCGGGACGGTGGTGATCGCCAAGGCAACTCTCCTGGGTGAGTCGGTGCGGCGTGGACGGTGTGGGGGCCGGATCGGCGTGCCGGCCCCCACACGATCGGTCAGCTCTCCGCGGCGAGGAGCTGGTTGACCTTCTCCTCGGCGGTCTTGAGCAGCGCGTCGATGTTCGCGTTCGGGTTCGTCAGCACCCCGGACATCGCGGCGTCGAGCACCGCGTAGATCGCCTGCGCGTTGCGCGGCTCACCCTTGATCGGCACCGGGGTCGCCTCGAAGAGCGCGAAGTTGGCGGTGTCGACGTTCGCGTTCGCCTTACGCAGCTCCAACTCCTGCTTCTGCGCCTCGCTGCCGTTGGCGAAGAGCAGCGGCTGGGGCAGACCCACCGGGTAGTTCTGCGGCTTGGCCCGGACGTAGTCGAACTGGCCCTTGCCCGGGGTCAGCTTCTGGTACGCGATCCACTTCATGCCGGCCTTGACCTGCTCCGGGGTGAGGTCCTTCTTGAAGAAGTAGCCCTCGCCGCCACCGAGCGTCCCCTTGGCCGGACCGTCCTGGCCGGGCAGCGGGCTCATCGCCCAGTCCTGGAACTTGCCCTGGAACTGGCTGACGATCGCCTGGGTGGCGTCCGGCGCGCCGATGAACATGCCCACCTTGCCCGCGCCGGCGTTCGTCAGCAGGTCACCCCACTGGAGGAGCTGACGGGAGCCCATGCTGTTGTCGCCGTACCGCATGTCCTTGAGGTTCTGCAGGACCTGCTTGCCCATGGCGTTGTTGAACTCGGCCTTCTTGCCGTCCTCGGTCAGCACCCGCCCGCCCTGCGAGTAGAGCAGCGCGGTGAAGTGCCAGCCGCCGGTGTTGCCGGCGCTGTACTCCGAGTACCCGGCGATGCCGTTGCCCAGCGCGGAGATCTTCTTGGCGGCGGCCCGGACGTCGGCCCAGGTCTTCGGCGGGTTGTTGACGTCGAGCCCGGCCTGCTGGAACAGGACCTTGTTGTAGACCAGGCCCATCGAGTAGTTCTTCACCGGGACGGCGTAGAGCTTGCCGCCGTCGGTGAAGACCTCCTTGAGCGCCGGGTCGACGCTGTCCCAGGTGGGGATGTTGTCCTTGTTGGCGTACTGGGTGATGTCCATCGCCTGGCCGGAGTCGAGCACCTGCTGGACGTCGGTCATGTAGCCGTAGAAGACGTCGGTCACGGTGCCACCGGCGAGGCGGGCGGTGAAGTCAGGCGGGTTGTTGCACTGCTCGCCGACGCTCACGCTCTTGACGACGATGTCCGGGTTCAGCCGCTGGAACTCGGCGACGTCGTCGTTCCAGTTCTTCAACAGCTCTTTCTGGGCGCCGACCGGCTGGCAGTCGACCGTGATGGTGACCTTGCCGCCGGCGGTCGTGTCCTTGTCGCCGCTCTTCGTGGAGCACGCCGTGAGGCTGAGCCCCAGGCCGGCCACGAGCGCCAGCGCCGCAGCCTTTCGGTATTGCGGTACGGACATCTGTCCATCCCTTCGGGAACGGGTGTCTCCAAGGTTTCGCTGATCTGCGGTGATGCGACCTGACGCCCTGTAGCTGCGCCGGAGCCAGGTGTGAGTGGAGTCACTGTAACGAGGCCGACTCATTTCAGCAAGGTGTCGACCTAGTGTTGAAAGGACGCGACTCCGTTACGGCAGATGTCGACAGACTCTGCGTTTACATCGGATTTGGTCTGTTTTGGACGACAAAACGGCCGCCGACCGCGGGAAGCGGTCGACGGCCCGGAGCGCGTCGTGCGGATGCGGCCTAGCGGCCGGGTGCGGGAGCGGTGGAGCCACGCACCACGAGCTCCGGCTCGAACAGCAGCTCGTCGTGCAGCACGCCGGCACCCTCGATCTGGGTGACAAGCAGATCCACAGCGGCCTGCCCCATCGTCTCGATCGGCTGCCGCACGGTGGTCAGCGGCGGGTCGGTGCAGGTCATGAACGCGGAGTCGTCGAAGCCCACCACCGACACGTCGGTGGGCACCGTACGACCCAGCCGGCGGGCCGCGCGGATCGTGCCCAACGCCAGGACGTCGCTGGCACAGATGATGCCGGTGACGCCACGCTCGACAAGCTTCGTCGCGGCGACCCGCGCCCCCTCCATCGAGAAGCTGGAGCGCTCGACACACTCCGCGTCGGCCTCGTCCCAGCCGGCGGCCTGGACCATCGCGTCGAGTTTGCGGCGGGACGGCACATGCCCCTCCGGGCCGAGCACCATCCCGATCCGCTCGTGCCCGAGCGAGCGCAGGTGCCCGTACGCCTGCTCGACGGCCACCGCGTCGTCGGTGGAGACGCGGGGGAAACCCAGCTCGTCCACACCCGCGTTCACCAACACCACCGGAAGACCCCTGTCGGTCAGCCTCCGGTAGTGGTCGTGCCGCGCGTCGGCGAGCGCGTACGAACCGCCGGCGAAGATCACCCCGGAGACCTGGTGGTCGAGGAGCATCTCCACGTAGTCCATCTCGGAGACACCGCCGATGGTCCGGGCGCACAGAGCAGGGGTGTAGCCGCGCTGCGCGAGGGTCCCGGTGACGACCTCGGCCAACGCCGGGAAGATCGGGTTCTGCAACTCGGGCAGCACCAGCCCGACCAGCCGCGCGCGTTCGCCGCGCAGCTTGGTCGGCCGCTCGTAGCCGAGCACGTCGAGCGCGGTGAGCACCGCCGTCCGGGTCGACTCGGAGACTCCGTCGCGGCCGTTGAGGACCCGGCTGACGGTGGCCTCGCTGACGCCCGCCTTCTTGGCAACTTCAGTCAACCGCTTGGTCACGGGCGCAATGGTACGTCACTCTTATGAAAGAAATGAACAGCAATCCTGCCAGAATTTGCTGCCAATCTGCCGCGTCAAGCGCGGGTCACCGTCATGCCAGGTCGCGCAGAGCGTCCTCGATGGCCCTGTGGAACGTCGGATACGCGTAGATCATGTGCCGGAGCTGACTGATCGGCACCGCCGCGTGCACCGCCACCACAAGCGCGGAGAGCACCTCACCACCGGCCGGGCCGACAGAGGTCGCACCGATCAGCACGCCCTGGTCGGCGTCCGCGATCACCTTGATGAAACCCTCGTCGCCGACCTGGTGGATCCAACCCCTGGTCGAGCTGCTCAGCTTCGTGTAGCCGACCTGCACGTTGATGCCGCGGTCACGGGCCTGCCGCTCGGTCAACCCCACCGCGCCGACCTCGGGATCGGTGAACGTCACCCGGGGCAGCGCACGGTAGTCGGCGCGCGGCACACTGCCCGCCGATCCGCTCGACCTGCTGGCCGCCAGTGAGTTGGACGCGCCCATCGCGCCGCCGACCACGCTCGCGGTCCCGCTGGCGTCCGGCCCCGCCGTCGCGAGCCGGGCGTGCGCCAGGACATCGGCGATGACGATCGCCGCCTGGTACATGGCGATGTGGGTGAAGGCGCCCTCACCTGTCACGTCGCCGACCGCCCAGATGCCGTCGGTGACGTGCAGCCGGTCGTCCACCGGCAGGAAGCGCTGGCCGGCGTCCACCCCGACCGTGTCCAACCCCAGCTCGTCCAGGTGCGCGCGGCGTCCGGTCACCACAAGCAGTTGATCGGCGGTGAACTCCGCCCCGCCGGCGCCCCGCAGGGTGAACCGGCTCCCGTCGTGCTCGACCCGCTCGGCCCGTACCCCGGTGTGGATCTCCACGCCGTCGGCCCGCAGCGCCGCGGCGGCGACCTCGGACGCCTCCGGCTCCTCCAGGGCCAGCACCCGCTCCAGCGCCTCCACCACCGTGACCCGCACGCCGAAGCGGGCGAAGACCTGGGCCAGCTCCAGCCCGATGGCGCCGCCGCCCAGCACCAGCAGCGACGCCGGCAGCTGCTCGACCTCGATCGCCTGGTGGTTGGTCCAGTACGGGGTGTCGGCCAACCCGTCGATCGGCGGCACCGAGGGACGGGTCCCGGTGCCCAGTACGATGCCGTGGCGGGCCTGGAACACCTGGTCACCGACGCGGACCCGGCCCGGGCCGTCGATCCGGCCACTGCCCCTGACGAACCGGCCGCCCCGGTCGGTGAACCGACGCACCGCCACCGTGTCGTCCCAGGTGTCGGTGGCCTCCTCACGGATGCGCTTGGCCACCGGTGCCCAGTCCGGGCGGACCTGCGCCGTCCCGGCCAGCCCGTCGACCCGGCGTGCCTCGGCGAGTGCATTGGCCGCCCTGATCATCATCTTGCTCGGGATGCAGCCCCAGTACGGGCATTCGCCGCCGACCAGGTCCCGTTCGACACCGACGACGCTCAGGCCGGCCTCGGCGAGACGCCCGGCCACCTCCTCGCCGCCGACGCCGAGCCCGACCACGACCACATCCACCAGCTCCGGTTCCGCCACCCTGACAGCATCCCCCAGCGGCATCACCCCAACCACCGGGGTGGGGCGAAAAGTCGGCTCCCACACCGGACCGGACGGCCTACGGTTACCGCATGCACGCACGCTTCACCCCGGTTCGGGACTGCTTCCACGACCTGCTCGCGACCGGGCGCGAGAGCGGCGCGAGCCTGGCCGTCTGGTACGACGGGCAGCAGGTGATCGATCTCGTCGGTGGGTACCGCGACGTGCCGGGCGGTGCACCGTGGCGACCGGACACGCTTGTCAACGTCTACTCGGTAGGCAAGCCGGTGGCCGCGCTCTGCCTGCTGCTGCTCGTCGACCGGGGACAGGTCGACCTCGACGCGCCCGTCGCGCAGTACTGGTCGGAGTTCCGCACCCCGGCCACCGTCCGTCAGGTGCTGTCGCACACCGCCGGGCTACCGGCCTTCCCGGTGCCCCGGCCGGCCGCCGCGATCGCCGACTGGGCGCTGCTCACCGGGGACCTGGCCGCGGCCGATCCCGAATGGACGCCGGGCTCGACGGCAGGCGAGCACGCGTGGACGTACGGGCATCTGGTGGGCGAGCTGGTCCGGCGGGTCGACGGCCGGCCGCTGAGCCGGTTCCTGGCCGACGAGATCGCCGACCGGTGGCTGCTCGACCTCGGTCTCGGACTCGCCGAGGCGGACCAGCGGCGCTGCGCGGACCTGCGCTACGGCGACCCGCGGTGGCCGGTCCGCAAGCTCGGCGAGCCGGGATCACTGCGGGCGCAGGCGCTCGGCAACCCGGCCGGCGGGCTGGACCTGGCGGTCCTGAACAGCCCGCTCTGGCGGGGGGCCGAGATGCCCGCCGTCAACCTGCACGCCACCGCGTCCGGCCTGGCCCGGCTCTACGCGGGTCTGCTCGCCGGCGGTGTCCTGGACGGCGTCCGGCTGATCGGTGCCGAACTCGTCGCCGAGGCGACCCGGGTCCAGTACGACGGACCGGACCTGGTGCTGGACCGGCAGGTCCGCTGGACCCTCGGCATGCAGTGGGAGCCGGACGGCAGCTGGGGCATGGGCGGCATCGGCGGCAGCAGCGCGTGGGCCGACCCGGAGCGGGGGTACGCCTTCGCGTACACCACTGCCGTGCTCGCCGAACACGACCGCGTGGACAGGCTGGCCGAGGTGCTGCACTCCTGCCTCTGATCAGCGCAGCCAGACCGGGTCGGTGCCGGGCACCGCGAGCGGCGGCGGGTAGTCCAGGGTGCGGCGCAGCTCGTCGGGCAGCCGCCACGGCTGGTGCACCGCCTTGCCCGGCACCCCCGCCAACTCCGGCACCCAGCGGCGTACGTAGTCGCCGGCCGGGTCGTACCGCTCGGCCTGCCGGACCGGGTTGAACCCCCGGTACGGCTTGGTGTCGTTGCCGGTGCCGGCGACCCACTGCCAGTTGCCCGAGTTGTTCGCCACGTCGCCGTCCAGCAACCACCTGAAGAAGACCGCCACCCCGGCCCGCCAGTCCTGCCCGAGGTGCTTGGTCAGGTAGCCGGCCGTGATCAGCCGGGCCCGGTTGTGCATCCAGCCCTGGGCCCGCATCTGCCGCATCCCGGCGTCCACGATCGGCATGCCGGTGCGTCCCTCGGTCCACGCCGACAACGCGTCGTCGTCGTAGCGCCACCGCTCGGTGGCGCCCGAGCGGTACGCCCTGGTCGAGATCTCCGGGAAGGAGGCGGTGACCTGGTAGTAGAAGTCCCGCCAGCAGATCTGCCTGACGAACGGGCCGGCCCGGTCACCGGCACGGTTCGCCACCGACAGCGGTGACACGCAGCCGAAACGCAGGTACGGGCTGAGCCGGGAGGTGTCGTCACCTGCCATGTCGTCGTGCTGGTCGCCGTACCTGTCGAGGTCGGGAAGCCAGTCGGTGAGCCGCTTACGGGCGACCCGCTCGCCACCGACGGCCGCCTCGGGTGACAGGCCGGGCGGCAGCGCCGGCAGGCGTCCCACGCGTACCCCGTCGGGAATCGTGATCCGGCGCGGCGCGGCCAACTCCTCGCGCCATCGCGACGCCGCCCAGGCCCGGTGGTACGGACTGAACACCCGGTAGTGGTCCCCGCCGCCGCCCGGTCGCAGGGCGCCCGGCTCGACCACGGTCAGGCCGGGAAACAGCCGCAGGTGCAGGCGGTGCCGCTCGCACTCGGCGCGCAGCAGCCGCTCTCGCCGCCGGGCGTGGTGGCTCACGTCGGCGGAGAGCGCGACTGCTGTGGCGCCGACCTCGCCGGCCAACCGGACCGTCTCGGCCACCGGGTCGCCGTGCCGCACCACCAGATCCCCGCCACGCTCGCGCAGCTCGGTACGCAGCTCGGCGAGCGCCTGGTGCAGGAACCGCGTGCGGTTGGCCGACAGGCCGGCCAGCGTCGGGTCGAGCACGTACAGCGGGACCACCCGCTCGAAGGCCGCACAGGTGGTCGCCAGCGCCGGGTGGTCGTACACCCGCAGGTCGCGGGTGAAGAGCACGACCGCGGTGCCTGCGGTCACCGGGCCGCCGGTTGGATCGTCGGCCCGGGGATGGAGACAGGCGTACCTGTCGACGTGAGCAGGGCGCGTGCGGCCACCGCCATCCGACGCCGCTGAGGCACCAGGGCCCGCCGGGTGAAGACGTCGTAGTCCTGCGCCGCCACCTCGTCGAGGATGCCGCCGTAAAGCGCGTACGCGGTGCGCATGCAGGCCTGCGAGGCGGGCGCGAGCATGGTGATGCCGGGTGCGGCGGCGGCGTAGTGCGCCTGCGCGCGGGTCACCTCGTACTCGATCAGCTCACGGATGCGCGGCGTGCCCCGTCCCTGGTCGCGGGCCTCGAGCAGGTCGTCCCGGGTGACACCGAACTTCGCCATGTCCTCGTCGGGCAGGTAGGTGCGGCCCCTGTCGAGATCCTCGGCGACGTCCCGGATGAAGTTGGTGAGCTGGAAGGCGAAGCCGAGCTGGCGGGCCGGCTCGCGGGCCGCCGCCGGGTCGGAGCTGCCCAGGATGGGCAGCATCATGGTGCCGATGACCGCCGCCGAGCCCTCCATGTAGTCGAGCAGGTGGTCGTAGGTCGGGTACGTGGTCACGGTCAGGTCCATCGCCATGCTCTTCAGAAACGACGCAAAGTCGTCTCGGTCGAGGTCGAAGATGGCGATCGTGTGCAGCACCGCCGGCAGCAGCGGGTCGTCGACCGGTGCACCGTGCAGGCCGGCCACGAAACGGCTGGCCCAGTCGTCGAGCAGGGCGGCCCGCTCGGCCGGCGGCAGGTCCTCGGTCTGGTCGACGATCTCGTCCGCGTAGCGCGTGAAGCCGTAGAGCGCGTGCACATGTCGTCGTTTCCACGCGGGGAGCAGCCGAGTGGCGAGATAGTAGGTGCGGCCGTGGCGTTTGTGCAGCTCACGGCACCGGTCATAGGCAGCGGTGAGATCTGTGTCCACCGGCCCTCCTCAAATATCGACGCACCAATCGACGCAACTCATCACCCTAGGGTACGCTCGCCCACATGGCCAACGACGCAGTTGCGGACAACGCGCTCCGCATGGCGCCAACACGGCCGGGCGACGGGGACGATCCGGTCCGTGCCGTACTGGCCGCGTACACCAATGACCTGATCACCGCGGTGGACGACACACTCGCGACCTTCCTCACCACCGAGGTCGACACCCTCGACGAGATCGACGCAGGGATGGGCGGTTTCGCGGCCGCCGCCCGCAACGCCGTCCTGTCCGGAGGCAAGCGGATCCGGCCCACCTTCGCCTACTGGGGCTGGCGCGGCGCGGCAGGCGGCGGCGAGCCGCTGGCGCCGGTGCTGCCCGCGCTCGCCGCTCTCGAACTGCTGCACACCTTCGCGCTGGTCCACGACGACGTGATGGACGCCTCCACCACCCGGCGCGGCCGGCCCACCGCACACGTGGCGCTCGCCGAGCAACACATCGCCGCCGGCCACCGGGGCGATCCCGGCCGGTTCGGCGAGGCGGTCGCCGTGCTCATCGGCGACCTCTGCATGGTCTGGGCCGACCGGCTCCTGGCGCAGGCCACTGTCGCGCCGGGCAGGCTGTTCGAGGTCCGCCGCTGCTACGACCAGATGCGCGTCGACACCGTCGCCGGGCAGTATCTCGACGTGCTCGGCGAGAACGACCCGACCAACTGGTCGGTCGAGCGGGCCCTGCGGGTGGCGCGCTACAAGACCGCCAGCTACACAGTCCAACGACCGCTGCTCTTCGGCGCCTGCCTGGCCGGGGTGCCCGCCGACGCGGCGCTCGCCGACGCGTACACCCGCTACGGCCTGGCCGTCGGCGAGGCGTTCCAGCTTCGCGACGACCTGCTCGGTGTCTACGGCGACCCGGCCGCCACCGGCAAGCCGGCCGGTGACGACCTGCGCACCGGAAAGCCGACCGCACTGCTCATGCTGGCCCGGCAGTTGGCCACGCCGGCGCAGCTCACGGCCCTGGAGCAGGCCCAGGCGGGGCCTGTCGAGCGGCTCGCCGAGCTGGTCGCCGAGACCGGCGCCGCGGCGCGGGTCGAGCGGATGATCGCCGAGCGGGTCGGGGAGGCGCTCGCCGCGCTCGACGCCGCTCCGGTGGACCGGACGGCGCGGACCGCGCTTACCGGCCTGGCCACCGCCGCCACCGATCGGCGGGCCTGATGAGCGATTTTCCCAAGGAGGGGGTCACGTGCGGACGGTGACAGGACGGACGGACCGGGTGGTGGTCGTCGGCGCGGGGCTGGGCGGGCTCGCCTGCGCGCTGCACCTGGCCGGCAGCGGACGCCAGGTGACAGTGCTGGAACGTGAGCCGGTGCCCGGCGGGCGGGCCGGACGGCTCGCGGTGGACGGCTACGAGTTCGACACCGGCCCCACCGTGCTCACCATGCCCGACCTCATCGCCGAGGCGCTCGGCGCGGTCGGCGAGGAGCTGCGGGACTGGCTCGACCTGACCCCCCTCGATCCGGCCTACCGGGCGTACTACCCCGACGGGTCGACCCTCGACGTGCTCACCGACACCACCCGGATGGCGGCCGAGATCTCCCGGGTCTGCGGCCCGCGTGAAGCCGACGGCTACCTGCGCTTCGTCGACTACGCCAGGGAGCTGTGGCGCCTGGAGCGGACCGACTTCATCGAGCGCAACCTGGACGCGCCGACCGACCTGATCACCGGCAACCTCCTCAAGCTGCTCACCGGCGGCGCGTTCCGTCGCCTCCAGACAAAGATCAACCAGTTCTTCCGGGACCCGCGTACCCAGCGGATCTTCTCCTTCCAGGCCATGTACGCAGGTCTGGCCCCGCACGACGCGCTCGCCATCTACGCAGTCATCGCGTACCTCGACTCGGTCGCCGGCGTCTACTTCCCGCGCGGCGGCATCCACGCCGTCTCCCGGGCGATGGCCGGCGCCGCCGAGAAGCACGGCGTACAGATCAGGTACGACACCACGGTGACCCGGGTGGAGACCGCCAACGGTCGCGCCACAGGCGTCCTCACCGCCGACGGCGAACTGGTGCCGGCGGACGTGGTGGTGCTCAACCCCGATCTGCCTGTCGCCTACCGCGATCTGCTGCCCGCCGGCCGGGAACGGAAGCTGACCTACTCGCCGTCCTGCGTCGTCCTGCACATCGGCTCCCGTCAGGGCTATGCGAAGATCGCCCACCACAACATCCATTTCGGACGCGCGTGGAAGGGCACCTTCGATGAGGTCATCCGTCGGGGCGAGCTGATGACCGACCCGTCGCTGCTGGTCACCAACCCCAGCCGCACCGACCCGTCGGTGGCGCCACCGGACCGGCACACCTACTACGTGCTCGCCCCGGTGCCCAACCTCGACCGGGCGCCCTTCGAGTGGCGCGGCGACCTGACCCAGCGCTACGGCGACCAGCTGATCGGCACCCTGGAGGAGCGCGGCTACGTCGGCTTCGGCGACGGCGTCGAGGTGCTGCGGGCGATCACTCCCGCCGAGTGGGCGGAGCAGGGGATGGCTGCGGGCACCCCGTTCGCCGCCGCGCACACCCTCTTCCAGACCGGCCCGTTCCGCCCGTCGAACCTGCACCGCGACCTGTCGAACGTGGTGTTCGTCGGCTCCGGCACCCAGCCCGGAGTCGGTGTGCCGATGGTGTTGATCTCCGGCAAGCTGGCGGCCGGCCGAATCACCGGGGAGGGCAGATGAGCCGCGAGGAGCACCTCGTCGAGCTGGTCGACGACGTCGGCACGGCCCACGGCGAGACGAGCGTCGCGAACGCCCACCAACCACCAGGTCAACTGCACCGCGCGTTCTCCGTGATGCTCGTCGACCCGGACGGCCAGGTGCTGCTCCAGCGCCGGGCCGCCGTCAAGACGCGGTTTCCGCTGCGCTGGGCGAACTCCTGCTGCGGCCATCCCCGCCCGGGCGAATCCCTCGCCGAGGCGGCCAACCGACGGCTGAGCGAGGAGCTCGGCGCGGGCCCGGTCGAGCTGACCGAGGTCGGCGTCTACGTCTACTACGCCGAGGACCCGGCCACCGGTCGGGTCGAATTCGAGTACGACCACGTACTGCGCGGCGAGTTCCGGCCGGCGGCACCGCTGCGACCCGACCCGGAAGAGGTGGCCGAGCTGCGCTGGGCCGATCCCGTCGCCCTGGAGGCCGAACTCGACAGGGACCCCCGCTCGTACGCGCCCTGGCTGGGCGGGGTGGTGAGCCGCCTGTTGCGCCCCTCGGGGCCGACGTCCGGCGCGTCCGGCCCGGCCGTGACCCCGGCCGGATCGTCGGCGGATGACGCGGCGGAGCGGTCGGGTGGCCGATGAGGCGCTGAGCGCGGGCGCCGTCGCACGCCGGTTGGGGGTAGCGGTCACCACCCTGCGCACCTGGCATCAGCGCTACGGGCTCGGGCCGAGCGAACACATCCCGGGCCACCACCGCCGGTACACACCGGCCGACCTGGCCCGCCTGGAGATCATGCGTCGGCTCACCGCCGAGGGGGTCAGCCCCGCCGAGGCCGCCCGCTGGGCCCGGCAGGCACCCGACCCGGTGACCCCCGACGTGATCGTGCACACCCGCATCCGCCCGCACACGCGGGACGGCGGCGGAAGCATCCCGGTGGGTCGCGCCGGACCGGCCGCCCGCGGGCTGGCCCGCGCCGCCATGCGGCTGGACGCGGCGGCGATAAGTGAGACGATCGCGCACACCGTGGCCGCCAGCGGCGTCGTCGCCACCTGGGAGGGCCTGCTGCGTCCAGTGCTCGCCGGCATCGGCGAACGGCACGCCGCCACAGGGGCGCTGATCGAGGTGGAACACCTGGTCTCCCGCTGCGTGTCGGAGGCGCTCTCGGCGGCCAGCCGGGCCAAGGTGCCCACCGGGCCGGCCCGCATCCTGCTCTCCTGCGCGGACGAGGAGCAGCACACCCTTCCCCTCGAGGCGCTGGCCGCCGCCCTGGCCGAGGCCGGGGTGAGCTACCGCATGCTCGGCGCCCGGGTGCCGGTCGCCGCCCTCGTCGAGGCGGTCACCCGGACCGGCCCCGCCGCCGTCGTGCTCTGGTCGCACATCCGGGCCACCGCCGACCCGGCCCAGCTCAGCGCGGTGCTCGCCGCACCCCGCCGGCCACTGCTCGTACTCGCCGCCGGCCCCGGCTGGAGGGCCGACACCCTGCCCGCCGGGGTGGTCCGGCCCGTCGACCTCGCCGAGGCGGTATCACTCTCCGTGGCCGTCCGCGACTCGCTGGACCAGTCCACCGAGGGATGACCGCCCTGTCCCACTCGCGGAGCGTCCACTAGCGTCGGGGAGTCCGCCTACCCCGAACCCCCTCCGGGAGCGAGCAGATGCAAGCCCGCGCTGTCCTGGCGTCCGTCCTCGCCATGGCGCTGGTCTTGTCCGGCTGCGCCCAGCCGGACGGCACCATCGCACCCGTCGGCGCACCGCTGCCGGTGCAGTCGACCATGCCGCCCACCCCCACACCGAAGCCGAGTCCGACCCGCGCCAAGCCGCCGAAGCCCCAACTGCGTCCGCTGCCGGCCAAGCTCCCCGCCGGGCTGCGACGCAACACGGGCGTACGCCCGGTCGCCCTGACCTTCGACGACGGCCCCAGCCCGGCCTGGACGCCGAAGGTCCTCGACCAACTGCGCGCCGCCCGGGTCACGGCCACCTTCTGCGTGGTCGGCCGCGAGGCGCAACGCCACCCGGAGTTGGTCCGGCGGATCGTCCGGGAGGGTCACCAGCTCTGCAACCACAGTTGGCGGCACGACCTGGACCTCGCCCGGCGGCCGGTCGCCGAGATCCGCGCCGACCTGGTGCGCACCAACAGGGCCATCCAGGCGGCCGCTCCGGGCGCCCCGGTGGCCTTCTACCGGCAGCCGGGCGGCAGGTGGACGTCTGAGGTTCTGGGCGTGGCGAAGGAACTGGGGATGCTTCCGCTGCACTGGGCCGTCGACCCGCAGGACTGGGACAAGCCGACCGCCGCCACGATCGCCAAACGGGTCCACAACGCCGCACGTCCCGGTTCCATCGTGCTGTTGCACGACGGCGGCGGCGACCGCGCCGCGACGCTGGCCGCCTGCCCGCACCTGATCGCCGACCTGAAGCACCGCTTCGGCGTCGCCCGACTGCGCTGAAGCCCTCTGACCTGCGAAAATGCGCCGCACGAGGGGCACCCCGATACCGATTTTGTCGACCGACCGGGCATCACGTATGCTTTCCAAGCCTCCGGCGGGGCCGGATGGGAGCAAGTCCGCTTGAAGTTGCGAGTGTGCAATGATGGCGGGGCCGCCCTCATCGTCTAGCGGCCCAGGACGCCGCCCTTTCAAGGCGGTAGCACGGGTTCGAATCCCGTTGGGGGCACGACCGGCGCAAGCCGGAGCAACACAAGCTAGGTCCTGTGGAGCAGTTGGAGTGCTCGCCGCCCTGTCAAGGCGGAGGTCGCGGGTTCAAGTCCCGTCAGGACCGCAGCGCCGACGCCGCGCCTCGCGCGGCGTTCTGCGTATCGGAGCGTGTGACCCTGCCAACGGTTCGTCCGGTCGGCGGGTAGCATGAGCCGAGCGACACGGCCAGGTAGCTCAGTTGGTACGAGCGTCCGACTGAAAATCGGAAGGTCGGCGGTTCGACCCCGCCCCTGGCCACATAGCCTTTCGCCGGGCTACAGAGATCCCCACCAGCGGAAACGCAGGTGGGGATCTTGCTTTTGTCCTCATCGGGCAGCTGGCGGCATTACTCGTGGTTGACCCCTCTTGGCCCCCACGGGGCCGCACCTGGCGTCTTCTCCGAGCAGAGGGCCGTGCCGCACCACTCCCGCGCCCTTTGGCTTGACGGTCAGCTATGGCAAAATCACCTAGAGTGTCGGTGCCGTGACGATGGTGGACTCGTCGCCTGCAAGGGGGATGCATGTCGGGGAGCGGACCAACGTGGCTGAGCCCATCCGACCCCTGGCACCACCCGAAGCCCTGGTTCGACCGGGCTCTCGCCTACGCGCGCGCCGCCGGCTGGTGGTACCGGAAGGCTGGAGGCTCCGGGCACATCCACGGCACCGCCTTCTGCCAGCCGCCCGACGACCGGGCCAACGCCTGCAAGTACATCGTGTTCTCCACCGGGGGCGGCGGCGAGTCGGCAGCACGCGAATTCGAACGCCTGGTCCGCAGGTGTCCCCACAACACCGGAGTGGCTGTCGGCGTGGTGGCCGAGGCCGCCGCCCAGCTCGACAAGGTCGAAGCCCTCTGCCGAGGGGCGGCGGCGCTCCTTGAACGATCGACGTACGAGCAGGACGCCGCAGCGCTGTTCGACAGGGCGGAGCAGTTGTTGGCCGAGGCCGGCGACGCGGCATCCGAAGTGGACGAACTACTGACGGCAGCCTTCGACATGGAGGAAGCCGCCCAGGCGGCGGGTGCCGCCGCGGAGGAGTCTCTGGGCGAGGCGGCCACACCACTGAGGGAACCCGGACAGCTATTGGAGCTGGCCGATGAGTCAGCCCTGCAGGTCAAGGATTCCCTCAAGCAGGAGACCGAGTCGGTCGAGGTGCGCGGTCTGAAGAGGCGGGTACGGGAGATCCGTACTACTATTCGGTCCCTTCGAGCACGTTTACCCGATAGGTGACGCACCGAAGCGATTGGTTGACGTAGGGTGTTGGCAGATGGCAACACCAGCCCTATGCTAGAGCTCAGAGGACGAGCAGGTGGGAGAGGCTCATGATCCGTATCCCCCTTCGTGTCAGCGGCGTGAATCTGGACGACGACGGCACCCTTGAGCTGCTGGGCGAGCATCTTTCCGATCTGGCATGGTCGGAGCGCGACGGTGGCGTGGTGGCAACCTTGCACACATCGGCCACCAATCCGGTCGCCACCGCCCTGGCGGCGGCCCGCCGGATATCTCACGCGCTGCCCGGCGCGGAGGTATTGGATGCCGATCAGGAGTTGGTTTCCACATCTGACATCGCTCATCGACTCGGCGTATCGCGGGAGGCTGTGCGGCTGTGGGCCGAAGGGCTGCGCGGTCCGGGTGGTTTTCCGCGTCCGCTCGGGACGATCGGAAACGGCAAGTCGAAGGTGTGGCAGTGGTTCGCGGTCAACTCCTGGGTGCAGGAGCACTACCACATCGGCGAAGATGAGCAGCACCTCTCAGCTCAGCAGATCGCGGAGCTGAACGCCCATCTTTTGAAGGTGAAGCAGCCCATCGATGACGAGTGGGAGGCCGCCGCGTCATACGAACGCAGCGTACGACCGCCGGCCGAACGGGGCGAACATTTTCACGTGCTCCTGGAGCAACTCGACGAGGAGATCCTCGCCTCACGCGCAAAGGGTCACATGCATTGGGCGATCAAGATGGGCGACGACTGGTCGTCCTGGGTAGCCAGGTATCCGCACCAGGATGCGGCTTCCTACATCGAGGTTTCCCCCGGGCAGGAACAGGTTGAGGAATTAACGTGAGCAATGCGCCTGAGGTTGAGGCCCCTCTCGTCGAGTCCTCGCCGGCTGTCGACTCCGAGGATGCCCTCAGGGACCTTGTCGCCCGCGCGGACCTGCTGGACGTACGAGTGACCAAATGGCATGCCGAACTGTTGACGGAGAGTCCCGTCGAGGTGGGCGAGCTCAATCTCAAGGTCATCAGCGCCTTTCGCTATCGAGGCGATGGGTTCGACACGCGATTCACCGTCGATGCGCCGCTGTCGTCGCCGACCGACGACGAGGAGGTCGCCTCGATACAGATTCAGATCGTCGCCACCTTCTCGCTGGCGGAGGACGGCAGGCCAGACCGGCTGCTCATGCGGAAGTTCATGGATCAGGTCGCCTTCTTCGTTGTCATGCCGTTCATTCGTGAGGGGCTGCACTCGCTGTCGATGCGCATCGGCCTGGAGCCCATCACCCTGGGCTTGCTCCACCAGGGCAAGGACACGCCCAGTACGGCCTGGAGCAAGAAGCGCGGCGTCTCGACGGTGAGGGGTTTCGCCGAGGCCGAGTAGCTGTCCGGGAGCCCATACGGGGCCCCCGGGTGCCACGTCAGCGCCGAATTCGATTACCGATCTTGGTGTCCCTGCTGGCGGCGCTGCGCCACGCCGCCCTGGATCGCCTCCCACACGCTGCGCCCGGCCTGCCACAGGGTCTCCCCCGCCTGCTCGGCGAGCTGCGCCGCCGTGTGCGCCCCACCGGCCAGGCCACCGCCCTGACCATCGTCACCGTTGCCGGACGGCCCGGTTCCGGTAGCGGACGTTGCGCCGGGTCGGTCGCGGGCTTCGCCGGACGGCGGCTGCCCGCCCCGCTGAGCGCTTGCACCCGCACCGGTCGGCTGTCGTCCCCCACCCTGGCCCTCTGGCTGTCGCCCCTCCGCACCGGACGCCGATCCCGCCGCCCCGCCGGCCCCGGGGCCACGACTCTGCGCCCCTCCCGGGGCCGGACCGGCGGATTCCGGTCGCGGCCCCTCCGGACCGCCGGGCCTGGAGGCAGCACCGGTCGCCGCAGCACCGGGCCTGGCGGCGCCGCCGGCATCAGGTCGCACCTGTTCGGCCGGGCCCGGGCCACCGACGCGCGGGCCGGGACCCCCGGTCGCCGGCGCAGGTCGCCCGGACGTGGACGCGGCCTGGCCGGCGACAGCACCCACGCGCCGGCCGGGTTCGTCGAGTACGGAGGCGGAGCGCCGGGCCGACGCGGCCACCTCGGCAGCCCTGGTCAACTGTTGCTCGCTGCGACTCACGTCGTCGATTGCCGTACCGGCCGAGCGGGCGAGCATCTCGATGACCTGCGGGTTGTGGTCGATCGTGTCGAGCGCCCGGCCCAGGACCGTCACCAGCTGCTCCAACCGCACCCGCAGTTGCGCCTCGGCGTGCACCCCGTTGATGTCCAGCTCGACACCGCGCAGGTGCACGCGTACGCCCGCGTCGATCTGGAGCAGATTGGCCAGCCGTGCCCGCAGGGAGAGGTCGGCGTCCAGCCCGTCGACCGCCAGCCGGATCGATTCGACAGACACCCTCGGAATGTCCAGCAGGACGTCCGGGTCCTTGTCGCCGACGTCCCGGTCGGGCTTCTGCTGCTGCGTGCTCTCGCTCATGATCTCCCGCCCCGCCGCACACCTACCCGGTCGTCCGGGTCGTCCGGCGCGGTTACCCGCTTTCCGGCGGTACATCCCGTCGGTGACGGCCCGGCGACCGACTGTCGAGAACCGGCCGGCCCGAAAGCTGCACACGCGGGCACCAGCCGGTATGGTCCGGGCCTATGGGACAGGAGATGACTGATCCGGCCGACATCCGGCAGGACGCGGAGCGGTTCTCCTTACGGTGTAGCCTCCTCGTCCCCGGCTCCGCCGAGCACGCGTTCACCGTGTTCACCGACGAGCTGACTGACTGGTGGGTCACCGAGTACACCTGGTCGGGCCCGGAGTCCCTGGCCGAGCTGGGCATGGAGCCGCGGGCCGGCGGGATGCTCTACGAGATCGGCCCGTACGGTTTCCGGTCCGACTGGGGCCGGGTGCTCACCTGGGATCCGCCCCGCCGGCTGGTCTTCGCGTGGCAGATCGGCCCGGACCGGGTTCCCGTACCGGATCCGGCCCGGGCGAGTGAGGTGGAGGTGCTGTTCCTCCCGGAGGGGGCCGAACAGACCCGCGTCGAGCTGGAGCACAGGCACTTCGACAGGCACGGCGAGGCCGCCGAGGGGTACCGCAAGGCGCTGACCGCCGGCTGGCACGAGTTGCTGAGCCGCTACCTCGCCTCGGTGTCGCGCCGGCACCCCGAGACGTCCGCCTGACAGCTGTCAGCGGCCGAGCCGCCGGGCGACGGCGGAGCTGCCGTTGAGGTTCCGACCGCCCAGGTCGGCGCGACTGCCGGCCTCGGCCCCGGAGCTGAAGCCGGTGCCGGCCAGCCGGCGCGGCGGTGCGGTACGCAGTCGCGGGTACTGCTCGGCGAGCCGTCGTTGCACCCGGTCGGAGCGGTCGGCGAGCACCAGCGCCACCGACGGGGTGCCCGATCCGCTGACCGCCGCCGTCTCGGCCGCCCGGAGCCGGCCTCCGATGACCTCCGCGAAGCCGGCCAGCCACGAGCGGCGGAAGGCGGCCGGGTGGTCGTCAGCCGGCACCGGCGTGGCCGCCAGGCCGTGCGCCGCCTGCACGAGCAGTGAGGTGAAGAGCAGGTCGACGCGTTCCAGGTCGCTGGCGAAGCCGAACAGGTGCAGCGCGAACCCGTTGCCCTGCCGGCGGCGTACGCACCGGCAGCGCAGCGGCTCGGCGACCGCGGCGAGCAGCCCTACCTTGTCGCGGGCGTACGGGGCGACGATGTCCAGCACCCGGTCGCCGACCGGGTCGGTGGCCGGGTCACGGGCGGCGAGCAGGGCCCGGTCGACTCCGTAGCGGGCGATCAGCTCGGTGGCCTTGGCGGTGAACGCGGCCGACTCGGCGGGCGTGCAGGCCGGGTCCTCCGCCTGGGCGAGCAGCTTGCGCACCTTGCTGAGCATGGCCTCGGACATGCTCCAGAGCTATCACACGGGCAGGACAGAACGGGGACCGCGCGGGCATTGATCGATACGTATCATCGTCACGGTCCGCTCGACCGTTCGACACGGACGGTCAACTCACCACCATCGGAGGCACGCATGTCATCCTCGACCGCTCGCCTGCTCGCCGTCGCCTCGGCCACCGCACTGCTCGCCGCCGGTGCGCCGGCGCGGGCCGCACAGACCACCCCGGTCACGCCCGCCGCCCCCGGGACGAACCTCTTCGCCACCCAGGCCACCTGCTACGGCGGTGCCGTGCGGTCGTTCTTCCAAACCGGCGGCTACGGCGGCCAAGCCGGCACCTACCGCACCACAACCCGCTGCCGCGACATCAACGTTCGCAACGCCAGCGCGTACGGGACGGATGCCTGCGTGATCTTCGTGGACAAGACGAGCGCGTGCAACTACTGGACGTACCTGCCGGCCAACTCGGGCTGGATAACCGTCGCGACGAACGTCCGCGACGGGGTCGACTTCCGGGTCCGTTTCGAGAACCTGCGCTACGAGTACGAGCCACTTGTGGCGTACCACGCGTTCTGAACCGCCCGCGCCCGGCGCGGCGTCCGACCCCCCGACGGACGCCGCGCCCGCGGCACGTCACCCCGCGCGGCTGCGCAGCGTGGCGATCGTCGAGCCGGCGAGCGTGAGCAGACAGTCGGGCAGCTGCCCGTCCGCGACTGCCGCGCCGAACAGTGCCTCCCCGGTGGGTACGTCCCGGTTGGCGTACGCGCTGACGAAGCGGGCCACCCAGCGGGTGTCGTACTCCGCCTGGTCGATCCCCGGGAACTCCAACGCGGCTCCGCTGCCCGGTGGCGGGTCACCGACCATCGTCGCGGCCAGGCACCAGGCGACTCCGTACGCGCCGCTCAGGCCGGCCCGGTCGACGACCGCGTCGAACGCTCCCACCACCGCGTCCTGGTCCCCGTCCAGCGCCGAACTGAGCACGGCGGCCGCGTCGTCGAACGTCTGCTGTGGTAGGTCGGTCACGCAGCGCACAGTACGAGGGACGGTCAAGCCCACCCAGCACTGGTCACTCTCCGTGTTCAAGGCGGGCGACCTGCGCTTTACGCCACCTCCACGGTCCCGCCGCCGGGCTGGGCACGCTAATGTGCGCAGCGGACCTTCGCCGGAGGAAGGACGACCATGCTCGTATCACGCCGCTCGCGGGTGGCCACACTGGCCGCCTGCGCGACGATCCTGCTCGCCACAAGCGCTTGCGGGGATGACAAGGCCAACGAGGGAAGCGCCCAACAGGTGCGCCTCTACGGCACGGACGGCAACATGCTCAACTCCTATCCAGCGGAGTTGAAGGAACGCGCGAACCTCGTCGACGGGATGAAGGGAACCACGCCCCTCACTCCTCTGCCCGAGGAATTCAAGAGCCGGCTACGGTCCGTCAATCCGGCGCTGACGGACTACCTGTACTCCGCCGAGACGTACGACGCGGTGGTGATCGGGGTGCTCGCCGCCCAGTTGGCCGGCAGCACCGACCCGGCGGCCATCGCCAAGCAGATCGTCGGCGTGACGAACAACGGCCAGCGCTGCGAGGACCCGGCCAGCTGTCTCGCGCTGGCCCGCAACGGGCAGGACATCGAGTACCGCAGCGTGTCGCTGACCCGGGCCGGTTTCACCGACAAGGGTGAGCCGGCCACCGCGAGCTACGCCACGCTGACCTTCGACGGGCAGCAGATCAGCGACGGCAAGACCGAGTTCGTCGGGGCGGGCATCGAGTCGGCGGCGAGCACCAAGACTCCACCGAAGCCGAAGAAGCAGCGCCCGGGCGCCAACCCCGACCAGGAGCCGCTGATCCTGGGTGGGCTGCTGCCCAAGACCGGTGACCTGTCGATCGCCTACCCGCCGATGGCCGCCGGCGCGGCACTGGCGATCAAGGAGATCAACGCCGCTGGCGGCGCGCTCGGCAAGCCGGTCACCTGGATCGACGGCGACGACGGCACGAACCCCACGGTGGCCAAGGCGACAGTGGCCAAGCACGTGGGGGCCGGGGTCAGCCTGATCATCGGCGCGGGCGCCTCGGGCATCTCCCGGGAGGTGCTGCCGGACGTGGTCGAGGCCGGGAAGATCCTCTTCTCGCCGTCCAACACCGACGCCAGCCTCACCGACGTCGAGGACAACGGCCTCTACTTCCGTACCGCCCCGCCGGACAGCCTCCAGGGTCGGGCGCTTGCCGACGTGATCCTCCGCGACGGATCGCAGAAGATCGTCATCGTCGCCCGCAAGGACTCGTACGGCGAGGGCCTCCAGGCCACCGTCCGTGACGAACTGGAGAAGGCCGGCATCCCCGACGACCGGCTCAAGCTGATGACCTACGACCCGCCGGCCGACGCGAAGGCGCCCCCTGTCGACTTCGGCGGTGGCGCGAAGGAGATCAAGGAATTCGGCGCGGACGCCGTGCTGATCATCGGCTTCGGTGAGTCGGCGCAGGTGATTCGCGGATTGGCCGACAACGGGGTCCAGTTCCGCAGCTAGCACTTCCGCAGACTCGAACGGCCGCACCGGCATCCCGGTGCGGCCGTTTTCGTCGTCCACGCGTCACCGCGTACGGCGTCGCTCCAGGAACTCGGTCATCCGGCGGCGCTTCTCGTCGTCCTCGAAGAGCACCGCCTGGCTGACCAGGTCGAGTTGCGGGTGCGCGGCGGCCGGCGCGTCCACCGCCAGTTTGGTCAGGCGCAGTGCCAGCGGCGAGCCCAGGGCGATCTCGTCAAGCAGGAGGTGCGCCACCTCCAGCAGCTCACCGGGCTCGTCCACCACCCGGTTCACCAGGCCGATCCGCAGCGCCTCGGCCGCATCCACCCGCCGGCCGGTGAACAACAGCTCCTTGGCCCGGCCCTCGCCCACGAGGGCGGGCAGCCGGTGGGTCGCGCCGGCGCCGGCCAGGATGCCCAACCGCACCTCCGGCTGACCGAAAACCGCACGCGCCGTGCACACCCGCAGATCGCAGGCGTACGCCAGCTCCGCGCCGCCGCCCAACGCCGGGCCGTCCACTGCTGCCACGGTCGGCATCGGCAGTGCCCGGATCCGGGCGAACGCCGCCGAATTGATCGCGGCGAGGGCGTCGGTGCGGCCCCGTTCGCGGAGTTCACCGATGTCCGCGCCACCGGCGAAGATGCCCGCCGTGCCGCCGGTGAGCAGCAGCAGCCGTGGCCGGGCCTCCAACTCCGCGCAGACCTGGTGCAGCTCGGCGATCAGGTCGGCGTCGATGGCGTTGCGCTTCTCCGGCCGGTCCAGGGTGACCACCAGCCGGTCCGGCCGTTCCTCGATCCGCAGGCCGCTCACTGCTTGACACCGCCTTCCCAGCTGTAGAAACCGTGCCCGGACTTCTTGCCCAGGCGCCCGGCGGCCACCATCTCCTCCAGCAGGGGCGGCGGGGCGAACCGGTCCCCGTACGCGGCCTGGAGGGTGCGGGCGATGTCCAGCCGCACGTCCAGGCCGACGAGGTCGGTGAGTTCCAGCGGGCCGATCGGGTGCCGGTAGCCGAGCACCATTGCCTTGTCGATGTCGGCCGGGCTGGCCACCTCGTCGGCGACCATCCGGATCGCCTCCAGCCCGAGGGTGACACCGAGTCGGGAGGTGGCGAAGCCGGGCATGTCGCGTACCACGACGGGGTCCTTGCCCAGCCGGCCGGCGAGCGCGACGGCCGCGGCGGTGGTCTCCTCGGCGGTGGCCGGGCCGACCACGATCTCCAGCAGGGCCATCGCCCACACCGGGTTGAAGAAGTGCAGGCCGAGGAAGCGCCCGGGCGCGTCCAGCCCGGCGGCCAGCTCGCCGATGGGGATGCTCGACGTGTTGCTGCCCAGCAACGCCGGGTCCAGCGCGGCGGCGGCACGCAGCACCGAGCGCTTGAGGTCGAGCCGCTCGGGCACCGCCTCGACGATCACCTCGGGGGCGGGCGCGACGTCGGCGACGCTCTGCCGCAGCGTGATCCGCTGCCGGTTCGCGGCGGCCTCGTCGGCGCTCAACTTCCCGCGCTGCACGGCCCGCTCCCACAGGTCGGCGAGCCGGTTCAGTGCCGCGGCGCCCCGCTGGGGGTCCACCTCGACCAGTTCCACGGCGTGCCCCGAACCGGCCGCCACGTACGCGATGCCCAGCCCCATCGTGCCGGCACCGACGACAACGAAACGATCGCTCATCACGCCTCCCTGTCCCGCCCGGCGGCGCGCGGGGTCCCCGCCACGCCGGGCCGGGTGATCCGCCCGCTCCGCTCGTTCATGGTGCGACCCTATTCAGCGCGAGGACCCGGCCCATGCGTGGGGGAGCGTGGGATCGGGTACTGACCAACGGTCAACCGAGGGAAGGACCGCACCGAAATGAGCCAGGCACCGGAGAGCGTCACCGACTCCGAGATCGTGGAGACCCGGGGCGACGAGCGGGTGGAGTTGCTGCGCGCCGACACCAACAACGACGGCAAGACCGACGTGTGGGTGGTGGACACCGACGGCGACGGCAAGGCCGACCTGTTCCAGTTCGACACCGACGGTGACGGCAAGGTGGACATCACCATGGTCGACATCGACGAGGACGGCCAGCCGGACGAGGTGGTCGACGGCGACGGCGGCCTCCCGCCCGAGCAGCTCCCCCCGACCGTCCAGGTCTGAGACGTACGACGGCCCCCCGCCTCCGCCCCGGAGCGCGGGGGTCGTCGCCTCAGTCGGCGAGGCGCAGGGTGGCGAGGTAGTAGGGGGCGTCCCGGTCGTCCACATCGGTGAGTCGCCATCCGCTGCCGTGCACCAGGGCGGCGAACTCGTCTGCCGAGCAGACCAGGTAGTCGAACCATTCGGTGCCCAGTTCGCGGTAGCGCAGCCGCAGCCTCAGCTGGCCGCCGAGCCGACCGCGCCGCCGGTTGCGCTCGTGGTAGGCGGTGTGCACCGGGTCGCGGGTGCCGTACGGGTCGGTGCCGTGCGCGATGATCTGCGCCCCCGGCCGGGCCAGGGCGGCGAGCGCGGCCAGGAACCCGGGTGCCCGGTGTCGGCCCTCGAAGAGCCCGAGGTTGTTGCCGAGCAGCAGGAACGTGTCGTACCGCTGGCCGTCGGCGACGTGGCTGTCCACCGTGCCGTGCACCAGCCGCCGCACGCCGCGACGCCGGCTCACCTCAAGCGCGCCCGCCGAGGTGTCCAGTCCGGTGACAGGTACGCCGCGCTCCTGGAGCAGCAGGGCGATCCGGCCGGCGCCGGTGCCGACGTCCAGGGTCTCGCCCCGGACGCGGTCCACGGCCCGGTGGTCGTACGGCTGCCAGTCGGCAGGCCCGTCCAGGTAGTGCGCTGCCGGCGCGCCGTTGATCAACCCGTCGTCGCGTTCGATGATCTCGATGACCGGTCGGGGCAGCCGGCCGCCGACAAGCGGTCGAGGACCCACCCCGGTGGCCACGGCGAGGGTGTCCCGCAGCAGTTCACCGATCACGTCACCGATTTGAGGCTCGCCCGTCACGACGTTCACGCTATCCGGCCACTCAGTGGCCCGTGGCAGCCGTATCCTGGCGGCGTGACCACGCTGGACCGGCTGTCGGCCGAGAAGTACATCCTGCTCACGACCTTCCGCAAGGACGGCCGGGCGGTGCCGACGCCGGTCTGGGCGGTACGCGACGGCGACGCGTTGGCGGTCTGGACCAGGGCCGACTCGGGCAAGGTGAAGCGGATCCGCCGCAACGGCGACGTGACTGTGGCGCCGTGCGACGTGCGGGGTCGTCCGCACGGGGCGGAGGTGCCGGCCCACGCGACGATCTGCGGCAATGGCGACATCGGTCGCATCCGCGATCTGCTCAAGCACAAGTACCGGCTGATCGGCCGCCTGAGCCTGCTCGGCAGTCGGCTGCGTCGCGGGGAGGGTGGCACGGTCGGCATCCGGGTCACGTTGACCGAGGGGGCGCGCTGACCCCGGGCACGGAAAGGGGCGGCGGATCGAGATCCACCGCCCCTTTCCGAAGAAACCCCTACCGGGTCAGTCGCCCTGCCGCTGCTGCGGGATCTGGCCCTGCAACAGCGCCCTGACCTCCGACTCGCGGTACCGACGGTGGCCACCCAGGGTGCGGATGGCGCTGAGCTTGCCGGCCTTGGCCCACCGGGTCACCGTCTTCGGGTCGACACGGAACATCGACGCCACCTCGGCCGGTGTGAGTAGCGGCTCTGGTTCGTGCGTTCGCGATGCCATCGGTCACTCCTCCACATGTATAGACATCGGCCGGGGTCCCGCCGGCCGACGCGTCTCCCATGGTCCGGCTAGTCCCCGATGTCCGACATGGGCCGAACGGATGAAGGTCCCTAGACGGACGGATGAACCATGCCCGATTTTTACGACTTTTACACGGCAGAAACTACCTTATTCGGACTCATGATCACGGTTCGTGATGCGTCAACTACGAGCCCACCTCGCCTTGGGAGCGCTCCTCGGGCAGTTTGCCCTAGTTGCACCGCTCCAGCAGCTGTACGGCACGCCACCGGGCCACCAACGTGTCGTACGCGGCCGACGCCTCCTCGGCCTCACCCCGGGACAGCCCCGCGAGGCCGCCGGCGACCAGCTCCGGCGAGTCGTCAGCGACCAGAGTCTCGTCGGAGAGCAGGTCGACCAGGCCGCCGTAGTCCAGCTCCACCACCGAACGCGGATGGAACTCCTCCAGCCAGCGGGCCGCCTCCTCCACCGCATCGGTGATCGGAGCCTCGCCCACCGACTTGCGCAGCACCGACAGCGCCCGCGACGAGCGCCGCCGAGCCTTGGAGATCTCGGTGCGGTAGCGCAACGCCCGCCGGCCCGGCTCCGTGACGAGGTCACGCTCCGCCGCCTCGAAGAGCACGAACCACCGCAGCGGTACGCCCCACGTCGCGATCTGCTCGTGGACGCGCGGCACCCCGTGCTCCAGCACCCGCGCGCCGCTGCGCCAGTCGTCCACCACCGCCCTGGCCTGCCCCGCGAGCACCGGCGGCACGAACGCGTCGGCGAGCACCGAGGGCACCCCGTCCCGGGCGCTGAGCGCCGCCTCAGCGACCCGGATGCGCAGGTTCCAGGGGCAGACCAGCAGGCTGTCGTCCGTCTCCAGGACGTACGCCTCCTCGGGCAGGTCGGGCAGCCTGGTCCAGCCGGCGCCCAACGCCTCGATGACCGCCGTCCGTTGCCGGACGGGACCCTCCACGGGCGCCACCGCCCGCCCCTCGGACACGTAGCGACGCCAGTAACTCTGACGCTCCCGGTCGAAGGCGGTCAGCGGCTCGTACACGCGCAGGTAAGAAGCGAAGAGCGACGGCACGGCGCGATCCTCCCACGAACCGCACACGAGCGCGGTCAGCGCCCGGACCACGCGCGCCGCAACGTGGGACGGCGGCGGCGCGTCGAGCACCCGCGCGGCGGCCGATACTAGGCTCGATCACACCGGCATCATCCCCGCCGGGGTCCACCAGGTCGCGTCCCACAAGGACGCACACCACTCCAGGAGCCAGCCATGGGCGTATTCGCGAGCACCGACGACCCGGTATCGACAGGTCACGAACAGGTCGTGTTCTGCCAGGACAAGCAGAGCGGCCTGAAGGCGATCATCGGGATCTACTCGACCGCGCTGGGGCCGGCGCTGGGCGGCACCCGGTTCTACCCGTACGCCAGCGAGGACGAGGCGCTCGCCGACGTGCTCGACCTGTCCCGGGGAATGGCGTACAAGAACGCGCTGGCCGGGCTCGACCTGGGCGGCGGCAAGGCGGTCATCTGGGGTGACCCGGAGCAGATCAAGAGCGAGGCGTTGCTGCGCGCGTACGGCCGCTTCGTGGAGTCGCTCGCCGGCCGGTACTACACCGCCTGCGACGTCGGCACGTACGTGGCGGACATGGACGTGATCGCCCGGGAGACCCGGTACGTGACCGGTCGCAGCGTCGAGCACGGTGGCGCCGGCGACTCGTCGATCCTCACCGCCTGGGGTGTCTTCCAGGGGATGCGGGCCGCCGCCGAGCACGTCTGGGGCACGCCGAGCCTGCGCGGCCGGCGGGTCGGCGTGGCGGGCCTGGGCAAGGTCGGCAAGTACCTGACCGGGCACCTGCTCGAGGACGGCGCCGAGGTGGTCGCCACCGACGTCAACCCGAAGGCGCTGGCCTGGGTCCGCGCCAACCACCCGCAGGTCACCCTTGTCGACGACGCCTCCGCGCTGGTCGCCGCCGACATCGACGTGTACGCCCCGTGCGCGCTCGGAGGCGCCCTGAACGACGACACCGTGCCGGCCCTGCGGGCCAAGGTGGTGACAGGTGCGGCCAACAACCAGCTCGCCCACCCGGGCATCGAGAAGCTGCTTGCCGACCGGGGCATCCTGTACACCCCGGACTACGTGGTGAACGCCGGTGGCGTGATCCAGGTGGCGGACGAGATCGAGGGCTTCAACTTCGACCGGGCGAAGCTGCGGGCGACCAAGATCTTCGACACCACCCGGGAGATCCTGCACCTGGCCGACGCCGAGGGCGTACCGCCGGCGGTGGCCGCGGACCGGCTGGCGGAGCGGCGGATGGCAGAGGTCGGCCGGCTGCGCACCATCCACCTGCGCTGACCTGCGCCCCGGAGGCGGATCGATCGGTATCCGCCTCCGGGCCCCTGCGCCGGCCCGTCTCGGTAGGCTGGAGTCAGGTCGAGTTTGGCGTGGTTTGTCCCGTGTCACGGGTGCTCTCCGCTCCGCTCCTTACCGGGTACACTGGGTGACGGCCGGATCGACGCGACGCGCAGAGCCGGCCGACGGTAACCCGAGGTGCCGAACGATGGCATCCCCATGTACCGTAAGAGCCACGAGAGATGCCTGACGTCATCGGGGCCCGCCTTCGGGCTGCCCCGCATTCTGTGCGAGGGGGTCGAGCCATGGGGCGCGGCCGTGCTAAGGCCAAGCAGACGAAGGTGGCGCGGGAGTTGAAGTACCACTCCCCGAACACCGACCTCACCGCCTTGCAGCGCGAACTGGCGGGTGCTGGTAAGTCTGAGCACCACTTCGACGACGACTCAAAAGAGTTCGTCGACGACGATGATGAGAATCATGCGGACGACGACCCGGATCCCTGGGTCCGCCCGACCCGCTGACCTCTCGACGTGAGCTGAGCACGCGGTGACCCCCGCGTGCTCACGCATGTGCCCGTCGGGAGCCGTATCGGCGCCGACGATCAGGGGCCTGCCCTGGCCGGGAAGTCACCCGGCCGGCCGACAGGCCCCTGATCGCGGCCACCCTCAGCGCGGCCTGTTGTTCCAGTTGTAGAAGGTCGGGATGTTCTCAAAGTGGTTCCAGGCGCAGACCGCGCTGGCGCCGTCGGAGCCTGACACCTCCGCCCGAAGCCGCCGCGCGTCCTCGGCCTCCTGAAGGAGCGCGACGAGCCCGGGGGCCGCCTCCCGTACCCGCTCGGTGACTCCGTCCGGAGCTTCGTCCGCTTCACGCTCAGGCCGCCGGTGACTGGTGGTCTCGGGCATGCTCCAACACTCCCTCCAATAGGCGGATCTTGCTGTTGCGGCAGTGCTCGGTCTCCGTACCGTCAAAACGCCCCAGCTCGAAGTAACGGTTGGCGGCATGGCCACCACCACAGAAGCCGAAGTACGGGCAGGTCGTGCGACAGGCCTCCACGCCTGCCAGGAACTCGCCCACCCAGGGCGTGGCCGCCGCGCCGGTGAGGATCTCGGCCAGCGGGGTGGCCAGCACGTTGCCGCTGCTGAAATCGCCGTAGCGGGCGTCCGTGAAGCCCGCCAGCTCCGGCGAGAGCACCGTCACCGAGCCGTCGTGCCCGATCGTCGGGATCGGGTCCAGCCGGCGGGGCAGCACCCCGTCCGCCGAATCGTCGAGGACCGCCGCGGCGTACCGCAGCGACCACTCGACCTCACGCAGGTGGATCCGGGGTTCCCGCCGCCAGGCCGACACCAGCTCGGCCCAGAACGCCGTCACCTCCGCCGGGTCATGGCGGTTGTCGCGGGTGTTGACGCCCTCGGTCTCCTCGATGTTGATGCCCAGCACGTCACAGCCCAGCTCGAGGAAGTAGTCGTACAGCTCGGTGGCGAGCCCCGACTCCGGTCGGGACACCACTGCCAGCGCGGAGAACGGCAGGCCGTGCCGGCGAAGCGCGGCGACACCGCGCAGGATCCGGTCGTACGCCGGCTGGCCGCCCCGGTTGACCCGGTCGCCGTTGCGCTCCCTCGGCCCGTCCACGCTGACGCTCACCCGCACCTCGTGCCTGGCGAAGAAGTCACACCACTCGTCGTCGATCAACGTGGCGTTGGTCTGCACGTGGTGTTCCACAGCGGGACCGAACGGCGCGATCAGGGCCGCCAGGTGCTCCCGGCCCGTGGCCAACGGCTCCCCGCCGTGCCACACCACCGAGAACCGACCCGCCGTCGCCCACGGATTGACCGCAGAGGCCACCGCCTCGGCCACCGGCACAGGCATCCGCCGGTCGTCGGCCCGGAACGGCAGATAGCAGTACGCGCAGTCCAGGTTGCACAGGGTGGTGGGCTGCATGACGACGTACGACGGAACCGCGGCGAGGCCGCGCATTCCGCTGAACGACTGTCCCCGAGCAGCCATCGCCCTCCTCCGCCTGGCCTGAGAGGCGGTCGGTAAGCCGCGAGGCGGCTCCCGAGCGTCTCTGAAGGGTGCCCTTCAGGCTAGGCGGCAATGGCCACTCGGGTGAAGCCCTGATCAGGTGCCCGTACGATCACCGGACTGTGATCATCCGCGGGTGTGCTGGCCGACCATCTGCACGTTGCCGGTGCCCTCGATGATCTCGCCGGCCTGCCACGCCTCGACCCCACGGCCGGTAAGCGTCGCCAGCGCCCGGTCGGCGTCCTCGGCCGAGACGATCGCGAACATGCCGACGCCCATGTTGAAGGTCGACTCCATGTCGTGGTCGTCGATCCGGCCCTTCGACTGGATCAGGTCGAAGACCGGCTGCGGCTTCCAGGTGGAGCGGTTGACAACGGCGTCCACGTGCTCGGGCAGCACCCGGACCAGGTTGCCGGGAATGCCGCCACCGGTGATGTGGGACAGGGCCCGCACGTCGGCCTCGGCGATCAGCTTGAGGCAGTCCTTGGCGTAGATCTTGGTCGGGGTGAGCAGCTCCTCGCCGAGGGTCCGCTGCCGGCCGAAGTCGTCGATCACGATGTCCAGTCGCATCCGCGCGGCCCCGAGCAGCACGTGCCGGACCAGCGAGTACCCGTTCGAGTGCAGACCGGACGAGCGCATGGCGATCACCACGTCGCCCACCTGCACGCGGTCGGGGCTGAGGATGTCGGCCTCCTCGACCACGCCGACACCAGTGGCGGAGATGTCGTACTCGTCCGGGCGCAGGACGCCCGGGTGCTCGGCGGTCTCCCCGCCCAGCAGCGCGCAGCCCGCGTACCGGCAGCCGTCGGCGATGCCCGCGCCGATCTCGGCGACCTTGTCCGGAACGACCTCGCCGGTGGCGATGTAGTCGAGCAGGAACAGCGGCTCGGCGCCACAGGCCACCAGGTCGTCGACGACCATCGCGACCAGGTCGATGCCGACCGTGTCGTGGATGTCCATCTGCTGGGCGATCACCAGCTTGGTGCCCACGCCATCGGTGGACGACGCCAGGATCGGGCTCTTGTACTTCTTCGTGTCCAGCCGGAACAGGCCGGCGAAGCCGCCGAGGTCACCCAGCACCTCGGGACGGCGGGTCTGGCGCACCTTCGACTTGAGCAGCTCCACCGCGCGGTCGCCCGCGTCGATCGAGACGCCGGCGTCGGCGTACGAGACCGAGCGTTTGCGCGCCTGGCGGCCGGCGCCGCCCGTCCAGGGCTGGCGGTCGCCGCCGGCGCCGGTCGGGCTGCTTCCTGCGCCGCTGCGCTCGGACACGTGCGTCACGGTTCTCCCCTTTGTGGTTCTCGGTGCCGCGCCGGCGGTGGCCGGGCCGCGCCGGTTGGTGCTACGGGCGGTTTGCGGTCACGCCACCAGGAGTGGCGACGAACGAGCCGTTGGTGTGCGGGGCCTCCGGCGCCGACTCGGCGACCCGTCGGCCCACCCCTTCGAGCACGTGCTTGCCGATCAGGTTGCCGGCCGGCAGCTCGATCGGGTACTCCCCATCGAAACACGCCCGACACAGCCGGGTCTTCGGCTGCTCGGTCGCGGCGATCAGGCCGGGAAGCGAAACGTAGCCCAGCGTGTCGGCGCCGATCGAGCGCCGGATGCCGTCGTTGTCCAACCCGTTGGCCAGCAGTTCCGCCCGGGTGGCGAAGTCGATCCCGTAGAAACAGGGCCAACTTACCGGCGGGGACGAGATGCGGACGTGCACCTCCAGCGCGCCCGCCTCGCGCAGCATCCGGACGATGGCCCGCTGGGTGTTGCCCCGGACGATCGAGTCGTCCACCACCACGAGCCGCTTGCCGCGCACGTTCTGCCGCAGCGGGTTGAGCTTGAGCCTGATGCCGAGCTGACGCAGGGTCTGCGACGGCTGGATGAAGGTGCGCCCCACGTACGGGTTCTTCATGAGGCCGGCGCCGTAGGTGATGCCGGACGCCTCCGCGTAACCGATCGCGGCCGGGGTGCCGGACTCGGGCACCGGGATCACCAGGTCGGCCTCGACCGGATGCTCCTTGGCCAACTGCCGGCCGATCTGCACCCGCGCCGCGTGCACGTTGCGCCCGGCGATCGTGGCGTCCGGACGCGCGATGTAGACGTACTCGAAGAGGCAGCCCTTCGGCTCCGGCGCGGCGAACCGGGTGGACCGCAGCCCGTCCTCGTCGATCGCGATCAGCTCGCCCGGCTCGACCTCGCGAACCACGCTGGCGCCGACGATGTCCAGGGCGGCGGTCTCGCTGGCCACCACCCAGCCGCGTTCGAGTCGGCCGAGCACCAGCGGGCGTACGCCGTGCGGGTCACGGGCCGCGTAGAGCGTCGACTCGTCCATGAAGACGAAGCTGAAGGCGCCCCGCAGCTGCGGCAGCACCTCCATCGCGGCCGCCTCGACCGACAGATCCGGGCGGCTGGCCAGCAGCATGGTCACCAGGGAGGTGTCGTTTGTCGAGCCGTCCGCGACTAGGCCGCGCTCGGCGACCTCCTTCTCCAGTTCGGCGGTGTTGACCAGGTTGCCGTTGTGGGCAAGCGCGATGGTGGTGCCCGAGCTGGTCGACCGGATGGTCGGCTGGGCGTTCTCCCAGTTCGACGCGCCGGTCGTGGAGTAGCGGGCGTGCCCGATCGCCAGGTGGCCACGCAGGCTTGCCAGGGTGGGCTCGTCGAAGACCTGGGCCACCAGGCCGAGATCCTTGTAGACCACCACACCGGAGCCGTCGCTCACCGCGATGCCCGCCGCCTCCTGGCCACGGTGCTGAAGGGCGTAGAGGCCGAAGTAGGTCAGGTTGGCAACTTCTTCGCCGGGGGCCCAGACACCGAAGACGCCACAGGCGTCCTGTGGGCCGGGTCGTTGGGGATCAAGGTCGTGGCTCAAACGGCCGTCGCCTCGGGGCACTACCGCTCCCTCACGCTGGTCTGGACCGGCCTGGCGGGGATCACGGGGCGGATCCACACTCCTGGGCCGGGACCACTGTCGTCGCCTGACAGTGTACGCGAACAGCTGTCGATACAGAAGGTTACGAAGCGCTCTCGCAGCGTAATTACGCCGGGGTGCGTGGCAGCCAAGGACGTCCGGAATCGGTGGGCAAAGGTTGACCGTTGGACCGGAACAGATCCCGCAGTCCACTAGGGCTGCGGCTCGGCTATCTGGCCGGCCGATTTGCGCTTGCTTAAGTTCAGATTGGCGAGGTCGACTCACAGGGGACCCTGGCCGGCAATGGCCATTAATCCGGCGACCAGATGTTACTGGTTACCACGTCTGGCAGGTGAACCTGGTTATTCCGCCAAGTCGGGCGAACACTTCAGGGGTCGCGCGGTTCGCTGCTCAGCCGATCAAAAATGCCGTTGACTCGCCGTTGGCCCACATCGTTGTCCTACCCTGGTTCATTGCCGAAGCCCGACCGGGCCAGGTTCACAATTGACGCTTCACCGCCCAGCCCTGGACCTTCACCTTGCGCCCAAAGCAAAAAAAACTCTGTCCTGCGCAACTGCAGGTCGACAAGTAATCTAAAGCGCTCCGCAGTCCCTAGCAACGTGGCCCGGCAAACAATGACACCACCGTCCACCGGAGCAACGACATCAACCAGGGGTTGAACGTATGGTAGCGGCGCCAGCAGCATTCATCAGAAGCCTTCCAAGGAGGTGATTCTACGGTAAGCCAATTTGCCGTCGGCGAACTGCTGGAAGTCGGAGAAGGACACCGCGCCGATCAAGCACAGATGAAAGTGTCATTGCTTACCCCAAACTAAACGCTTCGAGGTCGACGTCCTTGAGGCATTGACTGAGTGGTCGCCTACAGCATTCCGCTCCCATGACATCTAGTGCCGTCAAGCCGCAAGCGGAGCGGGGGAAGCGCGTCCACTGAGCGCAATAGAGTCCTTCGAGCCTTCGCTTCGTAGCTGCAGAGCATTCGGACATAGCATTGCCGGACCCTCTCGTCCACCAGGCTGGAAATACCTGTGGGACGAGGCGAGTCCGGCGACCCCCTTGCCTTTCCAGAGGTCGAGTCAATCGCCTCAAGAAGGCGAGTGAATGCTAATTAGAGAGTAAGAAATCGGAAGCTGTGCGCGGCGAAGCCGAAGTTCGGCGCCGAGCCGTAGCTAGCGACAGTCACGGAAGATCCAGTGCAATTACTCGCACTGTAGTAGCGATAGGTGCCGATAGCGCGGTTATAGGCCGACCGAGGATAGTACGAGCCAATCTTTCTACACTCAGTGGTTAAGCTTCCACTGGGGTCCCAGTAAGCAAAGGTGCCCGAATAGTTAGCACTCCCCCACTCACAAAGCCAGCCCGTGCTGGTGCACTCACTCTTGGCCGCCTGGGCCGGAGAAGCCACCACAACGCTCGCGAGTGCACCTATTACAAGACTTGCCGCGAAGAGCCTTCGGGCCCCAGTGGTTCTCAACGAAACGCCTCCTATGTAAATTTACGTCAATGCCCTCATCAACCCTAGCGGTTGAGTTGGACGCACACAACATCCGCCAGCATTTCCATCGATTTACTCAGTGATGAACCCGTGGACGCCCACGAGCATGGGGAGGATGAATTCCTGGCGCGTAGATCACCGACTACAGAGGTAGAAATGCGGAAATATCCGCCCGCGACCCACCCACCTGGACCCGACCGTCGGTGACCGCCTGCGCCCAGTCGATCCGGCCGAGCGCCAACGCGAGCCAGGTTTCGGGCGACATCTCGACCACATTTGGCGGGGTTCCTCTGGTGTGTCGAGGACCGGGGACGCACTGGATCGCCCCGTATGGTGGGACCCGTACCTCCACCGATCGGCCCGGGGCACGCTCCGCGAGGACAGCCAACAACGTCCGGACCGCTTCCCGGAACACCGACCGTTCGGGTGTACGCCCCTCGTCGAGCGCCGACAACACCGCCGCAACCGCGACGGACTTACTGTACGGAGAGGACACGACGGGACGATACGACCCGCAGGTCGAACACTCGACGCTGGCCCTGGGTCGCGCCGATCCAGTGAGACAAGGCATAGTTGCCGACGGCGTATTCGTACCGTGATGATCCCCCGGCCCGGCGCCCTGCCGGTCACCAGGGAAGTCAGCCCGGAAGGCGGTGGACGTGTCAACACACCGACGTGCCTGGAAGCAGCGGGCCGGTGTGGTCGTAGCGCTGGTTGCCGGCGCTCTGCTCGCCGTCCCCGCCACACCAGCAATGGCCGCAGAGGTAGACGTTTCCCCCGGCTCGGTCTCGGTAAACGCCGGCAGCGACGCCACGATCACCGTGCGCGTGACGCCAGGTGACAACGACCGCAGAGCCAAGATCAGTCTCTCGGGCCTGCCGTCGGGCGTCAGCTGCGCCAGCGGTTGCGGCGACGTGGACTTCCCCGGCCTCGGCAATCCCCAGGCGAGGTCCGTGCTGGTCCGGATCGCGGCAAACGACAACGCCAGCGACGGCACGGCTACCGTCACGGTCGCCGTCGAGGCCGACTCGGGCCCGGACACCGCCACTGTCGCGCTTTCCGTGAAGGGCAAGGCCGCTCCGCCACCGCCGCAGAACCAGACCGTGAAGTCGGTCGCCGGCAAGGTGGTCGCGCAGACCGACGGCAAGGCCGTGCCGAACGCGTTCGTGGTCCTCCAGGACAGCGCCGGCCACCGGTACGACGCTATGAGCGACGGCAGCGGCAACTTCAAGTTCACCGGCACCACGCAGAGCCCGATCGCCCCCGGGCGGATCGACCTGGGTGCGTCGTTCGACAACATCAAGGCGTTCAAGTCCTTCAGCGCCAATGCGGGGCAGTCCGTCAGCGGGCAGCGGATCACCTTGGCGATCAAGGCCGAGGCGACGCCCAGCGCGACTCCGTCCCCCACTGCCGAGGCGCTTCCCACCGACGAGGCGACCGAGGAAGGCGCCGAGGAGCAGCCGTCCGAGGCGGCCAGCCCGGGCGCCGCCGCGAACGCCTCGAACGAGGACGACGGCGGCGGCTTCGGCTCGTACCTGATCATCCTGCTCGGCGGTCTGCTGGTGGCCGCCGGCGTCGGCACGATCGTGCTGCTCTGGATGCGGCGCAAGGAGAACGGCGACGATGAGGACGCTCCGGACGGCGCCGGCGCGGCCGGCGCGGTGCCGGCTGCCCGTGGCGCGTTCCGGGGCGGCGACGACCAGACCCGGGTGGTCAACCGGGCCGGAGGCGGACCTGACCCGACCATGGTGGGTGGTGCGGCGCTGAGCGAGGCGCCGACGATGATGCACCGCCCGGTGGTCGACGACGTTCCCCCGGACCCGTACGGCGCGCCCGCGCAGCCCTACGGCGCGGCGGGCGGGCAGGGCTGGGGCGGCACGGGCTACGGCGACGAGCCGGCGCCCGGTGGCTACGGCGCGGGCGGCTACGGCAACGCTCCCGCCTCGGGTGGCGGCTACGGCACGGCGGCGGCCCCCGAGGGTTACGGTGCCGGAGCGGCAGGTGACGGCTACGGCGCGACGCCTGGCTCCGGCGCGGGTTACGGCGCCGCGCCCTCCTCGGGCGGCGGCTACGGGAGCCGTGACTACACGGCTCCGGCCGGCGCGGCTGGTTACCCGCCGGCTCCCGCCGGTGGCGCCCCCTACGGCGAGCGCTTCGACGAGCCGACCGGCCGGTACACAGGCGACACGCAGTACCCGGCTCCGGCCGACCCGTACGCCACAGGCGTCTACCAGCCGGAGCAGGGCCAGGGCTACGGCCAGCCCGACCCGACGGCCCCGTACAGCGGTCGCCAGGCCGAGCCGACCGGCGGCTACGGCCAGCAGGCCGGCGGGTACGACCAGGGCGGCTACGGCCAGCAGGCCGGCGGGTACGACCAGGGCGGCTACGGCCAGGAACCTCCGGCGCAGCGCGGCGGCTACGACGACCGGGGCTACGACCAGGGTGGCTACGGGCAGCAGGGCGGCGGGTACGACCAGGGTGGCTACGGCCAGGAACCTCCGGCGCAGCGCGGCGGCTACGGCCAGGAACCTCCGGCACAGCGCGGCGGCTACGACGAGCCGGGCTACGACCAGGGCGGCTACGGGCAGCAGGCCGGCCGCGCCCGGCCGGACGGCCCGCCGCCGACCGAGCGGGGCGGCCGACGCCTCGACTGGCTGGACGACTGACCCCCACCACAGCGCGAGAAACGGCCACCCGGTTTTTCCGGGTGGCCGTTCCGCTGTGCTGAAGGTGGCGAGCAGTGCGCGCCGCGTCTGTCAGGCGGCGGAGAAGACACCCTGACGGAGCACCGGTACGACATTCGATACGCCCACCCGGACGGCGACCTCGACGTCCTCGCCGAAGCCGCTCTCGGTCAGCTCCCGGCCGGAGACGCTGCCCCGGACCGCGGCGGGCACGTCCGGGGTGCTGGCCAGCGCGGCGAGCGCCATCGCCGCCTCCACGGAGAGCCCGTCCGGTACGCCGGAGAGGGCGTCGAGCACACTCGCCGCGCCGAGCAGGTCCTCCACCGACGGGCGCAGCGACCCGTCCGGCCACCGCTCGCCCGAGGCGATCACGCCGATCGGGGCGTCAAGCGTCCCGTACCCCTGGCGGCTCAGCCACCGCCCGACGGCGTGTGCGTTACGCAGGCACCCCGCGACCACCGGCAGGCCTGTGGCGCTGGCTGCGGCGCTGATGGCCGAGCCGTTCGGCGACGGCAGCACGAGGTCCGCCACCACCGGCGCGGTGCTCAACGCGGCGGGCGACAGCGACCACGGATGGTCCGCTGTCGTCTGTCGCCGGCCCACCGCGGCCACCGCGCCGACCCGCACCGCGTAGTCGGCGGCCTGCTCACCCCACGGAAACGGATGCACCCGCATGCCCCGGGCCACCGCCACCTCGACGGCGGTGGTGAACGACAGCACGTCCACCACCACCAGCGCCGCGCAGACCCGGCCGAGTTCGGCCGCCCCGGTCAATCCCCAGTCGAACCGAGCGCCCGATCCGGGTTGGCCGTGGACGGCAGCGGCCAACGCCTCAGCGCTCGTCAGGCGTCGGCTCGGTGTCACCGGTGTCCGACTCGGACTGCTCCGAACCGATCGGCTCGACGGCACCGGTCTCCGGGGAGGGCCCCGAGGAGGCGATGGGCTCGGAGAGCACCTCGGCCGGGTCGACCGGCTCCGCCGGAGCGGCCGGCAGCGGCACACCCTCGACGGCACCCGCCACACCGGCGGCCGGTGCGGGCACCTCGACTGCCGCCGTACCCCCGAAGAGGCGCGGCAACGTCTCGGTGTGCGCGGCGCGCAGCTCGTCCAGGCCGATCCGGAACTGGCCGTGCACCTCGAGCGCACCGCCGGTCGGATCGGTGACGCCGATCAGTTCGAACGGCACGCCCCGCTCGGCGCAGAGCGCCGCGAACGCCTTGTCGTGACCGCGCGGGACCGACACGAGCGCCCGCGTGGCGGACTCGCTGAACAGGTACACGAACGGCATCGAACCGCCGGCGAACTGCTCCGGCACCGCGATCCGGGCGCCGACGCCACGGCGCAGGCAGGACTCCACAAGGCTCTGGGCGAGCCCACCGTCGGAGAGGTCGTGCGCGGAGGCCAGGTGACCCACCCGGGCGGCCTCGGCCAGCAGGTCGGCCAGCGCCTTCTCCCGGGCGAGGTCGATCTGCGGCGGGATGCCGCCCAGGTGCTCGTGCGTCACCCAGGCCCACTCCGAGCCGGACAGCTCCACGTTCGTCTCGCCGAGCAGGTAGAGCTGGTCGTGGTCGCCGCCGGGGCGCGGGACGAAGCCCATCGGCACCCGGTCGGCCACGTTGTCCAGCACGCCCAGCACGCCGACCACCGGGGTCGGGTGGATGGCCGCCGCACCTGTCTGGTTGTAGAAGCTGACGTTGCCGCCGGTGACCGGGATGCCCAGCTCCAGGCAGCCGTCCGCGAGGCCGCGCACGGCCTCGGCGAACTGCCACATGACACCCGGGTCCTCCGGGGAGCCGAAGTTGAGACAGTCGGTCACGGCGATCGGCTTCGCGCCTGTCACCGCCACGTTCCGGTACGCCTCGGCGAGGGCCAGCTTCGCGCCGTTGTACGGGTCGAGCCGGGCGTACCGGCCGTTGCCGTCCACCGACAGCGCCACACCGAGCCCGGTGCGCTCGTCGAGTCGGATCACACCGCCGTCCTCCGGCTGGGCGAGGACCGTGTTGCCCAGCACGTAACGGTCGTACTGCTCGGTGACCCAGGTCTTGTCGGCGAGGTTCGGCGACGCGATCATGCGCAGCACGGTCTCCCGCAGCGCCTCCGGGTCGGCCGGGCGGGGCAGCGTCTCGGCCCGGTCGGCCTGGAGCAGGATCAGGTCGGCCGGCTCCCGCATCGGGCGGGCGTAGACCGGGCCGTCGTCCACAAGTGAGCCCGGCGGCACGTCGACGACCAGGTGGTCCTGCCAGGTGATCAGCAGTCGACCCGGGCGGCCGTCCGGCTCCGGGGCGGTGACCTCACCGATCGCGGTGGCGAGCACGCCCCACTTCTCGCAGGTCTTGAGCACCGCGTCGAGCTTGTCCGGCTCGACGACGAGCAGCATCCGCTCCTGCGACTCGCTGGCCAGGATCTCGTGCGGGTCCATCGAGGGCTCGCGCAGCGGCACCCGCTCCAGCCAGACCCGCATGCCGGTGCCGGCCGCGGCGGCGGTCTCGGTGAGCGCGCAGGTCAACCCGGCGCCGCCGAGGTCCTGGATGCCGACGACGAGCTGGCCGTCGTACAGCTCCAGGCACGCCTCGATCAGCAGCTTCTCGGTGAACGGGTCACCGACCTGCACGGCGGGGCGGCGGGCCTCGCTGCCCTCGTCGAAGGTGGCGCTGGCCAGCACCGACACACCGCCGATGCCGTCCCGGCCGGTCTTGGCGCCCATCAGCACCACGACATTGCCCGGACCGGCGGCGGCCTTGTTCTGGAGCCGGTCGACAGGCAGCACGCCGAGGCAGAGCGCGTTGAGCAGCGGGTTGCCCTGGTAGGAGGGGTCGAAGACCAGCTCGCCACCGATGTTGGGCAGGCCCAGGCAGTTGCCGTAGCCGCCCACGCCGGCGACGACGCCTGTGAGCACCCGGGCGGTGTCCGGGTGGTCCGCGGCACCGAAGCGCAGCGGGTCCATCACCGCGATCGGGCGGGCGCCCATGGCGAGGATGTCCCGGACGATTCCGCCGACGCCCGTCGCCGCACCCTGGTACGGCTCGACGAAACTCGGGTGGTTGTGCGACTCGACCTTGAAGGTCACCGCGAGCTGGTCGGACACCTGCACCACACCGGCGTTCTCACCGATGCCGGCGAGCAGCCTGTCGCTCTGCGGGGCCTTCTCGCCGAACTGCCGCAGGTGCACCTTGCTCGACTTGTAGGAGCAGTGCTCACTCCACATGATCGAGTACATGGCCAGCTCGGACTGGGTGGGCCGGCGGCCGAGGATCTGCCGGATCCGGTCGTACTCGTCGTCGCGGAGCCCCAGCTCGGTGTACGGCTGAAGCTCGCCCGGGGTGCCGTTCGCGCGCGGCACGGTGTCCACGCCGTCGGTCCAGTCGGCGATCGCCGGCTCGGCCGGAGCGGCCGCCGGGGCGACGGGCTGCGCCGGGAGCGGTTCGGCCGACTGCGCCGGGGCGGAGTACGCCTCCGGTGTGTCGCGTACCGGGTCCGGATGGGTGGTCATGACCTCTCCTCGCTGCGCTCGTGCCCGCCAGACCGGCGGTTGAGCAGACCGATGATCGTGTCGCCGGTCACGCCGGCGTCCCCACCAGATGCTTGAGGACCGAGGTGAAGAAGCCGAGGCCGTCCAGCGAGGGGCCGGTGAGCGCCTCCACCGCGTGCTCGGGGTGCGGCATGATGCCGACGACGTTGCCGGCGGAGTTGGTGATCGCGGCGATGTCCCGCAGCGACCCGTTGGGGTTGCCGCCGACGTAGCGGGCGACCACGCGGCCCTCGGCTTCGAGCTGGTCCAGCGTCGCCGCGTCGGCGACGTAGCAGCCCTCGCCGTTCTTCACCGGGACGAGCACCTCCTGGCCGGGCTGGAACGTGTTGGTCCACGCCGTGCCTGCCGACTCGATGCGCAGCACCTGGTCCCGGTTGCGGAAGTGCAGGTGCTGGTTGCGGGTGAGCGCGCCCGGCAGCAGGTGCGCCTCGCAGAGGATCTGGAAGCCGTTGCAGATGCCGAGCACCGGCAGACCACCCTGGGCGGCGGCCACGATCGTCTCCATCACCGGCGCGAAGCGGGCGATGGCGCCGCAGCGCAGGTAGTCGCCGTAGGAGAAACCGCCGGGCAGGACCACCGCGTCGACCCGGTGCAGATCCGGGTCACCGTGCCAGAGCCGGACCGGCTCGGCGCCGGCGATCCGGACGGCCCGGGCCGCGTCCCCGTCGTCGAGCGAGCCGGGGAAGGTGACCACACCGACCCGGGCGGTCACGAGCGGGCGTCCGCGGTCTCGTCGGCCTCGACCAGGCGGACGGTGAAGTCCTCGATGACCGGGTTGGCGAGCAGCTTGTCGGCGATCTCCCGGGCGCGGTCCAGGTCCGGTTCACCTGTGAATTCGATCTCGATCCGCCTGCCGATCCGAACCGAGGCGACGTCGCTGACGCCGAGCCGGGGCAGCGCGTTTGCGACGGCCTGGCCCTGCGGATCGAGGATCTCGGGCTTGAGCATGACGTCGACGACGACGCGAGGCACTGGGCACTCCTGACTGTGTACGCAGTTGGGTGCCGACCCACAACGGGCGAGCGCAGCCAGCGTACCTGGCAGATTCCGTCGCGGACGCACCGGTCGGGTGCAGTTCAGACGGTGATCAACCTAACGGGTAACCAGGATGGTGCGCCAGTCAGGACACGCGGTCCCACCAGGGCATATACGGCGTCCAGGGTGGCCGAATCGTTACATTGGTTACCCTCGATCGAATTCTTGATAACGCCCGCCGTCCGCCCTACTCTACATCGACGCACCTCGATGCAGAGCGGTGGCGGGGACCTCCCGCCGTCGCCGTCCGGCACCCGGCGACCCCGGGCCCGCCCCGTCCAAGGAGTCCACCCGATGCGCATCCGTCCCCTGCTCGCCGTGCTCGGCACCGCGCTGGTCGGCGTCCTCGGCGCCACGTCCGGAGCGGTCGCCGCCCCGGCCGGCCCGCAACCCATCATCGGCGGCGGCACCGTCTCGTCGGCCCCCTGGGCCGCCGCGGTGTTCAGCAACGGCTCGTTCACCTGCTCCGGCAGCGTGATCGCCCCGCAGTGGGTGCTCACCGCCCGGCACTGCATCAGCGGCACCATGTCGGTACGCGTCGGAAGCGTGAACCGCACCTCCGGCGGGGTCACCCGCACGGTCAGCGCCACCTACACCCGCAACGACCTGGCCCTCATGCGCCTCTCCAGCACCGTCAGCACCTCGGCGGTGAGCCTGGCCAGCAGCAACCCGCCGATCAACTCGACCAACTCGATCTACGGCTGGGGCATGACCTGCTACAGCGGCTGCTCGGCGTCCACCACGCTGAAGACCGCTACCGTCCGGGTCACCAGCAACAGCGCCACCGACGCGTACGGCGGGCAGGCGATCCGCAGCACCCGGATCAACGGCAACGCCTGGCGCGGTGACTCCGGCGGACCGCAGTTCTACAACGGCCAGCAGGTCGGCGTCGCCTCCACCGCGGACGGGTCGAGCATCCAGAACTACGGCAGCGTTGCGTACAACCGGGCCTGGATCTCCTCGACTGCCGGTGTCTGACGGTTAGCGCCCCGCGCGGCGTGGATGGTCGACCGAGTGCCGACCGTCCGCGCCGCGCTGTTTTGCAGCATCCGATCAGGTGAACAATGCACCCGATCGGGGCTCCCCGCTCCTGACAGCATCGGAACCGTGCTGGTCGTGACGACGGATCAACTGCCCGGCTACGAGATCCGCCAGATCCTCGGTGAGGTGGTGTCATCGATGGCCAGGACGCGCAACCCGTACCGCGAGGGTGTCAAGAACCTGCGCGGTGGCGCGTACGACCCGATGGCACCTGACAACCTGACCCGGTGGCGTACCGACTCGGTGTCCCGCCTCGGCGAGGAGGCCCTGCGGCTCGGCGCGAACGCCGTGATCGGTATGCGGTTCGACAGCCGGGACTGCGGCGAGATGTGGATGGAGATCTGCGCGTACGGCACTGCGGTGATCGCCGTACCCAAGATGCCCGAGGTCATGCCCTCCGACCAGCCGGTGGTGGCGGCGGAGACCGCCACCGACCCGGCCTTCGCCGAGTCTCTCGGCGGCATCGCCGAACCCGCAAGCGCCCCCAACCTGAGAACCGCCGCCGAGACCCCCACCGGCGAGTAACCTCGGCGGGGTTACAGGATCGGGGGCGGGGAGTACGTGGCGGCGTGCGGGTGGGCCTCCACCACCTTGGTGATACGCCTGGTCACCGCCTGGACCTGGGCCGTCGCGGTGCCGACGAAGGCGGTCCGGTCGGCGACCAGGGTGTCGATGTCGGCGCGGGACAGGCCCAGCCGGCCGTCGGCGGCCAAGCGGTCGAACAAATCGTTCTCCGGGGCACCCTTCTCACGCATGGCAAGCGCCACGGCGACCGCGTGCTCCTTGATCACCTCGTGCGCGACCTCCCGACCGACGCCCCGCCGCACGGCCGCCACCAGGATCTTCGTGGTGGCCAGGAACGGAAGGAACCGCTCCAGCTCCCGGTTGATCACCGCCGGGTACGCGCCGAACTCGTCGAGCACCGTGAGGAACGTCTGGAACAGCCCGTCGGCGGCGAAGAACGCGTCCGGCAGGGCCACCCGCCGGACCACCGAGCAGGACACGTCCCCCTCGTTCCACTGGTCACCGGCCAGCTCACCGACCATCGACAGGTAACCCCGGATGATCACCGCGAAGCCGTTCACGCGCTCCGAGGAGCGGGTGTTCATCTTGTGCGGCATCGCGCTGGAGCCGACCTGACCCGGCTTGAAGCCCTCGGTCACCAACTCCTGGCCGACCATCAGCCGGATCGTGGTGGCCAGCGACGACGGCGCGGCCGCTACCTGCGCCAACGCGGCAAGTACGTCGAAGTCCAACGAGCGCGGGTAGACCTGCCCCACGCTGTCCAGCACCCGCGAGAAGCCCAGGTGCTCGGCGATCCGGCGCTCCAGGTCGGCCACCCTGTCGGCGTCGCCGTCGAAGAGGTCGAGCTGGTCGGCGGACGTGCCGACCGGGCCCTTGATCCCCCGCAGCGGGTAGCGGGCGATCAGCTCCTCCAGTCGCTCGTACGCGATCAGCAGCTCCTCCGCCGCCGACGCGAAGCGCTTGCCCAGCGTGGTGGCCTGCGCCGCCACGTTGTGCGAGCGGCCGGTCATCACCAGCTCGGAATGCTCGTGGGCCAGCCAGGCCAGCCGGGCGAGGGTGGCCACCACCCGGTCCCGGATCAGCTCCAGCGAGGCACGCACCTGAAGTTGCTCGACGTTCTCGGTGAGGTCCCGCGAGGTCATCCCCTTGTGCACGTGCTCGAAGCCGGCGAGCGCGCTGAACTCCTCGATCCGGGCCTTCACGTCGTGCCGGGTGACCCGCTCCCGCTCGGCGATCGAGGCGAGGTCGACCTGGTCGAGCACCCGCTCGTACGCCTCGACCACGCCGTCCGGCACCGGTACGCCAAGATCACGCTGGGCGCGGAGCACGGCGAGCCAGAGCCGCCGCTCCATCCGGACCTTCTCCTCGGGCGACCAGAGGGCGACCAACTCGGGTGAGGCGTACCGGTTGGCGAGCACGTTGGGGATCGTCGTCACGTACCTCATTCTCTCCTACCCGGCGGTTCGCCCAGCCGGGAGGCCACGCCGGGAGCCGGTGGGGCGTGTCAGCCGTTTTGTCGCCCGGGACGTCGTGCTGGCAGCAGGTATCGGATCATGGTCTCCATCTGATCTCCGGCGAAGCCGAATCCACCTTCTCGACAGAGGGCATGCATGCGTAGAAGATCCCTCGCCGGCCTCACCGCGATCGCGGTGACCGGCGGCACCCTGTTGGCCACCGGCGCACCCGCCCAGGCGGCCGAACCGACCCTGTATGTCAAGAAGGCCGCCGCGAACTGCTCCGACCAGGGGCCCGGCTCCTCGACGGAGCCGTTCTGCACGATCGGCGCCGCCACCGCCGTGGCCACCGCCGGCCAGACCGTCCGCGTCTACGACGGGGACTATGCCGAGCGCGTCACCTTCACCCGCTCCGGCACCCCCGACGAGCCGATCGGCTTCATCGCCAACGGCAGTGCGGTCAGGCTCGTCGGGCCGACCGCGGGCCTGGTCATCGACGGCCAGCACGACATCGGCCTCCAGGACTTCAAGGTGGCCGGAACGGGGCTCGACATCCCCGCCCTGGACATCCGCAACTCCTCGAACATCGAGGTCGCCGGCGGCACCTACACGATGGCCAGCGCCGCGACGGCACCCGCCGTGCGGCTCACCGGAGTGACGATGGCCAGCCTGCGGGACATCATCGGCACCGGGACGGCGCTCGCCAACGGAATCACTGTGGACGCCACCTCCACCGACGTGACCGTGGAGCGCGCGACGGTGGGCAGCGACTCGAAGTACGACACCGCCGCCCACAGCTCGGGCATCCGGATCGAGGGAACACGCACCTCCGTCCTCGACACCGTCGTCGGCGGCTTCACCGGCGCCGCCATCGAGATCGCGCCGGGCGCCTCCGGCACTGTTCTGGCCAACAACGACATCAGGGGCGGGGCCGGTCACGGCATCCACAACCGTGGGGCCGCCAACACGGCGATCACCAACAACTCCATCAAGGACCGCTGCGTCGACGGCGTCCGGGTCGACGGGGCGTCCTCCGCTGTCTCCGTGCAGAACAACACGTTCAGCAGCAACGGTCACCACAGCCAGGCGTTCTGCGACCCGCAGGCCGTCGGCGGCGTTGAGATCGGGGTCCACGACGAAGCTCTGAGCAGCACGGTCGTCGACTACAACAACACGTACCACGGCTCTTCTCCGTCCTCGACGAACTACTCCTGGAACGGGACCGTCATGGGCCTGGCCCAGTTCCGTACCGCGTCCGGCCAGGCCGCGCACGACCGGGACACGGCGAACGCCACCGACCGGATCGACTCGGCGAACTCGGCGGCACCCGGCTTCCCGGAGCTCGACAGCCAGAACCAGTCGCGCCGCGACGACCCGGCCGTGACGAACACCGGTGCCGGCCCGATCACGTACGCCGACCGGGGCATCATCGAGAGCGTCAAGTCCCCGACCGCGTCCTTCGACGTCGCGTTGGGCCCGAGTGCGAGCGCGGTCACCGTGGACGCCTCCGCCTCCACGCCGGGTTTCGTCCCGATCAGGGAGTACGTGTTCAACTTCGGCGACGGGACAAACGTCGTCACCCAGTCCGCCCCGACCGTCACGCACTGGTACGCCACCCCGGGCACGTACGACATCACCGTCACCGTCCGCGGCGAGGACGAGATGCAGGGCAACAGCACCGAGCAGGTGAGCGTGCTGCGGCGGACCGCGAGCGTGGGTCTGCTCGCGCTGTCCAACCTCAGGTACATCGGTGCCGTACCCATGCGACCGGACCAGGCCAGCCTGACCGCCGCCGCGCAGTACGACCTGGCGGACGCCGGCAACGGCCAGGTCGCCCTCTTCGCACGAGCCAACGGCCGTTACGTCACGCAGTCGGCAAACGAGAACCTGGACGCCGAGAGCCAGGTCGTCGGCGCGACGGAGAAGTTCACGGTCGTGCGGAACACCGACGGCACCGTCAGCCTCAGGGCGAACAACGGCCTGTACGTCACCGCCGACCCCAGCGGCTCCTTCACGGTGTCGGCGAGCAGTCCGGCGATCAGCACCTGGGAGAAGTTCCACCAGGTCCCGGTCGTCGACGCGAACAGGTCGCTGAAGGCCAGCGTGAACGGCCGTTTCGTGATGTCCGACAACACCGGGACGAAACCGCTGATCGCGAGTTCGACGACCGCCAGCACGTGGGAGCGGTTCGACATCGTCGACCTGGGCAACGGGCAGGTCGCCCTGCTCGCCCGCGCCAACAGGCGCTTCGTCACTGCCGACGGCGCCGGCAGCAAGCCGCTGATCGCGACCCGTCCCACGGTCAGCCTGTGGGAGCAGTTCACGATGGTCCGCAACAGTGATGGCACGGTCAGTTTCAAGGCCACCGTCAACAACAAGTACGTGAGCGCCGACGGCGCGGGCAGCAAGCCGTTGATCGCCAACGGCCCCGCAGTCAGCACCTGGGAGAAGTTCACCCTCGGCTGAGTCGTCCCCGCCGTTCGACGCCCGCCGGACCTTCGGGTCCGGCGGGCGTCGCCGTGTGAAGGGGGTCAGCGCAACTCGTACACAGTGACGCTGCCGGAGACGAGACGCACCTGGGCCAGCCCGGCCAGCGCCTGTGACACATCGCCGGCCCGCGTGTCGGCGAACAGCCAGCTGACCGCGCCGAGCCAGGTGGCGAGGCGCAGCGGCGCGGCGGAGAAGTTGGCGACGCTGTCCCAGGCGAGCGCGGTCATCCGCGGCCGGAACCGTACCGGTGGCCGTTTTGTCGCCCCGGTCAGCGCCTCGACCTGGTGTGGTGCAGGATCAGCCGCATCTGATTCCGGCGTCGCCGGGTCCTCCTTTTCCCTCGGGGCCAGCATGCGTAAATCCCTTTTCTCCGGTCTCGTGACCACCGTCCTGACCGGCGGCGCCCTGATGGGCACCACAGTGCCCGCCCACGCCGACACACCGACGACGCTGTACGTCCGGCAGAATCCCTCCGCCAACTGCTCCGACGCGTACCCGGGCACCCTGGCGCAGCCGTTCTGCTCGATCGGGGCCGCCGCCGCGATCGTCACCGCCGGGCAGACGGTCGACATCGGTGGCGGTGTCTACCTGGAGCGGGTAAACGTCACCGCGTCCGGCACCCCGCAACAGCCGATCGTGTTCACTACCAACGCCAGCTCCAACTCGGCCACCGTGTCCGGCGCGACGGCCGGTTTCGTCATCGACGGCCAGCACGACGTCGTGTTGCAGAACTTGCGCGTCTTCGGGTCAGCGAGCGTGCCAACCGTGGACGCCAGCAACTCGTCGGGCGTCACCATCCGCGGTGGCGTCTACGGTCTGAACAGACCCGCGAACTCCCCCGTGATCCGGTTCGCCGGTATCACCGGTTCGAGCGTGTCGAATACGACAGTCATCGGTTATGCCTCCACCGCCGGCGTCGCCGTGGACGCGGCCAGCAGCGACGTCCACATCCTGGGCACGACCGTTCAGGGCGATGCCAGCTACACCGCCGCCGACCACACCGTCGGCGTCCGGATCGACGGGCCGCGCAACTCGTACGTGGGTGGCCAGGTCCACGGCTTCACGGACGCGGCCGTCGCGCTCGGCCCGGACGCGACCGGCACCGTGGTGGCCAACAACCTGATCACCGGCGGCGCCGGTCACGGCGTGCACAACAACGGTGCCACCGATACGGCGATCGCCAACAACACGATCAAGGACCGCTGCCGCGACGGCATCCGCGTCGACGGAGCCTCGTCCGGCGTCTCCGTCCAGAACAACGTGCTCGCGGTGAACGGTTACTTCAGCCAGGGCTACTGCGACCCGGCGTTCCTCGACGGCGTCGAGATCGGCGTCTACGACGGCGCCGTCGGCAAGACGGTTGTCGACTACAACAACGCCCACCACTACTACAACGACTCCCCGCAGATCTACGCCTGGAACACCCGGATGGGCCTCGCGGCGTTCCGGGCGGCCTCCGGTCAGGCCGCGCACGACCGGGAGACCGGACAGGCCCCGGACAGCTACGACTCGGCGAACTCCGCAGCCCCCGGCTACCCCGAACTCGACCGCACCGGACAGCAACGGATCGACGACCCGACAGTGCCGAACACCGGCGCCGGCCCGGTCACCTACGCCGACCGAGGCGCCGTGGAAACCATCCGCACCCCCGTGGTGCGGTTCGATATCGGCCTGAACCTGGAGAACCGCTCGGTGACCGTGGACGCGTCCGCCTCCACCCCCGGCCTGGCCCCGATCGCCTCCTACGAGTTCAGGTTCGGCGACAACAGCGTAGTCACCCAGGCCGGCCCGATCGCCTCGCACACCTACACGCGTGCCGACCGCTACACCCTGAGTATCAAAATCATCGGCACCGACGGCCGGTCGACGACTCGTAACGAGCAGGTCAGCGTGTTGCAACAGACGGGCACGTTGGGGCTGCGCGCCCTGTCCAACCGCCGCTACGTCAGCTACGAGACCGGTTCCGGTCTCCAGCCGAACCAGACCGAACCGGGCGCGACCGCGCAGTTCGACCTGGCGGACGCGGGCAACGGCAAGATCGCCCTCTTTTCCCGGGCGGTTGGTCGCTACGTCGCCATCTCGGAATTCGACAACACCATGCTGACCGCGGAGAGCATTCTCGTGGACAAGCGGGAGGCGTTCACGCTGATCCGCAACAGCGACGGCACCATCAGCCTCCAGGCCCCCATCACCGCGCAGTACGTCACCGCTGACCCCAGCGGCACCGTCGCGATGAGTGCCAGTAGCCCCACGATCAGCACGTGGGAGAAGTTCTTCCAGGTCAAGCCCTCGGAGGCGAACACGTCCCTGAAGGCCCGGATCAATGGCCGCTACGTCAGCGCGGACGGCGCCGGCGCCAAGCCCCTGATCGCCTCCGCCCCGACGGCGAGCCTGTGGGAGCGGTTCGACTTGGTGCAGCTCAGCGACGGACATGTCGGCCTCCTCGCGCGGGTCAACAACCGCTTCGTCTCCGCCGACGGCGCGGGCTCCAAGCCCCTCATCGCGAACGCGCCGACGGCCAGCACCTGGGAACGCTTCGACATGGTCTACAACAGCGACGGCACGATCAGCCTCAGAGCCAGCATCAACAACAAGTTCGTCAGCGCGGACGGCGCCGGCTCCAAGCCCCTGATCGCCAACGGTCCGGCCATCAGCACCTGGGAGAAGTTCACCCTCGGCTGATCCGCACCGCACGATCGACGCCCGCCAGACCCTCGGGTCCGGCGGGCGTCGTCGTTCACAGCCCTCTGCTCAGCGTTCCAGGATCGCCGTCACGCCCTGGCCGCCTGCGGCGCAGATGGAGATCAGTCCTCGTCCGCTGCCCTTCTCGGCCAGCAGCTTCGCCAGCGTGGCCACGATCCGGCCGCCGGTGGCGGCGAACGGGTGGCCGGCGGCCAGCGACGAACCGTTGACGTTGAGCCGGTCGGTGTCGATCGCGCCGAGCGGAGCGTCCAGGCCGAGCCGGTCCTTGCAGAACTCCGGCGACTCCCAGGCGGCGAGGGTGGCCAGCACCTGCGACGCGAACGCCTCGTGGATCTCGTAGTAGTCGAAGTCCTGCAACGTGAGCCCGGCCCGGGCCAGCATCCGGGGCACCGCGTACGCGGGGGCCATCAGCAGCCCTTCGTCGCCGTGCACGAAGTCCACCGCCGCCGTCTCGGACCAGCTGAACCAGGCCAGCACCGGCAGGTTGTGCGCCGCCGCCCACTCCTCGCTGGCCAGCAGCACCGTCGAGGCGCCGTCGGTGAGCGGCGACGAGTTGCCTGCGGTCATCGTGGCGTGCTCGGCGTCCGGACCGCGGGTGCCGAAGACCGGCTTGAGCGAGCCGAGCTTCTCCACGCTTGTGTCCGGGCGGAGGTTCTGGTCGCGGGTGAGCCCCAGGTACGGCGTCATGAGGTCGTCGAAGAAGCCCCTGTCGTACGCGGCGGCGAGTCGCTGGTGCGACCGCAACGCCAGTTCGTCCTGGGAGCGCCTGTCGATCTGCCAGCGCACTGCGGTCTGGGCGGCGTGGTCCCCCATGGACAGGCCGGTACGCGGTTCGGCGTTGCGGGGGATGTCCGGCTTGAACGGCTGGAGCGGGCGCAGCTTCGCGGCGATCTTCAGCCGTTCGCCGAGGGTGCGGGCGGAGTTGAGTTTGAGCAGCGTACGGCGCATGTCCTCGTTGACGGCGAGGGGTGCGTCGGAGGTGGTGTCGACACCACCGGCGATGCCCACGTCGAGCTGCCCGAGGGCGATCTTGTTGGCGACCAGGATCGTGGCCTCCAGGCCGGTGCCGCAGGCCTGCTGGATGTCGTACGCGGGGGTGTGCGGGTCGAGTCGCGACCCGAGGACGACCTCGCGGGTGAGGTTGAAGTCACGGGAGTGCTTGAGCACGGCTCCGGTGACCACCTCGCCGACCCGCTGCCCGGCCAGCCCGTACCTGGCGATGAGACCGTCCAGCGCGGCGCCGAGCAGGTCGGCGTTTGACGCGTCCGCGTAGCGGGAGTTCGAACGGGCGAAGGGGATGCGGTTGCCCCCGATGACCGCGACCCGCCGGATGCTCTGCACGATCCGCCTCCTCCGAGATGTGTTGCACCAACCCTACTCGCCAGTAGGCTACGCCCATGACCGACAGGTACGCGAGCTTCGTCCAATCGGCCGCCGGCCGCACGCTGGTCAAGCGCCTCGGGCTTCCCGACCCGCCCCGACTGCGCCGGCACCACCCCGGCGACCCGCTGCTGACCGGGCCGGCCCTGCTGGGTGCGTCCACCGGCGGCCGGCTCGCCGAGCCGGTCGCGGAGATCCTGACCGCCGCCGGGGTCGAGCTGGCCGACCCGGCCGCCGAGCCGCAGACCGACACCCCGCAGCGGTACGCTGCGCTGCTCTTCGACGCCACCGGGATCACCGATTCGAGCGGCCTGCGCCAGCTCTACGACTTCTTCCACCCGCAGGCCCGGTCCGTGCTGGCCAGCGGCCGGGTGATCGTGCTCGGCACCCCGCCGGACGAGTGCCCGACGCCTCGCGAGGCGACCGCGCAGCGCGCCCTGGAGGGGTTGGTGCGCAGCATCGGCAAGGAGTTCGGCCGGGGCACCACCGCGCAGCTCGTCTACGTGACCCGTGACGCAAGCGCCGCCGGCACCCGAACGAGCCTCGAATCGACGGTGCGGTTCCTCCTGTCCGGCCGGTCCGCGTACGTCTCGGGGCAGGTCGTCCGGGTCGGCGCCGGCGAGGCGAGCGCCCCGGCGGACTGGGACCGCCCGCTGGACGGGCAGGTCGTGCTTGTCACCGGCGCGGCCCGGGGCATCGGCGCGGCGCTTGCGAAGGTGCTCGCCCGCGACGGCGCGCAGGTGATGGCCCTGGACATCCCGGCTGCGGGTGACGCCCTCGCGGCGGTGGCGAACGAGATCGGCGGAACCGCCGTGCAGCTCGACCTGACCGCACCGGACGCGCCCACCCGGCTCGCCGACCACCTGGCCAGCCGGCACGGTCGGGTCGACGTGGTGGTGCACAACGCCGGAATCACCAGGGACAAGACGCTCGGCCGGATGGACGCCGACAGGTGGGATCAGGTGATCGACGTCAACCTCTCCAGCCAGGAGCGGATCAACGACGTACTGCTGGAGCGGGGGCTGATTCCGACCGGCGGGCGGATCGTGGCGGTCTCCTCGATCGCCGGGATCGCCGGAAACCGGGGGCAGACCAACTACGCCACGAGCAAGGCCGGCGTCATCGGGCTTGTCGACTCGCTCGCCCCGGCCCTGCGTGAGCGGGGAATCAGCGTCAACGCGGTGGCCCCCGGTTTCATCGAGACCCGGTTGACCGCGCGCATCCCGCTCATGGTCCGGGAGGCGGGCCGGCGGATGAACAGCCTGTCGCAGGGCGGGCTACCGGTGGATGTGGCCGAGACGATCGGCTGGCTGGCCTGGCCGGCGTCCGGCGCGGTCAGCGGCAACGTGGTCCGGGTCTGCGGCCAGAGCCTGCTGGGGGCGTGATGGGCGGCGCGGACGACGAGCTCTCACTGCACGAGCTGATCGACGGCCCGACGGAGACGCTGTCGGCGCGGACCCAGGCCGCGGCACGGCGTCCGGAGTCGGGCGGCCGCACTCTGGTGGAGCTGCCCCGGATGCCGGCGGCCGGCCCGCTGTACGGGCGGGCCGTGCTCGGCGCGCTGCCGGGCCTCGGCGGCGGCCGGCGCGGGACCGACCTGCCGACTGTCGAGTTGGCCGCCGGCGGGGTGACAGTCGACCGGGCGCACCTGGCCGACTACGACCGGGTCTGCGGGTTCCGTCTCACCGATCGACTGCCTGCCACGTATCCGCACGTCATGGGCTTTCCGCTGGCGCTGCGTCTGATGACCGCGCCGGAGTTCCCCATCCCGCTGATCGGCCTGGTGCACATCGGCAACCGGATCACCGTGCACCGCCCGATCACCGCTGACGAGACTGTCGACTTCACCACGTACGCGCAGGACCTGCGTCCGCACGACCGGGGCCGGCAGGTGGACGTGGTGCTTGTCGGCTCGGTCGACGGGGAGGAGGTCTGGCGCGGCGTCTCGACGTACCTGGGTCGGGAACGCACGTCCGGTGGCGGTGCGCGGGGTGAGCGTCCCGAGGCACCAGCCGCTTCGGCCCGTTGGCGTGTGGAGCCCGGCGTCGGCACCGGGTATGCGCGGGTGTCCGGGGACCACAACCCGATCCACACGTCCCGGCTCGGGGCGCGGCTGTTCGGGTTCCGCCGGCCGATCGCGCACGGCATGTGGAGCAAGGCGCGCTGCCTCGCCGCGATGGAGAGCCGGCTGCCGGACGCCTACACGGTCGAGGTCGCCTTCAAGTTGCCGGTGTCCCTGCCGAGCACTGTCAGCTTCGCCCTCCTGCCGGACGGCGGGTTCGCCCTGCACGACTCGCGTGGTCGACCGCATCTGGCAGGTCTTCTGCGCTGACGCGATTTCGGGCTTGGCAGGGAGGCCGTCGTGCGCTAAGTTGTTCTCACGTTGAGATGTTCTCAGAGTGAGGGTGACGGGATGAACGAGCAGGAGTTCCTGGAGGCGTACGACCCCCGGGCCTACCCGTCGGTCGCCGTGACAGTCGACGTGGTGGCGTTGACCATCCGCGACGACGCGCTGCACCTGCTGCTGATCAGGCGCGGCCAGGCACCCTTCGAGGGTCACTGGGCGTTGCCCGGCGGCTTCGTCCAACCCGACGAGGACCTGAGCGCCGGCGCCCGACGGGAGCTGGCCGAGGAGACCGGGCTCGGCGGCGAAGGGCTGCGCCGCGTACACCTGGAGCAGTTGGGCAGCTACGGCGATCCCGACCGTGACCCGCGGATGCGCGTTGTCTCGATCGCCCACCTCGCGTTCGCCCCGGACCTGCCGGACCCGGCCGCCGGCACCGACGCCGACGAGGCGCTCTGGCTGCCGGTGACCGCGTTGACCAGCCGGCAGCTCGCCTTCGACCACGGCCGGATCATCGACGACGCGCTGGAGCGCGCCCGGTCCAAGCTGGAGTACACGCCGCTGGCCACCCGCTTCCTCGCCACCGAGTTCACCATCAGCGAGCTACGCGCCGTCTACGAGACGGTCTGGGGTCACCCGCTGCACGCCGGCAACTTCCACCGCAAGGTGCTCTCCGTCCCCGGCCTCGTGGAGAGCACAGGCGCCAGCACCGAACGCGGCGGCACCCGGGGCGGCCCCCGCGCCCGGCTCTACCGGGCCGGCGACGCCCGACTGCTGCACCCGGCGCTGCTGCGCCCCGCCCGCGAGGAGACCGTGCGATGAGAACCGCCGAGGCCATCGACCTGGTCACGGCCGCCCGCACCGACACAGACCTGTTCGGCACGGACCACCCGGCCCGCCGCTACCGCGAGCTGGTCGCGGCCCTGCACCCCGACCGCCTGCCGGCCGACCCTGCGGTACGCGCCCAGGCCACCGACGCGTTCGTCCACGTCACCACCAGGTGGCAGGCCCGGCAGGTCACCGTCATCGGCGACTACCGCCTCGGCGCGCCGGCCCACTCGGGTGACCTGGCCGACCTCTACGACGTGGGCGACGACCGCCTCCTCAAGCTGCCCCGACGCCCCAGCGACAACGACCTGATGGCCCGCGAGGCGCACGCCCTACGCACCATCGCCGAGCGCGGCGACCCGCGTTACCTGCCGTACGTGCCCCGGCTCGTCGACGAGTTTCCGCACCGCGACACCTCGACCGGTGCCGAACGGCGGATCAACGTCCTCGCCACCGCGCCCGGCCTGCACGACCTGACCGAGGTACGGCGCGCGTACCCCGACGGGTTGGACGCCCGGGACGTGGCCTGGATGTGGCGGCGGCTGCTGGTGGCGCTCGGCCTGGCCCACCGGGCGGGCGTGGTGCACGGCGCGGTCCTGCCACCACACGTGCTGATCGAGCCGGACGCCCACGGCGTCGTGCTGATCGACTGGTGCTTCTCCGCCCCGATCGGTGGCACGATCCCGGCGATGGTGCCCGGTCACCAGGACTGGTATCCGCCGGAGGTCTTCCAGAAGCGGCCCAGCGGGCCGGGCACCGACATCTGGATGGCCACCCGCTGCATGACCTCGCTGCTCAACCGCCACGCACCCCGCGAGCTGCTCGACTTCGCCCAGGACTGCCGGCACCGCTTCCTCGCCGACCGGCCCGACGACGCCTGGCGGCTGCTCCGCGACCTCGACCAGGTGCTGGACCGGCTCTACGGGCCACGCACCTTCCGACCCTTCACCCTTACCCCCTGAGGAGCTGTCATGGGCAGTGGAACCTGGTCCACCGACGTGTACGACGCCGCCGACCACTACCGGCGCAGGACCGGCCGCAGCGCGTTCTCCTACAGCGACAGCGGGGCGCGCACCGTGCACCCCGCGCTCGACCCCCGCGACGCGACACGCGAGAGCCGCGACTCGGACGAGCACCCCCGCTCGACGCCAGTCGCGGTGCTCTTCGACGTGACCGGCTCGATGCTCAAGGTGCCGCGCGTCCTGCAGACCAAGCTGCCGCAGCTGCTCGGGCTGCTGCAACGGCAGGGCTACGCCAGCGACCCGCAGATCATGTTCGGCGCGATCGGCGACGCCACCTGCGACCGGGTGCCGTTGCAGGTGGGCCAGTTCGAGTCGGACAACCGGATGGACGACGACCTCGGCCGGATCGTCCTCGAAGGCGGTGGCGGTGGGCAGATGACCGAGTCGTACGAGCTGGCCATGTACTTCATGGCCCGGCACACCACCACCGACAACTGGGAGAAGCGCGGCCGGCGCGGCTACCTGTTCATCATCGGCGACGAGCTGGCGTACCCGCAGGTCAAGGCGCGGGAGGTGACCGGCCTGATCGGCGACGAGCTGGCCGAGGACCTGCCGCTGCGGCAGGTCGTGGACGAGGTGACCCGCCGCTGGGACACCTACTACCTGCTCCCCGCCGGCAGCCACTACTCCGGCAACGCCAAGGTCCTGGACTTCTGGCGGGACCTGCTCGGGCAGAACGCCGTCGTGCTCGACGACCTCGACGCGGTCTGCGAGACCATCGCGCTCACCATCGGCCTCGGCGAGCAGGCCATCGACCTCGACGAGGGTCTTCGCCACCTGGACCGCGCCGGCTCCGGTGCCACCCGGACCGTCTCCAAGGCCCTGGCCCGCCTCGGCCGGGGGCGGCGGGCCGAGGTGTCGACGCTGCCGGCGTTCCGCGACACGGCAGGTGGGGTGACCCGGCTGTGAGGCACGTGGCGGTGGTCGACCTCGGCTACGGCGACGCCGGCAAGGGCACTGTCGTGGACTGGCTCTGCGCCACCCGCCCGGTGCACACGGTGGTCCGCTTCAACGGGGGCGCGCAGGCGGCGCACAACGTCGTCATGCGCGACGGGCGGCACCACACGTTCGCGCAGTTCGGGGCGGGCACGTTCCACCCGGGTGTACGTACGCACCTGTCGCGACACGTGGTGGTGGACCCGCTGGCGCTGGCCGCCGAGGCCGACCACCTCGCCACGGTGGGGGTGCCCGACGCGCTGGACCGGCTGACCGTCGACGGGGACGCGCTGCTCGCCACCCCGTACCACCGGGCCGCCAACCGGGCCCGCGAGATCGCCCGGGGAGCCGACCGGCACGGCTCCTGCGGGCTGGGGGTGGGTGAGGCCGTCGCGTACGGTCTCGCCCACCCCGACGACGCGCCCCGGGTCGCCGACTGCCGCCGACCGGCGCTGCTGCGCCGCAGGTTGACCGCCCTGCGGGATCGGCTCACCGCCGAACTCGGCAGGCTGGACGCGCCGCCGGTCGAGGACTGCCTGCCCGCGTTCAGCGGGTTCGCCGGGCGGGTCGCGATCGTCGACGGGGCGTGGCTCGCCGGAGCACTGCGCGCCGGGACCTGCGTTTTCGAGGGCGCGCAGGGCGTGCTGCTGGACGAGTGGCACGGCTTCCACCCGTACACGACGTGGAGCACCACGACGTTCGCCAACGCCGACAGTCTGCTCGCCGAGGCGGGTCTGGCCGGCGAGGTGACCCGGATCGGGGTGCTGCGCGTGGTCACCACCCGGCACGGGCCCGGCCCGCTGGTGACCGAGGACCCGGCCCTGCCCTTCGCCGACCCGCACAACCCGACGAACCCGTGGCAGGGCCGGTTCCGGTTCGGCCACTTCGACGCGGTCGCCCACAGGTACGCCCTCGACGTGGCCGGCGGGGTGGACGGCCTGGCGCTCACCCACCTCGACCTGGCGGGCCCCGATCTGCGGATCTGCCGCCGCTACGACACCACCGCGTGGCTCGCCCCGGGCCCACCCGGTGACCTGGACCGACAGGCCGCGCTCACGGACCGCCTGCTGCGTTCCCGCCCGGTCTACGACGATCCGCCCGCCGACTGGGCGGAGGCGTTACGCGCGGAGCTGGGCGCACCGGTGGTGCTCACGTCGCGGGGCCCCACCGCCGACGACAAGACTCCGCACGGCCCGCTGCTCGCCCCGCCGGCCCTGGTGTGCTCGGCCTGACGTCCGGAGGGGGCGATCCGGCGACTCGGCCACCGAGCGGCGCACGCCCGGCGAGCATTGATGCATGGACGCCCTGCTCGACCTCCTGCGTGGGACCGTCACGTCACCCTGGGTGTACCTGGTGATCTTCGGGCTCACCGCTGTCGACGCGTTCTTCCCCGCGGTGCCGGGCGAGGCAGCGGTGATCACCGCGGGGGTGCTCGCGGCGAGCGGCGAGCACCCCAGCCTGACCCTGGTGATCGTGAGCGCCGCCATCGGCGCGCTGGTCGGCGACCACATCTCGTACGCCATCGGTCGGGGCGGCGGCGCACGCCGGCTGGCCCGGCTGCCCGACGGCAGCCGCCGCCGGGCCAGCTCCGAGTGGGCCCGCCGCGCCGTGGACCGGCGCGGCGGGATGATCCTGACCACCAGCAGGTACGTGCCGGGCGGCCGCACCGCCGTCACTCTCACCATGGGGGCGGTGCGCTATCCCCGGCGGCCGTTCCTGCTGTACGACAGCATCGCGACGGTCAGCTGGGCGCTGTACTGCGGACTGCTCGGCTACTTCGGTGGGCTGGCCTTCGAACGAGACCCGGTGAAGGGCGTGCTGGCCGGTGTGGGAATTTCGGTGGTCGTCACGTTCGGACTGGAGGGGATCCGGTGGCTGCGCCGTCGGGCGCACCGCCAGGCCGCCTCCCGGCACTGACGGGCGAGCACGTCACAGCAGATCGGCGTCGTACACCAGGATCGCCACCTGGACACGGTTGGCCACCTGAAGCTTCGCCACCCGCTGCGGGGGCTGCTACTCGGTCTGGGCCTCGCGCTGACGGTGACGCTGGTCGTCGAGGTGGTCCGTTGGTTGCGCAAGCGCCGCCGGCCCGCGCGGCCGGCGTCGGTGACCGCGCCGCTGGGCCGGACCCCGGTGCGGTGACGTCCAAGTGGTCAGTCGACAGGCGGACGCCAGGTGACTCCGTGCAGGAGTTGGGCGGCGCCGAGCCAGGCCACGTTCATCATGCGGGTGGCCGTCTTCTCCGGGTCGGCGTCCGGATGGTCCGCGAGCCAGTCGGCGAGCGACTCGGACGCGCCGACAAGCGCGTACGCGACGACCTCCAGGTCGATGGCGGCGATCTCGCGGCCCTCGGCGCGCAGCGCGTGGTCGAGCATCCCGGCGACCACCTCGACCAACCGGGCCCGCATGGCTGCCAGCTCGCCGGCGAACGGCTGCTCGCCCCGGGCCTGCCGGTAGAGCACAGCCCACCCGTCGCGGTGTGCGCCCACGAAGCCGAAGAACGCCCGCAGCCCGCGCCAGAGCCGTTCGTCGGCCGGCAGGTCCGGGGCGGCGGCACCGGCGATGGCCTGCATCATCCGGGTCCCCTCCCGGTGCAGGCAGGCGACGAAGAGTTCCTCCTTGGTGCCCAGGTACGCGTACACCATGGGCTTGGAGATGCCGGCGTCCTCCGCGATCTCGTCCATGCTGGCGGCGTGGAAGCCGCGCCGGGAGAAGACCTTCACTGCCGCGTCGAGCATCTGCTGCTCGCGGACGGCCCGTGGCAGGCGCTTGAAGGCGGGGACGGTGGACACCTTGCGAGCATACCTACTCGTGCGTAGGGTTACGCACGAGTAGCCAAATCTTCCGGAAGGCACACCTGATGACTGACTTCGACCCGGCCACCTTCGCCAATGTCGGCCCCAAGGAGTTCGCCCAGCTGGTCAAGTCCACCCCGGACGACAAGATCGCCCAGGTGATGTCCGGTGACCTGCGCGGCAAGATCCTGGGCGAGGTGTTCGGCCGGATGCCGTCGCTGTTCCGCGCCGACCGGGCCGGCTCCACCAACGCGGTCATCCACTGGATCATCACCGGGCGTCCGGACGGCGGCAACGACACCTACGAGGTCGTCATCGCCGACGGCAAGTGCGACGTGAACGAGACCCCGCAGCACGACCCGAAGCTGAGCCTCACCATGGGCCCTGTCGAGTTCCTGAAGATCGTCTCCGGTGGCGCCAACCCGGTGATGATGTTCATGACCGGCAAGCTGAAGGCCAAGGGCGACCTCGGCCTCGCCGCCAACATCGCCAACCTGTTCGACATCCCCAAGGCCTGACATGGGCGAGTTCTCGCTAGACCTGAACGAGGAACAGCGGGATCTACGCGACTGGGTGCACGGCTTCGCCGCCGAGGTCGTGCGCCCGGCCGCCGCCGAGTGGGACGAACGCGAGGACACTCCCTGGCCGGTGATCCAGGAGGCCGCCAAGGTCGGCCTCTACGGCTTCGAGTTCCTCGCCACCTGCTGGGCCGACCCGACCGGGCTGTCGCTGCCGATCGCCAGTGAGGAACTCTTCTGGGGTGACGCCGGCATCGGCCTGTCCATCTTCGGCACCTCGCTCGCCGTCGCCGCCATCTACGGCGCCGGCACCCCCGACCAGATGGTCGAGTGGGTGCCACAGTGCTTCGGCGACGTCGACTCGCCGGCCGTCGCCGCGTTCTGCACAAGCGAACCCGAGGCCGGCTCCGACGTCGGCGCGATGCGCACCCGGGCCGTCTACGACGAGGCAACCGACGAGTGGGTGCTGAACGGCCAGAAGGCGTACGCCACCAACGGCGGCATCGCCGGCGTGCACGTGGTCACCGCCTCCGTCGACCCCACGCTCGGCTCCCGGGGCCAGGCGGCGTTCGTCGTACCGCCGGGCACCCCCGGCCTCACCGCCACCCGCAAGCTGCGCAAGCTCGGCCTGCGCGCGTCGCACACCGCCGATGTCTTCCTCGACGGGGTACGCGTACCCGGCCGTTGCCTGCTCGGCGGCAAGGACTCCCTCGACGAGCGGTTGTCCCGCGCCCGCTCCGGGCAACGGGCCAGCGGGCAGGCCGCCATGCGCACCTTCGAGCTGTCCCGACCCACGGTGGGCGCGCAGGCGCTCGGCGTGGCCCGGGCCGCCTACGAGTACGCGCTGGACTACGCCAAGGACCGGGTCCAGTTCGGACGGCCCATCATCGAGAACCAGGCCGTCGCCTTCGCGCTCGCCGACATGCGGATGGAGATCGACGCCGCGCGGCTGCTCGTCTGGCGGGCCTCCTGGATGGGCCGCAACAACCGTCCGTTCACCGCCGGTGAGGGCTCGATGTCCAAGCTCAAGGCCGGCGAGGTGGCGGTGTCGGTCACCGAGAAGGCGGTGCAGCTGCTCGGCGGAGCCGGCTTCCTGCGCGACCACCCGGTCGAACGCTGGTACCGCGACGCCAAGATCTACACCATCTTCGAGGGCACCTCGGAGATCCAGCGGCTGGTCATCTCGCGGGCAATCTCCGGAATGCAGATCCGCTGACCCTCGGGTCGGCTGCCGCTCGGGTCGGACACCTGCTGATCCGGCCCGGGCGGCGTCCCTCTACCTATCCGTGCCGTCTTCGTCACCCCCCGTCGACGCAGGCTGGGCCCGCTGCCACGCCCGGTGCATGATCAAGGAAGACGCCCCGACGGACGGGGCTGTCCGCGTACCGCCCCGACAAGGAGGTCTGCGGCATGGACCTGCCGTTCATCGTTGCCACGCTGACCCGTCGCGGCCTGCTCACCCCGGGCCGGCCGGTCCGGATCGCCTCGCAGCTCAACGCGTTGCGCACCTGGGGGTGGAGCCTCGCCGGCGAGCTGCGCCAGGCAGCCGCACGCGACCCCGGCCGGCTGGCCCTCATCGACGAGGACGGCACCGAGCTGACCTACCACGACCTGCTCGACCGAGCCGAACGGATGGCCCGGTCGATGCGGGCCGGGCTCGGCGTACAGGCCGGCGACCGGATCGGCGTGCTCTGCCGCAACCACCGCGGGCTGATCGAGACGATAGTCGCGGCCACCCTGCTGGGCGTCGACTCGGTCCTCGTCAACACCGGCCTCTCCGCCGCCCAACTGGCCACCGTCGCCGAGGAGCAACGACTCCGTCTATTGGTGCACGACGACGAGTTCGCCGAGCGGGTCATCGGCCTGCCCGCCGAACTTCCCCGCCTCGACGAACACGCCCGCGAGGAACTCGTCGTCGGCGCACTGCCAGGTGAGCTGCGCCCGCCGGAGCGCGACGGCCGGATCATCGTGCTCACCTCCGGCACCACAGGTGCGCCCAAGGGCGCCCGCCGGCCCACACCGAGCGGCTTCGGCCCGCTGGTGTCCATCATCGACCGCATCCCCCTGCACGTCCGGGACCGCGTGATGATCGCCGCGCCGATCTTCCACACCTGGGGATTCGCCGCACTCCAGGTGTGCTTCGCGCTCCGCGCCACAATCGTGTTGCAGCGCCGCTTCGACCCGGCCGCCACGCTCACCGCCCTGGTCACCCACCGCTGCGACGCCATGTTCGCCGTACCGGTGATGATCCAACGCCTGATGGAGGTCCCGCCGCCGGACCCGCGCCCCAAACTCAAGGTCGTCGCCGTCAGCGGCTCGGCCCTGCCCGGAGGGCTGGCGCCCAGGTTCATGGACGTCTACGGCGACGTGCTCTACAACCTCTACGGCTCCACCGAGGTCTCCTGGGCCTCCATCGCCGGCCCGCCGGAGCTGCGCCAGGCGCCGACCACCGCCGGCCGGCCGCCCCACGGCACCCGCCTCGCGATCCTCGACGACGAGGGCAAGCCGGTGTCCGACGGCAGCGTCGGACGGATCTTCGTCGGCAACGAGATGCTCTTCGAGGGGTACACCTCCGGAGCCAGCCGGGAAACCCGTGACGGGCTGCTCGACACCGGCGACCTCGGCCGACTCAACGCGGACGGGCTGCTCTTCGTCGACGGCCGAGCCGACGACATGATCGTCTCCGGTGGGGAGAACGTCTTCCCGTCCGAGGTGGAGGACCTGATCGCCAGGTTGCCGCAGGTCCGTGAGGCCGCGGTGATCGGCGTACCCGACCCCGAGTACGGCCAGCGACTCGCCGCTTTCCTCGCACTGCACCCCGACGAGACCCTCGACCCCGACGCGGTCCGCGAGTACGTCCGCCACTACCTGGCCCGGTTCTCCGTCCCCCGGGACGTGATCTTCGTGAAGTACCTGCCCCGCAACGCCACGGGCAAGGTGCTCACCCGAGAGTTGCGCCGCTACTACGGCTGAATCGCCCTCCGGCCCGTCCCTCAACCCGGGATGGTGATCCGGCCGTCGACCGCCGCGGCGGCGATGTCGGTGCGGTGCTGCGAGCCCGCCAACTCCACCCCGTCCACAAGCGCGTACGCGGCGTCGCGGGCGGCGGCCAGGTCGGCGCCGGTGGCCGTACCGCAGAGGACCCGGCCCCCGGCGGACACCAACGCCCCGTCGCCGGCCCGCCGCGCGGTGCCGGCGTGGATGATGCCCTCGCGGTCCGCGCCGGTGATCACATCACCGGTACGCGGCGCCGCCGGATAGCCCTGCGCGGCGAGCACCACGGTCACCGCCGCGCCGTCCCGCCAACGCAGCGGCGGATGCTCGGCCAACGTGCCCGTGGCCGCCGCGTGCAACAACCCGCCAAGCGGAGTCTCCAACAGCGCCAACACCACCTGCGTCTCCGGGTCACCGAAGCGCGCGTTGAACTCGATCACCCGAGGGCCGGCGGCGGTCATCGCCAGGCCGACGTAGAGCAGGCCGGCGAACGGGGCGCCCCGACGCCGCAACTCGGCAAGGGTGGGGTGCACGACGTCGCGCATCACCTCGTCGACCAGGCCGGGCGGAGCCCAGGGCAGCGGCGCGTACGCGCCCATGCCGCCGGTGTTCGGGCCGGTGTCGCCGTCACCGATCCGCTTGAAGTCCTGTGCCGGCAGCAGCGGCAGCGCCGCCTCACCGTCGGTGACCACGAACAGGCTGACCTCCGGGCCGTCGAGGAACTCCTCCACCACGACCCGGCCACACTCGGCGGCGTGCGCCAACGCGGCGGACCGGTCGTCGGTCACCACCACGCCCTTGCCGGCGGCGAGCCCGTCGTCCTTCACCACGTACGGCGCACCGAACTCGTCGAGCGCGCGGCCGGTGCTCTCCTCGTCGGTGCAGACGTACGCCCGCGCGGTCGGCACGTTCGCGGCGGTCATCACGTCCTTCGCGAACGCCTTCGACCCCTCCAGCCGGGCGGCCTCGGCCGACGGGCCGAACACGGCGATGCCCTTGGCGCGTACCGCGTCGGCGACCCCCGCGACAAGCGGCGCCTCCGGCCCGATCACCACCAGGTCAGCAGCCGTCTCCACAGCCAGCGCCGCAACGGCGGCCGGATCGGAAGCGCTCACGGCCCGCAGCTCAGCCACTGAGGCGATCCCCGGATTACCGGGTGCGGCAACAACCGCCGAAACAGCCGGATCCGCAGCCAACCCGAGCGCGAGCGCATGCTCCCGCCCGCCACCACCCACCAAAAGAACCCGCACAACCCGGAATCCTACTGTCCCCGCCACCCACCCCCGTTGATCATGAAGTTGTTGCCCTCCGCCTCGGCGTGTCACGGCGATAACTGCATGATCAACGGCGCTGGGCGGCGGCTATTGCCTGCCGGACCGTCCACGGGATGTAGTCCGGGCGGAGGGTGTCCGACCAGGTGAAGCGCAGTACGGTCCAGCCGGCGTTGACCAGACGGTTCTGCCGCCGGCGATCGGCGAAGACAGCTTCGGGAACGCCGTGCGGGCCGCGACCATCCGCCTCGGCGATGATCCGGTGAACGCGCCAGCCGAGGTCTCCGATGCCGAGCAGATAGCCGTCGTCGTCGCGGACCTCGAGCTGCAGAGCGTCAGGGGGCACTCGGCCGTCGATGCATCGGAGCCGTGCGCGCGTCTCCAGCGGCGACTGCGCCCGCCCGTCTACCTCGGCGAGGTAACTACGAGCCGCGACCGCACCACGCCGCCCATGGACGAGTCGTGGAATCGCGAGCAGGTCATCGACGGTGACGATGCGCCGATTAACCGCCGAGTCCAGCGCGCTGACCGCCTGAAATCGATCAACCCGCAGGCAGAGGTCGGCGAGGGTTCGCAGCGGCGCGGTGGCGCTCACCCCATTCACCTGGACGAGATGCTCGGGCGGGACGACCAACTGATGGACCGTCACCTCCGGGTAGGCCAGTCGAGCAGGCCTGGCGACGGAGCCCGGCACCGACACGTGAATTTGTTTGGTGGCGGGCATCCCGGCCAGCCCGTGCAGCTCGGCGGCAGTCGAGAGCACAGCGGTTGCCGCCGGGCCGAAAGACGCCACCGCAGCCCTGATCTCCGCTCGTCGGGGCACGCGGTCGTAGAGATCGACGTCCACGAGATAGCTGCCCCGCGCGACGATGCGCCACCGGCCGGTCCGACAGAAGCGCTGTACCTCATGGGTGCTCAGGCCAGCGCGACGCGCCTGCCCGAGCGTCACAATTCCGTCCTGCTCGCCGGCAATCCGCCGCACAACGTTCAAGGCGTCCACGCGACAACCCTGAAGGAGTGAAAGACCCGGAACACACCCCTGTGGACAACCCTCCACCCCCTGTGGATAACCCCAGGGCAGATCGCTGGTTGATCATGAAGTTATTGCCACGACACGCCGAGGTGGGAGGCAATAACTTCATGATCAACGCCCGCAAGAGGGCCGGGGGGTTAGGGGAGGAGGGGGTGTTGGACCACGTTTTCTTCTCGGCCGGGGCCTACGCCGATCACGCTGACGCGGGTTCGGCAGAGTTCCTCGATGCGGGCGATGTAGCGGCGGGCGTTCTCCGGCAGCTCATCGACGGTGCGGGCCTTGGTGATGTCCTCCCACCAGCCGTCCAGCTCCTCGTAGATGGGCGTGGCGTGGTGGAAGTCCGTCTGGCTCATCGGCATGTCGTCGACCCGTACGCCGTTGATCTCGTAGCCGACGCAGATCGGCACCTTGGCGAGGCCGGTGAGGACGTCGAGTTTGGTGATGACCAGGTCGGTGACGCCGTTGAGGCGGCAGGCGTACCTGGCGACCACGGCGTCGAACCACCCGCAGCGGCGCTCACGGCCCGTGGTGGTGCCGTACTCCGCTCCGACCTTGCGCAGGTGCGCGCCGTTCTCGTCGAACAGCTCGGTGGGGAACGGCCCGGAGCCGACCCGGGTGGTGTACGCCTTGCTCACCGCGATGACCTTGTTGATCGCGGTGGGCGGGATGCCGGCGCCGACGCAGGCACCGCCGGCGGTCGGGTTGGACGAGGTCACGAAGGGGTACGTGCCGTGGTCCATGTCCAGCATGGTGGCCTGGGCGCCCTCCAGGAGCACCGTCTCGCCCCGGTCCAGGGCGTCCCAGAGCATGGCGCGGGTCTCCGCGATGTACGGCTTGAGCCGCTCCGCGTACGCCAGGTACTCCTCGACTGTGGCTTCGAGGTCGATCGCCTTGCGGTTGTAGACCTTGAACAGCATCTGGTTCTTCTCGCGCAGCGCGAGTTCCAGCTTCTTGCGCAGGATGCCCGGGTCGAGCAGGTCCTGGAGCCGGATGCCCATCCGGGCGACCTTGTCGCCGTACGCCGGGCCGATGCCGCGGCCGGTGGTGCCGATTCGGGACGAGCCGAGGTACCGCTCGACCACGCGGTCCAGTGCCCGGTGGTGCGGCATGATGAGATGCGCGTCACCGGAGATCCGCAGCCGGGACACGTCGACGCCCCGCTCGGCGAGGCCGTCGATCTCGGCGAGCAGCACCTTCGGGTCGACCACCACGCCGTTGCCGATGACGATCATCGCGCTGGGTGACAGCGCGCCGGAGGGCATCAGGTGCAGCGCGTACTTCTGGCCGTCCGGGGTGATCACGGTGTGTCCGGCGTTGTTGCCGCCGGAGTAGCGCACGACGTAGTCGACCCGCTCACCCAGCAGGTCGGTAACCTTGCCCTTGCCCTCGTCGCCCCACTGAGCGCCGAGGAGCACGATCGCTGGCATCTTTTCCGCCTCCAGAAGGCTCGGGTGCCAGGTGGCGACCGGTTGGCGAGCCCGGGGTGTCAGGTTAACAAGTAGTGACGGCGCGGCCGGCAGGGGTCGCGGCGAGAGGCAGGAGGCTCCTTCCGTGTACGACGTGGTGCTGCTCACCCTCGATTCGGAGCGGGACGCTTCCGGGGGCTGCGGCAGCGGCGGAGCCTGCTGCGGCGGCGCGACCGAGTCCGACAAGACCCCGGGGGCCGGCGACGCGGAACACTGCGCCACCAATCGGCCCCGCGTTCCCGTGCTGGCCTGCGCCGACGCGCTGAACGCCCGCGGCGCCCGGGTGCACACGGTCACCGCCCGCTCGAACGCGGAGATCGACGAGGTGCTGGCGCTGTTCGACGGACCGGCCCGCCCGGACGGCCTGACCTGGCCCGACCCGGACAGCAAGACCCGGCTGGTCGTCGCGACGGCAAGCGACGGGCAGTTGCGCGCCGTGCTCCGCCGGCTGGTCCGGCGGTACGCGCCGGCGCCGAGTCGCCGCCCGGCTGACCTGGCCGACGGCCGGACCGTGCCCGACCTGCCGCCGGTGGCCGTCCTGCCGCTGGACCCGGCGCGCGGCGGCACTCAGCGGGACCTGGCCGCGCAGCTCGGTCTGCCGCGCGACCCGGCGGCGGTGGCCACCGCGGTGCTGGACGGCACGCCGCGCCGGCTGGACCTGCTGCGCAACGACGGCGGCTCGGTGACCCTGGACGGCGCTCTGCTCGGCGCCGCCGACGACGCGGGCCGGCCGCTGCACTGGCGGGCCCGGGTGGAGGTGGACGACACCGTCCTCACCAACGGTGACGAACCGCTGCTGGCCTGCGCGGTGGGCAACGCGGGCGGGTACGCGACGCTCGACGACGTGACGCTGTTGGCCGCGCCGGACCCGGCCGACGGCCAGGTCGAGGTCGCGGTGGCCGTGCCGGTGGTCGCCCGCTCGGCGTTGGGTCGCAAGCGGGTACGCCTGGAGGTGCGCCGGGCTCGCGGGCGGGCCGTGTCGGTGCTGCCCCGGGAGGAGAAGGTGCCCTACCTCGATGACGGCGTCGAGGGTGAGCTGACCCGGAAGCGGTCCTGGTGGATCGAACCGGGTGCCTGGGCGGTCTGGTCGAGCTGACCCGGCTGCGTCGTCCGGCCCCGGTCGGCGGGTGCGCCTATCCTCGCAGGAGGACTGGGGAGGGCCGTAATGGACGAAAACGCCGACCGGGCGCGGAAGCCCGGCCAGCAGCCGGCGCCGGAGCGGGACATCGAGCCACTCTGGCCGCCGGATCCAGCAGACCCGGGCGCGGCTGGCGTGGTGCCGCCGTGGGCGTCGGTCGTCGAGCAGAGGGGTACACCGCCGTCGACCGCGCAGTCGCCTGTGACTCCGCCGGTGGCGGCGCCGCCGATCGGCCGCCCACCGGTTCCCGGGCAGCCCGGGGCGCCGGCGCTACCTCCGCCGTCGCCGTCGGACTACCCGTCGCTCACCGGTGCGGTACCGGCACCGGGCGGGTGGGGGAACAACGGCCCCACGTCGGGCTGGGCGCCGGCGCAGCCGAGTTGGCCGCCGCCGGCCGACCCGCCCGCGCCGAACGTGCCGGCCGCGCCGTCCGTGTCGGCCCCGCCGAACGTGCCGCCGAACGGCACGGCCGGGCCAGCGGGCCGGGACCAGCCGGGCAACACCGGAGCCGCCGTTGCCGGCATCCCCGTCGCCAGCACCTCCGAGGTGGCGAGCACCACCCCCGGCACGGGGACGTCGCCGGCGGAATCGGGCTCTCCCCTTCCCGCCCCTCCCGTCGGGTCGGGCGGCGTCGACCTGGACATGCCGTTCTCCCTGGACCGCCCGGCGGTGTCCGCCGCGCCCGCCGACAGCCCGGGCAGCGGCGACAGCGCACGCCCGGGTAGCGCGAACGGCGCCGAACCGGTGGCGTCTGCCCCCGCGCCAGCCGGCCCGGCAGGCCCGCAGGCAGGCGCCCCGGCCGCAGGCGCCCCGGCAGGTCAGGCCGGCGCCCCCACCGCAGGCGCCCCGACCGCAGGCGCCCCGGCCGGCCCGCAGGCAGGCGGCCCGACGGCTGCGGCCGCCGCCGCGCCGGAGTCGTCGCAGGGCGGTGGGGCCGGACAGGACGGGCCAACTGTCGGAACGGCGCGACCGCCCGCCGATTCACCCTGGGCGTACCCGCCGCAGCGACCGGCCAGCGCTGCCGAGCCCACCTCCGACGAGGCGTCCACCGCGACGCCCCCGATTCCCACCCCGCCGCCCACGGTGCCGCAGCAGCAGTCCGGTGGCGCGGCCGGTCCGCAGGCCGGCGGGGGGCAGACCTACACCGCTCAGACCTACTCCCCGGGGATCCCCGGCCAGGTCCCGCTGCCGCCGCCACCTGACCCGTCGCAGTTCGGCGACCCGCCGCACGGTGGTGCCGTGCCCCAGCAGGGTGGTGCGGCGGCCCCGCCGCCGGGTCCCTTCCCGCCGTCGCCCGGCTGGTATCCCCCGCCGTGGCAGCAGGGCACGCCCGGAGTTCCGCCACCGCCGCCGCAGCATTACCAGGAGGCGGACGGGGTGACCCGGGTGCCGGCGGCCGGCTACCAGGACGCCGCCTGGGCACCGGAGAGCGCCGCCGCGCCGACCGCCGAGGACTTCGCGAGGCGCCGGCAGGTCCGCCCGCCCGAGCCGGTGGCGACCATGGGCGTACGCGCGGTGGTCAACAAGATGGGTCTGCTGAGGCTGTCGCCGGGCAGGCACGAGCAGGAGCTCAAGCGGGACATCGAGATGGTGCGCCGCAACTTCGGTGGCCTGCGGCAGGTGACAGTGGTCAACCCGAAGGGTGGTGCCGGAAAGACGGTGGCCATCCTGCTGCTCGCCATGACGTTCGGGCAGAAGCGCGGCGGTTACGTGCTGGCCTGGGACAACAACGAGACGCAGGGCACCCTGGGGATGCGGGCCCAGCAGGACTTCCACTCGCGCACTGTGCGGGACATGCTGCGTGACCTCGGGCAGTTCCAGGGTGCGCACGGGCGGGTCGGTGACCTGTCGCAGTACGTCCGTTCGCAGGGCGAGGGGATGTTCGACGTGCTCGCCTCGGACGAGTCGGCCACCGGCGGCGAGATGCTGACGGCCGCCGCGTTCGCCGAGATCCGCGAGGTGGTCAGCCGGTTCTACAAGTTGATCTTCGTGGACACCGGCAACAACGTACGGGCGCAGAACTGGCAGGCCTCGATGGACGCCACCGACCAGTTGGTGGTCACCATGTCGGCCCGTAACGACTCGGCGGAGACCGCCGCCCGGATGCTCGACCACCTGGAGCAGAGCGGCAGGCAACGGCTGGTCCGGCAGGCGGTGACAGTGGTGTCGATGCCGCCGTCGCGCAAGGAGATCGACCTGCCGGCGATCCAGGAGCATTTCGCGGCCCGTACGCGGGCGGTGCTGCTGGCTCCGTACGAGCGGCTCATCGACAGTGGCGAGCCGATCCGGTACGGCGGGCTCTCCTCGGCCACCCGGGACGCCTGGCTCAAGATCGCCGCCGCGGTCGCCGAAGGGTTGTAGCCCACCGAAGGCCGGCCCGGTGTCGGGCCGGCCTTCGGACGGGTCAGTTGCTGGCCAGCGCGTCCGCCGCCGACGGGTCGCAGTCGCGCAGGAACTGGGCGCATCGGGCCGCCTCGTCGGCCTCGCCGATCTCGTCGGCGGCCCGGGAGAGCACGTACAGGCAGCGCAGGAAGCCCCGGTTCGGCTCGTGCGACCACGGCACCGGGCCGTGGCCCTTCCAGCCGCTGCGGCGCAGCTGGTCCAGGCCGCGGTGGTAGCCGGTGCGCGCGTACGCGTACCCCGTCACCACCTGGCCCTGCGCGAACGCCCGGGCCGCGAGCGCGGCCCACGCCGCGCTGTAGGTCGGGAAACGGGCCGCCACCTCGGCGAACGCCTCGTCCGTGCCGGCCTCCTCGGCGGCGGCCAGGGCGGCGTCAGCCTCGTCGTGCGCGGGCAGGAGGGTGGCCGGTGGCTCTGGCAAAAGGTTCTGCATCGCCCCATTCAACCCGCTGGACAGTGCGACACGCGAGCGGGTCGGCCGGCGCGTTCCGCTGAACGGCTGAGGGTTTGCTCACGCCTGCGGCCTATGCCGCCGCCAGGTGTTTTCCGTTACAACTAATGGTCCGGAGCCTCCCCAGGACCCGGTTACGCAGGAGCCCGGCGGCCACGGCCACCGGGCTCCTGTCGTGCCACCGCCGGCCCCGGGTTTGGCCGGTGGCGGCGGGCGGGCAGGATTGCCGGGTGCCGACCCCACCTCCCGCGGACGTCATCGAGCCGCACCTGCACACCGACGAGATCCAGACCCGCGACGAGTTCGACAGGCAGTTGGCCACCGGCCGACTGACCGGCCTGACCGTGCAGGGGCTGCGCCTCGACCTCGACCCGGTGCCCGACCTGACAGGCATCGAGGTAGCGGGCACCCTCTTCGTGGGCTGCCGGTTCGCCTCCCGGGACGTGGGCGCGGACCTGGTCCGGCGCGGTGCGAACGTGGTGCCGCCGTTCTCCGGGCTGCCGTACCCGACCCAGCCGACGCACCTCTACACCCCTGAGGAACTGGCCGAGGGGTTCGCCGAGGGCGGGTTCGCCGGGATGTACGACACCCGGGTGTACGAGCACTACCGGGCGCACGGCGGCGCGCTGCCGGACGTCAAGGAGGCGCTCGGCCAGCGGCTGCACGACCACGGCGTCGACAACGCGTTGGGCGACGCCACCCGGGCCTGGCTGTCCGCGTACGGGCCGCAGTCGGTCGTGGGGATCATGGGCGGGCACGCGGTGCGGCGCGGCAGTGCGGCGTACCGGATGGCTGCCGTGCTGGGTTGGGAGCTGGCGCGGGCCGACCGGCTGGTGGTGACCGGCGGCGGGCCCGGCGTGATGGAGGCGGCGAACCTCGGCGCGTACCTGGCGGACCAGCCGGCGGCGGAGCTGACGGCGGCTATCGACCTGCTGGCGGCGGCGCCCGACTTCACCGACCACCACCGGTACACGGCGGCGGCGCTGGCGGTCCGGCAGCGGTACGCGGGAGTGCCCCGACAGCGCGGCACCGACGCCGGATGGGCGCGCGCCGGTGGGCTGGCCATCCCGACCTGGCTGTACGGGCACGAGCCGGCGAACCTGTTCGCCGGTCGGATCGCCAAGTACTTCTCCAACGCGATCCGGGAGGACACCATCCTGCGACTCGCACGGGGCGGCATCGTCTTCGCCCCGGGGCGGGCGGGCACCGTGCAGGAGGTGTTCCAGGCGGCCACCAAGACCTACTACGGCACCGACGGGGCCAGCGGCGCGTACATCTTCCTGGATCGTGGCTACTGGACCACCGAGCTGCCGGTGGAGGCGTTGCTGCGCCCGCTGCTGGCGGCCTCGCCGTTCGGCGACCTGTCGGCGACGATCCACCTCACCGACGACGTCCGCGAGGCCGTACGCCTCCTGACGACCTGACGACCTGACGGCGACGGCCGGCTCCCCGTGCGGAGAGCCGGCCGCCTGTCGAACGTCGTTACTTGGCCATCGTGGTGCCGGTGGATCGCAGGTGCTCGCACGCCTCGACGACCCGGGCGGCCAGGCCGGCCTCGGCGGCCTTGCCCCAGGTACGCGGGTCGTACTGCTTCTTGTTGCCGACCTCGCCGTCGATCTTCAGCACGCCGTCGTAGTTGCGGAGCATGTGGTCCGCGACGGGCCGGGTGAAGGCGTACTGGGTGTCGGTGTCGATGTTCATCTTCACGACGCCGTAGTCCAGTGCCTCGCGGATCTCGCTGAGCAGGGAGCCGGAGCCGCCGTGGAAGACCAGGCTGAGCGGCTTGTCCTTGCCGTACTTGGCACCGACCGCCTCCTGGATCTGGTTCAGGATCTCCGGGCGGAGCTTGACGTTGCCCGGCTTGTAGACGCCGTGCACGTTGCCGAAGGTCAGCGCCGCCATGTAGCGGCCCTTCTCGCCGAGGCCGAGCGCCTCGACCATGGCCAGGCCGTCCTCGACAGTGGTGTAGAGCTTGTCGTTGATGGCGTTCTCGACGCCGTCCTCCTCGCCACCGACGACGCCCACCTCGATCTCAAGGACGATCTTGCCCTTGGCGGCCTCGTCGAGGAGCTGGGACGCGATCTGGAGGTTCTCGGCGACCGGCACGGCCGAGCCGTCCCACATGTGCGACTGGTACAGCGGCTGCTCGCCGCGCTTCACCCGCTCCTGCGAGATGCCCATCAGCGGACGCACGAACCCGTCCAGCTTGTCCTTCGGGCAGTGGTCGGTGTGCAGCGCGATGTTCACCGGGTACTTCTTGGCCACCTCGTGCGCGTACGCGGCGAACGCGACCGCGCCGGTGACCATGTCCTTGATCGAGGGGCCGGAGAGGTACTCGGCGCCACCCGTGGAGACCTGGATGATGCCGTCGCTCTCCGCGTCGGCGAAGCCCTTGAGCGCCGCGTTCAGCGTCTGGGAGGAGGTCACGTTGATCGCGGGGTACGCGTACCGGCCAGCCTTGGCGCGGTCCAGCATCTCCGCGTAAGCCTCGGGGGAAGCGATGGGCATGTGATGCGCTCCTTACTTACCACTCTCGGCCGTGCTGGCCGCTGTTGTTCACGTGTGCGCCGGACCGCGCTGTCCTCCACCCGGAAGTATCCCGTAGGTGAGGTGCGTCGGAACAACCGACCCGGGTACGGCCGTTCACCGCCGGTCCAGGTGGTCCGGCACGATGACGCTGATCAACCAGGTGACCACTGTCATCACGATCGCTCCCCAGAAGGCCGGCCAGAAACCGTCCACCTGGAACGGCAGGTCGAGCCCGCTGGCGATCCGGTCGGTGAGAAGGAAGAGCAGCGCGTTGACCACCAGCGCGAACAGGCCCAGGGTCAGCAGGTAGAACACGCAGCCGACAACCTTGATCACGGGCTTGAGCACCGCGTTGATCACGCCGAAGATCAGGGCGACCACGATCAGGGTGAGGACCGTGTTGCCGCCCGAGCGGCCGTTCACGTCCACCCCGGGCACGATCAGCGTGGTGATCCACAACGCGACAGCGGTGATCGCCAGTCGAATGAGGAAGCCCACGGCCCCATCCTGGCATCGGCGCGCACCCCCGAGGGGGCGATTCCGCCGACTCGGCTTCCGGGCGTGCCGCCGGCACAGCCCGTACGGTGGGTGGGGACCGTGCACCGAGACCCCCGGGAGGGACGATGGGTCAGCCCGACGAGGACTTCACCCCCGGCGACCACCTCGCCGCGGACGAGCGTGACCCCGAGGCGGAGCCGGCCGACGCCGTCGAGCAGGCCACGGTGGTCGGCCCCGCCGACGTCGACGGCGAGCCGCAGCGGGGCCTGGAGGTCGACGACTGGGACGCGATGGAGCAGGCCCGGGTGGTCACCGGGGACGAGGACGACTACCGCTAACCACCGCGGGGCCTGCTGCCCGTTGCGGCAGAGGTGGCAGTCCGTTCGGGCCTTTTGACGGACATCTATCCGTCAGAGCCACCGGAGATGCCGCCGTCTCCCTAGGTTGGACGGGCGCCACCGTTTTCCACGGGAGGACCCCCATGTTCAAGCACCCGTTCCGCTGGCTGGCAGGCCTCGGCGCCGCAGGCGCGTTGGTCGCCGCCTCCGTCACCCCCGCCGTGGCCGCCGCCGCGCCCACTGTCGAGCCCTACTTCCAGGACTCCACGCTGGCCGTCGGCTCGGCGCCGGTCACACGCCAGTTGTTCCTGTTCGCCGACGGGCCGACGGTCCTCACCGACGTCTCCCTGCGGTACGACTACCGCTCCCTGGCCAGCAAGATCACTGTTGCCCCGGCCGACGGTCAGACGTGCACGGCGCCGGAGCCGGGTGTCCTGGTCTGCGATGATCCCTTCGGCATCGACATCAGCGAACTGCCGCCGCTGGGCAGCGGGATCCACCGTGGCGTGGCCGAGCGGGTACGCATCGCCGCCACCGACGACGCGCAGCTCGGCGACTCCGGCGACATCGCGGTCAGCTTCGAGGCGGCCGGCGGGCAGCGCGGCAGCTACACCTCGCAGGTCCGCATCGGCGAGGGGGTCGACCTGGCCGGCGGTCCGTTCACCGACCACTCCACCACCCCAGGCGGGACGGTCACGCTGCCGCTTGTCGTGGCCAACGTGGGCGCCACGACCGTGCGGGGTTTCGTGGCGGTCTTCGACCTGCGCTACTCGTTCCGGGCCACGGACCGGTTCAGCAACTGCCTCTACTCCGGCGACCACCTGCTCTCCTGCCAGTTCGACGAGGAGATCCCGGTCGGCCAGGCAGTCGGCACCACGTTGGACTTCCAACTCGCCAGGGACACCTACGCCCCGAGCAACCAGTCCGGCTACGCCCAGTTCATGACCAAGGCCGACTTCGAGGACCTGGGCCGGGTACGCGACGCCGTCGGCGCCCGGGCGGCCACCCGCGGTGGCGGCGCGAAGCTGACCCTGGCCGAGGCTCCCAGCAGGATGCGGCAGGCCGACCAGACCGACGTCGGCCCCGGCTTCGACTACACCGGGTGGGACGTCAGGGTCACCGGCAGGAACGGCACCGACCTCGCGGCCATCGGCGACACCCTCAAGGGCGGCGTCGGCGCGGTCGTCACGGCAACCGTCGGCTTCCGGAACAACGGCCCGGCGACGCTCGACAAGGTGAACGCGGACTACGAGGCCGCCACCCACACGGACGTCGAACTGCCGCCGGGCACCACAGCCGTCCGGATCCCCCTCGGTTGCCACCTGCGCCAGGGCACCCGGACGTACCTGTGCGCCTCGGAAATGCTCCTGGTGGCAGGCAAGAGCTACACCATGGACTTCCAGCTACGCATCGACAGGGTCATCCCCAACGCCCGGGGTGCGGTGCGGGTCAACGCGCCGTGCGAATGCCCCGCCGGCGGCAGCTTCGGGGACGACATCAAGCCGGCCAACGACAGGGCCACGATCCTGGTCAACGCGCGGGCCGCCGACGGTGGCCCGGGTGACGGCGGTGGCGGTGGTGGCGGCGGCGGCACGCTACCCATCACCGGTGCCCCCACCGGTCTGCTCGCCGGCATCGGGGGCCTGCTGCTCGTCACCGGTGTGGCCAGCTACCTGCTCGCCCGGCGTCGGACGACCCAGTTCATCGCCTGACGTCCGCGTGGCCGCCCCGCCGTCCAGATCTGGACGGCGGGGCGCGTCGCCGCACACCGCCTCAACGGACGGCGTCGACCCGCTTCGGGTGGCGGGCCGTCCAATCGCCGAGCCGGTCCTCCCGCAGCGCGGCCAGGAACTCGGGCGCACCCTTCGGGTCGAGGCGCAGGTGCCAGGCAGGTCCGGCCGACTCGACGACCGGCAGGCTGAGCCCGACCGGCTCGACCGACCGCAGCGCCGGGACGAGCCGCAGCAGGTCCAGCGCGGTGGCCCGGTCGGGTGACACCACGAGGTCCGGGCCGACGGCGGCCAGCAGCCTGGCGAGGCGTACCGGATCGGTGAGCACGCCCTGGTCGGCGGCCTGCCGGAGCAGACCGGCGGCGAAGAGCCGGGCGTTGCGTTCCCGGTCCTGGCCACCGTTCGGCAGGCCGTAGCGCTGGCGGAGCAGGTCGACCGCCGCAGCCCCACCGAGACGCTGACACCCGGCCGGGAAGACGCGCTTCGTGTGCACCGAACGCACCTGCTCGGGCAGACACACAGGCACCCCGCCCACAGTGTCGGTAACGGTCCGCACCGTGGAGTAGGTCAGCACCACGCCGGCGTCCACCCGTACGCCGGTCAACTCGGCCACCGTACGGCGGGTCAGCTCGTAGCCCTTCGCGGCCTGCGGCCTGCTGAACCCGGCACCGAACGGAAACGCGGCGTTCAACTTCTCCGTGCCGTGGCCCGGGATGGACACGTCCAGGTCACGTGGCAGCGACACCAGGTACGGGCGACTGCGGTCGGCCGGGATGTGCACCAGCAGCAGCGCATCCGACCGCGACGCCTCCGGCCCCTCGCCGTCGAGGCCGAGCAGCAGGATGTTCAGGGCGCCCGTCGGAGCCGGTCGGCTGGACTCCCCGAGCAGATCCGCGACCGGTGGCGGCCCGGCGCGCTCCGGGGTCAACAGGGGCACCCCGATCCCCAGGACGCCGAGCAGCGCCAACGCCGCACCACCGGCCTGCCACCGCCGCCGACGGCGACGCCGACGCGCCACCAGGCGGTCGATCGCGGCCCGCAGTGGACCGGTCGGCGGGGTCAGCGGCTCGTGCCGAGCGAAGGCGGCACGCAGGTCATCCTCGATCATGAGCGAACCTCCACGTACTCGGCCCGGAGCGTGGCCAGGGCCCGGGAGATGGACGAACGTACGGTCCCGACGGCACAGCCGAGGATCTCGGCGATCTCGGCGTCGGGCAGGTCCTCGTAGTACCGCAGCACGAGGGTCGCGCGCTGGCGGCGCGGCAGCCGGGACAGCCAGGACCAGACCTGGTCCCGGTCCACGGCCGACTGGGCGTGGTCGGCGGACGCCGGCACGGACTCGTCGGGCTCTCCGCGCAGGAGCACCCGGCGCATCCACGAGCCGCGCTTCCAGTCGACGTACTGGTTGGTGAGCATCCGGCGCACGTACCGCTCGGGCGAGTCCGCCCGGGCGACCCGCCGCCAGTTCAACTGGACCCGGACCATCGTCTCCTGCACCAGATCCTGCGCCTGATGCGGATCGCCGGTGAGCATCACCGCGTACCGCAGCAGTGGTGCCAGTCGCGTGTCCGCGAACTCCTCGTACGTCACTGCACCTCCCGGGCTCCTGCCTCAGATGACGGGAGCGGGTAGCCGGAACGTTGCGGTGACACTGATCAACCGTTCGGCTCGTGTTGGCATCCCGGCGATGCTCGGGGCCATGCGCAACCTTAGGGATTCCTTAAGATCCACGGGCTGCACCCTGAATCTTCCCCGCACTGGAGGAACCCCCTCATGCTCACCCACTCCACCCGGCGTTGGCTCGCCGGGCTGGGCGTCGCAGGCGCGTTGGTCGCCGCCTCCGCCAGCCCGGCCCTCGCCGATCCTGCCCCGGAGTTCGATCTGTACTTCCAGGACGTCACAGTTGCCGCCGACTCGGCCGGCGTCGTGCGGTCGCCGTCGCTGTACAGCAACGAGTCCACGGTGCTCAACGACGTCTCGGTCCGCTACGACTACCGCAGCCTCACCGGCAAGATCACCCTGGCCGGCGAACGCAGTGACATCTGCGAGGCCGACGGGGATGGCGTACTGCTCTGCCGCGAGTACTTCCCGCTCTCCGTCGACGAGCTCTACGGCGGCTTCTTCAACAACATCGTCATCGCGCCGACCGACAAGGCGGCCACCGGCGACACCGGCGAGCTGAAGATCAGCGTCAAGACCGCGGACAAGCAGATCGCCAGCTACACCTCCCGCATCCGGGTCGGTCAGGGCGTCGACCTGCAGGCCGGCCCCGACACCACGGCGACGGCGGCGCCCGGCGGCAAGTTCCAGGCTCCGCTCGCGGTGTTCAACGCCGGCACGACCGAGATCGATGGTTTCGTGGTGCTGTTCGACAACGACTACGGCATCCGGACCAGGGAGCGGTTCGACAACTGCCTCTACGCCGAGGACTTCCTGTTCGCCTGCGAGTTCGACGCGAAGATCCCCGTCTCCGGTGGTGCGTCGACGACGCTCAACTACGAGCTGGCCAAGGACACGTACGCGCCGGGCCGCGAGTACGGAGGCGCCTGGTTCATGACCCCGGCCGATTTCGAGGACCTCCTCGGCGTCCGGGAGGAGGCGGGCGCTGAGAAGGCTCGCCGGGGCACCGGCAAGACGCTGTCGCTGAAGACGGCCTCCACCGCGCGCGCGGCTCGCGCCGTGCAGACCGACACCGACCCCGACAACAACACAAGTGTTCTGCAGGTCGATGTGACGGGCGAGAACGGGGCCGACCTGGAGGCCATCGGTGCCACGCTCACCGGTAAGAAGGGCGCGGTCCTGACCGCCGCGCTGGGCTTCCGGAACAACGGTCCGGCAACGCTTGACTACATCCGCAGCGACTCCCAGGTGACCTACATCGACGTGACGGTTCCGACCGGCACCACGGCCGTCGAGGTGCCGATCGAGTGCGCACCGCGTGCCGGCAACAACGCCGAGTGGGACGAGGCGGGCACGCCCGGTGCCGCGGCGTACCGCTGCTACCCGGGGCCGTTCGCTCCGGCTGGTGAGGAGCTGACCGGCGAGTTCTCGTTCCGCATCGACAAGGTGGTCGCCAACGCCAGCGGCACCGTCAAAGTCAACGTGCCGTGCGAGTGCGAGGGCGGCTTCTATGCCGACCTCAAGCCGGCCAACGACACTGCCAAGATCGTGGTGAACGCGGCCACCGGCGGCGAGGGCGGCGGTGACGGTGGCGCGCTGCCGATCACCGGTGAATCGACCGGCCTGATCGCCGGTATCGGCGCGCTGCTGCTCGCCGCGGGTGTCGGCGGCTACCTGGTGGCCAAGCGTCGCCGGACCCGCTTCGTCGCCTGATCCATTCCGTACCAACCGGTGCCCCGTCGACCACCAGGTCGGCGGGGCACCGTCGTCCGCGACGACGGCGCGGGTGGGTGGGAAGGCCCGGTCCGGCGCGGCCCGAGGCTGCGCCTTCGGTACCCTTTGTGGCCGTGGACACAGCTGAGACGACCCGCGCTCTCATGGAGAGCGTCGCCCTGAACCCGCTCGACCCCAAGGAGCTGTTGCAGACCTTCGGGCTGATCGGCGTCTGGGTGATCCTCTTCGCCGAGACCGGCCTGCTGGTGGGCTTCTTCTTCCCGGGGGACTCGCTGCTGTTCCTCGCCGGCGTGGCGGCTTCGCCGGTGGCGGACGCCATCTTCGGTGACGGCACCCGGCTCTCTCTGGCCGGCCTGCTGATCGGTGGGCCGGTCTGCGCGATCGTCGGTGCCCAGCTGGGGCACTGGCTCGGATCGCGGTACGGGCGGCCGATGTTCGAGCGGCCGAACTCGCGGCTCTTCAAGAAGGAGTACGTCGAGAAGGCCGAGTACTACTTCCAGAAGTTCGGCCCGGCGAAGGCAGTGGTGCTGGCGCGCTTCATCCCGATCGTCCGCACCTTCCTCAACCCGGTCGCCGGTGCGCTGGGCATGCCGGCGCGGCAGTTCCTCATCTGGAACATCGTCGGCGGGGTGCTCTGGGTGGACGGCATCCTGCTGATCGGCTACCTGCTTGCCGACCGGATCTACCAGGCGATCGGCGACAAGATCGACCACTACATCCTGCCGGTGGTGGCCCTCATCATCGTGCTCTCGGTGCTGCCGATCTTCTTCGAGTTCCTGCGTGACAGGCGGGCCCGTAAGCGCGGCGAGGCGGTCGCCGTGGTCGCGGCGGCCAGCGCCGCGGGCGCGGTGGACGCGGTCCGCGAGGCGTTCGACCACGACGACGAGCACGACCGGCGGCGGCCGGAGCACGGCCAGGACCGCTGAGCATCGGGTACGACGACGGCCGGCCCCCTGGTGCGGGGGTCGGCCGTCGGCATGTCGGACCCGGCCTCCGGCGGTGCGGCCGGGGACGAGTAGGTATCAGTGGACCGGTGGCGCCACCCCTGGCTCGCCACCGGACACCGTCCCGGAGTGGGACGGTGCGCAGCGCCTACGTCAGCGGGCCTTCTTGGTGGCCCGCTTGCGCGGCGGGGTCAGCAGGTCCGCGATCGTCGCGATCGCACTCGGGACCAGGCTGTAGTACGCCCAGACACCGCGCTTCTCCCGCTGCAGCAAGCCAGCCTCGGTGAGGATGCGCAGGTGGTGACTGACCGTCGGCTGGGAGAGGCCGAGGGGTGCGGTCAGGTCACAGACGCACGCCTCGCCCTCGGGGGCCGACTGGATCAGGCTGAGCAGCCGCAGCCGAGCAGGATCGGCGAGGGCCTTGAGGACCCCCGCGAGACGCTCGGCATCGGCACGTTCGATCGGCTCGCCGTTAAGCGGCGAGATCTGAGGCATAGTCATTTCGGCCAACGCAGTTCCCACGTATTCCATCCTTCCACCAGCAGCATCGATCCGCCTGCATATCAGCAGATCCGAATCGGCAAATTTTTACGCCACAAGGCCGAGGTCAGCCAACGTATAGGCCGCCCGGTACGGCAATCCGGCGGCTCGCACCGCGTCGCCGGCGCCTCGATCAACAATAACCGCCACACCCACGACTTCCGCTCCGGCCTCACGTAGCGCCTCGACCGCGGTCATGACGCTTCCGCCCGTCGTGGACGTGTCCTCCACCGCCAACACCCGGCGGCCGGCCACCTCCGGTCCCTCGATCCGCCGCTGCAGACCGTGCGCCTTGCCCGCCTTGCGCACCACAAAGGCGTCCAGAGCGCGTCCGGTCGGAGCGGCGGCGTGCAGCATCGAGAGCGCGACAGGGTCCGCGCCCAGGGTGAGTCCGCCGACGGCGTCGTACTCCCAGTCGGCGGTGAGGTCGAGCAGCACTCGACCGACCAACGGAGCGGCCTGGTGATGGAGCGTGACACGTCGCAGATCGACGTACCAGTCTGCCTCGCGCCCCGAGGACAGCACGACCCGTCCGTGCACCACAGCCAGGTCGGTAATGAATTTACGCAGGTCGTCGTGGTCCCCCATGGCGATAGAGGTTACTGCGCAAGTCTGGACGCCGTGTGGACGGCCCACCCCGATCAGGCTGACGAGGGACCGATGGTTGGCGATGTACGACTACGCTGAGCGACTGGCTCGATTGCGGCGCGCCAACGTTGTCACGGCGACGACCGGGGGTTGGACGGGTGCGGCGCTCAGCGTTCGTCGCGACCGATCCGGCCGCGGGTGTCCCGCGCGACCACCTGGAGCAGCCGGCGCGGCGCGTGGCGCAGACCGGCGACGGCCACCTTGTACTTCCACGCCGGGATGCTTACCAATTTGCCTTTGCCCAGGTCACGTAGGGCTTCGTCGACCACGTCCTCGGCTTTCAGCCACATCCACTCAGGTGTCTTCGACATGTTGATGCCGGCCCGCTTGTGGAATTCGGTGCGGGTGTAGCCGGGGCAGAGGGCCATCACCCGCACCCCGTACGGCCGCGCAGACTGGCCCACGGACTCGCTGAAGTTGGTGACCCACGCCTTGCTGGCCGAGTACGTCGATCCCGGCATCACCGCGCCAAAACCCGCTACGGAAGAGACATTTATCACTGCCCCGGCGCGCCGTTCGGTCATCGATCGCAGCGCTGCGAGGGTCAGTCGCATGACGGCGTGCACATTGAGCCGCAGCAGGCGCGCCTCGTCCTCGGCCGTGGAGCGGAGGAACGGTTTGTTGAGGCTGATGCCGGCGTTGTTCACCAGAAGGTGCACCGGGCTGCCGCTGCTCAGCCGCTGCTCGACGGCGTCGCAACCGTCGTCGGTGGACAGGTCCGCCGACAGCGTCTCCACGTCGTGGCCGTGCCGGGACCCCAACTCGGCGGCCAGCTCCGTCAGCCGGCCCGCGTCCCGGGCGACGAGCACCAGGTGCCAACCGTCGGAGGCGAGCCGTCGAGCGAACGCCGCACCGATGCCGGCTGTCGCGCCGGTGACCAGGGCCCGTCGCTCGGCGGTCGCGGGGTCGAGCGTCACGGGCGGTCCTCACCTGGGCGGATACGGGGGCGGCGGCTGGTGCGGTGCGGGTGGGAACCCGGGCGGAGTGGCTGGTGCGGTCGGCGCCGAGGGGCGGTGTCGACCGAACCAGGCGTTCGCCGCCGGCAGTGCCAGCAACGTAGCTACCACAAGGTAACCGAGGCCCTGCCCCACGGAAAGACCGGCGTTGACGGGAATCCACCACGACGGGTACGCGTCCGCGATCAGGCCCAACAGCTCCGCCGTGGCCCGTTCACCGTCGCCGAGCCGCAGCGGCGCGGCGCGCTCACCGACGAGCACCGCCACGCTGCAACAGCCGGCGAGCAGGCCGAACCCGCAGACGACCCAGGTGGCCACCCGAACGCCACGCCTACCGGTGAGCAGCGCCAGTGCCAGACCGGCCAGCAGGACCGCGGAGAACGCCGCCACCACAGCCGTCAGCACCGTGGACAACCGCAGCAGCGTCGCCACCTCGTCGATCTGCTGCGGGTTCGCCGACGTGTCCCGGGCGGCCGAGCGGAACGCGTCGACAGTCCGCCCCAGCACCGCCAGGTCGACGACGGTGTACGCGAGCGCGGCGACAGCCATCACCAACAGCACCGCCGTGGCCAGCAGGACCACGGCGGGCCGTCGGGCCCGTGCCGATTCGGGGTACGACACGACGAATCCCTCCGGTAGGCGTCGGGTTGCAACCTACTCGGAGGGATCGTCGGCGTCGTGCTTATCGAGCCGTCAGCTCGACGGCGGGGTCGTGCCGGGACGGTCGGCCGGCGGGGTGTCGTCCGGCCGGTCCGCACTGGACGGCGGGGTGCTCGGCTGCACCGGCCCCGGCGCCGACGGGTAACCCGGCTCGCCGGTCGACGGGTAACCCGGCTGACCGGACTGCCCGGGAGTCTGCGGGTACCCCGGGTAGCTGGCCCCCGGCGTCGGCGGCTCCCAGCCGACGGCGGGCTTACGGAAGAACTCGTTGGCCTTCGGCAGCGCCAGCAGGATCAGCGCCGCGAGAAGGGCGAGCAGGCTGACCACACCCAGCAGCAGGCTGACCGGGGTGACCCAGGACGGCACAGCCTCCTCGATGCGGCGCTGGACCTCCTCGCCGCTCGGGCCACCGGCGGTGTCCCCACCGCTGGTGAAGCTGCCGGCCGCACCACTGATGAGGCCGCCACCCGTGCAGCAGATCATGATGCCGCCGACGATCCAGGTGGTGATCCGGGAGCCGTTGCGGCCCTGGTTGTTGAACAGGGCCAGCACGCCCAGCACGATCGCGAGCAGCAGCAGCAGGATGCCGCTCCCGATACCGATGGCGAAGAAGACATCCGCCACCTGGTCGGGATTTTCAATGGAACTGCCCGCGTACGCGTCGCGGATCGCGTCCCGCGTCTTGCCGATGGTGGCGAGCGTGATGATCAGGCTGATCACCTGGCACGCGAGGAACAGGAAAAGCAGATAACTGGAAATCGTCACGATGGATGGCCGCTGACGGGCCGGCGTGCTCTGGGTATCGACCACGATTCTCCTTCCCTAGATCGCGCCCACACCGTATCGACAACCGGCCACCCGGGCATGCCGTGGCGGGCCGGCGCGTCCCCGCCCGACCGGGCTCAGTGCCCCTCGGTGGTGGGTCGGATCGCCAGGTCGGCGGGGTCGAGGAGGTCGCCGCGGGCCACCCGCCAGCCCTCCTCGCCGTACGCCTCGAAGGAGAGTCGGGCGGCGCCGCCGGACTGGTAGTCGTGGTAACGCATCGTCCCGGCCGACGGAAGTCCGGTCTCACCGATGGCGGTGTAGCGCGCCTGCCCGGTCTCGGACCAGGTGTACCGCCGCCCGTCGAGGTCGATCGTCGGGGCACCCGGGCTGACCTTCGCGCCGGGCTCGGCGGTCCAGAGCACCAGCTCCAACTCGGGGCCATCCTCCACGGAGAGCCGGCGTCGACCGCCGGACCCGTCGTCGAGCAGGTGCTGCACCCAGCTCCAGTCCCCCTCGACGAGGCGGATGGTGCCGCTGACGACATACTCCTGTTGGCGGATCCGCACGCGGTCGCCCAAGGCCAGGCGGTGCGGGCCGCCAGTCGGCGCCTCCGCCGGCCGGCCGCCGGGCCGGGCCGTGGCCGCCCGTCGGGCCCGCACGACGGCCACCACCGCCGCGAGCACACCGCCCGCCACCAGGGACGTCACCAGCGCGTCCACCCGACCACCTCCCCAGGTACGTCGGCGCAGACGTTAACAATCCTCGGCACCTGCGAGGGCCGTGCTGTGGCCGACAGCTCAGCTAGCGGGGGCCGTCGGGTGCGTCGTCCGGTGCCACCGCCGGCGGTTCGGGCGTCGTACCCGGGGTGAGGTGCGCGCTTGGGTCGGGGCAGATGAGGTAGCCGGGCGGGACCGGCGCACCCGGCGGCAGGAAGCCCGGCACACCCGCACCGGGCGGCACCAGTGGGACGCCCGGATAGCCGTAACCGGTCGGGGCGTAGGTCAGAACGGGCATCGTCCAGGGGACGGTGGGCGCCTCGGCGGGTGCGGTCGCCGGCACGAACCAGCGGTTCGCGGGCGGCAGCGCCAGCAGCAGGACCACCGCCGTGGTGAGCGTCAGGACGGTGAGTACGCCCAGACCCGCCGCCGGGAAGAACAGGTCGTCCCAGGGGTCGGTGCCGGCGTAGAGCGTGTCGAAGAACGTGGAGGTCTTCCATTCCGCGTCCCACTCCGCCGGCGGCTCCGTCTCCATCTCGGCGGTGGTCAGCAGGGGCACGAGGAACCCGCCGGAACAGCACTGGGCGAAGCAGACGAGCAGTTGCGTGCCACTGGCGACGAAGACCAGGATCCGCGCGACGTTGGCGCCCCGTCGGACCGGGGCGGCGGTCACCGCCAGCCACACCGCGAGCAGCACCGCCGGTACGCCGAAGATCAGCGCCATGGCGACGTTGCCCTGCCGTTCCCCGGCCACCTCGGCCGGGTCGGCGCCCGGCACCAGTCGCACCGCGCGGTCGATCTGGCTGTCGAAGTGCACCGCCTCGGCGGCCACCAGCGCGGCCAGGCCGAGCAGGACCAGCACCACGGTGAGTTGCAGCCAGAAGGCGACTGTCACGGTGGCGGGCCGGGGCGGGCGGATCGCGGTGGCGGGCGGACTCATGGCTCGCAACGTACGGCGGGTCACCGGCCGCCGGCAGGACCGATCGGACAGCCCCGACCGGCGAATGGATCATGCTGCGGTGAGGCGCTGGGTGGCGTAGTTCCCGAGGGTCTCGCGGTCCATCACGCACCCGACGAACGTGGTGAACTCGGTCGGGTCGTCCCGCAGCGACGTCCACGCCGCCCGGGCCGCCGCCGGATCGAGCCGTTCCAGCAGCGTGGCCGCGTACGCCCGGCCGGCGGGTGTGCCGTCGGCCAGCACCCGGTCGAGCTGTCGGCGTACCTCCTCGGGGTGGTCGGCGAGGGCGGCCTCGACCCGGTGGTACGCCTCGGTGACCGGCAGCAGCGTGTTGGCGATGCCGACACCGCCGAAGGCGAGAGTGTCAGCCGACACCAACTGGTCGACGGCCGCGTCGAGGTCCCGTTCCCACGCTTTCCGCATCCCGAACATGCCCTCACCCTTTCCCCGATCGTCCACCTCCCACCCTGTTGATCAAGAGGTTTGCGTCATCTGCGGACGTCCCGATGACGCAAACCTCTTGATCGTCGCCGCAGCCGGCCGGCGTGGGGCGCTGTCAGGCCGGGGTGACCGTGAGGGTGTTGGTGGCGGGGTCCAGGTCCGTCTTCACCGTGTCGCCGTCGCGGACCGACCCACTCAGCAGGGCCTTGGCCAGCTGGTCTCCGATGGCCGTCTGGACCAGGCGGCGCAGCGGGCGGGCACCGTAGATCGGGTCGTAGCCGTGCTCGGCCAACCACTGGCGCGCGGACTCGGTGATGTCCAGCGCCAGCCGGCGATCCGCCAGACGCCTGCGCATCCGGTCCAGCTGGATGTCGACGATGGACCGCAGGTCGTCCCCCCGCAGCGAGGCGAAGACCACGATGTCGTCCAGCCGGTTGAGGAACTCGGGCTTGAAGTGCGACCGGACCACTGCCAGCACACCCTCCCGGCGCTGCTCGTCGGCGAGCGTCAGGTCGCTGATCACCGACGACCCGAGGTTCGAGGTGAGGATCAGGATCGCGTTGCGGAAGTCCACAGTGCGGCCCTGACCGTCGGTGAGCCGACCGTCGTCGAGCACCTGGAGCAGCACGTCGAACACATCCGGATGCGCCTTCTCCACCTCGTCCAGCAGGATCACCGAGTACGGGCGGCGGCGTACCGCCTCGGTGAGCTGACCGCCCTCCTCGTAGCCGACGTAGCCGGGCGGGGCGCCGACCAGGCGGGCCACCGAGTGCTTCTCGCCGTACTCGCTCATGTCGATGCGGACCATGGCCCGCTCGTCGTCGAAGAGGAACTCGGCGAGCGCCTTCGCCAGCTCGGTCTTGCCGACACCTGTGGGGCCGAGGAAGAGGAAGCTGCCCGTCGGCCGGTCCGGGTCGGCGACACCCGCCCTCGCCCGGCGTACGGCGTCGGAGACCGCGCTCACGGCCTCGGCCTGGCCGACCACCCGGCTGGCCAGCGACTCCTCCATGCGCAGCAGCTTGGCCGTCTCGCCCTCCAGCAGCCGTCCCGCCGGGATGCCAGTCCAGGAGGCGACGACGGCCGCGATGTCGTCCGCGCCGACCTCCTCCTTGAGCATCGCGCCGTCGGCCTGGAGTCGGGCCAGCTCCTCGGCCGCCTGCGTCAGCTCCACCTTGAGGGCGGGGATGCGGCCGTAGCGCAGCTCGGCGGCGCGCTCCAGCTCGCCGTCGCGCTCGGCCCGTTCGGCCTCGCCGCCCAGACGTTCCAGCTCCTCCTTGGCGGTGGAGAGCTTGGTGATGTGGCTCTTCTCGGTCTGCCACCGCTCGGAGAGCACGGTGAGCTGTTCGCGTTTGTCGGCCAGTTCCTTGCGCAGCCGCTCCAGCCGCTCGGCGGAGGCCGCGTCCGGCTCCTTGGCCAGGGCCATCTCCTCGATCTCCAGCCGGCGGACCGCCCGCTCGATCTCGTCGACCTCGACCGGCCGGGAGTCGATCTCCATCCGCAGCCGGGACGCGGACTCGTCCACCAGGTCGATCGCCTTGTCCGGCAGGAACCGGTCGGTGATGTAGCGGTCGGAGAGGGTGGCGGCGGCGACCAGCGCGGCGTCGGTGATCCGTACGCCGTGGTGCACCTCGTAGCGCTCCTTGAGCCCCCGCAGGATGCCGATGGTGTCCTCGATGGTTGGCTCTCCGACTAGCACCGGCTGGAAGCGCCGCTCCAGCGCCGGGTCCTTCTCAATGTGCTCGCGGTACTCGTCTAGCGTGGTGGCGCCTACCATCCGCAGCTCACCACGGGCGAGCATCGGCTTGAGCATGTTGCCGGCGTCCATCGAGCCCTCGCCCTTGCCGGCGCCGACGACCGTGTGCAGCTCGTCGAGGAACGTGATGACCTGCCCGTTGGAGTTCTTGATCTCCTCCAGGACGGACTTCAGCCGCTCCTCGAACTGCCCCCGGTACTGCGCCCCGGCGACCATCGCGCCGAGGTCCAGTGAGACCAGCTTCTTGTCGCGCAGCGACTCGGGGACGTCGCCGGCCACGATCCGCTGGGCGAGACCCTCGACGATCGCGGTCTTTCCGACGCCGGGCTCGCCGATCAGCACCGGGTTGTTCTTGGTACGACGGGAGAGGACCTGGATGACCCGGCGGATCTCCGAGTCCCGGCCGATCACCGGGTCGATCTTGCCGTCGCGGGCGCTGGCGGTCAGATCGACGCCGTACTTGCTGAGGGCCTGGTAGGTCTGCTCCGGGTCGGCAGTGGTGACCCGCCGGTCCCCGCCCCGGACGGTCGGGAAGGCGGCCACAAGGGCCTCCTCGGTGGCACCCGCGGTCTTCAGCGCGCCGGACACCGCGCCACCCACCCGGGCCAGGCCGGCGAGCAGGTGCTCGGTGGACGTGTACTCGTCGCCAAGCGGCCGGGCGATCTGCTCGGCGGCGCCGATGGCGTTGACGAACTCGCGGGCCAGTGTCGGCTCGGCGATGCTGGAGCCCCGTGCCGCCGGCAGGGCGTCGACCGCCCGCTGGGCGGCCCGGCGCAGCTCGGCGGGGTCGGCCCCGACGGCGCGCAGCAGGCCGGCGGCGGTCGAGCCGTCGGTGTCCAGCAGGGACAGCAGCAGGTGCCAGGGCTCCACGGTGGCGTGGCCGCGCTGGTTGGCCAGCGCGACGGCACCGGTGATGGTTTCGCGGCTCTTGGTGGTGAGTCTTTCCGTGTTCATGGGCTCCCCCGGATCGGCGTTGTCCACTGGGTTGGACGCAACCAGAGTTGAGCGTATTCCACTCAACCTTAGCCTGTGACGGCTGTCACGTCCGCTGCCGCCACCGCCAGTCGAACTCACCAGCCGCCGGGGGCGGGCCGGGCAGCGGGTCGGCGTCCGGCACCGTGGACAGGCCGGCCAGCAACACCGCCAGCTGCCGGCGGCGCAGCTGCCCGGTCCGTTCGGGATCGGGTACGCGGACCGCGGCGCAGCCCTCCAGCAGCAGCCCAAGGTCCTGCACCACGACATCGGGGCGCAGCCGACCGCTGGCGTGCGCCCGGTCGACGAGTGCGGTGGCCAGTTCCCCGGCGCGTACCGCGTCGCGCCCCATCTCCTCTGTGGGGGCGAACGTGCCGGCCAGGTGGACGGTGAGCGAGTGCACGTCGGCGTCGACGATCCGGGCGAGGAATCCGGTGAACGCGGCCCAGTCGTCCGGCTCGGCGAGCGCCGCCTCGGCCTCCGCCAGATAGCGGCGAAGCCCGGCGTGGCAGAGCTGGCGCAGCAGGTCCTCCTTGCCCGCGTACCTCCGATAGAGGGCGCTGATGCCGACGCCCGCGCGTTCGGCGACGGCGGCGATCGGGGCCTTCGGGTCGTCGAGGAAGACCGCGCGGGCAGCTTCGAGGATCACCTCGTCGTTGCGGGCGGCCTGGGCGCGGCGCCCGGCAAGCGCGTTTCCGGAAGTCGTCGGCATGGCTCCACAGTAACAGTGGAACGGATCGTTCCGGTCTGCTACTGTTCTAACAGAACGAAACATTCCGTTCCGAAGGAGCCCCGCATGACCGGCACCGCGATCCGCCCGTTCCGCGTCGAGATCCCGCAGACCGCCCTCGACGACCTGGCCACCCGACTGGACCGCACGATCTGGCCCGCCGAGCTGCCCGGCGTCGGCGACACGTACGGGATGAGCGGCGACCGAGTCCGCGCGCTCGCCGACCGTTGGCGCGACGGGTTCGACTGGCGGGCCGTCGAGGCCCGGCTGAACGCCCACCCGCAGTTCGTCACCGAGATCGACGGTGAGCAGATCCACTTCCTGCACGTCAGGTCGTCCCGGCCGGACGCCACAGCCCTGGTGCTCACCCACGGCTGGCCCGGCTCGGTGCTCGAATACCTGGACGTCATCGGCCCGCTCACCGAGCCGAACGACCCGGCAGCGCCGGCCTTCCACCTGGTCATCCCGTCGCTGCCCGGTTTCGGGTTCTCCGGCCCCACCCGCAGCGCCGGCTGGAACCGGCACCGCACGGCCCGCGCCTGGGCCGAGCTGATGAACCGCCTGGGGTACGACAGCTACGGCGCGGTCGGCAACGACGGCGGCTCGTTGATCTCGCCGGAGCTGGGCCGGATCGACCGCAAGCACGTGCTCGGCGTGCACGTCACCCAGATCTTCTCGTTCCCGTCCGGCGACCCGGCCGAGTTCGCCGACCTGTCCGAGGCGGACCAGGCGGCGCTGGCGCACCTCCAGTGGTTCTACGAGAACAAGTTCTCCTTCAACCAGGTGCACAGCCAGCAGCCGCAGACCCTGGCGTACGCGCTGGCCGACTCGCCCGTCGGGCTGCTGGCCTGGAACGCGCAACTCTTCGACGAGAGCCTGGACGCCGAGTTCATCCTGGCCAACGTCGCCCTCTACTGGTTCACCGGCACCGCCGCCTCGGCGATCCGCTTCTACTGGGAGGACGCGCACACCGACGAGCAGCCGGCCGAGCCGACGACGGCGCCCACCGCGGTGGCCATGTTCCCCGGCGACTTCCAGTCCATCCGCCGCTTCGCCGAGCGGGACCACGCGAACATCGTCCGCTGGACGGCGTACGGCACGGACGTCGATGGGCGCGGCGACGTCGGCGGCCACTACGCCGCCCACCAGGCGACCGACGTCCTGGTCGACGACATCCGCGAGTTCTTCGCGCAGCTCTGATCGACTCGGTTTCCTGGAAGTCGGGGTGTCCGGATCTCTCGGACACCCCGACTTCCGTGATGTCGAGTCGATCAGGCTCGCCGGGGTAGGCGGGCGGTGCAGGGCGTCTCGTGGTCGGCGCGGAGCACGAAGCTGCCGAGCCGATCGCAGCTCTGCAACGAATACGGCGTGTCGGACACCGTGGTCGGCAAGGCCATGATGATCCTCCGCGCGACCGGGCTCACCGAGACGCTGGAAGGCGTCGGCGTGTTCGTGGCGGAGAAGCCACCGACCTCCTGACGGGTCGACGGCTCTAGATCGACACGAGATCGCCGATGTCGGGGTGTCCCGCTCGCTGGATACCCCCACATCGGCGATGTCGAGTCGATCAAGGCTGCGCTGCCGATCAGCGTCCAAGATCTGCGTTTCGTTAACGAGGCGGTAGCCTTGGTGGGTGCGAGTACGTGTCGAGCAGACCGCCTTACCCGGGATCGGGGTACGTCACGATCTGGTGACGGAGTCCGGACGCCGCCTGGGCGTCGTCTCCCACCGCAATGGTCGCCGTGACCTGGTCCTCTACGATCCCGACGACCCCGACTCCTGCCAGGCGGACATCCCGCTGACCGACGACGAGGCGGAGGCGCTTGCCGACATCCTCGGCGCGTCGCTGATGCTCGGTCAGCTCTCCGGGCTCCGCGAGCAGGCCGCCGGCCTGCTCACCGAGCAGATCGCCATCACGGCGGGGTCGCGGTACGTCAACAGGCAGCTCAGCGAAACCAAGGCGCGTACCCGCACCAGCGCCTCCATCGTGGCGGTGCTGCGTGACGGCGAGGTCATCGTCTCGCCGCTTCCCTCCTTCCGCTTCGCGGCCGGCGACGTGGTGGTCGTTGTCGGGACCCGCAGGGGTCTCGACGGCGTGTCCGCCATCCTCGCCGACAGTGACCCGGACGGCTGAGGCGGATGCACGACTCCACCACACTGCTCGTCGAAGTCGGCGCGCTGCTCCTCCTGCTCGGTGTCCTCGGTCGGCTCAGCCGTCGCGTAGGCCTCTCACCCATCCCCCTCTACCTGCTGGCCGGGCTCGCCTTCGGGCACGGCGGGCTGCTCCCGCTGGCCGCCAGCGAGGAGTTCTTCGCGGTCGGCGCCGAGATCGGCGTCATCCTGCTGCTGGTGATGCTCGGCCTGGAGTACTCGGCCAACGAACTCGTCGGCAACCTCCGGTCGGCGGCCCCGGCCGGGCTGATCGACGGGGTGCTCAACGCGCTGCCCGGCGCGGCGTTCGCCCTGCTGCTCGGCTGGGACTGGGTGGCGGCCCTGGTGCTCGGCGGCATCACCTGGGTCTCCTCCTCCGGGGTGATCGCCAAGGTCCTCGCCGACCTGGGCCGACTGGGTAACCGGGAAACCCCTGTCATCCTCTCGGTCCTCGTGATCGAGGACCTGGCGATGGCGCTCTACCTGCCGCTGGTCACCGCGGTACTGGCCGGGACCGGCCTGCTCGGCGGCGGCATCGCACTCACCGTCGCAGTGGGCACGGTGCTGATCGTGCTGGTGGTAGCCATCCGGTACGGCCACCTCATCTCGTCCGCCCTGTCGGCGAAGGACCCGGAGGCGCTGCTGCTCGGCGTACTCGGTCTGACCCTGCTGATCGCCGGCATCGCGGCGAAGCTCCAGGTGTCGGCGGCGGTCGGCGCGTTCCTGGTCGGCATCGCGCTCTCCGGCCCGGTGGCGCACCACGCGACCGAACTGCTCTCCCCCCTGCGGGACCTGTTCGCCGCCGTGTTCTTCGTGTTCTTCGGCCTGGTCACCGATCCACGGGACATCCCGCCGGTGCTGCTGCCGGCGCTCGCCCTGGCCATCGTCACCATGGCGACGAAGACGCTCACCGGTTACCTGGCGGCCCGACGGGTCGGCATCGCCGAACCCGGTCGTTGGCGGGCCGGCCTGGCACTCGTACCCCGTGGTGAGTTCTCCATCGTCATCGCCGGGCTCGCGGTAGCCGCCGGCAGCGTCGAGCCTCGGCTGGCGGCCCTGGCCACGGCGTACGTGCTCATCACAGTGGTGACCGGCCCGATGCTGGCCCGACTGCCCGACTTCCCGTGGTTCAAACGGTGGCTGCGCACCCGCGCCGCCGCGGCGGCCCAACGCACGGTGCCGGTTCCGATCCAGGACTGACGCCGCTCCGGCCAACGGTTGCCGAATTGCTCCGCACGGGGACTACCGCAGCACCCGGCGGCGGGTTACCGTTTCGCCCCAGCAGCCAGCGTTCGCGGGTGGGCACGTGCCCACCCGCGGGCGAGAGCGGAAGGTTGGCCGGTGAGCGTGCAGGAGTCGACGTTCCACGGCTTCGCCAACCCCGTCGATCCAACTCCGGCGGAGTTGCGAGCTTGGGCGTACCAGCCCGATTCGGTGCCGTTGGCTTCCATGCCACCGGACTGGGACCTCCTGGTCTCCGGTGACCGGCTGGTGCTGACGCTCTTCGATCTGGCGATGGACCCGACCTGTCCGGCTCGGCGCTTCGCGCTGCACTGCCTCTACATCTACGCGGCCGACGGCATCCGGACGAAATTCCGCGCCCACCCCAAGCGCCGCTTCCGCAAGCTGGTGGAGCAGGCCGAGCGGGAGGGCGACGAGCTGATGAAGATCTGGGCACACAACGGCCGGGTGCTGCTGGCCCGCCCGGATCTGTTCGTCTACCGGGACTGGTGCGAAGGCGGCCTGGTCCGCGAGAACCGCCGCCTCGGCTGAGCTGGTCGCGGCAGGGAGTCAGCAGGGCGAACGGGCCGGGACCCCCCGTGGGTCCCGGCCCGCACGTCGGTCACCGGTCAGTCCCGCTTGCGTTCGGTCTCGGCTCGGGCCTGGTCGACGCCGTGGTCGGTCTGGTCCGCGAACCGCCCCTCTTTGATCCGGTCCCGGAAGGTTCCCTCGGTGACCTTGTCGAACTTCTCGCGGACGGTGTCGGCCAGGTTCTCCAACCGTTCCTCGGTCTGTTGGGCGACCTTCTTCGCCGGCTCCGCCACTGCTCCCCCTCGCCATGCCGACAGGTCCGAATTAAGCCGGTTGGACCTGTATCGACAGATTAACGGAAGCGGCCCGGCACGCGCCGGGAAATCGGGGCGCGGGCCGGGCCGGAAAAGCGAAGAAGAGGTCAGCGATCGGGCGTACGGCGGGGCCGCCAGACCACCAGCGCGGTGGACGTGCGATTGGTGGGCACGAGATCACGGCCCGGGAAACGGGCAAGCGACTCCAGCTCGGCCACCCGGCGGTACGCGGCGTCCAACTCCGCCTCCAGCCGGGCCACCCGCTGCTGCGCCTGCTCCAGCAGACGCTCCAGCCCGATGATCCGCTTGACCCCGGCGAGGTTGATCCCGTCGTCCTGGCTGAGCCGCTGCACCTCGCGCAGCAGCACCACGTCGCGCACGCTGTACCGACGCCCGCCACCGGCCGCCCGACCGGGCTGCACCAGCCCCAGCCGGTCGTACTGGCGCAGGGTCTGCGGATGCATCCCCGCCATCCGCGCCGCGACCGAGATCATCAGCACCTTGGCCTCGTAGGCAGGGTCACCCGAACCGAGGAACTCGCCCGACATGCCGCTCACCTCCGCGTCCATCCCACCGGACTAACTGACCCGACGCACCCGAGCGTCGAGATGTTCCCGCGCAGCCGGCGGACTCTGCTCGGCGAACGCCTCCAACGCCGTACGCGCCTCGTCGGACAGTCGAGCCGGCACCACCACGTCCAACGTGACGAGCAGATCGCCTGCCTGCCCGTCGCGGCGCACCACACCCTTGCCCCGCGCCCGCAGCACCCGGCCGCTCGGCGTACCCGGCGGCACCCGCAGGGTCACCGCGCCGTCGAGCGTGGGCACCCGCAGGTCCGTGCCGAGCACTGCCTCCGCGAACGTCACCGGCACGGTAAGGGTCAGGTCGTCACCGGTACGCCCGAACAGCTCGTCCGGCCGGACCTTGACGTGCACGAACAGGTCGCCGGCCGGACCGCCGCGCTCGCCCGGCTCACCGCGCCCGGCCAGCCGGATGCGTTGGCCGTCGGCCACCCCGGCCGGGAAGCGCACGTTCATCGTGCGGGTCTTGGTGACCCCACCGCTGCCGTGGCACTCGGGGCACTTCTCCTCGACCACGGTGCCGACGCCCTGGCAGTTGCGGCACGGCTCGGAGAAGCTGAACGACCCCTGGTTGCGGGTGGTGACCCCGGCGCCGTGGCAGACCGGACAGGTACGAGGTTGGGTGCCGGGCTTGGCGCCGTTGCCGTGGCAGGTGTCGCAGACACCCGGGGCGCGCAGCGTGAGGGGCAGTGTCACCCCGCGTACCGCGTCGCCGAAGTCGAGCGCCACCTCGGTCTCGACGTCCCGACCACGGGCCGGACCGCGCGGCGCGGCCTGCCCGGCGCCCTGCCCACCGGAGAAGATCGAACTGAACAGGTCCTGGAAACCGGCACCGCCGAAGCGACGGTCACCACCTCCGGCAGCGCCGCCGCCGAACAGGTCGGAGACGTCGAACGGCATACCGCCCGGCTGGCCGCCGCCCCGGGCGTTGCGCCGGAACGCGCCCGACCCGAACAGCGAACGCATCTCGTCGTACTCCCGGCGGCGGCCGGCGTCCGAGAGCACGTTGTACGCCTCGGACGCGGCCTTGAACCGCTCCTCGGCCTTGGCGTCGCCCGGGTTGTGGTCCGGGTGCGACTCCCGCGCCACCTTGCGGTACGCCTTCTTGATGTCATCCGCGGAGGCGGCCTTGTCCACGCCGAGCACGGCGTAGAAGTCCTTCTCGAGCCAGTCCTTCGAACTCACCGGTCCACCCCCTTCCAACAGTCGTGGCCCGGCCGTCCCGCCCGCCGCGCGGCGGGCGGGACGGCCCGGTCACCGTCTCGCACTATTCCGGATCCGCGACCGCGACAAGAGCGGGGCGCAGCAGCCGCTCACCGAGCTGGTAGCCGCGCCGCATGACCTGCACGCAGGTCGGTTCGCTGACCTCGGTCGAGGTCTGGTGCGCGACCGCCTCGTGCCGGGTCGGGTCGAACGGGTCGCCCTGCTCGCCGAAGGCGTTCAGACCGAACTTGCCGAGCGCGGTGGTGAGCTGTTCCGCCACCGTGCCGAACGGTCCGACCAGGTCGCCGTGTTCCCGAGCCCGGTCCAGGTCGTCCAGGATCGGCAGCAGCGCGGCCAGCACCGAACCGGTCGCCTGCTCCTGCACCAGGCTGCGGTCCCGGTCCACCCGCTTGCGGTAGTTGGCGTACTCCGCCGACACCCGTTGCAGGTCCCGGGTCCGCTCGTCCAGCTCGGCCCGCAGCGCCTCCAGCTCGGCACCGAGGGCGGTGCCGGGGGCGCCGCCGTCCGCCGGCTTCGCCGGGGCGTCCACCACCGGCGGGCCGGACGGCTCCGGACCGTCGGTGGAGTTGACCTCGACCTCGATCTCGTCGACCACGATCTCGGCGTCCTCGACGAGGCCCTCGGCGGGAACGTCGCTCCCCGCGTCGGCGGCCGCGCCCTCCGGCTCCGTCGCGTCGCTGATCTTGCGGTTGTTGCGGATGACGACCCGCTCCTCGGCACCGGTGTTGGGCTCCGTGGGCGCGGAGCCACCCGGCGTCGACCCGGTGTCGCCCGGGTCGGCGGCTCGTGGCTTCTGCGTCATGCGGCTACCTCATCCCTTCGCCGTGGATTCGTGTCGGAGGCCGACGGTCACTTCTTGCCGTCCTCGTCCACGATCTCCGCGTCGACCACGTCGTCGCCGCCACCGGTGCCGCCGGCCTGCGGGCCGGTCGCACCGGTCGCGCCGGTCGCGCCCGGGCCGGCCTCGCCGCCCGGCTGCTGGCCCTGCTCGGCCTGCTGGGCGTAGAGCAGCGAACCGGCCTGCTGGGAGACCTGCGCCAGCCGCTCGTGCGCCGACTTGATCTTCTCGATGTCCTGACCACCGAGGGCGCCGCGCAGCTCGCCGAGCGCCTCGTTGAGCTGCTCCCGGTTCTCGGTGGGCAGCTTGTCGCCGCTCTCGGCGAGGAACTTCTCGGTCTGCCACTGCAGCGCCTCGGCCACGTTGCGGGTCTCGGCGTCGTCGCGGCGACGCTTGTCCTCCTCCGCGTGCTCCTCGGCGTCCCGGCGCATCCGCTCGATGTCGTCCTTCGGCAGCGAGGAGCCGCCGGTGATCGTCATCTTCTGTTCCTTGCCGGTGCCCAGGTCCTTGGCGTGCACGTTGACGATGCCGTTGGCGTCGATGTCGAAAGCGACCTCGATCTGCGGCACGCCGCGCGGCGCCGGCGGAAGGCCGGTCAGCTCGAAGGTGCCGAGCTTCTTGTTGTAGGCCGCGATCTCCCGCTCACCCTGGAACACCTGGATGAGCACCGACGGCTGGTTGTCGTCAGCCGTGGTGAACACCTCGGAGCGCTTGGTCGGGATCGTGGTGTTGCGCTCGATGAGCTTGGTGAAGATGCCGCCCTTGGTCTCGATGCCCAGGCTCAGCGGGGTCACGTCGAGCAGCAGGACGTCCTTGACCTCACCCTTGAGCACACCGGCCTGGAGGGCGGCGCCGACGGCGACCACCTCGTCCGGGTTGACGCCCTTGTTGGGGTCGCGGCCGGTGAGCTGCTTGACCAGGTCGGTCACGGCGGGCATCCGGGTCGAGCCACCGACGAGGATGACGTGCTCGACGTCCGAGATCTTGATCCCGGCGTCCTTCACGGCCTGCTCGAACGGGCCCTTGCAGCGGTCCAGCAGATCCTGCGTCATCCGCTGGAACTCGGCGCGGCTGAGCGTCACGTCGAGGTGCAGCGGGCCGGCGGAGCCGGCGGTGATGTACGGCAGGTTGATGTTGGTGGTGGTGGCGGCCGACAGCTCGATCTTGGCCTTCTCGGCGGCCTCACGGAGCCGCTGGAGGGCCATCTTGTCCTGGCCGAGGTCGATGCCGTGCTCACCGCGGAACGTCTTGACCAGGTGGTCGATGATCCGCTGGTCCCAGTCGTCACCGCCGAGGTGGTTGTCACCGCTCGTCGACTTGACCTCGATGACGCCTTCGGCCAGCTCGAGCAGCGACACGTCGAAGGTGCCGCCGCCGAGGTCGAAGACCAGGACGGTCTGCTCCTTGGAGCCCTTGTCCAGCCCGTACGCCAGGGCGGCCGCGGTCGGCTCGTTGACGATCCGCAGCACGTTGAAGCCGGCGATCTCACCGGCCTCCTTGGTGGCCTGGCGCTGGCTGTCGTTGAAGTAGGCCGGAACGGTGATCACCGCGTCGGTGATCTGCTCGCCCAGGTACGCCTCGGCGTCCCGCTTGAGCTTCATCAGGGTCCGGGCCGAGATCTCCTGCGGGGTGTACTTCTTGCCGTCGATGTCGACGGACCAGTTCGTGCCGACCTCGCGCTTGACCGAGCGGATCGTCCGGTCCGGGTTGGTCACCGCCTGGCGCTTGGCGACCTCACCGACGAGCACCTCGCCGTTGCGGGCGAACGCGACGATCGACGGGGTCGTCCGCGAGCCCTCAGCGTTGGCGATGACGGTGGGCTCACCGCCCTCGAGAACGCTGACGCAGGAGTTCGTCGTGCCGAGGTCGATACCGACCGCACGTGCCATCTTCGCTTCCTCACTTCGTAAGGTTGTGCAGGTGACGGGCACCGCCCGCGCTGCCTGGCGGGCACCGCCCGCAGCGGACCACACCACAAGTTGAGTGAACTTGACTCAATAGTGCCACGCCCCGGCGAATCGTCAAGTCGACTTGAGCCGACCCGACGCAACCCACCCGTTATTACCGTCCGGTTGTCTTCCCTTGCATCGGTCGGGCACGCTTTAGCGGTGACGACGCACGGCGATTCCGCCACCCGTTCCGGCGCGCCCGCCGTCGCCGCCCGCACCGGCCCGCCGGACGCCGCGGAGGAGCCGCCCGCCACCACCGGGGACGACAGCCTCCCCGGCGCGCTGACGGGCCTCCGGGCCGCGATCGGTGCCACCCGGTATCCCCTCGCGCTGCCCTCCGCCGGGTCCGCCCGGCACACCGCCGCCGCCCTCACCGACCAGCTCGACGACTACCTGCTGCCCCGGCTCGCCCGGCTCGACGCACCCCTGCTCGTGGTGGTAGGCGGCTCCACCGGCGCGGGCAAGTCGACACTGGTCAACAGCCTGGTCAAGGCCCGGGTGAGCGCCGCCGGTGTGCTCCGGCCCACCACCCGCTCCCCGGTGCTGGTCTGCAACCCGGCCGACGCGACCTGGTTCCGGCAGGGCGACCTGCTGCCCGGGCTGACCCGCACCACCGAGCCGAGCGAAGATCCACGCGCGCTGCACCTGGTCACCGCCCCCGCCCTGCCACCCGGGCTGGCCTTCCTCGACGCACCTGACATCGACTCGGTGGTCGACGCCAACCGGGCGCTCGCCAGCCAGTTGCTGGCCGCCGCCGACCTCTGGCTCTTCGTCACCACGGCCGCCCGGTACGCCGACGCGGTGCCGTGGGAGCTGCTGCGCAGCGCCCGGGCGCGGGGCGCGGTCATCGCCATGGTGCTGGACCGGGTCCCCGCCGAGGCCACCGACGAGATCGCCGCGCACCTGGCCGAGATGCTGGAGGCGCAGGACCTCGGCAGGGCACCCCTGTTCGTCCTGCCCGAGACGTGGGTCGACGGCCAGGGGCTGCTGCCAGAGGGGGTCACCGCGCCGCTGGCCGACTGGTTCGCCCGGCTGGCCGCGGACGCCGACGCCCGGGCCGCTGTCGTCCGACAGACCCTGGACGGCGCGCTCGCCGCGCTGCACCCGGCCGTCGAGGAACTGGCCGACGCCGCCGACGAGCAGGTCGCCGCCGCCGACGGGCTGGACGAGCGGGTCCGGGCCGCGTACCGGGGCGCCGAACGGACCGTCGAGCAGGGCCTCCAGGACGGTCGGCTGCTCCGCGGTGAGGTGCTCGCCCGCTGGCAGGAGTTCGTCGGCACCGGCGAGCTGTTCCGCACCCTGGAGGCGCGCATCGGACGCCTGCGGGACCGGGTGGTGGCCGCCGTCACCGGCCGGCCGGCGCCCTCCGCCGAGCTGCGCAACGCCATCGAGTCGCAGCTCGTCACCCTGCTACGCGGGGTGGCGTCCGAGGCCGCCGAGTCCGCGTACACGTCGTGGAAGGCGCACCCGGCCGGGGCCGCTCTGGTCGATCCGGCGCTCGCCCACCCGAGCGGTGACCTGCCCGAGCGGGCCGAACGGATGGTCCGCGACTGGCAGCGGGGCGTGCTGGAGCTGGTCCGGGTCGAGGGCGGTGACAAGCGCTTCGTGGCGCGTACGGCCGCGTACGCGGTGAACGCCACAGGGCTGGCCGTGATGATCGCCGTGTTCGCGTCCACCGCGTTCATCCCGACCGGGCTGGAGGTGGCCACCGGCGCGGGCACCACAGTCGCCGCGCAGGCCGTACTCCAGGCGATCTTCGGTGACCAGGCGGTGCGTACCCTCGCCGCCAAGGCCCGTGGTGACCTGCTGGAACGGGTACGGACGCTGCTCGACGCGGAGGCCGACCGCTTCCTGAGCCGCACCGCCGAAGCCAGGCCCGACGCGGAGGCCGGCGACGGGTTGCGCCGCGCCGCCGGCCGGGTCGAGCTGGCCCGGCACCGCAGTGGCCTGGCCGCCGACGAGGAGGGTTCCCGGTGAGCAACATCACCGGTCGGATCCGGGAGGCGTTCCGGAGTGACAAGCGCGTCGACCCCGACGTGCTGATCGCCCGCCTGGACGCCGTACGCCGATTCCTGACCGCTGTGGACGGCCTGCTGCCGGACGCCGAACTGGTGCCCGCGCACACCCTTGTCGAACGCGCCGGCACCCGGCTCGCGCTGTCCCGCGACCACACGGTGGTCGCCCTCGCCGGTGCCACCGGCAGCGGCAAGTCCAGCCTGTTCAACGCGCTGGCCCAACTGGAACTGTCGCCGGTCGGTGTCCGCCGGCCGACCACAGGCGTCACCCACGCGTGCGTGTGGGGGCCGCTGGAGGGCGCGAACCGGCTGCTCGACTGGATCGGCGTACTGCCCCGGCACCGCTTCGTCAGGGAGAGCGCGCTCGACGCGGACGACGAAACCGCCCTGCACGGGCTGATCCTGCTCGACCTGCCCGACTTCGACTCGGTGCAGCGTTCCCACCGGCTGGAGGTGGACCGGCTGCTCGGCCTGGTCGACCAGGTGGTCTGGGTGGTCGACCCGCAGAAGTACGCCGACCGGGTCATCCACGACAGCTACCTGCGCGAGTTCCACAGGCACCGCGACGTCACACTTGTCGTGCTCAACCAGGCCGACCGGCTGCCCCCGTCCGAGCTGCCCCGGGTCCTGGACGACCTGCGCCGGCTGCTCGACTCCGACGGCCTGACCGGCGTACCGCTGCTGGCCACCACGGCCATCGACCCGGCCGGGATGGTCGGGCTGCGCAGCGCGCTGGAGCGGACGGTCGCCGAGCGGCAGGCCGCCCTGCGTCGGCTCGCCGGCGACGTCGACTCGGTGGTCGCCGGCCTGGACGAGCTGGTCGGGTCGGCACGCCCGGCGGGTGGTCCGGACGACGCGACAGTCGCCGGGTTGAACAAGGCACTGGCCGGCGCGGCCGGCGTACCCGCGGTGAGCGAGGCGGTGGAACGGGCGTACCGGCATCGGGCGGGCGCGGCCACCGGCTGGCCGCTGGTGCGGGGCTGGCGGCGGCTGCGGCCCGACCCGCTGCGCCGGCTGCACCTGCCCGGACCGACAGGCGAGGCCGCCGACCCGGCGGCGGAGAGCCTCGTCGCGGCGACCTCGGTGCCGGATCCGACTGTCGCGCAGCGTTCCGCGCTGGGCCTGGCCGTCCGCGCGGTGGCCGATCGGGCCGCCGCCGGCCTGCCCGCCGCCTGGCCCACAGCGGTCACCGCGGCCGCCCGGTCCCGCCACGACGACCTGCCGGACGCGTTGGACCGCGCGATCGCCGGCACCGACCTCGGCCTGGACCGTCGACCGCTCTGGTGGCGGATCGTCGGCGGCGTGCAGTGGCTGGTCACCCTGGCCGCCGTGGTCGGCCTGGGTTGGCTGGTCCTCGGGTACGCGCTGCGGGTGCTCGGCCTGCCCGCGCTGGACGACCCGATGGTCGGCGAGGTGCCACTGCCCACCGTGCTGCTGCTCGGCGGCCTGCTGGCCGGGCTGCTGGTGGCGGCGCTCACCCGGCCGGTGGTGCGCTGGGCCGCCCAGCGGGCACGGGCCCGCGCCCGGCAGCGGCTGACGGTGCGGGTCGCCCAGGTGGGTGAGGAGTACGTGCTCGCCCCGGTGCGGATCGTGCTCGCCTCGTACGCGCAGGCACGGGACGCGCTGCACGACGCCGCCCGCCGCTGACGCACCCACGGCTCGCTACTGCTCTGCGTACCGGCGCAGCGGCGTAGGGTCGGAGTATGGCCACGCCTCAGACCCCCTACGACGCGGTGCTGCACGCCGCACGCGACGTGACCAAGCTGGAGTCCGCGCTCGACGCCGAGATGCTCGGCAGCGCCCTGCTGGGCAGCGTCTACGCGATCGCGGAAACCGACCGGGACACCGCCGTACGGGAGTTCGTCACCGGGTTCCTCGCCGCCACCGCCCGTCGTCGGGTGGCGTCGGCGACCACCATCCGGCAGGTCTTCGCCGCGCTCGTCCCGACCGCCGACGGCACCGAGCGGGTGCGCCCGGGCAGCCAGGCGCCCAGCTGGACGGGCCAGCTCGGCCGGGTGCACCTGACGGGCAGTTGGGCGTACGGCGACGTGTACGGCGACCAGACCTCCTACCTCGCCACCTTCGCCTACGACGACGCCTCCGGCGGCGCGGAGCACGCGCTGGTGGCTCTCGTGGACCACAACATCGGCATCACCAAGGACATCTTCGTCGGCGGGCCGGCGGAGCGGATCCTGGACCAGGTCCGGCAGATGTGCGCGGACGACGAGTTGACCTGGTTCCGTACCGAGGATCCGGCCCGCCTGCGCGGCGAGGTGGCCCGGCACCTGGCGGTCACCGACGAGTTGAGCGAGCTGCCCGGCGAGGGCTCCCTCGCCACCGATCGGGCGCTTGTCGGCGCCCGGCTGGCGCTGCTGCCCACCGCCGCCGACCCGACCGGCCCGGCCGAGGTCGAGCCGCTGACCGCCGCCGAACGGACCGACCTGGTGCGGCGGTTCCTGGCCGCGCCGGAGGCCGCCCGGTTCGGGCTGGACGCCGTCGACGGCCCGGAACTGGCCTCGCTGCACTTCTGCCTGAGCCTGCTGCTGGACCACTCGGCGAGCTTCCCGGACGCCGACCCGATGCGGTGGAGCCCTGCGGTGTCCGGGCTTTTCCTGCTCGACTGGGTGCACCGCCGCGCGGTACTGGACATGGACGACGCGGCGATGCTGCCCCGGGTGCTGCGCGCCTGGGCCCGGTACGCGTCGCGCCAGCGGGGCCTGCCCGAGGCGGCCGCGACACGGACCGACGAGGCGATCGAGGAGATGGTGCCGGAGTTCGCGCGGCTCTACTCGACAGGTGAGCGGCGCAGCCCGGCCACGGCGGCGGTGGCGCAGTTGATGGCCGACGGGGTGGACCCGGACGACCCGGCCGCGTTGGACGCCTGGATCGAGGCGAACCGGCACCGCCTCGCCGACGACGGCGCCTGAGCGTTTCCCGGGCGGACGGCCACGTCGCCGGCCGCCCGGGCCGCGTCCCGACTCGGACGTCCGACCCGCCCGGGGCCTGGCAGCCGGTCGAGCCCGCTCAGCGCAGCAGGCCGAAGACCACGCCGGCGATCAGCGCGCCGATCGTCCCGCCGGCCAGCACCTGCGGCACGGTGTGGTCCCGTAACCGCACCCGGGACCAGCCGACGACGGCCAGCAGCGGCGCGGCGAAGAGCAGCCGACCGCCGAAGATCAGCGCCAGGATGACGAGCGTGCCGGCGGCGACCGCCGAGTGGATCGACATCTTCCACCAGTGGCTGACCGTGACGGTCACGACGAGGCCGATCAACCCGGCGACCGCGAGCGCCAGCACCGGACGCGGACCGTCGAGCACGGTGAGCAGCGCGAGCCCCGCCGTCACCGAGCCGAGGCCGATCAGCAGGGGCACCCTGCGCTGCTCCCGACGGCCGAGGTGGTGGTCGGTGAGCCGGCCACGTCGTACGCCGCCGACGATGTAGGCGAACGGGATGCCGGTGACGAAGAGTGTGGCGAGCAGGCCCCAGGCCAGGCCGTGACCGGTACGCCGGGTGCTGTGCCAGCTCACCGTGAAGATCAGCAGTGACACCAGCACGGCCGGAGCGGTCAGCTCGGTGACGAGCCGGGCGACCCGCAGCCCCGGGCCGGGTCGGCTGACCGGGCGGAGTTCCCCACCGCCGCCCACGCCACCCCCTCCGGTACGCGCCTACCCCCGAACAGCGCCGGCACCGGACGGGCCGCGCCTGATCGTCACCGTACCGCCGGGGACACCGTGGGGTACGTCGGTCCGGCGAGCGGCGAGGGGGTCACCGGGCGCGTCGGCGGGCAGCCGGGTGACGTCACGGCGGTCGGGGCGGGTCGGCTGGCCGGTGGGGGCGTCGGCGACGTGTCGGGTGTCGTGGCCGGCTCGGACACGGTGGCGCTCGGCACCGGTGTCGTGGCCGGTGTGGACAGGGTGGTGGTCGGGACGGCCGTCGCGGTCGACGAGACGGTGTCGGTGGGCGTCGGACCGGCTGTCGTGGTGGGCGTCGGCGTCGGGTCCGGCGGAGCGGTCCGCGTGGGCGTCGGCGTCGGGCTGGCGGGCGGGGGCACGACCGGTCGGGTGCTCCGGGTGGGCCCCGGCACAGGTGGCAGCCCACGGTCGACGTGCGCCGGGTCGACGGCTCCCGGTCGCTCCGCCGTACGCCTTGGTGCTGCGGGGAGCCAACCGGGCGTCGCGGTCGGGCCGGCGCTGGGCGTGCCGAGCGGAGGTGGCGCCGGCTGGCTGGCCATGGGAGGCGGGAGCAGCACCGGCCCGACCGAGGGCGTCGGAATGAACGGGGTGCTGCTGTCCGGCAGGGCGGTGCTGCCCGGGGTGGCCGAGCCGGCGCTGATCGCGGCGAGGATGGGCATCGACGCGGTGCCGGCCAGCAGTGCCACGGTGAGCAGGTAGCCCCGGGAGGGACCGCCGATGCCGGGAGCCCGGTGCACGCCGACCACCCGCCGGTAGTCTCCGGCCGACCGGTGCCGGCCGAGCGCGGGTGTGCCGGGACCGTCACCTGGCTCGTACACCGCACACCCCTTGTCGTCGGCCGTCGCGGGACGCGAATGGACGTCACCGAAGGCAGAACCCGGCAATTGGCCCGATCGACGTGATCTGGCGGTAATCAGCCTCGCCCAGTCACCCTCCGTCAGCCAACCTCCACCGCGTGTCGACACGCGGTGCTGTCCGAACGGTGACGAATCATCGCCGGAACACCCGGTGGACGCGAGAGAGCACGATGGCGACAAAGGACAACAAAGGGTGGACGGTCGGAATGCGGGGCGGGCGTACTGTGGGCCCGCTCACCTGCTCTGCGAATATGGAGCACGACGGCAACGCAGCCGTGACCTCCGCGCACCCTCGCGGCAGGCGCGGTTGAGTGCCGGCGCTCCCGAACCGGATTCGGCCAGAATCCGGCTCACGCCGTGCGGCAACCCCCACCGGGGCTAGGCGCGGCCGCCAGGAACCGGTCCGGCAGCAGCCGGGCAGGCGCACGAGTTGCGCGGCCGGGTGACCCCCCGGTGCCGACGCAGACACGACAGGGAGAGACCGATGGCAAAGGGCGACCCCGGGGGCACCACCCGCGGCAGGCGGGCTGCACCCCGCTCCAGGAAGGGCACGGCCGGCGACCCCGCGCTGGTACAGCTGCTCACCCCCGACGGCGAGCGGATCGACAGCGCCACCGGGCCGGACGGCACCGAGTACCGCGTCGACTTCACCAACGAGGAATACCGCGGTCTCTACCGCGACCTGGTGCTGGTCCGGAAGCTGGACGCCGAGGCGACCGCACTCCAGCGCCAGGGAGAGCTGGGCCTCTGGGCCAGCCTGCTCGGCCAGGAAGCCGCACAGGTCGGCTCCGGCCGGGCGCTGCGGCCCCAGGACATGGCCTTCCCGACCTACCGGGAGCACGGCGTCCTCTACTGCCGGGGCATCGACCCGATCATGCCGCTCGGCCTGTTCCGCGGCGTCGACCAGGGCGGCTGGGACCCGAACGAGTTCAAGTTCAACATGTACACGATCGTCATCGGCGCGCAGACCCTGCACGCGACCGGCTACGCGATGGGTATCACCATCGACGGCAAGACCGGCACCGACGACGGCGAGGCCGCGATCGCCTACTTCGGCGACGGCGCCACCAGCCAGGGCGACGTGAACGAGGCGTTCGTCTGGGCGAGCGTGTTCAACGCGCCGCTCGTCTTCTTCTGCCAGAACAACCAGTACGCGATCTCCGAGCCGCTGGAGCGGCAGACCCGCGTCCCGCTCTACCAGCGGGCCGCCGGCTTCGGCTTCCCCGGCGTACGGGTGGACGGCAACGACGTGCTGGCGTCGTACGCGGTCACCCGCACCGCGCTGGACAACGCCCGGCACGGGCAGGGCCCGAGCCTGATCGAGGCGTACACCTACCGGATGGGTGCGCACACCACCTCCGACGACCCGACCCGCTACCGGATCGCCAGTGAGGTCGAGGCGTGGCAGGCCAAGGATCCGATCGCCCGGGTCAAGGCCTTCCTGGAGAAGCAGCAGATCGCCGACGCGGACTTCTTCGCCGAGGTCGACGAGCAGGCCCGCCGTGAGTCGGTGCACCTGCGCGAGCGGGTGCTCGAGATGCCGAACCCGGAGCCGGTGACGATGTTCGACCACGTCTACCCCAACGGGTCTCCGCTGCTCGACGAGCAGCGCGCGCAGTTCAGCAGGTACATGGAGTCGTTCGAGGGGAGCGCCCACTGATGGCCACGGAGACGCTCACCATCGGCAAGGCCCTCAACACCGGTCTGCGCCGCGCCCTGGAGAACGACCCGAAGGTCGTCATCATGGGCGAGGACGTCGGCAAGCTCGGCGGCGTCTTCCGGATCACCGACGGTCTTCAGAAGGACTTCGGCGACCAGCGGGTGATCGACACCCCGCTCGCCGAGTCCGGCATCATCGGCACCGCCGTCGGTCTGGCGATCCGCGGCTACCGGCCGGTCTGCGAGATCCAGTTCGACGGCTTCGTCTACCCGGCGTACGACCAGATCGTGTCGCAGGTGGCGAAGATGCACTACCGCTCGGGCGGTAAGCTCAACATCCCCATGGTGATCCGGATCCCGTTCGGCGGCGGCATCGGCGCCGTCGAGCACCACTCCGAGTCGCCGGAGGCGTACTTCGCCCACACCGCCGGCCTGAAGGTGGTGACCTGCGCCAACCCGCAGGACGCGTACGTGATGATCCAGCAGGCCATCGCCTCGGACGACCCGATCGTCTTCCTGGAGCCCAAGCGGCGCTACTGGGAGAAGGGGCCTGTCGACCTGGACGCCCCGCTGTCCGACGCGTACCCGCTGCACTCGGCCCGGGTGGTGCGGCCCGGCACGGACGTGACGGTGCTGGCGTACGGCCCGATGGTGCGGACGTGCCTGGACGCGGCGACCGCCGCCGCCGAGGACGGCCGGGAGTTGGAGGTCATCGACCTGCGCTCGCTCTCCCCGTTGGACCTGACGGCGGCGTACGAGTCGGTGAAGCGCACCGGCCGCGCCGTCGTGGTGCACGAGGCGCCGTCGAACATCGGTCTCGGCGCCGAACTGGCCGCGCGGATCACCGAGGAGTGCTTCTACTCCCTGGAGTCGCCGGTGCTGCGCGTGACCGGCTTCGACATCCCCTACCCGGCCGCCCGGGTGGAGGAGGAGTTCCTGCCCGACCTCGACCGGGTGCTCGACGCCGTCGACCGCACCTACGGCTGGTGAGCGGCATGTCCCGGATCAAGACGTTCAACCTGCCCGACCTGGGCGAGGGGCTGACCGAGGGCGAGATCCTGACCTGGCTGGTCAAGGTCGGCGACACCATCGAGCTGAACCAGCCGATCGTCGAGGTCGAGACGGCCAAGGCGGCTGTGGAGATCCCGGCGAAGTGGGCGGGGCAGGTGCAGGCGATCCACCACCCGGAGGGGACGACTGTCGAGGTCGGTACGCCGATCATCGCCATCGACACCGACCCGGGTGCCGGCCCGCTGGACGTGCCGTCGACCACTGCGACGCCCGACGATGACCTGCCCACCCCGTCGGCGGCGTCGCTGGCGGCCGTGGAGCTGGCACCGGCCGAGGGAATGGTCGAGCCGGGTCTGATCGGCGGTCCCGCCCCGGGCGGGCGGACGGCGGTCCTGGTGGGCTACGGCCCGCGCACCACCGCCGCGAAGCGCCGCCCGCGCAGGGGCGGTGTTCCGGCGCAGCCCGCGGCCGTGGCGGCGCCCGCGCCGGTTCTGCCTGTCGCACAGCCGGCCGTCGCGCCCGCGCCTGCGCCCGCGTCGAACGGGCAGCGTGCCGCGGTGGTGCTGGCCAAGCCGCCGGTGCGCAAGCTCGCCAAGGACCTCGGGGTCGACCTGGGGACGCTGACCGGGTCGGGCCCGCTGGGCTCGATCACCCGGGAGGACGTGCAGCAGGCGGCGAACGGGACCGTGGCGGCTGCCGAGCCGGTCGCCGTCACGTCTGCGGCAACCAGCGCCGCGAGCTTCGGCGCAGACCGCGAGCAGCGCATCCCGGTCAAGGGGGTACGCAAGCTGACCGCCGAGAACATGTCCCGCTCGGCGTTCACCGCCCCGCACGTGACGGAGTTCCTGACCGTCGACGTGACCCGGGCGATGAAGGCGCTGGACCGGCTGCGCGGCCGGCGGGAGTGGCGGGACGTGCGGGTGTCGCCGCTGCTGCTGGTGGCGAAGGCGGTGCTCCTGGCGGTCAAGCGTCACCCGATGGTCAACTCGACCTGGGCGGGCGACGAGATCGTGGTCAAGGAGTACGTCAACCTCGGCATCGCGGCGGCCACCGAGCGTGGGCTGATCGTGCCGAACGTCAAGGACGCCGGGCGGCTCTCGCTGCGGGAGCTGGCGGACGCGTTGAACGACCTGGTGCAGACGGCGAAGTCGGGCCGTACGTCTCCGGCGGACATGTCCGGCGGCACCCTGACCATCACCAACGTCGGTGTGTTCGGGGTGGACACCGGCACGCCGATCCTCCCGCCCGGTGAGTCGGCGATCCTGGCCTTCGGCGCGGTGCGGGAGATGCCCTGGGTACACAAGGGCAAGGTCAAGGCCCGCCAGGTCACCACGCTGGGGCTGAGCTTCGACCACCGGATCATCGACGGTGAGCTGGGGTCGAAGTTCCTGCGCGACATCGGGGACTTCCTCGCCGACCCCGAGGCGGCGCTGCTCGCCTGGACCTGACCGTCCGGATCACCAGCCACGGCCGGTGTGCCACGGGTTAACGCCCGGCACACCGGCCGTGTCCGTTGGGCGACGGAAACGTCGGCTGGGGCGCCCGTTGACCTTCGATTGTTAGGCAAGTGTCTCAGCTCACCTAATAATCGATGGAAGTTGGAGGCGTTCTGCTGTTGAATAGAGGCATCAGGGGCCGACAACCGAATAAGCCAGGGGGACCCACCAATGAGCATGATCGAGCGAATCCGCAACCACCGCGACGCCACCCGCCGCGCCCGTGCCATCCAGCACGCGCTGCGCTCGGCGAACACGCCGGCCGTTCGCGAGGAACTCCTCGTCATCGCCCAGCGTCACATGAGCTGACGCTCCACGACATTCCTCACCTCCTCCAGATCGATGGCCCACCCGGCCCACCGGGTGGGCCATCGGCGTATCGCCGCCACGTGGCACCGGGATTCCGCCCCGTCGCCACGCCCGGTACGGTGGGCTTCGGTCGCCGCCCGCCGACCCCCACCGGCCGAGTCGATAGAAGCTGCTCGACACCACTCGGCAACACGGAGTGACGGGCGGTGCTCCTTGGACACCCCGTGCTGCCACCCGATACGGTGCGGGGAGCCGGCACGCCGGTGACGCCGGCAGCCATGCCGAGGAGACCGATCGGCACCGGCGGCCGACATGTGATGGAGGAGGCGCACCCATGACGTCCGAGGGCCCGCACCGTCCCGGCCAGGAGCCGGACGAGGTGTCACCGGGCGCCGGCGGACCGGCGCCGTACGGCGACCGCCCGGCGCAGCCGGACAACGGCTACAACGCCGCCGGCCCCGACCTGGGTTGGGCGCCACCCCCGCCGGCGCAGCCGAACCAGGGCACCCCGGCCTGGGCCAACCAGCCCGAGCAGCAGCCGAACCCCGCCTGGGGTGCCGCCGCCGCGCCGCAGCCCGCCGAGCCGGCACAGCCCGCCTGGGCCACCGGCGGTGGCGCGAGCGAGCCGCAGCAGTCCGGCGCCTGGGCCGGCAACAACTCCACCCCCGACAGCCCGCAGCAGCCCGCCCAGTGGGCCGGGCCGCAGCAGGGCTGGACGCCGCCCGAGCAGACCGCGCCCACCTGGGCCGCCGGCGCCGCCGAGCAGCCCGACTGGGCGCAGGCCCAGCCGACCACCAGGGGCGCCGCGCAGGTCCCGCCGGCCACCACCGCCTGGCCCGCGCAGGAGGACCCGTCCCGTTCCGGTGGCTGGGGCACTCCCGCGCAGGTCAGCCCGGCCGCCGGTGACTGGCGCGGCGACGAGCAGCAGCCCGAAGCGGCGCAGTCCGGTGGCTGGCCCGCAGGGGCGGGCCAGCAGGACCAGCCATCGTGGACTCCGGCGGAGCAGTCGCCCCCGTCGTGGGGCCAGCCCTCCCAGCCGGCCGAGCAGCAGGCCCCCGCGTGGGGGCAGGCCGAGCCGGCCGCCGCGCGCGGCGCCGCCCAGGTGCCGGCACCGTCGACGAACTGGCCGGGCCAGGACGACCCGGCCCGCTCCGGCGGGTGGGCCGCCCAGCAGCAGGCCCAGCCCGCCAACTGGGGCGACAACGCCGACGCGCAGCAGGACGAGCCCCAGCAGCCGGCCGCCTGGGGTGGCCAGGCCGAGGCGCGTCCGCAGCAGCCCGACTGGGTGCTCGCACAGCAGGACCAGCAGGCCGGACGCCCCCCGGCCGAGCAGCAGGCCGGCGGCGGCTGGACCCCGCCGGAGCAGTCTGGCCTTCCGGCCCGGGCCAGCGCCAGCGTGCCCGGCAACGACGGCACGCCCGGTTGGGCAGCCGCTCCGGACAATCCGGCCCCGCAGAGCGGTGCCGGCTCGGCGGAGATCCAGCCGTGGGCGCCCGGCGAGGTGTGGGGCCGCGCCGAGGCGGAAGCCTCCGCCCAGTCCCGCGGCGGCTGGGAGGCGGACCAGCGCGACGACTCGCCCATCTACCAGCCCGCGCCCGCGCCGGGCATCTCGCCCGCCAACGCCGTACCGCTGCCGCCGCAGGAGCAGCGCGTGCCGGGTGCCAGCCTGGCCGCCGCCCCGCCCGCCGACTTCGCGCCGAAGAACCAGTACGCCCCGATCCCCGAACAGCCCGCGTACGCCGAGCGGGAGACGCCGGAGGCGGCCGCACACTACGAGGCCGAGCCGGCCGGATGGGGTCGCGCCGAGGAGGCTCCCGCGAGCGGTGCCGTGGTGCCCGCCCCGCGTACCTCCCCCGAGTCGGGTCGCGCGGTCGTACCAGCGCCGGAGGCCGAGTCGGCGGCCGGCGCCGTCGGCCGGGCCTCGGCGAGCGCCTCGGTGCCGCTGGCCAGCCGGGTGATGCCCCCGACGGACCAGGCGATGCGGCCGTCCGGCACGCCCGCACCCCAGCCACGGGTGTACGGCCGTCCCGCCGCGCCCGAGCCGGCGGACGAGCCGGAGCAGGACGCCTTCCCGGCCGAGCAGGCCTCCGAGCGCCCGGGCGCACCGGACTGGCAGAACCCGCCGGCCGCCCCCGACTGGCAGAACGGCCCGGAGCGCCAGGGCGCGCCGGACTGGCAGCAGGGTCCGGACCGGCAGGCCGCCCCGGGTTGGGGTGGCGAGCCCACGCCGGACCCGCGCTTCGACGACCGGGACCGGCCGTCGACGCCGAACGGGTTCGGTGAGGCTCCGTCCGCACCTCCGGCGTTCCCGCCGGGTGTGCCGTCCTTCGTCGACGCGCCGGGCAACAACCGACAGGTGAACGGGGTCCGGCCGCAGGCCGGCGCCGAGCGACAGGCCGACCGGTTCGGCAGCGCCGCAGCACCGGCCGCCGGCGCCGCCACGGTCAACGGGGCGCCGGGCTTCGGCGGTCCGCAGTTCGGTGGCCCCAGCGCCGACCAGGCACCGAGTGCCGGCTTCCCGCCGGCGTTCCCGCCGGCAGCCCAGCCGTCCGCGCCGTCCTCCTGGGGTCAGGAGCAGGAGCAGGGCCGCTTCGACGCGTTCAAGCCGGACGCCGAGGAGCCGAAGGTCGAAGCGCCGACGCCGAAGGTCCGCAACGGCCGGGTGCTGGCCGCCGTGCTGATCGCCGCGGTGCTCATCCTGGCGGTGCCGCTCGGCCTGCTGATGCTGCTCGGCAAGTTCGGCGGCGGCGACGCAACGCCGGCGTTCGACCCGGCGGTCGGCACCTGCGTGAAGAAGTCCGGTGACGGCGCCTCGGCGGCGGACTGCGGCGAGGCGGGCGCGTTCACCATCGTCTCGAAGGTGGACGCGAAGGAGAAGTGCACCGACACGACGCAGCCGTACGTGGTGCTGCCCGGCGACGGCGCCAACCGGGTGCTCTGCCTCAAGCCGGCGACCCCGTAGACACACGGTGAAGGCGGGGCCACGGACGTCCGTGGCCCCGCCTTCGTCGTACGCCGAGCGGGTGGTGGCAATCAGGTGACGGGTCACGGCGGCCGGGCCGGTGGGGCGTGGCAGGCTGACAGGTATGGGAACGACAGCGCGTGTACGTGCGCCGGAGCTACGCGGCCGGGGATGGCTCAACACAGGCGGCCAGGACCTGAGCCTGCAGGACCTGCGCGGCAAGATCGTCCTGGCGGATTTCTGGACCTTCTGCTGCATCAACTGCCTGCACGTGCTCGACGAGCTCCGCCCGCTTGAGGAGAAGTACGGCGACGTGCTCGTCGTGATCGGCGTGCACTCGCCGAAGTTCGAGCACGAGAAGGACGCCGACGCGCTGGCCGCCGCCGTCGAGCGGTACGGGGTGCACCACCCCGTACTCGACGATCCCGAGATGGACATGTGGCAGCAGTACGCCGCCCGGGCCTGGCCGACGCTGTCGGTGATCGACCCCGAGGGTTACGTGGTGGCCACGATGGCCGGCGAGGGGCACGCCGAGGGGCTGGCCCGGCTGATCGACGAGCTGATCGTCACCCACGAGGCCAAGGGCACCCTGCACCGGGGTGACGGCCCGTACGTGCCGCCGCCCGCGCCGGACACCACGCTGCGCTTCCCGGGCAAGGCGGTGGTGCTGCCGGACGGCAACCTGCTGGTCTCGGACTCGGCGCGGCACTCGCTTGTCGAGCTGGCCCCGGACGGCGAGTCGCTGGTGCGCCGGATCGGCTCGGGCGAGCGGGGTCGGGCCGACGGGCCGGTCGGCGCGGCGTCCTTCTCCGAGCCGCAGGGCCTCTGCGTGCTGCCCACGCACGTCGCCGAGGTGGCCGGCTACGACCTGGTCGTCGCCGACACGGTCAATCACCTGCTGCGCGGCGTACGCCTGGAGACCGGCGAGGTGGTGACCGTGGCCGGCAGCGGTAGGCAGTGGCGCGCTTCGGTCGACGACCACGCGCACGACGCACTGGCCGTTGACCTCTCCTCCCCGTGGGACCTGGCCTGGTACGACGACAAGCTGATCATCGCGATGGCGGGCATCCACCAGCTCTGGTGGTTCGACCCGATCAAGCGGACCGCCGGCATGTACGCGGGCACGACTGTGGAGGCGCTGCGCGACGGCCCGCTGGCCGAGGCGTGGATGGCGCAGCCTTCGGGGCTCTCCGTCTCGGCTGACGGCGTCCGGCTGTGGATCGCCGACAGCGAGACGAGCGCGGTGCGGTACGTCGAGAACGGGGTGATGGGCACCGCCGTCGGGCAGGGCCTGTTCGACTTCGGGCACGTGGACGGGCCGGCGGAGTCGGCGCTGCTCCAGCATCCGCTGGGGGTGTGCGCGCTTCCTGACGGGTCGGTGCTGATCGCCGACACGTACAACGGTGCGGTGCGTCGGTTCGACCCGACCACCAACCAGGTGTCCTCTGTCGCCGACGGGCTGGCCGAGCCGAGCGACCTGGTGCTGACGCCTGCCGGTGAGGTGCTGGTGGTGGAGTCCGCGGCGCACCGGCTGACCCGCCTCGCCCCGGGCGCGCTGTCTGCGGCGGGTGCCAGCACTGTGGACGGGCCCCGGCACCGTACCGAGCGCAAGCCCACCGACATCGCGTCCGGCGAGGTCACTCTGGATATCGTCTTCACGCCCGCGCCCGGGCAGAAGCTCGACGAGACGTACGGGCCGTCGACGCGGCTTGTGGTTTCCGCGTCGCCGCCGGAGCTGCTGGTGGAGGGTGCCGGCACGGGCACCGAGCTGTCCCGCCGGCTGGTGCTCAACGGCGAGGTCTCCGGCGGGGTGCTCCAGGTGACGGCGCAGGCGGCGACCTGCGACGCGGACGTCGAACACGCGGCCTGCCACCTGACCCGTCAGGACTGGGGCGTACCGGTGCGGGTGGTCGACGGGGCGGCGGAGCGGCTTCCGCTGGTGCTGCGGGGTCTGGACGCGTAGCGCTCAGGCGAACGCGGCAAGGGTGACCCCGGCGTCGATCAGGCTGGCGCGGACGAGTTCGGTGGCGGAGACCGCGCCCGGTGTGTCGCCGTGGACGCAGATCGAGTCCACCGGGCAGGGGACGACTGTGCCGTCCACCGCGACGACTGTCCGTTCGGTGGCCATCCGTACCGCACGGGTGGCCACCTCCTCCGGGTCGGTGACCAGCGCGCCGGAGGTGCCGCGCGGCACGAGCGTCCCGTTGGGCAGGTAGCCGCGGTCGGCGAACCCCTCGGCGACCACAGGTAGGCCGGCGCCGACGGCGAGCTGGGCGAGCACCGAGCCGGGCAGGCACAGGACTGGCAGTTCGGGGTCGTAGCCGCAGATCGCGGCGACGACCGCGGCGGCCTGGGACTCGTCGGTGGCGGCAGCGTTGTAGAGCGCGCCGTGCGGCTTGAGGTAGCGGACCCGGGTGCGGAAGAGCCTGCAGAACGCGTCGAGCGCCCCCAGCTGGTAGGTCACCTCGTCGCGCAGCTCGGCGAAGTCGTACGCGATGCGCCGCCGGCCGAAGCCGGCCAGGTCTCGGTAGCCGACCTGCGCGCCCACCGCGACCCCGCGCTCGGCGGCACCCTCGCAGACCCGCCGCATGGTGGACGGGTCGCCGCCGTGGAAGCCGCAGGCGACGTTCGCGGAGGTGACCAGGTCCAGCAGCGCGTCGTCGTCGCCAAGTCGCCAGATGCCGAATCCCTCGCCCAGGTCAGCGTTGAGGTCCATGGAATCTGACGGTAGTACCTGGCCGGGCCTGCGCGAGCGGTGTCACGTCGGTGACCACCCCGATGACCGGGTATCCGCCGGTGGTCGGATGGTCGGCCAGGAAGACCAGGGGTTGGCCGTCGGCCGGCACCTGCACCGCGCCGAGCACGATGCCCTCGCTCGGCAGTTCGCCGGCGACCGCGCGGGGCAGCGGCGCGCCGGCGAGGCGCGCGCCGACCCGGTTGCTCACCGGGCTCACCGTGTACGGGGTGCCGAACAGCAGGTCGAGCGCGGTAGGGGTGAACCAGTCGTCGCGGGGGCCGAGGCGCACGGTCAGGCGCAGCTCCGGCGGGTGTGCGCCGCCGATGGCCAGGTCGACGGGCGCGGGGTCGCCGAGCGGCCGACCGACGGGCAGCAGGTCACCGTCGCGCAGCGGGGGCGGGCCGAGCCCGGAGAGGGTGTCGGTGCAGCGGCTGCCGAGCACCGGCGGTACGTCGACTCCGCCCGCCACGGCCAGCCAACTGCGTACGCCCCGACGGGCCGGGCCGATCCGCAGCACCGCCCCGGCCGGCACGCTGAGTGGACGTCCGGTGTCGCCGGGCCGCTCGCCGACCTGCACGGGCACCTCGGCACCGGTGACGGCGACGGTGGTGGCCCGGGTCGGCCGCAGCACACAGCCGGTCAGGGTGATCTCCAGGCCGGCGGCCTGCTCGGGGTTGCCGACCAGCCGGTTGGCCAGTCGCAGGGCGGCCGGGTCGAGCGCGCCGGACCGGGGTACGCCGAGGTGCGCCCAGCCGGGCCGGCCCTGGTCCTGGACGGTGGTGAGTGCTCCGGCGCGCAGTACCTCGATCTCGGTGTGCCCGGTCACGCCGCCACCATCCGCACCTCGGTGCCCGGGGGGAGCCGGGCCGGTGGGTCGGCGTGCACGTCGAAGAGGACCAGCTCGGTCCGACCGACAAGCAGCCAACCGCCTGGGGACGCGCTCGGGTAGATGCCGGCGTACGGCCCGGCCAGAGCCACCGAGCCGGCCGGTACGCGGGACCGGGGCGTGGGCAGTCGGGGCAACGCCAGCTCGGCGGGGAGGCCGGTCAGGTAGGGGAACCCGGGTGCGAAGCCGCAGAAGGCGACCCGGAACCGGGTGCCGGTCAGCCGCCGCACCACCGCCGGAACGTCGACACCCCAGTGCTCGGCGACTGTTGGCAGATCCGCCCCGTCAAACGCGACCGAAACAGGAACCGCCCTCCCATCCCACCCCGCGCCGTGGCCCACCCTCTCCGTCGATCTTGCACTTTCGGTCGCCGATATGACTCGACCATCCCGTTCTGTCGGGACAGAAGGTGCAAGATCGCCGCGGTTGGGGGCTGGTGTGGGACCGCTGGCGGCTCTCGCGGTCGCGGTTTGCCGCGCGGTGGTGGTTACCGTCGGCGCCCAGCGGGACAGCAGGGCGGCGGTGGTGGCGGGATCCGGAATTCCGTCGAGCAGCACGGTGCTGGCGGCCGGCACGATCTCCACGGCGGTCAGGTCTCCGCGTTCCCGGCGCTGCCACAACTCGGCCCGCCAGGCCTCAACCAGGTCAGCCGTGAACCCGTCACCGAGACCGGCGCAGTCGATCAACAGGGCGTCCGCCCCGACAGGCCAAATCCGCATCGACCCATCTTCACCCCCACCCCTCGCGATCTTGCACTTTCTGCGGCGACGAAAATGGGCAATCTTCTCATTTCGCAGACAGGAAGTGCAAGATCGGCGCTAGGGCCCCTGGAGGGCCTGGCGACTTTCGCGGCGCGTTCACCGGGACGGTGCCACGCGTCACCGCAGCAACTACTTGCGGGTAACCTACGGTGCCGTAACCTGATGTGGTGACCACCTCCGCCCCGCTTCGCCTGAAGCCGGTCGACATCGGTAAGCCCCGGATGCGCGGCTGGCTGCACACGTACGCCTTCTTCGTCGCCCTGGTCTCCGGCATCGTGCTCTGCTCGATCGCCGCCACCCGTCCGGGCTGGGCGCCACTGGTGAGCTGCGTCGTCTACAGCCTGACGGTCTGCGGGCTGTTCGGCACCAGCGCCCTGTACCACCGACGCGTGTGGTCCGAGCGCGGCTACCAGGTAATGCGCCGGATGGACCACTCGATGATCTTCGTGTTCATCGCCGGCACGTACACCCCGCTCTGCGCCATGCTGCTCTCGACCCGGCAGGCGACCATCATGCTGGCCCTGGTCTGGGGTGGCGCGCTGGGCGGAGTCGCGCTCAAGCTGATCTGGCCGCACGCGCCGCGCTGGGTGTCCGCGCCGCTCTACCTGGCGCTCGGCTGGGTGGCGGTGGCCATGCTGCCGGACATCCTGCACGGCGGCGGCGTCACGACCCTGGTCCTGCTGATCGTCGGTGGGGCGATCTACAGCGTCGGCGCGGTGTTCTACGCCCTGCGCCGGCCCAACCCGTGGCCGACCGTGTTCGGGCATCACGAGTTCTTCCACGCCTGCACCCTGCTGGCCGCGCTCTGCCACCACATCGCGATCTACTTCGCGCTGTTCGCCTGACCGGCCGGAACCGACCCCGCCGGAACCTGACCCGCCGGAAAACGCGAGCCGGGGCCCCGCCACGCTGCGGGACCCCGGAGTTCGCGAACGAGGGTCAGGCCGGCGGACCCGGCCGACGCACCTCGCGGTACTCCTGCACGACCCGGTCGTCCTGGACGGGCACCACCCGGTCGGCCACGACGCGCTCCTCGCGCACCGGCGCGGCCACCACCCGGCGGCGGCTGTTCCAGAAGTAGAGGGTGGTGAGCAGGCCGGCGACACCGGCCAACATCAGCACCCAGCCGACCACTGACAGGTTCAGCCAGCCCATGTCGGCTTCCACGGCGAATGCGAGGATCGCGCCCAGCGCGATCAGGAAGATGCTGCCACCAATGCCCATGTTTCGCTCCTCGGCTCTAACCTGGCGTACTGCCCGCCGCGGCCGTCGGTAGGGGTGCGGCATCCATCGACTTACCCCGGCACGGAGATCGCCAATCGGGCAAGCTGGGTACATGACGGACGCCCACGCCGAGACACGGACACTGGTGCTGCTCCGGCACGCGAAAGCCGAGCAGGGCAGCGACGCCGCGGACGACGCCAACCGCCCCCTGAGCCCGCGCGGGGACGCCGACGCGGCAGCCGCTGGCGCGTGGCTGGCCCACCACGGGCTGCTGCCCGACGTGGTGATCTGCTCGACCGCGCGGCGTACCCGGCAGACCTGGCACGGCGTGGCGATGGGCATGACCGGCGCACCGCCGGAGGGCGGGCCGACCGGGCCGAGCCCGACCGTCCGCTACGAGCCGGGCGCGTACGACGCCCATCCCGAGGAACTGCTGGCGCTTGTCCGCACCGTCGACCCGGCGGCCCGGACGGCGTTGCTGATCGCCCACAACCCGGGTATCTCGCTGCTGTCCGCGTTCCTCGATCCGGAGGGTACGGACGAGGAGGGTCTGCGGACCGCCGAGTCGGCGGTGCACACGAGCACCAACGCCTGGGCGGATCTGGGCCCGGCCGGGGCGCGGCTCACCGCGCGGCACACCGCACGAGGCTGAGCCACCCGCCGAGGACGACGGGTGGCTCAGGGTGGGCCGCTCAGGAGGGTGGCGCGGTCGGCGGCGGCGGGTCGGGCGGCGGCGGCATCATCGCCGTCGGATGGGAGAGCCGGTTCTCCTCGACGATGAGGGTCCGAGCCCGCTTACGCCGGTCCTGCCAGAACCAGAGGGTGGTCAGCAGGACGGCCAGCCCGGCCAGGATGAACACCCAGCCGACCGCCCGCACGTCGATCCACCAGACGTTGGCTCTCAGCGCGAAGGTCAGGATCGCGCCGATCGCGATGAGAAAGATTCCGCTTCCTACACCCATGTGCGCTGCACTCCCCCGTGCGGTGGCTCTGGGCGTTCACCTTCGTGGTCACGCGACGGTTACCCGCCACGGCACCGGCATACCCGACGCGACGCCGCGAATACCCGACCGACGGGGCCCCGTCCCGCCGACCCCGACAGCCGACGCGCGCCAGGCGAAACCGCCGGGCCGCTACGGCCCGGGTGCGGAAACGGCGACGGCCGGCGGGGCGAAGTGCCCCCGCCGGCCGCCGGCCGTAGGTGCCAGGTGGTGCGAACCCGGAACCTCAGGCATGCCGTGGAACGGTCAGAACGCCTCCTCCGGGAGGTCCATGATGTCGAGGTCCGTGCCCTCGATGATCCGCCGGTCGGCGCCGATGCGCGGCAGCACCTCGCGGGCGAAGAAGCGCGCGGCGGCCACCTTGCCGGTGTAGAACGCCTTGTCGCTTGCGGAGACCTCGCCGGCCAGGGCCTTGAGGGCCACGTCGGCCTGCTTCTGGAGCAGCCAGCCGACCACCAGGTCGCCGATCGCCAGCAGGAACCGACGGCTGCTCAGCCCGACCTTGTAGAGCGCGCGGGCCTCGCCGCCCTGCGCCTCGCCCAACCACCCGGTCATGACACCGAGGATGTTCTGGACCTCGCCGAGGGCCTTGCCGAGCGCCTGCCGCTCCTCCTTGAGCTGGCCGTTGCCAGCCTCGGAGGAGATGAACTCCTGGATCTCGCTGGCGACCGCCATCAGCGCCTTGCCGTTGTCCCGAACGATCTTGCGGAAGATCAGGTCGAGGCTCTGGATGGCGGTGGTGCCCTCGTACAGGGTGTCGATCTTGGCGTCCCGGACGTACTGCTCCAGCGGGTAGTCCTGGAGGAAGCCCGAACCGCCGAAGGTCTGCAGCGCCTCGTGCCCGAGCAGCTCGTACGCCCGCTCCGAGCCGACGCCCTTGACCAGCGGCAGCAGCAGGTCGTTGACCCGCTTGGCCAGCTTGGTGGCCTTCTCGTCACCGGCCGCCTCGGCGACCGCCACCTTGTCCTGCCAGGTGGCGGTGTAGAGGACCAGGGCGCGCAGGCCCTCGGCGTACGACTTCTGCAGCAGCAGCGAGCGGCGCACGTCCGGGTGGTGGGTGATGGTGACCCGAGGCGCGGTCTTGTCCATCTGCTGGATCAGGTCGGCGCCCTGCACCCGGTTCTTCGCGTACTCCAGGGCGTTGAGGTAGCCGGTGGAGAGGGTGGCGATCGCCTTGGTGCCGACGAGCATCCGGGCGTACTCGATGATCATGAACATCTGGCGGATGCCGTCGTGCTTGTCGCCCAGCAGCCAGCCCTTGGCCGGTACGCCGTGCTCGCCGAAGGTCAGCTCGCAGGTGTTGGAGACCTTCAGGCCCATCTTGTGCTCGACGTTCGTGGCGTAGACGCCGTTGCGCTCGCCCAGCTCGCCGGTGGTCTCGTCGAAGTGGAACTTCGGCACGACGAAGAGCGACAGGCCCTTGGTGCCGGGGCCGCCGTGGCCCTCCACGCCCACCGGGCGCGCCAGCACGTAGTGCACGATGTTGTCGGTGAGGTCGTGCTCACCCGAGGTGATGAAGCGCTTCACGCCCTCGATGTGCCAGGAGCCGTCCGGCTGCTGGATGGCGCGGGCGCGGCCGGCACCGACGTCCGAGCCGGCGTCCGGCTCGGTGAGCACCATGGTGGAGCCCCACTGCTTGTCGATGAAGAGCTTGGCCCACCGCTTCTGCTGCTCGGTGCCCTCGACCTCCAGCACGTGCGCGAAGGACGGGCCCGAGGCGTACATCCAGATGGGGGCGTTCGAGCCGAGCACAAGCTCGGCGAGGGCCCACCAGAGGGCGCGCGGTGCGGTGGTGCCACCCAGGTGCGGCGGCAGGTCCAGGCGCCAGAACTCGGAGTCCATGAACGCCTGGTAGGACTTCTTGAACGACGCCGGCAGCGGCGCGGTGTGCGTGGCCGGGTCGAACACCGGCGGGTTGCGGTCGCTGTCCGTGTAGCTGGCGGCCAGGTCCTCGCGGGCGAGGCGGTCAAGCTCGGCGAGGAACGTGCGGGCCGTGTCGGCGTCGAGTTCCGAGTACGGTGCCTGGCCGAACGCCTGGTCCGCCCCGAAGACCTCGAACAGGTTGAACTCAAGGTCCCGCAGGTTGCTCTTGTAGTGGGTCATGCTCGCTGGCCCCGCTTCCGGACAGGTGTTACCGATCAGTAACCCACACTGTATTACTCGCGGGTAGGCAGCGACAAGCAGATCAACCGAGTGACAGCGATTACACACACGCTTGTAACAAACGGGGCGCTCAGCTCTCGGCCGCGCCGACCTCCCAGCTCGGTACGGCCGCGGCGGCGCCGGTGCGGGCACCCACGTACTCCATCAGGACCAGGGCGATGTCGTCATCGAGCCGGCCTTGCACCCACTCCACCAGGGCCGTCTCCAGCGAGGCCAGCCCGTCGGCGACGGTGCCGTGCCCCAGCAGCCGCCAGGCCCGGTCGGCGGTGGGGAAGAACTCGCCGTCCCGCCGCGCCTCACCGAGACCGTCGGTGAACAGCAGCAGCCGGTCGCCGGGCTCCAGGCGCTCCACCCGGGGGCGGACCACGGGCATGAACCCGAGCGGAGGCGCCGGCGCCGGCGGCTCCAGCGGAATCACCGCGCCCCGGCGGAGCAGCAGCGGCGGCGGGTGCCCGCAGTTGACGATGGTGAGCGTGCCACCCCGCTCCTCGACCAGCGCCGCCGTCACGAAGTCCTCGTCGCCGACGTTGCGGGCGACAGCCCGGTCCAGGTCGGCGACGACGGCCCGCAGGTCCGCCCGCTCGTAGGCCACGTGCCGGTACGAGCCGAGGACGATGCTCGCCAGCCGCACCGCGTCCAGCCCCTTGCCGCGCACGTCACCGATGATCATGCGTACGCCGTAGGGCGTGTCGATCGCCTCGTACAGGTCGCCGCCGATCTGGGCGGTCGCCGTCGAGGAGATGTAGCGACCGGCCACCGAGAGCGTGCCGACCTGCGGGCCCAGTGGACGCAGCACCGCCTGCTGGGCCACCGAGGCGAGCTTGGACAGCTCGGCGATCTGAACGGCCTGCCGCTGTCGTACCGCCGCCACCGCCACGGCCAGGCCGGTGCCGAGCACGACGGCGACCACGTTGACCGAGGTGACCAGCTCCATCTTCGGCTCGATGACGGCGAAGCCGACCCCGAGCACTGCCGCCGCCGCGCCCACGCCCAGCACCACCCGCCAGGACGCCAGGGCGGCGGCCAGGACCGGCGCAGCCGCCAGCAGTGCGATGTAGTGCGCGCCCCGACCGTCCGCAGCCTCAAGCCCGGAGACGATCACGAGCAGGGCGAGGGCCGCGCCGAGGCCGGCGCGGGATCCGGGGCTCAGCGGGCGACGGCCCGACTGGAGGAGTCGCGTGGGTACGAGGGACAGCATGCCTGATCCACGTGAGCGCGTGAATGAACCTGGCCCGTCGTCCGAGGAGGTTCTGACCGGCCGGCCCGGGTGTCCGGCCGGATCGGCGGGAACCGAATCACTCAGCCGAGCACCTCGTAGCGGACGGTGAGCGCACCCACGTCCACCGACGCGATGGTGGCGAACGCGGCCCGGGAGAGATCCAGGCAACGGCCGTCGATGAACGGACCCCTGTCGTTGATCCGAACCACCACCGACTTGCCGCTGTTCGGATTGGTCACGCGGACCTTGGTGTTGAACGGCAGCGTCTTGTGCGCCGCCGTCAGCTCGTTCGGGTTGAACGACTCGCCGTTGGCGGTGAGCTGCCCGTCGGAGTAGAACGAGGCGCCGCACGAACCGCTCTGGAGCACCTTCGCCGCAGCCGTGGTCTTCTTCGCGGTGGGGCTCGGCTTCGGGGAGGCGGTGCGGGCCTTGGCCCGGGAGGCGGCCTGCTTGGACCGGCTGGGCGAGGGGCTGGCCGTCGCGCTCGGCGAGGCGCTGGCACTCGGGGAGGCGGCCGGGCTGGTCGCGTCGAGGCTGCTGGGGGCGGTGGTCGGGGTGAACTCGAGGGCCGCCTGGCCCGCCGGCTCGGAACCCGAGGTCAGCTGGACGGCACCGACTGTGCCTCCGACGGCGAGGACGACGCCGACCGCCGCGGTGGCCGCGATGCCCGCCGGAGAGGAGAAGATGCGGGTACGGGAGTGCCTGCCTGCCACCGGCCCGGTTCCTTTCGTCGACTGAACAAACCGGCTCGGACCGTAACGAGAGAAGCACTTCCGACGTCAACGTGATCATGGTGGTATGGCCGTATTTACCCCGGTACGTGTAGCCGATCATCCGAGCCGGCATGGGTCGACCGGCCCCGGTGCGGCTGTGTCGAGCGCCCGTGCCGCACGATGGGCGGATGCCCAGTGAGCTGACCGAACGCCTGGCCGCCCTGTTCCGGTGGATCGACCCCGGCCCCGGCACCAGCCACATGGTCAGCGACATCTCCGGCTGGTGGCGCGACCCGGGCGTCCTGGCCGACCTGGGACCGGCCCTGGTGGCGCCGTACCGGGCGGCCCGACCGACGGTGGTGCTCGCCCCGGCCGTCACCGGTCTGCTGCTCGGCCCGCTGGCCGCCACAGCCCTCGGCGTCGGTTTCGTGGCCGCGCACAAACCCGGCGACGGACGCCTACCGGCCGGGCCGCTCACCTGGGCGCAGAGCCCGCCGGACTACCGGGGTCGGCGGGTCGAGCTGGCCGTGCGGGACCGGCACCTCGGCCCCGACGACCGGGTTCTGGTGGTGGACGACTGGGTCCGTACCGGGGCACAGATCCGCGCGCTCCACGACATCTGCGCGGCACTCGGCGCCGAGGTGCTGGGCGCCGCGGTGGTGGCCCTGGACTGCCCACCCGAGGTCGCGGCCGCGCTACGGATCACCGGTCTGATCACCGGAGCGGATCTGCCGGGTTGACCTCAAGCTCGGTTCATCTTCGACGATCGAACCATGAGCGACGGAATTCTCGACGAGGCGTACGAACGGCTGCACCGCACCGGTCCCGAATACGAGGGCTGGCTCTCCAACCACGGGCCGATGGCGGTCGAGGCGCTGACCCGGCACGGGCACCAGCAGCGGGTGCACCGCTGGCTCGACGGGTACCTCGGCCGGCTCGACGAGCTACCCCGGGGCCGGCACCCCATCGACGACTGGCGGACGGCGCTCGGCGACGCGAAACGGGCCGGCGACTGGCTGGCCCACTTCGACAGGGAACTGCGCGAACACCCCTGGCGCGAGGTGCTCGGCACCTGGTGGCCCCGACTGCTGCCGGGCATCGCGGCCGGCGCCACCCACGGCGTGATCCGGGTCGGGCACGCCGTACGCGCGCTCGAATCGGACGACACCACCCCCCACCGGATTACCGAACTGGCGCAGGCCCTCGGCTACTGGGCGGCCCGGTGGCAGCCCGTCCCCGGCGCCGACCGGCTCGTCGCCGACCCCACCGCCGAGCGGGAGCAGGTGGACGTCGACGCCGCGCTGGCCGGGGTGCCCCGGATCGACGACCAGAGCGGAGGCGTCCGGGACCGGCTGGGCCGGCTTGCCCGCGTACCCCGGTGGGAGCCGGCACTGGCGGCGCTGCGCCCCGCGCGGACCCCGGCCGAGGCGCAGCGAGGCCTCACCACGCTCGTGCACCGCGCCGGCCTCAACTACCTGCGCTACGGGCACGCGTCGCCTGTCATGCTCGTGCACGCGGTGACCGCGCCGACCGCGGTGCTGCGTACCCTGCCGGCACTGGACCGGGCGCTGTGGGCGCCGAGCCTCGCCGCGGCCTGGGCCGCGACGGCGGCCATGACCTCGGTGTACGCCCCGACCGACGGGATCGCGCCGCCGACCGTGACCGCCGCGACACCGGCGGAGGTGTTCGCCCGCGCGGCCCGGCACGGCGACGAGCACGTGGTCAAGCTTGCCGACGCGGCCCTCGACGCACACGCGGCGACAGGCGACGAGCGGCTGCTCACCGCCGCCGGCTACGCCGGGCAGCTGATCTGAGCAAGATTGCGGCGGCGGGCCGGGCCGCGCTCGCCTAGCCTAGCCTCGGCAGGATGTGGCCTCGGATCGGTGAACTGCGCACCCTCGCCCTCGGCACCCCCGGCGAGCTACGGACGACCCTGAACACCCTCGTGCTGGCCGGCGTGAAGACCGCCACCGCCGGCCGGCTCGCCGAGTACGAAGAGGAGGGCGAGGAGTTGGAGCAGGTCGGCGAGCGGGTGGCACTCGTCGACGACGACGACGCGCTGGCCGGCGTCGTCGAGATCACCGGCGTCGAGGTGGTCCGCTTCGGCGACGTGCCCTGGGAGTTCGCCCGCGCCGAGGGCGAGGGCGACCTGTCGATCGAGGAGTGGCGGGCCGGCCACTCGGCCTACTGGGCGCGGCTCGGCACCCCTGTCGACGACGACACGCCGATCGTGTGCCTACGACTGCGGCTGGTGTCCGGCGGCGAGGGCGCCGTGGCAGGCGGCGACCTCGGCACCTGACGGTAGGGCCTCAGCCCCGCAGCGCGGGCAGCAACCGCGTCGCCACATCCTCCAGCACGGCCTCGTCACCGGCGTACCAACTGCTGGCCCTCGGCCAGTGCGTCACCACGTCGGTGAAGCCCAGCTCGGCGGCCCGGCCGACCTGGTCGGCGAAGAACTGCGCGCTGCTGAGCGAGAACACCGGCGCCGCGTCCAGCGAGAGGTAACGGTCCAGAGTGGCCGGATCGCGGCCGGCCTCGGCCAGCGTGCGGTCCATCCGCGCCGACAGCGCCGACACGGTGTCCCACCAGCCCTTCACGTCGTCGGCATCGGTGCCTGTGGTCACCCAACCCTGACCGAACCGGGCCACCAGGCGCATCGACCGTGGCCCGTTGGCGGCCACCACGAACGGCACCCGGGGTTGCTGCACGCAGCCGGGATTGTTGCGGGCGTCCACCGCGGCGAACCACTCGCCCCGCCAGGTGGTGCCGTCCTCCCGCAGGATCAGATCCAGCAGCTCGGTGAACTCGGCGAACCTGTCGACCCGCTGACGCGGCGGCAACGTCTCGCCGCCCAGCACCGCCGAGTCGAAGCCGATCCCGCCCGCGCCCAGGCCCAGCAGCAGCCGGCCGTCCGACACGTCGTCCACAGTCGTGATCTGCCTGGCGAACGCCGCCGGGTGCCGGAAGTTCGGCGACGCCACGAGGGTGCCCAGCCGGATCCGCTCGGTCACCGTCGCGGCCGCGGTGAGCGTGCCCATCGAGTCCAACCACGGGCCGTCGACGAGATCCCGCCAGCCCAGGTGGTCGTACGTCCAGGCGTGGTCGAAGCCCCACTCGTCGGCCTGCCGCCAGCGACTCCGCGACTGCGCCCAACGCTGATCCGGCAGGATCACGATGCCAATCCGCATGATCGCCAGCCTAGCCGCGTCGGATACGTACGCCCGCGCTTCGGGCAAGCCGCAGCGGGACATCGTCGATGCCCGCCTGTCGCTAGCGTCTCGCTGTGAATATGCGGTCGCAGCTGGCAGTCACCTAGCCTGTGACGAGCACCACAGTCGCGTCCTGTCGGGACGCCGCCGACGGCTCCGACCCATCCCCGAGCGGGCACCCGTCGCGGGTGCCACCCGAGGAGAGGAACGAACGATGACGAAGGTGACCGCACAGCTCTCGGTGTCGGCCGACGGGTTCTACGCCGGTCCGCAGTTCACAGGCGACGGCAACTGGATGGACTCGGCCGAGAGCGCCGGATTCTTCCGGGTCACCCGCTGGGTGACCGAGGCGATGTCGTGGCGCGAACGGCAGGGCTTCGCCGGCGGGGAACACGACACCAACTCCGAGGTGGTCGCCGAGACGTTCGAGGCGGCCGGCGCGTACGTGATGGGACGCCGGATGGCCGACGGCGGCGAGATTCCCTGGGGTGAGGAGCCACCCTTCCGCGCGCCGGTGTTCGTGGTCACCCACCGCCCCCGCCAAAAGCTCGAACGCAAGGGCGGCACCAGCTTCACCTTCGTCACCGACGGCGTGGCCAGCGCCGTCGAGCAGGCGCGCGCCGCAGCCGGCGGCAAGAACGTCGCGGTGGCAGGGGGCGGCAGCCTCGTCCGGCAGGTCCTCAAGGCGGGCCTGCTCGACGAGTTGGAGCTGCACGTCGTACCCGTCGTCCTCGGCACCGGCCTGCGGCTGTTCGACGCGGACCTCGACCTCGGCGACAAGGAGGCGATCGAGCTGACGCCCACCCGGGGCATCCACACCCCGCAGGTCACCCACATCAGGTACGAGGTGAACGGGCGTGCCGCGCTGGTGCTCGACGACAGGGGCAGCGGCGGTGGCCCGACGGTCACCACGAACTGACGGGGACTCACCGACCTGTCACCGTGACGAACAGCGTCGTAGCGGCTGCCACGCTAAGTATCGACCCAGCTCATCCCTCCCACGGCGCGGATCGCGAGAATCTCGTTGAGCTGGGCACCCTTGCCGGGTAGAGACAACAGCATGCGACCGGAGCCCGGGCAGGTGCTGCACTTCTCGGAGGACCCGACGATCACACGGTTCATCCCGCACGTCGCCGCGACCGCTCAGCAGCCGGACGCCTACGTGTGGGCGGTCGACCACGACCGGGCTCCCGACTACTGGTTCCCGCGCCAATGCCCACGGGCGATGGCCTGGGTGCTGCCCACCACCTCTCGGGAGGACCGTGACCGTGTCATCGGAGCGGGCTGCGGCGAGCGGGTCCATGCGATCGAGTACGGCTGGCTGGAGGCGCTGCGGCAGGCGCGACTGTTCGCGTACCGGCTGCCAGCCGATCGCTTCCGACCCTTCGGCACGCCCGAACCGCACGCGTTCGTGGCCGTCGAGCCCGTGACACCCCTCGGCCCACCCGAACCGGTGGGTGATCTTCTGCGGTGCCACGCGGAAGCGGGAATCCAGCTTCGGGTGCTGGACAACCTCTGGCCCTTCTGGGACGTCGTGACCGACAGCTCGGTCGGCTTCAGCGGCATCCGGCTGCGCAACGCCAACCCTCGCCCCTGCCGCAGCGACGAGTAACAGGGTGCGGCGCCGTTGACGATCCCGGGCAGTCGACCTACCCCCGAGACGGCTGGTGCAGCAGGGTGGGCAGGTCGCCAAGGGCCGCGAACGCCGGCCCGCCCCAGCTCGGGTCGGTGTCGTTGTGCTCCGTGGTCCTCAGCACTGTCATGCCGACCGCTGCCGCCCCGGCCAGCTCGCCGTCTGCGCCGTCGCCCACGTAGACGCACGCTGCCGGCGCGACGCCCACCCGCTCAGCGGCAGTGTGGTAGATCGCTGGATCGGGCTTGGCCAACCCGACCTCACAGGAGAAGACCGCGACGTCGAAGCGGCTGGCGAGCGGGCTGCGCGGCCATGCCTCGGCGGTCTCCGAGGTGGCGTTGCTGATGAGGGCCAGCGGATGCCCGTCGGCACGGAGCGCGTCGAGCACGTCCACGGTGGCGGTCGAGACACCGCCCAGTACGCGGCGCGCGAGGTCCCGCCGATGCTCCCCGGCCCGCGTCACCTGTTCATCGGTCGGCGTGCCGCCCAGACGTCCGACGAGGATGCGGAGTGTCTCCTCCACGTCCCACCGGACCAGCCGGTCCCGCCAGGTGGCGTGGTACGCCGCGACCAGAGCGGCCGGCGCCACCCCGACCATGAGCGCCATCTCGCCGACCACCCGGTCACGCTCGTCATCGGCGCCGTGAACGAGGGTGTGGAAGAGGTCGAAGATCACTGGCTGGGGCATCCGCGCATGCTACTGAGATCATCACTCCGCCACCTGCCCGCCGGTGAGCACGACGGCCAGGGCAGCGCATCCCACTCGACGAAGCGCTTGCCGACACTGCACTGCCAAGCCCCACACTGACAGGATCGAGCCATGCTGCGATCCGTCGAAGTCACGGCTGTGCTGGCTGTCAGCGACTCGCCCTTCCACAACCTGCACTGGACGGGCGACGTCGAACTGAGCCTCGACTGCTTCATCTGCCGGAGGACCGGCCGTACGACGGGGTTGCAACACGGCGCGGAACACGGCACATGCTCCGGCGACAGCCGAACCGGCCAGCACCCGGCGGCTGCCCGGATCTCCGCCTTCGACCGCACCTCAGAACAGAAAAGGACGCTCCTGCGGGTGGTGGTCGACTACTGGTGGTCGCCCTTCGACGACGCCAAACGGGACCAGCCATCACTCGCACTGACCCGCGTCCCGTGGGTCCGGCTGCACCTCGGCTACCTCTGCCCGGAACCGGTCCAGTCGGGCACCTTCTCGACGCAGTCCAACACCGTCCGCCCGGAGGCCCACAGGTGCGAGCACTGTTCCGAGCCCATCGCCCACAGCCACGAGGCACCCCGCATCCAACTCCTGACGTAACCGCTCTCGCACGTCGGCCGGTCGCGAGCAGAAATGTGGCATTCCCACTGAATCAATGCCACAGTGTCACCACGACCAACGTACAAGCGCGTTATTCCGGCTCGCTTGTGGAGTGCGCATCGGTGGCGCCATTGTCGGAGGTCGGCACGCCGTCTTCGTCTCCGGTGAGAACCGCTGCGTTGCCCGAGTCCCACAGGAGTTCGACGATGAGCGCCGTGATCCGCCACCCGTGGGCACCGCGGCGCAGGCGGGTGGTGTAGGTCCCGCCATTCGACCACAAAGGCCCGGCGGTGGCACCACGTCGTACGAGGTGTGCCTGGACGTTCGCGGTCGCGGTCGCCTCGTCACCGTCGACGGACACCAGCACCCCGGTGATGACGTGCTGGGTCGCGTCGAGATGCGCGAGGTCCCGTTCCCAACGGTTGGCCTGGTCCTGCCCTCGGAGCACCTCGGCTTCGCCACCCCAGACCGCCGTGTAGTCGACACGGATCATGTCCGCGAAGACCTCGTCGGCCAGGCCCTTCCAGTTGCGTCGGTCGACGTACCAGGCCATTCGCACAAGCGTGTCCTGCACGGCCGAGCGGTCGTCAATGTGTGGATGCAAGGCGGTTCCCTTCGGGAAGGCGAGGCTCTGACAGGCCCAGGGTGCGGGCCAGCCTGCGGTAGGAGTCGTACAACTCTGCGCGGTCGTAGGTGCTGGTGGTGACGAGTACCTCGTCGGCGCCGCTCGCTGTCACGATCGTCGCCAGTTGTTCGGCCACGTCGTCCTCCGTGCCGTGGATGTGGCCGCGCAGAGCGTCTTCGTAGTGCTTCAGTTCCTCGGCCGTCATCGACCGCGCTTGGTCTGGTCGGCCGGGGCCAGGGGCGGGAAGACGCCGTGTGTGCGGGAGTACGCCATCGATCCGGCTTCCGGTTATCAGCAGGCGTCGTGCCGCGTCGGTGGTGGCGGCGACGGCCACGATGCCGGACACGACGACGTAGGGGCGTTCGGACCATCGGGAGGGGCGGAAGCCGTTCCGGTAGGTGTCGATGGCCCCGAGCATCCGGTCCTGATCGCGCAGGTCGCCGATCACGAAGGGCAGCCCCTGATCCGCGGCGATCGCGGCACCAGCACCCATGGCCAGGATGAAAGGTTCCTGTGAAGCTATGCGGTGGACCGCTTAATTTTCCGGCGCCACATGGCGGTCCGGCAGAGGACACCAACGGCGGGGATGCCCGTTGGCGATGGGGAGTTGTCCTCAGCCGCGCAGCGTGCGGGCCCACGGTGCGTCGAGGGTGAGCGCGTCGATCGCGACCAGGACGTTGGACAGCAGTCCGTCGGCGAAGTAGCGGCGCAACTGCTCGTCGGAGCCGCCGGAGACGGCGCGGACGTACTCGACCTGCTTGGCGTAACAGGCACGGATTGCCTCGCCGATGACCGGCTCACCCGCGCAGCCCTGCGCGTGCAGGAGGATCATCAGCACGTCGCGGTCGGCGATGACCCCGTCGTACGAGGCCGTGAGCGCCCCCAGCACCACCTCGGGATCGGTGCTCTGCACCGACGCGGCAGCAGCGGCGGCGCCTTCGAGCAGGCGGGTCGAGCAGTAGTCGACCAGAACCGCGAACAGCGTCTGCTTGTCCTTGAACAGCCGGTACAGGTATCCCTGGGAGATGCCGGCGGCCTTGGCCACGTCCATCGTCGAGGTCCCGTAGTAGCCGCGCTCGGCGAAAGTCTTGATCGCCGTACGCATGACCGTCGCCCGGCGCTCCTCGGCAGTGGAGCGCTGCCGTGTCCTCGTCTCCATGCGAGTAACCCACCACTTTCATAGGCAGGGCGTCAAATCGCCAGGCTGCGTCGGTCATTGCTGAGGGCGGGAGAGCACTTCGTCGCCGAGAGCTTCCGATCAGATTCCCGAAAGCCCGACGTACCGGCTGATCGTGTCTGTGCTGGTGTCCACGACCAGGGATGCGGGTCCGATTGTAGGCGCGTGCGGTGGAGCGGCGACCGGAGTGCCGGCCGCCCCCGGCGCGGACGGGTCGCGCTGGCGGCCCGTCCGCTGCCGGGGAGTGGCGCGGGGTGTCACTCGTTACTGAAGGCGGAGACCATGTCCGACGAGCTGCCACCGAGCGATTCGATGGCGATGAGCGGGTTCCAGAAGTCGACGTACCGGCTGATCTTGCCGTCCCTCGTCTCCACGACCGAGATGTAGGTCTGGTTGTAGGGGCGGCCGGTGGCCAGTGCGGTGCCCCGGCTCTTGAACTCGGCGATGACCAGCGACGGGTCGGTGGTCTCGTGGAAGTGCAGGTCGGTGAACTCGACCTTGAAGTGCTCCGGGAAGTTCTTCATGTACTCGTGAAGGTTCGCCTTGCCGGCGGTGCGGGTGGGGTAGCCCTCGGGGGCGTACGGGAACTCCAGTACACCGTCCTCGGTGAACAGGGCCACCCACTCCGGGATCCGCCCGGAGGAGAGGTACTCCATGTGGTTCTTGAACGCCTGCTGCGCGGCGGCCCGCACGGCGTCGACGTCGGTGTTCTGCGGGGTGGATACGGCGTTACTCATGAACGTCCTTCTCTGTCTGGGTGACCCGTCGGTGGCGGGTCGGTTGGTCTGCGGTCGATCGCTTGGAAGTGGTTGACCGCATCCTTTACGGAGCGGGGAGGTTCCGCGAACCCTCAGCGCGGGGCTGAACTGCTCGTCGGATCAATGCGGTCCGGGGCAAACAGGCCGCGGACGGGGTCCTTCACCTCCTTGCATCTCAGCCCGGCGGGCTGATGTAAGTAATCAACCACTTTCATCTGAGGATGTCAACCGGCACGCCTGACAACGGCCGGCTCCGCCCGGTGACGCAGGACGATTGACCGCGCAGGAACCGGTGCCGATTCCCCGCCCCGACCAGCAGAAAGTCGCGGATCAGGAGAAGCCGGCAGAGCGGTTGGCAGGCGCTCGCCGAAGTGTGTGGAGTCACGGCGATCCCTCGGGCCACCGAAGCCGCGGGCTGCCCGCCGGCCGTCTCGGTGAACGCCGCCCGTCGGTCACCCGATCCTCAGGCCCTGGTCCTCACCGCCGGCATACATCGGCCCGCACGCGCACGGCCGTGGGCCTACCGACGGCGGCTGTGGCCGGAGGTGATGTCGCTGTGCGGGCTGGTGAAGTCGACAACAGTGAGGACGCCCAGAACGTCAAGACGCCTGCGGCTTCCTCACCGATTCACCAGCATCGGCTCGCCGGACAGGAATCCGTAGACGAGAACGATCAAGATCATGACGTTCGCCGCAACGAAGATCGCAGCCCGAGGCCCACGGCCGGTTTCGGCTCTCCCGACAACGCGAAAGCCCTGGCTGGGACTCACGTCCTGACCAGGGCTTTCGCACGTTGGAGCGGGTGACGGGAATCGAACCCGCACTGTCAGCTTGGGAATTGTCGATCTCCGTCAGGTCACCGGCTTGGCGGCCTGGTCTCGGCAGTCTCCCGTGGCCTCGGCTGGCCCCTGTTGTCCTCGCCCAATGGCACGCTAATGGCACGCCGGTTGCTCGCCGCGACCGTCGGCCTGAAGCGATGGTTAGCGCCGGAGCAGGACGAGCCCTCCCACCGCACTTATGAGGAGAAGCAGTGCTGCTGCGAACAGGGCACGTCCGACCGCGTGGGGCACGGGGATGAGAAACGGTACCTGCGGGACGAGCAGGCCCGCACCGAGCAGGGCGACATAAGCACCGAGGCGGACGGGCTGGGATCGCTGGCTGGCCGTCAGGTGCGCAACCCGTACCCAGGCCGTAGGAAACCGTCGCGTCACCGCGACACGTACGCCGAGTATGACCATGACAAGGCTGAGAACCACGATGACGAGGCGCAAGGCGGTCCACACCGGCTCCGGGTCATCCACGCTCATGCGACCAATCATCCAAGTGATGTCAATGCCCAGCCTGCCCGGCCCCAGCCCTGACTGAGACATCGCACCTGAATCGCACGGCGGGCCTCAGAGCCATCTCCGCCGTGAGTCCCACACACCGTGGAGCGAAGCAAGAGGCGGTCGGCCGACCGAGATGACGTCAGCGGCGACCAGGGCTAATGGCACGCTAATGGCATGCCGCATGATTCTTGACCTCGGAACATCGAAGGCCCTGACCGGGATTGTCGTCCTGGTCAGGGCCTTCGTACTGGAGCGGGTGACGGGAATCGAACCCGCACTGTCAGCTTGGGAACCGTACAGGGTTCGCACCTAACCGGCCGCCACCTCGGGGTGTCGTGTCCACGGATGGCCTGGAGTGGCCTCTGGAGGCAGGCCGTAATGGCCGGTTAATGGCCCACCGTGACGTGAGGCACGTCTTCCCCCAATCCGCTACTCCAGGGACATCAGCAATACTGATCAATAGTAGTGACCGTTCGCTCGACAGCGTCGATGCTCTTGATTGCGTCAGAGTCACTCAGTGGCGTCACTGTTCCTGGAGTCAACGGATCTGCATCGCATTGATGGACTATTCTATTCCGCCGCTGCACTATAACGCCGAGAGTAGTCTTTGCGCCGTTGGGATCGTTCGGAAATGCGGTGGTCCAGATCTTTGGTAGACCAACCATGGCGAGTCCGTTCGCAACATCGTCAGGTTTCTGGAAGGTCTCAAGTGATAGGCGCTGAGCGACGTGGGACCGCGCCGATAACTCTTGCTGCAACGGGTTCGACGCGCTAAGGATTTGCTGCACTGCGGAGAATTGGAGACCGATCTTGCTTTTGGCCCCGATGCTAGTGACACGACCCATTAGGATATCGACGGCACGATCGAGAATTACCCCATGCATGTAAGAATCTAGAGCAGCTACGCCGTGCACCAAAGCTGCCCGGTACATATCGGATCCGTCTACACGCCCCTGAGTTAAGCCCTGCAAGCTTTGACCTAGCCCAACCAGGTCCCGCGCTCGCACGATCTCCAGCGCAAACTGCCGCACTCGCGAGGTAGCCATCTCTAGCTCGTGAGTCTCTCAATCCTCTCCGCCATATCCTCGAATATTTCGTTGAAGTTGGAGATCTGCGCTCGGATGGTGCCCCAGACGAACCCTCGCCGTTTCACGTCTTCTTGAGTCAGGGAGAATACGGGTTTGCGCGCCTGCTGGGAGTTTGCAATGAGAGTATTGAAATCGGGGATGTTGGCAAGCCGCAGCGTCGGTTCGAGCCCAGCTTCCTGGTACTTGTTCCCTGGCAGCAGAAGGTCGGCGCGCGTCAGGGCTGGCACAAGCGTGTCAGTCACAGACTTGTCCAGATCATCGAAGTAGCTGCGGAAAGCTTCCGTTGGCTCTCCGCCCTTAAGGCGGTATCGCTGAACGATCATTCCCAAGAACTTCAAGTCGGGTTTCGGGAATGGGTAGTCGGCATCCGCCAAAGCTTCAAGGCCGGCCGCATTACGCCCCCATGCCATCCATCTCGGCAGAACCCTGCTTAGCGAAGCTAAGGCCATGACGGAGAACACGTCCGGACTGGCCGGTATTGCAAAGAAGTCGGCAGTGGTGACGAGGTTCTGATTGATGGACCCAAGGCCGGGGCTGAGATCCACCAAGACGAAATCGGCATCATACTCTGCCGCCGTGATGTCGAAAAGATAGCGGAAGCTGCCAGGCAAGTTCTTTAGGGCTTGGACAGACTCTGAGAGTTGCTGAGCGATACCCAGGGACACTTCATCTTCGGCCAACCCGACGTGGCCAGGCAAGAGGTAGAGTCCTTCCCGTCCAGTGACCGGAACACACTCCACGGGCGCGAGCCGCACCGGTCGCGACGCGAATGCGGGTTCCAGAGCATCTTTCAGATTGCGCTTTGGGTTTTCGGAGTAGAATTTCTCAAGGGCATCCTCCTCCCGCAAATCCAATACCATGCCGGTGAGATTGCACTGAGGATCGGCGTCGACCATAATGACTTTATGTCCACGTTCGGCAAGCATCCACCCCAGGTTGAAACAGGTGGTGGTTTTACTCACGCCGCCCTTGTTGTTGAAAAAGGCGATAGTCTTAGTCAATTGTGATCGGCCTCCCGCCGCACGCGAAGCTGTCCATGCTTATCCGTCATATGCATCCTCGCACCTTGCGCGCCCGTGCCTGAAGGCACGCCACGTCGTAAGAGCTTCGCACCCTTGTCGCATGCACTGTCCCCCTCGTACTTGCAGCTCAGTCCCCATCGGGGGACACGGGGGACACGGGGGACACGGGGGACACGGGGGACAGCGCCTCGGCGATGTCCCCCATCGACGTGATGACGATGTCGGCCGCCGCGAAGGCGTTGATCTTCCACGGCCGGTTGGCGTATCCGATCGCGCCGACCCCGGCGGCGCGGGCCGCCTCGATGTCGGAGAGCGAGTCGCCGACCAGCACGCAGGAGGCCGGATCTGCCCCGAGGGCGCGCACCGCATCGAGGACGGGGCCGGGATTTGGCTTCATCCGCCTCGGATCTGCGTATGCCCGACCGATGATCGGCGTGACGTATGCGGCGAGATCATGGGCCGTCAGGTACGCCTCGATCGCCACCGCCGAGTTGTTGCTTACCACGGCCACCGGCACGCCGAGGGCGTGCGCGCCGAGGATCACCTCATGCCCGAATGGGGTGGGCGCCGCGACGCTAGCGGCGTACCTCTCAGCGGCGCATAGGGTGTCCTCAAGCGTCGCCGTGAGTTCTGGTGGGCATGTCTCGCCACACCAACGCAGTACGGCTAACGGATCTTTTTCGTAGTAGACGTCGCGAGGAATTTCGACCCGCTCCGCACCGAGCAGATAGATCAACTCTGCCGCCACGCGCGGCGCGGGATACCCCGCGAAGATCGAGCAGACCGGCCCGTCGAAGTCCAGGAGCAACGGCCCAACGCCCACCAGGTCGGACAGCGTCGGGGCGCTCACGACCGGTACTCGCGCGCGACGCTGTCCCACACTGAGTTGAACCAGAGGCGCGCAGACTCGACAAATTGTGTGCCGTGCGACGCCTCGTCTTCGTCAACGGCGTAGTGGAACAAAGTCGCGTCCCTGCCCATCAGGTCGAAGATCTCGACCGGGCCTCGGCCGATGGTCACCTCGCGCCTGATCGCCGGGTAGAACCCGAAGAACGCCTCTCGCCCGTTCAGCATGTAGAGCTTGAAGGTTGGCGCGATGCTGTGCGTCCGCACCTCCACCGTCGCGGACTTCACGAGGCCGAGGTCGGCGAGTTCCTGCACCTGGTCGATGATCCCGTCGGCAGCCCGTCGGGTGATGCGTTCTGCCCGCTTCCGGACAGCAGGATCGTCCGCTCCGGTCGCAGCGAGGGCCGGTAGCGCCATCGGTACCGACATGTCAGAGATCAGCAGGCGGACGCTGATGGTCTCGGGAGCGGAGCGGCCGGCACGCACCATGTCGAGGGCCTCGGCTATTGCGTCCCGTAGCGTCTCGCCTGAGAACCCCGCAAAGTCGATCGCCACATGCTCGTGTTCGAACGCTGCCTCGATCAGGGGCCGAAGCTCGACCGGTCGCTGTGTCTGCGCACGGACGAACGCTCCGCTCCCCTGCCTAGTCACGATCAGGCGCTCGTTGCGCAGCACCTCAAGCGCGCGCTTGATCGTCTCGCGGGCGACGCCATACCGGTTCGCGAGTTCGGGTTGCGACGGCAGCTTGTCACCGGGCGCGAGCTTCCGGGTCAAGATCGCGGCCCGGAGCATGTTCGCGATCTGCTGCGATGCCTGTCGAGGGTCGTCGGGATCAAGGTCACCCAGGAATTCAAGGTTCTCGGCCACGAATCGACACTACCTCTGACTAGCCAAGCCAGGAAAGTTCCCGCGCGGAGCTTGACCTGACTAGCCAAGGCGACCTGTCGCTGATCGAGGCCCAGATGATGCGGGGCGAGTGGATCGACCCTGAACGCGGCAAGATCCGGCTACGCGACTACGCCGAGCGATGGATCACCGAACGGCCGAACCTACGGCCCCGGACAGTGCACCTGTACCGCTGGACCCTCGGCAGGCACATCACGCCGCACCTTGGCGACATGCCGCTCAACCGAATCGACACGCCCATGGTCCGCGAGTGGCGGGCGCGGCTGCTGACCGAGGGCGTATCGGTAACCATGGCCGCCAAGGCGTACCGGCTGCTACGCGCGGTCCTGATGACCGCAGTCAAGGAGGACGAACTGATCAGGATCAACCCGTGCCGCGTCGTCGGTGCCGACCAGGAGAAGCCCGCAGAGCGGCCGGTCCTCACCGTTCCGCAGATCTTCGCGCTCGCCGAGCGGATACCGGAGCGCTTCCAAGCGCTGATCCTGGTCACCACGTTCGGGTGCCTGCGGTGGGGCGAGGCGGTCGCCCTGCAACGATGCGACATCGACCTAGCGGCCGGCACAGTGCGGGTGCGACAGGCGTTCGTCGAACACCGGGGAACCGGCCTAATCCTCGGCCCTCCAAAGTGGCGGGCCGGCGCGCGGACCGTAGCCCTGCCCAAGGCGGCACTGCCTGTGCTGAAACAGCACATGGGCAGCTACGTCGGCAAGGCACCCGAGGCGTTCGTGTTCACCGGCGAGAGCGGCCGGAACCTCTGGCGCGGCAACTTCAACAAGCTGGTCAAGTGGCCCGAGGCGGTTGCGGCGGTCGGCGCGGCCGGGCTGCACTTCCACGACCTGCGGCACACCGGTAACACCCTCGCGTCGCGGGCACCGGGCGCGAGCCTGCGCGACATCATGGCGCGAATGGGTCACGACAGCCCGCGTGCCGCGCTGATCTACCAGCACGCCAACAGAGAGGCCGACCAGGGCATCGCCGACGCGATCGACAAGGCAGTCAAGGCGGCCCGGCGCAAGCCGAGCAAACGCAAGGTCAAGCGGGTCGCAGGCGGCGACGGTGACACGATCTCCTAGCAAAGTTGGGCGGAAACCCTTAATGGTTTAGCGAATGAAAGTGGCATTTATCCACAGTCACTCCGGCACCTTCGCCTTCTTTCGTACGGGATTCATGACCTACCGTGGTTGAAGGTCGGCAAGTCAAGACCTGCAACCCATGGGAAACGGCACCCGTCTAGCCACGGATGCCGTTTCAGATCACCTACCCGGAAGCCTCGCTAGGTCGAAGGAAGGCACCTCCATGACCGTAACAAGACCGCCCCGCACAGACAACGGCGAGTCACGGCCGGTTTCACCGAGAGTGATGCGGGGCATCCATGCCGCGCGTGGGCTCCTACTGGCCCTCGCGGCCTTCATTAGCGCTGTGACTAGCTTGATCATCGCTCTAGCTCGCGGCTGAGCGTGACAATGGCCCGCTAATGGCCCACCCCTGTTTCAGCGTGACCTAGAACCACGTGAGCCCTGGCGGACCATCGGTCCTGACCAGGGCTTCCGTGCGTGGAGCGGGTGACGGGAATCGAACCCGCACTGTCAGCTTGGGAAGCTGATGTTCTGCCATTGAACTACACCCGCGAGCGGCACCACTGTACCCGAGTGGTCGAGCCGGTGCACCCAGGTACCCCCGCGAGCCCGCCACCCCCGCACACCCAGGAAGAAGTTTCCGGACGGCAACATATGGCCGTTCTCAAATACGTCGATCGGTTGTAACGTCTGCCACACGTTGCCAGCCACGGCGTGACACACCCCCTGCCGCGCCGCCAGAAAGAGGTGGGCCCATGGGACCCCGTCCCAACCTGCTGACCCGGCGTGCCGCCGGTGTCGCGTCGACGACCCTCGCGCTGCTGCTCAGCACCGCCGCGGTGGGCGTCGTTCCGGCTGCTTCGGCCTTCTCCGCGGCGCCCGGCGGCGCCTGCGCTGAGCCGGCCGACAGCCACTCCAACGCCCGGATGAAGCCCGGTGCGGCGGCCAAGCACGACCCGAACGAGCTGACCGCGAAGCAGGTCCGCGAGCGGGACGCGGACCTCGCGGCGGCGCTGCGCGAGCGCGCCAACTTCCGCACCGGCGCCGGCGCGACGGCGCTGGCCACGGTCACCATCCCGGTGGTCGTGCACGTGATCCAGGAGAACAGCACACGGACCGGCGGCAACATCCCCGACTCGATGATCACCTCGCAGATCACCGTGCTGAACCAGGCCTACGCCGGCTCGACCGGCGGAGCGGTCACCGCGTTCGCCTTCCGACTCGACAAGATCAACCGGGTGACGAACCCGTCGTGGTACCCGATCGTGCAGGGCTCGTCGGCGGAGCGGTCGATGAAGTCCTCACTGCGGGTGGGCGGCAAGAACACCCTCAACATCTACCTCGGTGAGCTGAGCAACGACCTGCTGGGCTGGGCGACCTTCCCGCAGCGCAACCTGAGCAGCATGGACGGCGTGGTCGCGCTGAACGAGTCGCTGCCGGGCGGCACCGCCACCAACTACAACCAGGGCGACACCGGCACCCACGAGGTCGGTCACTGGCTGAACCTCTACCACACCTTCCAGGGTGGCTGCGGCGGCTCGGGTGACGGCGTCAGCGACACCCCGGCGGAGGCGTCGCCCGCGTACGAGTGCCCGACCGGGCGCAACACCTGCTCGGCGACCGGGCTGGACCCGATCACCAACTTCATGGACTACACCTACGACTCGTGCATGTACCAGTTCACCCCGGGACAGGCGAGCCGCATGATCACCGCGTGGAACGCCTACCGCGCCGCGTAGCTTCTCCGCGTACACCCGGTGCCGGCTCCGTCACGACGGAGCCGGCACCGGCGTCTTTCTGGCCGTGGTCAGGCGGCCGTACACTGCACGTCACGGCTGCGACGGGTCGGCCGCGCCGGCGGTACGGCGACAGGCGCGGCAGCCACCGGCGGAGCGTGCGGGTCGAGCCAGACCTGCACGGCCGGCCGGCCCGGCGCGTAGCCCGGAATGCCCGCGACGGGCTGCTCGCGGCGGGTCAACATCGCCACGTCGACGGTGAACTCGAACAGCCGCCAGTCGGCGTGCGGCTCGGCCCGGGCACCCTGGGCCAATCGGGCCAGTTGGGCCGGGTCGGTCACCGGTCGGGCGTGACCCGCCACGTACGCCTCGTCGTCGCTCTCCTCAGGCGGGAACGAGTGCAGCGCGTAACGGCCGTCCCGTTCGAGGTCACGGCGCTTCGGGGAGTCGATGACGAAGCAGAACAAGCCCTCGTCGGTGATGACCGGGGAGACCGGATGGACCCGGGGCCCGCCGTCGGCGCGGACCGTGGCCAGGTAGCCGAAGCCCGGCCCGTACTGCTGGAGGAGAACGCGGATCCCGTCGGCGAGTCGGGGCTCGTCGGCGGCGAATTCGGACCAGGAAGCCATGTGAGCATTCTATCGAACAAATGTACGACCAGCGACCTCGACGCGCTGGTCACCGGCACCGAATTCGGCTGGCACGCAAGGCGCTATGGTGGTCCGATGCTGCTCTCCGACCGCGACCTGGTCTCCGAGATCAAGGCCGGCTCGCTGGGCCTGGAGCCCTTCGAGCCCATGCTGGTCCAACCGTCCAGCATCGACGTGCGACTCGACAGGTTGTTCCGGGTCTTCAACAACCACCTCTACACCCACATCGACCCGGCCATGCAGCAGGACGACCTGACCTCGGTGGTCGAGGTGCCCGATGGCGAGCCGTTCGTGCTGCACCCGGGGGAGTTCGTGCTCGCCTCGACGCTCGAGGTGATCTCGCTTGGCGACCAGCTCGCCGGCCGGCTGGAGGGCAAGTCGAGTCTGGGCCGCCTCGGCCTGCTCACCCACTCCACCGCCGGCTTCATCGACCCGGGCTTCTCGGGGCACGTGACGCTGGAGCTGTCGAACGTGGCGAACCTGCCGATCACGCTCTGGCCGGGCATGAAGATCGGCCAGCTGTGCATCTTCCGGCTCTCCTCGCCGGCCGAGCACCCGTACGGCTCGGCGGTGTACGGCTCGCGCTACCAGGGCCAGCGGGGGCCGACGCCCAGCCGCGCCTGGCAGCACTGGCGCACCTGGCCGACCCGCTGAGGCAAGAACGACGAGGGCCCGCCGCGAACGGATCGCGACGGGCCCTTCGGTCACCTCTGATCAGCCGGGGCGGCCGTAGCTGTGGATCGGGCCGTCGTCGACCTTCTTCATCTTGACCGGCTGACCGGCCTGGGAGGCGTGCACCACCCAGCCGTTGCCGACGTACATGCCGACGTGGTGGATGTCGCTGTAGTAGAAGACCAGGTCACCGGCGCGCAGGTCGGCCCGGCTGACGTTCTTCGTGACCCGGCTCTGCGCGGCGGCGTTGTGCGGCAGGCTCACGCCGGCCTTCGCCCACGCGGCGAGCATCAGCCCGGAGCAGTCGTACGAGTTCGGGCCCTCGGCGCCCCACACGTAGGGCTTGCCGATCTGCGCGCAGGCGAACTTCACTGCCGTGCCGGCGGCACCGCCGGGGTAGCTCGCCGGGCAGGGCGCGGGACGCAGCGGGCCGCCGCCCCCGTTGCCGTACACCTTGAGGCGCAGCTTCTGGAGGCGGTCGATCTCCTCGTTGATCTGCTTCTTCTTCGCCGCCAGCTGGGCCTCGGTGCGGGTCAGCTGGGACACCATCTCGTCCAGCGGGGCCTTCTTCGCCGCCAGCTCGTCGCGCAGGTCGGCCACCTCGCGGACGTCCTGCTGCTGGTTGTGCGCGAAACGGTCGAGCATTTCGAGCTGCCCGACGACCTCGCTCGGCGACCGGCTGCCCAGCACGGCGTTGACGGTGGAGACGTTCTCGCCCTTGTACGCGCGTACGGCCAGGGCGCTGACCTTGTCCATCGCGGCGTCGACCTGACGCTCCAGCGGGGCGATCTGGGCGGCCAACGCGTCGGCCTGCTTGCGCTTGGCGGCAAGGTCGATCCGGGTGGCGTTGTGCCGTTCGATGATCGGTTCGAGTTTGTTCCAGTCGGCGTCGATCTGGCGTTCGATCTCGGCGACTGACGGGTCGGCGTGGGCCGCGGTGGCGCTGCCGGTCAGGACGACGGCGACGCCGGCCAGTGCGGCGAGAGCGGTGGTGAAGCGGGACCAGCGTGGACGCGGCACGATCGACGTCGGGCCGGCTGCTGCCGGCCGCTCGGACGACGGCCGCGGGGCATGGAGTGCCACCGGGGTTCCGTTCTCCTTCTTCCTGACCGCCTACCGGGTTAGCTGACGGGTTCGGGCGGGAAGTTGCGCCCTACCGCAGTGGCTGCGGATTCACCCCGGGGGACGTGGGTCCCCGGTTCGCTCGGAAGCGACTCGGCGGTGTCGGTCCGTTACCGCCCGGGCTGGGCGGACCTGCTGTCGGGCCGACAAATGACCAGAGTAGAGACGCCCGTTACCGATCCGCAACCCGTGCGGCCGTGACACTCCGTACCGATTGGAGAGAGTCACGGGGCGTACGCGAAGATTTCTTTCCGAAGACTTCGACAGATGGAAAGGTATTGACGCGGGCTCCCGGGCGGCGCGAAGGTGACCTCACCTTCATCCGCGCAAATCTGGGGGGTTCGATGCACCGTCCAACCCTGTCCGCCGGCCGGCTCGCCCTGCTCGCCGCCGCCGTGGTCGCCGCCTCGACCGCGATACCGCCACCCGCTGGCGCCGCAGCGGCGCCCGCCCCCGACCGCCAGCAGCAGTACGCCGCCGCGGCGACTGAGTACGGCGTGCCGACCACCGTGCTGCTCGGTGTCTCCTACCTGGAGTCCCGCTGGGACAGCAACGCCGGCACACCGAGCACCAGCGGCGGCTACGGCCCGATGCACCTGACCGACGCCCGCCACGTGGCCGCCCTGCCCGGACGCGGCCACCACGACACCGGCACCGAGGACCCGCGTGGCGACGACTCCCGGCCCGCGCTGGCACCCGCGACCGCGCCCGCCGAGGACCCCGCGCCGCCCCCGGCCGCGTTGCAGACCGTGGACGCCGCCGCCGCGCTGACCGGCGCCGCACCCGAGTCGCTGCGTACCGACCCGAACGCCAACATCCGTGGCGGGGCGGCGCTGCTCGCGTCGTACCAGCGGGAGTTGGGTGCCCCGGTCGGAGCCGGCACCGACCCGGCCACCTGGTACGGCGCGGTGGCCCGCTACGCCGGCGCGGACAGCGCCGACGCGGCGGCGGCCTTCGCCGACGAGGTCTTCACCACGATCAGCGCCGGCGAGTCCCGGGTGACCGACGACGGCCAGCGGATCACGCTGCCGGCCAGCGCGGTACGACCGGAGCGTTCCTGGCTGGACCGGCTGGGTCTGCGTCGCCTCGCCCGCCCGGACGGGCTGGAGTGCCCCCGCACCATCTCCTGCGAGTGGATCCCGGCGCCCTACCAGGCGTTCGGCGACGGCGACTACGGCAACCACGACCTCTCCGACCGGCCCGCCCGGCAGAAGATCGAGTACATCGTCATCCACGACACCGAGGCGAGCTGGGCGACCACGCTGAAACTCGTCCAGGACCCGACGTACGTGAGCTGGCACTACTCGCTGCGGTCGGTGGACGGGCACATCGCCCAGCACGTCAAGACCAAGGACGTCGGCTGGCACGCCGGCAACTGGTACGTCAACGCCAAGTCGATCGGGCTGGAGCACGAGGGCTTCGCCGCCCAGGGCACCTGGTACACCGAGGCGATGTACCGGACCTCGGCGAAGCTCGTCCGGCACCTCGCGCTGCGGCTCGGCATCCCGCTGGACCGTCAGCACATCATCGGTCACGACAACGTGCCAGGCACCGTCGCGTCGACAGTACGCGGGATGCACTGGGACCCGGGGCCGTACTGGGACTGGACGCACTACTTCGACCTGCTGCACGCCCCGCGACTGGACACCGGCACCCCGGCCACCGGCCTCGTCCGGATCGACCCGGACTACGCCACCAACCAGCCCGCGTTCATCGGATGCGTCACCCCCGGCGTGCCGTGCACACCGCGCGGCTCCTCGTCGGTGGTGCTGCGCACCGCGCCGTCCGCGGACGCGCCGCTGGTGAACGACATCGCGCTGCGCCCCGACGGCACCCCGAACACCATGGAGGTGTCCGACCACGGCGCCCGGGCCTCCGCCGGCCAGACGTACGCCCTCGCAGGGCGGCAGGGCGACTGGACGGCCATCTGGTACCTCGGACAGAAGGCCTGGTTCCACAACCCGGCGTCCGCCCCCACCGCGAGCTGGACCGTCGGCGTGGTTGCCGTCCCGAAGCCCGGCCGGGCCACCATCCCGGTGTACGGGCGGGCGTACCCGGAGGAGGCCGCCTACCCCGAAGGCGTGCCCTACCAGACCATCTCCCCGTTGCAGTACACCCTGGCCGCCGGTCAGCGGTACTCCGTCGGCGCGGTGCTGGCCGGCGAGTACTACCGGGCCAGCACGTTCGACGGCTCATCGCCCGGCGACTGGACGGTGATCCGCGGCAAGAACCGGTACGCGCAGATCCAGTTCGGCCACCGCATCATGTACGTCAACCTGGACGACGTGCAGTTGCTGCCCTCCCCGGTGGGCGCGCCCCGCTGACCGGCAACTCCTGAGAAACCACGACGGCCCCCGGTCGGTGACCGGGGGCCGTCGTCGTGCCTGGGGCGGATCAGCCGGGTCTGCGGAACCCGGCGACCGGCATCGTGTTGATGCTGGACACCTGCACAGGTTTACCGGCACGTGGCGCGTGCACCATCTGGCCATTGCCCAGATACAGCCCGACATGGCTCAGGCCGGAGAAGAAGAAGACCAGATCACCGGGGCGGGCGTCGGCTCGCGAGACAGCCTTGCCCTCGTTCCACTGGTCACCCGTGTGGTGGGTGAGGTAGATCCCCGCCGACTTGTACGCGTACTGGGTCAGACCCGAGCAGTCGAACGAGTTCGGGCCGGTGGCACCCCAGACGTACGGGTCGCCGACCTGCTGGCAGGCGGTCTTGATCGCCTTCTGGGCGGCCGCGTTGACCACGCCGTTGATGGTCGGGCAACCGGGGGTCTTGACAGTGGTCTTCGGCAGAGACGCCTCGAGCTTCTTGATCTCGACGTCGATCTGCTTCTTCTTCGCGGCCAGCTCGTTCTGCTGCCGCGTCTGCGTGGTGATCAGCGCGTCGAGCTTCTGCTTCTCGCCGTCGTACTTGGCCCGCACGGCAAGCACACCCTCGACCTCCTTGCGCTCCAGCGCGGCGAGCCGGTCCAGAACGGTGAGCTGCTCGGTGAGGGTGTCCGGCTTGGCGGCGACCAGCAGGGCGCCGATGTCGTGCGACGGGCCGGAGATGTAGTAGCGGGAGGCGAGGTCACCGACCCGGTTGAGGGCCAGCTCGCTCTGCAGCGCCAGAGGCTCGATCTTCTTCTGCAGGTCGGCCGACTTCTTGCGGTTGACCTGCAGCTGCGCCCGCACCTTGTTGTACTGCTCGATGGTGGGCTCCAACTGCTCCCACTGCTTGTCGATCTGGGCCTCGATCTCGTCGACCGTGGGCTCGGCCTGTGCCGGCGCGGCGAGTATACCGGCACCGACGGCCGCCGCGGCGACCAGGACGAGCAGACGGTGGGCGACCCGGCGCAGACTGCCCGGCCGCGCGGACAGCCCCGGGGCGTGACGATGAGGGGGCATGGTTGCCACCGGCATCGACTCCTTTGCAACCGACCGCCGGGCGCCTCGCGTGAGGGAAGGGCCGAGGCAGACGACCCACAGCGGTCGGTGCCCCACATTAGGGAAGCGCCGGACCGGAATCAAGGCGAACCCGGTCACGGTTACTGTCACGCAACCGCTTGCACACCAAGGGTATTGGTCGATCAGCCAACGATTGCGGTCAATACGTCATCGAGCGTCACCACACCGAGCGGACGCCGGCCGTCGCTGACCAGCACCATGTGCCGCCGTTCGCGACGCATCGCGAGCAGCAGATCCGCCAACGTACGCTCCGGCGGGACCACCGCCAGCGGCCGGTACACCTGCGCCGGCACCGGTGCCCGACGACTCTGCCCGGCATAGCCGAGCACGTCCTTGACGTGCACGAAACCGAGCACCCGCCGGGTCGACCGCTGCACCACGGGAAAACGGGACCTACCGGTCCGGGTCGCCAACACCTCGAGCGACGCCGGCGAGACGTCCTCGGCCACCGTCACCACAGTCGACCACTGCTGCAACGCGTCCGCCGCGGTCCGCGCGTGCAGCGCCAGCGCCCCCGTGATCCGGGCGTGCTGCTCGGCGTCCAACAGCCCCTCGGTGCGCGCCTGGGAGACCAGACCTGCCAACTCCTCGGCGGTGAACACCGTCTTCACCGCCTCGGACGCCTCGATCCGCCAGAACGCGAGCACCCGGCGGGCCGCCCACTTCATCGCCAGCAGCAGCGGCTTGGTGGCCACACAGAACGCCAACATCGCCGGGCCGAGCCACAGCGCCGAGACCTCCGGACCGGCAAGCGTGATGTTCTTCGGCACCATCTCGCCGACGACCGTGTGCAGGAAGACCACCACGCCGAGCGCCAGCACGAACGCCACCGGGTGCACCGCCCGCTCCGGCAGGCCCGCCGCGTGGAACGGCGGCTCCAGCAGATGCGCGAGCGCCGGCTCGGCGATCGCGCCCAGCCCCAGCGAACAGACAGTGATGCCGAGCTGGGCGCCGGCGATCATCAGCGGAATCTGGTTCATCGCCGACAGCGCCCACCGGGCCCGCTTCGAACCGGCGGCCAACGGCTCGATCACCGTACGCCGGGACGCGATGAGCGCGAACTCGCTGCCGACGAAGAACCCGTTGCCGAGCAGCAGCACCACCGTCACCAGCAGCTCAGTCATCGTCGTCCGGATCTGCCGGGCGCAGCACCCGGACCTGCTCGATCCGGTGCCGCTCCACCTCCACCACTGTGAACTCCCAACCCTGCTCCTCGACCGTCTCGCCGACCAGCGGGATGTGCCCGAGCCGCGCCATGAGATACCCGGCCAGCGTCTCGTACGGGCCGTCGGGCAGCCGGAACCCGGTCTGCTCGGCCACCTCGTCGGACCGCAGCACCCCGTCCACCAGCACCGTGCGTTCCCCACCGGGCACGGTCAGCCCGACCGGGTCGACATCGTCCACCGTGGCCGGATCGAACTCGTCGGCGATCTCCCCGACCAACTCCTCGACCAGGTCCTCGACGGTCACCACGCCGTCCGTGCCGCCGTACTCGTCGACCACGATCGCCAGGTCGGCCCCTGCCGACTTCAACGCGGCCAGTACGCCGTCCAGGTTGAGGCTCTCCGGCACGTACACCGGCTCGCGGGCCACCGAGCCGACAACTGTCGACGCCCGCGCGGCCAGCGGCACGCCCAGCGCGTCCGGCACGCCGGCCACCCCGGTGACCAGGTCCAGGGTCTCCTCGTACACCGGGAAGCGCGTCCGTCCCGTCCGCCGGGATTCCTCCAGCAGCTCGGCCACGGTGGCGGTGGCCCGCAGCGCCACCACGTCCACGCGGGGCGTCATCGCCTCGGCCGCCCGCTTGTCACCGAACCGGATCGTGCGACGCAGCAGCATCGCCGTGTCGGTGGGCAGCGCGCCGGCCCGGGCGGAGATGGCCGCCAGGAGGCCCAGCTCCTCCGGTGAGCGGGCGCTCGCCAACTCCTCCTGCGGTTCCACCCCGAGCGCCCGCACCAGCCGGTTCGCCGAGCCGTTCAACCCCCGGATCAGCCAGCCGAACGCGCGGGAGAAGGCGTGCATCGGGCCGGCGGTGGCAAGCGCGGCGGGCATCGGCCGGGCCAGCGCGGCGTTCTTCGGCACCAGCTCACCGAAGAGCATGGAGAGCAGGGTGGCCAGCGCCAGCGCCAGGAACGGCGTGAACCGCTCGGCGCCGTCCCCCGCGACCGGACGCAGCACCGGGGTGAAGATGCGCGCCAGGGCCGGCTCGGCCAGGTAGCCGGTGAGCAGCGCCGTGATGGTGATGCCGAGCTGCGCCCCGGAGAGCTGGAAGGACAGCTCACGCAGTGCGGCGCGTACCGTCAGTGCGGCCTGGTCGCCGGCGGCGGCCCGCCTGTCGATTTCCGCGCGGTCGACCGTGACCAGGGCGAACTCGGCCGCGACGAAGAACGCGTTGCCCGCGGTCAGCGCGACGAAGCCGACCAGGGGCAACAGCGTCGTCCAGAGTAGGCCGTCGATGTCGCCTCACCTCGGCGAGATTCTTGCACGACGACGGCGGCCCGCAGGGGGCCGCCGTCGTCGATGTTCAGATCCCAGGTGTACGCGGCCTCAGCCGGCGACCGGCGCGCTCTCCTTGCCGCCCTGCGGCTGCTCCGGCTTGACCGAGCGGAGCAGCACGGTGGCCACGTCGATCACCTCGACCTGCTCACCGGCGCCCTTGCCGTTGACGCCGTCGCTGAGCATCGTCGAGCAGAACGGGCAGCCGACCGCCACCGTCTTCGCGCCGGTGGCCATGGCCTCCTCGACACGGTCCACGTTGATCCGCTTACCGATCTTCTCTTCCATCCACATCCGGGCGCCGCCGGCGCCGCAGCAGAAGGAGCGCTCGCTGTTGCGCGGCATCTCGGCGATCTCGCCCTCGATGGCGTCGCCCAGCACCTCGCGGGGAGCGGCGAAGACCCGGTTGTGCCGACCCAGGTAGCAGGGGTCGTGGTAGGTGACCCCGCCGTCGACCGGCTGCACAGGCGTGAGCTTGCCGGTGGAGACCAGGTGGGCCAGCAGCTGGGTGTGGTGGACCACCTCGAACTCCCCGCCGAGCTGGCCGTACTCGTTGCCCAGGGTGTTGAAGCAGTGCGGGCAGGTCGCGACGATCTTGCGCTTGGCCTTCTCCCGGCCCTCGAACGCCTCGTTCAGTGTCTCGACGTTCTGCTGGGCGAGCATCTGGAAGACGAATTCGTTGCCGATCCGCCGCGCCGGGTCGCCGGAGCAGGTCTCACCCTCACCGAGGATCGCGAACTTCACGCCCGCCTCGTTGAGCAGCGTGGCCACCGCGCGGGTGGTCTTCTTGGCCCGGTCCTCGAACGCGCCGGCGCAGCCGACCCAGAACAGGTACTCGAAGTCGTCCACCTCGCCGACCCGGGGCACCTCGAAGTCCAGACCCTTGGTCCAGTCCTCGCGGGTGTTCTGCGGGGCACCCCACGGGTTGCCCTTGTTCTCCAGGTTGCGCAGCATCACGCCGGCCTCGGACGGGAAGCTCGACTCGATCAGCACCTGGTATCGGCGCATGTCGACGATGTGGTCGACGTGCTCGATGTCCACCGGGCACTGCTCGACGCAGGCGCCGCAGGTCGTGCAGGACCAGAGCACGTCCGGGTCGATGACGCCACCGGACTCGGCGTCGCCGATCAACGGCTTGTCGCCCTCGGCGAGCGACAGGACGTCCAGGTGGGCAAGCTGCGCCTGGGTGGCCTTCTCCTCGCCGGTGAGGTCCTTGCCGCCGCCGGCCAGCAGGTACGGCGCCTTGGCGTACGCGTGGTCACGCAGGCTCAGCACGAGCAACTTGGGTGACAGCGGCTTGCCGGTGTTCCAGGCCGGGCACTGCGACTGGCAGCGACCGCACTCGGTGCAGGTGCTGAAGTCCAGCAGGCCCTTCCAGCTGAACTGCTCGACGTGGGCGACGCCGAACTGGTCCTTCTCCGGGTCCGCCTCCTCGAAGTCGAGCGGCTTGCCCTGGCTCGTCATCGGGCGCAGCGCGCCGAGGCCGGAGCCGGCCGGCTTGGCCGGCTCACGCTTGAAAAAGATGTTGGGGAACGCCAGGAACCGGTGCCAGGCGACGCCCATCGTGACGTTCAGGGAGATGACGATCAGCCAGGTCATCGAAATGATGATCTTGATGGCGGCGGCGACGCTGACCCCGTCCGCCCAGTCGGGCAGGACCGCACCGAAGGCGTGGCTCACCGGGGTGGCCCAGAACGGGAACTCGAAGTGGTCGGTGGCGACCTTGAAGCCCCTGATCACGAACCCGAAGATCAGGACCAGGAGCACGATCCACTCGACGAAGTAGCCCTGCCACATGGTCGAGCCGGTGAACCGGGAGCGCCCGCCCGGCCGGTTCGGCCGGTTACGCAACCGGATCGCCATCAGCACCAGGATGCCGACCAGGCCCAGCACACCGATGATCTCGGTGACCAGGCCGAAGATCGTCCAGTGGCCGATGACCGGCAGCCCGCCGTTGGTGGTGCCCACCTCGAAGTACGCCTCGAGCACCAGCAGCGACAGCACGATGAACCCGACCATCACGAACCAGTGCGCCGCCCCCACCACGCTCCACTTGAGCATCCGGGTGTGGCCGGCGGTCTCCACAAGCATGGTCTTCGTCCGGGCACCCTTGTCGGCGAACCGCTCCGGCGCGGGCTGGCCGAGCCGGATGACGGCCGTCATCTTCAGGACCGCACGCACCGCCAGCCACACCGCCACGGCGGTGATGCCGGCCGCGAGGATCGTGGTGACGATCTGGACGCTGCCCATCGAGTTGGCCTCCCGGTCTGCTGCCTGTCGAGCGGCTCGGCGACCGGGGGCCGGATCAGGGCGCAGACGGCGTCACGCCGTTACCGCACCCGCGACCGGACCGGTCGATGACCTCGCTCCGCTCGGTCATGCAGTGCAGCCTACGCGCAAGGTTACTTAGCAGTAACGTGAGTCATCTCGCACCGGCCACGCCGCCCTGCGGACACCATAGGGTGCCCCGCCCAGTCCTGCCGGGCAGGGGCACGTGAGGTGACGTGGATCCTCCGGCGTCTCGGCGCCGGAGCCGACTCAGCGCCAGCGGGAGAGCAGCACCAGCGAGGCGACCATCGCACCGAAGCCCACCGCGAGGTTCCAGTAACCCCACGACATGACCGGGTACTGCTGCTCGGAGAGGTAGTAGACGACAAGCCAGCCGATGCCGGCGACGATCAGGGCGACAGCGGTGACCGGCAACCACACCGGGCTAGGCTTGCGCGACGTCGCCGCCGTCGTCGGACGCACGTCCGTCGGCGGGGTGTACACCTTCTTCTTGCGGACCTGTGACTTGGGCACGACGCTCTCCAGAGGGGGTGACGACCTCGTCCGGCCTGACAACCGGGCGCGGGGGCGACGGTCCATGGCCAATAATGTTCGAGAGCTAGCGTAGTCCGGAACGCCCGCCCGGACCACGAATGGGGTCAGGCCGGTGCACGGAGTGACCGAAAAAGGCGGGACTGTTCGCATCACCGGCCGGGCCGGGGCGGACCGATCCCCGACACGCGGAAGGAACGCTCGGTGGAGTACACATCCGGCGCTGCCTCCTGGCAGAAGGTCCTCCGACGGGCCGGCGCCGGGCTCCTGCCCCGGCGACCTCGCCAACGTCGACCGGGCTGGTCGATCGGGGTGCCCCTGATCGCCGCCGCGGCCGGGCTGCTCTTCACCACCTCCGCCACCACCGCCGACGGCACCGCGCTGCGCGAGGATCGTCGGCCGCAGCTCAACCAGTTCATCGAGGACCGCCGCGAGCAGGTAGCGGGGAGCGAACGCCGGGCCGCCGAACTGCGCGGCGAGGTCGAACAACGGACCGACTCGCTCGCCGACTCGGACGGCCCGATCAAGGCCCAGCGGGACCGCGCCGCAGGCAGCCTCCAGGCCGCCGGCTTCACCGCGCTCGCCGGTCCCGGCGTGACTGTCGAGCTGAACGACGCGCCGCAGTCGGACCAGGTCCACCCGGACGCCAGCAACGACGACCTGGTGGTGCACCAGGGTGACGTCCAGGCGGTGGTCAACGCGCTGTGGGCCGGCGGGGCGGAGGCCATGTCAATCATGAACGTCCGCGTGCTTGCGACCAGCGCGGTACGCTGCGTCGGTAACACCCTGCTGCTCCACGGGCGGGTGTACTCCCCACCGTTCAAGATCGTAGCAATCGGCGATCCCGCTGCCCTTCAGCAGGCCCTCGCCGGTTCCGAGGGAGTCCGGTTGTTCAAGGACGCAGTCGACGACTACCAGCTCGGTTACAAGGAGGAGGCCGTCGCCAGGGTGACGGTGCCGGCGTTCGAGGACTCGACCGCCCTGCGTTCGGCTACGGTGCCCAGGTGAGCGGCGCGGACGGGCGACACCGGGACCAGGCGGACGATCCGACGGAGTTCCTGCCGAAGGTCGACCGACCCGAGCCGTCGGCCCGGCCCGGCCCGGCGAGCAACTGGCCCACCCCGGAGCTGCCGACCCGCCCCCGGGCCACGCGCCCACCGACGAGCCCCGAGCCGCCGGCCGCAGTGCCCCCGCCAGCCGCAATACCGCCGCCAGCTGCCGCGCCGGCCGCGATGCCGCCGTCCGTTGGCGCGCCGCCGCCCTGGCCCGGTGCCGCGACACCCGGACCGCACGCCGGATCTGGCCGTCCCCCCGCGACTCCCGGTCGACCGACCGCGCCCAACCAGGCCCCGGCCCGCGCGAGCAGCCTCGGCGACCTGCCCACCCGCACCCCCGCACCGGGATCGTCGAGCCGGCCACCGGCCACCGGAGGCACGCCAGGCCCGCCGCAGGCCACGCCGACCAGCCCGGGTACGCCCGCAGGGCTACCGCCGCGGCCGTCCGCTCCCGGCCCCGCGATCCGACCGGCGGCCTCGGACACTCCGATCCCAGCGGGTGGTGACGCGCCCACCGCGTTCATCCCCAAGGTCGGCGCCGGTCCCGCACGGCCGAGCGCCTCCCCGACCTCACCAGCCGGCTCGATCCCCCCGGCCGGGCCCCAGCGCGCCGTCGACCCGTCCGCCACCGCGCTGATCCCCACCGTCTCCGGCGGCCCGTCGGTCCGCCCGCCGGCCATGGACTCGACGGCCCTGATGGGCGCCGTGCCCCGTACGCCGACGACCGACGACCCGACAGGCGCCAGCGACAGCCCCGCCGAGCCTCCCCGGCCCCGCCGCGGTGAGCGGGTGGTCCAGCTCCGGCCGCACCAGACCGGTGAGGGCTACAAGAGCGTCTACTCGGAGCTCACCCGGCCGTCGTTCGCCTCCCGGGTGCGTACCGGCATCCGGATCTCCGGCGAAGTCCTCATCACCTTCGGCCTCGTGGTGCTGCTCTTCGCCGGCTACGAGGTGTGGGGCAAGTCGGCAATCGTCGACGCCCACCAGAACGACCTCAGCAGCCAACTCGCCGAGGCGTGGGCCCCCACCGACTCCCCGACCGTCGCGCCGTCGGCCGCCGCGCCCAGCGCCAAGCCGTCCCCGCCGGTGCACGGCAAGCCGATCGCGGGCCTCTACATCCCCAAGCTCGACAAGAACTGGGTGGTGGTCGAGGGCGTCACCCAGGCCGACATCAGGTACGCCCCCGGTCACTACCCGACAAGCGCGATGCCCGGCCAGATCGGCAACTTCTCCGTGGCGGGCCACCGCAACCGGGCCACCTTCTGGCGGCTCGACGAGCTCGACGACGGCGACGCGATAGTCGTCGAGGGCAAGACCGACTGGTACGTCTACCGGGTGGCCCAGACCCGGATCGTCAAGCCGACGCAGGTCGAGGTGGTGGCCCCGGTGCCCGGCGAGCCGGACAAGAAGCCGACCAAGCGGATGCTCACCCTCACCACCTGCAACCCCAAGTTCGACAACTACCAGCGGCTGATCGTCCACGCCGAGCTGGACCGGACCCAACCCAAGTCGGCGGGCCGCCCGGCCGAGCTGGGAGGCTGACCCGATGTACGCGTTCATCTGGCGCAAGCTGCCCTTCGGCCTGCCCGGAAAGCTGGCCGGTTCGGTGCTGCTCGCCGCCGCCGCGGTGGCCCTGCTCTGGTACGTGGCCTTTCCGTGGGCCGAACCACTGCTGCCCTTCGACGACGTGCAGGTCACCCAGGATTCGGGGGTGCCCGGTGACCCGGGCGGCGGTGACGCCGTGACCGGGGAGACCCCGGCCGGCGACGAGCACGACCTGCCGTACGACACCGACCAGAACAACCCCGCGCCTCCCTCCCCGAGCAGGTGACCATGCGCGTCCTGGTGATCGACAACTACGACTCGTTCGTCTTCAACCTGGTGCAGTACCTCGGCCAGCTCGGCGTGGAGTGCGAGGTCCGCCGCAACGACGAGATCGACGTCGCCGAGGTGGGCCGGGTGGGCGCGGCGGGTGTCCTGCTCTCACCCGGGCCGGGCAGCCCCGACCGCGCCGGCATCTGCCTGGACGTCATCCGGCAGTACGCGGGCGAGCTGCCGATCTTCGGCGTGTGCCTCGGCCACCAGGCGATCGGGGAGGCGTTCGGCGCGACAGTCGACCGCGCCCCCGAGCTGCTGCACGGCAAGACCTCCGAGGTACGACACCGCTCGGTAGGCGTCCTCGCAGGCCTGTCGGACCCGTTCACCGCCACCCGGTACCACTCACTCGCGGTGCTGCCCGAGACGCTCCCCGACGAGCTGGAGGTCACCGGCTGGACCGGCTCGGGCGTCGTGATGGCGATGCGGCACCGGACGCTGCCCATCGAGGGCGTGCAGTTCCACCCGGAGTCGGTGCTCACCGAGGGCGGGCACCTGATGCTCGCGAACTGGCTGGCCGGCTGCGGCCACCCCGAGGCGCTGGAACGCGCCCCCTCGCTGGCCGCCGAGGTGGACGCCCGCCGCCGGGCCGCCTTCGCCGCCGCCTGACGGTCAGCTCCCCCGCAGCGCGTCCCGGACCGCCGGATCGGCCGGCGAACGGACCGCCGGTGACCGGCCGCGGACCGCGTCCCACGCCGCCTTGCCGCTGGCGAAGTAGTCCCGTGCCGACTTCTCGACGAGCAGGGCGCGCCCGCAACCGGGGCAGCCGGCGGTCACCCCGTCGGCGTCGAGGCCGAGATGCCGGCACAGCGTCACCGCTCGGGACAGGTGGTAGGACTGCGTGACGATAAGCGCCCGCTCGATGCCGTACACGTCGCGGGCCCTGGCGCAACTGTCGTAGGTGTCCAGGCCGAACGGGTCGGCCACCACCCGTTTCGGGTCGACACCCAGCTCGGCGAGGTACGACGTCATCACTGCCGTCTCGTCACCCGACGCGCCGCCGCCGTCACCGGAGACGAGGACGACAGTCGCCCGCCCGCTGGTCACCAGGGCGGCGGCGGTTTCCAGCCGGCCGGCGAGCCGTTCGCCTGGCCGCTGCCGGTCGGCCGCCACGGCGGTGCCGAGCACGATGACCACGTCTGCCCTGGGGGCGTCTGCCGCGTCGTACACGTGGCCGCGCGCGGAGATCGTCGTCCACAGCCACGGCAGACTGACGAGCAGCAGCAGGACGGCACCGAGGACGGCCAGGCGACGCAGCCGCCGTGGCCACCGCTTCACCGGCCGGGCATCGTCACTCACACCGTTGCCCGCACGCCGTGCCCGGAATCAATCCTGCGGAAGCCGGGACGGCGGGGGCGGGAACGGCAGACCGATGCCACCTCCGTTGCCAGGCGTGGTCGGCGTGGTCGTCGGAGTGACCGAAGGCGTCACGGAGGGAGTCGGGTCGGTCTCCGGCTCGGGCTGACTGACCTTGATGGTCACCTTCGTACCCGTCGGCTTCTTGTCCTTGGCGTTCGGGCTCTGATCGGTGACCTTCCCCGCGTCGGCGGCAGGCACCTCCGGGCCCTCCTGGGTGACGACGGTGAAGCCGGCGTTGCGGAGGACCCGGGTGGCTTCCTCCTGGCTGAGCCCGACGACGTCCGGCACCTCGCGGACCTTGCCATTCGAGACGGTGAGCGTCACCTTCGTGCCCTCGGGGACGCGCTGCCCCGACGGGGGGTCGACACTGAGTACCTCGTCCTGGCTCGCCTCGCTGTTGATTTCCTTGACGTCGGCGACGAGATTCGCTTCCTCGAGACGGGCGATGGCGCTCTCCAGCTTGCTGCCCTTGAGGCCTACCGGGACTGTCACCTCGGGCGCGCCGCCACAGATCTGGATGGTGACCTGACGCGTCTCCTCCAGCCGCGCGCCCGGCTGCGGATTCTGCCGGACCACCGTGTCCTTCTGGCAGTTGCTCTCCATCACCGGCTCGCCCACCACCGCCTGGAAGCCGGCATTGCGGATCTCCGTGATCGCGGCTTCCTGACTCTTACCCGTGAGGGTGGGCACCGACTTCAGGTCCTTGCCCTGCTGGCTCCAGAGCAGGGCGGCGACCAGGGCGATCACCGCCAGCACGCCTACCGCGCTGAACATCGCGATCAGCCAGGACGACGCCTTGCGCTGCCGCGGATCGCCCACCCGGGCCGGGATCTGCCGGGTCTGCTGCCCAGCGGCGGCAGCCGGGTAGCCGCCCCCGCCACCGGCCGGGGCCATCGCCACCGTCTCCGCCTCGCGCATCACAGGCGTGGCCAGCACGGGCCGGCCGGCGGCGGCGCGGAGCAGATCGGCGCGCATCTCACCGGCGCTCTGGTAGCGGTTAAGCGGGTTCTTCGACAGCGCCTTGAGCACGATCGCGTCGACGGCCGGGGTGACGTCCGGGTTGATGTCGCTAGGCGTCGGCGGCGTCTCCCGTACGTGCTGGTACGCGACGCTTACCGGACTGTCGCCCACGAACGGCGGGTGCCCGCAGACCAGCTCGAAGAGCACGCAACCGGCGGCGTACACGTCGGAACGGGCGTCCACGGCCTCGCCGCGCGCCTGCTCCGGGGACAGGTACTGGGCCGTGCCGATCACCGCGCTGGTCTGCGTCATGGTGGTCGCGCCGCTGGCCAGGGCCCGGGCGATGCCGAAGTCCATCACCTTGACCTGGCCGGTCTGGGTGAGCATCACGTTGCCGGGCTTGATGTCCCGGTGGATGATGCCGTGCCGGTGGCTGAACTCCAGCGCCGCGCACATGTCGGCGCAGATCTCCAGCGCCCGGCGGGGTTGCAACCGACCCTCGGCGCCGAGCACCTCCTTGAGCGTCCGGCCGTTGACGAACTCCATGACGATGAACGGCAGCGTCTCGCCGGTCGGCGCGGTCTCCTCGCCGGTGTCGTAGACCGCCACGATCGCCGGGTGGTTGAGCGACGCCGCGTTCTGCGCCTCCCGCCGGAACCGCATCTGGAACGTCGCATCCCTGGCGAGGTCGGTGCGGAGCATCTTGATCGCGACGTCCCGACCGAGCCGGAGGTCGCGACCGCGGTGCACCTCGGCCATGCCGCCATAGCCGAGCAGCTCGCCGACCTGGTACCTGCCACCGAGCAGGCGGGCCTGCGCTGTCATCGCGTCTGTCGTCCTTCGCTCGTCGTCGTCCCGCCGTCGACCGGCTGGAGCCGTACCTCACGACGGTACGACGTCCGGGTCGGATCGTCGCGTCCGTCGGGCCGCAGCGCGCCGGACGTCGCCGCGTGCGGAGCCAGCGCACCGGTTTCGCCGGACTGCGACTGCTTCCGCAGGTTGTAGGAAATCACGCCCGAGCAGAGCAGGACCAGTACGGCGAGCAGGATGGCGAGAAGCACCATTCCGGGCCGGGACCTGTGGGGTTCGGGAGTGGATGGCGTCGGGCCGGCCTGCCGCACGTACGCCGGGGGGTGTTCCTGCCGGGTCTGTGCCGGCGGCACCGCCGCGGCGCCGCGCGGGTAGCCTGCCGCACCGGCCGGGGGCCGGGCGTACGGGACGGCCGGCGCGACGGCGGTGGGGCGGGGCTGCTGGGGCGGGGCGACGGCGGTCGGTCGCTGCCCGGCGGGCACCGGACGGTGCGGGGCGCCCGGTGCGCGGTGGTGCTGCGACTGGGGCACCTGGGCCCGACCGGGTGCCGCCGGTGAGGCCGGCGCTCCGGAGACCGGGCCGGGGTGACCGCCGCCCCGGGCCTGCTGGGAGAGCGCGGCCTTGAGCTGACGGGCGACCTGCGCGAGAGCCGCGGCGCTGGGCCAGCGCGCGGCCGGGTCCTTGGCCAACGCCCGTTCCACGACCGCCCGGACCTGCGGCGGGATGTCCGCGGGCAGTGGGCGGGGCGTCTCCCGGACGTGCCGCATGGCGATGTCGAGCGGGTTGTCACCCTCGAACGGGCGCCGCCCGGCGAGGCACTGGTACGCGACCACGCCGAGGGCGTACACGTCGGACGCCGGGGTGGCGACGCCGCCGGTGGCCTGCTCGGGCGAGATGTACGAGGCGGTGCCCAGCACCGACCCGGCGGCGGTGAGCTGGCCGACCAGGTCGGAGCGGGCGATGCCGAAGTCGGTGAGCACGAGCGTGCCGTTCGGCCGGACCAGCAGGTTGCCCGGCTTCACGTCCCGGTGCACGATGCCCTTCTCGTGCGCGGCGTGCAGCGCGTCGGCGGCCTGCGCGACGAGGGCCATCGTCCGGGCCGGGGTGAGCCGGCCGACCCGGCTCAGCGTCGACGACAGGGCGTCGCCCTCGACGTACTCCATGACCAGGAAGGCGATCTGCTGGTCGTTGCCGAAGTCGTAGACGTCCACGACTCCTGGGTGGTTGATGGTGGCCATCGTCCGGGCCTCGCCGCGGAAGCGTTCGGCGAAGTCCGGATCGTCGAGCAGGGCGGGGAGCAGGCTCTTCACCGCCACCGTCCGCCCGAGGACCTGGTCGGTGCCGCGCCACACGTCGCCCATGCCGCCGCTGGCGATCCGCTCGTCGAGACGGTAGCGGTTGCCGAGCTGGACCCCGGGGCTGAGCATGTCAGCGGCCCCCGGGGTCGGCGATGGCCGCGCGCATGATCTGACCGGCGATCCGGGCCGCCTCGGCGCTGCCACCGCTGCCTGCCTGCTCCAGCACCACGCAGACCGCGGAGACGGGCTTGTCGTTCTTGTCCAGGGCGAAGCCGATGAACCAGCCGTGGTCGGGCCGGTCCGGGGCGGACTGCGCGGTGCCGGTCTTGCCACCGACCTTGTAGCCGCTGATCGCGGCCTTCTTACCGGTCCCGTTCTGGACCACGCTGACCATCATGTCCCGCAGGTCGCCTGCGACCTGCGGGGTGACCGGCTGGCGCAGCTCCCGCGCGTTGGCGGTGTAGTAGCTGGTGGTGCGGTCCGGAGCGAGCAGTTGCCGCACCAGGTACGGCCGCATCTGCTTGCCGTTGTTGGCGACCGAGCCGGCGATCATGGCGCCCTCCAGCGGCGTCATCCGGACGTCTCGCTGACCGATCGAGGACTGGGCCAGCGCGGCCGGGTCGTCGCCGCCGTCGGTGTTCTGGATGGTGCCGGTCCGGCTGGCCGCCGTGGGCAGGCCACCCTCACCGAGCTGCCCGACAGTCAGGTCCTCCTGCTCGAAGCCGAACTGGCGGGCCTTCTCCTTGAGGGCGTTGGCGCCGAGTCGCACACCGAGCTGGGCGAAGCCGGTGTTGCACGACTCGGTGACCGCCTCCATCAGGGTGACCTGCGACTGCGGGCAGATCGAGGGGGCGGCGTTACGGATCGGCTCGCCGGACGTGGGAGGGGTGTAGCTGGAGCCGGCCGGGATCGGGGTGTTCTTCGTGACGCCGTTCTCCAGCGCCGCCGCCGCCACTACGATCTTGAAGGTGGAGCCCGGCGGCAGCGTCTCCCCGAGCGCCCTGTTGTTCAGTGGACGTTCCGGGTCCTGTTCCAGCTTGTTGAACGCGGCCGCCGCCTCGTCGGTGTCGTGGCTGGCCAGCGGGTTCGGGTCGAAGCTCGGCATGGAGACGAGCGCCTGCACCGCCCCGGTACTCGGGTCGATGGCGATGGCCGCGCCCCGCTTCGCCCCGACCTGGTTGTTGCGCATCTGGTCGTACGCCACGTCCTGGGCCCGCTTGGAGAGCGTGAGCAGCACGTTGCCGCCACCGGTCTGGTCACCTGTGAACATGTCCTTGAACCGGTCACCGATGAGCTGGTCGCTGGTGCCGGCCAGGAAGTCGTTCTCCACCTGCTCGATGCCCCGGTCCGCCAGGTTGACCGGCTTGTAGCCGAGCACGTGGGCGTACTTGGCGCCACCCGGGTAGGTGCGCAGGAACTTCAGCTTGCCGGTGGTCTCCTTGCTGGTGGCCAGTGCCGTGCCGCCGGCCTCGATGTTGCCGCGCTTGATCTTGTAGTCGGCGACCTGGACCCGACCGTTGTAGTCGCTGGTGCGGTACTCGTCCGCCTTGTAGGCCTGGATCCAGTTGAGATTGGCGAAGAGCAGACCGAACAGGACAATGACGACGACGCCGACGCGGCGCAGGGGTGCGTTCACGGCTTGATCACCTCCGTGGGGGCACCGTGCAGTTGCTCCGGCGGACCACCGGCGGGCCGGGCGGCCTTGCCGCCACCACCGGTGACCGGCCGGCGGGCTCCGTCGGAGACCCGCAGCAGCACCGCGATGAGCAACCAGTTGGCCATCAGTGACGAGCCACCTGCGGACAGGAACGGGGTGGTCTGACCGGTCAGCGGGATGAGCTTGCTGATCCCGCCGACGATCACGAAGACCTGCAGGCCGAGGGTGAACGCCAGACCACCGGCGAGCAGCTTGCCGAACGAGTCCCGTACCGCGAGCGCGGCACGCAGCCCCCGCTCCACGATCAGCAGGTAGACCACCAGCAGCGCGGAGAGCCCGAAGAGGCCGATCTCCTCGCCGATGCCGGCGAAGATGAAGTCGTTCTGCACCTCCGGCAGGATCTCCGGCTGGCCACCGCCCGGCCCCGCGCCGAAGAGCCCACCCGTGCCCAGGGCGAGCAGCCCCTGCACGAGCTGGTAGCCCTTGTCGGTCGGGTCGGCGAACGGGTCCAGCCAGATCTCCGCCCGCAGGTAGAAGTTGGCGAACGGGCCGCCGACAGTCGAGCCGAGGACGTACGCCAGGTAGGCGCCGCCGAAGAACAGGACCAGACCGATGAGCAGCCAACTGACCCGTTCGGTGGCGATGTAGAGGGTCACCACGAACATGCCGAAGTAGAGAAGCGAGGTGCCCAGGTCCTTCTCGAAGACGAGCACCAGGAGGCTGATCAACCAGACCACGACCACCGGGCCGAGGTCGCGCCCGCGCGGGAAGTCGATGCCGAGCACACGCCGACTGGCAAGTGACAGCACCTCACGCTTGCGCACCAGGTAGTAGGCGAAGAAGACAAGAAGCGCCAACTTGGCGAACTCACCCGGCTGGATCGAGAAACCGCCCACCCGGATCCACAGCTTGGCGCCGTTGATCTCCGAGATGCTGGACGGCAGCACCGCCGGAAGCATCACCAGCACGATGCCGGCCAACCCCAGGGTGTACGCGTACCGGGACACCGAGCGGTGGTCTCTCATGATGGCGAGCAGGCCGGCGGCGAGGATCACCGAGGCGAGCGTCCACGCCAACTGTCGCCCCCCGATGCCCGCGAACACCGCAAGGCTCTCCCGGTCGGCCACCGGCGCGTCACCCAGGTCGATGCGGCGCAGAAAGCCCACCCCGAGGCCGTTGAGCAGGGCCACCGCCGGCAGCAGGGCCGGGTCGGCGAACGGGGCGAGAAACCGGATGACCAGGTGCAGGCCGAGGAAGACCGCGCCGAGTGCGGCGGCGGGCATCCAGAAGTCCGGGGTGACGGTGTCGAGCAGGTTCGCCTCAACCGTCGCCCCGTACGCGGCCACCAGCACCATGGCGAGCAGCAGCAGGGACAGCTCGGCGTTGCGTCGGGACCGGGCCAGGCGTACGCCGGACTGCCCGCCCGTGGTCGCGGGCGAGGGCGCCGGTGTGGCCGCTACGGTCACGGGTGGAATCCTCGGGATCTCAGTCGACGCTCACTCAGGAGACCGGCAACCGGCCGGATCGAGCGTCGGCGGTGTCGAGTCGGAGGGCGTGGCGTCGGGTGCGGTCGTCGGGCCGGTCACGCCAGCGGTGGCGGTGACCCCGGGGGTCGGGCCCGTTGTCACGGACCCGTTGGGAGTCGCCGGCGCGCTGGGGCTGCCGTTCGGTGGCGCGGGCGTCCCGTCCGGGGTCGGCGAGCCGGCCACCACCGTCGGGTCGGACGGGCAGAGCGGCTTCAGGTTGGGGTTGGTCGGGGTGTCGCTCGTCAGCTCGGCGAGCTGGCGCTCGGCGTCCGGCTCGTTCTTGGCCCGGATGCCCACCTTGACGGTGTCCTGTGCGGCGACGGTGAGGTCGTCAAGCCTGGTCCCGCTGGTGCGGTGCACGGTGGAGAGGTCCATCCCGGCGATCTGACCCTGGATGCCCCGGAAGACGGCGACCTGGCCCTCATCGGTGGCACCCACGTAGTACTGCCGCTGGGTGTACGTCCAGCCGCCGAAGGCCGCGCCACCGACGATCACCAGCAGGGCCAGCGCCATGGCGGCGGTCCGCACCGGCCGGCGCTTCGGCCGCTCCGGCTCGTCGTCCGACGCGTTCGGCTCCTCCGGCGCGGCCGGGCGTGGCGCGGAGAGCGCGGAGGCCCGGGCGGCCGGGGTGGAGTCGTCGGCGGAGGTGGCCATGCCCCGGTCCCGGGCGGCGGCGCCGCCGACGATCGGTGTCGCCTCGACGATGTCCTGGTCGGTGGCGTCGGCGATGATCACCGTGATGTTGTCCGGGCCGCCGCCGCGCAGCGCGAGCTGCACCAGTCGCTCGACGCACTGCTGCGGGTCGGTGTACTCCCGCATGGTCTCACCGATGGTCTCGGCGCTGACCACGCCAGACAGCCCGTCGCTGCAGATCAGGTACCTGTCGCCGGGCAGGACCTGACGCACCGAGTACTCCGGGTCGATGTCCCGGCCGTCCAGGGCGCGGGTCAGCAGCGACCGTTGCGGGTGGCTGCTCGCCTCCTCGGCGCTGATCCGGCCCTCGTCGACGAGCATCTGGACGTACGTGTCGTCCTTGGTGATCTGCGCGAACTCACCGTTGCGCAGCAGGTAGGCCCGCGAGTCGCCGATGTGGACCATCCCCAGCTTGCTGCCGGTGAAGAGGGTGGCCGTCAGCGTGGTGCCCATCCCCTCCAACTGCGGGTTGGCGTCCACCGTGTCGCGGAGTTGTTGGTTGGCGGTACCCACGGCCGAACGCAACGCGTCGACGAGAGCGTCCCCCGGGACGTCCTCGTCGAGCGGCGCCATGGCACCGATGACGATGTTGCTGGCGACGTCACCGGCGGCCATGCCGCCCATGCCGTCGGCAACGGCGAGTAGCCGCGGTCCGGCGTAGACGGAGTCTTGATTGCCGTCTCGGATCAGACCGCGGTCGCTGTGGGCCGCATAGCGCAGGGTCAGAGTCATGGCCGTAATTCGAGGGAAGTGCGGCCGATCCGGATCGGCACGCCGAGGGGGACGGGGGTTGGTCCGGTGACCTTAGCGCGATCGAGGTACGTGCCGTTAGTCGAGCCGAGGTCCTCGACGAACCACTGACCGTCGCGGGGCACGAGCCGGGCGTGCCGCGCGGAGGCGTAGTCGTCGGTGATGACCAGGGTGGAGTCCTCGGCCCGACCGATGGTGATCTGCGCTTCACCGAGAGTGATCCGGGTGCCGGCCAGCTGGCCGGCGGTCACCACCAGCTGGTGTGCCGCCCTGCCCCGTTTCACCTTCGCCGGCTTGGCCGCCTGCCCCGTCGAGGCGCCAACGGCTCGTGGCGCCGCCACCAGGCGACCGGACCGGGCCCCCGCGAACAGGTCCCGACGGATCACGCCGACCACCGTGAACACGAAGATCCACAGCAGGATCAGGAATCCGAACCGGGCAACGGTGATGACCAGTTCCGGCAAGGCGGGTCAGCCGTCCACGCGGAAGGTCAGCGTCGTGGTGCCGAGCTGGACCATGTCGCCCGGGTTGAGGGCGACGGCGGAGACCCGCTGACCGTTGACCATGGTGCCGTTGGTCGACCCCAGATCGGTGAGCACCACCTGACCGCCGTCGAAATCCAGCCGGGCGTGTCGCCGGGAGATGCCGACGTCCGGCAGGCGCAGGTTGGCCTGGTCGCCGCGACCGATCACCGTCGACCCCATCTGGAGGGGGTAGGTGCGGCCGTCGCCGGAGACCAGCCGCACGTTGCGGCCGCCACCGTGGCCGGGCGGCGGGCCGTAGCCACCGCCCTGGTCGTACGCGGGATAGGCGGGCGGGCCGGCGTCGTAGCCGGGTGCCGACACCGGGGCGACCTCGCCACCGGTGTAGACCTCGGCGGTGACGCGGAACATCCCCGTGTCCAGGCCGTCCCCCCGCTCGATCTCGACGATCACGTCGCCGTAGACCGTCCAGGCCTGCTCGCCGATGAACTCCGCCTGCGACTGGGCCAGCTCCTGGGCCAGTGCGGCGGCGTACGGCGCCAGACGACTGTGGTCGAACGGCGAGAGATCGATCACGTAGCGGTTGGGCACCAACGTGCGCCCACCGGCCAGGATCGCCTTGTGCGCCTCGGCCTCCCGCTGCATGGCGTTGAGGATCTCCACGGGGTGGACCACCCCTTTGAAGACCTTGGCGAAAGCCCCTTCGACCAGGCCTTCCAGACGCTTCTCGAAGCGTTGCAGCACGCTCACCGGCTCCTCCTCGGGTCCCGAGGACATGATGGTATCCGGCCGGCGCGCGTGCAGCTCACACGCCGCTCGGCCGCCTGCTCCCGGCCCGCTCGGAAGGACCGGGACTGCCGTGCTAATCTTTCGTCCGCCACGAACGGTAACCGCTCGTGGCGAATGTCTGGGACAGCGTAGTATTCCCGAGGCCCGCTGGAGACAGCGGGATCGGGGCGACTAGAGTGTTCCGGGTTGTGCCACGGGGATGTGGCGGAATGGCAGACGCGCACGGTTCAGGTCCGTGTGCCCGAAAGGGCGTGGGGGTTCAACTCCCCCCATCCCCACCAACGACGAGGGCTCCGCACACTGCGGGGCCCTTCCGTCATATCGGGGCGTGCCGGGCGTCACGCTATGCTCCGATGGATTCTGCCTCCGATGGACCAGGAGTGGCGTGTGAGTGTCGCGTTGGTGACCGGGTCTGGTGGTCTGATCGGCTCCGAGGCGGTCCGGCACTTCGCCGGGCTCGGCCTGGACGTCGTCGGCATCGACAACGACATGCGCCGGTACTTCTTCGGTGAGGACGGCTCCACCTCGTGGAGCCTGGAGCGGCTCGGCCGTGACCTGGGCAGCGCGTACACCCACTTCGCGGTGGACATCCGGGACCGCGACGGCTTGGAGCAGGTGTTCAAGAAGTACGGCTCGGACATCGCCGTGGTGATCCACAGCGCCGCGCAGCCGAGCCACGACTGGGCGGCGAAGGAGCCGTACACCGACTTCGACGTCAACGCCGGTGGCACTCTCAACATGCTGGAGAACACCCGGCTGCACGCCATCGACGCGCCGTTCATCCACTGCTCGACGAACAAGGTGTACGGCGACCGGCCCAACAGCCTGCCGCTGATCGAGCTGGAGACCCGGTACGAGCTGCCCGAGGACCACAGGTGGTACAACGGCATCACCGAGGACATGTCGATCGACAGCTCCCTGCACTCGATCTTCGGCGCCTCCAAGGTCGCCGCGGACGTGATGGTCCAGGAGTACGGCCGCTACTTCGACATGAAGACCGCCTGCTTCCGGGGCGGCACACTCACCGGCCCGGCACACTCCGCTGCCGAGCTGCACGGCTTCCTGGCGTACCTGATGCGCTGCGTGATGGAGGGCCGGACGTACAACCTGTTCGGCTACAAGGGCAAGATGGTCCGCGACGCGATCCACTCGCGGGACGTGCTTACCGCGTTCGAGGCGTTCTTCCGGGCGCCGCGCTCGGCTGAGGTCTACAACCTGGGCGGCGGACGGCACTCCAACACCTCACACATCGAGGCGTTCCGGATCGCCGAGGAGATCACCGGCCGCGAGGCGCGGATCAACTACGTCGAGCAGAACCGCACGGGCGACCACCAGTGGTACGTCAGCAGCATGGCCCGGTTCGAGGAGCAGTACCCGGACTGGAGGATCACCTACGACGTACCCATGATCCTGCGGGAGATCTACGAGGCCAACGTGGACAAGTGGGTGCCCCAGTCATGACCGCTCGGACCAAGCGCAACGTGCTCGGCGTCCTGGTCGACGCCACCGACTACGCCACGGCGACGGACGCCGTGGTGACCGCCGCGCACGAGCGGCGCCCCTTCGCTCTGACCGCGTTGGCCGTGCACGGCGTGATGACAGGCGTCCTGGATCCGGCGCACAATGCCCGGCTCAACTCGTTCGACATGGTCACGCCCGACGGTCAGCCGGTGCGCTGGGCGCTCAACCTGCTGCACCACGCCGGGCTCACGGACCGCGTCTACGGGCCGACGCTGACCCTGCACGTGCTGTCCCGTTTCGCCGACGAAGGGCTGCCGGTCTACCTGTACGGGTCGACCGAGGAGACGCTTGCCAAGCTGATCCCGGCGCTGGAGCGGATGTTCCCCGCGCTGAAGATCGCCGGGGTGGAGCCGTCGAAGTTCCGGGCAGTCCAGCCGGGCGAGGACGCGGAGATCGCCGACCGGATCCGGTCCAGCGGCGCCCGACTGGTCCTGGTCGGGCTCGGCTGCCCGCGCCAGGAGGTCTTCACGTACGCCATGCGACCGCTGCTCGACATGCCGCTGATGGCTGTCGGCGCTGCGTTCGACTACCACGCCGGGCTGCTGCGCCAGCCGCCGCCGTGGATGCAGCGTGCCGGGCTGGAGTGGTTCTGGCGGCTCGGTCTGGAGCCGAAGCGCCTCTGGAGGCGTTACGTGATCCTCAACCCGGCGTACCTGGCCCGCCTGGCGGGGCAGAAGACCGGCCTGTGGAAGGCGCGCCCGCCGGCCCCGGCCACCGAACGGCCGGCCACCTTCGCGGTCTGACAGCCGATCTCGTACGACACGAGGCCCCACCCGCGGAAGCGGACGGGGCCTCGCTCGTGCGGGCGGTCAGACGGTCAGGGTCCAGGTGTTGATGTAGCCGGTGTCGGCCGAGTACGTGTCGCGTACCTGGAGCCGCCAGGTGCCGTCGGCGGCTTCACCCGAGACGTTGGCCGTGTACGTGGTGTTCACGTTGTCGGCGCTGTCCGAGGTGCTGCTGTTCTTCAACCGGTACGCGCTGCCGTCCGGTGCGAGCAGGTCGATGACCAGGTCACCCCGGTAGGTGTGCACGATGTTCACCGCGACGGTGGAGGCCGACGAGGCGTTCCGGCCACAGCCGGAGATGGTGATCGCGCTGGTCACCGCCGCGCCGGCGTCCGGGATGGAGACGTCGGTGCCGTTGGTGCCGGTGCAGCCGGTCGGCGGCGGGGTGGTGCCGCCGGAGCCCACGTAGAGCAGCCGGTTCGGCGAGCCGGAGCCGGCGTTGCCCACCACGTTGGGCGTCGCGTTGGCCACCATCTGGTCGCGGACCTGCGCCGGCGTCCAGCTCGGGTTGGCGCTGGCCAGCAGGGCAGCCGCGCCGACCACGTGCGGCGTGGCCATCGAGGTGCCGCTGATCGTGTTGGTCGCCGTGTTGCTGGTGTACCAGGCCGAGGTGATCGACGAGCCGGGCGCGAAGATGTCCAGGCAGGTGCCGATGTTGGAGAACGACGAGCGGGCGTCCGTGTTGGTCGTCGAGCCGACCGTGATGGCCTCCGTTGTGCGCGCCGGGGAGGTGTTGCAGGCGTTCGCGCCGCTGTCGTTGCCGGCCGCCAGGCCGTACGTCACGCCGGAGGCGATTGAGTTGCGCACTGCGGTGTCCAGGGAACTGTTCGCGCCGCCGCCGAGGCTCATGTTCGCCACCGCCGGCTTGATCGCGTTCGCGGTGACCCAGTCGACGCCGCCGATGACACCGGCGTTGGTGCCGCTGCCGGAGCAGTTCAGTACCCGTACGCCGACCAGCTGGACACCCTTTGCCACGCCATACGAGGAACCGCCGACGGTGCCGGCCACGTGCGTGCCGTGCCCGTTGCAGTCGTCGGCCGACCCGCCGTCCACGGCGTCGTAGCCGGAGGTGGCCCGGCCGCCGAAGTCGTTGTGGGAGAAGCGGATGCCGGTGTCGATGATGTAGGCGTGCACGTTGCTCGCCGTGTTCGGGTAGGTGTAGGAGCTGTCCAGGGGCAGGTTGCGCTGGTCGATCCGGTCCAGACCCCAGGAGGGCGGGTTGGCCTGCGTTCCGGAGATCGAGACGGTGTGGTTCTGCTCGACGTACGCCACCGCCGGGTCGGCGGCGATGCGGGCCGCCGCGTTCGCGCTCAGGGTGATTTCGAAGCCGCGCAGCGCCGCGCCGTAGGTGCGGGCCACCTTGCCGCCGTGACGGCCGGACAGCCGCTTCGCGGTGTCACCGACCCGGTCGCGGGACACCGCGCTGTCCTTGAGCACGACGATGTAGCTGTCCGACACGGCGGTGGCTCCGCCGGCGGACCGGATCTCGCCGACCGGTTCGGCGGCCAGGGCCGGGGTGCCGACGGCCAGCACGGTCGCGGTGGCCACCCCGACCAGTACTGATCTGCGTGGAAGACCCATCTGCCTACCTCCCTCCGACCGGCGGCGGATCGCGACCACCGGCCCCAACATCAATCGACTGTTGCCGATCGAGCTGAGGGTATTTCAGCACCCGCCCGGGGGGACATGTCGAAACGTCCATAACATCGGAGGGATGACCCCCTACGGGACATGGGTCCGGGGCGAACGGGGGCCGGCCCTGATTCGCGCCGGCCCGATCCGGGAAAGACTCTCCGACATGGAGAGTCAGCTCACCATCCTGCTGCCGATCGCCGCCGTCTGGGTGGCCGCCGGCGTCCTGGCCGACAGCCTGCCCCGCCTGCGCAACACCCGCGCGCTGCGCCGGCGTACCGGATGGTTGCTGGCCCTCGCCGCGACCGGCGTGACGCTCACCGCGGCCGTGCTTGCCGGCGGGCTGTTCAGCGCCGGCGCCGCCCCGATCGACCGGGCAGCCGCCGGGCTGACCCTGACCATGGGTCCCGCGCTCGTGGTGGCGGCCAGCTCGGTACGCCGCATCCGCCGGCTGTGGGCCGGAGCCGGCGCGTTCGCCAGCGCACCGGGCACCCCCGCGCCGTACGGCCTGCGCGCCGACGCGGCACATCCCCTCGTCGGGCTGCCGTTGCAGGTGAGCGCCCTGACCACACTGCCGGCGGTGATCGCGGCCACCGGCGCCGACCTCGGTGCCGAGCCGGGCGTGACAGGTCCGGCGATCACCGTGGGCGCGCTCGCGGTGGCTGTCATCGGCGTCCGGCACGCGCTCCGGCACAGCCGGCTCGCCGAGCGGACCCGACCGGCGGCGTCGCCGTCAGCGCGAGCGGCCTGACCCCTGCACGTACAGCAGCTCCAGGATCGCCCGGGTCGCCTCGAACCAGCGGTCCAGCCAGCCGGGCGGCGGGACGCTGCCCTTCGGCGGCAACTCCAGCAGCAGACCGCGCAGCAGCGGATGGTCGGCAAGTGACCCGGTGGCCTCCGGCGGCCAGCCGCTCGGCGGGAACGACGGCTCGACGAGCGGATTCGGGTCGAGGGAGGGCAGCGAGAGAGGCGGGTCGGCCGACTCTGTGGCGGACGGCTCCTGCTCGCTCGACACCACCTCGGTCAGTACGGTGTCCCGGCGCGCCCCGCGGTACTTGCCACCGAACCGCTCCGGCTTACCCGGACCGTTGGTGAGATTGTCTGACCCGATCGTCGTCATCCGTCTCGCCTACCTCGCTCGGTTGCGGGATCGGTGCGGCGGATCATCGACCAGCGCCGCTCCGACCGGTTCAACGAGACGGACCCGCTGTGGCGACGGGAATCCCGGCGGAACCTGGCGGCCGGCGCCCGTCACGGCACCCGCCCCCGGGCACGGGAAGGCCCCCGCCCGGTCGGAACCGGACGGGGACCCACGTGATACTCGGTCAGGCCGAGCCGAACACACCACCTCTGGTGCCGGCGACGAAGGCGTGCCAGTCACCCGGGGCGAAGACCAGGGCCGGGCCGGCCTTGTCCTTCGAGTCCCGCACTCCGACCGCCCCGGTCACGTACGCCACCTCCACGCAGTTGTCACAGTTCGGCCCGCTCTTCGAGCTCTTGAACCACGTTGCCTGCGTCAGGTCCACGGGGAACCCCTTGGTCGCCATTTCCACAACGGCTCCTCTGCCAGTTTTGCGATGTGTGCGACGGACTCCTCCGGACGAATGGCCGCGGCACGGATGTGATCGAAGATGAAGCTGTACTTCTGTAGTTCGTCGCTCTTCTCGAGGAAAAGCCCACCCGTGGCGTTCTCCGCGTACACAACATCCGGATCACCGGGCTCGGGAAAGCTGAGGATCGTGAAGGTCCCGTCCATGCCGGCGTGCGCCCCCACCTCGAAGGGGAGGATCTGGAGCGTCACGTTCGGCAACTCGGCCACCTCGACCAGCCTTTTCAGCTGGCCGCGCATCACCTCGTCCCCGCCCACCGGCCGACTTACCACCGCCTCATCGAGCACCACCCACAGATCGACCGGATCGTCCTGGGTCAACAACGACTGACGGCCCAGACGGACACGCACCCTCTGGTGCACCTGATCGGCGGTGAAGTCCGGCCGGGCGGCGCGGATCATCGCCCCGGCGTACTCCTCGGTCTCCAGAAGACCCGGCACCACCTGCTGTTCGTACGCCCGGATCGAACTCGCCGCGGCCTCCAGCCCGACGTACGCGCCGACGAGCACCGTGCTGTACGGGTGCCACCAGCCCTTCTGCCGGGCCTCCCGGGCGATCTGCACGAGCTCGTCGCTCTCGGCGCCCACCACGCCGTAGATCCGGAGCATGTCCCGCACGTCGCGGGGCGTGGCCGTGGTGTGGCCCGTCTCGATCCGGGAGACCTTCGACGCCGAGCACTCCAACTGCTCGGCGACCACCTCGATGGTGATTCCGGCGGACTCCCGTTGGCGGCGCAGCTCGGCACCGAGCCGCCGCCGTCTGATGGTCGGACTGCGCCGCTCACTCATGGCGCGATCCAAGAAGTCAGTGGTCCCCGCCGCTGGCTGCTCGACCCCACTCGGGCTACCTCCGGTAACGCGCCACTGGGTGACACCCGCCGGGGGCGCGACCGTCGACCGGCGAGCGTTCGCGACGAGGGGGTGGTGCCGGTCATCGGCCGGCCGCGACGGGCGAAACCGGCCCTCAGTGTGCCGTCCGGACGCGGATGGCTTCAAGCGCCGCTTTGCGCGACACGCTCACGTATCGGCAAAAGTCGACGTGCAACTTGCATGAAGCACGTCCCTGATGCAGTCTGTCCGTATGGCACGGATCACTCAGCGTCTCCGTCCGCTCCCCCGGAGTGGTGACCCCACCTATCCGGGGCCGGACACGACGCGGATCCGGCCGGCGACACCGAGACCTGCCCCCGGGTGAAGACCCCGCCGCTGCAAGCCGGCAAGCTGCGGCGGCGGGCGCGGTTCCCGGAGAGCAGCCGGGTGATGGTCGGGTGGCGGCACGCCACCAGCGAGGTACGGCCCGACCACCACCATCGCACCACCGGTCCACGAGGCACGACCCCGTCACCGGCCGAGACTCTTCCCCCCGATCAGTCACCGCCGGCCCCGCCGCCGGCCAACCCTCCCCAGGAGCCCATGTGCTTCCCCGCTCCGGTGACGTTCTGCACGTGACTCGCGCGGCGAGTGTCCAGTTCCTCAGGCCGATCATGTTCCGGGTCATCCGTGTGCTCGACTGGCCGACGTACGACGGTTGGCTCTGGCTCGACGGCTACGAGCTCAACGCCGCTGGCGACGCGGTCAACAGACGGTCGATCTTCGTCCAGCGGGAAGGGTTGCAACAGGTGCAGGCCGCACCGGAACCCCGCCCGCACACCGTAAGGGCGCGGCGGCCCGTCTCCCGTACCCCGGTCCGGGTGGGCTGACCACAGCGATCCGCCGCGGTGGGCGTGCCGTCGCCATAGAATTGGTACGCCCACCCCGGCACGTTCCACCGCACGTTCCAGGGCCCTGAGCCTGGGATGGTTCATGGTCAATCAGCCCGCCCCGCGGCGGCACCACCGCTCCCGTATCGCCTACGCTCTCGGACTGCTCGCCCTGCTCGGGGCCGTGGCCACACTCGTGGTCCTGGCCCGCGACCCGGCGTCGTCCGCGACCCGGCTGACCACCCCGGTACCCGCACCGGAGATCACAGTGGTGGACGCCGACCCACACGTGCAGGACGACCCCGGCTGGATCGGTGCCGTCGCACCCACCCAGCACGCCGAAGCGACAGACCCGACCGGGTCGGTCGCTGGTGGCGGCGCCGGGGGTCAGTCCGCCGGGCGGCAGGACCTCGCCGGGTCGGGCCCGGCCGGGCACACCGCCACTGACGTCCGCAGGTCCCTGTTCTGGTCAGGGATCTTCGGTCTCACCATCTCGCTCGCCGGCCTCGGCCTGGTCGGCACCCGCCGTCGGATGTGGTGAGCAGGGGTCACGGCGTGCTGGTCGCCGTCCTGCCCGGTGTGGTCGTGCCGCTCCCGGTCGAAGGGCGGGCCTGCGAGACGATCAGCAGGACGTCCTCGCCGTCCGACACAGTCGCCCCGGCCTCCGGCTCGGTGCCCACCACGGTCCCCGGCGGCAGCTCCGACGGGCGGTACACCACCCGGTAGGACAGGCCGAGCCGTTCCAGCAGCCCCTCGGCGGTGGCCTGCGGCAGGCCGGCGACCGGCGGCACGGGCACCTCGGCGGGCTCGCTCGACGGCGGCGGGCTACTTGGCGACGCACTGCTCGGCGATGCGGACGTCGGAGCGGCGCTTGTCGGCACGGCGCTGGTGGCACTGCCCGGCGGCGGCGACGGGGTGGACCCCGGGTCGTCCCGGTCGTTGTCCCGGGCGTTGAGCACCACCCAGAGCGCGGCCCCGAGCAGGCCTACCAGCACCAGCGCCAGTACACCCCAGAGGATCGGCAGCCACCACCGCCGCCCACTCTGCTCCTCGGCGTACCAGTCGCCGGCCGGCTCGGCCGGTCGCGGCGGTCGCACCTCCGCGCGCCCCGACCACGGCGCGGGGTTGGACCGCTCGACGGGCATCCGCGCCGTGCGGTCCGCCGGCTGCGACGGCCCGGACCTGTCGATGGGCATGGTCTGGTCGGAGGGCACCGTCGCATCGGGCCCGCCCGGCGGCGCGGCCCGGTTCATCGGCGCCGTCTCATCCGGCGGCGCGGCCCGGTTCATCGGCGCCGTCTCATCGGGCGACGCGGCCCGGTTCAGGGGCGCGGTCTCATCGGGTGCGGCGGGCGGCGGCTCCGGCCGGTCGGCGGGAGGGAGAGGGCGGGTCCGGTCGTCGTCGGGCTCCCCGGCGGGCGGCTCCTGGCGGTCGTCGCTCATCGCACGTCCTTTCCCGAACCGGGGCGGGCGGCACGGCCCTCGACCGTCAACCTAGCGGCCCGTACCGCCATCGGCGCGGATCAGCGGCCCCGGCGAGCCGGAAACGAACGCCGGACCCCAGGGTCAGGAGGTGGGTTTCACGCTCGGCTGGTCGCCCGGGTTCGCACCGCACCAGATGCTCACCTGGTCGTTCCAGCGGGCCGAACCGTCCTCGGTCGGTTCCTGTCGGCTGACCTTCCCACTGCGCCCGCTGCGGTAGCTCGGGTAGAGCCCCTCCTCGACCAACTCGTCGGCGGCCCTGGCGCAGTCGTCACCGACCACATCCGGTACCTCCGCGGGCGGCGGCGGGCCGGCCACCTGGAGTTGCACGGTGGTGCCCCTGGTGACCTCGGTGCCCACGGAAGGCGAGGCGCTCTGCACCGTACGACCGGTGCCGCCGCCGAAGACCAGCCGCCAGCCCAGCCGCTGCTTGCGCAGCATGTCCCGGGCCTCTTCGAAATCGGTGCCAACGACGGGCGGGACGGTCAGCCCGGCCCCCTTCGTCGCGCTGGCGGAGGTCCGGGGAGCCGAGGGCGTGGTCCGACCCGTGCTCGGTCGGGGTGTGACAGTCCGGGCGGTAGGCGTGCCGGTCAGGCTCGCCACCGCGAGCGGCTCGTCCGGGGCCTCGTCCTTGCCGGCCAGCAGCCAGCCACCTGTCGCACCCACCGCGGCGAGGAGCACCGCCACCAGCCCACCGCCGAGCAGGACGGTGGCCCGGCTCGCGCCGCCCCCGTCCCGACCGCCGGCGGGATCCTGCCGACCCGTGTTCGCGTCCGTCATACCGCACACCGCCTCATCACCGGCGACCGTACCGGTCACCGCCAAGCCCGTTCGCGCCTGCCGGCGCGTCATCGCGACTCGCCGCGTCGCCGACGGGACGTTACGCTGCCCGGCATGGCCAGACAGGGCTGGGGAGTATCGATCGCGACGGCGATCGGGGTCGCTGCCGGCGCGGGCGCCGCACAACTGGGCTTCGGCTACGGGCTCGGCGTCATCACCTGGACGCCCACCGACGCCGGCGCCGTCGACACGGCCTGGGCGGACGGCCTCGCCTGGGCGACCTGGCTGGCCGCCAGCTCAACGGTCCTCGGCGCGGTATGCGCGCAGCGGCTGCACCAGCGGCCGGTCCCGGTCGACGAGTCCCAGGTGGCCAGCGATCACGGGCCGTCGGCGACCGACAGGCCCGGCACTCCGGCCGTGTCGGACGACCCACCCGCTGAGGGCGGCAGCCTGCTGGGACGGGTGGCCATCGCCCTGGGCGCCGGGCTCGGCGGGCTGGTCACCGTACTCCTCGTCGCCGTACCCGCGCGGGTGGCGGAGGGCGCCGACACCGCGGCGCCGCAGCGCGTCGCCGCCGTCCACACGGCGCTGGGAATCGTCATCGGCGTCCTCGTCGCGCTCTGGGCACTGCGCTCCCGCGCCGCCGCCGTGAACGTGACGGCGACGGCCGCCTGGCTGTGGCTGCTCGCCGTGGTCTCGGTGATCGACGGGGTACGCGTCGGACGCGGTCTGGTCGGTGCCCAGCTCGGCACCTGGCAGCTCGACCCGGACCACAGCAGGTACTGGATCGGAGACCAGCTCTACTGGCCCGGTGCGCTGCTGGCGCTCCTCCCCGCACTCGTGATCGGGGCGCTGGCCGCCCGGGGGGCCACCCGATCGCCGGGGCACCGGGTGGGCGCGACGGCGTCGGGGGCGGCCGGCCCGCTGCTCGTCGCGCTCGCGTACCTGAGCACCGTGCCGCGCTGGTCGGCGCTGGGCCCGGAACAGCTGTCCACCCAGCTTGTCGCCCCGTACGCGGTGATCGCCGGAATCGGTGGCTCGGTGCTCGTCGCCGTCCTCGCCGAACGCGCCGAGCGACACCGGGCAGCCAGCCCGGGTACGCCCGACACGAGCACACCGCCTGAGCCGGCTGCTCAGTCCGACCCGGCTGCTCAGTCCGACCCGGCTGCTCAGCCCGACCCGGCTGCCCAGCCCGACCCGGAGGTTCAGGCCGAGACGGCCGACGCGGCGGAGCCCGACGCAGCGAAGCCCGGCGCGTCGGCTGGTACCTCGGCCGCCGCCTCGCCACGGCGGGGCCGAACCGACAGCGCAGCGGCAGGATCCCGGCCCGGCGACGCGAGCGCCGCACCCCGGATACCGGCACCACGGACGGAGCCCGACCTCCCCACCCCGGCCGACACGGCGACGCCGGGGCCGACCCCGGCCGGCCGCCGTACCCGCAGACCCTCCCGCCCCTCCACCGACTGACCCGCCCGCCGCGTCAGGGGGTTACGGGAGCGGCCAGGTGTGGACCGGTTCGTTCGTGCGCTGGAGTTCCGCGTAGCGCTGGACCATGTGGTGCAGCGCCGCCGCCCGGTCCATGCCTTGATGCCGCTCGGCCGCCCAGACCGTCTCCGTCTGCCAGACCGCGCCGTTGCGGCCGGTACGGCAGCGCTGCTCGATGATGCCGAGCAGCCGGTCCCGCTGCGCCGCGGTGACGCCGAAGCCGTCCAGTCCCGCGGCGGCGGTGGGCAGCAGCTCGTCCAGCACGAGCTTGGTGACCGGCACGTCGCCGAGCTGGGGCCAGTGCAGTACGGCCTCCAGGCCGCGCCGGGCGGCGGCGTGGAAGTTCTCCTCGGCGGAGCTGAAGGTGAGCTGGCTCCAGATCGGCCGGTCCGACTCGGCGAGCCCACGGGCCAGGCCGAAGTAGAAGGCCGCGTTCGCCAGCATGTCCACCACCGTCGGGCCGGCCGGCAGTACGCGGTTCTCCACCCGCAGGTGCGGGCGGCCGTTCATGATGTCGTACACCGGGCGGTTCCACCTGTAGACAGTGCCGTTGTGCAGCCGCAGTTCACCGAGCTGGGGCACACCGCCGGCGTGCAGCACCTCCACCGGGTCCTCGTCCTCGCAGATCGGCAGGAGCGGCGGGAAGTAGCGGACGTTCTCCTCGAAAAGGTCGAAGATCGAGGTGATCCACCGTTCACCGAACCACACCCGGGGTCGTACCCCCTGGGCCTTCAGCTCGTCCGGGCGGGTGTCGGTGGCCTGCTCGAACAGGGCGATCCGGGTCTCGGCCCAGAGTTGACGGCCGTACAGGAAGGGCGAGTTGGCCCCGACGGCCACCTGAACCCCGGCGATGGCCTGGGAGGCGTTCCAGTAGTCGGCGAAGCTGTCCGGCGCGACCTGGAGGTGGAACTGGAGGCTGGTGCAGGCGGCCTCGGGCGCGATCGAGTCGGTGTGCGTACGCAACTGTTCGACGCCGCGGATGTCCAGCTCGATGTCCTCGCCGCGGGCACCGACGATCTGGTCGTTGAGCACCCGGTAGCGCTCGTTGGTGGACAGGTTGTCCTCGACCAGGTGCCCCTCGGTGAGGGTGGGGAGGATGCCGACCAGGACGATCTTCGCGTCGGACCTGGCCGCGCGCTCGTCGGCCCGGGCGAGACTGCCGCGCAGGTCGTCCTCGTAGTCGGCGAAGCCGGTGCCCTCGATAAGACGGGGTTCGGCGTTGAGTTCCAGGTTGAACTGCCCCAGCTCGGTCTGGAAGAGCGGGTCGGCGATGTCGGCGAGGATCTCCTCGTTGCGCATCGCGGGCTCGGCGGCCGAGTCGACGAGGTTGAGTTCGATCTCCAGGCCGGTCATCGGCCGGTCGGCGTCGAAGCCGAAGTCGTCGAGCATCAGGGCGAAGACGTCCAGGCATCGCCGGACCTTGTGCCGGTAGCGGACGCGGTCCTCCCGGGTGAAGGCGCCCTGCGAGACGTCCCTGCCCATGTGTCCTCCCGACGGACGGCGCGGTCGGGATTCTGCCGTCCCGGAAAGCGCATTGTGAACCATCCACGTTAAGAGCGCTCGCCTGGCCAGGGCCAGAGGCCGTTGCCGTGATCCGACGACGTCCGCAGCGAGCGCGTTCGTGCTGCCACCTGTACCCCGTTCCGGAGGTGACCCATCCGATGGCGGCGCTAACAACTCGTGACAATTCACACCGACGTCGGGAGACGGAGGCGGGCCCGCGTCGACGTACGACGCGGGCCCGGAGCGTGCCGGTGATCCGAGGATCAGGCCTGGCGGACGGCCTCGCCCTCGATCTCGATCTTGATCTTCTTGCCGACCAGCACGCCACCGGTTTCCAGGGTGACGTTCCAGGTCAGGCCGAACTCCTCGCGGTCGATCTCGGTGGTCGCGGAGAAGCCGAAGATGTCCTGGCCGAACGGGCTGCGGCCGACGCCCTCGAACTCGACCTGGAGCTCCACCGGACGGGTGACGTCCTTGATGGTCAGGTCGCCGGTGAGAACGAACTCGTTGCCGCTGCGGGACTTGACCCCGGTGCTGCGGAACTCGAGCGTCGGGTACTTCTCGACGTCGAGGAACTCGGCGCTGCGCAGGTGCGCGTCCCGGTCGCCCTGGGTGGTGTCGATGCTGGCGCCCTGGATGGTCGCGACGACCGACGACTGCAGCGGGTCCTCGGCGATGGTGATGGTGGCGGTCGCCTCGTTGAACTCACCGCGGACCTTGCTCACCATCATGTGGCGGGCGACGAAGCCGACCCGCTTGTGGGCGGCGTCGAGCACGTAGGTGCCGGCCGCCGGGATGGTGAGGCCGTCCCAGTCGCGGGTAACCGCATCGGTGCTGCTGGTCATGCTGCTGTCCTCCAGGAGATTGTTTAGTAGCCCAACGACTGCCTTAGCAACTATAACGGCAACAACATTCCCCGTGTCAAGTACTGGTAGGATGAACGAGTGACCAACGTCTTCGACGATCCCCGGATCACCGCCGTCGGCCTTCTCTTCGAGGTGCACGCCGGGCTGTCGACCCGGTTCACCGCTCAACTGGAGGAGCACGGCTTCTCCGCTGTCGAGTTCGAGGTCATCACCCGACTGGCCCGCTCACCGGGTAACCAGCTCAGGATGACCGATCTCGCCGCGCAGACGTCGCTGTCCACAAGCGGAGTGACCAGGGTGGTCGACCGCATGGAACGCGACGGTCTGCTCACCCGCAGGGCATGCCCGAACGACCGCCGCAGCTCGTACGCGGTGGTCACCCCGAAGGGCATGCAGCAACTGGACGAGACGCTGCCGGGGCACCTGCAGATGATCGAGCAGTGGTTCACCGGTCAGCTCGACCCGCAGGCCCTGGACGCGCTCCTCGACGGTCTGCGTCGGATCCGTGACGCCGTGCATCCCTGCGCCACCGCCGGCAGCACCGACGTGGCCCCGGAGCAGGAGACCGCCGCCGGAGGCACGCCCCGACAGTGATCGGCGACGGCACCGACCACCCGGGGGATTGGTCCGGAAACGCCGACACCTACCGGCAGAAAGACCGGCAGAACTGACCTTGCTGCCCGGGCAAACAGGCATGAAATGCGCCTTCCGCCCGGGACACGGTGGCAGGCTTCGACCACCGGGGATCCACCGGGGGGTGACGGCGCGGGCGAACAGCGAGGGGTAGCACAAAGGGGGCTTTTCGCCCGCGCCACTCCACCCCCGCCACCCCTGGCCGTGCCGGCCGCGCTACCGGGTCGCCGACCCACCACGAGTGGCGGTCAACGCGTAGAGCAGCCCCGACTCCTGCGGCAACAGGCGGATCCCGGTCTCCCGGCAGGCCCGGTCGAGCCGATCCAGGACCGCCGGGTCCCCGGTGCTCGCCGCCAACCCCACAAGCGCCTCCACCACGTCCCGCCGATCGTGACCGGCATCGGCGGCGGCGGCGAACCACTCGGCGGCCAGTTCGCGCTCACCCCGGTGCAGCGCCAGGTTCCCCTCGATCAACGCGCAGATCCCCACCTCCGGGCCACCCCAGGAGAGAACGGTGTCGTCCGACCGCCGCCGTGGCGGGCCGGGTACCCGCGGCACCGGTACGCCCACCGCCTCGGCGGCCCCCGCCCGCAACTCGGCGAGCACGTCGGTCGCCTCCCCGGCACGACCGTCCTGCGCGAGTGCCAGGCCGACCGTGCCCAGCACCCGGCGGCGATGCCCCGGATCGCCCAGCTCGGACAACGCGGTCGCCGCGCGCCGCCCCTGGTCCACGGCATCGGCGTACCGGCCCTCCAGGCGGGCGACCTCAGCCCGGTTCGCCCAGGCCAGCACCCGCAACCGCTGCTCACCACCCTCGGCGGCGAGCCGGTCCACGGCGGCCAGCCGGCGGCGCGCTGCCGCCAGGTCACCCACCCGGATCTCGTGCCAGGCGAGACTGTTCTGGGCCACCGCCAGATCCCGCGTCCGCCCGTGGCGGGCCGCCAGCCGCAGCGCCGCCTCGGCCTGCACACGGGCCTCGTCATGCCCTCCGACGGTGATCAGCAGCGCGCCGAGCACCGTACGCGCCTCCAACTCCCCGGTCACGTCACCCGCCTGCCGGAACATCTCCAGCGCGGTCCGCGCGGTCGGCAGCTCGTCGGCGCCGTGCTCGGCGGCGAGCCGGGCCACCCCCAGTGTCGCCCAGGCGCGCAGGACAGGATCGGCGTCGGCGGTCCTCGGATCCGCCAGCAGCCGCCGCAACCACTGTCGACCGGCGACGTCCCGCCCACGGAACCGCCACCACCTGGTGAGGCTGGCCGCCAGGCCGAGCGCGGTCAGCGGATCGTCGGCCGCCGCATGGGACAGCGCCGAGCTGATGTCACTGCTCACCTCGTCCAGCCGGTGTATCGCGTCAAGCAGCCGAGGGCCGGCCAGGTCGGTGGCCGTACGCGCCACCAGGCGGGCGACCACCTCGGCGTGCCGGCGTCGCAGACAGCTCAACTCGCCGGCCCCGGCCGCCTGCTCGACGGCGAAGTCACGGACCGCGTCCAGCAGACGGAACCGGAACGAACCGGTGCCCCGCACGCTGAGCAGGCCCAACTCGACGAGCCGGTGCAGCACCGGGAGGGGATCGATCGCCACGGTGCCGTCCCGGTCAGCCTCGTCGGCGAGCATCTCCTCGGCCTGCTCGACCGACCACCGGTTGCCGAACATGGCGAGCCGCCGCAGCGCCGCCCGTTCGTCAGGCGCGAGCAGCCGGTAGCTGGTCGCCACCGCGTCCCGCAGGGTGCCCACCGCAGCCGTGCGGGTGACGTCGACGCCGCTCGGCCGACCGCTCGCCGCCTCGGGTCCGTCCCAGCCCGGATGGGCCGGCGGGTCCGCGGGGGTGGCCAGGTCGAGCACCCGGTCGCCGTACCTGTCGAGCAGTTCGGTGAGGTTGAGGAGCCGACCCCGGGCAGCCATCAGCTCGATGGCCAGCGGCAGTCCGCCCAGCCGGCGGACCAGCGCGGCCAGCGCCGGCAACTCGTCGGAGGTGGGCGGCTCCCGCCGGACCTGGGCGAGCCGTGCGGTGAACAGCGCCACCGCCGGCCACGACCCGAGCGCGGAGGGATCGGCCTCGTCGGCGTCCGGCGGCGGTACGTCGAGCGGCGAGACCGGCCAGACCCGCTCGCCGGGCAGCCCGACGGGGTGCCGGCCGGTGACCAGCACCCGCAGGGAGGGCAGCACGCCGACCAGCCGGTGCAGCGTCTCGGCCACCGGGCCGGGCGCGCGCTCGACCGCGTCCATCACCAGCAGCGCCGGGCGCCCGGAGAGGTGCGCGGCGAGTTCCGGCAGCCGGGCCGCACCGAGAACCCCCATCGAGGCGGCGAGCACGTCCGGGCCGTCCGAGCCCTCACCGATCAGCACCCCGGCCACGCCACCCGGGTACGCCCCGGCGGCCGCGTGCGCCACGGACAGCGCCAACGCCGTCTTGCCGACACCTGTCAGCCCGACCAGGCTCACCAGGCGGGGACCCGGCTCGGTGGTCAACATGCCTGCCAACTCGGTGACGTCCCGGTCCCGGCCGATCAGCGCCACCGGCGGAGGGAGGGCGACAGGCGGATCCGGCCCGGCGGGGCGGGCGGGCGACGGGGTTTCCGACGGCGACGCCGGGGGCTCGTCCGGCGGGGCGGGCTCGCCCCTGGCGGGGCCTCGGGCGGCGGCCATGAACGCCGCCCGGGTCGCGCCTGTCAACTGCAACGCCTCGGCGAGTAGGCCGACCGTGGTGCGCTGCGGCCGGACTGACCGAGCACGCTCCAGGTCACGCACCGTCCGTACGCCCACGCCGGCCCGGGCCGCGAGTTCGGCCTGGGTCAGGCCGGCGGCCAGACGGTGGGCCCGGAGCAGTTCCGACAACCCGGTACGACCGGACGGGCCCCGTGACCCGTCATGATCCGGAGTCATGGGCAGGAAGAGTACGGATCGACTCCGACCATCGGCAGTCGAACGTCGGGCTGCCGACGGCCACTCGCCGAAACCCGACAGCCGAACGGACAGTCCCGCCCGGGTCGGCCGGTTGAGCCGTCCCGGCTGACGCCCTTCGGGGGCAGGCGTCCGGACCGGTCGGTCCGCTCAGAGGCCCAGGTCGCGCGCGATGATCATCCGCTGCACCTCGCTGGTGCCCTCACCGATCTCCAGGATCTTGGAGTCCCGCCAGAAGCGGGCGACCGGGTACTCGTTCATGAAGCCGTAGCCGCCGTGGATCTGGGTGGCCTCCCGGGCGTTGTCCACGGCGATGGTGCTGGCGTGGAGTTTGGCGATGGCGGCCTGCCGCTTGAACGGCTCGCCGGCCAGCATCCGGGCGGCGGCGTCGTAGTAGGCCAGCCGTGCGGTGTGCGCCTTCAGCTCCATGTCGGCGATCTTGAACTGGATCGCCTGGTTGGCGCCGATCGGCTGGCCGAAGGCCTGCCGCTCCTTCGCGTACTTGATCGACTCGTCGACGCAGCCCTGGGCGAGACCGACGGCAAGCGCGGCGATGGCGATCCGGCCCTCGTCGAGGATCCGCAGGAACTGGGCGAACCCACGACCCCGCTTGCCGAGCAGGTTGGCCGCCGGCACCCGGCAGTCGTCGAAGGTCAGCTCGTGGGTGTCCGAGGCCGTCCAACCCACCTTCGAGTAGCCGGGCGCCACCGTGAAGCCGGGCGTTCCGGTGGGCACGATGATCGTCGACAGCTCCTTCGAGCCGTCCGGGTTCGTACCGGTGACCGCGGTGACGGTGACCATGGCCGTGATGTCGGTCCCCGAGTTGGTGATGAACGCCTTCGACCCGTTGATCACCCATTCGTCGCCGTCCAGCACCGCCCGCGTCTGGGTGCCTGCCGCGTCCGAGCCGGTGCCCGGCTCGGTGAGCCCGAAACCGGCGAGCGCCTCCCCGCTGAGCAGCTTCGGCAGCCAGGTGGCCTTCTGCTCCTCGGTGCCGAACCGGTAGATCGGCATCGCGCCGAGCGAGACCGCCGCCTCAAGGGTGATCGCCACGCTGGAGTCGACCCGGGCCAGTTCCTCCAGGGCCAGGCAGAGCGCGAAGTAGTCGCCACCCATGCCGCCGTGCTCCTCGTCGAAGGGCAGGCCGAACAGGCCCATCTTGCCCATCTGCCGGATGACCTCGTACGGGAAGGTGTGCTGCTCGTAGTGCTCGGCGATGACCGGCGCGACCACCTCACGCGCGAAGTCCCGCACGCTCTCCCGCAGCGCCGTTTGGTCGTCGGTGAGCCGGAAGTCCATCTCATCCTCCTGTTAGGGACGGTGCCGCCTGGCGCTTGTGGCGCCCGGACGGTGGCGGTGCGGGACTGGTGGTCGGGTCAGACCGGGGTGACGCCGTGCCGGCGCCGGGAGAAGTGCCGATCCTTGGTACGCGCGGCGGCGAACCGGCGGACCAGCTCGCCGCGCAGGTCCTGCGGCTCGACGATGGCGTCCACCACCAGTTCGCTGGCGAGCCGCACGACGTCGATGTCCTGCTCGTACTCGGCCCGCTTGGCGGCCACGAACGCGGCCCGCTCGGACTCGTCCTCGATCGCCGCGATCTTGTTGGCGTAGACCGCGTTCACGGCGGCCTCGGCCCCCATCACCGCGATCTTGGCGGTGGGCAGCGCGATCGTGGCGTCCGGCTCGAACCCGGGGCCGGCCATCGCGTAGAGGCCCGCCCCGTACGCCTTGCGGACCACCACGCAGATCTTCGGGACCGTCGCCTCGGAGATCGCGGTGATCATCTTGGCGCCGTGCCTGATGATGCCCTGCTTCTCCACCGCGCTGCCGACCATGAAGCCGGGTACGTCGCTGAGGAAGAGCAGTGGCACGTTGAACGCGTCGCAGAGCTGCACGAACCGGGTCGCCTTGTCGGCGGAGTCGACGAAGAGCACGCCGCCCTTGAACATCGAGTTGTTGCCGAGCACACCGACGACCTGGCCGTCGAGGCGGCCGAAGCCGATCGTCAGCTCCTTGGCCCACAGCGCCTGGATCTCGAAGAACGAACCCTCGTCGAGCAGGCCCTTGACGTACCGCCGCATGTCGAACGCCTGCCGCTCGCTGGCCGGCACCAGCGCGGCCAGGTCCGCCTTCGCGGGCGCGGCGACGGCCGGTGCGGCAGGCGGCGCCTGCGTCCAGTTCGCCGGCAGGTACGACAGGTAGGTCTTCACCACGTCGAGCGCGTCGGCCTCGGTCTTGCAGAGGAAGTGCCCGACGCCTGACTCGGCGGTGTGCACCTTCGCGCCGCCCATCGCCTCCAGGGTGGTCTTCTCCCCGGTGACCATCTCGACCATCCGGTCGGAGCCGAGGTACATGCTGGCGTTGCCGTCGACCATGGCCACCACGTCGCAGAACGCCGGAATGTACGCCCCACCGGCGGCACTCGGGCCGAACAACGCGCACACCTGCGGGATGGAGCCGGAGGCGCGGACCTGGTTCCAGAAGATCTTGCCGGCGCCGCGTCGGCCGGGGAAGAGGTCGACCTGGTCGGTGATCCGTGCGCCGGCCGAGTCGACCAGGTAGACCATCGGCACACCGGCGCCGTACGCCCGCTCGATGATCCGGATGATCTTCTCGACGGTGCGGGCACCCCAGCTGCCGGCCTTCACCGTGGAATCGTTGGCCATCAGGCAGACCTGGCGGCCGTCGATGGTGGCGGTGCCGGTGACCACGCCGTCGGCGGGGAGCCCGTCGGCGAGCGCGTTGGCGTAGAGGCCGTCCTCGACGAACGAACCCTCGTCGACCAGGAGCGCGACCCGTTCGCGGGCGAACAGCTTGCCCTTGGCCGTGTTGGCCGCGTGGTACTTGTCCGCGCCGCCGGACCGGGCCCGCTTGCGCAGCTGCTCCAGCGCCTCACCGTCGAGCGTCACGCCGACCCCCTCGCCGCACCAACCTAAACGATCGTTAGGTTAGCGCATCCACGCGGCACTCGGCGACCCGATCGCTTCCCACTCAGACATTGAAATGTATTGATGCTTACCGTTAGGCTCCTGACACCCCTCCCAGATTGGAGTCAGCGATGACCTCACGACTCAATCGGCTCGCGGTCGCGATGCTCGCGACGGCACTCGCCACCCTCGGCGTCACGGTCGCCAACCCGTCGCCCGCATCCGCCGCCATGACCATCTGCTACAACACCAGCCAGGCAGGGGCCTACGCCGGCACCGCCAGCCAGGCCGCCTCCATCTGGAACAACGCCACGGTCAACCTGACGCTCTCCGCGAACTGCGGTTCCAACCTGCGGATCTACCAGATCACCGGCGGCGGCTCGTACGCCGTGCGGACCAGCCTCGGCAACGGCCGGGTCTACATCGACACCCAGCAGGCGGCGCAGTACAGCCCGCTGCGGATCATGACCCACGAGATCGGGCACATCCTCGGCCTGCCGGACAACTACAACGGCAACTGCTCGATCCTGATGTCCGGCGGCAGCGCCGGCACCAGCTGCACCAACCCGTATCCGAGCACCACCGAGGCGAACCGGGTGAGCAACCTCTTCGCCGGTACCTTCAGCGCCACCGAGCGCAGCACCGACCGCAGCGCGGACATCTTCCGGGACAGCTGGCCGGCCGCGCTCGCCCCGGTGAGCTGACCGACCTGGTACGCGGGAGGGGCCGGCAGCACGCCGGCCCCTCCGTCGCGTCACCGAACGGATCGCGTCACCTGACGGTCAGCTCGGCATCGGCGTCAGCCGGGTACGCGGCCCGGCCCGCAGCACGCCCGACGGGAGCTTCTTGCCGAGCAGTTCCTCCGCCAGTTCCGCCGCCTCGATGAGGGCCGCCAGGTCGATCCCGGTGTCGATGCCCATGTCGTGCAACATGTGCACGGCCTCCTCGGTGGCCAGGTTGCCGCTCGCGCCGGGCGCGTACGGGCAGCCACCCAGGCCACCCACGCTGGCGTCGAACTCGGTCACCCCCAGCTCCAGCGCGGTCAGCAGGTTGGCGAGTGCCGTACCCCTGGTGTTGTGGAAGTGCAGCAGCACCGGCACGTGCGCGTTGCGGTCGCGTACCGCGGTCACCAGCTCGCGGACCCGGCGCGGCGTCGCCATGCCCGTGGTGTCGCCGAACGCCACCCGGTCCGCGCCGTCGCGGACCACCCGGTCCACGATGCCCGCCACCCGCGCGGGGTCGACGTCCCCCTCGTAGGGGCATCCGAAGCTAGTGGCGACGATCACCTCGACCCGCGCGGACGCGCCGTGCAGCAGGTCGATCAGCTCGGCGATGTCGTCGAGCGACTCGTCGGTCGAGCGGTTGACGTTGCGCCGGTTGTGCGTGTCGCTGGCCGAGACCACCACCTCGATCTCGGTGAACCCGGCGGCCAGGGCCCGCTGGGCGCCCCTGGTGTTCGGCACCAGCGCCGAGTACCGCACCCCGTCGGCCTTCCGGGCCCGTTGCCACACCTCGTCGGCGTCGGCCATCTGCGGAATCGCTCTGGGGTGCACGAACGACACGGCCTCGATCCGGCGGACGCCGATGCCGGAGAGCGCGTCGAGCAGCCGCACCTTGGCGTCGGTCGGAATCGGGTCCTCGTTCTGCAACCCGTCGCGCGGCCCGACCTCACGAATCGAGACGGAATCTGGCAAATGGCTCATCGGTCACCTCGCTGTGACGTCGGATCGGGACCTGTGGCGTCGGGTCGGGTCGGGTTGTTCGACCGCTTTGCTCTGCTTACCTGTACGCAACGGCCACCATCCGGTATCCGCACCACCACTGTCGCCTCCAGGTAAGCAGAGCAAAGGGCGCGGGTACCAGTCCCGGGCCGTCGGGGCTCGGCGGCGCGGCCGCCCCGGCGGCCGGCCGACGAACCTGGCCGGTCAGCGCATGCGGGAGACGATGCCCGTGTCATAGGCGCCGGAGCGGAACTCCTCGTTCTCCAGCAGCTCGGTGAAGAAGGGGACGTTGTTCTTCGGGCCCTCGATCTGGAAGGCGGCGACCGCGGCCTTCGCCCGTTCCAGCACCTCGTCGCGGGTCGCGCCACTGATGATCAGCTTCGCCAGCAGGCTGTCGTAGAACGGGGTGACCGTGTTGCCCTCGGTGTAGCCGGAGTCCACCCGGACGCCCTCACCCGTGGGCTCCACCCAGGTCTTCACCACGCCGGGGCCGGGCAGGAAACGCTTCGGGTCCTCGGCGTTGATCCGCATCTCGATGGCGTGCCCACGCGGGGTCAACGCGTCCGGGTCGAAGGTCGGCGCCAACCCGGACGCCACCCGCAACTGCTCCTCGACCAGGTCGATGCCGTAGACGTACTCGGTCACCGGGTGCTCCACCTGCAACCGCGTGTTCATCTCCAGGAAGAAGAAATCTTCGGAGCCGGGACCGTCACCCTCGGAGTCCCGCTGACGCGGGACCAACAGACACTCCACGGTCCCCGCGTTGCGGTAGGCGACCGCCTCACCGGCGCGCACCGCCGCCGCCAGGAAACGCTCCCGCAGCTCCGGCGAGACCGCCGGGGACGGGGACTCCTCGACCAGCTTCTGGTTGCGCCGCTGCACCGAGCACTCCCGCTCGCCGAGCGCCACCACCCGGCCGTCGGCCAGGCCGAGGATCTGCACCTCGACGTGGCGTACCCGGGGGAAGTACCGCTCGATCAACACCGATCCGTCGCCGAACATCCGCTCCGCGAACGCCCGCACCTTGTCGTACTCGGTGCGCAGCGCGGCCTCGTCGACCGCGACGCCCATGCCCATACCGCCGCCCCCGGCGGCGGCCTTGACCATCACCGGGTAGCCGATCTCGGTGGCGGCCGCCACCGCCGCGTCCAGGTCGGCGGCCGGGTCGGTGGTCCCTGGCGCGACCGGAACGCCCGCCGCCGCCATCAGGTTCCGGGCGTTGATCTTGTCGCCCATCGCGGTGATCGCGTCCGCGCCAGGCCCGACCCAGATCAGGCCGCTCGACTCGACGGTACGGGCGAACTCGGCGTTCTCCGACAGGAAGCCGTACCCGGGGTGGATGGCCTGCGCGCCCGTCGACTTCGCGGCGGCGAGGATCGCCTCGGTGTTGCGGTAGCTCAGCGCCGGGTTGGGAGGGCCGATGAGGACCGCCTCGTCCGCCTCGGCGACGAACGGCAGGTCGGCGTCCGCCTCCGAGTACACAGCGATCGCGCGGATGCCGAGTCGACTGGCGGTACGGATGATCCGGCGGGCGATCTCGCCCCGATTGGCGACCAGCAGTGACTCGATCATGTTTTCCTCCCGGCGTCCGGATGTTGGGACGGAGTCAGGAAACCATGACCGGTACGCCGGTGACGAGTCGACTCAGGCGAGCAGCGCGGCCAGGGTGGCGCCGCGCAGCAACTCGGCCCGGCGTCGCCGATCCACCTCGCCACCGAGGAACGGCGTCGAGTTCATCAGGCCGAACGCGGCGTGGGCGAGCACCCGCGCCTCACCGTCGGGCATACCCGGGTGCAGCGCGGTGAGCACCGTCACCCACTCCTCGACGTACATCCGCTGCAGACGGCGGATCCGCCGCCGTGGCTCGTCGGGCAGGCGGTCCAACTCGTGCAGGTGCAGGGCGATGACCGCCGGGTTGGCAAGCGCGAACTCGACGTGGAAGTCGATAAGCGACTCCAGCACCAGGCGCGGGTCGTCCGGATGCCCGGCGGAGCGTTCCCGCCCGCCGGCCAGCAACCCCTCGCTGACCGGGATCAGCGCGGCGGCAAGCATCGCCTCCTTGCCGGCGAAGTGGTGGTAGAGCGCCGGACCGGTGACCCCGGCGGCCGCGCCGATGTCGTCCATCGACACGCCGTGGTAGCCCCGGGCGGCGAACAGACCGACCGCGATCTCCAGGATCTCGTCCTTGCGGGACCGGCGCCGGCCCGCGCCCGCCGCCCCCCGTGCCTGCTGCTCCACCGTCACGGGGCAAGCGTAGACCGCGCGCTGGTCACAATGGGGCTCCGGTTACCGAGGGTTCGCGCACACCCCTGCCCGCTCAGTCGTCCGCGTCCAGGTCGTGCTCCGTCCGCAGGGCGGCCGCCTCGTCGGGCCGGTCCAGCAGGTCCAGGGCGCGGGCCAGCAGCCAGGCCGTCTGGCGGACCGGCCGCGAGTCGGCCGGGAGCCCACCGAGGACACGCCGCAGGAGCTGTTCCGCCTCCGCCGGCCGGTCCAGTCGCAGCAGCAGCTCACCGGTGAGAATCTCCACCTGCGCCGCCTCGCCGAACGCCTCGATCGACCGCAACCGGTCCGGCACCCCGTCGAGCCGGGCCAGCGCCTCGTCCGGCCGGCCCTCGGCCGTCAGCACCCGCGCGCCCGCCTCGGCGGCCATCGCCAGCTCGTACGTCACAGGCGGATCCGGCTGCCCGGCCAGCGTCGCCGCCAACCCGTCCACCTGCTCGACGGCACGGATCGCCGCAGGCCGGTCGTCGGCCCAGAACCACGCGTACGCCTCCCGCCGGCGCGCCCGCAACTCGTCGAGCGGCAGGCCGCCGAGCCGGTACGCCGTGGCCGCCGCCGCGAACCGTTCGGCACCGGCGGCGTCCCGGTCCGCGTCGTACAGGATGCCGCCGGCCTCCTCCAGCACCTGCGCCCGGTACGGGAGGTTGTCCGGGCCGTCCAGGTTGCCGGCCAACTGCTCCAGCAGGGCCAGCGCCGGGTCGATCTCGCCGAGCCCCGCGTACACGCCGGCCAGCAGGTGCCGGCACCTGTCCGCCTCGGCCTGGGCGCCCATCCGGTCGAGACCGAGCACGGCCTCCTCGGCGACCTCGGCGGCCTCGGCGAGCCGACCCACCATCCGGTACGCGTTCGCCAACTCCCAGCGCAGGAAGGAGTCCCCCTCGGCGCCCCGCTCCACGCAGAGCGTCACCGCCTCGACGAACTCGTCCACCGCCTCGGGGGCCCGGCCGGCGGAGAGCAGCGCGCGGGCGCGGGCGACGCGTACCGGCAACTCCGCGTCCGCAGGTGCCACCCGCAGGGCCTCGTCGCAGGCGTCCACCGCGTCCGCGGGATCCTCCACGGTACGGGCGTACGTCAGGCAGGAAGCCGTGACGAGTTCGCCGACGCCCAGCTCACGGCCGATCCGGCGGGCCTCGGCGGCGGCAGCGCGCGCCTCCTCGACCCGCCCGGACTGCTCCAGCAGGTGCGCGCGGTGCAGCGCGATCCGGGCCGCCAGGTGTGGATCGCCGCCTGCGTCGGCGGGCACCAGGTCGAGCGCCGCGAGCGCCTCCGCCCAGCGTTCCCGGTGCAGCAGCGCCAACGCCACCCGGTCGTGGGCGGCGGCCCGCTGCCGGGCGTCGCCGTCCCGGTCCAGTGTCTCGGCGGCCTCCCGGACCAACGTCAACCCCTCGTCGGCGTCGTCGTCGGACCGGGTCAGCAGCACCCCGAGCCGTCCGGCGACCACGTGGGCGGTCACCGCCTCACCCGCCTCGCGGTACAGCTCAAGTGCGGCCCGGTTCATCTCGATCGCAGCCGGGATGTCGTCCTCGTCGCCGAGTTCGGCCGCCCGCATCGCCAGCCGGTGCGCTGCCGTACGCGGGGGGAGGTCCTCGGAGCCGTACCGCTCGTCGTAGGCGGCCAGCGCCGCCCGGAACGTGGCCGGGTCGTGTCGACCCCAACTCTGCTCGGCGAGATTCAGCAGCTCGTCCGGGCCGGCGTCGGCGGGCACCACAACCACTTGCGCCTCGGCCTGCCGCTGCGCGCCGGCACGCACCGGGGCCGGCTCCTGCCCGATCGGGTGCGGTGCGCGTCGGCGGACGCTCGCGGACAGTGGCAGGTGCTCGCCGTCCGGCCGCACGGCGAGCCGGCGGGCGATCCACTCCGACTGGTGGGTGGTGCCGTTGCGGGAGTCGAAGCGTGCGGCCAACCCGGTCGCGGTCCGCGTCAACTCGTCGGCCAGCGTCAGTGCCGCCACCTCGCCGGCGGGCCGGCCCTCGGCGGTTCGCCGGTACACGGTCACCGCGCCGCTCTGGCCGGCCTGGCGCAACGCGGCGGCTGCCGTCGCCGCGAAGTGCATGGCGGCGGCCGGTGACGGTGCCCGGTCCAGCCAGTCCAGGTGCCGTTCGACGAGTTCCACCGCACGCGCCTCGTTGCCCGTCATCGTGCAGAACTCGATGTGGTCGCCGATGTCCCACAGGTTGGCGAGGTTGCCGCGCAGCCGGCGGTACGCCTCCCGGTGCGCGTCCCGCGCCGACTCACCGCGCCCGGTGCGCAGGTACGGCAGGAGCAGGGCCGTGAGGATCGACTGCGGCTGCTCGTTGCAGCTGAGCCGGCCGGCGAGCACCGGCTCGGCCAGTGCCACCGCCTCCACGTCCCGCCCGCTGTCGGCGAGGTAGCCCACCTGGCTGGTCGGATCACAGCCGGCGCAGTCGGAGAGGTCGTCGCGCGGGGTGGTCTGCCAGAGCCGGTACCAGTGCGCTGCCGCGTCGGCGTCCCCCACGTGTTCGGCGACCCGGAACCGGTGCTTGTGGACGGTCTGCAGGCTGTGCCCGCCGGCCCGGTAACGGCGTTCCATGTCGTCGAGCACGGCGTACGTGCGGTCCAGCGGCACCTCGGGGAAGTTCAGCAGACCGGAGATCATGTACTTGAAGTGCCAGAGCAGGTTGTGCAGGTGCCGCTGGTGGTAGGGCTGCGGGTCGCGGTCGAACTCGGCCAGGCACCAGGAGAAGGTCACGAAGGACTTCGCCGGCTCCCCGCCGTAGATGTAGCCCACAGTGGACTGCATCCGGGTGACGAAGGCCAGGTGCCTGTCGTCGGCGGCGTCCACCCGGCGCAGCAGCTGCTCCAGGGCGGCGATCTGCCCCGCCCCGTACGGCATGTCGGTGATGCCGCGCAGCGCCCGCCACAGATCCTCGTCGCTCATGCTCACTCCCGTCCCGGTACGGCCCGGCCGAGCAGGCCGAGGAAGGAATCGTTGAGCAGCGCCGCGTCGGCCGCGCGGATCGGATGGTGACCGAGCAGCAGCGCCTGCCCGTACAGCGCCTCGATGGCGAGCCCCACCAACTCCGGGTCGGCCAGCATGGTGACCCGGCGGACCAGCGGGTTGCGGTGGTTGAGCACCAACTGTGGACGGTCCGGTGGGGCGGTGGCGGCGAGCGCGTCGAGAACCCCGCCCCACAGCTCGTCGGCCCGGTCCCGGCTGGCCGCGAGCTGGTCGTTGAACGCCGCCGACCGGCTCACCAGGTAGAGGGCGGGCAGCGACACCGGGTCGTACGCGCGGATCACCACCTCGCAGCCGGACCGTTCGACGGCCCGTTGCGCCGCGCTGAGGAACGGCCGCAGCGCCAGCTCCACCTGCGGGTCGAGGCCCTCGAAGCGGGTCGTGAGGTCGCTCGGCTCCAGCCGCTCGATCAGCACCGAGCGGTCCACCGCCGGCAGCCGCTCGATCAGCTCGGTGTCGTACGTGTAGCCGGCGTTGACCACCGCCAGGTCCTGCGCGGCGGCCACGGCGGCGAGCTGGCGGAACTCGTCCAGGCTCGCCGCGTAGCGCACGACGCCGTGGCGTTCCCGGAACTCGGCGAGGGTGAGCGTGCCGACGTTGGTGTCCATCGGCCACCACCTGTCGACCAGTCGCAGCATCTCGTCGTCGTGCAGCGCCAACGCCTTCACGCCGAGGTGGTGCACCTGGAGGAACTCGGCCAGCCGGTGCGGGTCGTGCCGGGCAAGCCGGACCAGCCAGCCGCGTACCTGGTCGCCGAGCGCCTCCCGGGTCGCGGCCAGCAGGGTGTCCTCGTAGAGGGCCTCGCGGCTCGCGGTGGGGCGCAGCTCGGTGGCGTCCACCACGCAGTGGGCGAAGAACGCCCAGTCCGGCAGCAGCCCGTCGGCGTGCTCGGTGAGCAGCATCCGCTTGAGGTAGACCCGGTGTCCCGCGCGGGCGGCCGGGTTCACCGGGGTGGGCAGGATGACGGCGACACCGGTCAGCCCGGCCTCCGCGACCGTCAACGGCAGCACGTCGAACGGGTCGACGCCGAGCGTCTCCCTCGCGTACGCGACGAGGGCCGCCCGGTCGACAGGGGCCCCCGGCGTGGTGGGCCACGGCGGCTCGCCCGTGGTGGTGACGACGTCACCGACCCGCACGGTGACCGGCAGCAGCGAACCGAAGAGGCGAGCCAGGTCGGTGACCGTCGGCGTGGTGAACCACTGGTCGGCGTCGCGGCGGGGCACCAGCGTGACTGTGGTGCCCGGTTCGGCGCGGGCGGCCTCCGGCGGTGCGACGCTCACCGCGTACCTGCCGTCGGCGTACCCGGTCCAGCGGACCGTGGGGTGTTCGCCGTTGCGGGTGAGCACCTGGATCTCGTCGGCGACCAGGAAGCAGGAGAGCAGACCGATGCCGAACTGGCCGAGGAACTCGTGGCGGGAGAAGCCCAGCTCGTCCCGCTTGGAGCTGCGGCCGATGGTGGCCAGCAGCTCGTGCACCTGCGCCTCGGTGAGGCCGATGCCCGTGTCGTGTACCCGCAACGTGCCGTCGCCGGTCAGCTCGGGGGTTTCGATGCGGATCAGGGCGGGCGCGTCCGGTTCGGTCGAGCGCCGTGCGGTGATCGCGTCCACGGCGTTCTGCAACAGCTCGCGGACGTAGACCCGCGGGCTGCCGTAGAGGTGGTGACTGAGCAGGTCGACCACGCCACGGAGGTCGACCTGGAAGGTGTGGTCCACGCCTATTTTCTCCCCCGGTCCCGAATACCGGCGCCCACCGTACCGATGATCACCGACGGGCGCGTCCCCCGTTCGCGGCGGCTTGACCCTCGACCCGGTCGAACCCGCACGGTCTCCGGCATGACAGCTTCCGTTCTCGGTCGGGACTTCCGGCTGCTGTGGTGCGCCACCGTCTCGTCGCGGTTCGGGGACGCGCTTCGTACGCCGGCTCTGGCCCTGCTGGCGGCGGCGATGACCCGCGATCCCCGGGTCATCGCCGCGGTCACAGTGGTCGCGCAGGTGCCGCCACTGCTCTTCGGCCTGCTCGGCGGCGTGTACGCCGACCGTTGGGACCGCCGGCGGACGATGGCCCTGGTGGACGGGATCCGCGCCGGGGTGGTGGCGGCGTTGGCGATGGCTGTCGCCGTCGACCGGGCCGGCATCGCGGCCCTGCTGGTGGCGGCGTTCCTCCTTGCCGCGCTGGGCACGCTCTTCGACTCGGCCTCGTTCGCGCTGCTTCCCGCGCTGGTGGCGCCGGCCGCGCTGCCCCGGGCCAACGGCCGCCTCCAGGCGGGTACGGCGGTGGCCGGCGGTTTCCTCGGCGCGCCCGCCGCCGGTGTCCTCTTCGCCGTCGCACCGGCCCTGCCGTTCACTCTGGACGCCGTCACCTTCGCGGTGGCCGCCGTGCTGGTACTGGCCTTGGCTCCGGCACCCGAGGCCGACCCGACCGCCGGATCCGCCGCGCCGCGCGGGTCGGTGTGGGGCGAGATCGTCGAGGGGGTGCGGTGGCTGCGCGGCCACCGGACACTGTGGCACGTCACAGTGCTCGCCGCCGGGTGCAACCTGGCGATCAGCGGCCTCATGGCGGTGCTGGTGCTGTACGCCTTGGACGTGCTGCGCGTGCCGCCGGCCGGGTACGGGCTGTTCGCCGCGTCGGCGATCGTCGGCGGCCTGGCCGGGGCACTGGGCGCGGGTCGGCTCGCCGCCCGGCTCGGCACGGTGCGGGCGCTGTGCGCGGTGCTCGCCGCGCAGACCGTGGCGTTGGGCGGGTTCGCGCTGGCCCGGCATCCGGTGCCGGGCGGGTTCGCGCTTGCCGTCTTCGCGGCCGGGACTGTGGTGTGGAACAGCCTGTGGGCGTCGTACGGGCAGCGGCACGTGCCGGCGGGGCTGCTGGGTCGGGTGGGTGCGGCCCAGCGGATGGTGGGTCTGCTCACCGCTCCGGTCGGCGCGGTGCTCGCCGGACTGGTCGCCGCCGCATCGGGGACGGTGCCTGTGATGTGCGCCGCTGCGGCCACGTTCGCGCTGGTCACCGTGGCGGCGTGGCGGACCCTTCGACGGGGCGCCGTCTAGTGCGTGGCCCGTTCCCGGTGGGACAACCCGGACAGGCGCAGCGCGATCCGCCGCCGGACCGGTGGCACCCCGCCGAGCAGCCGGAGCAGCACGTCGCGGGCCGGCCGGCGGGCCGGGGAGGTGGTGGCCAGCCGGGTCAGTCCGGAGGCGAAGCTCAGCACGTCCTCGGCCATCGGGCGCTGCCGGGCGTCGTACCCGTCCAGGACCGTTTCGGATCCGCCGTCGAGCACGTCGGCCAGCGCGGTACCGAGGGCCACCGCGTCGCAGATCCCCAGGTTCATGCCCTGTCCGCCGGCGGGGCTGTGCACGTGCGCGGCGTCCCCGGCGAGCAGCACCGGACCGGCGCGGAAGGTGTCGGCGATGCGGTGCCGCACCCGGAACCGGGAACCCCAAAGCACAGCGGTCACCCGGTCCGGCCGCCGTCTCGGGCCGCGTTCGTCGAGCAGCGCCTGGAGGTACGCCGCGTCCGGTTCGGCGGGTGCCGTCGGCACCGCGGCGACGATCCGGACCACACCGTCCGGCAGCGGCGCCCAGACCAGCGGCCCGGGGCGGGCGAGGAACAGCGCCGCCTCGTCGCGGGGCAGCACGCTGTGCACGCGTACGTCGGCGAGCACGAAGGACTCCTCGTCGCTCGGGCCGGTGAAGCCGATGCCTGCCGCCTGCCGGACGGTGCTGTGCAGGCCGTCCGCACCGACCACGTACCTGGCGCGCAGCTCGGCCCCGTCGACCTGCGCGCGTACGCCGTCGGCGGTGTGGCTCAGGCCGGTCAGCCGGCACGGCCGCCGCACCCGCACGCCCAGCTCGGCCAACTGGTCGGTGAGCACCTTCTCGGTCACGGCCTGGGAGACCAGCAGCGCGTAGGGAAAGCGGGACGGCAACCCGTGGAACGGGACCGCCAGCAGCACCCGGTCGCGGTCGCGGACCGTGAAGCGCGGCGCCCGCACGCCCTGGGCGACGAGCGGCGCCGCGGCGCCGATCCGGTCCAGCACCTCCAGGGTGTACGCGTGCACGACGGCCGCGCGGGAGGTCACCGGCGCGGCGGCGACCTCGTCGAGGACTGTCACGTCGGCTCCACGTCGGGCGAGTGTCAGCGCGGTGGCGAGGCCGGTGGGGCCCGCCCCCACCACCAGGACGTCGGTACTCGTGGGCAGCATTGCCACCTCCGGAACGACAGTTGCCAACACTCGTTGGCAAACACTTGTTGGCAACGGTAGAAGCCCGTCGATTGCGTGTCAACAGGTGTTGGCATACGGTCGTTGACATGACAGCTCCCGCCCGTCCCCGCCGCTCGGACGCCACCCGGGCGGCGATCCTGCGAGCCGCCCGGGAACGGTTCGCCGCGGACGGGTACGAACGCGCCACCATCCGGGCCATCGCCGCCGACGCCCGGATCGACCCGTCGATGGTCATGCGCTACTACGGCAGCAAGGAGGGGCTCTTCGCGGCGGCGGCCGAGTTCGACCTGCGCCTGCCCGACCTGACCGCCGTCCCTCCCGCGCAACTCGGCGAGGCGCTGATCCGGCACTTCCTCGCCCGCTGGGAGGGAGACGAGACGCTCGTCGCGCTGCTACGCGCCGCCAGCACCAACCCGGGCGCGGCCGAACGGATGCGCGGCATCTTCGCCGACCAGCTCGCCGCGGCCGTCGCCACGTTCGACAGCGAGGCGCGGACGACCGGCCGACGCGCCGGCCTGGTGGCAAGTCAGATCCTCGGCCTCGCCTTCACCCGCTACATCGTCCGCCTGCCGCCCATGGTGGACGCCACACCCGAGGACCTGGTCTCCTGGATCGGGCCGACTCTCCAGCGCTACCTGACCGGGCGGCCGGAGAACTGACCCAACCTTTTCCCGCTCCCCGTGCGTCTGCCAGGTGACGCGCGACGCGGCGGCCGGAAGGGGGGCGGATGGGATCGACGGCGAACGACGACGGCCGCGACGGCTACCTCGCCTTCGTGGAGACCCACCAGCACCGGCTGCTGCGCGCGGCCTATTTGATCTGCGGCAACCGGCACCAGGCCGAGGACCTCCTCCAGGACGCCCTGCTGAAGCTGGCGCTGCGCTGGTCGTCGGTACGCGACGGCGACCCCGCCGCGTACGTGCGGACGATCCTCTACCGCGACGCGGTGTCCTGGTGGCGTCGCCGTCGCCGCGAACGGCTCAGCGCCGCGCCGCCGGAACAGGTGGCCCCCGACCGGGACGGCGCGTTGCGGCTGACGCTGCACGACGCGCTGGGGCAACTGCCGCCGCGGCAGCGGGCCGTCCTGGTGCTGCGCTACTACGAGGACCTGACCGAGGTCGCCACGGCGGAGGCGCTGGGGGTGACCGTCGGCACCGTGAAGAGCCAGTGCCACGCCGCCCTGCGCCGGCTCCGCGAGGTGGCTCCGGACCTCACGGTGGACACCCGGCCGGCCCCGGGCGCGGCAGCCACAGGCCTGGAGGTGAACCCGTGAACGAGCAGGATCTCCGTCGACTTCTGACAGTCAGCGTCGAGGACGTGCTGCCCAGCCAACCCGCGACGGCAGGCTGGGACCGGGCGCGGCGCACCAGGCGTACCCGGCGGGCGGTCGGTGCGGTCGCCCTGGCCGTGGCACTGATCGGCGGCGGCACGGTGGCCGCGCTCCGACCATCTGCCGATCCTCCACCGGACCGCCCGGTGGCCCCGACCCCGACCGTCGGACCCACCCACGCCGGTCCGGTGCAGCGGCCCCCCGCCGAGCTGACCTACCCACCCGACCCGCTGGCCCGGCTCGCCGACCCGCCGACCGTGCCGCTGTCCGAGCGGCCGGTCCGGCAGGCGCTGGCGCTGTACCAGCCCCTGGACGAGGAGGGACGCGCCGTCGGACCGGTCCGGGTCCTCGGCGACGACGGTGTCGTACGCGGTCTGGACGTGGTGACGCTGGCGCCAACCCGGGACGCGGGCGGCAACGAGGCAACCGCCGTGAAACCGGGGGTGCTGTCGCCGGACGGCCGGTGGGCGGCGTTCGCGCAGACCAACGAACTGATCATGGTCGACCTCACCAGAGCCGGTGTACGCCGGATCCCGCTCGACGGCTACCTGGAGCTGGTGGTCTGGGCGAGCGACCGGGTGCTGGTCGGCGGCGACAACCGGACGTACGCGGTGGAGCGGGACAGCGACGCGGCGAGCACCATCGACGTGTCCGCCTGGAACGTGGTGGCACCCGACCCGTCGGCCGGCCGCGAGGCCGCGCTGATCGAGATGATCGGCGAGCGGGGTGGCCTGACGCTGCGCAGCCGGACCGCCCGCGACGCCACGATCCGCTCGGAACAGCGGATCACCGCCGACGCGCTGCCCGCGCCGTACCAGGTGAACGAGTTCTACGGGCGGGGCTGGCTGCACGGCGGACGGATCGCCACCGGGGCGTGGATCGTCAGCGGCGAGATGGACGGCGCGGAGGGGGCGGCCGTGCTGGACGCGCGCACCGGTGCCGTGACCCACCTGCTCGACCTGGGCCGGGACCGCGCCAAGGGCTGCTGCCCCGTGCTGGGCTGGGACAACAGGGGCGCGGTGCTGCTCCGCCTGGACCCGGCCGGGTTGGCACGCTGGAACCCGGAGACCGGCGAGATCACCGGCATCGTCCGCGACCTGCGCGGCGTGGTCGCCCTCGCGGGCTGACCACCGTCCCCGCGCGTCCGTGACGACCGCGCGGGGACGATGCGGTCACTCAGTTGGCGAGGCCGCCGGGCTGGTCACCCTTGACCACTGGCGCCCGGACCAGGTTGCCCCACTCGGTCCACGAACCGTCGTAGTTGCGCACCTGCGGGTAGCCCAGCAGGTGCCGCAGCACGAACCAGGTGTGGCTGGACCGTTCACCGATCCGGCAGTACGCGATCACGTCGTCGTCCGGGCTCAACCCGAGCTGGTCGGCGTAGATCGCCTTCAGTTCGTCGGCGGACTTGAACGTGCCGTCCTCGTTGGCGGCGGACTTCCACGGCTTGCTCACCGCACCCGGGATGTGCCCGCCGCGCAGCGCGCCCTCCTGCGGGTAGTCCGGCATGTGCAGCATCTCGCCCGTGTACTCACCCGGCGACCGGACGTCGACGAGCGGCCGGCCGGCGGCGACGTGGGCCATGACCTGCTCGCGGTACGCCCGCAGCGGCGCGTCGTCGCGCTGCGGCACCGGATAGTCGGCGCGGGGGCGGGCCGGCTTGTCGCGGGTCACCTCGCGACCCTCGGCGATCCACTTCTGCCGACCGCCGTCGAGCAGCCGTACGTCGGCGTGGCCGAAGAGCGAGAACACCCAGAGGGCGTACGCGGCCCACCAGTTGAAGTTGTCGCCGTAGAAGACGACCGTGTCGCCCCGGCCGATGCCCTTCGCGGCACACAGCTCGGCGAAACTCTTCGCGTCCAGGTAGTCCCGGGTCACCTGGTCGTTCAGCTCCAGGTGCCAGTCGACCTTCACGGCGCCCGGGATGTGACCGGATTCGTAGAGCAGCACGTCCTCGTCGGACTCGACCACCACGAGGCCCTCGTCGCCCAGGTGCTCGGCCAGCCACTCGGTGGTGACCAGCCGCTGCGGGTCCGCGTACGACTGGAGGCGGGGATCAGGATCGTTGGGCACAGACATGATCCCCAAACTACGCCGCAACTCCGCCCGCTGACCGACCATCGGGTGCGACGCGGGCCACGTGATGTGCGGTCGGGCCCGGCGGTGGGCGATCCGGCCCGCGACCACTGTCACCAGGCAGGCGTCGTCGGCGCCGTACACCGCGAGGTCGGCCCGCCCGCCCGGACGCAGCGTCACCGCCACGGGTGCGGGCAGCACCAGCAGGTCGCTCCGGTCGACGGCGGCCCGCAGCGCCGGATCGGCGAGGTGCTCCGCCAGCACCGCCGTCACCCCGTGCCGCAGCAGCGCGTGCACCCGCTCGCGTGGGGTGGGTGCCGCCGGCAGCGGACCGTCGTGCAGCAGCCCCGGCCCCAGCGTGCCCGGCCAACGGCGCAGCCGCACACCCTCGTACGCCCCGCTCAGCTCGGCCAACGGGCCGACGGCCTGGACGCGGTCGCCGTCGACGAGCACGGCGTACTCCGGCACCGGTTCGCCGTCGGGCGTGTGCCGCAGCAGTGGCGCGGTGTGCAGGGTACGCACCGTCAGTCGACGATCGGCCCGAGCAACGGACGCTTGGCGGTCACCGTGTCGCCGGACGACCGGCCGGTGAGCCGCCGCTTGATCCACGGGGCGAGGTGCTGCCCGGCCCAGCGCAGGTCGGCGGCGCGTGCGGCCAGCCACGGCGACGGCGCCGGATGCGGCGGGACCATCAGCCACTCCTCGTCGCAGCCCACCCCGAGCGCGTTCAGCACCTGCGCGGCGACCCGCCGGTGCCCGGCCGCGGAGAGGTGCAGCCGGTCCGTACTCCAGAGCATCGGGTTGAGGAAGGTGTCGTCGGCGTACAGGTCGACCATGATCGCGCCGTGCCGCTCGGCGGTCTCGCCCACCGCCTGGTTGAGCAACTGCACGCGGGGGGCGACGAGGCGCTGACCGGGCAGACGCGCCATCACGTCGGCAAAACGGAAGAGCAGCACGTCCGCGCCACCCGAACGCAACTGCCGGACCACCTCGTCGAAGCGGGCGACAAGCGTGTCCGGGTCGAAGGTGCGGCGCAGCACGTCGTTGCCGCCGGCCGCGAAACTGATCAGATCCGGCTTCATCGCCACGGCGGAGGGCACCTGCTCGGCCACCACGCTCGGGAAGAGCCGGCCCCGGATGGCGAGGTTCGCGTACCGGAAGTCGGGGCCAACCTCGGCGGCGAGCCGGGTCGCGACCAGATCCGCCCAGCCCCGGTACGAGCCGTCCGGGTAGGCGTCGTCCATGCCCTCGGTGAAGCTGTCCCCGACCGCGACAAAACTGCGCCAGCGCACCCGCGCCTCCCTCACGCCACCCGTTGCCTGCGGCGACCAGTCTGTCACCGGGGACGCGGCGCGCGGTGCCCCGACCGGTCGACGTGGCGGAGGTCATCCGCGGGTGTCCTCACCGGTCGAGCCGCGTGGCGCGCTCCGGACCCATGTTGATCATGGCCATGGACGGAGTGCGCGCGGCGGGTCGCCGTGGCTCGCTCGCAGGCCCCACAATGGAGGGCCGATCAGCGGGGCCAGGCAGCGGGGAGGCCGAGTTGAGTCAGGCAAGCGAGCCGAGCCCCGCCGGGCCGGCCACACCTACACGCAGCGCCCGCACCCGCCAGATCCGGGTCGTGGGACTTGTCGTCGCGTTGGCCGTCTTGGCGGCGGCCCTGGTCCCGATCGTGCTCGCCGTGGGTCCCCCGACCCGCGACGAGCTGCTGGAGCAGGCCGGTATGAAGGGCAAGCAGCAACTGGTCATCGGGGTGAAGGACGACCAGCCGGGCATCTCCCAGCGGTTCTCGAACAACGTCTGGAAGGGCTTCGACGTCGACATCGCCTACATGATCGCCAGCTTCCTCGGGTTCGACCGCTCCCAGGTGCGGTTCCTGCCCATCGAGAGCGAGGACCGGGCCCGGCGGCAGGCCAGCGACGGGGACGGGTTCGTCACCGTCGACCTCGTCATCGCGTCGTACAGCATCAACAAGAAGCGTGAGGAGGAGGGCGCGGTCTTCTCCTCCGCCTACCTGCACACCGAGCAGTCGGTGGTCACCCTGCAGAGCTTCAAGGGGCCGGTGAGCAGCCTCCAGGATCTCGCCGGGCGGTCGGTCTGCTCGCTCACCACTTCGACCTCGATCGACCGTCTGACCGAGGCCGGCGCGAAGCCCAGGGGCCGGAACCGGATCAGCGAGTGCATCCAGGAGTTGTACGACGGCGAGGTGGAGGCCGTGACCACCGACGCCGCGATCCTCGCCGGCTTCGTCACCGCCGACCGGCCCGGCGACGACGGTCAGCGCTTCCCGGTCGTCCTGAAGAACACCAAGCCGCTGCGGCACTGGGACATCGGCTCGTCCCCCCAGGAGCGGTGGGGTGTCAACACCGGCCCCAACCGGGCGCTCCGCGACCTGGTCGACCTCGCGCTGTACACGTCGGCGAACGACGAGGAGAACGCGACCTGGGAGAACGCGTACAACGCCAACCTCCGCTGGCAGCAGCAGTACAACCCCGGGCAGCCGGTCGCGGAGCAGGAGCAACCCGAGGCTCGGAAGGTGGAGGTGCGGCAGTGGCCGTGGGAGAGGATCGCGCTGCCGGCGCCGGCGCACCCCGGATCGCCACCGACCTCGGTGACGGCAAACCGCGCCGGATGGCGGGGGCGCGGCAGGCGCAGCAGTGGCTGCTGACCCTCCTGCCCGCGTTCCCCGTCCTGCTCCTGGTGCTCCGGCTGTGGCAGCTCAGCCGACAGGACATGTCGACGATGCTGCTGCTGGTGCAGTACGTCAGCCCTCTCGGCCTGCTGAGCGCCCTGCTGATCGCCCTGGTGTGGGCGTTCCCCGTGGTGGTGCTCGCGTTCGGCGTGCTCGGGCGACTGCTCCGGCTCAGCGCCCCTGACCGCTTCGACCCGGAACGGTCGCTGCTGGCCTCGGGGACCGCGCGTACCCCCGGTTGGGTGATCAGCGCGGCCGTCGCGCTGGGGGCCCTCACCTGGCAGCTGCGGTTCCTGCCGTCGCTGCTGATGCTCGGTCTCTGGCTGCTCGCGCTGCGGACCCGCTACCTGCACCCGGACCAGCCGACCCGGATCCTGGTGGTGACAGTGGCGCTGCCGGTGGCGGCGGCGGTGCTCGCGTACAGCGTCCTGGCTCCGGCGATCTGGACAGCGGTCCAGGAGGGCGAGTTGTCCACGGCGGCGCTGCTCGCGGTGCCGCCCGCCGCCACCCTGCTGCTCACCGGCCCGATCCCCGGCTGGATCGCCCCGGCGCTGACCCACGGGCTGGCGTTCACTGTCGCCGCCGTGCTCCCGGTGGTGATGGGAGCGGTCTTCCTCAGGGTGCCGCTGCTGCCCATCGCCGCGATCGAGGTCGACCCGAAGAAGGCCGCCGAGGCTCCCGTGAGCGACGCGGTTCCGTCGCCGCCCGACCGGGCCGGTCTGGAGGTGGTGCTCGGCTCGCTCATCACGGTCACCGACACGTCGACGATCGTGCTGGACCAGAGCGGCCGTGTGCGGTTCCTGCCGAACGGCCAGGTCGAGTCGCAGGTCCTCTGCCCGCAGGCGGCGCAGGTGCCGTACAGCCTGGTGTCGGTACGCGGCTGGCCGGTGGAGGAGACAGCCCTGGACTGGATGATGCCCCGGCGGCAGATGGTCGACCCGGACGTGCGCTGCGAGGGTCGGCTTCCCGGCCCGGGATGACAGTGCGGAGAGGACCGCGGCCAGCACCCGGCGGGTTCGGACGCCGATGGTTGCCGTGGTGGGCGGGCTGGGACCGAAATGGATCGCTCACGCTGCCGCACCGGTCGTAGGCTGCGCGGATGCTGCTACGCATGTCGACCCTGTTGCTGCGGACCCTTCGCGAGGATCCGGCCGACGCGGAGGTGCCGAGTCACCGGCTTCTCCTGCGCGCCGGTTACATCCGCCGCGCCGCACCGGGCGGCTACACGTGGCTGCCGCTGGGCAAACTGGTGCTGGACCGGATCACCGAGATCGTCCGCACCGAGCTGACCGCGATCGGCGACCAGGAGGTGCACTTCCCGGCGTTGCTGCCCGCCGAGCCGTACCGGACGAGCGGCCGGTGGACGGAGTACGGCGACGACATCTTCACCCTCGCCGACCGGCGCGGTGCCGAGCACCTGTTGGCGCCCACCCACGAGGAGATGGCGGCGCTGCTGGTCAAGGACGTGTTCACCTCGTACCGGGATTTCCCTGTGACGTTGTTCCAGGTGCAGACGAAGTTCCGCGACGAGGCGCGGCCCCGGGCCGGTCTGCTGCGCGGACGGGAGTTCCTGATGAAGGACGCCTACTCGTTCGACCTGGACGACGCCGGGCTGCGGGAGGCGTACGCGCGGCACCGGGTGGCGTACCAGCGGATCTTCGATCGGCTGGGGCTCGACTATGCGGTGGTGCACGCGATGTCCGGCGCGATGGGCGGCTCGGCGTCGGAGGAGTTCCTCGCCGCGACGCCTGTCGGTGAGGACACCTTCGTCGGCTGCACCGCCTGCGACTACGCGGCGAACACCGAGGCGGTGGTCACCCGGGCGCCCACCGATGGCGACCCGGCCACGCAGCCGGCCGTCGAGGTGCACGACACCCCGGAGACCGCGACCATCGCCAGCCTTGTGGAGCTGGCCAACGTCCGCCGGCTCGGCGGTCGGGACGGCTGGACCGCCGCCGAGACGCTGAAGAACGTCGTGTTGACCGTCCGCCAACCGGGTGCGGAACGGACCGAGCTGCTGGTGGTAGGGCTGCCCGGTGACCGGGAGGTCGACCTGAAGCGGCTCGGCGCCGCGCTGGAGCCGGCCCAGGTGGCCGTCTTCGACGGGTGGGCCGAGCATCCGGAGCTGGTCCGCGGGTACATCGGCCCGCAGGTGCTCGACAAGCTGGGCATCCGCTACCTCGTCGATCCCCGGGTGGTGCCCGGCTCCTCTTGGCTGACCGGCGCGAACGAGCCCGGCCGGCACGCGACAGGGGTCGTCTGCGGGCGGGACTTCACGCCCGACGGGACGGTCGAGGCGGCCGAGGTGCGCGCCGGGGATCCCTGCCCCGCCTGCGGCGACGGCGAGCTGACCATCAGGCGGGGCATCGAGATCGGGCACATCTTCCAACTCGGACGCCGGTACACCGACGCGTTCGCTGTCGACGTACTCGGTCCGGCCGGCAAGCCGGTCCGGCCCACCATGGGTTGCTACGGCATCGGGATTTCCCGGGCGGTCGCGGCCATCGCCGAGCAGCACCACGACGACCGGGGGCTGATCTGGCCGGCGGCGGTCGCGCCGTGCGACGTACACCTGGCGGTGGCGGGCAAGGGGCCGCAGCTCGATGCGGCGCTGGAGCTCGGCGGGCGTCTCGCCGCCGCCGGCCTGCGCGTGCTCGTCGACGACCGGACGCACGTCTCGGCCGGGGTCAAGTTCACCGACGCCGAGCTGATCGGCATCCCGCGCACCGTCGTGGTCGGCCGCCGTCTCGCCGAGGGGTACGTGGAGTTGCGCGAGCGGGCCGGTGACGGGCGCGTGGAGTTGCCTGTGGACGGTCTGGTCGAGCGGATCGTCGACGAGGTGCATCGGGAGCGTGCGAACCTGGTGTAGCGGCCGCGTCACGGGGTAGTGCAGTTCGATCGGGTGCAAACGCTGCGGAGGCTTTCATGACCGGTTACCGGGTCAGCGACGTCATGACCAAGCAGGTCGTCTACCTGCCGGTGGAGACGACCCTGGACGAGGCGGCCAGGGTGATGAAGGAGGCGGACATCGGCGATGTGGTGGTCACCGACGGCGCCAGTCTCGCCGGCATGCTCACCGACCGGGACATCGTGGTGCGGGCCGTTGCGGAGAACAGTTCGCCGGCAGCCACCACGATCGGCTCGATCGTCACCCGTGAGGTGGTGATGATCGAGCAGCACTGCACGGCGGGTGAGGCGGCGGCGCTGATGCGCGACAGGGGGATCCGGCGGGTGCTTGTCTGTGACAGCGACCGCAAGCTCGTCGGGATCGTCTCCCTCGGCGACCTGGCCATGCAGCTCGACCCGACAAGTGCGCTCAGCGAGATCAGCGAGCAGTCCCCGACGGTCTAGGAACGGCCGGCGGTAGCCTCGACGCATGGCTGACATGCCGGCCCGACTGGCCGAGATCGTCGACGAATTCGCCGCCGCGCCGCGCGACCTGGTGCTGGAGATGCTCCTGGAATACTCCGACGCCATCCCGCCGCTGCCCGACGGCGCCGCCGACCGCGAGGGCATGGAGCAGGTGCCGGAGTGCCAGACGGCGTTCTTCCTGCGCGCCCGGGTGACGCCGCAGGGCACCGTGGAGACTCTCTTCGACTGCCCGCCCGAGGCACCCACGACCCGGGCGTTCGCGGGCATCCTCGCCGAAGGGCTGGCCGGCGCGAGCGCCGAGGAGGTGCTGGCCGTTCCGGACGACCTCTACCAGCGGATGGGCCTGGCGCAGGCGATCAGTCCGCTGCGGGTACGCGGCGGCACGGCGATCCTGGGCCGACTCAAGCGGCAGGTCCGGGAACAACTGGGCTGACCTGGCAGTTGCCACCGGGCATGGAGATCGAGATCTACGCGGACCTCGTCTGCCCCTGGTGCTACATCGGCAAGCACCGGCTGGAGCAGGCCCTCGCCAGCTACGACGGCGAGGTGACGGTCCGCTACCGGCCGTTCCAGCTCGACCCGTCGCCGGTCGCGGAGCCCCTACCGCTGGTGACGGCGATGGCCGCGAAGTTCGGCGGGCCGGAGCGCGCCCGGCAGATGTTCGACCACGTGACAGCGGTCGCCGCGGGGGACGGGCTGCGGCTGGACTTCGACCGGGCGGTGATCGCCAACACCTTCGACGCGCACCGGCTGGTCGCGTACGCCACCGAGCACGGTCGGGCCGGCGAGATGGTGGAGGCGCTCTACCGGGCGCACTTCACCCAGGGCGTCGACCTCGGCTCGCGGGAGGCGCTGGCAGCCGTCGCCGGCGGGATCGGCCTCGACGCCGCCGACGTACGCCGGTTCCTCGACTCGGACGAGCGGACCGCCGACGTCACCGCCGACCTGGCCACGGCCCGCGAGCTGGGCATCACAGGCGTCCCAATGTTCGTGCTGGCCGGGAAGTACGCGGTGTCCGGTGCGCAGGAGGTGCAGACGCTGCTCGCCGCACTCGCCGAGGTCGAGCAGCGCGAGGCCGCCGCCAACTGACCCCATCGACAGTTGTGATGTTTCACGTGCAACGGTATCGACGCCGATGCCTGGTCAGGCCGGTCGGGCCAACCCTTCCACCACCTGCGCACCGGGCAGCGCGCCAAGCGCCGGCCCCGGCAGTGCGATCTTGCTGTGGCGTACGCCGGATCCGATGATCACGTGCGGCGTGGCGATCACCCGCGAGTCCACCAGGATCGGCCACTGCGCCGGCAGTCCGATCGGGGTGATGCCCCCGTACTCCATGCCGGTCAGCTCCACCGCATCGTCCATCGGGGCGAAGCTGGCCTTGCGGACGTCAAGCGCGCGGCGGGCCACCCCGTTCACGTCGGCCCGGGTGGTGGCCAGGACGACGCAGGCCGCGTAGCGGACCACGCCCTCACGCTTGCCCGCCACCACGACGCAGTTGGCCGACACGTCAAGCCCCACCTCGTACGCGGCACAGAACGCGGCGGTGTCGGCGAGCTCGGCGTCGATCGGGGCGACAAGCACGTCGTCGACGTCCACCGGCGCCTCGGCGGGCCACTGCGCGATGGCCTCCGCGACCGGAGGGGCGAGCAGGTCGAGGCGGGCACGGGCCGGTTCGGTCTTCAGCGTTCCCATCACGGGTGCGATCCTCGCATCTGCCGCGACGGACCGCCCGGCGACTCCCGGGCCGCCCTCGGACGTCACCCCCGTACCGGGACTCAACTGCCCGCCAGGAACGCGTTGTCGCGCATGAAGGAACGGTCGCGGGCAGCCGCCAGCTCCTCTTCGCGCCGGGCCTTGGCCCGCTGAAGCTCCAGATCCTCGAGCGCGTGCCGGACACCCAACCGGATCACGCCGTAGAGGAAGACGAAGCCGAAGACGTAGAGGATCACCGTGGTGACGACAGCGAACATGCCGTCACGGTAAGGCGAACGTGAACGGTCGCAGCTCTCATCTCCGCCCGGTTCCCCCGTACGTGTCGGCGGGTCACCCCGAGCGCACCAGGTCCACGGCTGTAAGCAGCGCGAAGAAACCGATGAGCACCTCGTCGACCACCCAGGAGTGCCCCTCGGCCCATTGCCGCATCCGGGTCAGCGACCGCACGGCGCGCGGCCCGAGGAGCAGCAGCGCCAGCAGCGGCAGGGCGAGGAGTACCACCGTGACCAGCACGAACGGCAGCAGGTTCCACCAGGGCAGGTCGTGCCGGGCGACGCTCGCGCCCACCGCGGCCATGGTCAGGTCGTCGCTTGGCGTCACCACGAAGAGCAGCGCGCAGAGTCGCGCCGCCCGGGCCGGCCCGGCGTGCCCGAGGTCCCCCAGCCATCGTGGCGGCCCGGCCCGGTGCCGCCGCAGCCACACCACAGCGGCGAGGGCGACCAGCAGGACGAGCACCACCACGTCGATGGCGGGACCCCGGTCGACGCGGCCGGCGAAGGCACCGGCGTCGCTGGCCACACCGCCCACCAGTCGGGTGAGCAGCCAACTCGCGGTCACCCCGATGGTCACCACCAGCCCGCCGCCGAGGAGGAAGCCCAGCGACGCGGCCCGGGGCCGATCCGACGAGGCGAGAAAGACGGCCACGACCACCTTGGTGCCGGCGACCATCACCACGGCCAGCGGCAGCACGGTCAGGAAACTCATCGCCAGCCATCCTCCCGGCCGAAAGGCGTCGGACGGTGCCGAATCTGCGGATCACCAACTCCGCTACGCGCTCGCGCGCACCACGACCCGTCCCGCCAGCAGCGTGCCGAGCAGCGCCAGGCCGGCGGCGACCGCCAGCGTCGACGCGTAGCTGGCCGGGCCCGGCGCGCTGCCGACGGCCAGCACCGCACCGGTGAGCGCCAGGACTGTCGCCGCGAAGAGCGAGTCGCCCAGCTGCAACGACGAGCTGTTACGGCCCTGCTCGCCGGGAGCGGACAGCTCGAGGGTGAGCACCGACAACGACGGGTAGAGCAGCCCCATGCCGAGACCGGCGACCGCCCAGCCCAGCACGGCGACGGCCACCGGCAGCTCGGGCCGTACGGCAAGCGCCACAGTGGCGGTACCGACGGTGATGCAGCTCAACCCGGCGCGGGGCAGGCTGGCACGGGACGCCGGCACCGGAATCCTGCCCTGGATCCACGAACCCACCGACCAGGCCAGCGCGCCTACCGTGAGGACCAGCCCGGCGCCGGTCGGCGACAGGCCCCGCTCCCGGGAGAGCATCAACGGGATGACCACCTCGGCGCCGACGAACGCCGCCGAGGCCAACCCTCGCAGCCCGATCACCGTGGGCAGGCCGCGGGCCGCCCGGAGGAAACCGGCCGGCAGCAGACGTGGGGCGCAGACCAGCAAGCCGGCCACCGCCACCGCGACAAGCGCCAGAGCGGTGACGCCGCGCTGCTGCCCCCCGATGTGCAGCAGTGCGGCGCTCACCGCCGCCCCGCACGCCCAACCGATCCGCACCGCCGCACCCGCCGGCACCCCGGTCCGCACCGACTGACCGAGCGACCGCAGGCCGGGGTGGATCAGCAGGACAGCCGGCACGGCCACCGCCGGCACCGCCAGGAAGACCCACCGCCAGTTCAGGTGCTCGACGATCAGGCCGGCCACCGCCGGCCCGACCAGCGACGGTACGACCCACGCCGCCGCGAACGCGGCGAAGATCCGCCGGTGCAGGTCCTGCGGGTACGCGTGTCCGACGATCACGTAGAGCGCCACCGCGAGGAGCCCCGAGCCGAAGCCCTGCACCACCCGGCCGACGACAAGCGCGCCCATCACCGGCGCGGTCCCGGCGATCAGAAGTCCGACAACGAACCAGGCGACGCCGTGCCACATCGGTCCCCGGGGTCCTCGGGCGTCGCACCAGATGCCGGACACCACCATGGCCAGCACGTTCGTGGCGAACGGTCCCCCGAACGCGATCCCGTACAGGGCCAGCCCGTCCAGACTGCGGGCGACAGTCGGCATCGCCGTGCCGACCGCCAGCGCCTCGAACGCGAGCAGCGAGATCAACGCGACGCTGCCCACTGTCATCGCCCGCAGCCGGGGTGCGAACAGACCGGGCGCGGCCGGTACGGCGACGACTGTGGTGGGACTCGGCATGCACCGAGCCTGCGACCTCAACCCGGATTCATGTCAACCCGGCGGTGACCCAGCTCTCGTCAGGCCTCCTTGAACGCCTCGCCGATGCCGCCGACGAGGCCGGAGAAGTGCTGGTCGGTGAGGAGATGCCCGGCGGCGATCGCCAGGGCGAGCGGCCACTCGATGACCTGGAGCGCGACGAGCACCCCGATTCCGGCGTAGTAGGCGATCCGGTCCGGCGGTGGCACCGCCATCTCGCCGAGCATCGGCAGGTCCATCCGTCGGCTGTACATCCTGACGTTCTCGCGCGGCCCGTTCAGGTGTCGGCTGAGTGCGCTCATTCCGGCCTCCCCATGTCCGGTGACAGTCGCCGAATTCCACAGCCCATCTCGTCCATGCGCCGACGACGGCGGAAACTTCCGCTGCGGCGAGGGCATAACGGACGGCAGGTCGGGAAGCCAGGCCGCCGGACGTGAGGGCGGTGGGAGGGCGAGATGGCGGAGGTCAGCACCAGCAGCACCAGGGAGCCGGGCCGGCGTCCGTCCAGCCGTACGCCTCGATGACGGCGGCGGGTCGCGCAGCGGGACGCATCCTCCCGTCCATCGGTGTGCCGCACCTGGTCGGCGAGGCGTCCCGGACCGTCGGGGCGGCGGCGACCCGGGTCGCCCGGCAGGTCGGGCTGACCCGGCGTCGGGTCTGGTCACGGCCGGGTCGCCACCACATCGAGGTGCACGGTGTCTGCCAGGACGGCGGCGACCAGCTCGCCCGTCAGGTGGAGGGCGCGCTGGAGCGGATGCCCGGGGTCGCCTGGGCGCGGGTGAACGCCCCGTCCGGCCGGGTTGTGGTCGCCGTGCAGTCTCCGCAGCCCAAGCTGCGGGACCTGATCGCCACCATCAGCCGTGTCGAACGCACCTGCGACCACGAGCCGGACCCGGAGATCCCGCCGCCGCACCCGCCCGAGGAGGGGCCGCACACTCCCCGCACCCTCGGCGCGCTCGCCTCGGACGCGCTGGGCCTGGGCCTCTGGGCGGCGACCAGGATCCTGCCGTTCGCACCGCTGCCCGGCGAGGCGGCCGGCCTGCTGGCGGCGGTGGACCTGCAACCCAAGCTGCACGCGTTGCTCGGCAAACCGCTGCGTTCGGATCCCCGCGCGGATGTCCTCTTCCCGCTGGCCGAGGCGGTGGTGCAGGGCCTGTCCGGCCGCTGGCCCGGTCTCATCCTCGACAGCGCCCAACGGCTTGTGCAGTGGGGCGAGGACCGGGCCGAACTCAGCGCCTGGGAGAAGGCCGAGCCACGGTTGACAGGGGACCCGGAGCGGGCCGTCGCCAGGTGGCCGGTGTCCGACCGTCCCCGGCCGAAGCCGCAGGGACCGGTCGAGCGGTACATCGATCGGGCGCTCGCCGCGGGTGTGGCGGCCGGAGCTGCGGCGATACCGTTCGCCGGCCTCAAGAGGGCGGCGGCGCTGGGCCTGTCCACACTGCCCAAGGCCCCGGGCAGCGGGCGAGAGGGGTACGCGGCGCAGCTCGGTCGGATCCTCGCCCGGCGCGGAGTGATCGCGATGGACCGTGGGGTGCTGCGGGAACTGGACCGGATCGACACCCTCGTGCTGGACGCCGCGGTGCTCGGCTCGGACCGGGGCGTACTGGCCGACCTGGCCCCGGCGAGGGGAGCGGACGTCGACCAGGTGGCGGAGCGGGCGTTCGCGCTGTTCGACCCGGACGATCCGGGCGGCTCGCGGTCGGTCGACGGTTGGCGACTGGAGCCGCTGGACCATCCACCAACCGGCGACATCCCCGACGTGGAACGGTTGCGCGCCGCCAACGGGCAGTTGCTCGGCCTGTCCCACGACGACCGGCTCGCCGCGCTGCTGCGGGTCGAGCCGGAACCCGCCCCGGGCGTCGACGGGCTGCCGACCGCCGCCCGCCAGGCCGGCCTGCGGTTGGTGGTGGCCGGGGGCGACGAGCAGCGGCACGGCTTCGCCGACGCGATCCTGCCCGGAGGTGACCGGCTGTGCGAGTCGGTCCGCGCGTTGCAGCGCGACGGCGCGGTGGTCATGCTCGTGTCCGCGGACCGCAGGGCGCTCGGCGCGTCCGACTGCGGTCTCGGGTTCGCCCCACCTGAGGACCTGCCGCCGTGGGGCGCGCACCTGCTTGTCGGCGACGATCTGCGGCTGGTCGCCCTGGTGATCGAGGCGACCGGGGTGGCCCGGCGAACGGCCCAGCAGAACATCCGGCTGGCCATGGCGGGCGCCGGTCTGGGGGCGCTCGGAGCGCTCACCGCGCCGCCGGCCCGCCTGCCCCAACGGTCGCTCGTCGCGAGCAGCGGAGCGGCCGGGTTGGCCTTCGCGAACGGGGTCTGGCAGGCCCGCCGGCTGCACGACCGGTCGGAGGCCCCGGCACCGGTGGCGACCGCCTGGCACCTGATGCCCGTCACCACAGTCCTCGACCACCTGCGGACCACACGCGACGGCCTGTCCAGCGCGGAGGCGCGGCACCGGCGCCACGACTCCGGCGGGAACGGCGATGCCGCTCCCGGACGTGGTGGCCTGCTGCGCGCCTTCGTGGACGAGCTGTCCAACCCGCTTACCCCGGTGCTGGCCGCCGGGGCGGTGCTCTCCGCCTCGTTCGGCTCGCTTGTCGACGCCGCGCTCGTGGGTGGTGTCGTCGGCGGATCGGCTCTGATCGGGGCGGTGCACGAACGCAACACGGAACGGTCCCTGGCGGAGCTGCTGTCCCGTTCGGCGGTGACCGCCCGGGTCCGCCGGGACGGTGGCGAACGGGTGGTCGCCGCCGAGGATCTGGTCCCGGGGGACATCATCGTGCTGGAGTCGGGCGACTCGGTGCCCGCCGACTGCCGGGTGCTCGAATCGGTGGGGTTGGAGGCGGACGAGTCATCGCTGACCGGGGAGTCGCTTCCGGTAGCCAAGACCGACCGACCGGTGGTCGCCGCCGCCGTCGCCGACCGGCACTCGATGCTGTACGAGGGCACCACAGTCGCCGCCGGTCACGGCAGTGCCGTGGTCGTTGCGACCGGCGCGGACACCGAGGCCGGGCGCAGTCTGGCGCTGGTCCGGCAGGCACCGCCGACAAGTGGCGTGGAAGCCCGGCTCGGCTCTCTGACAAGCGCAGCCATCCCGCTGGCCGCCGGTTCGGCAGTGGCGGTGGCCGGCGCGGGCCTGCTTCGGGGCGTACCCCTTGCCGAAACGGCGGCGACCGCCGCGAACCTCGCCGTTGCGTCGGTGCCGGAGGGGCTGCCGTTCCTGGTGAGTGCTGCGCAACTGGCGGCGGCCCGGCGGCTCGCCGAGCACGGCGCGTTGGTCCGCAATCCGCGCACGATCGAGGCGCTGGGCCGGGTGGACGTGCTCTGCTTCGACAAGACCGGCACCCTCACCGAGGGCACGTTGCTGCTCGCCGGGGTCGGCGACGGCGTCGGCGACCGGTACGCCCCGGTGGACCGCCTTGACGACCGGCTGCGGTTGACGCTGGCGGCCGCGCTGCGGGCCACTCCCGCGGCGGCCGACCCGGAGCAGTTGGCGTTGCAGACGGACCGTGCCGTTCGCCGGGGCGCGGCCACCGCCGGCGTGGTGGAGCAGACCGGGGCGGCCGGTTGGCGGGCCGCCGGAGGGCTGCCGTTCGAGCCGTCCCGTGGCTATCACGCGAGCATCGGGGAGACCGACGGTCGCCTGCTGTTGAGCGTCAAGGGTGCCCCGGAGACGGTGTTGCCGCGGTGCACGGCCCGGCGCACCGACGGCCGCCAGGAGCCGCTGGACGACGCGGGCCGCGCGGAACTGCAACGGGCACTCGCCGAGCGGGCCGGGGCGGGGCACCGGATCCTGGCCGTCGCCGAATGCCAGGTGAACGACCCGAAGGTGGCCGACGGGGACGTGCGGGGTCTGACCTTCGTGGGTTTCCTGGCCCTTGCGGACGGGGTGCGGGAGAGCGCCGCGCCCGCGGTGCGGCGGATCCGCCGGGCCGGCGTGCACACCATCATGATCACCGGGGACCATCCAGCGACGGCCGAGGCGATCGCGGCCACCATCAGCGAACACGACGAGCAGCGGGTGGTGACCGCCGGCGCGTTGGACCAACTGGACGACGAGACGCTCGCCGAGCGGCTGGCGGACACCGACGTGGTGGCCCGCTGCACGCCGGCCCACAAGGTACGGATCATCCAGGCGTTGCAGAAGTGCGGGCGGACCGTGGCGATGACAGGTGACGGCGCCAACGACGCACCGGCGATCCGGCTGGCCGACGTCGGCATCGCCCTCGGCCAACGGGGCACCCCTGCGGCGCGCGCCGCCGCCGACCTGGTGGTCACCGACGACCGGTTGGAGACCATCATCGCCACGCTCGTCGAGGGCCGGGCGATGTGGTCGTCGGTGCGGCACGCGCTCAGCATCCTGGTCGGCGGCAACCTCGGCGAGATCGCGTTCAGTGTGCTCACCGCGGCGGCGACCGGCCGTTCCGCGCTCACCGGACGACAACTCCTGCTGGTCAACCTGCTCACCGACCTGGCACCCGCACTGGCAATCGCCGTCCGGCCACCGGCGTCGGACCGCACCGATCGCCTGCTGCTGGAGGGCCCGGACGTGTCCCTGGGCGAAACCCTCACCCGGGAGATCAGCCTGCGGGCGGCAGCGACCACGCTCGGGGCGACAACGGGCTGGACGCTTGCCCGCTACACAGGTCGGCAGCGGCGGGCCGGCACGGTCGCGCTGGTCTCCCTGGTCGGCACCCAGCTCGGCCAGACCATCCTGGCCGGCGGTACCAGTCCGGCCGTACTGGCATCCACGGCGGCGTCACTCGGCGTGCTTGTCGTCGTGGTGCAGACCCCGGGGGTCAGCCAGTTCTTCGGCTGCACCCCGCTCGGGCCGGTGGGCTGGACCATCGGGGCGGGATCGGCGCTCGGCGCCACCTTCGCCAACGGTGCGCTCACCAGGCTGATGGAGCACCTGCCGCAGGCGCGGCCCACCGACGGGCACCCCGGGAACTGACGATCGTTCCTCCGCTTGGTCGGCGGCAGCCGGGGTACCGCTGCCAGAGGAGGTGACCACGATGGTTGAGCAACCACAGGTGACGTTCATCGGCACCGCGACGACAGTGCTGCGGATCGGCGGCTTCACCCTGCTGACCGACCCGAACTTCCTGCACCGGGGCCAGCGGGCGTACCTGGGTAAGGGTTTGTGGTCGCGGCGGCGCACGGACCCGGCGCTGCGGATCGCCCAACTCCCCGAACTGGACGCGGTGGTCCTCTCCCACCTGCACGGCGACCATTTCGACCGGGTGGCCCGCCGGGAACTGGACCGCGAGCTGCCCATCATCACCACGCCCGCCGCGGAACGCAAGCTGCGCCGCTGGGGCTTCCGGGCCGCGCAGGGCCTGCCGACCTGGTCGTCCCGCGAGCTGCACCGCGACGGTACGACGGTGCGGCTGACCTCGATGCCCGGCAAACACGGACCCGGTGCCGTGGACCGGCTGCTGCCCGACGTGATGGGCACGATGATCGACGTGGAACGCGCCGGCCAGCGCGAGTTCCGGCTCTACGTCACAGGTGACACGCTGAACCGGCCGCTGCTCACCGCCATCCCCGAGCGTTACCCGGACATCGACGCCATGCTGATCCACCTCGGCGGCACGAAGGTCGCCGGGATCCTGCTCACCATGGACGCCCAGCAGGGCGCCAACCTGGTGGAGCTTGTTCGACCGAAGCTGACAGTGCCGATCCACTACGACGACTACCCGGTGTTCCGCTCTCCGCTGGCCCACTTCGTCGACGAGGCCCGCCGGCGTGGCTGGGTGAAGCAGGTACGCACCATCGCCCGCGGCGAAACACTCCCCCTCACGCCTCCCGAATGACCGGTCGCCGCCACCGCAGAACCGGCGGCGACACCGACCCGACCAGGTCACTCCGTAACCCGGTGGTCGCCGTGTCGACGTCCTCCTCCTCAGTGGACCAGTCGATGTCCCCTGACCTCAGCGCCGCGACGGCATGCGCGGTGACGGCCTCCGGATCGGTGACCAGGACGTCAATCCGGCAGTAGACGTGCAGCGTGACAGGTGTCCGGCTCTCATCCACCGGAGAAGCATGGCGAAGACACGGAAGCTCAGGGGCAGCGGCCCCCGCCGCCGCTGAAAGAGACAGCAGCCAGGTTGTCCTGCTCCAGCACGTCACTCAGCTTTCGAAGATGTGGCGATGCCCCTCTCGACTTGTCACCTTGAGCGTGGCAGGCGACCCGGTCGGGGCCGGCCAGATCTGCAACAGGTACTCGTCGACAACCTCGTGATAATCCCTACTGCTCCTGGCTTCGTCCATTCCCCGGCAGTGGTAACGCATTCGGTATGAGCCGGGCCCTGCCGAAAGACGCGGCAGGGCGTGAGTCTTCTCGCCGGCCCATTGAATGAGCATCAACTCCGGCAGGGACGCCTCGAACGGCACCTCCACCACGTCTTCGAATCCCTCCAGGTCAGGCCCTGGGTCGCCGTCACCGACGCTGACCGTGAACCCGACGGTGCCGGTATGGCGACCCGTGACGAGGAAAACCTCCCCTGGAGAGGTGGCGATGAGGCCGGTCGGGCGCCTGCCGAAGAAGACGTCAGCCCAGTCCGTCCGACCCCAGGATTGATCGTCGGCGACCTCGAGGAAGCCGTAGTGCACTCCGATACGCGCGCGAAACTCGGCCACGCCGCGACGGTAATGCACGCCACTCGTGTCCGCCTGTGTCGCCCACCGTTGCCAGCCTGCTTGACCTGTCGACTGCCGCCGATGTGTTCACCCGCTTCCGTCGGCCGGCTTGGCTGTACGGATGGCTGTACAGCCAACTCCTGCATGGATCCCCGAAGCCCGACGAAACGGGGTCGTGGCAGTTGCCGTCGTCCAGTACCGTCCGAGCGGCAAACTCCTCACAACACGGGGGAACCCTTGACGAATTCCTTCAGTTCCCGCCGCATGCTCGCCTGGACCGCGCCAGTGGCGCTCGCGCTGACCGCACTCGCCCCGGCCCTGCCGGCCCAGGCCGCGGCGAAGCCCACGCCCACCGTCACCGCCGGCCCGGTCGATAAGGACCTCAACGGTGACGGCCTCGCCGACCTGGTCGCCGTCGGCGGCCCCGGCACTGGCCTCGGCTCCGGCGTCTGGTCCGCGCTCGGCGTGAAGTCCCGCAAGACCGGCGTCGGCACAGGCCAGGTGCAGACCCCGGCCACCAACATCGGCCTGCGCGGCAACGGCTTCGGCGGCACCTATTCGGCAGCCGAGTTCGACGGCGGACAGGTCATCACCGGCCGCTTCTTCGGCGGCACCGAGCAGGACTTCCTCGTCTACTACCCGGGCGGGGCCTACGCCGGCGGTGGCGCCGTCATCAAGGGCGCCGGCGACGGCACGATGCTCGACCCGGTCAGCGGCAACCAGGCGAACATCAGCCCGGACTACCTCCTCGACGCCAACGGCAACTCGCCGCTGACGCTGGTCAACGGATACACCGCCGACGGCGTCGACAGCGGCATCCCGGACCTGATCGGCATCTCCGGTGACGCCACCAACGGCTACCGCCTCGGCTACCACCCCAGCTTCGGCGCGGCGGGCCTCTACTTCGGCACCACCACGCTGAACAACTCCACCCCGACCGGCGGGAGCGACTGGCAGAACTGGAGCATCGCCAGCACCGAGACCACCTCCGGCGTCGCGCTCTTCCTGCGCAACGCCACCACCGGTGACCTCTACCTGTGGACCGGGGTCACCATGGTCGACAACGGTGACGGCACCGGCACGCTGACCCACACCCAGTACCAGGTGGCGGCGAACTGGAACACCGGCGTCGCGATCAGCACGCTGCAGGCCGCCGACATCAACGCCGACAGCACGCCGGACCTGTGGACAGTGCTGCCCAACGGAACCTACCGGGCGTACCTGATCTCCGGCCTGTCCAACAGCGGCACCGCGACGGTCACCGCCACCCGCGCCCAACGGCTTGCCTAACCTCCTGGGGCGCGCCGCCACCCGGCGGCGCGCCCCAGCCTGGTAAGCCCATCGAGCCTCTGCGACCGAAAATCGGAAGGTCGGCGGTTCCCCCCGCCCCTGGCCACATAGCCTTTCGCCGGGCTACAGAGATCCCCACCAGCGGATTCGCAGGTGGGGATCTTGCTTTTGGCATCCCTGCTGCCCCGATCGCTGTTGCCCGTCGTTCACCGCTCTTCGCCGGTGATCACCGCCACAAGTTGCACGTTCGCTGCACGCCGACGGCCGGGTGCTTGCCTCGGCGGCCAGGAAGGCCGGCGCAAAGCGGGCGGTCAGGTCGAGTCGGAGTACGCGAGGTGACTGCCGCAGTGCCGGCAGCGAAAGAGATATGCGGTGACCGGGCCGTCCTTGCTCAGCGCTTGCAGATACCAGTCCTTCTCATCGGCCGACCAGCCAACCCCGGCCAACTCCAGCCGCAGGTGTTCCAGCGCGTCCGGAAAGTCAGCCAACTCGTCCGCTCCCACCGAGCCATGGAACTCCGCCGCGTCTCGGCAATGGTGCAACCACTGCTCCTGCTGCCACCCCACAAAGCCGGGCGTTCGGCGGAGAACCACCTCCGTCACGTCTGCAGGCACATCATCCGGAACCCGCCAGCTCGCGTCGGTGAACTGCGCGTCGAACATCGCCGCCGCCTGGCCGTCCGCGATGCACCACGGGCACAACGCCCTGGCCAACTTTTCCACCGCATAGACCGGGCCCACATACGCGAACGGCCGCCGCCGCCTGCAACACACGCACACCACTTCAGCGGCCACGATCGAACCCGTCCCCACCGGATCCGGGTGATAGGGGAACTGCGGAAGGCTTTCCTCGTCAGCCAGCACCCGCCGATCCTAGGGCGTCACGAGCGGCCACCTGAGCCCTGAACAGCTACTCTGCTAGCCGGACGTGTCACCCACGTCCCGAGACTGATCTGTCACGGAGGTCCTGAGACCCGACATCGCCGGCAGTCCGGCTTTCCTTCGTCGACTGATGCGCGACACTCGCGGCAGATCAGTGCGCAGGACGTCGGACGCGCATCAGGGCCGCGCTGCACCTTCATGGGTAGTGCTTTCCTGCGGACGAAGTGCGGTCAGCAGGCTGTCGAGTTGACCCCAAGCCCGCGCGCTAGCGATGTGGTCGATGTAGTCCCGCGACTCGATGACGAGCCCGTCGCGGATGCGCATCACAAAGACGCATGGCACTCTGAACGCCTCGCCTGTCTCGTCGACCCGCCCCTGATAGGCGAACTCGGCGACAATCACCTCCGGGTCGGCAGTTTCATGAATCGTGATATCGACCGGCTTCCGGTTCAGCGTCCGGGCGACCGGAGGCGGCGCGGTGAAGTGCTCGTGCAGTTCACCGCGGCTGCGCAGCGGCGGCGGGTCGAGTGGGTGGAACGGATGCGTGACGTGGGTCTGTTCGGCATACAGGTCGGCCAAGTCCTCGTACGGACCGTCGCAGACGCCGTTCACCAGTCGAAGGAAAGTTTCGCGTGGGCTGCTCATGCCGCGACCCTACTGATCTCAGCCCTGATGTGACTGCCCCGAAGCGCTGTCGTCGACCGGCTCGAGTGCATTGTCATCGGCATGACAGGGCGTCACCTCGGCGGCCATCCTGTCGCCCCTGGCTTGCTGGTTCGGTCGCACATCACCTGGCGGAGTTGCGTCGCACATCAGCTGTCGGATCACACGCCGGCAGTCCGGCCGGCTCCCTGTTCGCGCTGTCCCTGAGTCACCAGCCGCGAGGCGCGTCACGAAGCGCGGTCGCAAGTTCGGTCATCTGACGGATAACCGCGTCTGCCCCAACTTCGGCAAGAGCCTCGATCTTCCCTGCCTTGTTCGCGTAACCGATGCTGCCGACGCCCGCTGCTTGTGCGGCTTGGATGTCGGTCGTGGAGTCGCCTACGAGGACGCACGTGGTTCGCTGGGCCTCATGCCCTTCCAGGGCAAGGTCATCGGTGATGTCCTGCGGGCTGCGGCACACCACCGGTAGATGCCAACCGAGGGAAGATCATTCCTGATCTGTGCCGAATCTGTGCCCGATGATCTCGAACGCAGCTCCGGTGCAGCTCACAGGCTGTGCGTGGTGGAGCCCAGGGGACTCGAACCCCTAACCCCTGCCTTGCAAAGGCAGTGCTCTGCCAGTTGAGCTAGGGCCCCGTGGGGCGGCTGCGCGGTGCCGCCAACCGGTCGCGCTGAACCTCAGCGCAGGTCGGGCGCGGTGGTCGCCTCGTGCCACAGGGCGCGCTCGTCGTTCGAGGCCTTGACCTTGTTGTAGACGACGGCGGCCACGCCGACGACGCCGGCCAGAATCAGCAGCTTCTTGAACATGGGGCGACCCCTCGCGCTCGACTACCGTCGGACGACATGCGGTGGGGCTAGATGGAATCGAACCATCGACCTCAGAGTTATCAGCTCTGCGCTCTAACCGACTGAGCTATAGCCCCGCGTTGCGACGAGCAAGATTAACCCATCCGCTCGGCTGGCCCCAAATCGGGGTCCACGCCTGCGAGCCGGGCTCGTCGCCGCCTGCAAAACCTACCCGAGTACGGGACGCCGGAGCGACCGCTTTCCGCGGTGCCCCGGCGTCCCGGTCACTCAGTCCCGCTCGGCGAGGGTCAGCTCGATCCCGCCGACCAGGTCGGCGCAGACGTTGTAGACGAACGCTCCCAGCGTGGCCAGAGCGGTGAACAGCACCACGTTGACCAGGCCGATGAGGGCCGAGCTGAGGATGACGCCCTTGGCGGTGATCTGGAAGCCGCTGGTGCTCTGCCCACCGCCGGCGTTGACCAGGTCGCTCAGGCTGTCGTTGACGCTCTGGAACACGCCCATCGCGTCAAGCGCCAGATAGAGCACCGACGTGGCTACCACCACGACGATGAACAGGACCACCGATACGGCGAACGCGAACTTCATCACGGACCAGGGGTCGATCCGCTTGAGGTTCAGCCGGGCCCGGCGCGGTCCGCGGGACGCGGCGGAGCTGACCGAGGTACGCGCGGCGCGTACCGCGTCGCCGACCCTGGCCGCCCCGACGGCCGACGGGTTACCGATGCCCGGAGGCAGCCCACCGCCGCTGGCCGGCCGGCCGGCGGCGCCTGCACGACCCGAGTCGGGCTGGGTCATGCCGGGCGTGATCCGCGGCTGCGTGCCTGTGGTCCCTGCGGATGTCGCCTGACCCGGCCGGGTGGTGATCGGCTGTGTCGTTGTCGGTCGGGCCGGCGGCGCAGCCGCTGCCGGGGGCGCGGAGGCGGACGTCGGGGCCTCGGCGGACGTCTCACCCTTGTCGCCCGACCCGCCGTCCTCGCCGGGCTCCGGCGGAGGTGTCATGCCGGGAGCCCGGGTGAATTTCGGGGCAGGCGCGTCGGCGGGGACCGTTGCCCGGCCCACGGCCGCGCGGCCGGTCGCTGGTGTGCCGCCCTTGGCGGCCTCCTCGTCGACCGGGTTGGCCGAGGTCCCCGTGTTCCCCGACTTCGCCTGTGTCTCCGTCATTCAACTAGTCCTGTTCGTCAGGCTCGTCGGCATTGCGAGCAATCGCCACGATAGTCACGCCGTCCGGGAGGTCCATCAGCTTGACCCCCATTGTGTTCCGGTCACGCGTACGGCGTACAGGCTTCACCGGAGTCCGGATGACACCACCGTTGCTGGTGATCGCGAACAGCTCGTCGTCCGGGTCGATCACCACCGCGCCGACCAGACCACCGCGCCGTTCGGTGATCTTCGCAGTCAACACGCCCTTACCTCCCCGGCCCTGCACCGGGTATTCCTCGATCGGGGTACGTTTCGCGTATCCCCCGTTCGTCGCCACCAGAACGTCCAGGCCCTCCCGGACGACCTCCATGGCGAGCAGGACGTCGTCGTCCGTGAACCGCATACCGATCACACCCGAGGTGGCCCGGCCCATCGGCCGCAACGCCTCGTCGGAGGCGTTGAACCGGATCGCCTGCGCCTTCTTGGAGACCAGCAGCAGGTCGTTCTCCGGTGCCACCAGCGCAGCACCGACCAGCTCGTCCTCATCGCGCAGGTTGATCGCGATGATGCCGCCGGAACGGTTGGAGTCGAACTCCTCGAGCCGCGTCTTCTTCACCAGGCCGTTCTTCGTGGCCAGTACCAGATAGGGGGCTACCTGGTAGTTCGGGATTTCGATGATCTGCGCGATCTGCTCGTCGGGTAGGAAGGCGAGCAGATTGGCCACGTGTTGGCCCTTGGCTACCCTACTGGCCTCCGGCAGCTCGTACGCCTTGGCCCGGTACACACGACCCTTGTTGGTGAAGAACAGGATCCAGTCGTGGGTCGAGCATACGAAGAAGTGGCTCACGATGTCGTCCTGCCGCAGCGTGGCGCCACTGACGCCCTTGCCGCCGCGCCGCTGCGACCGGTACAGATCGACCTTGGTCCGCTTGGCGTACCCGGTCCGGGTGATCGTGACGACCACGTCCTCGCGGGCGATGAGGTCCTCCATCGAGACCTCGCCGTCGAACGGGATGATCTGCGTACGCCGCTCGTCGCCCCACTTGGCGACGATCTCGCCCAGCTCCTCGGAGACGATCCGGCGCTGCCGCTCCGGCTTGGCGAGGATGTCCTTGAGGTCGGCGATCTCGATTTCCAGCTTGGCCAGGTCGTCGACGATCCGCTGCCGCTCCAGGGCGGCCAGGCGGCGCAGCTGCATGTCCAGGATCGCGGTCGCCTGGATCTCGTCGATCTCCAGCAGCCGGATCAGGCCCTGCCGGGCGTCGTCCACTGTCGGCGACCGCCGGATCAGGGCGATCACCTCGTCCAGCGCGTCCAGCGCCTTGGCGAGACCGCGCAGGATGTGCGCCCGCTCCTCGGCCTTGCGCAGCCGGAACGCCGTCCGCCGGCGGATCACGTCGATCTGGTGCTCGACGTAGTAGCGGATGAACTGGGCTAGGTTGAGCGTGCGCGGCACACCGTCGACCAGCGCCAGCATGTTGGCGCCGAAGGTCTCCTGGAGCTGCGTGTGCTTGTAGAGGTTGTTCAGCACCACCTTGGCGACCGCGTCGCGCTTGAGCACAAGCACGATCCGCATGCCGGTACGCCCGGAGGACTCGTCACGGATGTCGGCGATCCCGGCGAGCTTGCCCTCCTTGATCAGCTCGGCGATCCGCTCGGCGAGGTTGTCCGGGTTGACCTGGTAGGGCAGTTCGCTGACGACCAGGCAGGGCCGGCCCCGCTTGTCCTCCTCGACCTCCACCACTGCGCGCATCCGGATCGAGCCACGACCCGTGCGGTACGCGTCCTGGATCGCGGTAGTGCCGACGATCAGGCCGTGGGTCGGGAAGTCCGGGCCCTTGACGATGCCGAGCAGGGCTTCGAGGGTGGTCGCCTCGTCCTCCTCCGGGTGCTCCAGGCACCACTGCACGGCCGCGCCGATCTCCCGCAGGTTGTGCGGCGGGATCTTGGTGGCCATGCCGACCGCGATGCCCTCGGAGCCGTTGACCAGCAGGTTGGGAATCCGCGACGGCAGGATCGTGGGCTCCTTGGCCCGGCCGTCGTAGTTGTCCTGCATATCGACGGTGTCCTCGTCGATATCCCGCATCATCTCCATGGCCAGCGGGTCGAGCTTGCACTCGGTGTAGCGCATGGCGGCAGCCGGGTCGTTACCCGGCGAGCCGAAGTTGCCGTTGCCGTCGACCAGCGGGTAGCGCAGCGACCAGGGCTGCGCCATCCGGACCAGCGCGTCGTAGATCGGCGAGTCGCCGTGCGGGTGGAACTGACCCATCACGTCGCCGACGACCCGCGAGCACTTCACGTAGCCGCGGTCCGGCCGGTAGCCGGAGTCGAACATGGCGTAGAGGATCTTGCGGTGGACCGGCTTGAGCCCGTCCCGGACGTCCGGCAGCGCGCGACCGACGATGACGCTCATCGCGTAGTCGAGGTAGGAGCGCTGCATCTCCACCTCGAGCCCGACCGGTTCGATCCGGTCGTGCGCGACCACCGCGGCGATGGCCTCGGCGGGTACCTCGGGCTCGTTCGGTGTGGACTCGGGGGAATCGGTCACTGTATACCCTTATCAGACTCAGAGTCGTTTTCGTGCTGTGGATAACGGCTGTGGATAGCCGCCAAGCTGTGGATAACTCTGTGGACCGGCGGGCCAGCCGGGGAACCCGGGCTGACCCGCTGACGTCCGTCAGATGTCCAGGAACCGCACGTCCTTGGCGTTGCGCTGGATGAACGACCGGCGGGCTTCGACGTCCTCACCCATCAGGACGCTGAACAACTCGTCTGCGGTTGCAGCGTCGTCGAGCGTGACCTGACGCAGGGTACGGGTGGCCGGGTTCATCGTGGTTTCCCACAGCTCGGGATAGTTCATCTCACCGAGACCCTTGAACCGCTGGATGTCGTCCGGCTTGGCGTTCGGCTTCTTCTGCTGGCGCAGCGCCACCAGCCCGTCGCGTTCCCGGTCCGAGTACGCGTACTGGGCGTCGTCGCCCTTCTTGTTCCACTTGATCTTGTAGAGCGGCGGGGCGGCCAGGTAGACGTGCCCCAGCTCGACCAGCGGACGCATGAAGCGGAACAGCAGGGTGAGCAGCAGCGTCTGGATGTGCTGGCCGTCGACGTCGGCGTCGGCCATCAACACGATCTTGTGGTACCGCAGCTTCTCGATGTCGAAGTCGTCGTGGATGCCGGTGCCGAGCGCGGTGATCAGCGCCTGCACCTCGTTGTTCTTGAGAACCCGGTCGATCCGGGCCTTCTCCACGTTGAGGATCTTGCCGCGGATGGGCAGGATCGCCTGGACGCGCGGGTCGCGACCCTGCTTCGCCGAGCCGCCGGCCGAGTCACCCTCGACGATGAAGACCTCGGACTCGCGCGGGTCGGTCGACTGGCAGTCGGCCAGCTTGCCGGGCATCGAGCCGGACTCCAGCAGCGACTTGCGCCGGGCCAGCTTGCGCGCCTGCTGTGCGGCGATCCGGGCACGGGCCGCCTGGGACGCCTTCGTGATGATCATCTTGGCTTCGGCCGGGTTACGGTCGAACCAGTCGACCAGCCACTCGTTGCAGACCCGCTGCACGAAGCTCTTCACCGGGGTGTTGCCGAGCTTGGTCTTGGTCTGGCCCTCGAACTGCGGGTTGGCCAGCTTGACCGAGATGATCGCCGCGAGCCCTTCCCGGATGTCCTCGCCGGAGAGCTTCTCGTCGCCCTTGAGCAGCTTCTTGTCGGTGCCGTACCGGTTGACCACGCTTGTCAGCGCGGACCGGAAGCCCTCCTCGTGCGTGCCGCCCTCGTGGGTGTTGATCGTGTTGGCGAAGGTGTAGACCGACTCGCCGTACGACTCGTTCCACTGCATGGCGATCTCGACCGACATGCCCTCCTCCTCGGCCCCGAACTCGACCACCGTCTTGTGGATCGGGTTCTTCGAGGCGTTCAGGTGTCGGACGAAGTCGGCGATGCCACCCTCGTAGTAGAAGGTGACCTCGCGCTGCCGGCCGTCCTCCTCCTCGGCCACCCGCTCGTCGAGCAGGTGGATGCGCAGCGCGCGGTTGAGGAAGGCCATCTCCTGGAGACGGCGGTAGATGGTCTGAAAGTCGAAGTCGACGGTCTCGAAGACGTCGGGGTCGGGCCAGAAGGACACCGCCGAGCCGCTGCGGTCGGTGGTCTCACCCTTCTCCAGCGGGCTGGGCTTGGAGTTGGCGTACTGCTGCCGCCACACGAAGCCCGACTTGTGGATCTCCACGGCCATCCGGGTGGAGAGCGCGTTGACGACGGAGACGCCGACACCGTGCAGACCGCCGGAGACCGCGTACGCCTTGCCGTCGAACTTGCCGCCCGCGTGCAGCACCGTCAACGCGACCTCGACACCCGGCTTCTTGAGCTTCGGGTGCAGGTCGACGGGGAAACCACGGCCGTTGTCGGTGACCCGGACGCCGCCGTCGGCGAGCAGCACCACGTCGATGGTGTCGCAGTATCCGGCCAGCGCCTCGTCCACCGCGTTGTCGACGACCTCCCAGACGAGGTGGTGCAGACCACGCTCGCCGGTGGACCCGATGTACATACCGGGCCGCTTGCGGACCGCCTCCAGCCCTTCCAGAACGGTGATCGACTCCGCGCCGTACTCCTGCTTGTCCTGCGCTGCCACCCTCGGCCACTTTCTCGCGTCGTCCGCGCCGGATAGGGCGCGTCGGGCGCGGGTTCGGCGGACAGGACGCGACGTCGGCGCGCGGACCGGTGCCGGAGACCTCCGGACAGCGGGTCGAACGCGCCGGTCGCCGCGGTTGCCCGCGGATCGCGATCGGCTCGACCCGACGTGGAGAATTGATCCTGGGGCCACCGGCCCCGTCGCACGCTCCGCACCGGGTCTTCGTCTCACCGTCAATCCTACTGTGCGCGAAGGACAGAACCACCACTCGGCACCCTCAAAGAGGCGGCTGAGATGTCCATAGCCGGCAGAACCCCGCTGCCCACGACTCCCCCCACACGCCACGCTCCGATCGCACGCGCCGCCCCCGGACGGGTTGACCCGCGCCCGGGCGGGTCGGGGGTCGCGGCCGACCCGCCCGTGCCGTACGTTTGCGGCGCCCCGGAACCGCCCTTGATCTTTACCGGTCGGAACCGGGACGATCGACCCGATCGACCCGACACGTGCTCTCTAAGAGGTGACAGATGGGGCTGGACAACGTCGCGGTGCACTGGCCGCGGACCGGCCGCTTCTACGATCCGGTCGCGCCGGCCGAGTTCGTCGACTTCGGCGAGATCGTCGACGTACCCCGAATCTCCGCGCCGACGGCGGCGCTGGCCGAGCTGATCGCGAAGACCGGCACCGTCCGGGCGACCGCCTACACCGAGCTGGTTGATCTCCTGCTCGGGCTCGAAGGTGTGTTGTACGCCACAGATGCCGCAGCCGAGGACGAGGACCCGGTCATCGACCCGGACGGCTGCGCGTGGATCGCCGGCGGGATCGAGCGTTTCGTGGCCAGCCACCGCGAGTACGGCGACGCCGTCACCTTCGAGTCGGTGAGCGTCGTACTGCGGGCGTTGCTCGGTGACGGCCGGTTGGCCGAACAGCAGTTGCGGTGGCTGGAGAGCCGACTGGACGCCCTGCGCGACGAGAGCGGCGATCCGCCGCAGTGGAACTTCACCTGTGCCGAGTTGGGCGTTCTGGCCGCCTTCTACCGGCGCTGCGCCGAGCGCGGCTTCGCGGTCTACGCGGACGCCTGACCGGCCCGCGGGGTGGGGTGGTCGTCGCCGGGGCGGTTGGCCGCGGCGATCACCTGGGTGAGAACGGCGTGCAGCTGTTGCAGGTCCTCGATCGGCAGCCCGAGCCGTTGGACGATGGCGGCCGGGATGCGTTCCGCCTGGGCACGCAGTGCCGCCCCGCTGGGGGTGAGGGTGACCGCGAGGCTGCGTTCGTCCGCGGCGTCGCGCTCACGCCGCAGGTAGCCGGCCACTTCGAGGCGCTTGAGCAGCGGTGACAGGGTGCCCGGGTCGAGTTGCAGGAGGCGGCTGAGGTCGCGGCCGGACAGCGGCGCGTGCTGCCACAGCGCCAGCATGACCAGGTACTGCGGATGGGTCAGCCCCATCGGCTCCAACAGCGGCCGGTAGACGGCCACGACGCTGCGCGCGGCCACCGACAGGGCGAAGCAGACCTGCTGTTCCAGTGCCAGCGGGTCGGCGCCGACCGGTGGTTCGCTCATCTGTTGCCCTCCTGAAGCACGATGACTATCGTACCGATCATTTGGTACACCAACAGTTGGTGCACCAACCAAAGGGTGGAGGCCCAGATGAGCGAGGACGGCGCGGCCAAGAGTTCCCCGGGCGAGGGCGGCCGGTTCCTGCGGTGGGCGTACCGGTACCTCGCCGGGCCTGCCGAAGGCGTGCAGGGCGCGATCCAGGGCGGCTCGGCCGAGGCACGCGAGGCCTGGAAACGCGACCTGGCCGAGCGCAAGCGCTACACCAGGGAACAGCGCGAACGCCGGCGCGCCGCCCGGCAGAACTGACCCGCCCGCTCAGCCGTAGGTGTCGCGCGGCCCACGGCCCCGCACCCGACGCGGCCCCTTCTGCCACGACGGCGCGGCCGGGCCGTGGATGTGCAGCTTGCGCACCACGTTGTGGCCGACCTCGCTGGCGATCTGCTTGAGCAGCGAACCGGCCAGCAGCCGCAGCTGCGTCGCCCACGCGGTCGAGCGGGCCTCCACGGTCAGCTCGCCGTTCTCCAGCTTCACCGGCCGGCTGTGCTGGGCCACCTCCGCGCCCACCACCCGCTCCCACGCCCCGAACACCGTGGCCTCGGCCGCGGGCTGCTGCCAGCCGCGCGCCTTCACCAGCCGGTTCAGCACCGCGCCGAGCGGCTGCGGGTCGCGCGGGTCGGGGCCCGGGCCGGAATAGCCGCGCAGCCGCCGTCCCGAGCCGCCGGCGCCGTCGCCACCGGAGCCACCGCCGGGGGTACGCCGTGCGCGCGCCGCCGCCTGCCGGCGGGACAACGCCGCGTCGAGCACCGCCCTGGCCAGCTCCGGACCTGCCACGGCATCCGGCTGCGCACCGCCGTCGGCACCCGCCGTCCCCGGCGTACCCGCCCCGGTGGTGTCGCCGGGCCGCCCGGCGTCGCCCCGGTTGGCGCGTGGTTCACTCGACACGGCTGACCGTCCCCTCGCCGACCTGGTAGCGGGTGCCGCGCAGGGCCGCCGGCACGTCGTCGTCGACCGCACACGTCACAAGCAGTTGACTCGCCCCGCCGACCAGCTCCGCCAGCCGCTCCCGACGGCCTGTGTCCAGTTCGGCGAAGACGTCGTCGAGCACCAGCACCGGCTCGATCCCGTCGGCGCGCAGCAGGTCGTAACCGGCCAGCCGCAGCGCTAACGCGAACGACCAGGACTCGCCGTGGCTGGCGTACCCCTTGGCGGGCAGCGGACCGAGGGTGAGCGCCAACTCGTCGCGGTGCGGACCGACAAGGGTGGTGCCCCGCTCGATCTCGGCCGAACGGGACGCGGTCAGGGCCGCCGTCAGCGCCTCGGCCAACGTGGCCCGGTCGGTGGTCGGCTCGGCCAGCTCGATCGAGGGACGGTAGGCGATGCTTGCCGCGCCCCGCCCGGCGGCCACCGCGTCGTACGCCTTGGAGACGTGCGGGGTGAGCGCGGCGACCAACTCCAACCGGCCGGCGAGCAACTCGGCGCCATGCTGGGCCAGGTGGGTGTCCCAGACGGCGAGGGTGCCGAGGTCACCGCCGCGCGACCCGCCCGTCTTGCGGGCCAGGTACGCAGTACGCAGCAGGGCGTTGCGCTGCTTGACCACCCGCTCGTAGTCGGCCCGCACGCCCGCGTACCGGGGCTGACGGTTGACCAGCAGGTCGTCGAGGTAGCGGCGACGCTCGGCCGGGTCCCCCCGGACCAGCTCCAGGTCCTCCGGGGCGAAGAGCACCAGCCGCAGCGCGCCGAGTACGTCCCTGGCCCGTCGCGCCGGGGAACGGCCCAGCCGGGCGCGGTTGGCCCGGCCCGGCACGATCTCCAGCTCGACCAGCAGCTCCCGGCCGTCGTGCACCACCGCGCAGCGGATCACCGCCGAGGCGGCGCCCATCCGGACCAGTGGCGCGTCCGTGGCGACCCGGTGCGAGTCCAGGGTCGCCACGTAACCCAGCGCCTCGACGAGGTTCGTCTTGCCGACACCGTTGGCGCCGATCAGGACGTTCGCCCCCGGCTGGAGGTCGACGGCGACCCGCTCGTACGAGCGGAAGTCGACAAGTTCCAGCCGGTGGACGTACACAGGGTGTGGATACCGCTCAGCGCTTGTGGACGGCGTGGCCACCGAACTGCTGACGCAGCGCGGCGACGGCCTTCATGGCGGGTGAGTCGTCCTGCCGGGAGGCGAACCGCGCGAACAGCGAGGCGGTGATGACGTTCAGCGGTACGGCCAACCGGACCGCCTCGTCGACCGTCCACCGGCCCTCGCCGGTGTCCTCGGTGTAGCCGCTCAGCTCGGCCAGCTCCGGGTCCTCGTCGAGAGCCCGGTCCAGCAGGTCGAGCAGCCAGGAACGCACGACCGTGCCCTCGCGCCAGGACTTGAAGACGCCCGGCACGTTCGTCACCAGCTCGGAGGCGGTGAGCAGCTCGTAGCCCTCGGCGTAGGCGTGCATCAGGCCGTACTCGATGCCGTTGTGCACCATCTTCGAGTAGTGCCCGGCACCGACCGGCCCGGCGTGCACGAAACCGAACTCGCCCTCCGGCTTGAGTGCGTCGAAGATCGGCATGAGCCTGTCGACGTGCTCCTGGGCGCCGCCGACCATCAGGCCGTAGCCGTTCTGCCGGCCCCAGACACCGCCGGAGACACCGACGTCGACGTAGCCGATGCCGCGCTCGTTGAGCCGCTCGGCGCGGGGTGCGTCGTCGCTGAACCGCGAGTTGCCGCCGTCGATGATGATGTCGCCCTCGCCGAGCTCCGCGGCGAGTTCGTCGATGGTGGCGTCGGTGACGCCGGCCGGCACCATGACCCACACCGCACGCGGGGAGTCGAGCTTGTCCGCCAGTTCCGCGAGGCTCGCCGCGTCGCTCAGCTGCGCGTTGTGGTCGAAACCGACCACCTCGTGACCGGCCGCCCGCAACCGCTCGCGCATGTTGCCGCCCATCCGGCCGAGTCCTACCAGGCCGAGCTGCATGTGTGTCTACCTCCGTGGATCTGGGTGTTGCTGGACGCGATCAGCGGGACACGCGGATCGGCATGATGAGGTACCGGTACCCCGGAATGACCTCGCCATCCTCGCCGGCAGGTGAGATCACCGCGGGCTTGAAAGCGTCGACGAACGAGAGCATGGCGGTCTGCGAGCCGAGGTTGGCCAGGCCGTCGATGAGGTACTGCGGGTTGAAGCCGATGGTCAGCGGATCCCCGGTGAAGGTCGCCTCCATCGCCTCGCTGGCCCGCGCCTCCTCGGAGCCACCTGCCTCGACGACCAGACCGTCGGCGCTGAAGCTCAGCAGCACCGGGGTGGCCCGCTCGGCGACAAGCGCGACCCGCTTGACCACCTCGATCAGGGTGCTGACCGGCACCCGGGCCTCGGCGTTGTGGGTGGCCGGGAAGAGTGAGCGCACCGGCGGGTAGTTGGCGCCGTCCAGCAGCCGGCTGGTGGTACGCCGGGTGCCGCCGGCCAGGCCGACCATGCCCTCGCCCGCGGCGCCCTGCGCGAGCGCGAGGGTGACCTCGCCGCCCAGCGGGCCGAGCGCCTTGGCGGTGTCGTTCAGGGTGCGGGCCGGCACCAGGGCGTTGATGCTCACCTCGGGGTCGTCCGGCCGCCACTGGATCTCGCGCAGCGCCAGCCGGTAGCGGTCGGTCGCGAGCATCGACAGCGTGTCGCCGGACAGCTCGACGCGGACCCCGGTCATCATCGGCAGCGTCTCGTCGCGGCCGGCGGCGACTGCCACCTGGGCCACGGCCGTGGCGAACGCGGCGGCGTCGACAGTGCCGGCGCTCTGCGGCATCTCGGGCAGTGCCGGGTAGTCCTCCACAGGCATGGTGGGCAGGGTGAACCGGGCGCTGCCGCAGACCAGCTCCAGGTGCGCGCCGACCGCGGCGATGTCCACCGGCTTGGCCGGCAGCGCCTTGGTGATCTCGGCGAGCAGGCGACCGGAGACCAGCGCGGCGCCGTCGGCGTCACCCTGCACCTCGACGGTGACCTGGCTGGAAACCTCGTAGTCGAACCCGGAGACCCGCAGGTTGCCATCGGTGACGCGCAGCATCACCCCGGCGAGCACCGGTACGGATGGCCGGTTCGGCAGGCTCTTCGCGGTCCACGCCACGGCCTCGGCGAGCGCGTCTCGCTCCACTCGGAACTTCATCAATGCCTCCGCGTCGACGTCAGCGACAACTCTCTCATGCCGACCGCTGCCTACCGTCCCGCCCGACCGTGCGGGTACCCATCGCACCTTAGGGCGCGGGGGCATCGGCTGTGCGCCCGACCCCGTGGATCGTGTCGATGCTGACGTCTGCTTCCAGCAGCGTTCGGCACGATCCACAGAAAGCCCAACGGTGATGATTGGTTTTTGTTCTCTTAGAAGAGATAACCCATCGTCTTCATCGCACCTGTGCAAACTGTGGAGAACCCGCGTTCGCGCAGCTCAGACAGGTTATCTACAGGTGATTTAGCTGTGGAGAACCGGGGGTACAACCGGCTTGTGTGTCCACAGCCCGGGGTGGACGGCCGGTTGTCCACCGTTGTCCACCGGTTGTCCACCGGTAATCCACCGACTTTCTCCCCAAGCCTGTGGATCGCCGAGAAGATCACCATGACCGTCATCCCCAGAACCTTCAACAGCTCGTACACAGGGCCATGATCATCGGTGGACAACGCGACGGTTGTCCCCAGACGTCCACAGCGTCGTGCACAGGGTTTCTCCACAGCCTGTGGGTAACCGGCAACGAGCGGACCGTAGTTATCCACCGACGGTGGACAACGAGCTGTGGACAACGAGTAGCAATCGAAGCGGACACGGCTCCGATGCTGTGGTCTGCACCATGTCGAGGGTCAAGCGGACGACCACCGGAACGGCGAAAAAGAACGCCCGGCCGGAGATCCGGCCGGGCGTGTCCCGGGACGATGGCGCCGCGGTCGCGGCGGGCGTACCCCTCAGGTGTTCTGTTTGATCCGGTTGGTCAGCTCGGCGATCTGGTTGTACAGCGAGCGCCGCTCCGCCATCTGCTGCCGGATCTTGCGGTCCGCGTGCATGACGGTGGTGTGGTCCCGGCCGCCGAACGCCTGCCCGATCCGTGGCAGGGACAGCTCGGTCAGCTCCCGACACAGATACATGGCCACCTGGCGGGCGTTGACAAGCACACGGGAACGGGACTGGCCCCGCAGGTCCTCCAGGCTCACCCCGAAGTAATCAGCCGTGGAGACCATGATCTGGTCCGCCGTGATCTCCGGGCCGGCGCCGTCCGGGATGAAGTCCCGTAGGACCTCCTCGGCCAGCGACAGCTCGACAGTCGACCGGGTCAGACTGGCGAACGCGGTCACCCGGATCAGCGCGCCCTCCAGCTCCCGGATCGAGTTCGACACCCGCGACGCGATGAACTCCAGCACGTCCGGCGGGGCGTAGAGCCTTTCCTGCGCCGCTTTCTTCTGCAGGATCGCGATCCGCGTCTCCAGGTCCGGCGGCTGGATGTCGGCGAGCAGACCCCACTCGAAGCGCGTCCGCAGCCGGTCCTCCAGCGTCGCCAGTTGCTTCGGCGACCGGTCGGAGGTGATCACGATCTGCTTGTTGGCGTTGTGCAGCGTGTTGAAGGTGTGGAAGAACTCCTCCTGCGTACGCTCGCGGTTCTCCAGGAACTGGATGTCGTCGATCAGGAGGATGTCGACGTCCCGGTAGCGCCGCTGGAACGCGCTCGTCTTGTCGTCCCGGAGCGAGTTGATGAAGTCGTTGGTGAACTCCTCGGTCGAGACGTACCGCACCGACCGGGCGTTGCCGAGCGTCGTGGCGTAGTGCCCGATCGCGTGCAGCAGGTGCGTCTTGCCCAGCCCCGAGCTGCCGTAGATGAACAGCGGGTTGTACGCCTTCGCCGGTGACTCCGCCACCGCGACGCTCGCCGCGTGCGCGAACCGGTTGGACGAGCCGATGACGAACGTCTCGAACATGTACTTCGGGTTCAGGCGGTTGCCGCCGGTGTCGGCACCCGGCAGCCGGCGGTCGTCCCGCCCACCCGCCCGATGGTCGACGCCGCTGCGCCCCGGGCCGCTGTCCGTACCGCTGTCCCGGGGCAGCGCGCGGATCACGTGCTGATCCCGTGGCGACGCCGCCTCCTCGCGGTAGCGGGGCTCGTACGGCCGGGTGTCCGGGCCGGGCGGGTCCAGTCGGGCGGCCTGCTCGTCGTAGCCGCGCCGCTCCGGCCCGGCCCGTGGCGACCGCATCGGCTCCACGAACGACGCGCTGAACAGCGCCTCCTGACCGTCCCGGCTGGCCGGGATCAGCCCCGACCGGTGTCCCTCGGTCGTCGGCGCGGGAGGCGGACCGGCGGGCGCCGGCGGCGGGCCCGAGTCCGGGGCGTACGCGGCGCGCTGCTGGTCGGGGATGACCGCGTCCACCGGTCGACCCGAATGCTCGTCGAGCGGGTCGGCGGGCGGGCCGTCGACGTCACCCGGTTCGGGGGTGCTGCGGTAGACGGTGCCGGCCGGCCGGCCGGAGGCGTCCTCGGCCACCCGCACGGTGACCGCCACCTGGATCGGTCGGCCGAGCCGCCGGGTGAGCGCCTCGGTGATGGCCGGACGCAGTCGCGACTCGATCACGTCCCGCGTGAACGCGTCCGGGACGGAGAGCAGCGCGGTGTCCTCGACGATCGCCCGTAGCCGGGTCAGCCGGAGGTACGCACGCTGCTGGGCTGAGATGATCTCGTCGGCGAGCTCGTCGGTCGCCGCCAACCACACCGCGGCAAGGTCGGTCGTACCGGCCACCGTCGTGCCACCCCCTCGCCTCTGCTCCCGGCCGCCGCTGTCTGCGGCCGGCCATCCCGGGCCCGCCGCGTTCGCGGGTGGAACATCACCCACCCGGACGGTCGACCGGTGGTCGTCCACAGGTTATCCACAACCTGTGCGCAGACCGATGGCGGCCGTCCGTCGGACGCCTGTGGGACCTGCCCCCTGCCTGAATGGGCGCTGAAGCGGGTTCACCGTGCCGAACGATTCACTACCTTGTCCGGTCTTGCCTGCGACCGAAGCTTGAAGACGCTCACCGCAATCGGGCACGGTAACAGCGTTGTCCCTGCGCCATCAACCGGCGGCGCGGAGGCGGCCTTGTCGGCATCAGCGAAAACCGCCCCTTCGGCCCCGGGCGAGTCCCGTCGTCCCGCCCGCGCTGAGGTGTTTGACGGTCATTGCCGCCCTGCGTAGGCTGGAGCGGCTGCTCTCTCGCCCTCTGCTAGGGTGATGGGTGCTTGCTGTCCGCGGTCGCATCCCCGCATCGCCGAGGTCCCGCTCCGCCGGGCAGCACCGATCGGTGGCCACCGTCGAGGTGGCCTGGACCACCCCACGACCCCGGCGATCCCGTCGCGCGGGGCGCGTACGAAAACGGAGAGCCTGACGTGAGCAAGCGCACCTACCAGCCGAACAACCGCCGGCGCGCGAAGACCCACGGCTTCCGGCTGCGCATGCGCACCCGTGCCGGCCGTGCCATCCTCTCGAGCCGCCGCGCCAAGGGTCGCACCACCCTGTCGGCCTGAGCCGACCGGGCCGGTCCGGGAAACGTGGGCAGTCGTGCTGGCCGCCGCACAGCGACTGCGGCGCAGCACTGACTTCGCCGCAGCGGTTCGCGGTGGCCGACGCGCCGGACGAGGTGCCGTCGTGGTCCACCTGACCGTGCCGGCGACCACCGACCCCAGCGCAGTGACCTCGCCGGAGCCGGCGCGGGACGCTGGCGCGGAGCAGCCCTCCGCGTCGACCCGCGCCGGCTTCGTCGTGTCCAAGGCCGTCGGCAACGCGGTGGTCCGCAACCGGGTGCGACGCCGGCTACGGGCGTTGACCCGGGAGCGGCTGGCCGCACTTCCGGCCGGCAGCACCCTCGTCGTACGGGCGCTTCCCGCGGCGGCCGAGGCGTCGTGCCCCCGGCTGGCCGCCGACCTGGACGCCGCCCTCACGGTCGCGCGGTCGCCCCGAGAGCGACGGTCCCGATGAGCGGCGATCCGGGCGCGAAGCCAACAGGTGCGGCCAGGGTGCTGATCGCGCCCATCATCGCGTACCGTCGGTGGATAAGTCCGGCACTGCCGGCCCGCTGTCGGTTCTACCCGTCGTGCAGTGCGTACGCGCAGGAGGCCGTCGCCCGCCACGGCGCGCTCCGGGGAGCCGCTCTGGCGGTCCGGCGACTGCTGCGCTGCCACCCCTTTCACCCTGGCGGACATGACCCGGTGCCGGAGCCGGGCGGCCGTCGTCGTGCTGATGTGACTGGAGCCCCGAATTGAGTCTGAGTCTCGACTGGATCTACTACGCGATTTCGTGGATCCTGCTGACCTGGCACTCGGCGTGGGACGCCATCGGGGTGCCCGTCGGGGCGGTGATCGGCACCAACTTCGCCTGGATCCTGTCCATCGTGTTCCTGGTGGTCACCGTCCGGGTGATCCTGTTCCCCGTCTTCGTCAAGCAGATCAAGTCGCAGCGGGCGATGCAGGCGCTCCAGCCCAAGGTCAAGGAGCTCCAGGAGAAGCACAAGGGTGACCGGGAGACGCTCCAGAAGGAGATGATGGAGCTCTATCGGAAGGAAAAGGCCAACCCGTTGATGGGCTGCCTTCCGATGTTCCTCCAGATCCCGGTCTTCCTCGGTCTCTTCCACGTGCTGCGCCGGCTCGACCCGGACAAGCAGAACAAGACGCTGTACGGCTGGACTGTCGACCAGTTCCAGAGCGCCTCGCAGGCGAAGCTCTTCACGGCCCCGATCGCCGGCAAGTTCGGCTCCACGGCCGACGAGCTGGCCAGCCTCGGCGCCAACGGCACCACCGTCAAGATCATTGCTGGTGTCCTGGTCCTCATCATGATCGGCACCACCTACCTGACCAGCCGTCAGATGATCCTCAAGACCGGCTGGGCGGAGGACCCGCAGCAGCGGATGATCCAGCGACTGATGCTCTACGGCATCCCCGCGTCGCTGCTGATCTCCGGCGCGATCTTCCCGATCGGTGTGATCATCTACTGGGTCACGAACAACCTCTTCACCCTCGGCCAGCAGCAGTGGGTGCTGCGGAAGTTCCCGCCGCCGGTGACCGCCAAGAAGGCCGCCGCCCCGGCCTCCAGCCGCAACCCGGTGCAGCCCGCCAAGTCCGCCGGTCTGTTCGGTCGCGGCAAGGCCGCCCCGCCGGCTCCGGTCAAAGCGACCGCGCCCAAGGTGGCAGGCCCGAAGCCGGGTGCCAAGCCCACCAACCCGAAGAAGAGCCGCCCCGCCAAGCGGCAGGGCTGACTCGTCCGGGCCGTCGTCGGGCAACCGACGGCGGCCCGTTCCGCACCGCGCAGCCCCCGTACGGCCGGCGCCGGACGGAACCGACCGCGCACCGCGCGGCCACGGGCGACACTGCCCGTACAGACGTGCCCGTGGGCACCGGCGACCTCCAGCCGGCCCCGGGAAACCAGTCGGACCCGACGGTCCGGCCGAACGAGTACGGAGATGAGACCGTGACCGAGACCAGCATCCCCCGCGCCGAGCAGTCCTTGGACGAGGAGGAGACCGCACCGCTCGCGGTGGACGACGACACGGACGTCGAGTCCGACGACGACACCGAGTCGGACGACACCGGTGCCAGCGCCGGCGGCCGGGCTAAGAAGGCTACCGGCGAGGGCGACCTGTTCCGGCAGAGCGAGATCGCGGCCGACTACGTCGAAGGGCTTCTCGACATCCTCGACTACGACGGCGACATCGACGAGTTGGTGGCCGGCGGTCGCCCGGTGGTCGAGGTCGTCGGCGCGCGCCTGCAGAACCTGGTGGGCCAGCGCGGCGCCACCCTGGAGGCGCTCCAGGAGTTGACCCGGCTCGCCGTCTTCCGGCAGACCGGCACCCCGAGCCGCCTGCTGCTCGACGTCGGCGGCTACCGGGCGAACCGTCGCAAGGAACTCGCCGCGGTCGCCAAGAACGCCGTCGAGAAGGTCAAGGAGTACGGCGAGGCGGTGCGGCTCGAGCCGATGTCCGCGTTCGAGCGCAAGTGCGTGCACGACGTTGTCAACGCCATGTCCGGCGTGGAGAGCGAGTCCGAGGGTGTCGAGCCGAACCGGCGCATCGTCGTACGGCCGGCGGACTGACCGCGTTGACACACGACGACGCCACGGCCGACGCCGTGACCGGCCCGGGCGGCACGCCGCCCGGGCCGTCCGCTGTCCGACCCGACACGACCGACACCGCTCCCTCGCCTGCCGACGCCGCGCTGCCGACCGCACTCGCCCCCGCGGCGCTGACCCTCTTCGGTGATCGGCTCGACCTGGCCGCCGCGTACGCCGAACTGCTGGCCACCGACGGCGTGGTACGCGGTCTGATCGGCCCCCGCGAGGCGCCCCGGATCTGGGACCGGCACCTGCTCAACTGCGCGGCGGTCGCCGAGCGGATCCCGAGCGCCGCGACCGTGCTCGACGTCGGCTCCGGCGCCGGCCTGCCGGGCCTGGCCCTCGCCATCGCGCGTCCCGACCTGACGGTCACCCTCATCGAGCCGCTCGCCCGGCGGACGTCGTTCCTCATCGAGGTCGTCGAGCGGCTGGGACTGGCCAGATCGGTACGGGTCTTCCGTGGTCGCGCCGACGAGGCGGCGAGCGGTTCCAGCGGGCGGGAGCCGATCAGCGGGGACGTGGTGACCTCCCGCGCGGTCGCACCCCTGGACCGCCTGGCGACCTGGAGCCTGCCGCTGACGGTCCGTGGCGGCCGCCTCCTGGCCCTCAAGGGGTCATCGGCTGCCGCAGAGATCGAGGAGCACGCCGACGTGGTCGCACGAGTCGGCGGCGGGGAGCCCACCGTTCACCTCTGCGGCGTCGGGGTCATCGACCCGCCCACCACAGTCGTGGAGATCGTGCGCGAGCGGATGGTCGGCCCGGCCCGCCCGGCGGCCAGCAAGCGGTCCCGGGGCGGTCGCGCCCGCCGTCGCTGACGCTTCGCGCCATCGGGCGTCCGGCCGGTCGGTTGCCTCGTTGTACCGGTACGGATGGAACGAGGGTATGAGAACCCGACGTGGACCGGCCACGCCCGTCCGCCGTAGGCTGACCGCGCGTCGATAGTGTGGAGCGGGCGGCGGACGTCGCGGGTCTCCCGACCGCTCCCGAGGAGCCGTACGCTCCGGGGTGCGGGCGTGGGTGCGGCCAAGTTGACCGGGGCGCGGACCGACCATCCGAAGCGGGCAGGGATGACAGGTGCATGACGACGGCAGGTACGACGATCCACGCGTGACCGGGTCAACCAACGACCCTGTTTCACGTGAAACCGACTACCAGGGCTGGACGCCCGGCGATTCTGGACCGTCGCCCAGACCAGCGGACAACGATCCGCTGGCACCACGCGACGATTCACCGGGGCCGGTCCGTCCGGACGCCCCGGAACCGACGACCGCCCGGAGGCCCTCGGAGGGGCCCAGCCGGCCAGCCAACACCGTCGAGGTGCGACAGACGGTCGGTCGGCGGAACACCGCCGCGGCCGTCCGCTTCGAGCAGGCGGTGCCACACCAACCCACTGCGGCGGGCGTTCAGGACGCCGCACCGGTGACCCCCGACATACCTGTGGCATCGGCCGAGTCGCTGGCCGCAGTGGCGGCAGATCCCACGTACGTTTCACGTGAAACCCCGACGCGCGAAGAGGATGACCCACCGTTGGCTATGGAGGCGATGCGCGCCGTGCAGATCCTGAATCCCAGTGGCGAGGTGACCATGCCTCGACCGGACCGGACCCGGGTCATGTGCGTCGCCAACCAGAAGGGCGGCGTGGGCAAGACCACGACCACCGTCAACCTTGCGGTGGCACTCGCCCTGCACGGCAACCGGGTGCTCGTGGTCGACCTCGACCCTCAGGGCAACGCCTCCACCGGGCTCAACGTGCCGCACCACACCGGTATCCCGGACGTCTACGACTGCCTGATCAACAGCGTCCCGCTGTCCGAGGTCGCGCAGGCGGTCGAGGGCATCCCCAACCTCTGGTGCGTACCGGCGACCATCGACCTTGCCGGCGCGGAGATCGAGCTGGTGTCTGTGGTGGCACGGGAGTCCCGTCTCGACCGGGCCATCGCCGCCTACCCGGGCCAGTTCGACTACGTCTTCATCGACTGCCCGCCCTCGCTGGGCCTGCTGACCGTCAACGCCCTGGTCGCCGCGCAGGAGGTACTGATCCCCATCCAGTGCGAGTACTACGCCCTGGAGGGACTCAACCAGCTGATCAACAACATCAACCTGGTACGGCAGCACCTCAACCCGAAGCTCGACGTCTCCACGATCCTGCTGACCATGTACGACCGCCGTACCCGGCTGGCCGACGCGGTCGAGCAGGACGTGCGGAACCACTTCGGCGACAAGGTCCTCCAGGCGGTCATCCCCCGTAACGTGCGGGTCTCCGAGGCACCCAGCTACGGCCAGTCGGTGATGACCTACGATCCCGGTTCGCGGGGAGCCACGAGTTACTTCGAGGCCGCCCAGGAAATCGCCGAGCGGGGCGTCAAGGAGCCGGTGGGCCGGAATGCGTAGTGCGGAAGAGACGCTGGGAGGCGTGGCATGAAGAACCGTCCTCGGGGCGGTCTGGGTCGGGGCCTGGGGGCGCTCATCCCGACCGGGCCGGTCAACCGTGTGGGCACCGCGACGGCCGAGCCGGAGCACGAGTCAGTCGACGACGAGGTAACCCCGGCGTCAACGCCTGCGGCGGTCTTGGCACCTGCACGGCCGGAGCCGGAGGTGGCGCTCAGCCCGGTGCCCGGTGCCCGGTTCGCCGAGATCCCGGTCGACGCGATCGTGCCGAACCCCAAGCAGCCCCGCCAGGTCTTCGACGAGGATGCGCTGGAGGAGCTGAAGATCTCGATCCAGGAGGTCGGCTTCCTCCAGCCGATCGTCGTCCGGCAGCTCGACGACGAGAAGTACGAACTCGTCATGGGCGAGCGCCGCTGGCGGGCCGCTCAGGCGGTGGGGCGGGAGAACATCCCAGCGATCGTCCGGGACACCCGTGACGACGCCATGCTCCGCGACGCGCTGTTGGAGAACATCCACCGGGCCAACCTGAACCCGTTGGAAGAGGCAGCCGCCTACCAGCAACTGCTGGAGGAGTTCGGCGCCACCCACGAGGAACTCGCCCGCCGGATCGGGCGGAGCCGCCCGCAGATCTCCAACACCATTCGACTGCTCAACCTCCCGGCACAGGTGCAGCGCCGGGTCGCCGCCGGGGTCCTCTCGGCGGGGCACGCCCGGGCCCTGCTGAGCCTCGACGAGTCCGCCGCCCAGGAACACCTGGCGATGCGGATCGTGGCCGAGGGCCTCTCGGTCCGTGCGACCGAGGAGATCGTGGCCCTCACGCTCAACGACGGTCCGGCGAAGGGGGCCGCGAAGCGCCGGCCCAAGCCTCACGCGCCAGCCCTCTCCGACCTCGCCGACAGGCTGTCCGACCGGTTCGACACCCGGGTGAAGGTCGACATCGGGCGGAGCAAGGGCAAGATCACGATTGAGTTCGCCACGGTCGACGACCTGGAGCGGATCGTCGGCATCATCGGAGTTCAACAGCAGGAGGAGAGCGAGGACTGACCCATCTCGCCAGCCGCGGCCGCGCTCCCTCGGGGGCGCGGCCGTTCTGTCTCTGACTCGCGGGCGTTCGCGTTTCAGGTGAAACGGCGAGGCCGGTCAGGCTCGTTTGTCCGCTCGCTCGGTCGCTCCGGCTGTGGATGCCGATGGAGCGAAGCGCGGTCCCGCCGGTGCCGTTTCACGTGAAACGGAGACTCGACGGGCTGAACTCCCAGCGACACCCGGAGAAGGGCCGCGCGCCCGCTGAGCGGTCTCCTCTGGGACTGTCGGCCACCGGAGAAGAAGAGCACCAGGGTGAGCCGAGTCGCGGTCTCTCGTCGCATCGTGGCCCCCACGCGGGTGATCCGGCTAGGGCGGGCCCGCCGTCACCGGCGAATCCCGCAGCTTCAGCCGCATCTGGGCCAAGGCCGCGCTCGCCCGCGCGCAGGCACCGCCCAGCCGGACCACACGCCGCTTCCCGAGCACCGGGCTGGCGCCGTCGGCTGGGATCGCCGGGGCCCGGGTACGCCGAGGCGCGAGCGCCGGGTTGGGACCGGGTCGCGAGCCCCGCACCGGGACCGCCGGGCGGACCGTTGGGGTCGCGAGCCCTGCGCCGGGACCGGGCAAGCCGGATCGCAAACGCTGGATCGGGGCCGCCGGGCCGCAAAGCTACGAGCGCTGGGGCGGGACCGGCGGGCGGGACCGGCGGGCCAGGGCTGGCGGCCCGGGGCTGCCGGGCCGGGACCATCGCGCAGGGAGCCGTCGCGCTGACGGTAGGGCCGCGAGCGCCGAGAGCGGGAGCGCCAGACTGACTGCAAGGTCTCTGCCGGACTCAGGCCTCACGACTCCCGCCGCCTAGCGGCTTCACCGATAGGGCGAGGCGTTCTGGGTGAGACGAACCCGCGGCCGTTCCGGGACATCCCCGTACTGCTTGGCGCGGACGGGGGAGACAGACGACGCCCCGGCTGGCCGGCCCCTCGGCTTACCGCTGCCGGGAGCCCGGCAGCGGTACCGACAGATCACGCCAGAGCGGGTCGGTGGGCTGGCGAGCGCACGCCACGAGTTGCGCCGCGGCGACCCGGGTTGGGAGGACGTCGCCGCGCTGCTGCCCCCCGCGAGGCGTCTGTCCCGGGGAGGCCCGCCGGCTTGCTGTCAGGCACCGGGAGGCAGTTCTGGCGACCCGGGGCGGTGCAGGGGCCGGAGCCCCAGCGGACACGGCCGGCTGCGGACTCTTCAGCCCCGGTTTCACCACGACGCAGGGGGTCGAAGATCTCACTCCGACGATCGGCGCACAACGAACGAGGGCTCGAAAAGTTATCCACACCGGTTGTCCACAGGTACCCCCCGTTTCACGTGAAACCCCGCGTGAAAGCGGGTGCCAGCCTGTGGATGACGGCCCGTGTTCGGGGTCTCGGCAGCCTGTGGACATCACTGGACCGATCGACGACGAACGCTGATCTGACCGGTCGTCACCTGCCGATCGGGTAGGGACAGCCGCGCCGGACTCCGTTAGGGTCAGCGTCGTGCACGACACCCCTCCCTCAGTCCCGGACTTCACCCAGTGGCCCTCGTTTCCCTTCGAGGGTGACCTGCGCGTGAAGCAGCTCGACGACCCGGTCCCGGTCGAACCGCCACGCAAGGGCGAGGGCCTCCGGGAATGCACCGCCTGCAACGCCCCGGACGACGCCTACATCTGGGTGGGCGAGCGGTGGCGGGTCCGTGCCATGGACCGGCCCACGGGCCTGCCCATGGTGCTCATCCTCGAATCGCGGACCCACCTCGACCTGGGCGACCTGCCGAACCTGCTCGCCGCCGAGTTGGGTGTGATGACCGTACGTCTGGAACGGGCCATCCGGTCGCTGGACGGCGTCGCCCGGGTGCACGTCAACCGATGGGGCGACGGCTCGGCGCACCTGCACATGTGGTTCCTGGCTCGACCGTACGGCCGGCTTCAACTGCGGGGCACGTTCCTGTCTCTGTGGGACTCGATCCTGCCGCCGATCTCCGAAGCTCAGTGGCGGGAAAATCTGGCGCTCGTCGCCGCGTGGCTGGCGGAGTTCGGCGGCCGTCCGCTGGCCGAGCCTCCCCGCATCCAGTGGCAGGCGCCGTCCAGTCTGCTGGCGCAGTCCGCCGCCGCGCACGCCGCCGCGGAGGCGGAGGCTGTCTCGGTGATCGAGGCGGCGGAGGAGATCCCTGAGCCGAAGCCGGACACGACGGGCTGCGGCGACGGCGACAGCGGCAGCAACGACGACGGTCAGGGCGGAACGCCCACCGAGCCCTCAACGGCGGACGCCATCGTCCCGCCCTCCGACAAGGTCCCGCCCACCGACAAGGACGCGCTCCGCTCGCCCACCGACGGAGACGCCGCCAGCTCGCCTGTCGACGAAGACACCCCCGGCAGCGCGGCGCAGGCCGGCGTCGGCGAACAGAACACGGGCCGGAAAAGGAACGCCGAGGGCGTCGACGGCGGGCACGGCAGCGCCACACCGGAAGACGACGAGGGCACCACCCCGGCGGCCCCTACGGCGACGCCGGTATGACGGCGATGGCGGCCAGGCGGTCCGGTCGAGGCGTACCTCAGGACTGTCGCTGACGAACGAGGTTGGCGGTGGCACCTGACGGGCTGCCGCCAACCTCGACGGGAGGCGGGATGGTCAGGAAGCTGTGACGCGGGAGGCGGCCCGGGCGACCAGCGAGCCGATGAGCCGCCCGAAGTCCAGACCGGCTGCCTGCACGGCGAGGGGCAGCAGCGACGTCTCCGTCATACCTGGTGAGACGTTGACCTCAAGGACGTGCGGTTGGCCCGCGGCGTCCACGATCACGTCGACGCGGGACAGGTCGCGCAGGCCGAGCGCGGTGTGCGCGGCGAGCGCCACGTCCGCCACCGTGGCGGCGACCTCCGGGTCCAGTCGGGCCGGCGCGTGCCAGGTGGTCCGTCCGGCGGTGTAGCGGGCCGCGTAGTCGTACACGCCGTTGCGGGGCACGATCTCCACCGGCGGCAGGGCCTGCGGGCCGTCGCCGAGATCGACCACGGAGACCGCCACGTCCATTCCCTGCACGTACCGCTCGACCAGGGCTGTGGAGTCGTACGCGAAGCAGCCCACCATCGCGGCGGGCAGCGCTGCGGCGTCCCGGACCACCGCGCCACCCAGCCCCGAACCGCCCTGCGCCGGCTTGACCATCAGGGGCAGGCCGAGGCGGTCGGCGATCCGGTCCAGGACGGCGACCGCGCCGAGTTCGGAGAACCGGTCGTGCGGCAGGGCCACCCAGTCGGGGGTGGGGATGCCTGCCTCGCGGAGCACCGCCTTGGCTGACGGCTTGTCCCAGGCGAGCCGCGAGGCGCGGGCGTCACAGCCGACGTACGGGATGTCGCACAGGTCCAGCACCCCGCGCAGCGAGCCGTCCTCGCCGGTCGCGCCGTGCAGGGCGATCACCACGGCGTCCGGCGGGTCGGCCGCGAGTGCCGGTAGCAACGCCACGTCGGCGTCGCGCAGTTCCGCCTCGACGCCTACGGCACGCAGCGCGTCGAGGACCCGCCGGCCGGAGCGCAGCGACACGTCCCGCTCGTAGGAGAGCCCGCCGGCGAGCACCAGCACCCGCAGGTCGGCCGAGACGGCGGGATCGGTCACGAGGAGGCGCTCGGCTGTCGTACCCATGCCGGCATCATGCCAAGTCGGGACCTGGCACGTCGGAGCCGGCCTGCCCGCGCCGACCCGCGGCGCCGCCGCCCACGGCACCGAAGACCCGGCGCATCGCGATCTCCTGCTCCATCACGCCGGCCAGCCGGCGGACGCCCTCGCGGATCCGCTCCGGCGGCGGGAAGCTGAAGTTCAACCGCATGGCGCCGGTGCCGGTGCCGTCGGCGTAGAAACCGGTGCCGGGCACGTACGCGACCCGGGCGGCGACCGCGCGCGGCATCATCGCCTTCGAGTCGAGCCCCTCGGGCAGGGTGGCCCAGACGAACAGGCCGCCGGCCGGCGTGGTCCAGCTGGTGCCCTCGGGCATGAGGTCGGCCATCGCGTCGAGCAGGGCGTCGCGACGTTCCCGGTAGACCTCGCGGTAGACCTTGAGCTGCTGCCGCCACGGCATCGTGCCGAGGTAGGTGGCCACCGCCGCCTGGGCGTAGCCGCTGGGGCAGAGGATCTGCGCCTCGCTGGCGATGACCAGCTTGTCGCGGACCGCATGTGGCGCCAGGATCCAGCCGACCCGCAGACCCGGCGCGAAGGTCTTGGAGAAGGTGCTGAGGTAGAACACCCCGTCTCGGCGGCGGGCCCGCAGCGGCGCCGGCGCGTCACCCTCGAACCCCAACTGGCCGTACGGGTCGTCCTCGACGACGAGCAGGCCGGCGCGCTCGCAGATGTCGAGCACCCGTTCCCGGCGCTCCTCGCTGAGCGTCACGCCCGTCGGGTTCTGGTAGGTGGGGATCGTGTAGAGGAACTTCACCCGCCGCCCCGCGCGGGCCAGGTCGGCGATGGCCGCCTCCAGTGCCTCCGGGATCAGCCCGTCGGCGTCCATGGGTACGTGTGCGACCTGAGCCTGGGCAGCCTGGAACACCCCGAGCGCGCCGACGTAGGTCGGCCCCTCGGCGAGCACCACGTCGCCCGGGTCGAGGAAGAGTCGGGCCACCAGGTCCAGAGCCTGCTGCCCACCGACGGTGACGACCACGTCCTCGGGGGAGGCGCCGCATCCGGCGTCGATCCCGGAGAGCGCCATCACCTCGCAGATCCGCTCGCGCAGCTCCAGGGTGCCCTGGCCGATGCCGTACTGGAGGGTGGTGACGCCGTGCTCGGAGCCGAGCCGGCCGAGCATCTCACCGACGGCGTCGAGCGGCAGGGCGGCGATGTACGGTGCTCCGCCGGCGAGCGAGACGACCTCCGGCCTGCTGGCCACGGCGAAGAGTGCTCGGATCTCGGAGGCGGTCATCCCTCGTACCCGCCGGGCGTACCGGTCGGTGTAGTCGTCGAGTGTCGTGCCGGTCATGACCTCACCTCGATCGCTGCTCGGGTGGCTCCCGCCCCGGGTACCCCGCACGCACGTGACCATGGCGGTCGGGACACCGATTGTCGATCCTAGCCGCCTCTGGCCAGCGTGCCGGCCTGCCGAGACGGATCGTCCACATCCCGGACCCGTCCCCCGGTGCGGTGACGATCTGCGCGTCCCCTCCCGTACCGCCGATCGGCGGCGTACGATCGCACGTCGGGGACAGGAAGGCGGCGCTGTCGTTGCGTGCCGGTCTCACCGCCGAGCCTATTGTGGGGATGCGCCATATGTCGCGACGTCTGGTCAGCCTGACCCTCGACACGCTGGAGGATCTTCCTCGCCCCTGCCGGCAGTGCGTGTACTGGGAGCTGGATCCGGTGTCCGCCGACCGGGCGTGCGCCGCTGGCGACCCGGGCCTGGAGAAGGAGGCGTGGGTCTCCCAGACCCTGCTGGAGTGGGGTTCCTGCGGCAAGCTCGCGTACGTCGACGGCATGCCGGCCGGCTTCGTGATGTACGCCCCGCCGGCCTACGTTCCCCGCTCGATGGCCTTCCCGACGTCGCCGGTCTCCGCCGACGCGGCGCTGTTGATGACCGCGAACGTGGTGGCCGCGTTCGCCGGTGGCGGGCTGGGTCGGATGCTCGTGCAGGGCGTCGCCCGGGACCTGACCAAGCGGGGGATCAAGGCGATCGAGGCGTTCGGCGACGCGAAGTTTGGGGACGCCGACGACCCGGCGGGCGGGTGCGTCGCGCCTGCCGACTTCTTCCTCTCAGTCGGCTTCAAGACCGTCCGGCCGCATCCCCGGTTCCCCCGACTGCGCCTTGAGCTGCGGACCGCCCTGAGCTGGAAGTCCGACGTCGAGTACGCGCTGGAGAAGCTCCTCGGCTCGATGAGCCCGGAGACCCTGCTCCGCCCGGTGCGGCCCGCCCCGGCGACCCGCTCCACCGGCGGCTGAGCATCCGCCGCGGCACCGCCGCTCAGCTGACCACCGTGGCGGCGTGCACCACCGCCCGCAGTTCGCTGACGTCGAGCGAGCCGGTCGGGACGTCCCGCTCGATCGGGTAGTACATGCGCTGCACCGCTGCCACGATCGCCTCCACCACCCGGTCGCGGAACCGGGGGTCGACCAGCCGGGCGCGGTCCGTCGGCGAGGTGAGGTAGCCGACCTCGACCCGGACGGCAGGCATCCGCGTCAACCGCAGCAGGTCCCAGGCCTTGGCATGGGTACGGCAGTCCCGTAGCCCGGTCCGCGCGACGATCTCCCGCTGGACCAGCCCGGCCAGCCGTTCGCCGGTCGCCGAGGTCACGCCGTTGTCGGTGCCGTAGTGGTAGGTCGCCACGCCTTCGGCGTCCGGGTTGGCGTGCCCGTCGAGGTGCAGCGAGATGAACACGTCGGCGCCGAGCGAGTTGGCCAGCAGCGCCCGGTCGGTGTCCGGCAGGCAGCTGTCGGGCGCTGGACCCCTGGTGAGCTGCACCCGTACCCCGGACGCGGCGAGCCGCCCCTCCAGCCGGCTGGCCAGGTCGTGCACCAGGTCCGCCTCCGTCCAGCGCAGCGGCCCGTCGGGCACCACCATGCCCGGGTCGGTGCCGCCGTGCCCGGGGTCGATGACGACTGTCTTGCCGACGAGCGCCGGCCCGGACTGCCGGATGGCGTCGGACTCGCGCAGCCACTGGGGGCGGCCACCGACGACCTTGCGGCCGATGCGGCGCAGCGCGTTCATGGTGTGCGGGCCGCAGGAGCCGTCGGGTGTGAGCCCGACCTCGCGCTGGAACTGGGCCACCGCGCGGGAGGTGCGGATGCCGTAGATGGCGTCCGCGCGACCCACGTCGTACCCCATCTCCAGCAGCCGTTCCTGGAGCGACCGGACGTCCTCGCCGGTGAGCGGGTCGGGGACCGCGTGGTAGAGGGTGCGGGCGCCGAGCCTCCAGCGTGCGGCGTCCAGCGCCCCCCAGGTCTCCGACCCGACCCGGCCGTCGACGCTGAGCCCCCGGGACTGCTGGAACGCGCGGACCGCCCGTTCGGTGTCGAGGTCGAACTCGTCGGCGTTCGCACCGGCAGTGGACGCGAGCAGGTCGAGGCCGGTGAGGATGGTTCGGATCTCCGTGACCGCTGGTCCCCGGTCACCGGGTCGGATCGGACGCACGCTCGACCCCCTCTGCACAACGCTGGCTGGCCGGGCGCGGCCTCGGCTTGAGGCTATGCGTTCCGGGGCGGTGTGGGGGCTCGGGCCGAGAAAAACGGCCCCGGAAACAGCGAACCCCGCACCCCCCTTGAGGGGTACGGGGTTCGGTGATGGTTTCTGCTGGTCAGAGAGCCGATTCGATGAGCCGGACCAGCTCGCCCTTCGGCTTGGCACCCGCGATCGACTGCACCGGCTGGCCGTTCTTGAACACGGTGAGCGTCGGTACGGACATCACCCGGTAGGCGCGGGCGGTCTCCGGGTTCTCGTCGATGTTGAGCTTGACGATGCTGACCCGGTCGCCCATCTCGCCGGCGATCTCCTCGAGCAGCGGCGACACCTTGCGGCAGGGGCCGCACCACTCGGCCCAGAAGTCCACCAGAACCGGCTTGTCCGCCTGCAGCACGTCAGCGACGAAGCTCTTGTCCGTGACCGCCTTGGTATTTCCCACTGTGCCCCTCCTCCGGGATCTGTTCCTTGTTTCAGCTGAGCGTCGCGATGAACCGCTCGGCGTCGAGCGCGGCGGCACAACCGGTGCCGGCCGCGGTGATCGCCTGACGGTAGGTGTGGTCGACCACGTCGCCTGCGGCGAACACACCTGGCACGTTGGTGCGGGTGCTCGGGGCCTGAACCTTCACGTAGCCCTCGTCGTCCAGCTCGACCTGGCCCTGGAACAGCTCACTGCGCGGGTCGTGACCGATGGCCACGAAGACACCAGTCACGTCCATCACCTTGGTCTCGCCACTGTGCACGTTGCGGACCCGTACGCCGGTGACCTTGCCGTCGTCGCCCAGGATCTCCTCGACGGTGCTGTTCCACTCGACCTTGATCTTCTCGTTGCTCAGCGCCCGGTCAGCCATGATCTTGCTGGCCCGGAACGAGTCGCGCCTGTGGATGATGGTGACCGTGTCGGCGAAACGGGTGAGGAAGGTGGCCTCCTCCATCGCCGAGTCACCGCCGCCGACGACGACGATGTGCTGGTTGCGGAAGAAGAAGCCATCACAGGTGGCACACGCGGACACACCGTGGCCCAGGTACTCCTGCTCGCCGGGCACGCCCAGCGGACGCCAGGCCGACCCGGTGGAGAGGATGATCGAGCGGGCCCGGTACGCGGTCTCGCCGACCCAGACGGTGCTCAGCGCGCCGGAACCGGCGTCGCCGGTGTCCACCAGCTCGACCCGGGTCACGTCGTCGGTGAGGAACTCGGCGCCGAACCGCTCGGCCTGCTTGCGCATGTTGTCCATCAGCTCGGGGCCGAGGATGCCGTCGGCGAAGCCGGGGAAGTTTTCCACCTCGGTGGTGGTCATCAGCGCGCCACCGGACTGGACGCCCTCGATGATCAGCGGCTTCAGGTTGGCGCGTGCGGCGTAGACCGCCGCCGTGTAACCGGCCGGCCCGGAGCCGATGATGATCAGGTTGCGGACCTCGTCCACTGCCGTCTCCCGCGTTGTGTGTGTTCGGCGTCGGTGCGCACCGAGGCCGATCCGAGTGCCGACGCCTGGGGGGTGCCGGCAGCTGACTTCCAGAACGTCATCGTACGAACCGGGGATTCCCGAGCCGGGCATCCGGTGGGTCAGGTCACGTAGAAGGTCATCGCACCGGTGACCGCTGATTCACCCTACCCGCGTCGAATACCGCGTGTCCGAGCCGGACCCTGGGACACCGCACTCCGGACCGCTCACCCAGGACCAGCGGGCCCCAGTGGAGTCGGTGAACCTGATGACCAGTGCCTGCTCACCCTGGAACTCGGCGAAGTCGATCACCTCGACCACCAGCGGGGCGGACCCGTGCTCCGTCGCCACGTCGGCCAGGCAGGCGGTCAGCGCCCTCTGGTCCGTGAGGCGGGCCAGCTGGTCCAGACCGTCCGGCGCGGGCCGTCGGCCTCCCTCGGCGTCCACCCCGGGCTGGTTGGCGGGGGCGTCGCCGGGAGCGCCGGACGGGGTGCGGGTGGGGATGTCGGTGGCCTGGTAGGGCGCCGGCCGGTCCGCGTCCCCGAGGGTCTGCGGGTCGTAGTCCGTACCGCTGCGCAGTGCCGGCCCGGTGGTGCGGACCGCTCCGGCCGTCGCGGCGCCCTCGGGCGCGCTGGCCGGCCGGTCCAGGGCGCTGGTGCCGGCGATGTCCGAGGCGTCCATCGACAGCTGGTTGAGGCCCAACGCGACCCCGACGACGGCGACCGCCGCGACGGCCACCGGTGCCCCACGCCGCACCCAGCGGCGCCGACGGCGGCCAGGTCCGGTGGCGGCCGTGCGATCGGGTTCGGCGGGCCGCCGACCCGCTCCACCCTGGGCCGGTACGACACCCGGGGCGGCGGTGGTGTCGTCAGCGGCGGCCAGCGCCGCGAGGAGCCGGTCGGCGACCGCCGGCGGCATCTCCGGAGACGGGCCGGCCCACTCGGCCAGGTCGGCCAGGTCGGCCAGGTCGGCCAGGTCGGCCTGCACCTGCGTCAGCGCGGAGTCCAGCCGGGCGTGCGCCTCGGCCCATGCCGGGTCCGAATCCACCAGACGGGCGACCTCCGCCTGCTGCGGCGTGCCGTCCAGCGCCCCGCCGAGGTAGTCAGCGAGCAGGTCGTCGTCGACCTCCCTGAACCCCTCGGTCGTCACGTGTCCTCCTGATTGGCGTCCCGCCGGTAACGGCCCGGCCCCGATCCGACGCCCTCCACCGGGCGTGGGTTCCCCGGGGTGACGCCCGGCACGTCCGCGACCGGGTCCGACGGCTGCGGACGGGCCGGACGGAGGTGCCCGAGCGCCACCGCGAGCCGAGCTCTGCCCCGTGCGCAGCGGCTCTTCACCGTTCCCTCGGCGACACCGAGGATGCGAGCCACCTCGGCGACGGGGTAGCCCTGCACGTCCACCAGCACCAGGGCGGCGCGCTGTTCGACGGGCAGGGTGGCGAGTGCCTGGCGGACCACGAGCGCGGTGTCGTGGTCCTGTATCGGTGCGGCCGGCTCCACACCCCGGGTGCCGGAGCCGTCCCCGGCCGGGTCGCCGTCGGGCAGCGGCACCGTGGGATGCGCCTGGCGGCGTCGGACCCGGTCCAGGCAGGCGTTGACCACGATCCGGTGCAGCCAGGTGGTGACCGCGGAGTCACCGCGGAAACGGCCGGCCGCCCGGTGCGCGGACAGCAGCGCGTCCTGGAGAGCGTCCGCCGCCTCCTCGCGGTCGCCGAGCGTCCGCAGGGCCACCGCCCACAACCGGTCGCGGTGCCGGCGGAACAGCTCGGCGAACGCGTCCCGATCACCTGCGACGTGGGCGCGCAGCAGCTCCAGGTCCGTCGCCGCGTCGCGCCCGTCCATCACCGCGTCCAGCGGATGCGGTGCGACGGTGGAGGTGCCAGGCTCACGACCCCTGGACCGTGATCTCCTGCACCCCCAGCTTGAACCCGCCCTCGGACGGCGGCAGCTGGGTGATCCAGAACAGCAGGTACCGGTACTTCGTGTCGGCGTCGAAGCCGTTGAACGTCATGGTGGTGCCGTCGTGGTCCTCGAACGGCTGACCGATCGGCGTCTTGTAGCTCGCGACCAACTGCTTGTCACCGCTGGAGCTGGACGGCGGGTTGGTCGTACCGGCGAGGAGCTGGGCGGACGCCCCGGTGGCCGACAGCACCGCCTGGACCGACTTGACTGTGTGCGGCTCGCCGAGGTCGATCCAGACGCCCATGCCCTTCTTCAGATTGCCGAAGTTGGGCCGGTCGCGGTACGTCTCGGTCTCCCAGCCCTTGTCCTCGTCACCGTCGATGACCTTGTCGGCGCCGTCGACCTCGCTGCGGTTCGAGCTCTCCGGGTCGATGATCCGGACGTTCTTCACGGTCAGCTTGCGCGCCGTGGCGGCGGCAGGGGTGGCATCGCCGGCCGGGGCGCTGGAGGTGGGTGGGGCGACGGGGTTGGCCTGCTGGTCCTTGTCACCGTCGCCGAGCGCGCTGATCCCGATCAGCAGACCGACGAGGGCGACCGCCAGCAGGCCGGCGATGCCGATCGCGACTTTGCGGCCACCGGCAGCCGCCAGCGGGGACGGCTCCTCCTCGGTGTCGGCCGCGAACCGCAGCGGGCCACTGTTGTCGAGGTAGTGCTCATCCTCGGCCGGCACGTCCAGTCGCGCCAACTCGGCGGCGAGCACGTCCGACGAGGGCGGGGCGATCTCGGCGTCGAGCAGGTCCATGGTCAGGTCGTCCAGGTACGCGGGCACGCCGGCCCGGACCTGGCGGGGGGCCGCGATGGCGCCCGTGGCGTCCCGGACACCGTCCGGGATGGCGGCCCGTCCGTGGCCGGCGGTGGCGCCGTGCAGTGGCGCCTCGGCGTGCGGCCAGTGGCCGGTCAGGGCGAAGTAGAGGATGCCGCCGACAGCCCGGATGTCGTTCTCCTGGCTGTCGGCGCCGTCGGTGCGCGCGTCGGCCAGCACCACGCGGCCCTCGTCGCTGATCATGACGGTGCCGGGGTGGACGTTTCCGTGCACCATGCCTGTGGCGTGCACCGCGGCGAGCGCACTCGCGACGGCGTTGCCGATCGCGGTGGCCCGGGCCGGGTCCAGCGGGCCCTCGGTCGCCAGGTCGCGCAGGGACTGCCCGTCGACCCACTCACGGACCACGTACGCCCGCTCGGCCTCGTCGATCGCGTCGTAGACGCCTACCAGGTTGGGGTGGATGACCCGGCTGGCCGCGACAGCGGCCTGGAGCATCTCGGTGGCGGAGTCGCCACCCGGATAGCGCAGCACCACCGCGACGGGACGGCGCAGGATGACGTCGACCCCGCGCCAGACCAGCCGACCCGCGCTGTCGTTGTTGATGTGCTCGACCAGCTCGTAACGCTCGGCGAGGATTTCACCGGCCGTGGGAGCACCGAAGGTCATGACCGGCGGAGCGCTCTCGTCCGCCTCCTGACCCTCGCCGACCTGGGTCACCCGTCCTCCCTCGGTGATCGTGTCGATCGATGGACCCGAACTGCTGGGCATGTGGCTTCCCGCTCTGCCGTCGAAGGAACCGGCCGACCGGTGTCGACGCCCAGCGTCGGCGCCTGCCGTACCCGTCGAGAAGGACCTTACCCGGGTTGCCCGTCTCCCCGACATGTCATCTTCCCGCCGTACCCGGCGGGGTGCCGGGAGTCAGGGCAGTCGTCCGGTTACGACCGTTCTCAGCCACGTTGCTGGCACATGTACTAGCCAATCTACGGCTTCACCGCAAGTGACCGACGTTGGGGCTGACCCTGTCGTGGCACCCTCGCCAACCGGCATGTTCCCACCGATCGGGCGGCCACGCTCATCCGTACGGTTGGTTATCCACAGGCCGATCCGGTGGCTGACCGGCGAATCGCGGAGTTATCCACAGGTGCATCCCCAGCCTGGTGATCCGCGGTCACGTTCCGTACGGCCACAACTTTCTGTGCCCGTAAACCTGCGGTCAGCGACCGAGTCGGCGGCGGACCATGCCGACCACCTCGGTGATCTCCCCGATCCGCAGCACAGTGGCCAGTCCGAGGTAGGTGCCGCCGATCACCGCCCCGCCGATCACGAGCTGGACGACCGCCTGCATCCAACTCGGCGTGTCGCCGCCGGGCAGCAGGCTCACCACGAGCAGGCCGACCAGCGCCGAACCCAACGCGGCGACCGCCACCCGGCCGAGGGTGCGCAGGATGGCGCCCATCCCGATCCGGCCGACCCGGGGTCGCAGCAGCCAGGCGGAGGCGAACGCCGCGGCCAGGTAGGACACGGCGTTGCCGATCATCATCCCGGCCGCCGCGAAGTGCGCGGCGAAGGCGACGTAGAGGACCACCTGGACGCCGATCCGCAGCGCCACCACCGGAATGTTGATCAGCGCCGGGGTGCGGGTGTCCGGCAGAGCGTAGAAGGCGAAGGTGAAGAGCTGGCTGATGGCGAACGGCACAAGCGCCAGCGCCGCCAGCAGCAGCACCAGTGACGTGTCGGCGGCGTTCTCGTCGGTGAACGCGCCGTAGCGGAACAGCGTCACCGCCAGCGGGGTCGCCAGCACCGCGTAGCAGACCGCGATCGGGGCGAGCACCGCCGAGACGGTCCGGGTGCCCCGGGACAGGTCGGCGGCGACATCGGCGTACCGGCCGTCGGCCGCCGCGGCGCTCATCCGGGGCATCAGCGCCGTGATGATCGAGACGGCGATGATGCCGTGCGCCATCATCAGCAGCAGGAACACGTTGTTGTAGATCAGTGGACCGGCGGCGTTCTCCTTACCGGCCCTGTTCAGCAGGTTGAACAGCACGATCAGCCCGACCTGGCTCACCGCGACGTAGCAGAACATCCAGCCGCCCAGGCGGCCCAGCTCGCGCAGACCCAGCGTGCGGAAGTCGAACCGCAGCTTCCAGCGGAAGCCGACCTTGCGCAGCGCCGGCAGCAGTCCGGCGGCCTGGATGGCGACACCGAGCAGCGTGCCGCCGCCGATCAGCAGGATCCGGCCGGTGGTCATGTCCTCCGGCTTGACGATCTTCGCGCCGAAGATCGCGATGTACAGACCCGCGGTCGCGATCACCACGATGTTGTTGAGGATCGGCGCCCACATCGGCGCGGCGAAGTGCCCCCGCGTGTTGAGCACGGCGCTGATCAGCGCGCTGAGGCCGGTGAAGAAGATCATCGGCAGCATCAGGTACGACAGTGCCTTGACCAGGCTCCGGAAGTCGTCCCCGGTGTTGTCGCCGGCGTAGAGCTGGGTCAGCAGGCCCGCCGACAGGACGGCGAGCAGGGCCGCCCCCGCCAGCGTGAGCACCGCGAGGGTCAGGAGCCGCTGGGCGTACGCCTGACCGCCGTCGGAGTCGACCTTGCGGCGGCGTACCAGCACCGGGATCAGGACGCTGGTCAGGATGCCGCCGAGCAGGAACTCGTACACCATCCCCGGCAGGATCTGCGCGGTCGTGTACGCGTCACCGACAAGCGCGCCACCGAGCGCGGCGGTCAACGCCAACGTACGCAGGAAGCCAGTACCCCGGCTGACCAGGCTGCCGATGGCCATCACGGCGCTGTTCGTCGCGGCGCTCGCCTCACCGATCTGCTCCTGCGGCGGCGCTGTCGACTCCATGGCCGGCTGGTTCAGCGGCTCGGCGGAGATGAACGTGGCGCCGTCCCCGGGTCGCACGCCGGCTCCCGCACCGCCGTCCTGCGCGGCGTTCGCGCTGCGGTAGAGCCCGCCGCTCATCTCCAGCCTCCCAGGGGTACGTCGAGCCGGGCACCGACCCGCACGTCACAGACCATAGTCAACCCGTACCCGTTACCCGCGCCCGGCGGATCCGATCACACCCCGGCCCGATAGGCTGGCGATCCCATGTCCGAAGTCTCCGCTCCCCACACCGCCGACCGCCGCGAACTCACCGCCGCGCAGCGCAACGCCGTCGCCGAACTGCTCCGGGTCTCCCCGGTCGCCGACGAGTTGGGCCGCCGGTTCGTGCGCGCCGGTCACGAGTTGCATCTGGTGGGCGGTTCGGTCCGGGACGCCCTGCTCGGCCGGCTCGGCGACGACCTGGACTTCTGCACCGACGCGCACCCCGACGAGACGCTGCGGATCCTCAAGGGCTGGGCCGAGTCGATCTGGGAGACCGGCCGGGAGTTCGGCACCATCGGGGCTCAGCGCGCCGGCCTCCGGCTGGAGATCACCACCTTCCGCGCCGAGTCGTACGACCAGGTGAGCCGCAACCCGGTGGTCGTGTACGGCACCAGCCTCGACGAGGACCTGAAGCGGCGCGACTTCACGATCAACGCGATGGCGGTGAGCCTGCCGGAGCACCGGTTCACCGATCCGCACGGCGGGTTGGACGACCTTTCGGCAAAGGTGATCCGTACCCCCAGCACCCCCCGCGAGTCGTTCGGCGACGACCCGCTGCGGATGCTGCGGGCGGCCCGGTTCGCCGCCCAGCTGGGCTTCGCCGTCCACCCCGACGCGCACCGGGCGATGAGCGACATGTCGGCGGACCTGGACCGGATCACCGCCGAACGGATCCGCGACGAGTTCACCAAGCTGCTCTGCGGCGCGGACCCGATCACCGGGCTGCGGCTGCTCGTCGACACGGGGCTGGCCGAGCGGTTCCTGCCCGAGCTGACCGGTCTGAAGCTGGAGATCGACGAGCACGCCCAGCACAAGGACGTGTACGAGCACACGCTGACGGTCGTCGAGAACGCGGTCTCCTTCGAGGAGGAGGGCTGCGACTTCATCCTGCGGATGGCCGCCCTCATGCACGACGTGGGCAAGCCGGCGACGAAGGCGGTCGGGTCCGACGGCCGGGTCAGCTTCCACCACCACGAGGTGGTGGGCGCCAGGCTGACCAAGGCCCGGATGAAGGCGATGCGCTACCCCAAGGAGATCACCGCGAAGGTGACCGCGCTTGTCGCGCTGCACCTTCGCTTCTACGGGTACGGGCGGGGCGAGTGGACCGACTCGGCGGTGCGCCGCTACGTCGCCGACGCCGGTGACCTGCTGCCCCGGCTGCACAAGCTGACCCGCTCGGACTGCACGACCCGCAACCGTCGCAAGGCGGCCCAGCTCGCTGCGGACTACGACGCGTTGGAGGACCGGATCGCCCGGATCGCGGCCGAGGAGGACCTGGCACGGGTCCGCCCCGACCTCGACGGCAACGCGATCATGGAGCTGCTCGGCGTACCGCCGGGGCCTGTCGTCGGGCGGGCCTGGAAGCACCTCAAGGAGCAGCGCCTGGAGCACGGGCCGCTGGACCGCGACGCCGCCGAGGCGGAACTGCTGCGCTGGGCCCGCGCCGAGGGCCTGATCAACTAGCGCCTCGCGCTGATCGACGTCGCGACGGGCGCCACCCCCAGCCGGGAGCGGCGCCCGTCGGCGTACCGGGTCAGCGGGTTTCGACGGCCTTCCCGTCAACGGACGCGGCGCCATTGCCGGTCGGAGCGGACGCCGAGCCGATCCGCGCCAGCAGACCGGGCAGGTCGATCCCGGTCAGGTCGCTGCCGAGCTGGAGGCCCTGGGCCACGTTGCCGGCCACCGACTTCGTCAGCGACGAGGCGCCGTCGGTGGAGATGACAGTCATCTTGTCGATAGCGCCGATCGGGGCGCTTGCCGCCTCGACGACCTGCGGCAGCACCTTGACCAGCAGGTCGAGGACTGCTGCCTCCCCGTACGCGGCGAACGCCTCGGCCTTGCGCGCCATCGCGTCCGCCTCGGCCTCACCCTTGGCCAGGATGGCCGCCGCCTCGGCCTGACCTTCCCGCTCCACGGCCTCGGCGATGGCGGAGCGCCGCCGCTGCTCGGCCTCACCCTCCTTGGCGCCCTCGATGGCGTTCGCCTCCGCGAGCGCGGCCCGTCGGGCGCGCTCACCCTCACCGGTGAGGCGGGCCTGCTCGGCGGAGGCCTGCGCGGCGGCGATGACCGACTGCCGCTGCGCGTCGGCGTGCAGCACCGCCGCGTTGCGGGACGCCTCGGCCTCCTGCTCCACCTTGTACCGGGCCGCGTCGGCCGGCTTGCGGACCTCGGTGTCGAGCTGGCGCTGCTTGAGTTCGGCGTTGCGCTCGGCGACCTTCTGCTGCTCGGAGAGGATCGCCTGGTCCCGTTCGGCCTGGGCGAGCGGTCCGGCCGCGGCGGACTTGGCCTTCGCCGCGTCGATCTCGGCCTGGATGCCGGCCTGCTTGAGGGCCAGGTTCCGGTTGGCCTCGGCGATGGCCTCCTCGGCGAGCAGCCGCTCCTGTTCGGCCTGCTGCCGGGCCCGCGCCTCGGCGATCGCCGCGTCCTTGAGCACCCGGGCGGCCTCGGGCCGGCCCAGGTCCTGCAGGTACGAGCCCTCGGCGAGGATGTCCTGGAGTTGGAACGTGTCCAGCACCAGGCCCTGGTTGGTCATCGAGTGCTCGGCCTCCTCGGCGACCGCGCTGGCGAACGCGGCCCGGTCCCGGATGACCTCCTCGACGGTGAGCCGGCCGACGATCGACCGCAGCGCACCGGCCAGCACCTCGCGGGTGAAGTTGTCGATCTCGTCCTGCTGGTGCAGGAACCGCTGGGCGGCGGCCCGGATCGCGTCCTCGGTTCCGCCTACCTTGACGATCGCCACGCCGTGCAGGTCGGCGCGGATGCCCTGCTTGCTCACCGCTCCCCGGATGCCGACGTCGATCCGGCGGCTGGACAGGTCGAGCGACTGGAGTTTCTGCACCACCGGCAGCACGAACACCGAGGCGCCCAGCACGACCTTCTGCCCGGAGTTGTCGGTCGACCTGGCGCCGTCGGCGGTCTGGGTGGTGCGGCCCTTGCGACCGGTGACGATGAACGCCTCGTTCGGCCCGGCCACCTTGATCCGGGAGAGCACGAACAACACCAGGATGAGTACGAGGAGGACCGCGCCGCCGATGGCGATCAGCAGGGGCATGGATGAAGTCCCGTCTGTAGAGGAGGAGTCAGTAGGTCTCGACGTGCACGCTTGTCTCGCTGAGCGCCTGCACGACGAAGACCTGGGCGCCGATCGGGATCGGCTGGTCCGCGCGGGCGTTGAGCTTGACCGGTTGTCCGGCCACGCGTACCCGGACCTCGCCGTAGCCGTTGACCGGCACGGGCGTGACGACCAGGCCGAGCGCCCCCACCAGGTCGTCGCGGGTGGGCGTGGGGTCGGTGCGCATGTTCCGGGCCGCCCGGCCGAACCGTGAGGCCAGCCAGCCGGTGGGCACGGCCGCGAGCAGGCCGCCGGCCGCCGCGCCAGCGATCATGCCCGGTGTACGCGCGCCGAGCAGTTCGTTGACGATGGCACCGCCGAACCCGAACGCCCCGGCAAAGCCGGCGACCGTCTCGAGCGAGATCGGCCCGTCCACGTCGACGTGCCCGAAGTGGAGCAACTCGGTGCCGAGCAACGCGAGAGCCAGCACAGCGACGCCCGCACCGCCGATGATCAGAAAGATGAGCGTCCCCGTGGCCACGACCTGCAAGGTATCGACACTCCGCAAGGTTCCGGGCCGGCCGTCGGGATGACAGAAGCACGACGACACGGGTGCGTACCGACCGAAAGGCCGAGGCGCTGGCCGATGGGATCGTCCATCATGACGGGACGCCCGGCGGCTGCGGCGTACATCGATGCGCCAGTGGGAGCGGCCGGGGCGGTTGGTCGCCCGCAGGGGGCGGTCAACGAAGACACGGGGAGATCTGTCTGTGAAACGTCGTGGCGTCATTCGCCGCTCGGCGGTGGCGGGCATCGCCATCGCCTCCGCAACCCTCATCGTCAGCGCCGGCACCGGTGGCGCCGCGCTGGCCAAACCAACTGCTCCTTCGTCGGCCGAGCCCGCTCACAAGGTCGCGGGCGCGCACGGCGACTCCAAGCCCTCCAAGGGCAAGACCAGCGCCATCGTGCCGGACAGCTACATCGTCGTCCTGAAGGGCAAGATGGCCACTCCGGGGCAGCGCAAGGCCGCCGCCACGGCGTTGACCAAGGGGAACGGCGGCACGGTCCGCCGGGTCTTCGAGAAGGCGCTCAACGGCTACTCCGCCACCATGACCCGCCAGCAGGCGGACCGGCTGGCCGCCAACTCGGACGTCGCCTACGTGGAGCCGGTCCGGACGATGTCGACGAGCGGGACGCAGACCTCGCCCCCCTCGTGGGGTCTTGACCGCGTCGACCAGGCCTCGCCCAAGTTGGACGGCTCGTACTCCTACCCGACCACCGGCGCCGGCGTCACCGCGTTCGTGATCGACACCGGCATCGACGTGGCCCACGAGGACTTCGGTGGCCGGGCCGTCTCCGGGTACGACTTCGTCGACCAGGACGACGTCGCCGAGGACTGTGACGGCCACGGCACCCACGTCGCGGGCACCATCGGTGGCACCCGGTTCGGCGTGGCCAAGGACGTCAAGCTCGTGGGCCTTCGAGTCTTTCCGTGCGTGGGCGGAGCCCGCACCGACCACATCGTCGCCGCGATCGACTGGGCGACCACGCACAAGACCGGGCCCTCCGTGGTCAACCTGAGCCTCGGGGGCTACGACGAGGGCAACTACCAGGCCGTGACCAACGCGATCAACAACTCGATCGCCAACGGTCTGACCTACGCCGTCGCCGCCGGCAACGACTATGACGACGCCTGCTACTACTCGCCGGCGAACGTGTCGGCCGCGATCACCGTGGGCGCGACCGACATGGTCGACTACCGCTCCTGGTGGACCAACTACGGCAGCTGCATCGACATCTACGCGCCGGGCATGAGCATCGTCTCCGCCGCGGCCGGGACCGGCAACGGCTCGGTGTCCTTCAACGGCACGTCGATGGCCAGCCCGCACGTCGCGGGCGCCGCAGCGCTGCTGCTCGAGGCCAACCCGACCTGGAGCCCGGCGCAGGTCCGGGACACCATCGTCAGCACGGGCATCGCCGGTGCGGTGCACAACCCGTGGGGCGGCGTGGACCGGCTGCTGAACGTGGCGGCCGCGGTGTCTCCGGCACGCGACGCACACGGGTTGCGGGCTCGCTCCAACGGGAAGTTCGTCTCGGCCGACGGGGCGGGCAGCAAACCGCTCGTCAACAACGGCCCGGCGTTCGGCGCCTGGGAGAGGTTCGACATCGTCGACGCCGGCAGCGGTCTTGTCGCGTTGCGGGCGAAGGTCAACGGGAAGTTCGTCTCGGCCGACGGGGCGGGCAGCAAGCCGCTGATCGCCAACGGGCCGGCGATCAGCACCTGGGAGAAGTTCCAGCTGATCAACAATGCGGACGGAACGGTGAGTCTCCGTGCGATTGTCAACAACAAGTTCGTGAGCGCACCGAACACCGGTGGCACGTTGATCGCCAACGCGCCGAGCGCGAGCACCTGGGAGAAGTTCTTCGTCGAGGCCCCGAACCCGATCGTCACCATCAGGTCGGCCGCCAGCGGGTTGTACGTCTCCGCCGACGGTGCGGGTTCGAAGCCGCTGATCCCGCTGGCCTCCACGGCCAGCACGTGGGAGAAGTTCGAGATGGTCGACATCGGCTACGGCTACTTCGCGCTCCGGTCGCTGGCCAACGGGAAGTACGTCAGCGCCGAGGGTGCGGGCAGCAAGCCGCTCATCGCCTCCGGACCGGCCGTCAGCGACTGGGAGATCTTCGACCTTCCCTGGTACCGGGGCGACGGGTCGATCTGGTTGCGGGCGGACATCGACCAGCAGGCGGTCAGCGCGGGCAGCGCCGGCACCAGTCAGCTCATTCCGAACAAGAACTTCAACGATGAGCTTGACGACTTCGGTCTGTCGGCCGGCGAGCGGTACTTCATCAACCCGGCCTGACCGGGTCTCCGCACCACCAGTTCATCCATCGGTGCCCGTCGGCGTCGCCCCTCACCGGGCGGCGTCGGCGGGCACCGCCCGTGTGGGCGGTGGCACATCGAGGGTGCCGAGCGGATCTGCCGGGCGACGGGCCGTCCGGTCCACCGACCGCGTCGGGGACAATGGCTTGATGCGCTGGACTGTGCTCGACTCGCCGATCGGCGAGTTCTCCGTGGCCAGCGACGGCGAGACCGTCTGCGGCGCGCACTTCGGTCGGGTGGAGTCGGCCGCCGACGAGCCCGCCGACACGGTGTCCCGGCAGGCCGTCGACGAGCTGCGGGCGTACTTCGCCGGTGAGTTGACGGCGTTCACGGTTCCGGTGTCGGTTCCGCGCGGCTCGGACTTCGAGCGGGCCGTCTGGCGGGAGATGACTCTCATCCCGTACGGCGAGACGTTGACCTACGGTGAGGTCGCGCGCCGGGTCGGTGATCCCGGGGCGGCGCGGGCGGTGGGTGTGGCCTGCAACCGCAACCCGGTCCCGGTGCTCGTACCGTGTCACCGGATCGTCGGTGCGGGAGGCAAGCTGGTCGGGTTCGGCGGCGGGTTGCCGCGCAAGGTGCACCTGCTGGAGCTGGAAACGCGGGTGGCCCTGCGGGACGCCTGGTACGGAGCCTGACACGGCGAGGGCCGGGTCCCAACGGACCCGGCCCTCGGCGGTGTTCGCGTGCTCAGCGGGTCAGCGCTCGACCTCACCGGCGATGAACTCCTCGACGGCCTGGTGGGCGTCGTGGTCGGCGTACTGCACCGGCGGGGACTTCATGAAGTACGACGAGGCCGACAGGATCGGGCCGCCGATCTTCCGGTCCAGCGCGATCTTCGCGGCGCGGACCGCGTCGATGATGACGCCTGCCGAGTTCGGCGAGTCCCACACCTCGAGCTTGAGCTCGGCGTTGAGCGGGGTGTCACCGAACGAGCGACCTTCCAGGCGGATGTACGCCCACTTGCGGTCGTCCAGCCACGGCACGTGGTCCGACGGGCCGATGTGCACGTCGCTCTTGCTCATCTCGTGCGGGATCTGCGAGGTGACCGACTGGGTCTTCGAGATCTTCTTCGAGACGAGCCGCTTGCGCTCCAGCATGTTCATGAAGTCCATGTTGCCGCCGAAGTTGAGCTGGTACGTGCGCAGCAGCTCGACGCCGCGGTCCTCGAAGAGCTTCGCGAGGGCGCGGTGCACGATGGTGGCGCCGACCTGGCTCTTGATGTCGTCGCCGACGATCGGCAGGCCAGCGTCGGTGAACTTCTGGGCCCACTCCGGGTCGGAGGCGATGAAGACCGGCAGGGCGTTGACGAACGCGCAGCCGGCGTCGATAGCGGCCTGGGCGTAGAACTTGGCGGCCTGCTCGGAGCCGACCGGGAGGTAGCAGACGACCACGTCGACCTGCGCGTCACGCAGCGCCTGCGCCACGTCGACGGGGGTGGCGTCGGACTCCTCGACGATCTCGCGGTAGTACTGGCCCAGACCGTCGAAGGTCGGACCGCGCTGCACGGACACGCCGGTCGGCGGCACGTCGCAGAGCTTGATGGTGTTGTTCTCGCTGGCGACGATCGCCTCCGCGAGGTCCATGCCCACCTTCTTGGCGTCCACGTCGAATGCCGCGACGAACTCCACGGCGTTGACGTGGTAGTCGCCGAAGGCGACGTGCATGAGACCCGGGACGCGGTCGTTCGGGTCGGCATTCCGGTAGTACTCGACGCCCTGAACCAGGGACGAGGCGCAGTTACCCACACCGACGATGGCGACGCGGACGGAGCCCATAGCGTCTGCCTCCTTCTTTTCTGTCACGGCCGCTCTTTCCTGGTCTCTCCAGGCGGAGGCGGGCTGTTGTCTTCTCGTCGGCCACCGGCCGTCCCCACCTGGGGGACCGTCGGGGCTCGGCCGGAGCGCTCGTTGGCGATGAGCTCCTCCAGCCAGCGGACCTCACGCTCACAGGCGTCAAGGCCGTGGCGCTGCAGTTCCAAGGTGTAAGCGTCGAGGCGCTCGGCTGCCCGGCCCAGCACGTCGCGAAGCCCTTCGCGACGCTCCTCGATCTTGCGGCGGCGACCCTCCAGGATGCGCAGGCGGGTCGCCTGGTCGGTCCGGGCGAAGAACGCGAAGTGCACCCCGAAGCCCGTGTCGTCGTACGTCTCGGGCCCCGCCTGTGCGATCAGCTGGGCGAAGCGTTCCTTGCCTTCCGCGGTGATTTTGTAGACCACCCGACCACGTCGGCTGGTCAGCGCGGGAACCTCCTCGGCGGTGGCGGGCGTCTCGGCAGCTTCGGTGATCCATCCCGCCGCCTGCAACCTGCGTAGCGTCGGGTAGAGCGAGCCGTAGCTGATCGCCGCCCGGATCGCGCCGAGTTTGGCGGTCAGTTCCTTGCGCAGCTCGTAGCCGTGCATCGGAGACTCCTGGAGGAGGCCGAGGATGGCGAATTCGAGCACTGGCCACCCTCTCTTGTACCCTCCGGCGGGAGCGGCAACCGCCGCGATGTATCGGACCGATACATCGCACGTTAGCGGGTCGCGGGTGCCAGGGCAAACCCCCGTTCCGAGATGTTCCCGTCACGGATCGTGACCGTGGTCGCCTGCTCGGGCCGGACCGCGTACCCTTCTCCGCATGCGTACGCAGCGCCAGGTCGTCGACTACTCGCTTCAGAAGCGAGCAGTGCTGCGTGAGCTCCTGGCCGGCCGGGTCGGCACGTACGACGTGTGCGACGCGTCCCCGTACCTGAAGAACGCGGCTCGGTTCCACGGCGAGCCGACGGACCGGCGCTGCCCCATCTGTCGCAGCGAGAATCTGACGCTCGTCCACTACATTTACGGTGACGAACTCAAGCAGTCCGCCGGCCAGGCCCGGACACTTGCCGAGCTGCCAGTGCTGGCGATGACGCTGCGTGAGTTTCAGGTCTTCGTGGTGGAGGTGTGCCTCGGCTGTGACTGGAACCATCTCGTCGAGCAGTACCTGCTCGGCCGTGATGGTCTCACTGCCGACGGCGACGGTGTCGCCGAACAGGACATGGCGGGCGCCGAGGGCACGGGTCGGCGGAGGCGAGAGGCTCAACGGTGATCACAGCTGGTTCGACCGGCCCCGGGGCCGCAGACATGACCCGGGACGGCCGACCGCTCGTTGGTCTGAATAGCCCGATTGATACAGCAATGACCCTGGTGGACCGGCACCCCCGTGCCGGCGATCCGGGTGAAGCAACTCACGGCAACCCGGTGGCGGCGCAGTCGCGCCCCACCGCGACCGGCAGGGTGTGAGGAATGAACTCGTACGGCGATCCCAGTTCTGCGCGCGGACGGGCCCAGTATTCGGGCCCCGACGGTGACTCCGGGCCGGGCGCGAACGACGCGTACCGCCGACCGGGCGGTGACTCCGGCGGAGGCGGCTGGTCGGCTCCGGAGGGCGCGGCGCCTCCGGGCCGTGCGTCGGTGACACCGCGGGCCGCTGGCGGCCGGGCGTCGGTGGGCGGCTCCGCCTCGGTGCCCCCGCGCGGCGGTGCGGCCGGGTCGGCCTCGGTGGGGTCGGCCTCGGTGGGGTCGGCGTCGGTCGGGTCGGCCACTCCGGGCCGCAGCGGCCGTGCCTCGGTGCCGGTGTCGCCGGCACCGGGTGGGGCCGCCGGTCGTGCCGGAGCGGGTCGTGCCTCTGTCCCGGTGTCGCCGGCACCCGGCGCGCCTGCGGGTCGGGCCACGGTCGGCACCGCCGCCGTCGGCGCCGCCTCGGCCGGCCGGGCCAGTGTGGGCTCCGCGTCGGTGGGCGGGCGTGCCGCGGTCGCCAGGGCGAGTGTCTCCCCGGTCTCCGGCGGCCCGGGTGGCCCCGGCGGCCCGAACGGTCCGGGGCGCGGCGGACGTGGTGGTCGCGGCGCCGGTGACCCGGCCGGAGCGGCCCGCGCCAAGAAGCGCAAGCGGATGAACCTGCTGATCGCCGGTTTCGCCGTCTTCATCATGCTCGCCGGCATCGGCGTGGTCGGGTTCACCTACTACTCGACGAACGTCGTCATGCCGAACGAGATGCCGCTGCCGCTCTCCACAACCGTCTACGCCAAGGACGGCAAGACTCCGCTGGCGCGCCTCGGCAGCGAGAACCGCACATTCGTCACCATCAACCAGATCCCCGAGCACGTGCAGCACGCGGTGGCGGCGGCCGAGGACCGGAACTTCTACCGGCACTCCGGCGTCGACTACAAGGGCATCATCCGCGCCGCGTGGAACAACGTCTCCAACGGTGACAAGCAGGGCGCCTCGACGATCACCCAGCAGTACGCCCGCAACGCGTTCGAGAACCTCAAGGACGACACGTACGGCCGGAAGGTGAAGGAGGCCATCCTCGCCTCCAAGCTGAACGACAGGTACAGCAAGCCGGAGATCATGCAGCACTACCTCAACGTGATCTACTTCGGACGCGGCGCGTACGGCATCGAGGCGGCGGCGCAGACCTACTTCGCCAAGCCGGCCATCAAACTCACCCCCGCCGAGGGGGCGGTCCTGGCCGCGCTGATCAAACAGCCGCAGGCGACCGAAACCCACAGGGGTTACGACCCGGCGGTCAACCCGACCGACGCCAAGACCCGCTGGGACTACGTGATCGACGGCATGAAGAAGGAGGGCTGGCTCGACCCGGCCACCCCGATCGAGTACCCGAAGGTCCAACCTCCGAAGAAGGACGGCAACGGCTTCGGTGTCGACAGCCCCCGAGGCAACGTCATCAACTACGTCCGCCAGGAGATGGACCAGATGGGTCTCTGCTCCGACAGCGGCGCAGATGGCAAGGTCAGTTGCGTCGACGCCCTGCGGGACGGCGGCTACCGGATCACCACCACCATCGACCCGAAGCTCCAGTCGGCCGCCGAGAACACGGCGATGCAGTCGAAGAAGGGCTCCGAGCTCAACGACCAGCCGAAGAACCTGATGGCGGCAGTCGTCTCGATCGACCCGAAGAAGGGTCGCGTGCTCGCCTACTACGGCGGTGACAGCGGCGCCGACTTCGACTACGCGGGCAAGAACACCGACAAGAACGGCGACCTCACCGGCGGCCACCAGCCCGGCTCGTCGATGAAGGTGTACACCCTGGCCGCCGCCATCGAGGCGGGCATCTCGGTGAAGTCGCACTGGGATCCGACGCCGTACAAGCCCGAGGGCTCCAAGGTCCCGATCGGTAACGCCGGCCGCACCAACCTCAAGTGCGGCAAGTACTGCACCCTCGAAGAGTCGACGGTCCAGTCGTACAACGTGCCCTTCTACTGGGTCACCAAGGAGATCGGCGCCGAGAAGGTGGTCGACATGGCCCGCAAGGCCGGCGTGACCACCATGTGGGGCGTCGATCCGCCGAAGGCCTTCGACCTGTCGAAGAAGGGCCCGAACCCGTTCGACAACTACACCGGTTTCGGCAAGTACCCGATCACCGTGTTCGACCATGCCAACGCCATGGCCACGTTCGCCAACGACGGCAAGTACATCAAGGCGCACTTCGTCATCAAGGTCGAGCAGCAGGACAAGGTCACCGGCAAGTGGAAGGTCGTCGGCAGCGAGCGCATCAAGCCGGAGGAGCGGATCGACAAGAAGGTCACCGATGAGGTCACAGGTGTCCTGAAGCAGATCCCCAAGCCCAACAACCTGACGCTCGAGGGCGGCCGCCAGGCCGCCGCCAAGACCGGCACCTGGGAGTACGACAGCAAGGACAACGCCCACGCGTGGACGGTCGGCTACACCCCGCAGATAGCCACAGCCGTCTGGGTGGGCAGCCGCGATCCGAAGAAGCCCCAGATCCGCCTCACCGGCGGTAAGCCGATCGGTGGCTCGACGCTGCCCGGCCCGATCTGGGAGAAGTACATGAACACCGCCCTCAAGGGCCAGGACGAGATCTCCCTGCCCAGCGTCACCGGCGAGGGCGACACCACGAAGGGCAACGGCAAGGAGCCGGTCGTGCAGCCGACCGTCCCCGGCCTGCCCGGTGGGCCGGGTGGTCCGGGCGGCGGGCAGCCCTGTGACCCGCTTACCAACCCGTTCTGCCCGCGTACCGACGGCAACAACGGCGGCACCGGTCCCGGCGGGCCTGGCGGCCCCGGCAACGGTGGAAACGGCGGGGCCGGTGGCGGACTGTTACCCGGTCTGACACCCAACACCCGGGACTGACCACCCGCACAACCGCAACGCCGCAGCCGGCCGGACGACAGGTCCGACCGGCTGCGGCGTTTTCCGTACCCCGGATCTGGGTGCCAGGAGGGGACGCGCACCCCCGCCGTACGGCAGGATGCCTTTCCATGAGCACCCAGTCGACGCCCGGCATCGACGACGCCGGAACCACCGACCACCCGTCCCGCTCCGACGGGTTCGTCCGCGGCATCTCCGGGTTGATCGGCGGGCCGCTGGGCGACCACGCGACAGCCCTGGACCGGCCGGCCGGCGGGGAACGCCGCTTCTGGACGGCCGTACGGATCGTGCTGGCGCTTGCCTGCCTCACGCTCGCCCTGCACTGGGTGCAGAAGTCTCCCTGCCAGGACGGCGCCTGGCAGAACAACGTCCAGTACACGCGGTTCTGCTACACCGACGTGCTCGCCCTGTACTACGCCGAGGGGCTCAACGAGGGCAAGGTGCCCTACCGCGACCACCCGGTGGAGTACCCGGTGCTCACCGGCTACTTCATGGGGGCGCTGGGTCTGCCCGTGCACGCCCTGGGCGACGGCGACCCGAGCATCAACCAGGGTCAGTGGTTCTACAACCTCAACGCGCTGGTGCTTGGCGCCCTCGCGGTGGCCACGGTGGCGGTGATCCTGGCCCTGCGCCGCCGACGACCCTGGGACGCGGCGCTGTTCGCGCTCGCCCCTGCGCTGCTGCTCACCGCCACAGTCAACTGGGACCTGCTCGCCATCGGGTTGGCCGCGTTAGGCCTGCTGGCCTGGGCGCGCCGACGACCGGCGGTGGCCGGTGTCCTGCTCGGCCTCGCGGGCGCGGCGAAGCTGTGGCCGCTGTTCCTGCTCGGCCCGATCCTCGTCCTGGCACTGCGCGCCGAGCGGGTCCGCGCCGCGCTCATCGCCATCGGTACGGCCATCGCGGCGGTGGTGCTCGTCAACCTGCCGGCGGCACGGGCGTACCCGGAGAACTGGGACCGGTTCTTCGAGTTGAACACCACGAGACCCATCGACTGGGGAACGCTCTGGTACATCGGGCGCTACCTGGACGGCAAGGTCGGTGATCCCTCCCGGCTCGGTCCGTTCGAGTGGCTGAACGTCAACATCAGCACCCTCAACACCATCTCGTACGCCCTGTTCGCGCTCGCCTGCCTCGGCGTGGCAGTGCTGGCGCTGCGGGCGCCGCGCCGGCCGCGGCTGGCGCAGCTCGCGTTCCTGGTGGTCGCCGCGTTCCTCATCTTCAGCAAGGTGTGGTCCCAGCAGTTCGTGCTGTGGCTGCTGCCGCTGGTGGTGCTGGCCCGGCCGAAGTGGGGTGCCTTCCTGGCGTGGCAGATCGCCGAGGTCTGCTACTTCGTCGCCTTCTACGGCGAGCTGCTCGGCGCGGCCACCAGCCGTCCGGTCTTCCCGGAGGGCGTGTTCGTGATGGCCTCGACGTTGCGGCTGACCACTGTGGTGGTGCTCTGCGTGCTTGTCGTCCGGGAGATACTGGACCCCGAGCGGGACGCGGTGCGGGCCAACTACCCGGACGATCCGGACGGCGGCGTCCTCGACGGCGCCCCCGACGCCCCCTGGCTCGACCGCTGGCGCCGACCGGCGACAACAAGCGAACCCCAGCCCGAGCCCGCCACCACCTGATCCCCCACAGACGACGCGACCGGACCACGCAGGTTTCGGGGGAGCCCGCCCGGCGCAGGGATCAAGCCTGACCGTCCGGAGCCGAGTGGGCTCCCCCGAAACCGCCCCGGCGAGGGCAGGAGCGTCAGAGCCGATACACCACCGCGTCGCCCACGTCCTGGCGCGTGATGCCGAGCGACTCGACAGGCGCGTCGATGGTGATCTCCCAGGGCGTGCCGGGAACCTGCCCACGCAGCAGCACCACCGTGCGGACACCTAGCGTCCGCAGGTAATCGACGCTGGTCTGGTCGGGGAACGACTGGCTCACCCGGCGGACGTCGTCGAGCTGACGCGGCGTGAAACCGCTGCCGCCGTTCACCACGTCAGGGAAGCCGCTTGTCGACCAGAGCATCACGTGCTGGTCGAGGCTCTGGTTGCTGGGCAGCACCAGCAGCGGCCCCTGCGCCGAACGCAGCGCCGCCGGTTGGGTCGGCACCACCGGGTGGGGCGTGGTGTTCAGGCCCTCGACTGTCACCAGCAGCAACGGCAGCAGGGTGGCCAGCCGCAGCCACGGGCCCGGCCAGGACGGGATCCGCTGCGCTGCCAGCTCACGGACCCGGTCGGTGAGCGCGGTGACCGCACCGGCCGCGAGCAGCGCCAGCAACAGCGTGGTCCACAACATCAACCGCCCCGGGGTACGCATCGCGTTCCACCCCGGCGCGTGCTCGAACAGCGGCAGGTAGGTGAACGTGCCGTCGAAGAAACGGGTGCCCATCGCGAGGACCATGGTGACCAGCACCCCGGCGAGCAGCAGCAGCCGGTGCCGCAGCCGCCACACCGAGAAGAACAGCCCGCCGGCGGCCAACGCGTAGAGCACGAAGCCCGGCAGCAGCGTCATCTCCGGGTGCCACGGCAGCGCCGCGCGGGCGCCCTCGTGCAGGTCACCCCAGATCCGTGACTCGGCGGGTGCCGTCACGAAACCGGAGGCCGGCGGTGAGAAGATGCTGATGTCGCCGATCGTCCGCTCGGCGTACGGGTGCAGCTCGGTCACCTTGAAATAGGGGTACGCCAGGAGCAGGCCCACCCCTGCGAAGAACACCCCGCCGAGCACGTCGGCGACGAGCAGCCGGCGACCGAACGGCAGCGCCTGACCTGTCCGGAGTCGGCGAACGAGGAACAGGACAGCGGCCACGAGCACCGCACCGGCGAGGAAGTACGCGAACGGCAGGCCGATGCCGAAACCGAGGCTGAGCTGCCAGGCGGCGACCAGCCAGCCCGCGTACACCCAGCCGTCGTGCCGTCGTTCGGGCCGGTAGCCGTACCGCAGCGACCAGCCGTGCCCGCGTGCCAGCATCGCGAGCGCCAGCGGGATCCCGCCGTTCGACAGCACGTGCAGGTGACCGGCCTGGGCCAGCAGCCACGGCGCGTACGCGTACGCGACGCCGGCCACCGCACCACCGATCCGGCCGGAGCCGAGCTGCCGCGCCAGCGCGTACGCCCCGAGCGTCGCGAGCGCGTGCGCCAGCACGAACATGATGTTGTAGCGCAGCACCGCGTCCTCGGGGCCGCTGCCGAGCATCCCCGCCGGGGCGTAGCCGAGCAGCGTGTCGGAGAACGCGAAGCTCCACAGCTCGGGGAAGAACGTGTTGGACTGCCACAGGCGGGCGGGGTCAGCCAGCAGGATGTGCCCGGACCAGGCCATCTGCCAGCTCTGCAGGCTCGGGTCCCAGTAGTCCTGTGGAAGCGTGTAGCGCGGGTAGCGCAGCGTCGGCCAGGTCATCAGCACGGCCAGCGCCAGCGCGCCGAGGCTCGCCAGCGTCCACTCGTGGATCAGGGACCGGCCGACGGCGCGTGCCCCCCGGGTGAGCCGGGAGGGCACCGGCTCGGGGGTGGAGGCCCACTTGTCCCAGCGATCGCCTCCCTCCTCCGGCTTCGCCTGGTCGCCATCCTTTGTCGCATCGCTCCCAGGGGCGGCGTCCTTGGCGGTGGCGTCCTTGGCGGTGGCGGCGGCACCCGTGGGCGCGGCGTCCTTGGCGGCGGCATTGTCGGCCGCGCTGTCCCCGGTGGCGGCATCCGTGGCGGCGTCGCGCTGGGCCGGGTTGCCCTTGGCGGCGTCCGTAGTGTCGTAGGCCTCGTCGTCCTTGGCCGCGTCACCCTTGGCGGTGCCACCACTGGTCGGCTCGTCCTTCAGGACGGCGGTCGTCGCGGACGTCGTCGTGGACGTCGGCTCGGGGCCGTCGCCCGAGGTGGCCTCCGTCGCGGGGCCGGTCGTCGTGCCGGCCGGGCGCGCCCCCGGGTCGTCGGGGGTGGGTCGGGCGTTCCCGGTCCCGGGTTGGCCGGTCGTCATGCCGCCGGGCTCCCGGTGCCGAGCTGCTGGCGCAGGAAGTCGATGTCGGCGGCCTGGCCGGAGACGCCGCCTGGGGTCTCGACGACCACAGGTGCTCCGGCCGCCCGGATCACCGCGACCACCAACTCCGGGTCGATCGTCCCGCCGCCCAGGTTGTCGTGCCGGTCCTGGCCCGAGTTGAACGCGCCCTTGGAGTTGTTGGCGTGCACCAGGTCGATCCGTCCGGTGATCGCCTTGACCCGGTCGACCAGGCCGAGCAGCTCCTCACCGCCCGCGTACGCGTGGCAGGTGTCCAGGCAGAAGCCCACCTCGTGGTCGCCGACCGCGTCCCACAGTCGGGCGAGCGCGTCCAGGCGGCGGGCGCACGCGTTGTCGCCGCCTGCCGTGTTCTCGATGAGCACGGGGACGCCGAAGCCGCCGGAGTCCGCCGCGTACGCGAAGGTCTTGCGCCAGTTGTCGAAGCCGACGGCCAGGTCGTCCCCGGCGTTGACGTGCCCACCGTGGACGATCAGGCCCTTGGCGCCGATCGCGGCGGCGGCGGTGGCGTGCCCGAGCAGCAGTTTGCGGCTGGGGATCCGGATCCGGTTGTTGAGTGTCGCCACATTGATCACGTAGGGCGCGTGCACATACAGATCCACCTCGGCCGCGCGCAGCCGCTCGGCGTCCTCCCGAGGTTTGGGTGCCTTCCATCCCTGCGGGTCAGAGAGGAAGAACTGCACGGTGTCGGCGGACCGGGCGGCCGCCTCCGCCAGCGGGTCGGTCGAATCGACGTGAGCTCCGATACGCATGCGAGCGAGCCTACGTCGCGAGCCCGACAGGTGGGGTGACGGCCGGCGTGGCATCGGCAGGGGTCCGCGTCACCGGACGGACCGACGATCGTTGATGGATTTGGAGCCGGCGGCCAACGCCCGGTACCGCCGGATGGCGCGAGCGCCGGCACGGCAGCCGGTGGCCGACGGACCGACAACGAGGTCACCCCCGCCGCGCGGCCCGGCGAGGCGGGGGCGACCGACCTGGCAGACCCGATCTCCACCGATGAACAATCTCGGAAATTTGTGCTATTTCCCCCGAGAAGGCACAAGAGCCGTTGTATCGTCAGGTAACAACACGATAAAGCTCCGCGGGGCGTCTCCAGTCCAACCTCATCGGTGTGGTCGTTCCTCCCCAGGTCCCACCCAAGGAATGCGGACGGGACGCCCCGCGGCCTCGTTGACGGGGGTCCACCACTGACCAATGGCGGTCAGGCGGTGGACCCCCGTCGGCACGCCCCGGGGCCCGACCCGACCACCCCGGGCATGATCGTCCGGACCGGGTATCCTGGTCAGGTTGTCCGCGTCCGGCCGGGTTCCCCCGGCACGTGCGGGCAGCGACGCACGACCTCCTGCCACGGAAGGACCGTGGCCGCTTAGCCCACAGGAGGTGAGCACGTCTTGCGTCATTACGAAGTCATGGTGATCCTCGACCCCAGCCTCGAGGAGCGCACCGTCGCCCCGTCTCTCGACACGTACCTGAATGTGATCCGGACCGCGGGTGGCTCGGTTGAGAAGACGGACGTGTGGGGCCGCAGGCGCCTCGCGTACGAGATCAACAAAAAGGCAGAGGGCATCTACGCCGTCGTCGACCTGCAGGCCACGCCTGCCGCTGTCGCCGAGCTGGACCGTCAGCTGCGACTCAACGAGTCCGTGCTGCGCACCAAGGTCATCCGACCGGAAATGCGCTAAGCCTTCAAACCCCCGGTTCGTCCGGATCAGCCTCCGCGACTCTGTCGGAGGGCTCTGCGAGCCTGTACGACGAGACGCTGAGTGCGCGAGGAGATGGTCATGGCAGGAGACACCACCATCACGGTCATCGGCAATCTGACCGATGACCCCGAGTTGCGGTTCACCCCCTCCGGGGCTGCGGTCGCCAAGTTCCGAGTCGCCTCGACGCCCCGCTTCATGGACAAGGCGTCGGGCGAGTGGAAGGACGGCGAGCCGCTGTTCCTCGCTTGCACCGTCTGGCGGCAGGCCGCCGAGCACGTCGCCGAGTCGCTGCAGCGTGGCGCCCGGGTGATCGTGTCGGGTCGGCTGCGTCAGCGGTCCTACGAGACCCGCGAGGGTGAGAAGCGCACAGTCATCGAGCTCGAGGTCGACGAGATCGGCCCGTCGCTGCGCTACGCCACGGCGAAGGTGCAGAAGATGTCCCGCTCCGGCGGCGGTGGCGGCGGCTTCGGTGGCGGCGGTGGTGGTGGCAACCAGGGTGGCGGCGGAGGCAACTTCGACGACCCCTGGGCTTCGGCCGCACCCTCTCCCGCGCGTGCCGGTTCGGGCGCCAATTTTGACGAGGAGCCACCGTTCTAATGGCGCCGAGCGCCCGCGATCGCAAACCAGGAGCACGTGCAATGGCCAAGGCTGCGGCACTTCGCAAGCCGAAGAAGAAGGTGAACCCGCTCGACAAGGACGGGATCACCTACATCGATTACAAGGACACCGCGCTGCTGCGCAAGTTCATCTCCGACCGCGGCAAGATCCGCGCTCGACGGGTGACCGGCGTGACCTCGCAGCAGCAGCGGCAGATCGCCCGCGCGGTCAAGAACGCCCGCGAGATGGCGCTCCTGCCGTACACGGCCACCACCCGCTGAGAGGAGGCACCGATATGAAGATCATCCTGACTCAGGAAGTGTCCGGCCTCGGTGCCCCGGGCGACATCGTCGAGGTCAAGGACGGCTACGGCCGTAACTACCTGCTGCCGCAGGGCTTCGCGATCGCCTGGACCAAGGGCGCGGAAAAGCAGGTCACGGTCATCAAGCGGGCCCGTTCGGCCCGTGAGATCCGCGACCTCGACCACGCGAACGAGGTCAAGGGTCAGCTCGAGGGGCTCAAGGTCAGCCTGAAGGCCCGCGCCGGTGACGGCGGTCGGCTCTTCGGCTCGGTCACCCCGGCCGAGATCGTCGACGCCGTCAAGGGCGCCGGGGGCCCGGTCCTGGACCGCCGCCGGCTGGAGGTGCCCGGTCACATCAAGTCGACCGGCAGCTACCCGGTGAAGATCAAGCTGCACCCCGAGGTGACCGCGTCGTTCAACCTGAACGTCGTTCAGGGCTGACGCCGGTAACAGCACCACGAGGGCCCGTACCGATCGATCGGTACGGGCCCTCGCGCATGTCCGTGGAGAGGCGGGCTCGGACCGGTCAACCGATCGGCTGCCCCGTCACCGCGCTGATCAGCACCGTGGAGAGGCCACCGCCCACCACAGCGGCGGCGAGAGCGATGGTCGCCGAACGCCACGTCGTACCGACCCGGCGCAGCAACGCCGCCACCACCAGACTGCTCACCAACGCCAGCCCGAATCGCGGCGAGCCGGCCAGCATCGACTCCAACGCCCGCGACCGGGGCGAGTCACACCCGCCCCCGCTGATGTCGGTGACACACCCGGCCGGCGGCAGACCGTCCAGAGTCAACAGCCAGACGAAGATCAGCACCGCCGGCACCAGGTAACAGGCAGCGGTGTACAGCATCGGCCGGAAGGACCCACCCGGATCCGGGTCGAGCAGGTCGTCCTCCAGGCGCCGAGCCCAACCGCCCGCCGCCACCGACTCCACCCGCTGGCGGACCGATGCCGTACCCACCGGAGGCTGGACCACCCGACCCCGGGTGCCCCCCTCCCGCTGCAGGGGCGCGCTACGCGGACGCGGCGCGGTGTAGCCCACCACCGGCGACCTCGGCGCCGACGTCGACGGATCCATCCAGCGCGGGTCGTCACCGGCCAGCCGGGTACCCGACCAGAACCCGTCGTCGCGACTCGGCCACCCTTCCGCCGCCGCCGGCCGCTCCGAGCGGGGCGGCAGCGTCCGGTCCCAACTGTCGTCCTCGACCGCCGACCGCTCCCACTGGCCGGTACGGTCGGACCGCTCCCAACCCCCGACACCCTCCGCCTGCGCCCACTGCCCGCTCAGGTCCGTGCCGTCCGCGTCCCCGATCGGGGGCCACGCGTGCACACCCGAGGCGTCCCACGGGTCCACAGCCGGCGCGTACGACGGCTCGGGCTCGGCGGCCCGCTCCGACCCGCGCTCCCAGGGATCCACCGCCGGACGCGTCCACGACTCCTCCGCCGCGCGACGGCTGCGTCGGGTGGGCCGGCTCGCATCCCGGCGGGGTGCCGGTTCGGCAGGCGCGGCATCCAGATCACCACCGGACCAGATCACCTGAGGGCGACCCGCGGGCGCCCGACGGGGACGACTGTCCGCGACCGCGCCCGACACGGGCTCCTCCTCCGCCGCGTTGGCGCGCCGGCGGCCGGCGTACCCCTGCTCCTGCGGACGGTCGAGCGTCCACTCACGGGTGTGGTCCGACTCGGGTGCGGCACCGATCGCCGGACGCTCCCGCCAACTCGTCTCGCTGACCTGCCGCCTGGTGCTCGTCGTCTCGGTACGCCCCCAACCGGCACCGGAACTCGGGCGCTCGAACTGCGGATCGTCCTCGTCGTCGTCATCGGGCGCGGCGTGCCGGCCACCGCCGTCGGCGTGCCGAACACCCGACTCGAGCGCCCACCGGGGCAGGTACGCGTCGACCGGCTCGTCCTGCCCGCGATCCAACGCGCGCCGACGGCTGGAGGTGCGGTAGCGCCCGTCCTCGTCGTACGGGTCGACCGGAGGGGACGGCGTGCGCTCACCCCACGAGGCTGTCGGCTGGCCCTCTCGCGGGCTGCCCTCCCCGCGTCCCCAGTCCCGGTAACTCACGGCCGGATTGTGACCCTTCTGAACCGAAAGCGTAATCCGCTGTCCAGGTGTAGCCGTTCGCTGGAGATAGTACGGGACGATCGTGTCCCAGTCCCGACCGAAATATTCCCCTCCACAGGCTGGGGACCACGAAACCGCAGGTCACACGCTTGCAGGCGAGAATTCCCCAACGGTTATCCACACCCTGTGCACACGCTGCGCACATGCTCGTCCACCGGCGTCCACAGGTTGTCCCGAGGCTCGTCCACCGGCCTTGTTGAGTCGCTGACCTCGGGGTCCGTATGGTTGGCCCTCGACCGCCGGCGCGATGCCCCCGATCGACCGGCCCGGTCGGACGGAAGTGTCGTACCCCGGCGTGAAGCTGGGACTGATCCGGCGCAGTGGAGGGGGGACCCGTGTCGGTCACCGACGACATGCGGGCGGAGTCACGAGCCGGCGGAGGTCAACCACCCGCGCAGCGGGACGGCCAGTTCGACAAGACCCCACCTCAGGACGTCGCCGCCGAGCAGTGCGTCCTGGGCGGCATGCTGCTCTCCAAGGACGCCATCGCCGACGTCGTCGAGATCCTCAAGACCAACGACTTCTACCGGCCGGTGCACGCCACCATCTTCGACACCATTCTGGACATCTACGGCCGGGGCGAGCCGGCCGACCCGATCACCGTTGCCGCCGCCCTGACCGACTCGGGTGACCTGGCCCGCATCGGCGGCGCGCCCTACCTGCACACCCTCATCGCCAGCGTGCCCACGGCGGCGAACGCCGCCTACTACGCGCGGATCGTCAGCGAGCGGGCCGTGCTGCGCCGCCTCGTGGAGGCAGGCACCAAGATCGTGCAGCTGGGCTACGGCACCGCCAACGGCGGCAGCCGCGACGTCGACGACATCGTCGACCTGGCCCAGCAGGCCGTCTACGACGTCACCGAACGGCGGGTCAGCGAGGACTTCGCGGTCCTGGCCGACATGTTGCAGCCGACGCTCGACGAGATCGAGGCGGTGGGCGCGCAGGGCGGCGTCATGACAGGCGTACCCACCGGCTTCAGCGACCTGGACCGTCTGCTCAACGGCCTGCACGCCGGACAGCTGATCATCGTGGCCGGCAGGCCTGGTCTGGGCAAATCGACCGCTAGCATGGACTTTGCCCGAAACGCGGCGATTCGTGCCAACCAGGCGGCGGCCATCTTCTCGCTCGAAATGAGCAAGGTCGAGATCGTCATGCGACTGCTCTCGGCCGAGGCGCGGGTGCCGCTGCACGTGCTGCGCAGCGGGCAACTCTCCGACGACGACTGGACCAAGCTGGCCCGGTGCATGGGCGAGATCAGCGAGGCGCCGCTGTTCGTCGACGACACGCCGAGCATGAATCTGATGGAGATCAGGGCCAAGGCCCGCCGGCTCAAGCAGCGACACGATCTCAAGATGATCGTCGTCGACTACCTCCAGCTGATGACCTCGCCGAAGCGCACCGAGAGCCGGCAGCAGGAGGTCGCGGACCTCTCCCGTGGCCTGAAGCTGCTGGCCAAGGAGGTCGAGTGCCCGGTGATCGCGGTCAGTCAGCTGAACCGTGGCCCCGAGCAGCGCACTGACAAGCGCCCCCAGCTGTCCGATCTGCGTGAATCAGGCTGCCTCACGGCCGAGACCCGGCTGATACGGGCCGACAACAACAGCGAGATCACACTCGGTGACCTGCTGGCCAACGGTGCCAAGGACGTCCCGGTCTGGGCGCTCGATGAGGGTCTTCGCTACACCCCTCGCACCATGACCCACGTTTTCCCCAGCGGCACCCGCGAGGTATTTCGTCTGACCCTCGCCTCCGGCAAGCAGATCAACGCTACCGCCAACCACCCGTTCCTCGCGTTCACCGGATGGGTGCCGTTGGGCGAGCTATCACCAGGCGATCGCATCGCTACTCCCCGGCACCTGCCGCCCCCGATGGCCGTGCGTCCGTGGGCAGAAGCGGAGGTCGTCATGATGGCGCATCTGCTCGGCGACGGCTCCTTCGTTCGGCGTCAGCCGATCCGGTACGCGAGTTGCGACGAGCTGAATCTCCAAGCCGTATCGGACGCGGCTAAGCACTTCGGGATTTCTGCTGTCCGTGACGACTACGCAGCGGCGAGAGTGACAACCCTCCGACTGCCTGCTCCGTACCGACTGGCTCGCGGCCGGCGTAACCCGATTGCCGAGTGGCTGGATGGCTTCGGACTCTTCGGTCTCAGATCACATGAGAAATTCCTTCCGCCGCCCCTCTTCAGTCTCCCCAAGGAGCAGATCACCACGTTCCTGCGGCATTTGTGGGCGACCGACGGGTCGGTGACCGTCAACAAATCAGGTCGCGGAGGGCGCGTCTACTTCGCGTCCACGAGCCGGAGAATGCTTGAGGACATCTCTCGGTTGCTCCTGAGGTATGGGATCACTGCCCGGTTGAAGGTCGTGCCGGTGGCCGGTCACCGTCCGCAGTACACGTTGGACGTCTCCGGCCGCGACGACCAGTTGAGGTTCCTGCGCGAGATAGGCGTCCACGGGCAGCGGTCAGAGGGCTGTGCCGCCCTTCTCGCTGCTCTGGAGTCGACGGAGAGCAACACCAACGTCGACACGGTGCCGCGCGAGGTGTGGGCCAGGGTCAAGGACATCCTGGTCGAGCAGGGGATGACGCACCGCGAGTTCGCAAAGGCGATCGGCACCCAGTTCTGCGGCAGCGCCCTGTGGAAGCGTGCGCCCAGCCGCTCCCGGCTGGCAGCTATTGCCAGCGTCCTCGACGCTGCCGACTTGGATCTGCACGCAACCAACGACATCTTCTGGGACTCCATTGAGAGCGTGGAGTCGATCGGTGAGCAGGAGGTGTTCGACGCGACCGTGCTCGGTAAGCACAATTTCATTGCCAACGGCATCGCCACGCACAACTCCATCGAGCAGGACGCTGACGTTGTCATCCTTCTGCACCGCGACGACTACTACGACAAGGAGTCGCCGCGGGCGGGGGAGGCGGATTTTATTGTTGCTAAGCATCGGAATGGCCCTACCGACACGGTGACCGTGGCGGCCCAACTACACCTGTCCCGCTTCGTCGACATGGCCATCGGCTGAGGAATCCTGGCCGGCGGGTCAGCCCAGCAGGGGAAACCAGCCCGCCGACTCGCCCAGTTCCAGCCGATCGCGGTCGTTGAGCGGTATCCGCCCGGTGGCTTTGAGAAGGAATTCGGTGTCGTCCCACGAGGCCGGGCGGACGGCGTCGTGGCTGAGCAGCCCGTCCATGGTGGCCACGGCGACGCGTACCGCCAGTGGGCCGGGTGCCGGTGCGTCGGGCAGTTCCTTCGTGATGTCCAGGTGGTGGACGACGGCTTCGGTGGTCAGGGTGGCGAGGAAGTCGGGTACCCGCAGCACGTGCCCCTGCGTGGTCACGTACCCGGTCGGGTCGGCTGACGTGGCAGCGCGGACCGCGGCCGGCGCGGTTTCCGCCCACAGCCGGACGATCCCGGTGGGACTGTCGAACGCGGCGGCCGAGCGGCGTACCCACCAGGCGTGCCGGGCCGCCTCGTCGTCGTCGCCGGGGAAGCCGCGCCAGTAGCTCACGTCGTCGGTGTCGGCGGGGCCGTCGACGGGACTGGCCAGTGCCACCAGGGCGCGCTGGGCGTCACCGAGGACGTGCAGAAGCAGGTCCGCGACGAGCCACCCGCGACACCGGGTGGCGCGTTGCAGGGCGGCGTCGTCCAGGCCGTCGACAGTTGCGGTGATTCCGTCGTACGCCTGAGCCAGCGCCTGCTCCGCCCGGATCGGGGTCATGCGGTGCAGCCTCGCACGGGCGGCGGCACCCGCCAACAGTTCCCGGCGAACGAAGCGCCCGGGCCGACGCGCGGTTCGGCCCGGGCGGGGTGGTGCCGGTCCGGCTCAGCCGAACATCTCGTCGAGGAAGCCCTTGCGCTTCTTCTGCCGGTAGTGCCCGTGGTAGCCGTGGTGCTGCTGCTGGTGGCCGTACGCGGGCGCCGGCGGGTAGCCGTGGGCGGGCGGCGGGGGCGGCGGCGGGGGGACAGCGCCGTAGCCGGGCTGGTGCTGGCCGGGCGGGTAACCACCGGGCTGCTGCATCGGCGCCGGGGGCGGGCCGCCGGCCTGCTGACGGCTCCAGTTGGCCTCCGCCTCGAACAGCTTCTCCAGCTCGCCGCGGTCCAGGAAGATGCCCCGGCACTCCCCGCACTGGTCGATGACGACACCGCTGCGCTCGTACTGACGCATTTCTCCGTGGCACTTGGGACAGGTGAGACTCATCACCCGACGGTACCTGGTCCACCTACGCGGTTGCTGTGAGCGCCTCGGTGACCTCTTCGTCGGACACCTCGTGGAAGTCGTCGTAGTAGACGCTCACCGCGCCGAAGTCGGCGGGGCGTTGGGCGCAGACGACCTGGTCGGCCTCGGCGGCGAGCAGCTCGTACGCCTCCTGGGCGCCGACCGGGACGGCGACCACCACGCGGCGGGCGCCGAGCTGGCGGACGACCTCGACGGCGGCACGTGCGGTCGCCCCGGTGGCCAGGCCGTCGTCGACGATGACCGCGATCCGCCCGGCGAGGGCCAGCGGGGGCCGCCCGGCGCGGTAGAGGCGTTCCCGGCGCTCCAACTCGGTCTGTTCGCGGTGTCTGACCTCGGCGATGTCGTCGCCGCTGAGTCGGCTGGCCACCGCGTCGTTGAGGACCTGCACGCCGCCCGGACCGAGGGCGCCGAAGGCGACCTCGCGGGCCCACGGCATGCCGAGCTTGCGGACTACGAGCACGTCGAGTGGTGCGCCGAGTCGTTCGGCGACGACACGCGCGACGGGTACGCCGCCGCGGACGAGGCCGAGGACGACGACGTCGGGGTCGCCGATGAGTCCGGTGAGTCGCTCGGCGAGCACCTGGCCCGCGTCGGCGCGGTCACGGTACGTGGTCATGCCTTCAGGTCTACGCCCTGAGGTGGGATCGCGCCCGGCAGTTACGCCGAAGTGGCCCGACCGGACAGCTCACCGGGCGCGGAGGCACTCGACGTGTCGGCGCGGCGGTGCAGGGCGGGTGCCCAGGCGAGCAGGGCGAGCGGGTACAGCAGGTAGCCGAACCGGGTCGAGGGCATCAGGACGATGGCGGCGAGTAGCCCGTACCCGCAGATCAGCGCCGTGGTGACGGCCGTGCGGGGCGGTCGGCGGGCGAGCCGGACGGCGATGGCCACGCCGACCGCGACCAGCAGGGCGGCGGCGATGATCCGGCCGGCGGGCAGTGCCGAGGCGATCAGGTGGCCGGGGAACGGGGACTGCGCCGGACTGGTCACCAGGCCGTGGCCGAGGGGGAAGCGCAGGACGTTCTCGACAAGTGCGTCGCGGTCGACAAGCAGGGCCGGGACCAGCGCGGCGACGGGCAGGCCGATCGCGCCGGCGGCGACCCGCGCGCCGGCCCGCCGGGTGAGGCCCCAGACGATCAGGACGAGGGCGACCGGCCACGCGAACAGCTTGAGTGCGCCGGCCAGGCCGACCGCGATGCCGGCCAGGCCGGGCCGGTCGGCGGCGGCGAACGCGAGGGCCAGCAGGCAGAGCGCGAGTACGGGTAGGTCGTCGCCGCCGGTGGCGAGGGTGAGGGCGCAGATCGGCAGGACGGTGGCGGCCTGTACGGCGCGGAGCAGCGCGGCGTCCCGGCGGTTTCCCGTGCCGGTCTTCCGGTTGGCTGCGGGTTTTCCGCGCAGGGCGAGCACCGCCAGGGCGAGCGCCAGCGCGGTGCCCACCGCGAACCAGACCCGGGCGTCGGTCCACCAGGTGTCGATCAGTGCTCTGGGCAGGCCGAACAGGGCCATGCCCGGCTGGTACGGGGTGTAGCCGAGCAGTTGTTCGCCGGGCGGGAGGGCGGCGATGGCGTCGGGCCCGAGGTAGGGGGTGCCGTGCTCCAGCAGGCGGGTGCCCGCGTGCTCCACGACCAGCACCTCCTCCTGGGCCCGGTCCGTGCGGCCGGCAGTGCGCTCGACGCTCTGCCAGATGACCGGCAGCAGTGCGGTGCTCAACCAGGTGAGGGCGGTGACCGTCCACCGGGCGGGGAGTCCGGCGAGCCGGGAGGTGGGGGTGCGCCGGCGCAGCAGGAGCTGGACGACCACCGCCAGTGCCGCGACCAGGTAGCCGACGGCTGCGACGGCCCCCCACGCGCGGTGCGGCAGCAGCGTCGAGGTGACGGCGGTGATCGCGGCGAAGAGGGCGGAGACGGCGTAGAGGCCGAGGTCGAGGGCGAGCCCGCCGGCGGCGGTGTCGAGTGCCCGCCAGTGCCAGCGGCGGGCGGTCGGGTCGTCGGCGGTCACGGGCGACAGTTTGGCAGACCAGGCTGCGCCCACGTCACTCCCGCAGGCCGGTGCCCGGTCAGGCGGGGAGGTGCGGGAGCCTGTTGCGCCCGGCCTGGCGGCGGGTCTGGTTCAGCCGGATCACCGCCCCGGCGTCGTGCAGCGGGGCGGCCAGGGCACCCGGTCGACCGCCCGAGCCGCGTTGCAGGGCCGCCAGGAGAGTGCCGGCCGGCATCGGCCGCGCGAACAGGTGCCCCTGGCCGGCGACGCAGCCCAACTCCCAGAGGGCGCGGCGCTGCGGCTCGCTCTCCACGCCCTCGGCGACCACGTCCAGGTCGAGGCTGCGGCCCAGGTCGAGGGTGGAACGGATGACGGCGGCGGCCTCGGCCGAACTCTCCATGGTCGTGACGAAGCTGCGGTCGATCTTGAGTTCGTGCACGGGGATCCGGGAGAGCAGGGAGAGGGACGAGTAACCGGTGCCGAAGTCGTCCAACGCCAGCCGTACGCCCTCCTCGCGGAGCCGGCTCAGCACCCGGTCGACCACGTCGAGCTGGCTGAGCGTCAGAGTCTCGGTCAACTCCAGCACCAGCCGGTCCGGTGGAAGGTCGTGGGCGCGCAGGCGGGCCAGCACCGAACCTGGGAAACGCGCGTCGAGGAGGCTGCGCGGCGACACGTTGACCGCGACCGGTACGTCGAAGCCCGCGTCGCGCCAACTGCCCGCAGCTGTCAACGCCTGGTCGAGGATCGCCTCGGCGAACGCCGGCAGCAGCCCGGAGCGTTCCACCGCCTCCAGGAACCGCAGCGGGTCGATCATGCCGTGGGTGGGGTGGTGCCAGCGAGCCAGGGCCTCGGCGCTTGTCACCTCGCCGGTGCCCAGGTCGACGATCGGCTGGAAGTTGACGACGAACTCGTGGTCCTCGACCGCCCGCGGCAGGTCACCGCCGAGAGTGAGGCGGCCCAGGTCGGCGGTGTCCCGCGCCGGGGCGTACGTGGAGATCCGCAGCCCGGCGCGCTTCGCCTGGTACATCGCTACGTCGGCGCGGCGCAGCAGCTCGGGCATGCCGCCGCTGGTCGGCGCGACGGAGATGCCCCCGCTGGCCTCGACGCTGATCCGCATGCCGTCCAGCTCGAACGGCTCGTGCAGCGCGGCGAGCAGCGTCTCCGCGCGGTGTGCGGCCACCGCCGGGGCAGGCAGCCCGCGCAGGAGTACGGCGAACTCGTCGCCGCCGAGGCGCGCCACGAGATCGCTGGACTGGGCGGCTGTGCTCAACCGATCGGCGACCTGTACCAGCACCTGGTCACCGGCGGCGTGCCCGAGGGTGTCGTTGACCTCCTTGAAGTGGTTGAGGTCGATCAACACCAGCGCGGTGACGCCGTCGGCGTGCCGCGCGCTCAACTGCTCGGTGCCCTGGTCGAGCAGATGCCTACGGTTCGCCAGGTCGGTGAGCGCGTCATGAGTGGCGGCGTACGCGTGCTCTTCGGCGACCCGGGCCAGTTCGGCGTACGCCTGGGCGTTGCGGACGGCGGTGCAGAGCGCGGACGCGAAGGTGCGCAGCGTGTACTGCTCCCGCTCGGAGAGCTGCACCGGTCCCCGGAAACGCAGCCGCAGCACGCCGACGTCGACGGAGCGGTCGTGGCCTTCCAGAGGGGCCGGGATGACTGTGGCGTTCACCTCGGTGGTTGCGCCGGTCGGGCCGTCGAAGGAGAGTCCGCCCGTGCCGCCGCGTACGGTGCGGCCGCCGTCGCGCAGCTCGATCTCGACCTCGTCGGCGGAGAACAATTCGGCGGCCTGGGTGACGGCGGTGGTCAGGACCTCGTCCAGGTCGACCACGTTTAGCGCGTCGGTGGTGCGGGCGAGCCGTTGCCACGCCTGCTGTTCGGTGCGGCCCCGGATGCGCGCGGAGTAGGCGAGGTGCAGGCTCAGGACCAGGGGCGGGACGGCGAGGAGGAGGCGGGGTTCCGCCTGGAGGATGAGCAGGGTGATCGCGGCCACCACGAACCGGACCCCGTACCCGGCAAGCCGGAGGTCCAGGTTGCTCTTGAACTGCGATGAAATCTTGCTTCCGGACGCTAGGGCGATGACCGGGATTGCCAATGTCTCGTCCAGCAGAGCAGCCGAAAGGTACGCGAAAGCCAGGATTCCCACCAGCTGCGGGGCGTCCATCGTGGGCCAGGTCCAGTCGAGCACCGTGAACGTCAGGCCTGCACCAGCCGCGACAAGGATGTTCTTGCTGACGCCGAAGGTCAGCTTGATCGTCGGCAGGCGGACGGAGGCGAGCGTGATGCCGACGCAGGTACAGACGATCAACCAGGACATCGGCGCGATGGCAGCCGCTATGACGATTGCCGCTTCGCTCCAACTGATCAGATGCACGGTGGAGCGCACGCGGACACGTGCCTTGACGAAGGCCCCGACGGTGATCATGAAAGTGAGGGTCACGAGAGTCGCGACGTCAGGTACCGCTTCCGGCCCGGAGGTCAGGATCACTCGCAGGGCGGCGAGCGTAACGAACGTGGCGGCAACGACGAGGAGACCGACGAGCGGCCGTAGCCGTCGCTCGGTCTCGCTCTCGCGCCGTCGTGAAGAGGTCACTCAACTCCCGGATGACCACGCCTATCGTGCTCGAACCATACCTCTGTGTGACGCGGAAGTCCCGCGTCGATGTCAGCCCCACTCGTTACCGCGCATTTCACCTACTCCTTTCTTTCGTTCGGCTACCCAACTTGTTGGGGAACCGGATCCATGAAGGGAGCTTAAGTGGAGTAGGCCCCGGTTAGGGCTGATAAATGTCGGTATCACCATTATTAGTTAATTCGGTGCCGATTAGTGACATTCTGTTCGCACTTCGGTGCGGAGAGCGTCCAGCTGCTTTCGTAGGGCAGCTTCGCCGTCGCAGAATGTCGCTGGGTGATCGGTTGCGTGAGCCGCAACCACCAGTGTCGGTACTGGATCGTCGCACCTCATCCGCCGATTCGGTTAACCAGGCGCCGGCTTCGGTCAGAGGTGCACCTCACCTCGGAGTGGGTTGGCGGTCCGCTCGCGGAAGCTCGTGGTGGTTATGGTGGGCCCGATGAGATCACCCTCAAGGCTGGGGGGCCGAGGGATGGTGGAGATTCGAGTACTTGGCGGCCTTTCGCTGCTCATCTCGGGAGAGCGGCAGGGGTTGGGGACCCCGAAGCAACGCACTGTGCTTGCCATGTTCGCGCTGCATCCGGGCCGGCTCGTCACTCCCGACGAGCTGGTCGATGAGTTGTGGGGTGCGAACCCCCCTCGATCAGCGCTACCCAATATTCGCACGTACGCCGCAAGCCTGCGCCGTACGTTCGACGCGACTGACGAGGGACGCGGCGCTCTGGTGAGAGAGGGCAGCGGTTATCGATTGGAGCTGCCGACAGAGACGATCGACTCTTTCCGTTTCATGGCAGATCATCACCATTCCCGGAAGCTCGTCGCGGAAGGTGAACTCGACCGGGCCGAGGCCGTTCTGGAACGGGCCATGTCGGAGTGGAGGGGATCGGTACTCGCAGGAATGACGCTCGGCCCCGTACTGGCGACTCAGCGTGTCGCGATAGAGGAGGAGCGGGCTCTCGCGGTCGAACTCCTCGCCGATCTTCAGTCGCAGCAAGGTCGCGCAGGGCGGGCGGTGCCGTTACTGCGGCGGCTGATCGCCGAGCATCCGTTACGGGAATCCGCTCGGTTGCTCCTGATGCGAGTTCTTCAGCGCAACGGTGACACGGCCGGACTGGTCGAGGCGTATCACGAGGCGCGCCACGTGCTGCATGATCAGCTCGGAGTTGAGCCTGGGGCGGAGATACAGGCACTGTACGAGGCTGAACTGGGTCGGGTGCGAGGGCCGAACCGGACTGGCGTGTCCAGCCACGACGAAGACCGTCTGCGGTCCGCGAGCGGCCCGGGGATCACTGGTGAGCGGGCCGCTGCCGACTGGCTTCCCAGAACGGTGATCGAGTTCGTCGGCCGGAAGGAGTGCGTCAGCCGTCTGCTCAGTCACGTCAGCCGGGTGGAGGGCCGTGCGTCCGCGGTACTTGTGGTTGACGGGATGGCGGGAAGCGGAAAAACGACAGTTGCTCTCCATGTGGCGCGCAAGCTCGCCCCGAAGTACCGCGACGCGCAACTCTTCATCGACCTACAGGGGCACGGGGACGAAGAGGCCATCGAGCCGTTCACGGCGCTCTTCACCCTGCTCCGACAGTTGGGTGTGCCAGGTGGCCGCATTCCTGCCGACTTGGATCATCGCGTCGAGTTGTGGCGTCGGGAACTGGCAGCCAGAAGAGTCGTCGTCGTCCTCGACAACGTTGCCGACAGCAGCCAGATACTCCCCCTGCTACCAACCGCACCGGGTGCCGCGGTCCTCGTGACGTCCCGTCGACGACTGGCTGACCTGGACGTTGGCCCGCCTGAGTCGCTGCCTCTGATGACCCTCGCCGAAGGGATGGCGCTGCTGTCGCAGAGTGGCGGCATCGAGAGGGTGGCGTCGGAGCCGGATGCGGCCGCCGAGGTCGTCCGCCGTTGTGGTTATCTCCCGCTGGCGATTCGACTCGCCGGGTCCCGACTTGCGCATCGCCCCGCACGACGGGTCTCGGACCTCGCCGCGCTGCTGGCCGCAGAGCCGCCGTCGGTCGACCAGCTCCACGTGGGTGACCGGACTCTAGCGCGAGCCTTCGCGGCGTCGTACGAGCCGATTCCGGAGCAGGCGAAGCGTGCCTTTCGTCTGTTGAGCATCCACGCGGGCCAGTACAGCGCGGAGATGGTCGCGGCTCTGCTCGATCTGCCTCGCGCCGCTGCCGTCGAACTGCTCGACGATCTGGTCGATCGGCACCTGGTCGAGGAGATCGAAGGGGGCCGGTACCGGCTGCACAACCTCCTACGTCAGTATTCGCGCGCGCAGTTGCTGGCGGCGGACGGCCCAGAGGCCACCAGGACGGCAGTGCGGCGATTACTGGACTTCGCGCTCCATGCCTCCCTCGAAGCCGCCAAGGAACTACATCAGGCCGTCGATGTCCGTGGAGAGGTCGATCCTGGGCTGTTCTCGCGTCCGGATCTCACCGGCCCCGACATCATCGCTGGTGTCGAATGGCTCGAACGGGAGCGCATTAACCTGGCGATGCTCGTGGGCCTCGGCGCGGCGTACGAGCTCCACCACCACGTATGGAAGCTGTCCCGGGTGCTCTGGCGCTTCTTGTACGTGCGCGGCTACTTCGACGACATCCTGTACACCCAGGAGTTGGGGCTTGCCTCGGCGAAGATCATCGTCCACCAACGGGCGATCGGCACAATGCACAACTACCTCGCATCGGCCTTGGCGAAGACCGGCTCCCACCGGTCCGCGTCCGACCATCTCCACGCGGCGATCGCGCTGTTCCAGGCGACAGACGACGTGCGGGAGTTGGCCAAGCTTCGCGCGAATCTGAGTGTCGTCAACTGGCTGAGCGGCAATCTCGAGGAGGCTGTGGCCCTGGGGCGGCAGAGCCTCGCCGGCGGACTCTACGACAACCGCGTACCACTGGCCCTGCCGAACCTGGGCCTCGCGTTGGCCTCGCTCGGTCGCTGGGACGAGGCCATGACGGTCCACCGGCACCACCTGTTCCAGGCTCGGCTGAAACAGGACTACTACCACCTGGCGAACGCCCTGAGCCATCTCGCGGCGGTACGCGTACGGCTCGGACAGTTCAGGCGAGCTGTGATCTTGTTGAGTTCCTCGCTGGCGCTGTTTCGCCGTACCGGGCACCGGTACGGCGAAGCCGAGGCGCGGAACACCCTTGGTGCCGCCTATCGAGGGCTGGGACAGCTGGATCTGGCCAGGCGGCAGCACGAGGCCGCCTTCGAGTTGGCGAACGACTCGGGCGAGCGGCATGCACAGTGCGCCGCACTCAACGATCTGGGCATGACGCTGCTGGCGACGGGGGAGCTGGCCGCAGGATCGGATGCTCTCCGTGAAGGGCTTCGGCTTGCGGGGCGGATCTCCAACCCGTACGAGCAGGGCCGTGCGCTTGCCGGCCTGGCCGAGCACTTCGCCCGTACCGACCGGGCGGAGGCACGCCGGCACTGGGAGCGGGCGCTGGCGATCTTCCGGCGGATGGGGGTGCCGGAGCGCTTCGAGGTCGAGCGTCGCCTCGCGGAGCTGGGCACCACCGCCGTGAACGTCCACTGACCTGCCCGTACGGCTCTTATCGATTTCTTATCGCCACCCCCGGTAGCTTCTTCGGCCGTAGCGGCGAACGGGGGAGGTTCTGCCCGTGGGCAGAACCGGGTCGTCGACACGCGCCCGCAGCCGGGTCCCCCCAGCGACTTCGGCTGCGGGTGGTGAGGGAGGAGCGGTGCCTGCGTCCCTGCGCCGCAGCACCCGGCGTGGTTGGCTGTCGGGCGCCGCTCCTTTCCGAACAGGTGGACGTCGTACCGTCCCGATAGGCTCACGGCCGTGACCGAACCCGCCCAGCTCAGCCACGTCGACCGCGCCGGCGCGGCCCGCATGGTCGACGTCTCCGCCAAGCCGGTGAGTGGCCGGATGGCCGTCGCGGCTGGCCGCCTGCGCACCACGCCCGAGGTCATCGACCTGCTGCACCGCGACGGGTTGCCCAAGGGTGACGCGCTGGCGGTGGGTCGGTTGGCCGGGATTATGGGCGCCAAGCGCACAGCCGATCTGATTCCGCTCTGCCACCCGATCGCCCTGCACGGCGTCACCGTCGACCTGCTGTTGACCGCCGACACCGTCGAGATCACGGCCACCGCGCGCACGGCCGACCGGACGGGCGTCGAGATGGAGGCGCTCACCGCCGTCGCCGTCGCCGGTCTCGCCCTGATCGACATGGTCAAGGCGGTCGATCCCGCGGCCTCCGTGGAGGCGGTCCGGGTGCTGCGCAAGGAGGGCGGCAAGACCGGCGAGTGGGTTCGACCGGAGGACCGGTCGTGATCCGGGCCCGGGTCATCGTCGCGTCCAACCGTGCTTCGGCAGGTGTCTACGCCGACACCAGCGGGCCGCTGCTCGTGGCCGGCCTCCGTGAGCTGGGGTGCGAGGTCGACGAGCCGGTGGTGGTGCCCGACGGCGAACCGGTAGGCGTGGCCCTGCGGGCGGCGGTCGCCGACGGCGTCGACGTGGTGCTGACAAGCGGCGGCACCGGCGTCACCCCGTCGGACCGGACGCCCGACGTGACCCGGGGTCTGCTCGACTACGAGATCCCCGGCATCGCCGAGGCCATCCGCGCCCACAGCCGGGACCGGGTGCCCACCTCGGTGCTGTCCCGAGGGCTGGCCGGGGTGGCCGGCCGGATGCTCGTGGTCAACCTGCCGGGCTCGACAGGTGGCGCGCGCGACGGGCTGGCCGTGCTCGGTCCGATCCTCGGGCACACAGTCGACCAGCTTCGCGGCGGCGACCACTGACCGGTCCGTGCCAGGCGCCGACGGGTGTCGGCGCGTCCCGATAGGCTCGGCCGGTGAGTACGGAAACGGCACCAACCACGGACCGGGTCGCCGCTCCCCCGCCGGCCGGCTGGGAGGAGGCGCGATCCCGGGTGTACGCCGTCGGCCTGGCCGCCGCGCTCCCCGTGGTCGCCCGACCGCTGGCCGACACCGACGGGTCGACCCTGGCAGAGCCGTTGACCACCCGCACCGACCTGCCCGCCTTCCCCACCTCGAGCGTTGACGGCTGGGCGGTGCGCGGCGCCGGCCCGTGGCGCGTCGTCGGTCGGGTGCTGGCCGGCAACACCCCGGCGCCGCTCACCGAGGACGACACGACAGTCGAGATCGCCACCGGCGCCATGGTGCCCGAGGGCGCCACTGCGGTGCTGCGCGTGGAGGAGTCGACCGTCGCCGACGGCCTGGTGCGCGGCACTCCCCGGTCGACACCGGAGTGGCGGCAGCCGGGCGAGGAGGCGTACGCCGATGAGGAGCTGTTGCCGGTCGGCACGCCGATCGACCCGGCGGTGATCGGCCTGGCGGCTTCCTGCGGGCATGACGCGCTGCGGGTCCGGCGGGCGCCGCGCGCCGCGCTGCTGGTGTTCGGCGACGAGCTGCTCACGGCGGGTCCGCCCGCGGCCGGTCGGGTCCGGGACGCGCTGGGGCCGGCGGTGCCGGGGTGGCTGCGCCGGTACGGCTGCCAGGTGCGGGCGGCGGACGTGGTGGGCCCGGTGGCCGACACGCTGCCCGCACACGTGGCGGCGCTGCGCGCCGCTCTGGCCAGCGCCGATCTGGTCTGCACCACGGGCGGCACGATGAACGGGCCGGTCGACCACCTGCACCCGACGTTGCAGGCGCTCGGCGCCGACTACGTGGTCAACACGGTGGCCGTGCGGCCGGGCTTCCCGATGCTGCTGGCCCGCCTCGTCGGTGACGACGGACGGGTCCGGTTCGTGGCCGGGCTGCCGGGCAACCCGCAGTCCGCGATCGTCGCGTTGGTGTCGCTTGTCGCCCCGCTGCTCGCCGGCCTCCAGGGCCGCCCGATGCCGGTGCTGCCGCAGGTCACACTGGCCGAGGCGGTGCCCGGTCGCGGTGACCACACCCACCTGGCGTTGGTCCGTGTGGACCGGCTGACCGGCACCGCGTTCCCGGTGCGGCACGTCGGCTCGGCGATGCTGCGGGGGCTGGCCGGCGCGGACGGGTTCGCCGTCATCAGGCCGGGCACCAGTGCCGCCGCGGGCGACCGGGTGCCGATCGTGCCGTTGCCGCTGCTGCCCGGGGAGCGTGCGTCGTGACCGCGCCGGCCATCACCTTCGGCGAGGTCACCGACCAGCCGCTCGACCTCGCCGCGCACGAGGCGGCCGTCGCCGACCGCCGGGCCGGCGCGGTTGTCTCCTTCCAGGGCGTGGTCCGCGACCACGACCACGGCCGACCCGTGGTGAGCCTGGAGTACGAGGGCCATCCGAGCGCCGTGCAGGTGCTACGCGAGGTGGCCGCCGAAATCGCGGCCGACCCCGACGTCTACGCGGTGGCGGTGTCACACCGCGTCGGGCCGCTGGCCATCGGTGACGTGGCGCTTGTCGCCGCGGTGAGCACCGCGCACCGCGCGGCGGCCTTCGCCGCGTGCGCCCGACTCGTCGACGAGGCCAAGGCCCGGCTGCCGATCTGGAAGCGGCAGGTCTTCGCCGACGGCACCGAGGAATGGGTCAACTGCCCCTGATCGTTCAGCGGCGGCCGTTGACAGTCACGGCCCGGGCCAGCCGGTCGCCGTAGAACGCCGGCTCGGCGCCCGGTCGCCAGGGCAGCGCGGCGACCAGCACGATCAGCGCCAGCGCCAGCGAGTTCTCCATCAGCGCGCCGAACAGGCCGTCCTGATAGTGCGACATCTCGGGCAGCTGGTGCTCGTACGGCCAGATCGGCGAGATCAGGAAGAGCAGGTAGAGCCCGATCGCGGCGACGCCGTGCCGGAGCCCGGTCAGTGTGGGATACCAGATCGGCGGGCGGAGCCCGTTGAGCCCGGGGAACCCGCCGAACGCCGGGCCCTGACCGGAGCGCTGCGTCACCCCCCGGCTCGCCTCGCGGCGGCGTACGGCGGCGTCGGCCAGGACGATGATCGCGGGGATGACCCAGACCAGGTGGTGCGTCCAGGAGATCGGGCTGATCACGTTTGCGGTCAGGCCGACAAGCGTGAACGCGGTCAGCTCGTCACCGTCGGCGCGGGAACTGGCCGCCCGGGACAGGCCGAGCGCCAGGATCAGCACCGAGAAGGTGAACCACAGCAGCCCCGGGGTCTCGATCGAGTCGTACAGCCGGGCCAGCAGGCCGGCGAGTGACTGGTTCGGCGTCATGTCCGCCGCGCCGACCCGCTCGGTCTGCCAGAGCACGCTGCCGAAGTACGTCCGCGACTCGTCGCCGACGATCGCGAACGTACCCAGGGTCACGCCGATCGTGGTGCCGATGGCGGTGGCCGCGACCCGCCACTGGCGGGTGATCAGCAGGTACGCGATGAACAGCGCCGGGGTGAGCTTGACGGCTGTGGCGAGACCGATGCCGGCGCCCGCCCAGGCGCCGCCGTAGACGAAGCGCAGCAGGGGGCCGTCCGTCGCGGCGTAGTGGGTGCCCCGGCGGGAACGCCAGCGCAGCCCGATCAGATCGGCCATGATCAACGCGAAGAGCAGGATGTTGACCTGGCCGTAGCCGAGGGTCTCCCGGCCCGGTTCGATGGCGACCGCGAGCGGCACCGCCAGGGCCACGGTGAACCACAGTGGCCAGGCCAGCCGGTCCACGATGGGCCGGAGAAGCCCGGCCAGCACCAGGGCCAGCGCGGCGATGCTCGCGAGAGCGTTGACCATGCCGGCGGCCTCGATCGGCAGTTGTGCCATCGGCAGCATCACCAGCCCGGCGAACGGGGGGTAGGTGAAACCGAGCGTTGTGCCTGGCGCGATGAACTCGTAGAGCTCGTGACCGCTCGCCCACCACACCACCGCGCCGTGGTAGATCTTCATATCGAAGAAGTTGTACGGACGCCCGAAGGTGCCGATGGCGAGCCATGCGGCATAGGCGACGGCAGCCACGATGGCGCCACGTACGACTTTCCTGCGATCGATCCTGCGCGTCACGCGTTGGATTGGGGCGAGGCGGTCCGCCCGTCTACCGACAGCCGTCGGCATGGCGTGGCCACCCCCGTACCAAGGTCGTCCTACCCGTCCAGGTCCTGCACGGAGCCTAGAACGGCGCCTCACGTCAGTGCCTCCCGCGTTATGCGACCGTGTCCGATCCCACACATGTTTTTGACATTTCCACCGCGTTAACGCCTACCGGGTGGTTCAGGTAATTCGCGGCCTTAGCGGGGGGTGGCGGCGGCGAGGGGGAGGATCGACGCAGGTCAGCCCGGGATGCGCCGGGCGGTGGCGGCGGATCGGACGGCGATCCGCGCCTCTCGCCTGGCCGTCCGGACCGCACGCTCCACGGAACGTCGAGAGTGGCCGATGCGGTGGCCGGTACGCCAACGCAGACCCGGCCTGCCCTCGGTGTCGGCGGCGGCGAGCAGCAGTCCACCGAGAAGCCCCATGTTCTTCAGGAAGTGGATCTTGTTCGTGTCGCGGGTCGCCTGGTCGTCTTCCTTGTTCCAGAAGGGATGCCCGGCGACAGTCGTCGGCACGATCGTGCCGGCGAGGACCAGGGCGGCCGGCCGGGTGAGCTTTCCGGTGGCGAGCATCAGCCCGGCACCGAGCTGCACCGCCGAGTTGAGTCGGATCAGCTGCTCGGTCTCGGTGGGGAAGTTGGGGTGCACCCTCCGCAGCAGCGGCGCCGCCCGGTCGGTCACCGGCGCGGCCTTCTGGGCCAGCCGCTGCGGCGCGCGCAGGTTGCGGTATCCGCTGACCACGAAGATGCCGCTCAGCATGGCGCGAGCGAGGGAGCGTACAGGCGTCATGGATCAGTCATACCCCGTCGCGGCGTTTCCTACCCCGGCAACCGCCGGATCCGAATCGGCGAGCGTGCACGTCGCCACGCCGATTCCAGCGACAATCGCTGATGGACGAGCCGTGGCGGGTAACGTCGCGCGGGTGACCACGCTGCGGCTACGCCCCGAGGACCCGGCCGACTCCGGGCCGGTACGTCGGGTGCTGGCCGCCGCCTTCGCCCGCCCCGACGTGACGACGCCGCCCGAGGTGGTTCTCGTCGACGAGCTGCGCGGCACCGACGCCTGGCTCCCGGAGCTGGCCATGGTCGCCGAGTACGGCGGCGAGGTGGTCGGGTACGCGCTGCTGAGCCGGGTCCGGGTCCGACCGGACCGGGGAGGCGCCGCGCCGGCGTTGGCGCTCGGCCCGGTGGCGGTGGCCCCGCACCGGCAGCGCGTCGGGCACGGGACGGCAGTCGTACAGGCCGCCCTGGACGCCGCCACCGAGCTGGGTGAGCGTCTCGTGGTGGTCCTCGGCGATCCGGCCTTCTACCGCCGGTTCGGCTTCGGACCGGCCGGCGACCTGGGGTTGACCAGCCCGTGGGCCGGCCTCGGTGAGCCCTGGCAGGCGTTCGTGCTGCCGCCGTCCACCAGCGAGGAGGGGGCGCCGCCCCGCGGCGAGGTGCTCTTTCCGGCCCCCTGGTCCCGGGTCTGACCGGGCCGGTCAGGCCGGCTGGGTGCGCAGGTACCGGCCGAAGTGGGGCACGGTGAACGCCACGGTGCCGCGTTCGCCGGAGTAGATCAGCCCCTTCTTGATCAGGGCGTCCCGGGCCGGTGACAGGCTCGCCGGCTTGCGGCCGAGGGCCCGTGCGATCTCCGCGGTCGGCACCGCGGCGTCCATGTCGTCGCGGACCACGCCGCCGGACTCGCCCTCCACCAGGGACAACGTCGCCATCGCCCGCATGTATTCGCGTTCGGCGGGGGTGGCTCGTTCGAACCGGGAGCCGAAGAAGCCGACAGCCAGTTCGGCCTCCGCCTCCGGCGCGGCGACCCGTACGTCGGCGGCGGTGATCGGTGAGCGGGGCGCGTGATCCCAGGTCGCCTTCCCGTACGCCTGGACGAAGTACGGGTAGCCGCCGGACTTCTCGTAGAGCAGGTCGAGCGCCTTCTGCTCGTACTCGACGTCCTCCCGGTCGGCCGGCGCGCAGAGCGCCTGATCGGCGGCGATCCGGTCGAGCCGGTCGATGCGCTGGTAGCGGAACAGCCGTTCGGAGTACGACTTGGCGGCGCTGAGCACCGCCGGCAGGTGCGGCAGGCCGGCGCCGACGACGATGAGTGGCGCGCCGAGCTGGGACAGCTCGTGGCAGGCGGCGCAGAGTGCGGACACGTCCTCCGGACCGAGGTCCTGCATCTCGTCGATGAAGATGGCGATGCCGGTGCCCACGTCGCTGGCCACGGCGGCGGCGTCGCTGAGCAGCTCGACCAGGTCGATCTCGATGTCACCGGAGTCGGCCCGGCCGCTGGCGGCGGGCACGTCGATGCCGGGCTGCCACCGGTCGCGGAGTTTGCTGGACGCGCCGGCCCGGCCGGTCGGGGTGGACCGCTGGGCGAATGCCTTGAGGACGCCGAGGAAGGCGTCGATCCGGTCCGGTGCCCGGTGGCGGGGAGCCAGCTCCCGGACGGCCATGTGCAGTGCGGCGGCGACCGGGCGGCGCAGCGACTGGTCCGGTCGGGCCTCGATCTTGCCGCTGCCCCAGAGCCTGTTGATCGCCTGCGACCGGAGGGTGTTCAGCAGGACGGTCTTGCCGACGCCGCGCAGCCCGGTGAGCATCAGGCTGCGCTCGGGGCGGCCCCGGGCGATGCGCTCCAGCACGATGTCGAAGACGTCCAGCTCCCGCCCCCGCCCGGCGAGTTCGGGAGGGCGCTGACCGGCGCCAGGTGCGTACGGGTTGCGGACCGGATCCACGCATCGCACAGTATCGGGCCATCTAGCTGGGGGGCTAGACATGGATAGATGCGGCTACCGGCGTGTCGGGGATCGTCGACAACAAACTAGGGCTGTCTAGCGTCCACGCTAGACAGCACTAGTTTTGTCTACCGGTCACTGCTTCCACCCGGTCACCGCTTCTTCAGGCAGAGCACGTAGTCGAACAGGTCGATCGAGTTGTCGTGCACGTAGTTCGCTGTGGCCTGAGGCGCGAGCGTCTCGCAGCGGTCCCCGTCGGTGGTCGCCGGAATCCGCAGCAGAACCTGGTACGTGCCCGGAGCGCAGGACACCTTGCGCAGCTCGGCGTCGTCCTCGGTGCCGTCGTTCACCACGCAGTCACCCTTGGCGAACTCGTCCTGGTCCTCGTCCTCACTCGGGCTCGGCGCGGCGCTGGGCAGCGCGGGCGGGACGATCGGGGCGCTCGTCCTCATCGGCGGGGCGGACGACGTGTCGTCGCCCGCGTCGGCGGCCCTCCAGATCGCCCAGCCCGCCAGACCCAGACACGGGCACAGCAGGAGCACCACCACGAGGCCGATGATCAGGGCGATCTTCCCTCCCGACCTCTTCGCCGGTGGGCCGGGCGGCATCGCGTACCCGCCGGGGACCGGCGGACCCCACGCTCCGGGCACCGCTCCCGGCGTCGGGCCGGCCGGCGGAAACGGGCCGGGCGGCGGCGGGTAGCCCGCCCCCGACGTGGGCGGCGGGTAGCCAGGCCCCGATGCGGGCGGCGGGTAGCCCGGTCTCGACGTCGGCGGAGGGCCCCACAGGGGCGCGGTCGGCGGCTCCTCGCCGCCCGGCGGGGGACCCCACTGCTGCCGGGTCGGATCGTCGCCGGACGGTGGCGGACCCCACTGCGGCAGGGTCGGGTCCACCGGCGGCGGGCCGTCGGAGCCGGTCTGCGGGCGCTGGTACGGGTCGTCCGGCTGCCCGGAGCCCGGTGGGCCGTAGGTCGTCATGTCATCCCCAGGGTGGGTGGGCTCAGCGCTGCTTGAGGCAGAGGACGAAGTCGAGGGTGTCCAGTTCGCTGTCGAAGAAGTACCAGTTGGTGTAGCCCTCGACCTTGGCGCACTTGGCTTCGGCGTCACGCTCGCCGCTGGTCGCGCCGTCGATCCGGCTCAACACCTGGTACGACTTCGGTGCGCATTCGCTGATCAGCAGCTTGGGCTTGCCGCCAGCCGCGCCGTCGTTGCGGACACACTGGCCGACCTTGGCGAACCGCGGGTCGGCCGACGACTCCGGTGCCGCCGCGCTCGGTGCCGGCTCGGCGGCGTCCACACTCGGTGCGGTGTCCACTGCCGGAGCCGAGGCGGTCGGCGCGGCGACAGGTGCGGGGTTGTCCCGACCGCTGAAGAACCAGTAGGCGCCGCCGCCGGCCACGAGCAGCAGCAGGACGACGAGCACCGCGAGCAACGGCCCGCGGCCCGAGCGACCCGGTGGCGGTTCGGGATCCCCGCCGTACGGACGGTCGTCGGGCCGGTACTGCTGCCCGCCGTACGGCGTTACCGGCTCGGCCGGCCGGTAGGACTCGCCGCCGTAGGGGGGCGCCCCACCGTAGGAGCCGTCACCGTAGGGACCGGGGCGGCCGGGTTGCGCCGGCGGGTAGGGCTGGGGCACCGGCGGGTACGGCTGCTGCGCAGGCGGGTAGGGCTGCTGCGCAGGCGGGTAGGGCTGCTGCGCCGGGCGACCGGGCGTCTCGTCGGGCCGCTGCCCACGCCATGCCCCTGGCACGCCGCCACCCGGTGGTCCGTAGTTCGTCATGCCGCCCTCCTGCACGAGTGGTGAGAGGCCGGCCACCAAAGCGGGACGCGGGCTCCGACGTCACCGTAGCGTGGTCCACCGATGAGCTCATCTCCGACGAGTGCCGCAGGCCGCCCCGGCCCCGCACCGACTCTGATCTGGACCGCGTTGATCGTGGTCTACGTCCTCTGGGGCTCCACCTATCTGGCCATCCGGATCGCCGTGGAGACGCTTCCCGCGTTGACGTCGGCGGCGATGCGGTTCGCCGCCGCCGGTCTGGTGCTCGCCGTGGTGCTACGGCTGCGTCGCGGGCCGGGCGCGCTGCGGGTGGACCGCCGGCAGCTCGCCTCCGCCGCGTTCGTCGGGGTGCTCCTGCTCGCCGGCGGCAACGGCCTGGTGGTGCTCGCCGAGTCCGGACCGCCCGGGGTGGCGGTGCCCTCCGGCATCGCCGCGCTGCTGGTGGCGACCGTGCCGCTGCTCGTGGTGCTGCTGCGCTCCGGCACCGGGGACCGGCCACCGGCGTGGACGTTCGTCGGGGTCACCGTGGGCTTCGTCGGCCTGGTGCTGCTCGTGCTGCCGGCGGGAAGCACGAGCGTTGTGCCGCTGGTCGGGGCGTTGACAGTGGTCGCGGCGGCCGTCTCCTGGTCGGTCGGATCATTCCTGTCCGGACGTCTGCGGATGCCCGCCGACCCGTTCGTCGCAACGGTGTACGAGATGCTTGCCGGCGCGCTGGTACTCGCCGTCATCGCCGCCGGCCGGGGCGAACTGCGCGACTTCCACCCCGCGTCGGTCAGCACCAGGTCCTGGCTCGCGCTGGTGTACCTCATGGTGGCCGGCTCGCTCGTGGCCTTCACCGCGTACGTGTGGCTGCTGCACAACGCACCCATCTCGCTGGTCTCGACGTACGCCTACGTCAACCCGGCGGTCGCGGTGGCGCTCGGCGCGCTGCTGGTGGCCGAGCCGGTCACCGCGCAGACCCTGCTCGGCGGTGCGGTGATCGTGGCCGGGGTGGCGGTGGTGGTGAGCACCGAACGGCCGCGCCGGGTCAGCGCGGAAACGCGTTCGGGGGCCGCGCCGGTGGGGGACCGCCGGTAACGTCCGGCCCATGTCGGCGGCCGCGCTGCTCGGGGTGGTGGTGCTCGGCGGGCTGGTCGGTCTTGTCGTACCCCCGTTGGCCTGGCATTTCACGGGCCCGCCGGCCCGGCGCGGCAGGTGGTTCCGGCTCGGGCCGGTGGTGGCGGCCGTGGTCTTCGGAGGGCTCGCCGTTTCGCGGGGTGACGATCCGGCGTTGCCGGTGTTCCTGGCGGTGGCGGCGGTCGGGCTGGTGCTGGCCGGGGTCGACCTGGTCTGCCTGCGGCTGCCCGACCCGCTCGTCCTCGCCGCGGGAGTGCTGGCCCTCGCCGGCCTGACCGGCGCTGCGGTGCTGGCCGACGACCCGGCGCGGCTGCTCGGCGCGCTGGCCGGCGCGACCGTCGCCGGGGCGGCCCACGTGCTGCTGGCGCTGCTCCCCGGGTCGCGGCTGGGCTTCGGGGACGTCAAACTCGCAGCCGTCCTGGGCCTGCCGCTCGGTTGGCTGGGCCGCGACGCCCTCCTCGCCGGCCTGCTCCTGCCGCATCTGCTGCACGGCACCCTGGTGCTCACCCTGCTGGCCACCCGGAGAGCGAACCGGAAAACGCTGCTCCCCCTGGGCCCGGCCCTGCTAACCGGCACCTGGCTCGCGGTGCTCGTGACGTAACCCCCACCCTCCCCGTCGATCTTGCACTTTTTGTTGGTGCGAAAGGTGCGGATCACGGCATCACGGCAACCGAAAGCGCAAGATCGACGGGGCGGTCACGGGTCAGATCAGGCGGAGCTGGCGGTCTTTGGGGCGGCGGGGTTCGGTTTCGCCGAACCGTTCGAACAGGCCAGGGTCGATCGTGTTCAGGAACGGCGACGGACTGCACTCGCGCTCCACACCGTGCCGGGTACGGCGGGCGGCGTGACTGACGTACAGGCGGTCCTGGGCCCGGGTCAGACCGACGAAGAAGAGACGGCGCTCCTCGGCGACCGCGTCCTCGTCCGGCGTCGAGCCCGGCCAGCGCAGCGGCAGCAGCCCGTCCTCGGCCCCGACCAGGAAGACCACCTGGAACTCCAGGCCCTTCGCGGCGTGCAGGGTGAGCAGGGTGACCGCCTCCGCGCGCGGGTCGAGCGCGTCCACCTCCGCGCCGGTGGCCAACTGCGACAGGAAGGCCTCCAGGTCGTCGCCGCAGCGACGGGCCAACGGGGTCAGCAGGTCCACCGCCGAGCGGACGTCCTCGGGGCGGACAGCCCCGCCGGTGCCGTCCAGGGTGGGCACCGCGAACCGCTCGGCGACCACCTGGCCGGCCAGGCGCACCCGGGCGGCCAGCGAGCCGGCCAACCCGTCGGCGTGCCGCAGCTCGCGTGCGATGGCCGCCACGCCCGGCCGGTCCCGCAGCCGGTCGTGTGAGCGCTTCTGCACCGGGATGTTGGCCCGGGCCAGGGCGTCCACGATCGGCGCGGCCTGCGCGTCGGTGCGGTACAGCACCGCGATGTCGGAGAACGACAAGGAGGTGGCCCGGCCGTCGATCCGGCCCGAGTCCAGTGAACGGTGGGACAGCCCGCCGACCAGCTCGTCGACCGTACGCACCACGAAGTCGGCCTCCTCGGCGACCGACGCAGCCGGATACCGGCCGACCAACGGCGCCTCCGGGTCGAGGCGGGCCGGGTCCAGCCGTCGGCCCCGGACCAGCGAGGACGGGGCGATGGCCTGCACGGCGGCGGCCAGGATGGGGGCCGACGAGCGGTAGTTGCGGTTGAGCCGGACCAGTCGGGCGTCGGTGAAGTCCTCGGAGAAGCGCAGGAAGTAGCCGACGTCGGCACCCCGGAACGAGTAGATCGCCTGGTCCGGGTCACCGATGGCGCACAGGTTGCCGTCGGCGGGGCTGAGCAGCCGCAGCAGCTCGTACTGCACCGCGTCGACGTCCTGGTACTCGTCGACGAAGATCCACCGCCAGCGGTCCCGGTACCGCTGGACCAGCTTCCGGTCGGCCCGCAGCAGCTCCACGGGCAGGCTCACCAGCTCGTCGAGGTCGACGAGGTCCTGCTTGCGCAGCAGCGTCGTGTAGGTGGCGGGGTCGTCACCGGCCTCCGACCGGGCCGCCGCCCGCTCGGCGTCGTCGGCGATCCGGAAGCCGACAGGCAGGCCCACCGCGTCGGCGTTCTCCCGCAGGATGGTCAACCCCAGCGCGTGGAACGTGCCCACGGTGACGTCCTCGGCGACCGGGCCGAGCAGACTGTCGAGGCGGTGCCGCAGCTCCTCCGCCGCGCGGCGGGTGAACGTGATGGCCAGGCAGTGCTCGGGGAAGACGTTCAGCTCGGCACAGAGGTACGCGATCCGGTGGGTGAGCGTCCGCGTCTTGCCGGTGCCCGGACCGGCCACGATGAGCAGCGGCCCGCCGGGCGCGGACGCGGCCACCCGCTGCATCGCGTCCAGCCGGTCCAGCAGACCCGTGCCGACCTCCTCCATGCCGGAGAGCATCGGCTCGAAGGGTTCGTGTGGCGACGGTGGCGACGCGATCGGCGGGGCGGGCGGCGGCGCCGGGGCCTTGCGCTTCGGCTCCGCCCTGGGCGCAGCCTGGCGCTTGGCCGCGGCCCGGGGCGCCGGCTCCGCGGGGCGCCGCTGCGCGGGCACGGGTACGTCGAACAGCGTCTCCTGCGTACCCAGCTCGGACGGATCGAACAGGGTGATCACTCCGTACTCGCCGTCGTAGCCGGGCACCCGGCGGACGTCACCGCGCCGCAGCCGGCCGATGCCCTCCGCGAGCAGCTCGCCGCCGACCTGCGCGATGTCCGGCAACGGCGTCCCGGTCAGGATCTCCAGTTCGGGGCCGAGCGCGGCCAGCAACTCGTTGAACCGCCCCTCGACCTTCTTCGAGCGGGCGCCCACCTTGTTGATCTCGCCGAGGATCTCGGCCAGCGGCACCAGGTGGGTGACCTCGCGGGCATGCGCCGGGCGGTGTCCCTCCGGACGGTCGGCCAGCTCCTCGATCCGGCTGAGCACGCCCACGGTGAGCGGCTTGCCGCACTCGGGGCAGCGTCCGCCGGCGGCCCGCGTGCGTTCCGGGGACCAGTTGACCCCGCACAGCCGGTGCCCGTCCGCGTGGTACTTGCCCTCCTCCGGGAAGAACTCGATGGTGCCGGCCAGCCCGTCGCCGGTGCGCAACGCCTCCCGGACGGCGAAGTAGTCCCGTTGGGCGGTCAGCACTGTCGCCTCCCGGCCCAGCGCGGGCGGAGAGTGCGCGTCCGAGTTGGACACCAGCTGGTAGCCGTCCAGGCTGCCGACCCGCCAGTTCATCGCCGGGTCGGAGGAGAGGCCCGTCTCCACGGCGAAGATGTGCCCGGCCAGGTCGGCGTAGCAGTCCGCGATCGCGTCGAAGCCCGACTTCGAGCCCAGCGCGGAGAACCACGGCGTCCAGATGTGCGCCGGCACCAGATACCCGTCCGGGCTCGCCTCCAGGGTGATCTCCAGCAGATCCCGCGAGTCGAGGCCGAGGATCGGCCGGCCGTCGGAGCCGAGATTGCCGATCCGCCCCAGCGCGGTGTTGAACCGGGCCACCGCCTCCAGATCGGGCAGGTAGATCAGGTGGTGCACCTTGCGGGTCCGGTCGTCCCGCTTGTAGATGGTGGAGATCTCCACGCTCAGCATGAACCGGACCGCGTCCGCCTCGGTCGTACCGGCGAGCCGGGGCGGCAGCCGGCGGGCGACGTCCCGCTCCGCCTCCGGGTCGAGCCGGTACAGTCCCGGCTCCGCCGGGCGCAGCGTCTCCACCAGGTGGTCGTACCAGGCGGGGTGGGTGAAGTCCCCCGTGCCGAGCACTGCGATTCCCTTGCGCCGCGCCCACCAGGCGAGGTTCGGCAGGGTGAGGTCCCGGCTGCACGCGCGCGAGTACTTCGAGTGGATGTGCAGGTCCGCGACGAATGGCGGAAGGCCACCGGAGGGTACGGCGCTGAACGGGGGCACGCCGCATCCTGTCACGCCCGCCACGCGGGTCGCCCGCCGCCACGCGCGGACGTGACGTCCGCTATGCCGAGCGCAACTCGACCACACTGATCTGCGGCTCCGCGCCGACCCGCACCGGAGGGCCCCAGAAACCGGCGCCGTTGGTCACGTAGACCTTCGTGCCGTCGACCTCGCCGAGCCCGCTGACCACCGGCTGCTCCAACCGCACGGCCAGGTTGAACGGCACCATCTGCCCGCCGTGGGTGTGCCCGGACAGTTGCAGGTCGACGCCGAACTTCGCGGCGTCGACCGCGGCGATCGGTTGGTGCGCCAGCAGGACCACCGGCCGGCTCGGGTCGCGGTCGCCAAGAGCGGCGGCGAAGTCGGGCGGGGCGGCCAGCCCGGTGCCGGCGGCCGACACGTCGTTGACCCCGGCCAGGTCGAGCACGCCGCCCGGCGTCCGGATCTCCTGCCGCCGGTTCTGCAGGACCCGCAGGCCGAGCCGGTCGACCTCCTGGACCCACTCCTCGACGCCTGAGTAGTACTCGTGGTTGCCTGTGACGAAGAAGCTGCCGTACCGGGAGCGCAGGTCACGAAGCGGCGCGGCGGCCGAACCCAGCTCGGCCACCGAGCCGTCGACAAGGTCACCGACGACAGCCACCAGGTCGGCGTCGAGCCGGTTGATGGCGGCGACGATCCGCTCGGTGTGCGCGCGGCCGCGCAGCGGGCCGAGGTGGATGTCGGAGACGGTGGCGATGCGCAGGCCGTCCATGGATCGCGGGAGCTTGGCGAGCGGGATCTGCACCCGGTCCAGTCGCGGCGGGCCGAGAGCGGTGCGTACGCCGTACCCCGTGATGCCGGCGGCGGTGAGGCCGGCGAAGATGGCCGCCCCACGGGCGAGCAGCAGCCGACGGGCCGGGTCGTGGTCTGGCGTCGCGGTGGCGGCGGCGGCCGGCGGCTCGGTCGGCCCGGCGGCGCCGACGAGCACCGGCTCGGGCGCGGCGGTGGTGGGCTCGGCGGCAACCACCCGGCGACGCAGGACCAGCCGGGTGACGAGCATCGGCACTTCCAGCACGATGAGCACGACGAGCAGGTATAACATCAGCGCGAGCCACAGGTAGCCGGGCCAGGCGAGCCAGTAGAGGCCGGCCTGCGTGCTGGTCAGGGTGACCGGCACGAGGAACGCCAGCACCAGCGCCGCGATTCCGCCGGCCCGCCGCCACCGACCCGGCGTGGTGGTGTCCCGGACGAGCCGCTTCCACAGGTAGAGGTGGATGAGGCCGGTGACCAGCGCCAGGACAGCCACGAACCCCACTACCGCCAACATCTGTGCGCCTCCCTCAGCCGCCCGCGAACGGCGGCAGGACGTCGATCGTGGCCCCGCCCGGCAGGGGTGTCGCACGATCATGACAGGTGACGCCGTCCACGAGGAAACTCGCGACGCGCAGCACGGCGGCGAGACGGTCACCGTGCCGCCGGCCCAGGTCGACGGTGAGGTCGTCGAGGGACCGGCCGGCCGGTACGACCTCCTCGGAGCGCCCGACTGCGGCGCGCGCACCCGCGAAGTAGCGGACGGTCATCGATGCCTGGTCCACGCGTCAGCCTCCGATCGCGGACATCGGACGGGTCGGCTGGAGGAAGGTGGGGTCGTCGATGCCGTGCCCGGCGCGTTTGCCCCACATGGCGGTGCGCCAGCGTCGGGCCAGCTCCTCGTCGTCCGCGCCGCCGCGAAGCGCGGCACGCAGGTCGGACTCCTCGGTGGCGAAGAGACACGCGCGGACCTGGCCGTCAGCAGTCAGCCGGGTGCGGTCGCAGTCACCGCAGAAGGGGCGGGTGACGCTGGCGATCACGCCCACCCGGGCCGGGCCGCCGTCGACCAGCCAGGTCTCCGCCGGGGCCGCGCCGCGTTCGGTCGGGTCGGGACTGAGGTCGAATCGGGTACGCAACGACGCGAGGATCTCCTCGGCGGTGACCATGGTGTCGCGGTCCCAACCGTGCTGGGCGTCCAGCGGCATCTGCTCGATGATCCGCAGCTGGTAGCCGTGGTCGAGGGCGAAGCGGAGCAGCGCCGGCCCCTCGTCCTCGTTGACGCCGCGCATCAGCACCGAGTTGATCTTCACGGGGTCGAGGCCAGCGGCGGCGGCCCCGGCGAGCCCGGCGAGCACCGCGTCCAGCCGGGGACGACGGGTGAGCTGGGTGAACCGGGCCGGATCGAGCGTGTCGAGGGAGACGTTCACCCGGTCCAGACCGGCCGTACGCAGCGCCGGGGCCAGCCGGTCCAGGCCGATGCCGTTGGTGGTGAGGGAGATCCGGGGGCGGGGCTCGACGGCGGCCACCGAGGCCACGATGTCCACCAGGCCGGCGCGGATCAGCGGCTCGCCCCCGGTGAACCGCACCTCGGTCACGCCGAGCCGCTCGACGGCCAACCGGACCAGCCGGACGATCTCCGCGTCGGTGAGCAGCTCGGGGCCGGCCAGCCAGGGCAGCCCCTCGGCAGGCATGCAGTAGGTGCAGCGCAGATTGCACTTGTCGGTCAGGGACACGCGCAGGTCCCGGGCGACGCGGCCGTACCGGTCGACGAGGACGCCGTCGGACCGCGGGGCGACGCTCACCTGTCGACCGTAGCGCGCCCGGCCCGGCCAAGGGCGGCACGGGCGTTCTCGACGACCGCATCGCGCCAGCCGCCGCCGAACAGCGCGGTGTGCACGAGCAGCAGGTGGAGTTGGTGCAGCGGCACCCGTTCGCGCCAGCCGGCCGACAGCGGCCAGCTCTCCCGATAGGCGGCCAGCACCGTGTCCAGGTGGGGGAGGCCGCCGAAGAGCGCCAGCTGGGCGAGATCGGTCTCCCGGTGCCCGCCGTGCGCCGCCGGGTCGATGAGCCAGACCCGGTCGTCCGCGCCCCACAGCACGTTGCCCGGCCACAGGTCGCCGTGGATGCGTGCCGGTAGCTCGTCGCCGCCGAACTCGCCCAATCGGCCCATCACCTGCTCGACAAGCGCGGCGTCCTTGAGCGTCAGAGCGCCCCGGTCGACCGAGCGGCGCAGGTGGGGGGCGAGTCGCCGTTCGGCGAACCACGTCGACCAGGGGCCGTCGTCGGCGGTGTTGTCCTGCTCGAGCGCCCCGATGAAGCCGGGCCAGGGCGCGCCGAAGGTGGGGGCGCCGGCCCGGTGCAGGTCGGCCAGCTCGCGGCCGAACCGCTCCGCCGCCTCCCGCGTCGGCTCGCCGGGCTCCACCCAGTCGAGCGCCAGCAGGTCGGGCAGCGCCACGAGCACCTCGGGTACGGCGACCGCGCCCGCCTCCCGCAGCCAGCGCAAGCCGGCCGCCTCGGTCTCGAAGAAACCCTCAGGCACCTGACGGTCGGCCTGTTCGGGCCAGGACTTGGCGAAGACGGAGTGCCCGTCGTCGAGGGTGAGCCGGGCCGCCGCGCAGATGTCCCCACCGGCGACGGGTGTCTCCCGGATCCGTTGGTGGGTACGGAACGTCGGCAGGTGTGCCGGATGCGCGCGCAGGTACGCCAGGTCCATCAGCGCACGGTAACCGCTCCCCGTGACACATCTGTGTCGTGTGAGCACATCAGAACGCGTCCACCTGGACAAATACGCTCGGTAACTGTGGATAAGCCGCGTGTCGTCCACAGGGGCGGCGGGGACGGCTGGGCGGGTCGCACGCTCCCCACATGACCTCGACCGACCGTGCCCAGCTCGCCGTCCGCTCACCCGCCGACCTGATCGCCGCCGTGCCGTACCTGCTCGGCTTCCATCCCGCCGACAGCGTCGTCGCGGTGGCGCTGCGCGGCCGGCAGATCATCTTCGCCGCCCGCGCCGACCTGCCGGCCCCGTCCACCGATCCGGCCGAGCCGGCCCGGCACCTGGCCGGGGTGATCCTGCGCCAGGGCGCGGAGTCCGCCACCGTGGTCGGCTACGGGCCTCCCGAACGGGTGACACCGAGTGTGGACGCGGTGCGTCTCGCCCTCGCCGGTGTCGGGCTGGAGGTGCTCGACGCGCTGCGGGTCACCGGCGACCGCTGGTGGTCCTACCTCTGCGCCGAGGCCGACTGCTGCCCTCCCGAAGGCCGGCGCCACGACGCCTCGGCCAACCAGGTGACCGCCTCGGCGGTGTTCGCCGGCCAGGTCGCCCTGCCGGACCGGGCCGCCCTCGTGGCGCAGGTGGCACCGGTGTCCGGCGACGCCCGGGCCGCGGCCCGCGCCGCCACCGCCCGCGCCCGGCTGAGGCTGACCGAGCTGGCCGGGCAGGCGCCCGCGAGCGATTTGCTCGGCGGTCGGGCCGTGCGCTCCGCAGGGGTGGCGGCGGTCCGCGAGGCGCAGCGCGCGCAGGGGCGGGGCGTACGACTCGACGACGACGAGGTGGCCTGGTTGAGCGTGCTGCTGACCCATCTGCCGATCCGTGACCACGCGTGGGAGCGCACCGATGGTCGGGATCGGGACATCGCTCTCTGGACCGACGTGCTGCGTCGGGCCGACCCGGAGTTGACCGCGGCGCCGGGCTCGTTGCTGGCGTTCGCCGCGTGGCGAGCCGGGCAGGGTGCGCTGGCGGCGGTGGCGCTGGAACGCACGCTGAGTCTGACTCCTGACTACTCGCTCGCCCTGCTCCTGGATGACCTGCTGCGGCGCGGGGTGCCCCCGTCCGAGCTGGATGGTTGGCCGTCGGTCGGCATGCCCGGGGTGGTCCGGCCTCGCAAGAGGCGTCGACGTGGCCGGGGCTGACCCGCGTCGCGCAGCGCCGACACCCCGCACGCCCCGGTGTGGTCCGTCGAAGGATGTAGTGGACGTTCGTCCCACGGGGCGAGTCATCCGGCGTCACCTCGCCGCAGAATCAGCAGATGCCCTCACCACGTGAACGCCGCACATGAGTGTCGGACTGCTGCTGTCGCTCACCGGCCTGGCACTTGTCGACAGCACCAGCATCGGCACCCTCTTCATCCCGGTCTGGTTGCTGCTCGCGCCCGGGAGGATCAACGCCCGGCGGATCCTCGTCTACCTCGGCACGATCGTCGTCTTCTACTTCGGGGTCGGGCTGCTGCTCGTCGTGGGCGGCAGCCGGCTGGCCGACGTGCTCGGCGGGGCGCTGGACAACCGGCCGGTGCTCTGGGCGCAACTCGCTCTCGGGGTCGGGCTGTTCGCGTTGAGCTTCCGCTACGACGGCAAACGACGTCCGCGCGGCGGCGGCGTGCTGCGGTGGCGGGACCGGGCGACCTCCGGAGACTCCTCCACGCGCTGGCTGGTGGGGCTGGCGCTGCTCGCCGCGCTCGCGGAGGTGGCGACGATGCTGCCGTACCTCGGCGCGGTCGGCCTGCTGACCACCTCCGGGCTCGGCGCGGCGCAGATCGTCGGGTTGCTCGCCGGCTACTGCCTGGTCATGGTGGTGCCGGCGGTGCTGCTGCTGGGAGCGCGGCTGGCGTGGCCGAGGCTTGTCGAGCCGGTGCTGGGCCGGCTCAACGCCTGGATCGTGCGGCACTCCGGCGGCATGCTCGGCTGGATCCTCGGCATCGCCGGGTTCCTGCTGGCCCGCGACGCCGTGCTCCGGCTGGGGCTGATGGACGAGCTGGTGATCAGACTGTGACCCGCTCGGGTCGGGCGTAGACGTTCATCGTGTTGCCACGCAGGAAGCCGACAAGCGTCATGCCCGCCTCCTCGGCCAGCTCGGCGGCGAGCGTGCTCGGCGCGGACACGGCGGCCAGCAGCGGCAGGCCTGCCATCCACGCCTTCTGGGTCAGCTCGAAGCTGGCCCGGCCGGAGACCAGCAGCAGGTGCCCCGCCAGCGGCAGTAGGCGTTCCCGCACCGCCCAGCCGATCACCTTGTCCACCGCGTTGTGCCGGCCCACGTCCTCGCGGAGCACCACGAGGTCGCCGGAGGGCGTGAACAGACCCGCCGCGTGGAGCCCGCCGGTGCGGTCGAAGCCGCGTTGGGCGGCGCGCAGCCGGTCGGGCAGTTCGGCGAGGAGGGTGGCCGGCACGGTGAGCGGGTCCGCCGAGACCGGGAACAGCGACCGGGTACGGACCGCATCGATGCTGGCCTTGCCGCAGACGCCACAGGAACTGGTCGTGTAGAAGTTCCGGGACGGGTCGGTGGTCGGTTCCGGTACGCCGGGGGCGAGCACCACGTCCACCACGTTGTACGTGTTGGGCGTCTCCGCGCCGGCACAGAGCTGGGCGGTCAGCACGTCGTCGGTCGACCGGATGAGCCCCTCGGTCAGCAGGAACCCGATGGCCAGGTCCAGGTCGTCGCCGGGCGTACGCATGGTGACGGCGAGGGGGCGGCGTCGGCCGGGGCCGGCGGCACCGACCCGGATCTCCAGCGGCTCCTCCACCGCGAGGGTGTCCGGCCGTCGGACGGCTCCGCGTCCGTCGGCCGCCGCGTCGAGGTCGATCCGGAGTACGCCCCGTCGATCAGTCGCCCGTCCCATCCCGCCATCCTGCACCCCGCAGCGGTACGTCCGCACACGCACAGGCATCGGCCACCGACCGGGGGCGGCACCGCTACCGTGACCGGATGGGGTCGTACGCCGCAGTGGTGCTCGCGGGTGGGGCAGCCCGCCGGATGGGTGGGGTGGACAAGCCCGCGCTTCCGGTCGGCGGCCGGTCGATGCGTGACCGGGTGCTGGCTGCCGTCGCCGATGCCGCGCCGCGCGTGCTGGTCGGCCCGGCCGAGGCCGTCCCGCCCGGCGTGCGGGTCACCCGGGAGGCCCCTGCCGGTGGGGGGCCGGTCGCCGCGGCGGCGGCGGGCCTGGCGCTGCTCGATCCCGGCACAACGGTTGTCGCGTTGCTCGCCGCCGACCTGCCGCTGCTCACCCGGGCGGCGATCGGTGACCTGCTGACCCACCTCGACGAAGAGCGGCAGCTCGACGGGGTGTGCTTCGTCGACGCCGACGGTAGGCGGCAGTCGCTGTGCGGGGTGTGGCGGGTCGCCGCGCTGCGCGCGGGGCTGGACCGGCTGGCGGTGGAACGTCGCGGCGACCTGGTCGGGGCATCGGTACGGGCGCTGCTGGGCGGCCTCCTCGTCGGGGAGGTGCCCTGGGCCGGTGCCGGCCCGCCGCCCTGGTTCGACTGCGACACTGACGAGGACGTACGCCGGGCGGAGGAGTGGGTGCGATGACGGTCATGGACGACTGGGTCACGGCGGCCTGCGCCGAGTTGGACCTGGACGCGACCCAGGTGCCCGTGTCGGCGGTGCTGGACGTCGCCCGCGACGTCGCCCACCAGGTGTTGCGGCCGGGTGCGCCGGTCAGCGCGTACCTGCTCGGTCTGGCGGTGGGGCGGGGCGCCGACCCGGCGGAGGCCGCGGCCCGCCTCAGCGCCCTCGCGGCCGGCTGGCCGGTCGAGCTGGGCGCCGACCGCCCTTCGATGTCCGATCCCGGTCCGGCCTGATTCGACAGCCGCACGGCGTGGGTAGGGTGGCCGTGACGGACGGAGGCGATCATGACGGCTGACCACCCCTCGGCGCCGGACGGTGAGCTGCCTGGCGGAGCGGCGGATTCGATTCTGCTCGACGAACCCAGCAGCACCGACCTGCGGGCCAAGGTGACCGAGGCGTGGCAGGAGTTCGCCCGCGCCCTGGCCGTACGTCTGCCGGAGCTGCCCGCGGGCGCGCACCTCGAACTGACCCTGGATCCGACCGCCTCCGGTACGGGGGACGCCGTCTACTCGATAAGCGTGGACGTGGACGATGCCGGCGGCCTTTCCGCGCGGGCGGTCGGAAATGCCGCGCTGCCTGCGGGCTACCGGCTGGACCGCGCCGCGGTGGCCGACATGATCGCGCTCGGCTGGTCGCCGCCGGGTGTGGTGACCGGTTCGGGCAACGCCTTCGGGCTGGACGGTACGACGGCGGAGGCACCCCGGATCGCCGCGCTGCTCGCCCGGACGTTGCGGGACGTCTACGGCGCACCGCACCCGGCGTTCCTCGTCTATCTGGTGCACGACGCCGAGGGCGAGCCGCTGGCGGTGGAGGCGTTGGGCACCGCGCGCAGCGAGTTCGGCCCGGACGCCGACGTCGAGGCCGACCTGGAGGAGGCGCTGGCCGAGGCCGCCGCCGCCCAGGTGGAGCGGGACGACGTGCTCGACCTGGCCGAGCGGGTGCGTACGGTCGTGTCCACCATGCTCAAGTCGGACACCGACCGGTTGCAGATCGACTCGGACGGCGACATCACCATCCGCGCCGGCTCGGCGATGGTCTTCGTCCGGGTGCGCGACAACCCGCCGCTCGTGGACGTCTTCTCCCCGGTCCTGACCGAGGTGGAGCCGACCGAGCGGCTCTACGTCAAACTCTCCGAGCTGACCAACCGGATGCCGATCGGGCGGCTGTACTGCGCCGACGACACGGTCTGGGCGTCGATCCCGGTGTTCGGCCGCAACTTCCAGGCGACGCATCTGATGCTGGCCGTGCAGGTGATGACGGGCCTCGCCGACGAGTTGGACGACCGCCTGCACGGAGAGTTCGGCGGCAAGCGGTTCTTCGGCGAGGGCGACAAGCCGGTCCGCCGCGACGAGTCGGACCACCGCACCGGCATGTACCTCTAGGAGACGTCCAACAGCGTCTTGCCGACCGTCGCGCGCGCCTCGATGGCGGCGTGCGCGTCGGCGGCGCGCTCCAGCGGGAAGCGTTGCCCGATCAGCGGTCGTAGCCGGCCGGCCGCCGCGTCGGCGAGGGCCCGCCAGGTGTACGCCCGCAGGCGCTCAGGCGGCACGTCCGGCCGGGCCAGCGTGACCTGTCGTGCCGTGGCGGCCTCGGGTGAGATGGGGGACCAGGCGCCGCTGGCCAGCCCGAAGCTGACCATGCGGCCACCGGGTGCCAGCAGGTCGAACGCCGTCGCGGCGATGTCTCCCCCGACGCCGTCGAACACCACGTCGACACCGCCCATCTCGTTCCGGACGCGCTCGGCCCAGCCTGGCCGGCGGTAGTCGACGGCCAGGTCGGCACCGAACCCGGGCAGCAGGTCCACCTTGCGGGGCCCGCCTGCGACGCCGATCACCCGGGCACCGGCCCGGGCGGCCAACTGCACCAGGAGATTGCCCACGCCGCCTGCCGCGGCCTCGACCAGCACCCGGTCGCCGGGGCGTACGCCGACGGCGTCGACGAGCATGGTGGCGGTACGCCCGTCGGCCAGCAGCGCCACCGCCTTGTCGAGCGGCAGGCCGGTGGGCACCTCGATCGGCGCTGCCGCGTCCACGACCGCGCGTTCGGCGTACCCGCCGGAGCCGCCGGTGGAGCTGACCACCCGGTTCCCGACCAGCGCCGGGTCGACGTCCGGCCCGACGGAGGTGATCACGCCGCCGACGCCGTTGCCGGGGATCAGCGGGGGTGTGACCCGGAACGGGCCGGGCCGGCCGGAGCGCTGCTGGGTCTCGACGAATGTGATGTTCGCGTGGGCGACGTCGATCGACACCTGGCCGGGGCCGGGCGTCGGGTCGGGTGCGGTGCCGGGCACCAGCACCTCCGGCCCACCGAACTCACGTAACCAGATCGCCCGCATGAAGTCCCCCTCGCGTCGTGCCAGGCCGACACGAGTCCAACACCTCAACGCGGCTTGAGGTCAAGCCCCGGTGGACGGGCCGACGCCCGGGGACTCGACAAGCCGGGACAGGACGATGGTGCTGCGGGTGGACGTCACGAAGGACTCCGCGCGCAGCCGCTCCAGGGCCGCCTCCAGGTGGGCGATGTCGGCGGCGCGCAGGTGCACCAGCGCGTCCGCCTCGCCGGAGACGGTGTACGCGCCCACCACCTCCGGGTGTCGACGGGCGGCCACGCCGATCTGCGCCGGGGTGGTCCGACCGGCGCAGAACAGCTCGACGAACGCCTCGGTCGTCCAGCCGACGGCGGCCGGGTCGACCACCGCCGTGAATCCCCTGATCACGCCCGTGGCCCGCAGCCGGTCGACGCGGCGCTTGACCGCTGGGGCGGAGAGTGACACCCGCGTGCCGATGTCGGCGTACGACGCACGGGCGTCGGCGACGAGCAACGCAATGATCCGCTGGTCTACCGCGTCTATCTGCAACGTTCCGCCTCTGGGAAGCAACGGTTGTGGCTGTTACCAAAGTTCCACGGTACCTACTCTTGGTGACCGTGAACCAGCAGCGAGTCTCGCGAAAGCGGACATATCTCATGTGCTCGCCCGAGTACTTCGCGGTCGAGTACGCGATCAATCCGTGGATGGACGTGACCACCCCGGTGGACCGGGATCTGGCCGTCAAGCAGTGGGACCGGCTGCGCGAGACGCTTGTCGGCCTCGGCCACGACGTGCACCTGCTCACCCCCGAGCAGGGCCTGCCGGACATGGTCTACGCCGCCAACGGCGCGTTCATGGTGGACGGCAGCGTCTACGGCGCCCGCTTCAAGCACGAGCAGCGGGCCGCCGAGGCCGCCGCTCACCACGCCTTCTACGAGGCGCAGGGCCTGCGGTTCATCGCCCCGAGCGAGACCAACGAGGGCGAGGGCGACTTCGCGTACGTGCCGGAGGCGCACGGCGGCCTGATCCTGGCCGGTCACGGCTTCCGCACGGAGGTCCCGGCGCACGCCGAGGCGCAGGAGGCGCTGGGTCGGCCGGTGGTGTCGCTGCGCCTGATCGACCCGCGGTTCTACCACCTGGACGTGGCGCTCGCCGCCATCGACGACGCGAACGTCGTCTATTTCCCCGGAGCGTTCTCGGCGGCCAGCCAGCGGGTGCTGACCCAGCTCTTCCCGGACGCCGTGCTCGCGGACGACGAGGACGCCATGGCCTTCGGGCTCAACCTGGTGAGCGACGGCGCGAACGTCGTGCTCAACAGCGAGGCCACCCGGCTGGCCGGCAAGCTCAAGGCCGCCGGCTACCACCCCGTCCCTGTCGAGTTGGGCGAGCTGAAGAAGGGCGGCGGCAGCGTGAAGTGCTGCATCGCCGAACTGCGGCACTGACCCGAACTCTGCCGCGTACGACAGGGGCCGACCTCCCGACGGGAGGCCGGCCCCTGCTGCTGCGGGCGCGGGCGGTCAGCCCAGCGTGGCCAGCTCGTTGATCAGCACGTTCGACATGACCTGGCCGTCGCGCTGCACCTCTCGCAGGTACCACTTCTGCTGCGGGGTACGCGGCTGGTTGAACTGCCAGATCCCGCGCGGGCTGTCGATCTGGCCGATCTTGCCGAGCGCCAGGTTGACCTGCTGCGGCGTCGGCTTCCCGCCGGTCAGCTGAATGGCCTGGTCGAGCACCTGCGCCGCGTCGTACGACGCCATGGCGTAGGTGGTCGGGGTGACCTGGTACTTCTTGCGGTACGCCGACGCGAAGACCCGGTTGGACGTGTTGTTCAGGTCGGCCGAGTAGTTGAGCGCCGTCTGGATGCCCAGCGCGTTGTCCTTGAGGTTCTCCAGCACGGTGCCCTCGGTGAGGAAGCCGGGTGCGTAGACGGGGCCGGAGTACTCCTCGCGCAGCTGCTTGATGAACTCCACAGCCGCGTTGCCGGCGAAGAAGCAGAAGACCGCCGTCGGCTTCTTGGCCAGCGCCTTGTTGATGTCCACGGCGAACGCGGTCTTCCCCGGGTTGGGGTTGGCGGTGGTGTAGGTCACCGGGTCGGCGATCCGCGGGTCGGTGGCGCCGAACTCCTGCCGGAAGCCGCGCACCACGTCCGGGCTGCCGACGTTCTCCGGCATGATGATCGCGACGCGGCCGTTGGCCGGCAGTTGGTCGCGCAGGTAGCGGCCCAGCGCCCGGCCGGCCTCGTCCAGCACGTAGGACGTCCGCCAGATGTAGAAGACGCTCTGGAGGCTGCTCGGCGAGGCGTTGGAGCCGATCAGGGGGACCCTGGCCTGCTCCACGGTGTCCCGGATGCCGACCATCACTGCCGAGTTGACGACCCCGGTGAGCGCCAGCACGCCCTGCTTGAGCAGGTCGTCGACGGCGGCCTTGCCGGTCTTGGCGCTGTCGCCCTCGTCGGCGGTGAGCAGGGTGACCGGGTGGCCGCCCAACCGCTGCTCGTGCATGTCCAGAAAGAGCTGGAAGCCGTTGGTGATGTCGTCACCGATGCTCTTGAAGCCGCCGGCCTGTGGCGTGATCAGACCGATCTTGATCGGGCTCCGGTCGGCGGCGGACTGGGCGTCGGTGTCGGAGCCGCAACCGGCGGCGAATCCGGTGGTACCGAGCGCGGCCAGGAGTTGGAGCGCCCGCCTGCGATTCATCTGCGACACCGAGTTCCTTCCCAGGAGCGTTGCAGGGCAGAACACACGGCCCCTCCGGCGTTCTACCTGCTCCGCGACGCTGCGTCAATGGCTATTGATCATCGTGCAGGGACCGCAACACGTCGACGATTCGGGGCCAGGCCGAGGACTGCGGGTCGATCAGCCCGAAATGCTCGTGTCCGGGCAGTTCAAGAAGGGAGATATCGGATCCCGAGGCATGAGCTGCCGCGACGAAATCACGGCTCATCGCTACCGGAACCTGCTGATCCTCCGACCCATGAACGACTACTGTCCGTGTTCGTATGGGTACCAACATTCGTGGATCGGCAGTCGCGTACCGGTCCGGAACGTCCGCCGGGCCGCCCCCGAGCAGTGCCGCCACCGCGCCGGAGTCGAGATCCCGCCGGTACGCCTCGCCCAGATCGGCCACCGGGGCCAGGGCGAGCACCCCGGCCACCGTGCTCGGCGCGGTGGCCGCCACGTACAGCGCCAAATGGCCGCCGGCGGAGTGCCCGAGCAGGATCGGAGCCGCCCGGGTGACCCGGTCGGGCAGCACCTCGGCGGCCAGTGCGGGCAGCGCGCCGATGCCGGTAAGCGCGTCGGTCAGGGTGCCCGGCCAGCCGCCGCCGGGGTGCCCGGTGCGCCGGTACTCCAGCTGCGCCACCGGATAGCCGAGTGCGGCGAGCGCGGCGGCCAGCGGACCGGTGTGCCGCCTGTCGTACTCGGCCCGCCAGAAGCCGCCGTGCACCACGACGACCAGCGGCCGCGCCGGTCCGGTGCCCGCCGGGGACCGCAGGTCGGCAACCTGGTCCGGGTGATCGCCGTACGCCACTGTGTGGTCGGGCTCCGGGGCGGGCCGGGTCAGCACGGCACGCGGGTCGGCAGGCATGGCGCGACGGTAGCGCGCCCCGCCCGGGTGGTTCGGCCCCGGGAGTCGGTCCCGGGAGGCATGGCTCGCGTCCGCTGGGTAAAGATGGACCCCATGACCGAAGCGCGCTCCGCTGGACACAACGACGAGCCCGGCCCCGACGACTCCGGCCAGTCCGGCACCGTGGTGGTGGTGGGCCCGGACGGCCGACCGATCGGCACCATGCAGACCGAGGAGGGCCAGGGCGAGGACCCGACCCGCCTGGTCGAGCAGCCGGCCAAGGTGATGCGGATCGGCAGCATGATCAAGCAGCTCCTGGAGGAGGTCAAGGCCGCCCCACTGGACGACGCCAGCCGCAACCGGATGCGGGAGATCCACGAGCGGTCGATCGTCGAACTCAAGGAGGGCCTCGCGCCCGAGCTGCGCGACGAGCTGGAACGGATCTCGCTGCCGTTCACCGAGGACAAGGCCCCGAGCGAGGGTGAGCTGCGGATCGCGCACGCGCAGCTCGTCGGCTGGCTGGAGGGCCTGTTCCACGGCATCCAGGCGGCCCTGGTGGCCCAGCAGATGGCCGCCCGGGTCCAGTTGGAGCAGATGCGCGGTGGCCGGCAGGCGCTGCCCAGCGGCCCCGGTGGCGTCGTACCGGGGATGCCGGGCATCGGCCAGCCCGGTGGTGGCGAGGGTCACAACACCGGCCAGTACCTGTAGACGACCCGCTCAGCCCAACCCGAAGACCTTCTCCAGGTACGCCGCCACGCCGTCCTCGGTGTTCGCCGTCGTCACCTCGTCGGCGACCGCCAGGACGGCGCGGTGCGCGTTGGCCACCGCCACACCCCGCCCGGCCCAGGTCAGCATCGGTACGTCGTTGGGCATGTCGCCGAAGGCCAGCACGTCCTCGGCGGCGATCCCGAGCCGCTCGCAGTACCACGCCAGGCCGGCGGCCTTGGTCACCCCGGCGGCGGAGATCTCCACCAGGCCTGACGAGGACGAGTGCGTCGCCTCGGCCAGCCCTGCCACCGCCGCGGCGATCAGCTCGGCGAAGGCGTCCGGGTCCTGTTCGCCGGCGCGGGCCAGCAGCTTGACCGCAGGGACCGAGAGCAGTTCCTCGGGCGTCTCGACCGGTCTGATGCCGTCGGCGTCGGCGTCCCAGCGCAGCGGGTAGTGCGCCTCGTGCCGCATCTCCCGGCTGTCCAGGATCTCCACTGCGAAGCTGATCCCGGGCACCTCGGCGCGCAGCCGCCGGGCCACCTCCGCCAGGTGCTGTGGTGCGAGCGGATCGGCCCGCACCACCTCGTCGGCGAACGGGTCGTAGACCACGGCGCCGTTGGCGCAGACCGCCGGCAGTGGTTCGGCGAGCTGGTCGTACACCATCTTGAGCCAGCGGACCGGGCGGCCGGTGACCAGCACGACAGGCGTGCCCCGCGCGGAGATCCGCGCGATCAGGTCGGCGGTGCGCGGGCTGACTGTGTGGTCGTCGCGGATCAGCGTGCCGTCGATGTCGGTGGCGATCAGGCGGGGTGTCTCTCCCATCACCGGGACAGTAGCCGGTCCAGGTACACGGCCACTCCGTCGTCGTCGTTGCGAAGGGTCACCTCGTCGGCGACGGCGCGCAGGGCGGGGTGCGCGTTGGCGACAGCCACCCGGGACCACCCGGCCCACTCGAACATCGGCAGGTCGTTGGGCATGTCACCGAAGACCAGGACGTCGGCCGGGTCCACCCCGAGGCTCTGCGCCACAACTGTCAGTCCGGTCGCCTTGTCCACATCAGGCGGGCAGATCTCCACGAAGCCGAGCCCGGCCTGGGTGAGCGTGGCCACCTGCGGCGGGATGATCCGGCGGGCCACCGCCAGCAACTCGTCCACGTGGTGGTCGGCGGTCCGGGCGAACGCCTTGATCACATCGCAGGAGAGGCACTCGTCGCGGGTGCGCGCCTCGAACCGGTCCTGGTAGGGCCAGCTCTCGTGGTAGTCGCCCCAGAGCGGCGCGTCGTGCTCGTCGGACGCCTCGACCATCACCGTCAGCGGGCCGACCTCGGCCTCCAGGTCGGTGAGCAGGCGGGCCAGCACCTCGGCGGGCAGCCGCTCGTCGCGCAGCACGACGGGTCCGGCCGGATCACTCTGGTCGACCACCCGGCCACCGCCGGCCATCACCAGGAAGTCGGCGGCCCGGATGTCGTTGCGGGTCAGTTCGGTCAACCGCGGGCCGCGTCCGGTCGCGCCGACCACCGGAATTCCGGCGGCCCGCACCCGGTCGAGCACCCGATGGGTGTACGCGGAGACTGTGTCATCGCTGCGGACGAGCGTCCCGTCGAGGTCTGTCGCGATCAGCTTGGGTAGTCCCGGGCGGGTCATCGTTCCTCCTTCGCCCGCCGCCGTCGCAGCCAGCCGTGCGGTCCTGGTGCAGAGACCCGGCGTGACGGCGGGCAGCAACCGTACCTCGCGAAACGGCCTCCAACCATGACTTCCCGGCGAATCGGACCCCAACGCCAGGTGCCTGTGGCATGTCCTCCGAACGCCCCGCGATCCTGCGGTTCTGGTTGCCGTTCGGTGGCTTTCCGCCGGCGCGGCAAGTGCAGGATCGGCGCGTGCGGTCAGGGGTTCTGGGGGTGGGTGAACGGGGTCGTGGGGGTGACTGTCAGGTCGGAGGGGGCGCGCAGGCCCTCCTCGTCCTCGACCGGGTCCCGGTGGCGGCGGCGGGGCCAGAGGAGCCCTGGCCCGCCCATGGCCCGGTCGTCCTCCACGGATGCCGTCGGCGCCAGTCGCAGGGCCACCGCGAACAGGACGCAGGCGACGAACGCCATCACCAGGCCCCTGCCGTACTCGGCCCGGAAACCGTCCTGCGGCGAGTAGAAGAAGTTCCGCTGGCCGGGGTCGTTGAGTGTCGCCGTGGCCGCGGCAAGCAGCGCCACAAGCGCGCCGGCCAGGGCGAGGCCCACCAACCGCGCGTTCGTCCGGACGGTCGCCGTGCCCCCCAGCGCCAGCGCCACGGTGCAGACCAGCAGGAGCAGCCCGACCAGATAACCGACGCCGAAGCCGCCGATCTCGTTCACGCCCGCCGGCACCTCGATCGAGCTGTTGCCCTCGGGGCCGCCGTTGGGCAGGGTCATGACCAGCCACTCACCCACCATCGACGCGACACCGGCGACCGCCCCGAGACCGGCGGCAAGCAGCGGCAGCCGGGGATCCCGGGTGAGGCCCGCCAAAGACCGCCCGAACCGCCGGGGCGGGGCCGGATCGTCGTCGCCGCCCCACTCGATCACGGCCGGGCCGTCGGGCGGGTCGCCCTGCCGGGGGATCGGCAGCTCCTCGGACATCGGCCATCCCTCCGCCGGTCACGGGCCTGCGTCGAATCATGGCACAGTCAGCGGTTGGTGACCGGAATCGCAGGGTGGGCGTCGGTCCCGGTCGGTCGCTCGACGGTCACCTTTCCGCTAGCGTTCTGCTCATGCCAATCCGTACCGCTTCAGCACAATGGCAGGGCAACCTCACCGAGGGCTCCGGCACCGTCCGCACCGGTAAGGGCGGCCTGTCGGGCAACTACTCGTTCAAGTCGCGCTTCGAGGAGGGCGAGGGCACCAACCCCGAGGAGCTGATCGCCGCCGCGCACTCCGGCTGCTTCTCGATGGCGTTCTCCAAGGCTCTCGCCGACGCCGGCTCGACCCCCACCTCGGTCGAGACCACCGCCAAGGTCCACCTGGACAAGACCGACGCCGGGATGACCGTGACCCGGATCGAGTTGGAGACCGTCGGCCAGGTGCCGGGGATCGACGACGCGGAGTTCCAGAAGCTCGCCGAGAGCGCCAAGGCCAACTGCCCGATCTCCCGCCTGCTCTCGCCGGGCGCCGAGATCACCCTCACCGCGCGCCTGGCTTCCTGAGCCGGACGACCGCACACCGCGCGTTCACGGGAAGGGGAGCTTCCGCCCGGCCACGGGCGGCCGCTCTCCCTCTTTCCGTGGACGCGCGGGCCCCGGTCGTCAACCAGGACCCGGGCCGGGTGCCTCCGCGTCGGGCACAATGGGCGAGGTGCCGGTGGAGATGAGCCGTGAGCGCTTCGAGGAGTTGGTAGGCGAAGCCCTCGACGAGGTGCCCGAAGAGCTGCTCGGCCTGATGAACAACGTCGTCATCCTGGTCGAGGACGACCCGCCGCCGGGCGAGTCCGACCTGCTCGGCCTCTACGAGGGGCACGCGCTCACCGACCGCGGCTGGGACTATGCCGGCGTACTGCCGGACCGGATCTTCATCTACCGCCACCCGATCCTGCGGATCTGTGACAACGACGAGGACGTCATCGACGAGGTGGCGGTGACGGTCGTGCACGAGATCGCCCACCACTTCGGCATCGACGACGCGCGCCTGCACGCGCTGGGCTGGGGCTGAACCCCGGGGCCGACTCGCCGCGCCGCTCGGCTGACGGCCCGCGGTTGCCGCGGTCGCCTACCGTCGGTGCAGCGAACGCGACACTATTCAGGAGGCCCTTTCATGCGCAGCGAGCTGTTCTCCGCGGAGAATCTGGAGAAGGAGTCCGCGCAGCCCGGCATGCGGCTGCAGAACTCCAAGATGTTGAAGATCGAGCTCAACGGCGAGGCGATGGCCCGGGTCGGGTCGATGGTCGCCTACCAGGGCAACGTCCAGTTCCAGGCGCTGGGCTCGGGTGGGCTCGGCAAGTTCCTCAAGCAGAAGCTCACCGGCGAGGGCGTCCCGCTGATGAAGGTCTCCGGTCAGGGTGACGTCTTCCTCGCCGAGCTGGCCAAGGACGTGCACATCATCGACCTGGAGCCGGGCGACGCGCTCTCCATCAACGGGTCCAGCGTGCTCGCCTTCGACTCCACCCTCCAGTACGACATCAGGATGGTCGGCGGGGCCGGGATGGCGTCCTCGTCCGGTCTGTTCAACTGCGTGTTCAGCGGGTACGGCCGGATCGCCATCACCACCAAGGGCACCCCTGTGGTGCTCAACGTTGACGCGCCCACGTACGTCGACCCGCAGGCCGCCGTCTGCTGGTCGGCAAACCTCCAGACCGGCTACCACCGCGCCGAGCAGCTCGGCCTCGGCACGCTGCTGGGCCGTCGTACCGGGGAGTCGTTCACGATGAGCTTCGCCGGTCAGGGCTTCGTGGTGGTTCAGCCGTCCGAGGAGCCGCCGGTCATGGGCAGCGGTCAGCAGCAGCAGGAGGGCGGTCTGCTCGGCGGTCTGCTGAGCTGAGCACACCGCCGCGGGCGTTCCCGGGTGACCGGGGACGCCCGCGTCCGCGCGCCGTCAGGTCAACTCGCCGGTGCGCAGCCGGGCCAGCCAGGCCGCCGCGTCGGCGTAGTCGGCGTCGGACAGACCGGCCGGGGCCGGCACCGGCCGTTCGGCAGCCGCCTGCGTCCAGCGGTGCCGGGGGTACGAGCCCAGGAAACGCACCTCGGCGCAGACCCGGCGCAGACCCTGCAACGCCTCGCCCAGCCGTACGTCGGCCACGTGCCCGGTGCAGTCGAGGAAGAAGACGTACCGGCCGAGGGCCTCACCTGTCGGCCGGGACTCGATCCGGGTCATGTTGACCCCCCGGACGGCCAACTCCATGAGCACCGACAGCAGGGCACCGACCCGGTCGTGGGCGATGTAGACGGCGAGCGAGGTGAGGTCGTCGCCTGTCGGCGGCGGGGGTGGCCCGGGGCGCGACACCAGCGCGAACCGGGTCACCGCGTCCGGATGGTCGGCGATCTTGTCGGCGAGCACGGTGAGCCGGTGCCGGGTTGCCCCGATGGGCGCGCAGATGGCCGCGTCGTATTCGCCGGAACCGGCGCCGGCGGCCGCCGCACCGTTGGAGAGCACGTCCACCACCACCGCGTCGGGCAGGTGGTCGCGCAGCCAGCCCCGGCACTGGTTGGACGCCTGCGGATGGGCCGCGACGACGCGGACCGACGTCAGCGAGGTGCCCGGCCGGGCTCCGAGCACGAACTCCACGGGCAGGATCACCTCCCTGGTGATCACCAGTGGTGCGCCCTCGGCCATCTCGTCGAGGGTGACGCCCACCGCGCCGCCTATCGAGTTTTCCAGTGGCACCAGCGCGGCGTCGGCGTCCCCGGCCCGGACCTGGTCCAACGCCTCCCCGACACTGCGGGCGGGCGTACGGGTGCCGCGTTCGGCGGCGGGGACGGTGCGCAGGGCCTGCTCGGCGAAGGTGCCCTCCGGACCGAGGTAGACGAAGCGCGTCGGTGGTGTTCCCGGCATGTCGACAAGCCTACGCACCAGGCCCGACGACCGGGCCGGCGTCGCAGGCGAGCGTCCGGATCCCGGTCGGCCCGGTGGCGCGTACCTCGATGGTGCACACGTCGGTGCCGGCGGTGACCAGCTCCGGCGCGGTCGGCCGGCCTCGGGTGACGACCTGGAGTTCCTCGTGCCCGGTCACCTCCAGCACCGTGTACTGCCAGTCGGCGGCGCAGAGCGGCCCGGTGCGGACCTGGACCCGCACGCTGGGTGGGAGCACGCCGGCCCGGCCGTGCAGCAGTTGCACGATCCGCTGCCCGGTGGGCCCGTTCCGGCAGGGCGTGGCGACCAGCCCGGCGTCCGGGGTGGCCGACGGCGTGCGGAGGGGCGGGACGGACGGCACGGTGCTGGGCGTGGCGGCCGGGGTACGTGTCGGCGCTGCCGTCGGGGAGCCGGTCGTGCTGGGCTGCGCGTCCGGGGTCGCCAGTCCGGGTGGGGCGCCGCAGCCGGTCGACAGAGCGAGCAGCGCGAGCACCCACGGCAGGGTACGGGTCGTCGCCCGCGACGCGCGGGGGAGCGGGGTGAACGGCACGGGCCGATCCTCGGGACATCGGAGAATTCTTCGGCCGGGGTGGCCGAGCCCATCGTAGGGGGAGCGGCCGGTCGGGTGAAGCTCAGCCGAGGACGCGATGCCCGGCGCGCTCCAGCGCGGCCCGGCCCTCGGCCAGCCGGACGGCCGGCACCAGCACGTAGTCGGTGTCGAACGTGGAGAAGGTGACCACGCTGACCCGGGCCTCGGCGAGCGGGTCGACGAGCGCGGCAAGGGTGCCGGTGCTGGGCAGGTCCGCCGGGCCGGCGACCCGTAGGCACCGCCACGCCGTTTCCACGACGGCCTGCGCGGGCACCCGGTCGGCGGGGCAGATCACCGAGATCCCGTCGGCGGTCCAGCTCACGGTGATGACGTCGGCGCGGCCCAGCCCGCTCGACAGATGCTCCGGCAGGGCGGCGTCGGCCGCCAGGCGGCACACGGCGTACTCCCCCGGCAGCAGAGCGATATCGAGCATGAGGGCACCCTACGGTCTCGGTGCCGACCGGCCCCAGCATTGTCGCCTGCGGCGAACGACACACTCCGCCGCAGGTCAGACCTCGGAGAAGAAGGTGAGGGAGCCTGCCACCGCGCCGTGCGCGTGCACTGGCGTGGAGATCGCGTCGACTGTCGCGTCGGAGCTGTCCGCGGAGGCGGCCTGCACCCGGAGCAGACCGCGGGCGAGACGGCCGGAGGAGAGCGCCAGCAGAGGCGGAATCTTGTCGATCTCGGCCTCGGTCAGCTCGCCCCGGTTGGCGGTGAAGTCGAGCAGGCGCAGCCCGCCGTCGAGCAGTGGCCGCCCGATCAGGCCGTCCGGCTCGCCCAGGCAGAGCAGCTCGCAGCCGGCCGTGGAGATCGCCACCACCCGTGTGTCGGCGTCGATCAGCAGGCAGGGCTCGTCGGCCCGGCACACCGTCGAGGACCACTGGCCGAAGTTGCCGAGCTCCGGCTCTGTCGAGGCCCGCGCCGCTGGCACGAACACTTCGGAGAGCGAAAGTTCGACGTGGGCCACCGAGCCTCCTATGTACACCGACGGACTGTCCACGCTAGCGGGTCACCGACAGAACCGCCGAGCGCACCGGGTCGCCGACCACCCGGACTGGGCCGGGGAGGCCGGTGACGGCGCGGGAGCCGGTGGGGTGAACGGGGGGGACCGGAGCCGCGTGGCGTCGCCGGTGACGTTACCGGTGGTGCGCCGGCTTGTCAGCGGCCGTTCGGCCCTCCTCGTACCACCGGTAGTCGGCCGTTGGACGGTACGTGCCGTTCAGCCAGGTCCCGGGGTGCTGTGCGACCCGGGACAGCTTCTCGGCGGTGGCCGGGCTGATCCGGCTCCCGCCGGCCACGAGGAGCCGGTCCAGCTCCCGGTGGGTGGCCATCAGGCAGTCCTTCGGAAGGCCGTAGACGCTGATCACGCCCGAGCCGACGAAGGTCAGCACGGGCGTGACCGGAACCGGGAGCCCCACGGCGTCGGACAGGGCCTTGCTGGCGCGCTTGGCGTCCCGGCGGGCTTCGGCCACGTACGGGGGCCGCTTGCCGTTGATCTGCACCACGTCGCCGGCGACGAGCACACGGGCCCGGCCGTGGTCGGCGATCGTCACCGCGAACAGGCCGCTCGGCCCGATGGCGAGGAACCCGGCGCGCTCGTCCTGGGTGCGGTCGAGCAGGATGTCCGTCGCGTCGGTGCGGGGCCACTCGATGACGTGCCAGGCTGGCCCAAGATGGTCGAGTTGGCCCAGCGCCCGTGCGCCGGCCGCCTCCAACCGCCGGGCACCCCGCTCGGCGCGACGACGACGTGCCCATTCGAGCGGTGTCGGTCGGACCGGTGCGAGAGCCCCGGGCGATTCGACGCGGGGGTGGGGCACCGCGACGGGCGGCAGTGCCCGAGCGGACGGTACGGCTCGTCGTGCGGGAAAGACAGTCATCGTCGTCGACCTCCGGCAAAAGGTCCCTCGAAGTTATGTCCTCACTACCCTACGTTGCCACTCCCGGTGTTCGGCAAGCCGGAGCGCCGGAGTGAGTACGGATGAATGCCATATTCATCCACAGTTCTTTTCTCGGATGCCGCCAAACCCTGCCCTACGCTGCTCGAGTGACCCAATACGTCGACAGCGAAGTCGGCCGGCTCGGCACCGTACTGCTGCACCGGCCCGGCCCCGAACTGGCCCGGCTCACCCCCCGCAACAACGACTCGCTCCTGTTCGACGCGATCCCCTGGGTGGGACGCGCCCAGGAGGAGCACGACGCGTTCGCCGCCGCGCTTCGCGAACGCGGCGTCGAGGTGCTCTACCTGGCGACCCTGCTGACCGAGACGCTGGCCGTGGCGGACGCCCGGGCCGAACTCACCGAGCAGGTGCTGCGCTCGCGGCGGCTCGGAGACACCCTGCGCGCCCGCGTCGCCGACCACCTCTCCTACCTGGACCCGGCGGCCCTGGCGGACGTGCTCATCGCCGGGCTGGCCCACGAGGAGCTGCGGATCAGCTCGGAACGGCCGGGCGGATTGGTCTACACCCTGATGGACCGGCACGACTTCGTCATCGACCCGCTGCCCAACCTGTTGTTCACCAGGGACTCGTCGCTGTGGATCGGCGACCGGGTCGGCGTCACCAGCCTCGCCATGCCGGCCCGCCGCCGCGAGACCACACTCACCGAGGCCATCTACCGCCACCATCCGCGCTTCGCCGGCACCGAGTTCGTCTACCGGCCGAACCTGGAGCACCTGGAGGGCGGGGACGTCCTGCTGCTCGCGCCCGGGGTGCTGGCCGTGGGCGTGGGCGAACGGACCACCCCGGCCGGAGCGGAACGCCTCGGTCGGCAGGTCTTCGCCGCCGGGCTCGCCCACACCATCCTGGTGGTGCCGATCGCCCAGGAACGCGCCACCATGCACCTGGACACCGTGTGCACGATGGTCGACGCCGACGCCGTACTGATGTATCCCAACATCGCCAGCACGCTCTCCGCGTACACGGTGATCGCCGGCGCGGACGGCGAGGACCCCCGGGTGGACGGCCCGGCGCCGTTCCTGCGGGCCGCCGCCGACGCGATGGACCTGGACCAGCTCCGGGTCATCGACACCGGACTGGACCCGGTCACCGCCGAACGCGAACAGTGGGACGACGGCAACAACACCCTCGCCCTGGCGCCCCGGCTCTGCGTCGGCTACGAACGCAACACCGAGACGAACGCCCAACTGGAGCGGGCCGGCATCGAGGTGATCCCGATCGCCGGATCGGAGCTGGGTTCGGGGCGGGGTGGCCCCCGCTGCATGTCCTGCCCGATCTCCCGCGATCCGCTGCCGGTGGCCGGGTGAGCGCGCTCAGCGCAGGGTGAGCTGGCGGCCGAGCAGCCCCTGCCGGGCCCGCCGGCCGGCGGCGTCAAGCGGGCCGGTGGCGGCCAGCGCCTCGGCGTACCGCTTGGCGAACTGCGCGACCGGGTCCTCCCAGTCGGTCGCCGGAGTCTCCTCCGGCAGATCCCAGACCGGCACCAGTCGACCGTGCGCGCGGAACATGCCGGCGAACTTGGTCTGCTCGCCGAGCGTCAGCGTACCGGCCGCGCCGAGGCGGGCAAGCGCGTCCAGGGCGGCGTCCTCGTCCTCCGGCAGCACCCAGCGCACGTGCGCCTTCTCCGGCACCTGGCACCAGTACGCGGCCTTCGCCGCGCTGAGCCGCACCGTCGGGTAGATGGCGGCGTTCGCCCGCTCCAGGGACGCCTGGACGGTCGGGTCGTCCGCCGCGCCGGGGTCGAGCCAGAACTCGAACCCCTCGTGCATGCTGATCTCCAGCGGACCGTCCACCAGGATGTCCTGGAGGCGGGGGCCGGGGCCGGGCAGCGGAGGAACGGCCACCTCGTCGCCCGGCTCCGTCCGCAACGCGCACAGCAGCGCCTCGGCCAGGTCCCGCGAGACGTCGCCGGACTGCTGGTGGCGTTGCAGACCGATCAGCACCCGGCCGTCCGGCTTGGTGATCGCCGGGGCGGCCATCGGCAGCACGGTGGCCACCGTGGCCGGCCGGTCCCCGAATTCGTCGATCAGGGCGGGCGTCAGCCGCAGCGGCGCCGACGCGGCGGGCACCAGCTCGCGCAGGGCGATCCACTCGGGCTCGTCGACCAGCCCCTCGAACGGTCGCGGGACGAAGATGTCCCGCACCTTGTCCCGGCGGGGGGCGGTGTCGGCGCGCTGGCTCTTTCGACGCTTGCTCACGGCGTCACAGCCTAGAGGCCCAACCGGGCCGTCGTGGGCCGGACCCGTCCCGACGCGTCGTTCAGCCCGCCGCCACGAGGTCGGACCGGGTCGTCGGCGTCGGGTCGAACTCCGCCCAGACACGCTGACCCATGCCGTCGCGCTCCACGCCCCAGCGGGTGGCCAGGCCGGCCACGATGTGCAGGCCGCGCCCGTCCGCCGCCTCCAGGCTGGCCGTGCGCAGCCGCGGACCGCCGGCCGCGCCGCCGTCGGTCACCCGCAACTGGATCCGCGGACCCTCGAGCGAGGGCCGCAACCGCCAGGCCACCCGGACCACGCCGCCCGGCAGCGGCCGGGCGTGCCGCACCGCGTTGCCCACCAGCTCGGCGAGGACCGCGATCAGATCCGCGAGGAGAGCCGGGGGTACGACCTCACCCAGCTCGTCGGCGAGCCGGTGCCGGGCCAGCCGCGCCCCAGCGGGGTGGTGCGGGACCACCACACACCACGCCCGTTCCCTCGCTGCCGTCGCCACCGTCGCCTCCACGTCGCGCCACCGTCGGTCAACCGCGCGGTAGCCGCACCTCTGCGACCGTACCGCCGCCGGTCCTCGGACGTAGGGATACCCATCCATTCTGCTGTTCAACGATCCGGCGGACGAGATAGAGCCCGAGCCCGGCACCCGGGTAGCCGCGCCGGTCGCCGGACTCCCCCTGCCAGAACCTGTCGAAGGCCCGCTCCACGTGGTCGGGGCGGATGCCGATGCCCCGGTCGCTGACCCGGAACGCCACCAGCTGACCGTCCACCCCCGCGGTGATCTCGATCGGTGAGTCCGGGGGTGAGTACTTGCCCGCGTTCGTCGTCAGTTCGGTAAGCACGGTGGTCAGGCTGGCGCGGTGGCCCAGCGCCTTGGGCAGGCCGGACGGGAGACGCAGCACCAGCCGGCGGCGCAGCTCGGCCGGCAGGTCGCCGACCGCGACGCGCAGCGCCTCACCGAGGTCGAACGGGGTGGGCGGGTCGTCCCCGGGGCCCGCCTCGGCGGCCGAGGAGAGCAGCCTGTCGACGAGCCGGGCCAGCTCGTTGGCCCGCTGCCCGATCACCCGCGCCGCCTGTCGTCGGTCCGCGTCGGTGAGCGACTCCCAGTGGTCGGTGAGGGTGTCCGCGTACCCCTTGATCACGGTGACCGGCGTCCGCAGCTCGTGGCTGGTCACCGCGACGAACAGGTCGCGGTCGTGGTCCCGGCGCTGCTGGTCGGTGATGTCGCGGAAGGTCACCACCCGCAGGGCGCCGGGGCCGGGCAGCTCGCCGGAGGTGATCCGCAGCCAGCGCCCGTCCGGCAGCCGGTGGTCCCGGACCTGGCCGGACGGCGGCAGCGGGAACGGAAGCGGACGGCTCAGCGCCTGTTCGGCCTCCCGACCGGTGACCTGCGCGGCGGCCGGGTTCCAGAGGCGGACGTGACCGTCCCTGTCGACAACGGCAAGCCCGTCGGCGAGCGCCGCCACGACCGGCCCGTCGCCGTGCACCGGGAGCCCGCTCTGATCGCCGTACATGTGCGCGACGCAGGAGGCGAGGTAGGCGACCACCCCCTGCCGCTCGGCGTCCTGCTCGTCGTCGTCCGGGTAGAACGCGTGCAGGCTCCCGACGGTGTGCCCGCCGATCTCCGCCCGGGACACCACCATCCGGCGCAGGCCGCTGCCGGCCAGTTCGCCGCCCAGCTTGCCGCTGAGGTTCGCCACCCGGACCTGACGTACCCGTGCACCGGAGAGCAGGCAGACGGTGTCCGGGTCGTCGACGGTCAGCGGCCGGCCGAGGGTCCACTCCACCGTGCCGGTCGCGGCGATCACCCGGCCGCCGGTCGGGCCGAACTCGACGAAGGCCATCCCTGTCGCGCCGAGCGCCGGCTGGGCCACCCGGAGCAGCTGGGTGAGGACCGGCAGCCCGGCATCACCAGAATTGATCATCTCGATGACGACTGTGTGGCCGGCGATGAGAGCGGGGAAGTCGATTCGCTCCGGCATGGGCCGAGTCTGCCCGGTCGGCAGGCGTTTGGGCACCCCCGCCGGTCGCTGCCGGTCACCGGTCCAGCCGGGCCAGGGCGTGCGCCGGCCGGTCGGTGATGATCCCGTCCACCCCGGCGGCCAGCACCAGCTCCAGGTCGGCAGGCTCGTTCACCGTCCAGACGTACACCTGGTTGCCGGCCGCGCGCAGCGCGGGCAGCAACTGCGGACGGGCCCGGACCAGGCCGATGCCCGGCCCCGCGATACGGGCGCCGAACGGCAGACGACCGGGCCGCACCAGACGCGGCAGCACCTCCAGCAACAGCACCGTGGGCAGCGTCGGGGCCAGCTCGCGGATCCGCCGGATCGCCAGCGGGGAGAACGACATCACTGTCACCTGGACCGGGTCGTCAGGCGCCGGGTCGGCCAGCCCGTACCGGCGCAGCAGGTCGACCAGGCGGCGCTCCACGGCCGAGCCGTAGCGGGACGGGTGCTTCGTCTCCACCAGCAGCCGGACCGGCCGGCCGGCGGCGAGCACCGCGTCCAGCAGCCGGGCCAGGGTCAGCAGCCGGGTGTGCGAATCGTCAGGCGGCAGGTCGCCGTCCGCCGCGCTGCCCGGATGCCAGGAGCCGAAGTCCAGTGCCTCCAACTCGGCGAGGGTACGCGCGCTGACCAGCCCGCGACCGTTGCTGGTGCGATCCAGCCGCCGGTCGTGGACGCAGACCAGATGCCCGTCCCGGGTCAGCCGGACGTCGCACTCCAGGCCGTCGGCACCCTCGTCGAGGGCGCGCAGGTACGCGGCGAGGGTGTGCTCCGGAAGGTCGTACGAGGCGCCGCGGTGCGCGAAGACCAGAGGTCCGCCCATTCCGGCCGCCTCAGATGACCTGGCCGGGCTGCCCGTTCGCGTCGACCACCGGGCGGCCGACGGCGGCCCACTGGCGCATCCCGCCGTCGGCGTTCCGCACCTGCTCCCAGCCGTTGTTGACCAGGTAGGCGACGACCTGGGCGGACCGCCCGCCGGAACGGCAGATGACCGCGACGTCCCGGTCGGTGGGCACCTCGGCCAGTCGGACCGGCAGCTCCATCATCGGCAGGTGGTGGGCGGTGGGGGCATGGCCGGCCGCCCACTCGTCGTCCTCCCGCACGTCCAGCAGGTAGGTGTCGTCGGCGATCTCGGTCACGGGCACGGTGGGAACCTGGGGTCCGAACACAGGAAGCAACACTAGATCCTCGCCGGCCGGATCGGCACCGACCGGGCCGTCGACACCGTCACAACCGGGACACCCAGCGCGGGTTGGCCTGTGCCCAGGCGGGCACCCGTGTCCCGCGTACGGCCTCGAAGAGCCCGTTGCCGCCGTTGTCCAGCACCACGTACGACACCTCGTCGATGGTCTGCGGCGACGACGGCACCTGGACGCCGCGCAGCCCGTCGGGCGGCAGCGCGCGCAGCGCGAGGAGCAGGTCCTCCAGGGGTACGCCGTTGGTGTCGACTGTCAACGAGCCGCCAACGGCCCGCAGCACCTGGTCCAGTTTGATCGGGTTGCTGCGCAGGTCGGCCCTACCGGCGCTGTCCAGCATCGCCCGTAGGAGCTGCTGCTGGTGGTGCTGCCTGTCGTAGTCGCCGCCGGGCAGGTCGTAGCGCTGCCGTACGTAGTCCAGCGCCTGCGCGCCGTTCATCTGCTGGCAGCCGGTGGGGAAGACCCGGTTGGTGTGGATCGAGCGGACCGGGGTGTCAACGCACATCCGCACGCCGCCGAGCAGGTCGATGACCTTCCGGAAGCCGTTGAAGTCGATGAGCGCGGCGCCGTCGAACCGGATGCCGGTGAGCCGGTTCAGGGTGGTGGAGAGCAGTCTCGTGCCGGCCTCCCCGCCGCCGCCGTGCTCGTACGCGGCATTGATCTTGTCCGGTCCGCCGGCGAAGCCGTTCGCGGGCGGGATGGCGACCAGCAGGTCACGCGGGATGGAGACCAGGTACGCCTCCCGCTGCCCGGCGGGTACGTGCACGATGAGGATGGTGTCGGAGCGCTGGTCCGGCCCGCTGTCACCGGGACGGCGGTCGGAGCCGACCAGCAGGTAGTTGAGCGGCCCGTCCAGGTCGGTCCGGCCGGTGCGGGCACCGGAGTCGAGCAGTTGCTCCTTGGTGACCGTGCGGTCGTACCTGTTGCTGAGTGTCTTGAGGCCGACCAGGGCGAGCCCGGCCAGCAGGACGAGGGCCAGGCCGATGCCGAGCAGGATCCGTGGGCCGCGGGCGCGACGGGACCGGGCGGGTACGGCCGAGCCGGCCGGACCTGCCGCGTTGCGTCCGGACCTGGACGTGACCGCCTCCCCGCAGCCGATACGTGAAACCTACTCACGTCAGACTACGGACGGTGACCGACCGGTCGCGGCGTTTCCGCGACTTCGGCAGTCACTTGCGAGTGGAGATCACCTCGGGGTGGGTGAAGATGAACTCGGCCAGCTTGTCCTGCTTGATCGCCTGGAACATCTCCATGGTCTCCGGGCTCAACGCCTCGGCGCCCGCGCCGTTGCTGTTGAAGGTGCCGTTGTTGGTCTTCAGCATGGTCAGCTCGTTCGCGGTCACCCCGCGCATGGTGAAGATCAGGTCCTCGATCTTGGCGCCACCGGTGTCCAGCACGAACGCCTTGCCCGCCGCCTTGATCAGCTGGTTCAGCTTCGCCGGGTTGGTGAGCGTGCCGCCGTCGGTGGCCTTGCGGGCCATCGCCTTGATCAGCTGCTGCTGGTTCTGCTGGCGGTCGTAGTCGCCACCGGGAAGACCGTAGCGCTGCCGGGCGTAGTCGAGCGCCGCCCAGCCCTCCATCTCCTGGCAGCCCTTCTTGTGCACCACCGGGGTCATCCGCTTGCCTGTCTTCTTGGCGTCGGCGTTCCACATCGGCTTGCCGTCGACGAACGACATGTGCTTGGACTTGACCTCGTGGCTCACGCAGATCTTCACGGTGCCGAGGGTGTCGATGACGTTCTTGAACCCGCCGAAGTTGATGATCGCCGCACCGTCGAAGCTGACGCCGGTGAGCCGCTTGATGGTCTGCGCCATCAGCTGGGCGCCGCCCTCCCAGCCGCCGCCGTTGCGGGCGCCGGCCTGGAACGCTGCGTTGATCTTGTCGGTGCCGCCGGTGAAGCCGCTCTTCTTGAACGGCGGAATCTGCGCCTGGGTGTCCCGCGGGATGGAGATCAGGTACGCCTGGTCGTGCGAGGCCGGGATGTGCAGGATGATGATGCTGTCCGAGCGGACGTCGTCGGCGGCCCAGCGCTCGCGAGCGTCCACGCCGAGCAGCAGCATGTCGATCGGGCCGTCCAGGCTCGCCCCGCCCTCGGCGTCGGACTTGCCTGCCTCACCCAGCAGGTTGCGCTGGGCGATGTCGCCTGTCGCCTGCCCGATCAGCACCTTGCCGCCGACGATCGCCATCCCGCTGCTGAGCATCAGCACGGCACCGAAGATCACGGTCAGCCGGGCCCAGAGGGGATCCTTGCGCCGGGTCCGCTTCTTCGCCGGCCCGCTGCCGCCCGACCGGCCCGCGCCGCCACCGTCACCGGGCGGCCGCCCGCCCGACCCGCCGCCTGAGCGGCCCGGCTGCACGGGGATGGACGCGGCGATCCGCCCGCTGGGGGCGGCGGACCCGGTGGACGAAGGGCGACGACTGGCCTGAACCGGCATTCGTGCTCCAGCTCGTGATCAGGAGGGGGCGGCACCCACTGTACGTACATCGATTCGACTTGGCGAGTTCATCACTGGTCCATCCGGACGGCATTTTGCGCGATTCGGTCTATCGTCGCTATTCGATGGACCACGCGGTGGGCGTCTGATTACCCGCCGTCGCTGCCCTTCGGCGGGTTGGCCTTGACCCAGTCCGCCATGGTGTCCGCCGCCATGGCCCGGTACATCGCCAACGCCTTCTCCCGGTCGGAGACCACCACCGACTCGCCGTTGATCGTGTCGCTGCCCGAGTTCGGGCTGGTCACGAAGGTGAGGTTCTGGCCGCGCAGATTTCGGAACTGCAGCGCCATGTCTGTAACCGAGAAACCCTGGTCAACGGTTACGGCCTTGGTCACCGACTGGAGGAAGTCGTTGAGCTTCTTCGGGTTCGCCAGCGTGCCGGTGCTCGCCGCCTTGTCCATCAGCGCGCGGAGAAACTCCTGCTGGTGCCGCATGCGGGCGAAGTCGCCGTCCGGGAACTGCTTGCGCTGCCGGATCCAGTCCAGCGCCTCCGCGCCGTCCATGTGGTTGGTGCCCTTGGTGAACGTCCGGTACGGCTTGTGGATCGAGGTGATGGTCCGCTCCACCTTCAGGTCGACCCCGCCGAGAGCGTCGGTGACCTCCTTGAAGCCGCCGAAGTCGATAGCCATCACGTGGTCGATCCGGACGTCGGTGAAGCACTCCACGGTGCGTACCGCAAGCGGCAGCCCACCGAACGCGAACGCGGCGTTGATCTTCGCGCGTTGGCCGGAGCCGCAGTCCGCGCCGGCGCTCTCCGGGATCGGGACGTACAGGTCACGCGGGATGGAGACCAGGTACGCCTCCTGGTGGTCGGCCGGAATGTGCATCACGATGACCGTGTCGGCACGCCACTGGCTCTTGCTGTCGACAGGGGCGTCCGGGTCCCGGGAGTCGCTGCCGACCAGCAGGATGTTCAGCGCGCCCTCGACGGGCTTGGCCGGACGACCGCCGGTGATCTCCGCGAACGGGTCGGTGCGGGCCAGGTCGCCGTCGAGGTTGCGGGCGTACAGCCACGCGCCGAGGCCGCCGAGCAGCGCCAGGACCAGCACCGTCACGCCTGCCACCAGGCCGATCCGCCCCCAGCGTGGCCGGGGCCCGCGCCTACCCGACCCACCGGAGCCACCGATCCTGCCGGGCCCCTTCGGCCCACCGGGACCGCCGGGACCGGGCTGCTCATCCTCGGGCGACGGGTACCAGCGCGCCTCGGTCGGGCGGGCACGCCCGGAGGCGCCCCGGTCGGGGCTGGGCACCGAGGCGCGCCCGGCGCTGCGGTGCAGGTACGGGTGCGGAACGCCGGCAGACGATGTCGCTGACATGTAACTCAGGGTACGGAGTGGGAGCCACCGCCGCCTTCAGGCGACACTCAGCGATCGGCCGGGCGGCTACCCTAGCCGCGCCCGGAAGTACTCGATCGTGCGTCGCAGGCCGTCTTCGGGTGCCACTGTCGGCTCGTATCCGAGCAGTTCCCGGGCGAGAGTCAGGTCCGGGCGGCGCATCTCCGGGTCGTCCGCGCTGCGGGTGATGTAGGTCACCTGCGAGCTGCTGCCGGAGAGCGACACGATCAACTCGGCGAGTTGCCGCATGGTCAGCTCGTGCTCGGTGCCGCAGTTGACCGGGCCGGTCTCGGTCGAGTCGAGCAGCAGCAGGATGCCGCGCACCAGATCCTCGACGAAGCAGATGGACCGGGTCTGGTTGCCGGTGCCGTGCACGGTGATCGGCTCGCCGCGCAGTGCCTGGGAGATGAAGGTGGGGATGGCCCGACCGTCGTCCGGGCGCATCCGCGGGCCGTACGTGTTGAAGATCCGGACGATGGCGGCGTCGAGCCCGCGGTAGCGGTGGTACGCCATCGTGGCCGCCTCGGAGAAGCGCTTCGCCTCGTCGTAGACGCTGCGCACCCCGATCGGGTTGACGTTGCCCCAGTAGGTCTCGCGCTGCGGGTGCTCCTTCGGGTCCCCGTACGCCTCGGAGGTGGAGGCCATCAGGAACCGGGCGCCGTCGGCGACCGCGCGCTCCAGCAGGTGCAGGGTGCCCACCGAGCCGACCCGCAGGATCTCCACCGGAAGCTGGGCGAAGTCGGTGGGGCTGGCCGGCGAGGCCATGTGCAGGATCGCGTCGAACCGCTCGGCCAGGGCCGGGTGGTGCGTCGGCAGGCCATCGGAGATGTCCGCCTCGACAAGCGTGAAGGTGGGGCGGTCGAGCAGGTGGGCGACGTTCTCCTTGGAGCCGGTGACGAAGTTGTCCAGGGCCACCACCGTGCAACCGCGGGCGATCAGGGCGTCCACCAGGTGCGACGGGACGAAACCGGCGCCGCCGGTGACGAGGACGCGGTGACCGGGACCGAAGCGCTCAGCAACCTTCATGCCGGTCAGCCTACCGATCGCCGGATACGGGAACGGGCCCCCGCTGACGCGTGGCGTCGGCGGGGGCCCGTCGGGAGTGTCAGTGAGCGCCCGAACCGGTGAGGGCGCGCACCTCCAGCTCCGCGTACTTCGCCTCGTCGTTCTCCTTCGAGATCAACGTGCCGATCCATCCGCAGAGGAAGCCGAACGGGATGGAGAGGATGCCCGGGTTGGACAGCGGGAACCACTGCCAGTCGTGGTCCGGGAACATCGAGGTCGCCGCGCCCGAGACCACAGGCGAGAAGAACACCAGCAGTACGGCCGAGAGCAGACCACCGTAGATCGCCCACACCGCGCCTGACGTGTTGAACCGCCGCCAGAACAGGCTGTAGAGGATCGCCGGCAGGTTGCCCGAGGCGGCCACCGCGAAGGCCAGCGCCACCAGGAACGCCACGTTCAGGTTCTGCGCGTAGATCGACAGCAGGATGGAGATCGCGCCGATCACCAGGGCGGAGATCCGGGCGACGCGTACCTCCTGACGCTCCGACGCCTCGCCCCTCTTCATGACGTTCGCGTAGAAGTCGTGCGCCAGGCTGGACGAGGAGGCAAGGGTCAACCCGGCGACCACTGCCAGGATGGTGGCGAAGGCGACCGCCGCGATGATCGCCAACAGGGCGGCACCACCCAGGTCGCCGCCGAAGAAGTCGATGCCGAGCGCCTCGGCCAGCTGTGGCGCAGCCGTGTTGCCGGCCTTGTCCTGCTCGGTGATCGCCTTGCTGCCCACCAGGGCCGCCGCACCGAAGCCGAGGGCCAGGGTGAGCAGGTAGAAGGTGCCGATGATGCCGATCGCCCAGAGCACGCTCTTGCGGGCCGCCCTGGCGGTCGGCACGGTGTAGAAGCGGATCAGGATGTGCGGCAGGCCGGCGGTGCCGAGCACCAGGGCGATGCCCAGCGACAGCAGGTCGACCTTGTTGTAGAAGGTCTGTGTCGCGTTGCCCGCCACTTCGACGCCGTACCGCAGACCTGGTTCGAGGAAGGCGCTGCCCTTGCCGGACGAGGCGGCGGCGTCGCCGAGCAGCGACGACAGGTTGAACTTGTACTTCGCCAGCACCAGCAGGGTCATCAGCAGCGCGCCGCTCATCAGCAGGAACGCCTTGACGATCTGCACGTAGGTGGTGCCCTTCATGCCACCCACGGTCACGTAGATGATCATCAGGGCGCCGACCATGATGATGGTGGCCACCTTGGCGGTCGCCGCGTCCATCCCGAGGAAGGTCGTCCCCGGCTTGATGCCGAGCAGCAGCGCGACGAGCGCGCCCGCGCCCACCATCTGCGCCAGCAGGTAGAAGATCGACACGGTGATGGTGGAGACGGCGGCCGCCGTACGCACCGGACGCTGGCGCATCCGGAAGGCGAGCACGTCGGCCATCGTGTACCGGCCGGAGTTGCGCAGCAGTTCCGCCACCAGCAGCAGGGCCACCAGCCAGGCGACCAGGAAGCCGATCGAGTAGAGGAAGCCGTCGTAGCCGTAGAGCGCGATGATGCCGGCGATGCCGAGGAACGAGGCTGCCGACATGTAGTCGCCGCCGATCGCCATGCCGTTCTGGAAGCCGGAGAACGACCGGCCACCCGCGTAGAAGTCGGTAGCCGTCTTCGTCTGCCGGCTGGCCCAGATGGTGATGGCCAGGGTGACCGCCACGAACACCAGGAACAGCGTGATGGTCAGGTTGCGGGCGGTGTGGTTGCCCGCCTCGGCAGCGAGGAGCAGATCAGCCGCGTGGACCGTTTTCATGGGTCACCTCCCCGATCTCGGCACGGATCCGGTCGGCGACCGGGTCGATCTTCCGGTCCGCGAACCGGGAGTACAGCCAGGCGATCAGGAACGTGGAGACGAACTGGAGCAGGCCGAAGACGAGCGCGACGTTGATGTTGCTGCCGAACAGCTTCGTGCCCATGAAGTCCCGGGCGTACGCGGAGAGAATGACGTAGAGCGCATACCACAGGAAGAACGCGACGGTCATCGGGAAGACGAAGCCGCGCAACGCACGCCGCAGCCCGGCGAACTCGTCCGACCGTTGTACGGCCAGGTACTTGTCCGACTGGGAAGCGGCCGGAGCGGGTGTGTCCGTGGACATTTGTGGATCACCACCTTCACAGGCGTCAGGGGAGTTTCGCGCACCGTAGAGAGCGCACTCCTCGGCGGGGAAGGCTGAGATCGACACCGGTCGCCGAGTGCGCCGAACGGTTGCCTCGCTGCGCCAAGTGACCCAGATCACCCCGGTGACCGGTCGATCCGGTAGGGCCCTCAGCCCGGCAGCTCGTGGTAGCGACCCCTGTAGTGCAGCAGTGGAGACGTGTCCTCGGCCAGGTCGACCGCCTCGATGGTGGCCTCCACGAGCAGCGCCCACCCGTACTCCCGGGCGCTGTCCAGCCGGCATCCCACCCAGCCGCCGGCGTCCCCCGGCACCGGCCCGTACGGCGTGTCGGTCCACGTCCCGGTGGCGAAGAGGCCGCCCGGGGAGGGGAACAGCCCGGCGAACCGGTCGGCGAGCTGCCGGTGCGGCGGGCCGAGCGGCGCGACCGCGAACCGTCCCGCGTCCTCGGTGGCCGCCCACAGGTCGGACTCCGCGTCAATGAGGCCGAGCAGCCGGTCCGGCTCGCCCTCGGCGACAAGGGTGGACGAGACGGTCAGCCCCGCCGGACCCGGTGCCGTCCAGAGCGTGACAGGTGCGGCGAGACGACCGCGCAGCCGTCGTACCGGTGACCGCTGCCCGGTCGGCACCGCGAACGGATCGGTGTGGTGGATCTCGGCACCCGGCTCATGATTCACGTGAAACATTGTGCCGCCCCGGCCGCGTGCCCAGCCCAGGAAGCGCTCGTGCAGATCGGCGGGTCTCCCGTTGAGCCGGGCGAGCTGGTCACCGGCCTCCGCCATCAGAGCGCCCAGGTAGACGAGCAGCCCCACGCGGTCGTGCCGGTACTCGGCGAGCAACGCCAGCCGCGCCGGCTGGCACGGCCAGAGGGCACCACAACCCCGACACCGCCAGAGCGGCCGCATCGGCAGGTGCGGCCGGCTCACCAGCGACCTCCGGCGCCCCATGCCAAGATCCGAGCAACTTCCCGGATGTTGCTGCCTCCGACACGTGGGAGGCAGCAACAACCCTGATGTTGCGCGGATCTTGGCGACGAGCGGTTGGCGGGGGCGCTCACCACCGACCACCGTTCGCGCGCCAGGTCTGCGCTGGCGTGAGCCAACCCGCGCGGCCCGGTCGCGGCAGGGCCACCGTCGGCCCGTCCGCCCACGCGGGCGGCCGAGCGGGCACGCCCGGCGGCCTCTCCGCGCCCGGCGCCGCGGTCGGCGCCGGCTTCCTTCTCCGGTACGACCACCGCGCTGCGTTCCTGCCCCGGACGAACCCGAACATGGCTGATCTCCTCCCGGTCGACGAGGGCCGCCCCGATCGGGGGATGACCGGGGCGGCCCGACGCAGGACCCGGTCGCCGGGACGTCGCCTCCACCGGCCGGGCCGCGCGTCCTCCACCCTGGACGGGAGGGCCCGAAGAAGGGAGGATTCCAGGGCTTACTACGCAACGCGGTCACGTACTTACCGGAGAGGTAAGGATGAACGTCGAAATGTGGGTACGGGCGTTGAAGGCCGCCCGGGCCGGTGCCGACATGTCCCAGGAGGCGCTGGCGACGGCCACCCGGTGGAGTCCCTCCACGGTGGCGGCGATCGAAACCGGCCGACGTCGGCCGACAATGGAGTTCGCGGTCGCCGCCGACGAAGCCCTCGCCACCGGCGGCCTCCTCGCCGAACTTCTCAAGGCTGCCGACCAGGACCGCGGCCCATCCTGGTTTGTCCCCTGGCGTGGATACGAGCAAAGGGCGACACGTCTGCGTGCCTTCGAGGCATGTCTCGTGCCCGGCATCCTCCAGACCGAGGAATATGCCCGCGCCGTCATCTCCGCCGGCGGGTTGCATTCGCCGGCTGTGGTTGACGAGCTTGTCGCGGTTCGTCTGGAACGCCAACTGCTGCTGTCCAGGGAAGAACCGCCAATGTGCGTTTTCCTGGTGGACGAGATGGGACTTCACCGGCCGGTGGGCGGCCACGCCGTGCTCAACGCCCAGCTTGGCCGCCTGCTTGAGGTGGCAGAACTCCCGTTCGCGAGATTGCACGTCATTCCACTGGACGTCGGTGAGCATGTCGGCCTCGGCGGCGGCTTCGTGTTCGCTGATCTGCCAGACGGGGACAGCGTGCTCTACCTGGAGAATGCCGCTCGCGGACACGTCATGGACGACCCGGAAATGCTCCGATTGATTGATCGCAAATGGGATAGTCTGCTCGGCGAAGCGCTCTCGACAAGTGCCTCAAAGGATCTGATCCGGAAGCTGAAGGTGACACCATGACGATGATTGAGCCGCGTTGGCGCACCTCCACCCGGTCGACCGACTCCGGCGGCAACTGCGTCGAGGTGGCGGACAACCTGCCTGGCGTGGTGCTGGTCCGGGACAGCAAGGACCGCTCCGGTCCGGTCCTCGCCTTCGCTCCGAACGCGTGGCGTGGCTTCCTCGCCGACGCTGCCCGTACCCCCGGCCGCCGCGCCGGCTAGCTAGCGGCGCGGGGTGACCGTGGCCAGCAGCTCCGGCTGGCGTCGGTCCAGTACGTCGCCGGCCAGGTACGCGCCGAGCAGCGCCGCGCCCAGCCCGTACACGACGCCGACCGGCAGGGCCAACCAGAGCCAGGCACCGCCGAGCAGCGCGGCTGCCACCACCATCGGCACCGCCACGACCGCAGAAGTGACCATGGCGAGCAGGGTGAGCATCCCCTTCGCGACACCGGCGCCGCTGTTCATCGCGAACGGGTTGCTCGTCTCCGGCAGCGAGTACGCCCCGAACACCGAGACGAAGCTGTTCACCGCGAGCCCCGCGCCGTAGGTGGCGATGAGGCTGCCGAGCGTGAGCCCGATCCAGCCCGGCCGACCGAGCACAAGTGACAGGACCACTGCGACGACCGCAAGCATCGGCAGCACGTACAGCGAGAAGGCGGTCATGCGGGCGCGCAGCTCGACCCGGCCCGGTACGCCGGCCACCACGTTCGCGGCGTACGCGCTGCCGTCGAAGCCGAACTGGTTGGCCAGGGTGACCGAGGCGAGTACGCCGACGAAGAGCATCGAGAGGGTGACCAGCACCGGTGAGGTGTCGCTGGCGCTCGTCGTCAGGCCCTCCCCGCTCGCCAGCCCGCCGCCACCAAGATTGATCATCACGGGTACGAAGATGCCCACCACGGCGATCGTGATCAGGTTCGCCCGGCGGCGGGCGTCCCGCCACCAGTAGCGGGCCTCCCGGGCGACGAGCGCACCGAACCGGTCCCGGCGCACCCAACCGGCGATCCGGGGGAACAGTTGGCCGACAGCGGCACCGGTCGCCCCGCGCCGCACCGGTGCCTTGCCGGCACTCGCCGCGCCCACCATCGCCGACTCCAGCGACCGCGACCACCAGAGCAGCAGGAGACCGATCGTCACCACCGTGATCAGCAGCTTGACCGGTGCGGCCCAGATCCGACCCTGCGCCACGTCGATGCCGGCGGTCCACGGTGCCCCGAACGGCGTCCAGCCGACGACCGTCGCCAACCCGGTCAGCCGGGCCCAGTCCGCCTCGCGGAGCGCCGCGATGCCGAACACCTGCAACGGCCCGAGCAGCGCGGCGGCCACCGCCAGCAGCACGGCCGCCAGGTCGCGTACCCGACGCGAGCGCAGCATGGTGGCGAAGGCGCTGGTCACCGCCCGGCTCGCGGCCACGCAGAGCAGCAACCCACAGACCACCCCGACGACTGCCACCACCGCCGCCGACCAACCTCCCAGCGCCCCGGCGGTGAGCACCAGCCCGAGCGACGCCACGAGCACCGCCAGCACCGGCACGCTGACCAGGGCGGCGGCGAACAGGCCTGTGACAAGCGTGCGTCGGGACAGCGGCAACAGCGCGAACCGGGCCGGATCCAACGTCTCGTCGACCCCGAAGAAGACAAGCGGGAGCAGCAGCCAACCGAGCACCAGCAGACCACCGCCGGCCGCCGCGATCAACACCGCGTACCGGCCGTTGCCCGAGATGCCGGGCGCGGCGAAGAGGAAGAACCCGCTGACGGCGAACCAGAGCCCCACAAACGCGCCACCGACGAACAGGGCGACACGCCAGCCCTGGCCCCGGAAGCTGTTGCCCATCACCCGCAACTTGAGCCGTACGAAGTGCCGGGCGGAGACCTGCCGCTCCGGTGCCGTGCTCACCGGGAGAGCCACGACAGCTCCTCACCGGTCGCCGTACGCCCGCCGACCACCTCGACGAAGACCTGCTCCAGCGAACGCTCACCGCGCACATCGGAGAGGGTGCCGACCCGCTTGATCGTGCCCCCGGCGAGGATCGCCACGTGCGAGCAGAGCCGCTCCACGACCTCCATCACGTGACTGGAGAAGACCACAGTGCCACCGCCGGCCGCGTACCTGGTCAGGATGTCGCGGATCAGCGCGGCCGAGACCGGGTCGACCGCCTCGAACGGCTCGTCCAGTACGAGCAGCCGAGGGCCGTGCAGCAGCGCGCAGGCCAGGCCGATCTTCTTCTTCATGCCCGCCGAGTAGTCCACCACGAGCGTCCGGCCGGCGTCGCCGAGCGCCAGCACGTCCAGCAGCTCCGCGGCCCGCTGGTCGACCACCGCCGGGTCCATCCCCCGCAACAACCCGTGGTACGCCAGCAGCTCGGCACCGGTCAGCCTGTCGAACAGTCGTACCCCGTCGGGCATGACGCCGAGCAGCCGCTTGGCCGTCAGCGGGTCCTGCCACACGTCGTGCCCGAGCACCCAGGCCGAGCCCGCGTCCGGCCGCAGCAACCCGACAGCCATCGACAGGGTGGTCGTCTTGCCGGCGCCGTTCGGGCCGAGCAGGCCGTAGAAGGAGCCGGCAGGGACGTCCAGGTCGACGCCGGCCACCGCGATCGTGCCGTCGAACCGCTTGGCCAGGCCACGCAGTGCGAGCGCGGGGTGCTCAACAGTCATGAGGCGACGTTATCGGGCCCCCGCCAGTTCCGTCCTCCAGCGCGAGACGGACAGGAGTCATCCTGGAGTCGTACGGCCCGGGATGCGCGAAGGAAGTAGGGCTGCTGTCGGCGCGGACGGTGTCCCGCGGCAGCCGACCCTGACCTATCCGCGCGCGGGATGGCGACGCTGTGGGAGGAGCGGCCCACCGCATCCGTCCCGGCCCTGGAACGGGTGATGGGGCGGTCGCGTGGTTCGCCGCACCCACGTGGTCATCGACGCCGACGACGGGGACGTTGCCCCGTCCGCGGTGACCCGGGCGAGCCTTGACGGCCGCTCGTTCGAGGGTTGCCGGTTACACCAGAGCCAGACCGGGATGATCGAGGCGAGCTGACCGTGGCCGTCGATGTCCCACTCGTCGGTGCCGTCCTCTGGGCTGGATCGTTCTGCCCAGGCCCGTCCGGCTCCGCACCCGCTGGGTGCTGACTCGCGGTGGTCATCCTCGTCCACCAGTCCCGCCATTGCGGAGGCGGACCATGGTAGATCAGGTGGCTAACCCCAAAACCGATCTGCGCCACACCCATGCCGATGGCCGCCCCACCGAGCAGGATGCCCGTGTCGGCCAGCCAGGCGCACCCGAGGAGGATGCACGCCACGCCTACGACGATCGCCGCAGCGCCAGCGAGGCGGCGGAAAATTCCATAGCCGATGAACGCCACGCCACCGACGAGGGCCGCAGTTCCGCCCAGAGAGTCCCCGACGGTCAGCAGGGGAATCCCCATGGCGATGCCCGCTAGCCCGACGGCGATGGCCACGTAACGGTTCCCGCCGGCCAGGAAGGTGCCATCCTTGTTCGCCACCTGGGCGCGTATGGCCATAGCGCCGCCCGGGGTGTCTCCGCCGATCAGGAAAACGCACCCGACGCCGATGGCCACAATGCTGACGCCGATGCCCACAACGCCGTCCAGGGGCCTGCCCTCGGTCAGGAGGAAGGGAACCGCCACGGCGCCGATGTACGCCACTCCGGTGCCAATGAACGCGGTGCCGAATAGGAATGCGAGAGCGGTGAGGGCGTCGACGGGGATGAGCACAACCGCGATGGTCAGCAGTGCCGCGATGATGGTCGCCCATGGTGCCCAGGCCTGCGGCCCCAGCGCGGCCGTTACTGCCGCGACCGCTGCGGCGAGCAGTAGCAGCCGGATGACGTAGCGCACCAGCGGTGCCTGCGTCGGCAGTTGACGTACCCAGGTGGAAGCGGCGAGGACGGCGGCACCGACCAGGGCGGCGGCTACTGCGGGGTAGCCGAAGTCCTCACTGATCAGGTTGCCGGTCATCGCAACCGCCAGACCGACCAGCGCACCGGCGGCCCGCCCCCGCCAATTCAGCCGCGCCCGGCGCCGCCCACCCGAGGGCTGGCCTTTCGACGTCATTGCCTCACTATGACGACCGATGTCAATGCATCGCCATAGTCATTCCCGCGAAAAGACAACTCCAGCCCCGGTTCGGGGTTCTACGGCCTGCGTCGAAGTCGGTGCCCGGGCTTGAGCTGACTCGAGGATCTTCGCGTGTCGGAGATCGAAAATGAGCGTTACATCCGGAGGGCTTCCGGGGTGTGCAGGCGGAGCATGGTGGCCGCGACGTCGGCCGGGGCCCGTCTGCGGGTGGCCATCGACACGGCGACCATCACGGTGAAGGCCAACGGCACCGTCCAGGCGGCCGGCTGCGCGATGAGCGTGGCCGGCCAGCCGGACAGCGGTGGGCCGAGCACGGTGACCAGCACCGCACCGATGGCAGCGCCGCCGCCGACCACCACGCCGGCGGCGGCGCCCACGTCGGTCAGGCCGCGCCACCAGATGCCGAGCACCAGCAGCGGGCAGAAGCTCGACGCGGCGACCGCGAAGGCCAACCCGACCACCTGCGACACGTCCAGCCCGGAGACGTGCAGCGCCAGCACCGTCGGCACGGCGCCGGCGATCACCGTGGCCAGCCGGAAGCCGCGTACCGAGCCGCGACCCAGCACGTCCGTGGAGATCACCCCGGCGACGCTTGTCAGCAGCCCGGACGAGGTGGAGAGGAAGGCGGCGAACGCGCCCGCCGCGATAAGCGCGGCGAGCAGTTGCCCGATCAGCCCGTCGCCGAGGACCGCGCCGGGCAGCAGCACCACCACCGCGTCCGTCTGCCCACTGAGCAGCAGTTGCGGCGTGTAGATCCGGCCGAGCACCCCGTACAGGGTGGGCAGCAGGTAGAAGACGCCGACCAGTGCCAGCACCACAAGCGTGGTCCGGCGGGCCGCCGCGCCGTCCGGGTTGGTGTAGAAGCGCACAAGCACGTGCGGCAACCCCATGGTGCCCAGGAAGGTGGCAAGGATCAGCGAGTACGTGCCGAACAGGCCCCGGTCGTCGTCACCGGCGGCGCTGGGCAGCAGCCAGTCACCGGCCTCGGTGGCCACCCCTGACACGTCAGGCACCGGGTCACCCGCGGCGAAGGACAGCTCGTCGCCGGGGCGTACCTCCCGAATCTCACCGTCGGGAAGCGTGAGGGTCGCGCGGTGCTCGACCACGACGGTGGTCGCGGTCCGGAACGTCGGCCCGTCGGGCGGGGTCACCGCCGGGCGGCCGTCGGCCTGCCACTGCAACGCCAGGAAGATCACCGGTACGGCGAGAGCGGTCAACTTCAGCCAGTACTGGAACGCCTGGACGAAGGTGATGGCCCGCATCCCGCCCAACGCCACGTTCGCGGTGACCACGGCGGCCACCAGCAGGGCGCCGACCGGGTACGGGGAGCCGGCCACAGTGGCCAGGGTGAGACCGGCGCCCTGGAGCTGCGGCACCAGGTACAACCAACCGATGAAGATCACGAAGGCGGTGGCGAGGATGCGCAGCCGACGGGACCCCAGCCGCAGTTCGCAGAAATCCGGCAGGGTGAACGCGCCGGAGCGCCGCAGCGGCGCCGCCACGAACAGCAGCAGAGCCAGGTAGCCGGCGGCGAACCCGACCGGATACCAGAGCACGTCCACGCCGTACTTGAGGACCAGGCCGGCGACGCCTAGAAAACTAGCCGCCGACAGGTACTCCCCGCCGATGGCGGCGGCGTTCCACGTCGGGCTGATCGCCCGCGACGCCACCAGGAAGTCGGAGGTGGTCCGGGCCAGCCGCAGCCCGTAGAAGCCGATCCCGACCGTCACCAGGGTGACCGCGACGATGGCCGGGACCACGAAGTCGTTGGCCACCTCAGCGCTCCGGCCGCTGCACCAGGTCGGTGAAGTCCTGCTCGTTGCGTTCGGCCCACCGCACGTACGCCCAGCCCACGCCGATCAGGAACGGGAACGACGCCACCCCGAGCAGCAGCCACGGCAGGTTGACGCCGGCGACAGTGGTCCGGCCCAGCGACGGCGCGATGGCGAACAGCCAGGGCAGCCCGCCCAGCCCGATGGCCACCACCAGGGAGAGCCGCAGCGCCAACGCGAGCTGGGCCCGGACCAGGCCGCGGACGAGCGCCTCACCGACCTGGGTCTGCTGCGCCAGTTCGGCGCGGGTCCGTTCGGCGCGGCTGTCCTGCCTGGTGATGTCGGCCAACACGATCCGGGCCCGCCGGGGTGGCGGGACCGCACCGCCCGACCCCACGTCAGGGAGTTGCATGGCCACCCCGGCAGTCTTGCCCGCTCGGCGCGATTGTCAAGCGCCAGCGCTCACCAGCGGTTCAGACCGAGACAACCCGTCGTGCTGCCTGTCGTCCGGACCTGGTCGAGGACCGGACGGGCTCGTTCCCGGCCGAGGTTCGTCGCCCAGAAGCCGTCCCGGGGCAGCTCGAAGGCGATCTCCCTGAGCGCGCACGTCCGCATCGGCTCGGGCAACCGGTCCAGAGCCGGTACGGCGTCCGCGGAGAGCCCCGACAGGTAGCTGACGTCCAGGCGGCCGGTGTCGAGATGGCGGTCCACGTTCCGCTCGGCGATCAGCCGGTCCGGGTTGACCAGCGCCAACCCGAGCAGCGCCAGCACCGCGGTGCCGATCACCAACCGGGGTAGCCACTCGGCGCGCAGCCGCACCACGGCCACCCCGACGAGGACGAAGAGCAGCCCGAGCCACAACTCGGTGGTCGCCACGAGGAGTCGCAGCCGGGTGGCACCGTACGCGTCGGCGTAGACCTGCATCCGGTAGAGCGCCGAGGCGACGATCACCAGGCTGAGAGCGGTGAGTGTGCCGAGCAGCACCCGGACCAGCAGCCGGTCCGCCCGGCTGGCCTTCGGTGCCCGACGGGCGGCGATGGCGATCACCAGCAGCGTGAGCCCGGTGACGGCGAGCAGTTGCCAGAACCCGCCTCGGGCGTACTCGGCGTAGGTCAGCCCGGCCGTACGCAGCACGTGCCCCGACCCGCCGAACAGCACGGTCAACTGGACAAGCACGAACACGGCGAACAGGGCGTCGAGCAGCACCAGCGGGATCGTCCACTCCAGCCGGTGTGCCGGTCGGCCCGGTTCCGCCCGCAGGCCCTCCAGGTCGGGCGGGCGACTCACCAGGTACGCGGCACCGAGCAGCCCTCCGCCGATAAGCGCCAGGCGGAACACCCAACCGATCATCCCGGGCGGCGAGATGTCGGGCAGCAGGCCGGTGACCAGGTCGGCGAACACCGCGTCGGCGGAGGAGAAGAGCAGCCCGAACAGCACAAGCAGGCCAGCGGAGATCGCCAGGCTGCTGACGACACGTCCGACCTCGATCCCCGACCCCGCCGTACGGCGGCTGCGCAGCCCGCGTGCCGCCCACGGGAGCGCCCGTACCGTCGCGGCCGGCGGCAGCGTCGCGGCGAGCAGCATCCCGAGCGGACTCCGCCCGCCGGTCACCGCGAGCGTCCCGGTCACCACGGCGCCGAGCAGGCAGAGGGCGAAGAGCCAGCCGGCGGCCCGGACGGTGCCGACGCCGACCAATGCGACAGTCGCGGTGGCCCAGGCGGCCTGCGCCACCCGCCCCGGTGCCCCCGTGGCATCGGGACGGGTGGCGGCGGTCGGGCCTGGTGCCTTCGGCGCATCCGGACGGTCGGTCGCCGCCCTTCCCGGTGCCCCCTCGGCATCGGGAAGGGCGGTGGCCGCCGTGGCCGGGGACGGCGTCCCGGAACTGACGACGCCGGCGGTCACGAGGGCGGCGACGGCGGCCAGCGCGGCCGCCAGCCAGCCGAGGCCGGGACGGACCACCGTGAGCGTCGACGCGCCGACGACCGCCGCCGCCGTCAACGCCGCCAGGACCAGCGGGCGGGCGGCCCCGGGCGGCCCCGGCCAGCGCCGCTCGATCAGCGACGGTGGCCTCGGCAGAGCCGGTGCGAGCGGCCCCGGGTACGGAGGGGAGGCGGTCAACGGGGCAGCCGGACCCGGTCGGGCAGGCGGGGTGGCCTGCGGGTCGGTCGGCCCGGTGGCCGGGACGGGATTGCTGCCGGGGCTGGTCATGCGGCCTCTCTTCGGTGTGAGGAGTCACCGGGGATGGTGACCTGGATGCGGCAGCCGGGCCGGCCGCCCCGGTGCGGTCCGACGGGATCCAGGACAGCGATCCGACCGCCGTGCAACTCGACGACCCAGCGGGCGATGGCCAGGCCCAGCCCGGTTCCGCCGCCCGCCGACCGGTCGCCGCGGGTGAACCGCTCGAACACGCGGGAACGCTCGGCCGGCGGGATGCCCTGGCCCTCGTCGCTCACCTCGAAGCGGAGCTGGTCGCCGTGCTCCTCGGCGCTGACCCGCACGGTGCCGCCGGGTGGGCTGTGCCGCGCCGCGTTGTCGAGCAGGTTTGCGAAGACCTGGTGCAGCCGCCACGGGTCCGCGCGCACCGTCAGGGGCTCCGGCAGGTCACGGAGCTCGAAGCGCACGTCCAGGCCGGCGCCGGACGCGCTGGCTGTGGCGTGCTCCACCGCCTCGTCGAGGAAGTCCCCCACGTCGATGTGTACCCGTCGCAGCGGCACCACCCCGGCGTCCAGGCGGGACAGGTCGAGCAGGTCGGCGACGAGATGCCCGAGTCGTTCGGTCTGGGACAGCGCCGCCCGCAGGGCAGCGGGCTCGGGTTCGGCCACCCCGTCCACCATGTTCTCCAGGACGCCCTGCAACGCAGTGATCGGCGTCCGCAGCTCGTGCGACACGTTCGCGATCAGTTCGCGTCGGCGCTGGTCGGCGGCGTGCAGATCCTCGGCCATCTTGTTGAACGCCTGGGCCAGCTCACCGACCTCGTCCCGGGACGTCGCGCGTACCCGACGGGTGTAGTCGCCCCGAGCCATCGCCCCGGCGGCGGCCGTCATCTCCCGCAGCGGTGAGGTCATCCCGTGGGCGAGCACCTGTGAGGTGACCAGCGCGATGCAGATGACCGTGATCGACGTGCCCGGCGGGAGCCAGCCGATGCCGTACCAGAAGTAGCCGATGGCCACGGCCCACGAGGCGACCAGCAGGACGCCGAGCTTCATCTTGATCGAGCGGACCGGGTCGAGTGGGCGGGGCAGCACCCGGTCCAGCCAGTCCGCCAGTTGGTGGGTCACGCGGGCACCTCCAGGGCGTACCCGACGCCGTGGACGGTCCGGATCAGGTCGGCGCCGAGCTTGCGACGCAGCGCCTTGACGTGGCTGTCGACAGTGCGGGTGCCGGTGCCCTCGGCCCAACCCCACACGTCGGCGAGCAGCCGCTCCCGGGGCAGGACCGTGCGGGGCCGCCCGGCGAGGTGGAGCAGGAGGTCGAACTCCGTCGGGGTGAGGTGCACGTCCGCGCCGGCCCGGCGGACCCGCCGCTCGGCTTCGTTGATCTCGATGTCGCCGAGGCGGATGGCGGGTGGGGCGGGGGTCGCGGCCCGTTCCATCCGGCGCAGCAGCACGTGTACGCGGGCGGCCAGCTCGCGCATCGAGAACGGCTTGGTGAGGTAGTCGTCCGCGCCGACCGCGAGCCCGACCAGCAGATCGTTCTCGTCGTCGCGGGCGGTGAGCATCAGCACCGGCACCGGCCGGACCGCCTGGATCCGCCGGCACACCTCCAGCCCGTCGAAGCCGGGCAGCATGACGTCCAGGACGACGAGATCCGGCTGCCCGGTCCGGAACCGCTCGACCGCGCTGGGGCCGTCCGTGGCGATCTCCACCACGAAACCCTCGGCGCGGAGTCGGGCGGCTACCGACTCGGCGATGGTGCGCTCGTCCTCGACGACCAGGACCCGGCGTTCCTTCATGGGGCCTGACTGTATTGAGCCGCCGTGGAGATCGGTGGGTGACGTTGTGAACAACCTGTGGAGAACAGTTCAAGCCTGTGGATAACGCCGGTGGATACGGGCGGGTCTCCGGCCACCCGACGAAGCGGGGCCGGTGGCAACGCCACCGGCCCCGCTCCACCGCATCGTCAGCCGATCGGTACGACCAGGTCCACGGACATGCTGCCGCTGGCCGGGACGGTGAACCGCTCCAGCTTGCGGGTGCCGTCCGGCTGGGTGACCAGGTAGCGACCGTCGACCTGCTGGGCCTCGCTCAGGTACGCGTTGTAGGTGAAGAACACCCGCTGCGGTCCCTTGAGCCGGATCTCGAACCGTCCGTCGGTGATCCAGCCGTTGCCCGCGATGTCGCCGGTGTCGACGCTGCGGGCGATCGCGTACCCGCCGACGTACGGGGTGCCGTCGGGGGTACGGAACGTGCCGGTCAGCGTGACACCCTGGTCGAGTTGGGCGTCCTGGGTGGCTGCCGCACCGGCGGTGACGGTCACCGGGGTGGCGGTGAAGCGGCTCGTCGCGTCGCCGGACCATTCGCTGGCCCACGGCTGCCCGGTGAACACCAGCGGCCAGGCGTACGGGCCGAGCCTGTCGATGGTGTAGACACCGCGCTTGTCGGTGCTGGCGTCCTGCACACCGATGCCGGGGTGACCGGTAAGCACCGAGATGTCGACGCTGCTCAGCGGCTTGCCCGTCGAGTCGGTGACGGTGCCGGTGACCGTGCCGGCCGGGTCCAGCCGGACGGTCGGGCCGGTCGTCACCTGTCCCACGGTAGCGACCACGTCGACGGCCTGGCGCTCGTCGCCGGTGCCGCCCTCGGCACCCACCCACTGGCGGCCGTAGACGCCCTCCTGGGGCAGCGCGAAGAGCTTGTAGGTGCCGCCGACCAGCGGGCCGACCTGGATCCGGCCGTTGCCGTCGCTGCACTCGCCGTAGCCGTCGCGCAGTGACGCCTGCTTGGGCAGGTATGCGTCGAGGCACACGTCCCGCACCGGTGCGCCGGTCTGCTTGTCGACGATGGTGGAGGTGATGACCGCACCCGGCCGCATCTTCACGGTGAGGGAGGTGGTGCCGTTCGCCGTCACGCGTACCCCTGTCACGTCGCGGGAGAAGTGCAGCTTGTCCGGCGCGTACAGGTAGAGGTCGTGGCGGCCCTGGGGCAGGCCGGTGACGGTGACCGTGCCGCTGCCGTTGCTGCACCTCGAGTCGACGCAGAAGTTGGCGACGGGCGCACCGGTGACCGAGTCGACGGCGGTGACGGCGACCGAGCCGGTGCCGAGCAGGCTGTCCGCGATTGTCGTCTGCTGCCCGCCCCGTACCTGGACGATGTTGGCCTCTTCGGCGGTCAGCTTGCCCCGGTAGTACTGCTGCCGCTCGCCGACGACCACCCCGACCTTGTACGAGCCCTGGAGCACCTGGACGTCGAACTCGCCGTTCGCGTTGGTCTGCGTCCACGTCCCGCCGTACATGTTGGCGGTGCTGATGTCGACCGAGGCGTTGGCCAGCGGCGCTCCGGTCGCGGTGGTGAACCGCCCGGAGAGGCCGCCCACCGGCAGCACCGTCTCGTTGACCTCGACCGCCGAGTCCGCCGCGACCTGGAAGATGGTGGCGCTCTCCTCGTCGAGGCCGCCAGGCACGTACTGGGTCTGGTAGGAGCCCTCGATCGGGTTGAAGTTCACCCGGTAGCGGCCGGGCAGCGCGCTGATGGTGAACCGGCCGTCCTCGTCGGTGAGACCACCCGCCCAGTTGTACGTGTCGACCTCGTTCGCGTTGATGAGCAGGTCCCGCACCGGCTGCCCGGCGTTGTCGACGATCCGGCCGCTGAGGGTGCCGGTGCCGAAGAGTTGCTCGTCGACTGTGGTGGTGCCACCGGCGGCGACGGTCACCGGGTCGGCGTCCCACATCATCGCCTTGCGGTGGTGGTACTGCTCGGGCTGCGTCCAGGGGAAGTAGCCCACCGTGTACGAGCCGGCGGGCAGCCCGGAGACCGTGTAGTTGCCGTCGGCGTCGGTGTTGGTCTGACCGACGCTCTCGTACCCGTCGGCCGGGTAGACCTGTACGAGAACCTCGGCGGCGGCGGTGCCGGCGTTGGTGGTCAGTCGTCCGCTGACCGCGCCCGTGTCGGCGGCCTGGGCCGGGGTGGCGCCGGGCAGCACGAGTGCCGCCACGACGCCACCGGCCAGCAGGGCGCGGCGGGCTGGGGATAGCTGCATCGATGTCCCAATGTGAGGGTGGTGGGGCGGCCTGAGCAGGCTCCGCCCGCACCGACCCTGCGCCCCGTACGGGACCGGCACACGGAGGATAGGTCACCGGCGATGCGTGTGGAACCGGCGGCCATCCGCTGTGGACTGACGATCAGTCCAGGCCGACGCGTTCCGGCCGGGCCGACGCGGAGCCCAGCCAGGTGTGCGGGTTGCCGTACCAGCACCAGCCGAGCTTCGGTGCGCCCTGACTGATCCAGAGTGCCGGCACCCGCTTGTCGCCGCACCGGGAGCCGACCAGCGAGAAGCACCTGTTGCTGGCAAGCGCGGCCGGGTGCAGCGTGATGAAGGCGATCCCCTCGTCGATGCTGAGTGGCAACCGGTCCTGGGCGGTCATGCCCTCCATGGCCGTGGCCGGCGGCAGGTTGCGGAACTCCTCGCCCCGGTCGACGTCGAACAGCAGGTACGCCGGCCCGGCCGGCACCTCCAGCTCCTTGATCGGGTCGAAGCGCGGCAGGTCGTCCGCCGGGTAGTTCCGGTCGAGGACGCCCGGCTTGCGCTTGCCGGCAAGCGTGGTCAGCCCCAGGCGTTCCTGCACCCCGGCCAGGTCACGGGTGATCACCAGCAGGAACGGCACCCGCGCGTCGGTGGGGGCGGGCAGGCCGGCGGCACCCTGGACCGCCCTGGCGCGCAGCGGCGTGACCAGGTCGCGGAAGGCGGTCTCGGTCAGCCCGGCGAGGGCCGGGTAGCCCAACCGCACCAGCTCGTCCAGCTGGCGGTCGAACTCGGTCGCGGCGTCGAAGGGGATTTCGGACACGGTGGCCTCCCGGTTGTCGTACGGACTAGCGTACAACGTACGACAGTGGTCGTCTCATTCCCGGCTCAACGGTTCCAGTCCTGTTTCGCGGCCCTGACCAGCTTGTCCTTCAGCTCCCGGGTGTGCCGGCGACTCACCGGCAGCTCGGTCGAGTCGATCACCACCACGTATCCGGAGTTCACCAGCCGCAACTCCGCGATCAACTTCAACTGCACCAGGTACGACCTGTGCACCCGGACGAAACCGGCGTCGGCCCACCGCTCCGCGAGCGTCGCCAGGGACACCCGCACCAGGTGCGAGCCCTCGGCGGTGTGCAGGCGCGCGTAGTCGCCCTGCGCCTCCACCCACCGCACCGCCGAACGGGGCAGCATCCGGGTGGTGCCTGCCAACTCGATGGGGATTGTCGGGTCCTCCTCGGCCCGGCCCAGCGCCGCCGGATGCGACGGCACCACCCGGGAGCCGATCACCCGGCGCAGCGACTCGGCCAGCCGGTCCGCGCGGACCGGCTTGCGGACGTAGTCCGTGGCGCCCAGGTCGAAGGCGTCCACCGCACCGTCGTCGTACGCGGTGACGAACACGATCGCCGGTGGTCGCGCGAAGCGGCGCAGCACCCGGGCCAGTTCCATGCCGTCCAGGCCGGGCATCCGGATGTCCAGGAAGACCACGTCCACGTCGCCGTCGCGCAGCAGCCGCAGCGCCTCGGTGGCGTCCCCGGCCGTGTGCAGCCGGGCCACCCGGGGGTCGGCACGCAGGTGGTACGCCAACTCGTCGAGCGCTGGCGGCTCGTCGTCCACCGCCAGCACCCGGAGGAACCCCGTGGTCACGAGCCCGCCCGCACACCGGGGTGGAACTTCGGCACCCGCATGCTCACCCTCGTACCCGACCCCAGTCCCGTCTCGACGACCAGGCCGAACCGGTCACCGAAGACCGATCGCAGCCGCTCGTCGACGTTCGAGAGGCCGACGTGCTGGCCCGTGTCGTCGCCCGGGTCACCGGCGCCGCGCGCCAGCTCGGCGATGCCGGCGGTCAACGTGGTCGGGTCCATTCCCACTCCGTCGTCCTCCACGGTGATGTGGCATTCGGCGCCCGCGTCCCGGGCCTCGATGCTCACCATGCCCGTGCCCGGCTTGCGGGACAACCCGTGCCGGACGGCGTTCTCCACGAGCGGCTGGAGGCAGAGGAACGGCAGCGTCACCGGCAGCACCTCCGGGGCGATCTGCAACCGCACCTGCAACCGGTCACCGAACCGCGCGCGCTCGATCGTCAGGTACCTGTCGATCGACCGCAGCTCCTCGGCGAGTGTGGTGAACTCCCCGTGCGCCCGGAACGAGTACCGCGTGAACTCCGCGAACTCCAGGATCAACTCCCGGGCCCGCTCCGGGTCGGTGCGGACGAACGAGCCGATCGCGGTAAGCGCGTTGTAGATGAAGTGCGGGCTGATCTGCGCCCGCAACGCCCGGATCTCCGCCCGGGCCAGCCGCTCCCGCGACGAGTCCAGCTCGGCAAGGGCGAGCTGGTTACCGGCCCAGTGCGCCGTCTCCAGGGTGGCCTGCACCAGCCCCGGCGCCGGAGCGCTGTCGGCGATCGCCACAAGCGCCCCGACCACCCGGCCGTCCGCGCCCTGCAACGGCGCCACCACGGCCCCCCGGATCGGACAGTCGACCCGGTCGCAGCGCAACTCGTGCTCACCGAGCACCGTCGAACGCCCCGACGCCACCGTCCGCCCGGCCGCCGCGAGCAGTTGCTCCCCGTGGTGGGTGCCGCGCCCGTCGAGGGCGAGCAGCCGGTCGGCGTCGGTGAGCGCCAGCCCGACCGCGCCCACCAGGGCCCGCAGATGGCGTACGGCCTTCGCCGCGCCCGCCTCGCTCAACCCGGCGCGCAGCGGCTCGGCGGCCAGGCCGGCGGTGTGCAGCACCTCGTAGGTGGCCCGCTGGGTGGCGGTGGCGATGCCCCGGCGGGCACGCAACCGCAGCACCGCCCACAGAGCCGCGGCCAACGCGGTGACAAGTGAGACGACGCCTACCACTGCCGAAAGGTTGCCACCCACGCAGCGATCCTCGCCGGTGCGGGCCTTCGCGCCAACCCCTAGTACGCGCCCTTGCGGGCGAGCACCACCCCGACGGTGCGCCACAGGATGCTCAGGTCGTACGCGAGCGACCAGTTGTCGACGTAGTAGAGGTCCAGTCGCACCGACTCGTCCCAGGACAGGTCGGAGCGGCCGGAGACCTGCCAGAGGCCGGTCATGCCGGGGCGGACCAGCAGCCGGCGGCGTACGTCGCCGAGGAAGTCACCGTCGTCGGCAGGCAGCGGGCGCGGCCCGACCAGCGACATCTCGCCCCACAGCACGTTGATCAACTGGGGCAGCTCGTCCAGCGACGAGGCCCGCAGGAAGCGGCCGACCGGGAAGACCCGCGGGTCCTGCTTCATCTTGAACAGCATGCCGTCGGTCTCGTTCCGGTCGACCAGGCTGGCCAGCCGGTCCTCGGCGTCGACGTACATGGTCCGGAACTTCCACACCCGGAACGTGCGCCCCTCGTGCCCCACCCGGGGCTGCCGGAAGAAGACCGGCCCGGGGTCGGAGATCCGGATCGCCAGGCCGATGGCCAGGAAGAGCGGGATCAGCACCAGCAGGCCCAGACCCGCCGCGACCCGGTCCATCAGGTTCTTGGCCAGCAACGCCGGCCCGGAGAGCGTCGGCTCCTCCACGTGCAGCAGCGGCAGACCCTCGATCGGCCGGATGTGCACCCGGGGGCCGGCGATGTCGGTGAGCTGCGGTGCGACCACCAGGTCGACGCCGGAACCCTCCAACTGCCACGCCAGCCGGCGCAGCTCACCCGGCTCCGCGCTTGCCGAGCCGCAGACCGCGATGGTGTCCCCGCCGACCTCACGGACCAGGGCCAGGACGTCACGGCCGGCGTACACCGGCACCGGCGTCGGCATGCCCCGCGCCGCCGCGTACCCGTCGGTGATGTGGATGGCGACAGGCACCAGCCCGGCGGCCGGGCTGCGGGTGACCGCCGCGTAGACCTCCAGGCACTCCGGCAGGGTGCCGACCAGCACCATCCGGTGCGCGGCCTGGCCGGCCCGGCGGCGGATGTAGTGCAGCGCCCAGCGGGCCACGAACCGGCCCCACAGGATCAGCACCGTGGCGCCGACCAGCGCCGTGCCGACCGTGTACCGGGAAAGCTGGGTCTTCGTCGCGAAGGCGAGGAAGGAGACGCTCGCCGCGACCGTCACCGACGCCCGGATCACCCGCTTGAACTCGTCCGGGCCGAGCCCCAGGTAGCGCCTGTCGTACGCCCGGTTGCTCCAGAGGATGACCACCCAGCCCAGCGGGAGCAGCAGGTAGGAGATCGTGTGGAACCACGTCGGGTCCTGGTTGGTGCCGGAGAAGCCGGAGGCGGCCTGGTCGAAGAGCTGGATCGCGATCCAGCTGGCGAACGCCGCCGCGCCGAAGTCGAGCACGAGCAGGATGGCGATGTAGGGGCGGTGCCAGCGGGAAACGCGGCGACGCGCCCTGGCCCACGCCGACCGGGGGACGCCGTTGTGCGTCGGCGGCGTCGGCGGCTGGATCTCGAAGCTGTCGACGTGCCGCACGAGTCTGCTCCGGCCTTCGTTGGATACCGGGCGCTGGAGGCTTGCCGTCACCTCACCCATGTCCTCCCGCATGACACGTGCCGCTCACTCGCAGTGAGGGCCCGGGTCGCCCACCGTCCCAGTCTCCCACGCGGGCTCCGACCGGTCGCCGCCCCGAAGGAGATTGGCGACTGATGGTGCCGGCGGGATCTGGCCGGCTCCGCACCATTTCAGAAGCCGGGGACCGGGCCACTATACCGATGGATACGCCTGTGGCGAGAACGGTGGACCGGAGCTTCGGCTCAGTCGGGTCGATTCCGCTCTGTAGTCGGCGCGTGGTGTCACTCACCGTACGATTCGGGACAACCGTCGGTCAGCGAGCGGCTTGCCGCCGGTCTGACACGTCGGGCAGTACTGGAGGCTGGAGTCGGCGAACGACACCTCCCGCACCGTGTCCCCGCACACCGGGCAGGGCAGCCCGGTACGGGCGTGCACCTTCAGCCCCGAGCGCTTCTCACCCTTCAGCTCCGCCGCCCGCTGACCGACGGACCGCTCCACGGCATCGCCGAGGATCTGCCGGGTCGCCGCGTGCAGGGCCGCGAGCTGCCCGTCGGTGAGCCGGTCGGTGATCGCGAACGGGGACAGCTTCGCGGCGTGCAGGATCTCGTCCGAGTACGCGTTGCCCACCCCGGACAGCACCGACTGGTCGGTCAACACCCCCTTGACCTGCCCCCGCCGGCTGCGCAGCCGCTCCGCGAACGTCGGCAGGTCCGCGGCGAACGCGTCAGGCCCCAGCTTGGCCACCCCGGGCACCGCCGCCACGTCGCTGACCAGGTACGCGGCCAACTTCTTCTGCGTACCGGCCTCGGTCAGGTCGAAGCCGGACCCGTCGTCGAGACGTACGCGCAGCGCGATCGGCCCCTTACCGGGACGAAGTGGGGTGCCGGCCGGGAAGGCCTCTCGATAGTGCAGCCAGCCGGCACGAGCCAGGTGGACCACCAGGTGCAGATCCCCCTCGAACACCACGTCCAGGAACTTGCCGTGTCGGCGGGCGTCGACCACCGCCCGACCCGTGACCTCGGTCGGTGCCGGGTCGTACGTCTTCAGGGCGCTGATCGCGGCGACCTCCAACCGGTCGACACGCCGGCCCACCGCGCGCTGCCGCAGGTAACCCGCGAGCGCCTCAACCTCCGGTAGTTCGGGCACGACACAACGGTAGCCTTCTTTCCCGTGAGCGTGAGGAATGAGCTTGCGAGTCCCGCAATCGCGAACGAGAGGCAAGCTGCGTGAGAATCGTGGTGGCGCACAACCGGTACCGGGAAGCCCAGCCCTCCGGCGAGAACACGATCGTCGACTCGGAGATCGCTCAGCTCACCGCTGCCGGTGTCGAGGTGCTGCCGTTCATCCGCAGCTCGGACGAGATCCCGTCGATGTCGAAGGCGGCCAAGGCGCTGCTGCCGATCTCCCCGATCTGGGCACCCCGCGCCCAGCACGACCTGAGCCGGCTCCTCACCGAGCACCGACCGGACGCCCTGCACCTGCACAACCCGTACCCCCTGCTGTCGCCCTGGGTGGTGCGGACCGCGCACCGGCACGGCGTGCCGGTGGTGCAGACGGTGCACAACTACCGGCAGGTCTGCTCCTCCGGGATCTACTTCCGCGACGGCGTGATCTGCCAGGACTGCAAGGGCCGGGCGCTGGGCGTACCGGCGATCAAGCACCGCTGCTACCGCGACTCGGCCGCGCAGAGCGCGCTGATGGCGACCACCCTGGCCGTACACCGGGGAACCTGGCGGTCGGTGGACCGGTACGTCGCGCTCACCACCGCGATCGCCGACCATCTCCGCGAGTACGGCATTCCGGACGACCGGATCGTCGTGAAGCCGAACGCCGTACCCGACCCCGGCCGGCCCGCGCCGCTCGGCGACGGCTTCCTGTACATGGCCCGGCTCTCCCCGGAGAAGGGCGCCGACCTGCTGCTGGACGCCTGGCGCCGGCACCCGGTGGGCACACTGGGCACCCTGCGGATCGCCGGCGACGGGGAGCTGCGCCCGCTGGTGGAGGCCGCAGCCGCCGAGCGGCCCGACGTGGTCTACCTCGGCCAGCTCGACCGGGCCGGCGTACGCGCCGCCGTCGAAGCCAGCGCCGTCGTCATCGCCGCCTCCATGTGGCACGACGTACTGCCAACCGTGATCATCGAGGCGCTGGCCAGCGGCCGGCCGGTCCTCGGCACCGCGCTGGGCGGCATCCCGTACCTCGTCGGAGCGGACGCCCCACACGAACCCGCCGGCACCGGCCCCGCCGAGACCGCCTCGGCCGTCGCCGGGCGTGACGGGCCGGCCATGCCCGCAGGCATCGGCTCCGGTGAAGCCGGTTGGGTGGTCGCCCCCGAACCTGCCGCGCTGGCCGCCGCCCTGCCGGTGGCCCGGGCCGGCGCGTCCGGGCTGAGCCTGGCCGCCCGCGCCCGCTACGAGCGGACCTTCCACCCCGACGTGGTCACCAAGCAGCTCATCGACATCTACGCCGGCATGGCCCGCACACCCAACCCCGCCTGACCCTCCGCCGCGCGGCGCCGTTCCCCTGGGCGTGGCCGTTCCGCCCTGCGGGGTCGCGTCGCGAAGATCGCGCTAGATCCAGGAAGTAGTGGCCTCGGGGCGGCGGGATGGCCCTCTTTCCTGGATCGAGCGCGATCTTGATCGCGCGGCGTCCCTTTGCCGCCCGCCGGAGCGCCCAGCCCGGGCGTCGGTCGACAAGATCCGCACAACATCAGGGATGTTGTCGCCTCCGGCACCTCGGAGGCAGCAACTTCGGAGAAGTTGTGCGGATCTTGCGCGCCGTGGGGCGGCGGTCAGCGCAGGGAGGCGCGGGCGGAGAAGGCGATGCTGGCGAGCAGGAAGCCGCCGTTGACGATCGTGAACGCGACAAGCACCCAGAGGACCAGCGCGGGGGCCACCGCGAGCACCACCGCGGCAACGAAGATCACGGCGCCGTAGTCGCGGACCAGCTTCACGAGGCGTACCGGCAGCGACGTCGAGGTGACCATGCTGGCGGCGTTGGGGCCGGACTGCATCACGGAGGTGACCAGGTTGACCATCCAGGTGCCGGCGAAGGTCGCCACCAGCCAGGTCGGGGTCGACGGCTCCTGCGCCACGGCGGTGGCGGCGAGCGCGGCCACGAGGGCGATCTGCGCGGCCACGTCGCAGAGGATGTCGATCCGCGCGCCTGCCGCGCTGCCCTGGCCGGTCACCCGGGCGAGCTGCCCGTCGGCGCAGTCCAGGGAGTACGCGATCTGCCAGCCGAGCAGGGCGAGCAGGCCCACCACCCAGGCCGGTACGTCGCCAGCGGCGACCGGCCCGGCGAGCGCCACGACGCTGACCGAGGTGGCCAGGCCGAGCACGAGGTTGGTGATGGTCAGCGCGGTGGGCGGCAGCCCGAGTCGCTGGGCGACGAGCGCGAAGACGGCGCCGAGCCACTGGCTGATGGACTCGCTGAACAGGCCTCCGCCCCGGTTCACCCGGTGGAAGTCGGCGACGGTGGGACGGGGGTCAGCCAAGCTGGTCGCGGATTGCACCGGCGTAGTCTGCCAGCCGCTCCCGCGTCTCGGTAGGCGACAGGTCGAGGTGTTCGAGGATGGTGTACCGGTCCGGTCGGGTACGCGGCGCGAACTGCACAGCCTCCACGAACTGGTCGTCGGTGAGCCCCACCTCGGCGGGGAGCCGGGGCAGTCCGTGTCGGGCGAGACAGGCCGACATCTCCCCGAAGCGGCGCGGGTCTCCGCGCAGCCAGGTGCAGAACAGCGCGCCCAGTCCGGCCAACTCGCCGTGTGAGGCGGTGCCGGGGAAGAGCGAGTCGACGGCGTGCATGATCTCGTGGCAGCCGCCGCTGGACGGTCGGCTGGTGCCGCAGACCGCCATGGCCAGGCCGCTGGAGATCAGCGCCTCGGCGAGCACCGTGACGAACGCGTCGTCGGTCATGTCGCCGGGGTGGTTGAGCACCGCTTCGGCGCCGGCCCGGGCCAGCGACGCGGCCAGCCCGTCGATCGGCTCGCCGCGTACCTGCCGGGACAGTTCCCAGTCGGCGAGCGCGCTGATGTTGCTGATCACGTCGCCGATGCCGGCCCGGTTGTGCCGGTCCGGGCCGCTCTCCACGAAGTCCAGGTCGACGATCACCGCGATGGGGATGTGCACCCCGTAGGAGCCCTTGATCCCGTCGGTGATGAGGCTGGCCACCGGTGAGCCGATCCCGTCGTTGGCGAGGCTGGTGGCCACCGACACCATGGGGAGCCCTCGGCGGGTCGCCGCGTACTTGGCCACGTCGATGGTCTTGCCGCCGCCGATTCCGACCACCGCGTCGTACGAGCGGGCGCGGAGTTTGCCGCCCAGGTCGTCGGCGGCGTCCAGGGTCGCCCCGGCGACTGTGAAGACGTCGGCCGAGCGCAGGGACGGTCGGATCAGCTCGGCGATCTGGGCGCCCTGACCGGGGCCGACCACCACCGCGACGTCACCGCCGGCGGAGATCCGCCCGTCGGCCAGGATCGCGGCCAGGTCGGCGACCGCCCCCCGCCGTACGTCGATGTGCAGCGGGGTGAGGATGCTCCGCGCTAGTAGCGGCACGCGATCTCCCGGGCGCGGGCCAGGTCGGCGTGGTTGTCGACCTCCACCCAGGGGACGTCGCCGATCGGAGCTGCCCGCACCTCGCCACCCCGGTCGGCGAACTCCTGGTAGCCGTCCTCGTAGTAGAGGTTGGGGTCCCGCCGCCAGGTCGCCTCCAGGGCGTCGGCGAGCGCGTCGGCGACCTGCGGCTCGATGAGCGTGGCGCCGATGTACTCCCCGTACGCCTCGCCCGGGTCCATGATCTTGGTGATGCGGGTGAGCTGGCCGGCGGCGTCGAAGGTGGTCTTCATCTCCTCCTCGGCGAGCGGCTTGAGGGTGTCCACCGCGAGCAGGATGCCCGGGCCGCGTTCGGCGAGCAGGGTCTTCTCCACGCTCACCGGGTGCACGGTGTCCCCGTTGACCAGCAGCACGCCGCGGGCGAAGTACTCGCGGGCCAGCCAGAGGGAGTAGGCGTTGTTCCACTCCTCGGCCTTGTCGTTGTGCACCAGGGTGAGCGTGACCCCGTACTTCTTCTCCAGGTCGGCCTGCCGCTCGCGGACGGCGTCCGCCGCGTAGCCGACGACGATCACGACGTCGGTGAGCCCGACCTCGGCGAGGTTGCCAAGCGCGATGTCCAGGATCGTGGTGTCCCCGTCGACAGGCACCAGCGCCTTGGGCAGGGTGTCGGTGTACGGGCGCAGCCGGCGCCCCGCCCCGGCCGCAAGGACCATTCCGATCATCGCGACATCCTCCTTGGTCCGACTCCCCGTCACCGCTGGAGGATAGCCCCGGGTGCCCGGGCGGCTCTGGCCAACCGGTCAGCCGGGCAGCGCGGCCAGGTCGGCGAGCATCGTCAGCCGCTCGTCGGCGCTGAGCACGGTGTACGGCCCGGCGGCCCGGCGGTCGGTCTCGAGCTCGATGGCGAGCCGTTCGGGGCCGACCGGCAGCGCGGCGACGCTCGACGCGGTGTGCCCGGCGGCGGTCCAGGCGGCGGCGTGCGCGTCGGCCCGGTGGTGGCGCAGCGCGCCCAGGCGGTTGAGCAGCAGTACGCCCGGCCCGGTGCCGTCCGGCTCGTACGGGGGTGCCAGCGCGGTGAAGGCCGAGCCGTCCGGGGTGCCCGACTCGTCGGCAAGCACCAGGGCGTACGCCAGCACCCGGCCGAGTGACGCCACCAACCGCGCCACCCGCTCGTCGTGGCCCGCCCACAGTTCCTCGGTGACCTCGGCGTGCACCTGGTACAGCTCGGCGAGGAAGGCGGCACCCCGTTCGGTGGCGGAGAGCGCGCCGTCCGGCCGGCGGTGGATCATGCCGTGCGCCACGTGTTTGTCCATCGCGCGTCGGGCGCTGACCGGGTCGCCGTACCTGGTGATCGCCGCGAAACCCGGCCCGTCGACCGTGCCGCCAGGTGCGGCGAGCCGGGTGCGCAGGTCCACCAGGAAGCCGGTCGCGGTGGGCCCGCCGTACCGCTGGCTCAGTTCGGCGCCGCCGCCGTCGCGGCCGGCAAGCATGCCGGCGCGGAACGTCCGGTCCACGGCCGGCGTGAGCAGGCCGGCGAACCGGTGCGGCGTCAGCTCGACGGTGTTCACAGACCGATCGACCGCAGGACGGCGAAGCCCTCCTCCGCGATCCGCCGGATCAGGCCGTCGTTCACGTCGCGGTTCTCGTCGAGCATTGTCACCTCGTGCTCGGCGAGCCAGCGGTACTCGGTGTGCTTGCCCGCCTCCAGCCTCGGGTGGCCGAGGTCGCCGTCGACGCGTACGAGGAAGTCGTGTTCGGTCCGGGCCAGCCCGTCGTCGCCGACGTAGTGGTACTCGCCCACCTGCCCGAGGACGTGGGAGAGGACCCAGCCGGTCTCCTCGGTGATCTCCCGGGCCAGCGCGTCGTCGATCTCCTCGCCCGGCTCCAGGTGCCCACCGACGATGTCCCAGCAGTTGGGAAAGAGGCGCCGGTGTGGTGAGCGGCGCTGGAAGAAGATGCGGCCGTCGTGGTCGACGATCAGCGCGCCGGCACAGCGCAGGGGCTCGGTGGACACCGTTTGACAGTAGCGAGCGGTACGGCGTCGCGACGATGCCCGGTCTTGTCCCGGAAACATCCACAGACCACGATGTCGGTACCGAGTGCCCACCGTCCCAAAGGGGTGATGTGTGATGCAGGTACGGGAAGCCATGTCCAGCCAGGTCCTCGTCGTCGGTCCGGAGCACACGCTCCGCCAGGCGGCCCGGATGATGTCGGCCCGCGGTGTCGGGTCGGCTGTCGTGATCGACCCGGATTCCGAGGGAGTCGGGATCATGACCGAACGCGACGTGTTGAAGGCCATCGGCGCCGGCCTGGACTGCGACGTGGAACGCACAGGCGCCCACCTGACCTGGGACGTGGTCTACGCCGGGCCGGACTGGACGGTGGCCGAGGCGGCCGCCGCGATGGCCCGGGGCGGCTTCCGGCACCTGGTGGTCCTGGACGGCCGTGAGGTCGCCGGGGTGATCTCGGTGCGGGACATCATGCGGGTGTGGGCGGAGGACCAGGCGGTCGCCACCGGCTGACCGGGTGGTGTGCCGGGGCGGATCGACGGGTAGGTATCCCTCACGGGCATGGAGATGCCGTGGCCCGTGGGGGAGGGTCCGATGCGTGACGCGGAGCGCCTGGTCGAACAGCAGTACGCCATGCTCCTGCACCGGGACGTGGCCCGACTGCCGGATCTCTACGCCCCGGAGGCGTTCTACTCGATGCCGGGGGTGACGGTCCGGCCGATCGAGCTGCCCGCGCTCCTGCGCACCTGGACCGGCGCCTTCGCGGACCTGCGGGTCGATCCGCTGGGTTCGGTGCGTACGGGCGGCGGCGCGGCTGTGGAGGTGCGGTGGAGCGGCACCCACACCGGCACGCTGCACTCGCCGTTCGGCACCGTCGCGCCCACCGGCCTTCAGGTGAGCTGGGAGGTGGCCGAGATGGTGCGGGCCCGCCGGGGGCTGATCGTCTCCTGGCGGTCCTACTTCGACTGGAGCCAGCTCCTGGACGCGCTCGGCGTGCGGTTGGACGGGCTTTCCCGGGCTTCGCAGCACGACTCGCTCGCCCTTCCGGTCTGATCTGTCGCCGTCCGGCCAAGGCGGGTCACCCGACCCGGTGGCTCAGGATGCGGACATCGCCGTGCCGTCCGCGCGCCCCCCGCCGCCGCCCGTACGCTCAACATCCATGACCGCCGAGCAGCTGATCTCCTTCGCCCGTGGGGCTCCCTCGCTGGACATCGTCGATGTCGAGGGGCTCAAGGCCGCCGCCGTCCGCGCCTTCGACGCCGACCCCGCCGGCGTCACGGCGTACGGCACCTCCGTCGGCTACGTTCCGCTGCGCAGGTGGATCGCCGAGAAGCACGGAGTCGACGCCAACCAGGTGCTGGTGACGAACGGATCGCTCCAGGCCGACGCGTTCCTCTTCGACCACCTGGTCCGGCCGGGTGACGCGGTGGTGGTGGAACGCCCGACGTACGACCGGACGCTGCTCAACCTCCAGCGGATGGGCAGCGAGCTGCACGGCATCTCGGTCCAGCCCGACGGTCTGGACACGGCCGAGCTGCGCAAGTTGCTGGAGTCCGGGGTCCGTCCCCGGCTCGCGCACGTCATCCCGAACTACCAGAACCCGGCCGGCATGACGCTGTCGTTGGAGAAGCGGCGGGAGCTGCTCGACCTGGCCGCCGAGTACGAGTTCACGATCTTCGAGGACGACCCGTACGCGGACATCCGTTTCCGTGGCGAGGCGCTGCCGTCGATGCTCTCGCTGGACACCCGCAACGTGGTGGTGCACGCGTCGAGCTTCACCAAGACGGTCTGCCCGGGTGTGCGGGTCGGTTACCTGGTCGGCCCGGCCGATCTGATCGCCGACATCGCGAAGAACGCCACGAGCCTCTACATCTCGCCGGGCATGGTGTCCCAGGCGATCGTGCACCAGTTCTGCGTGTCGGGCGACATCGACAGGTCGATCGAGACCGTCCGGGCGGCGCTGGGCGAGCGCGCCCGGGTGCTCGCCGAGTCGCTGCGCCGGCACCTGCCGCAGGCCCGGTTCGTGGAGCCCGACGGTGGCTACTTCCTCTGGGTGGAGTTCCCGGAGGAAGTACTGGTCGACCGGCTCGCCCCGGCGGCGGCGGAGCGTGGCGTCGCGGTGGTGAAGGGCAGCGACTTCGTCCTGGACGGTGGGCGGCACGCGCTGAGGCTGGCGTTCTCGGCGGTGACCGCCGACCGCATCGACGAGGGGGTCCGTCGCCTCGCGGAAGCCGTCGAGGCGGTCCGTAGCTGAAATTCTGTCGGGTTCCCGACAGAACGACGATGCCGGCCGTCCCGGGACTCCCGCCCGGGCGGCCGGCGGCCCACAATGCTGCGAGCGTCACCGTCCGGCGCAGCGGAGGTCCGTCCGGCCATTCCACGCCAGGGTGACGCGTGCAGCACAACCCCCCGCCCCCACGGGCGCCGGGTGGGCCGTGTCGTCCCCGCACCCCCCGATGCGGCCCGGCCCGCCCGGCGCCGCCCCGAGCGACGGCCGTCACACGGGCCTCCGGCCGCGAGCGGCGTAGCCTGCAAGCCGCAGTCGAGCGCGGGGAGGTGACACGATGACAGATCGGACCGGGCAGGGCCGGACCACACCGTCGCACACCGGTCGGGTCCTCCGACCCAGGGCGTGGCCGTCCCCGGTACGCGCGATGACCCGCATCCTCAACGCCGACGGTTCGCCACCCGTGCCCACCCCCGCCGGCAGCGGGCGCAGTGGCGTGGTCGACTGCGCGCTCTACATCGACGGCAAGCGGCAGCCCGGCGACTGGGGGTACGCGGACGCGCTGGAGGCGGCCCGCCGGGAGGAGCACGGCTTCGTCTGGATCGGCCTGCACCAGCCGGAGCTGGCCGAGATGACAGCCATCGCGGAGACCTACGGCCTGCACGAGCTGGCCGTCGAGGACGCGGTGAAGGCCGAGCAGCGACCCAAGCTGGAGCGCTTCGGCGAGGTGAGCTTCCTGGTGCTGCGTACCGCCCGGTACTGCGAGCACACAGAGCTGACCGAGACCTCCGAGGTCGTGGAGACCGGCCAGGTGATGCTCTTCATCGGCCCGAACTTCCTGATCAGCGTCCGGCACGGGGACGCCTGCCGGCTCTCGCCTGTGCGCGCCGACCTGGAGACCAAGCAGGAGTTGCTGCTCCAGGGCCCGTGGGCGGTGGCGTACGGGGTGACCGACCGGGTGGTCGACCTCTACCTGGAGGTGGCCGAGCAGCTTGAGGACGACCTGGACCAGCTGGAGGCCGAGGTCTTCGACCGCAACAGCCACGGGCGCATCCAGCGGATCTACCAGATGAAGCGGGAGCTTGTGGAGTTCAAGCGGGCGGTGGTCCCGTTGCAGCGACCGCTGATGAACGTGACCTCGCAGGTCAACCGGGACGTGCCGAAGGAGATCCGCAAGTACTTCCGGGACGTGCAGGACCACCTGAGCCGCACGGTCGAGCAGGTCAACTCGTACGACGATCTGCTGAACTCGATCCTCCAGGCGCGGCTGGCCCAGGTCACAGTCGACCAGAACAACGACATGCGCAAGATCGCCGCGTGGGCGGCCATCGCCGCGTTCTGGACGGGGGTCGCCGGCATCTACGGCATGAACTTCGAGAACATGCCCGAGCTGAAGATGACGTACGGCTATCCGGTGGTGCTGGCCCTGATGCTCGGCGTCTCGCTGGCGTTGTACCGCTGGTTCCGGCGCAACGGCTGGCTCTGACACGCGAAGGCGCCGGCGAGGCGGGAATCCCGCGTCGCCGGCGCTCGATGCGCTGCCGCTGAGGTCAGCGGCGACCGTTGGTGCGGGCCGTGTCCTTGCCCAGCGCCTTGGTGAGGTCGTCGGCCGGACGGCCGGAGACGTCCGTGGCGCCCTCGGCGACGGCCGGGACCTTGTCGGTGGGACGGACACCCGTCGGCTTGGCCGTGCCGGTGGTGCTGGCGCTGTCGCCGCCGGCGACCGCCGAGCTGCCGGCACCGGTCATTCCGGAGATGGCGGAACCGTCGCTGCCCTTGGCGGTGGACGGGGTGCGGACCTCGATGGAGTCCACCTCGTCGCGCATCGGCTCCAGGGTGCGGGTCGGGTCGTACTCGGCCCACTCCTGCTGCTCCCGGCGGCGACGCAGGGCGACCGCGCCGGCCAGGCCGGCGATGGCACCCGCGGCCAGCAGGCCCGTCATCATCGAGCCGCGACGGCGCGGCTGCTTCTTCTTACCAGTGATCCGCATGGTCTTCGACTTGGCCTTCCTGGTCAGCGGCCCTGCCTGCGCGGCGCCGTCACGGGCCGCCGCGGCCAGCGGTGCCAACGTGGTGAGTGTCGTCCCCCAGCCGGTCGACGCGCGGTCACGCACCTTCATCGCGGCCGGTCCGACGTAGCCCCGGGCCACCTGGACCCGCGGGCTGACTGTCGCGCCGGCGCCCTTCGCGGCGTGGTTGGCTGCCTGCATCAGGTGGCTGATGCTCTGGTTCAGCTCGGCCTTGGCCAGCTGCCCCTGGGACTTACGCCGCCCGAATCCAAACACGGTCCTACCTCCTGGGAGTTGTTCCTTCGTCATCCTCCACCTTCGGATGCCTCCGCGATGCCAGATCGGGCACATGGGAGGATCCGCATGGAACTGACCAACGAGTGAGGAGTACCCGTGGCCGAGGCTGTCTACGCCACCCTGCACACCAACGCTGGCCCGATCCGGCTGGAGCTCTTCCCGAACCACGCTCCGAAGACGGTCCGCAACTTCATCGACCTGGCCGAGGGCAACCGGGAGTACACCGACCCGCGCACCGGTCAGCCGGGCAGTGGGCCGTACTACGACGGCACCATCTCGCACCGCGTGATCAGCGGCTTCATGATTCAGATGGGCGACCCGACCGGCACCGGCCGGGGCGGGCCGGGCTACAAGTTCGCCGACGAGTTCCACCCGGAGCTGCGCTTCGACCGGCCGTACCTGCTGGCCATGGCGAACGCCGGACCGGGCACCAACGGTTCGCAGTTCTTCATCACCGTGTCGCCGACGCCACACCTGAACAACAGGCACACGATCTTCGGGCAGGTCGCCGACGAGCAGTCGGTGAAGGTCGTCGACTCGATCGCGAGCACCCCGACCGGCCCGAGCGACCGTCCGTTGCAGGACGTCGTCATCGAGCGGGTCGAGATCGAGCGATCTGCCTCCTGACCGACAGGCGAGGTACCTTTGCTCGCATGATTGAGCGCTCCGGAGCACGGCCGGTGCCGGTGGACCGCGCGGTGGCGGACGGAGGGTCGGCCCGGTGAGTGAGTCCCCGCCGACCACCCCGGTCTGCTACCGGCACCCCGGTCGGGAGACCTACGTCAGGTGCACCCGCTGTGACCGGCCGATCTGTCCGGACTGCATGCGGGACGCGTCCGTCGGGCACCAGTGCCCGGAGTGCGTCAACGAGGGACGTCGCAGTGTGCGGCCGGCGCGTACCGCCTTCGGTGGCGGTGCCGCCGGCCGGCACGGCTACGTCACCAAGGCGATCATCGCGCTGAACGTGCTGCTCATGCTGCTGTCCATCGCCTCGGACCGGGGTGGGGACGCGGCGGTTGGCGGTTCCGGCTTCGGCGGGCTGATGGGTGGCAGCACCCCGCTGACCAACTGGGGTTCAGTGCTGGGGCTTGCGGTCTTCCCCGACGGCACGCTCGGTGGCATCGCCGACGGCGAGTGGTACCGGCTGGTCACCGCGATGTTCCTGCACTACGGCGTGATCCACCTGCTGCTGAACATGTGGGCGTTGTGGGTGCTCGGCCGGTCGTTGGAGGCCAACCTCGGGCCGCTGCGCTTCGGCGCGCTCTACCTGATCGCGGGCCTGGGCGGTAACGTCGCCGCCTACCTGTTCAGCGCACAGAACTCGGCCACGGCCGGCGCGTCGACGGCGGTCTTCGGCCTCTTCGCCGCGCTGATCATCATCGAACGCAAGCTGGGCCGGGACATCTCCCAGGTGATCCCGATCCTGGTGATCAACCTGGTGTTCACGCTGACCGTGCCGGGCATCTCCATTCCGGGTCACCTGGGTGGCCTGGCGGTCGGCGCGCTGATGGCGCTCGTGCTCGCGTACGCGCCACGTGGCCGGCGCACGTTGGTGCAGGTCGCGGGCGGTGTGGTCATCCTGCTGATCCTGCTCGCCCTGGTCCTTTTCCGGACGGCGCAACTGCTCGGCTGACAGGTCAGGGGTTCGGGCGGGCGGCACGCAGCTCGGCGGCGACCTCTTCCGGGTTGGCACCCAGGTCGTACCTGCCGAACAGGTGCAGGGAGTCGCCAGCGTCGATCTCCAGGGTCTCGCTGGTGAGGCCGAACCGGGGTCGGCGGTCCACGGCGATCGCCTCGACCGCCGACCAGGGCAGCAGCCGCCGGCCGGCGAAGCCCCGGATGACTGTGAGGCCGTCGGGGGCCACGGCCAACCGGACCGGCGCGACCAGGTCGCGTACCGCCCAGCCGGCCACCGCGGCGGCGGCCAGGGCGGCCACGGCCACCCGCACCGGGTCGCCGTCGGCGAAGAGCAGCCCGAGCGCGACGAGCAGGACCGCGCCGGCCAGCTTCGCCGCCGGCAGGCCCGCCGGCACCCGCCATTGCCGGACCGTGGAAATCTCCTCCATGCGCCCAGCATGCCCGGGTGCGGACGACCGGTCCACCGACGACGTAGGATCGGGGCACCCAAGTTACCGAGGGGTAAACATGAGTGACGCGGTAATCGTCGGCGCGGTACGCACCCCGGTCGGGCGGCGCAAGGGCAGTCTCGCGGGCGTCCACCCGGTCGACCTCTCGGCGCACGTGCTGCGCGCCCTCGCCGAACGCACCGGGCTCGACCCGGCGCAGGTCGACGACGTCTTCTGGGGCTGTGTGTCCCAGGTGGGCGAGCAGTCCTGGAACATCGCCCGCAACGCGGTGCTCGCGGCCGGCTGGCCGGAGACCGTTCCCGGCACCACAGTGGACCGGCAGTGCGGTTCCAGCCAGCAGGCGCTGCACTTCGCCGCCGCCACAGTCCTCTCCGGCCAGGCCGACCTCGTGGTCGCCGGCGGGGTGGAGTCGATGACCCGGGTGCCGATGGGTTCCAGCGTGGCCGGCGGGATGCCGTTCAGCGACCAGATCCGCGACCGCTACCGGGGTGTGGAGGGCTTCGCCGACGACGCGCCGCTGCCGTTCAACCAGGGCGTCGGCGCCGAGCTGATCGCCCGCCGCTGGCGCTTCTCGCGTACCCAGCTGGACGAGTACGCGCTTGCCAGCCACGAGAAGGCCGCCGCCGCGCAGGACGCCGGGGCGTTCGACCCGGAGCTGGCACCGGTACCGCTCGGCGACGGCGGCAAGTTCGCCGCCGACGAGGGCATCCGTCGCGACACCTCGTTGGAGAAGCTCGGCGAGCTGGCCACCCCGTTCCGCGCCGACGGCGTGGTGACGGCCGGTTCGGCGTCCCAGATCTCCGACGGCGCCGCCGCCCTCGCGGTGACCACCTCCGAGTGGGCCAGCCGGCACGGCCTGCGCCCGCTGGCCCGCATCCACACCGCAGTGGTCGCCGCCGACGACCCGGTCACCATGCTCACCGCGCCCATCCCGGCCACCGCGAAGGCGCTGCGCCGCGCGGGGCTGGGCATCGAGGAGATCGGGGTGTACGAGGTGAACGAGGCGTTCGCCCCGGTGCCGCTGGCCTGGTTGGCGGAGACCGAGGCGGACCCGGAGCGGCTGAACCCGCGCGGCGGCGCGATCGCCCTCGGGCACCCGCTCGGCGGCTCCGGCGCCCGGATCATGACGACGATGCTCCAGCACATGCGCGACAACGAGATCCGCTACGGGCTCCAGACCATGTGCGAGGGCGGCGGCATGGCCAACGCCACGATCGTCGAGCTGGTCTGAGGAAAACGTCTCGCCGGACCCGGCCGGGCCGCCTAGGGTCCCCTTCGTGACGACGATCGATCGCGCCCCCGAGAGTTCCTGCGAGGAGTGGCGGACGCGGGCCCGGCTCTGGGTCGACGAGCAGCTGACCCGGGTCGGCCGGCGGGTGACCGGGCCTGTCGAACCCCGGGTACGCCCCTGGTCGCTGGTGTGGCGGGTGCCCACTGACGACGGCCCGGTCTGGTTCAAGGCGAACAATCCGGGGACGGTGCACGAGGCGTTCCTGATCTCGGCGCTCGCCGAGCTGACGCCCGACCGGGTGCTGACCCCGATCGCGGTGGACCCGGAGCAGGGCTGGTCACTGCTGCCTGACGGCGGGGAGTCGTTGCGTGACGTGCTGGCGCGCGACCCCGACCCGGCGCACTGGGAGCGGGCGCTGCCCGGGTACGCGGCACTGCAACTGGCGAGCGCGTCGCGCGTCGACGGGCTGGTCGCCGGCGGCGTGCCGGACCACCGACCCGAGGTGTTGGCCGGTCTGTTCGCCGAACTGCTCGACGACCACGGGTCGCTGCTGATCGGAGCCGAGGGCGGGCTCACCCCCGACCAGCACGAGCGGCTGCGCGCCGAGGTGCCGTCGTACGCCGAGCGGTGCCGGCGGCTCGCCGACATCGGCATTCCGGCCACCGTGCAGCACGACGACCTGCACGACGGCAACGTCTTCGCCGGCGACGCCGGCTACCGCTTCTTCGACTGGGGTGACGCCTCGGTGGCGCACCCGTTCGGCACGCTGCTGGTGACCCTGCGTTCCATCCGGTACGCCAGCAGCCTGTCGGCCGATGACGCCCAGTTGACGCGGCTGCGCGACGCGTACCTGGAGGCGTGGACCGACAGGTACGACCGCCGTACCCTGGTCGAGGCCGCCGACCTCGCGATCGGCCTGGCCCCGGTCAGCCGGTCGCTCTCCTGGCGGCGGGCGTTGGACACCGTGGACGAGTCCCGCACCGACTACGCCGACGCGGTGCCGGGATGGCTCGAGGAGTTGTTCGCGGGCGATCCGCTCCGGTCCGACGCCTGACCATGATCTGTCCCGGTCGGAAGTCGGACAGCCAGTGCGACAGGCCGCGTGGAACTTCCAAAAAGTAGGCGTGACCCACGTCACCCCGCCGGGGGGCGTCGTTGGGCAGGTCATGGACGTCTTCTCCCGAACGTTCCTCCCGGCCGCCGCCGAGGCCGGCCTGGCAGTGCAGACCCTCAGCCGGCACATGCCTGTCTTCCGTCGCTGCGTCGGCTCCGGTGACGCCACCATCCTGGTCACCAGGTGCAGCCGCCCCGACCGCCCGGTCACCGGCGACTATCTTCTGCTGCTCACCCATCGGCGGCTGGTGGTGACCCAGCAGACCCGCCTGCTGCACCGGCTGCGCCTGCACCTCAACACCGAGCTGCGCGAGCTGAGCAACGTCACCTGGAGCCCCGACCCGCGGCTGCACTCGGTCGAGCTGGCCGCCACCGCGATCGACGGGATCCGGGAACGGTTCCTGATCCGTACGGCCCACCCGAAGCGGGTGTGGCAGCTCGACGCGCTGCTGAACCACGCATTCCGGACCCGCCTGCGGACACCCCGCGAGCGGGTCGTCGCGACGATCAGCGACACACCGGCGACCGCCCGAGCGGGCGTGTTCCGTCCCGCCGTGGCGCGCTGACGCCACACCGCGCGGGCCTTTACCAAACTCGAACACGTACCGATCGCGTCGACGCGACGGGTCGGCAATCATGGGCCGGTGACAGTCGACCCGCCGCACCGCGGGCTCGTCCTCGTGGTCGAGGACGAGCCGGCCATCGCCGACCTGGTCCGGCTGTACCTCACCAGGGACGGGTTCGGCGTACACCTGGAGCGTGACGGCGCGGCCGGCCTGTCCGCCGCCCGCCGGCTGCGCCCGGTGGCCTGCGTCCTGGACATCGCCCTGCCCGGCCTGCCTGGCACGGAGATCTGCCGGCGGCTGCGGGAGGCCGGCGACTGGACGCCTGTCATCTTCCTCACCGCCCGCGACGACGAGGTCGACCGGATCGTCGGCCTGGAGTTGGGCGCCGACGACTACGTGACCAAGCCGTTCAGCCCCCGTGAGCTGGTCGCCCGGGTGCGTGCGGTGCTGCGCCGCTCGGCCGGCGGCCCGGAGGGCGCGGACCGGCAGCGCGTCGTCGGCCCGGTGACCCTCGACCCGGCCCGCCGGACGGTCACCGCCGACGGCGCGCCGGTGCAGCTCACCTCCACCGAGTTCGACCTGCTGGCGCATCTGATGGCCCGGCCCGGGCGGGTCTTCACCCGTGAGGAGCTGCTGGCCGGGGTGTGGGGTTACGCGGCGCACGCCGGCACCCGCACCGTCGACGTGCACGTCGCCCAGGTACGCGCGAAGCTCGGCCCGGCGAGTGTCATCCGGACCCATCGCGGCGTGGGGTACGCCGTCGATGCCTGAGCACCAGGTACGCGTCGCCTCGCCGGCCCCTCTGCGCCGATCTTGCGCTTTCTGTCGCCCTTTCGCGAGGTTCATCCCTTTTGCACAGGCAGGAAGTGCAAGATCGGCGAGGTCTGCCGGGGCCGTGCCGCGGCGCAGCCGGTTCGGCCGGACGCTCACCGCCCGGGCGGTGCTTGTCGCCTGCGCTGTGGCGCTGGTGTCGGTGCTGGTCACCGCGATCGTGGCGGTGCCGTTGGCGATCCGTGGCGCCGAGCGCCGTGACCAGGAGGCGCTCGCCGCACAGGCCCGGCTCGCCGCCGAGGTGCTGCGGACCCGGTTGGACCGTGGTCGTACGGCCGACGAGGAGCGGCTCATCCAGCAACTCCGCAACCAGGGCATCGACGCGTACCTGATCCGGCGTGGGGCGGTCGACCGCCCGGGGCTGCCGCCCCGGGTGGTGCAGCGGATCGAGCAGGGGCGCAACGTGTCGGCCCGCCGCGCGGTCAACGGCCGGCGTGCCCTGGTCGAGGGTCGGGCGCTGCCGGGCGGCAACGGAGTGGTGCTCTCCCGCTCGTCGGCGAACGGGCTGTGGGCACAGGTGCTGCGCAGCCTCTGGCTGCCGCTGCTGGCGGGGCTGGCCGCCGGTGTGGTGGCCGGTCTCCTGCTGGCCCGCCGCCTGGCCCGCCCGATCCGCGTCGCGGCGACCGCCGCCGCCCGGCTGCGCGCCGGTGACCGCGCGGTGCGGGTACCGGTCGAGCCGCCGGACGAGGTCGCCGACCTGGCCGAGGCGTTGAACGGCCTGGCCGCAGCCCTGGCCACCAGCGAGGGCCGGCAGCGGGAGTTCCTGCTCTCCGTCTCGCACGAGCTGCGGACGCCGCTGACCGCGATCCGGGGGTACGCGGAGGCGCTCTCCGACGGGGTGCTCGGCGCGGACGACACGGTCGACACCGGCCGGACGATGCTTGCCGAGGCGCAACACCTGGACCGGCTGATCGGTGACCTGCTGGCGCTGGCCCGGCTGGAGGCCGCCGACTTTCCCCTCGAACCGGTGTCGGTGGACCTGACCCGGCTGGCCGTGGACGCCGAGCCGACCTGGGCCGGCCGGTGCGCGGCGGTGGGCGTGGCGTTCCGGGTGGAGACGCCGGGTCAGCCGGTGCCCGCGTACACCGATCCGGGTCGGATCCGGCAGGTGGTGGACGGGCTGCTGGAGAACGCGCTGCGGGTCGTACCCCCTGGTGCGCCTGTGGTGCTCGCGGTCCGGCCGGCCGGTGCGGGCCCGGCCGCCGGCGGTGTGTTGGAGGTCCGCGACGGCGGACCCGGCTTCACCGACGACGACCTGGCGGTGGCGTTCGAGCGGGGCGCGCTGCACGAGCGTTACCGGGGGGTGCGCAAGGTGGGCAGCGGGCTCGGGTTGGCGCTGGCCGCCGGGTTGGTGCGTCGACTCGGCGGGGAGATCGTCGCCGGCCACGCCCCGGAGGGTGGCGCGGCCTTCACGGTCCGGCTGCCCGGTGATCCTTACCTGGCCCGAACATCGGCCTGACGCTCCGCTCGTGGACCGGGGGAAGGCTGAGGACTCCACGGACGAGAGGAACAGTCATGCCACGTTGGGGTTTCGCCACAGGCACCACGGCCCTGCTCGCGGCGGTCGCGCTCGGCGTCAGCGGCTGCGGTGCGGCCGAGGTGGCCAGCCAGCCCGCCCGGGACGCCGCCGTCGACGTCGCCGCGGCGATGGGGGTGGAGGGTCAGGCGTTGGCCGCGATGGGTTTCGACGCCGACGAGCTTGACGTGCGGACCGTCGCCGCGCCGGCCACCCCGACGCCCGGCGCCTCCCCCACCGCAGCAGGACAAGGCCAAGCAGAAGCGGGGCGAGGAGTGGCGCAAGCGCCGCCAGGCCCGCGTGCTGCTGCGCAGGAACACCCTGCACGGTGAGGCAGTGGTGAAGACGAAGGACGGCGGTACGCAGACCGTCGCCGTGCAGCGTGGTGAGGTGACCGCGATCGACGGCGACTCGATGACTGTCAAGTCCACCGACGGCTTCACCGTGACCTGGACCTTCGGCGACGACCTGCGGGTCGTCGAGCATCGGGCCACCGTGCGGGTCAGCGACGTCAAGGTCGGTACGACGCTCGGCGTCGCCGGGGCGAAGGACGGCGACAAGGGCGCGGCCCGGCTCATCCTCATCCCCCGCGCCAAGTGAGAAAGGGGGCCCTGGCCGGTGCCAGGGCCCCCTTTTCGCGTCAGTAGACGCGCGAGCCGATGAAGTCGTCGTGACCGTAGCCGACCGGGTTGGCGGCGGTACGGGCCTCGAACGACCACTGCTGCCGGGTGCTGCTGGAGCATGCGGCCAACCGCAGCCGGGGAGTGCCCGACGACGGGTTGTCGAACGCCACGCAGAGGGTGCTGGCGCTCACCGGCTTGAGTTGGTTGCCGGCGAAGGCGAACTGCTGGGCGGGAGTGCCGTTGCAGTCGTAGATGTTGACAGCCGTGCCCGCCGTCATCGATCCGCCGGCCACGTCGAGGCAGCGGTCGTGGGACAGTTCCGAGTGCAGTGACCGCCTGGTCGAGTCGTACCAGAAGCCCTGGTTGCGCCCGCCGTGGCAGCCGTACGACTGTTGGGCGGTGCCGTTGCGGGAGTCGTAGCCATTGCCGTCGACGCAGGTGTTGGTAGCCAGGTTGCGTACCTGCTTGAACTGCATCAGACCGGAGTAGAGCACGCCGGCGCCGGTGCTGGCCGGGTCGACACAGGTGGCCTGCTGCTGTTCCGAGTTCCAGAACTGGGTGATGCACTGGGCGAACATGCCGTGGCCCCGGGCGTTGGGGTGGAACGACTGCCGTGCGGCGTTCTCGTTCCAGATCCCGACCTCGATGTTGAGGCCGCGGACCGAGGTGTTGTCGGTGCACACCTCGTGGCCGTGGAAGAGTCGGCTGGCGTCCAGGTAGCGGGTGCCGGTCTGGGAGGCCGCAGCGCGCAGCGCCGACTCGAACAGGGGCACCGCCTTGTTCCTGGCGAACGCGGCGTCGGCGAGATAGAGCAGGCAGCCGCCCGAGTACCAGCCCGGGAAGTTCGGGTTGTCCTCCACGTCCGGGCTGGCCGGGCTCGGGTACGACATGAGCACCAGCTCGTAGTCGGTACGCAGGTAGCCGGCTCTGGTCATGGTCTGCCGGATGTCGGTGAGGGCGTCGGCAACCGCCCGGCGACTGCCGTCGGTGCGGATCGTCCACTGGTCGGTGTAGTCGGGGTAGCAGTTGCCCTGGAGGAAGACCCGGCTGATCGCGCAGTCGGTGGCGACCGGGCCGAACTGGATGGTGCCGTCGCCGTTCGCGCCGACGACGACCCAGATCAGCTTCACGTGCGTGTTGCGGGCCTTGATCCCCAGGTAGTCGCCCTGGTTGAGTTCGTTGTGCTGGGTGGGGCCGCCGGCGATCAGGTTCCACGGTGTCGCGCCGGAGCAGGCGATGTTGTAGCGCGCGTCCGACGGGATGCCGGTGCGGAACACCGCCTGGTCGTACGAGCGGTCGCACCAGTTGCCGTCCTGGTGGGTGCCGGGCACGTAGTTGCCGACCCCCTCCCCGGAGATCTGGCTGTCACCCATGGTGATCAGGGAGGTACGCCGTTGCTCGATTGGGCGGATCGCCGGGCTGCCGTAGAGGGCGGTGGCCTCGGCGGCCCGGACCGCTTCGAGGTTGGCGGGGAGTGGTTGGACGGCTGGTCGGTCGGCGGCGGCAGCGGGGGCTGCCGGTCCGACGAGCATCGGCAGGACGAGAGCGGCGACGGCGACGGCGACGGTGATGGCCCGCCGTCGGGTCGCGCGTCCGGGCCTGGCGGGGGTAACAGGCATCGACGCACTCCTTTCGGCTCAATCGCGGGACGTCGATTGAGTTACCAGACGGTAACGTGCCGATCAACGGATGTGAATGCGCTTCGGATCCTTGCGCGCGGGATGCGGAACCGCCCGGATCAGACGATCCGGGCGGCGCGGCGGTGTCTTCCTGTCGGGTGCGGTCAGCGGCCGGGCGGCAGCGCGTAGCCGACGTAGTCGCGGAACTCCAGCCGCCAGCCGGCCGGAACGAGCTTGGCGCAGGCCGGCCTGCTGCCGGTGCAGACGATGGCGTCCACCGAGGCCGGGTCGGCCGGAGGTCGTTCCGGCAGCACCGACTGCAACGCCACAAGCTCCGGTGAGCCCCCGTCGGGCTGGCGCAGCAGCAGCCACCACGGGTACTCCCAGTTGTCGTTCTGCTGCACCAGCCCGATCCGGCGGGCGTCGCTGTCGCGTACCGACGCCGCGGCCCACCGGAACTCGTCGGCCCACTGTGGCCGGCGCAGGAACCGGGTGTCCCAGTCCGAGGTGGTGAAGACCGAGCCGGCGCCGACGAGCCGGCGCGGGAAGCCGTACGACAGGGCGAGCACCCCGGCCAGCGCCGAGGTGGCAAGCACGGTGACCGCCGCGAGCGTGGCGATCGAGCGTCGCGCCGCCACCCCGGCCGTCGCTGGGGCGTGCCGGCGAAGCAGCGCGTCCAGCCAGAGCCCGGCCAGCGGCACGGCGAGCACGAGGGCGTAGAGGATCAGCCGGTTGCCCCACGGCTGCCACTTGATCATCGCGGTGTGCAGCAGGACCGTGGCAAGCGCCACCACCGCGTACGCGCGCAGCGGCCCGACCTGCCCGGAGTCGATCCGGCGGGGCCGGGCCAGCGCGACGGCCACGCCGATCATCGCCAGCGCCCCGGCGATCGGGAACGCCACCCGGTCCTCGTCCGGATACCAGGCGGGCTCGGGGAAGATCTCCCGACCGAAGGTGATCGCCCGGTCCTGCGGGTCGACGCCTATGACGTCCGCGCCGCCGATGATCGCCTCCGCGCCGGCGCGGCGTAGCGGCGCCAACGGTGTGTCGAACGCCGTGTGCCCGATCCGCAGCGCGTTGACAAGCACCGACGCCGGATCGTGCCGTTCCATCGGGATGGACTCGCGCAACCGGGGCGGCCCCAGCGGGTGCCCGAACTCGGCGGTCACCCGGGCCAGGAACGGGCCGACGACCACCGCGGCGACAAGCAGGATCAGTACCGAACCGCCTACCGTACGGGCCACACCGCCGGCCCGCGCCGGTGCTCGGTCGGCCAGGACCAGGCGGAGCTGGGCCAGCCCCCAGAGGACCAGCAGCGGGCCCACCGCGATCAGGCCGCTTGTCTTCGTCACAGCGGTCAGACCGGTGGCGGCCCCGAGCGCGAGCAGCGTGCCCCAGCCGGTCCGTCGACGCAGGCCGTCCAGCACGAGGGTCGCCGCGCAGGCCACCCACGCCGCGCAGACCAGGTCGGTCTGCGTACTTGTCGCCTGGAGGGCCACCATCGGCGTGCTCGCCAGCACGAACGCGGTGAGCAGCTGGGCCCGCCGGCCACCGCCGAGCTGCGCGGTGATCCGCGCGATCACCAGCAGGCAGAGCACCCCGGCGGCCCACTGCACCAGGTTGTGCAGCGCGTCCCCGCCGGTGAGCAGGCGCAGGTGCAGCAGCAGGTATTCGGCGCCCGGCGGGATGGTCACCTGCCGGTGGATGGCGGTGGCCCAGAAGTCCAGGTCACCCTGGGCGACCCAGTGCTCCACCTTGGGCAGGTGGTACGTCTGCGAGTCGAAGTTGTTCGGCTCGGCAAGCAGCGCGATAAGCAGCTCCACCAGGACCAGCCCGGCGACCGCGCCGGCGAGCAGCCGTTCGCCCCGGCCGGCCGTTCGCCAGGTGTCGACCGCCACGCCGAGCAGCCCGGCGGGTGACCTGTCGGTCCGGGTCGGCGCGGGAGCGCCGTCGGCGACGACCGGGGCGGGTGCGTCGGGTCCACCGCCGGACGCCACGGCGCCGACCGGCACCGGCCGGGGTGCGGCGGTGGGTGGCGGCGCGGATTCGTCAGCCCGGCGCCACCGCAATCCGGCGGCGGTCGCGGCGACCGCCAGGAATAGCAGCCAGGCGATGGTGAACGCCGCCCTGCTCAACGCGTGCAGTGCGCCGAGCACCTCGACGACGAGCACCGCGTACGCTCCGGTGAGCAGGGCGGCGCGTACCACTGCCAGCCGCAGTGGGGCCACCGCACCGACCCCGCGCGGCCTCGTCGCGACGGTGAGCAGGAGCACCGAGGCGGCGGGAACCGCCGCGAGCAGGGAGCCGGCAGCCGACATGGCCGGAAGTAAACACCATCCGCCTGAGTCCGCCACGCCGACCGCCCGACGATGGCGGCCAGCGTCGAGCTGACCAGCCAGGCTAGGCTATGCCCGACGTGTTGTCGCCACCGTGGAGATTCCCGTGAAGCTCTCGATCCTCATGCCGGTCTACAACGAGGAAGAACGCATCGCGGATGCCCTCAAGCAGGCATTGGCGGTGGACTATCCCTGCGAGATCGAGCTGGTCGTTGTCGACGACGGCAGCCGGGACGGCACCGGTGAGATCCTCGGTCGCGCCGACGACGCTCGCCTGCGCGTCATCACCCACCAGCGCAACGCCGGCAAGGGCGCGGCCATCAAGACCGCGGTGGACAGCGCCGAGGGCGACTACATGGTCATCCTCGACGCCGACTTGGAGTACGACCCGCAGGACATCCCCAAACTGCTCGACCCGGTGCTCGACGGGCGCGCGACAGTGGTCTACGGAAATCGCACCTTCGGCAGCCACAGTGCCTACAGCTTCTGGTACGTGATGGGCAACAAGGGCGTCACGATGGCGGCCAATGTGCTGTTCAACTCGTACATCGGTGATCTGGAGACCTGCTTCAAGCTGATGCCTGTGGCGCTCTACCGGTCGCTGGGGGTGCGCTCGCGCGGCTTCGGCATGGAGGCCGAGGTGACAGGCAAGCTGCTGCGCCGCCGCATCCGCCCGTACGAGGTGCCGATCAGTTACCGGGCCCGTGGCCGCGAAGAGGGCAAGAAGATCACCTGGAAGGACGGCGTCGAGGCGATCTGGATCCTCGGTCGCGAACGCGCCCGCCGCCGTCCCGCCGTCTCATCGTCGAACTGACCCCAGGAACGCGTCGAGCGACAGCCGCAGCCCTTCGGCGTCCAGGCCGTGCCACCGGGCGTGGTCCGCGGGATCGCCGTACCGTCGCAGGTCGGTCCGGCCGACCCCGAGGGTGAGCAGCCGGTGCGGCACGTCCGCGAGCGCCCGGCCGACGACCGCGCTCGACGTCCCCGCGAGGTACGGCTCGACGAGCACCACCTCCGTCCCGGCGAGCGCGCGCAGCCCGGCCACGTCGAACGGGCGGGGTGTGTGGGTGTACGCCACTGTCACGTCCAGCCCTTCGGTCGCCGCCAGCGTGGGATCGAGCATCGGCCCGACGGCCACCACGAGCGGAGCGTCCACCCCGCCCCGCCGCAGCACCCGCAGCCGGTCGGCGTCCGGGTACGCCCGGGCGTTGCGCTGCTCGCCGAGCCGTAGGTAGACCGGATCGTCGGTGGCCGTGGCGGCCCGGAGCAGCGGCGCCACCTCGTCCGGGTGGCCGGGCACGCGTACCGTCCACGCGCCGCCGAGGGAGTCGAAGAGCGCCACGTCCCCGGGTGACTGGTGCGTCCGGCCCTCCCGCGACCCGTCGTACGACCCGCCGATGCTGACCAGCACCGCGCCGACGCCCTGGTGGTCCAGGTCCAGCTTGATCTGCTCGTACGCCCTGTCGACCAGGAACGTCGCGTACGAGTGCGCGATCGGGCGCATCCCGGTCAGGGCGAGCCCGCCGGCCACGCCGATCATGAGCTGTTCCCGGATGCCGACGTTGAGGACCCGGTCCGGGTGCCGGGCACCGGCAGGCGCGAACTGGCTGGCCGAGATGTCCGCCAGCACGAGGGCGGTACGGGGGTCCTCGTCGAGCAGGGCTGTGGTGGTGTCGATGAAGGCGGCACGCATGGCTGTCATCCCCTGCTCTCGACGCGGGCGACCACGACGTGCGGCCGGCCGGGCCGGTGCCCGGTCAGCGCCACGTACAGGTCGGTGTGGTCCCGGCCGTCGACCGTGTCGGCGGTCCAGCCGTTCACGGTGAACCGGCTGGCGATCCCGCCCGCCCAACCGTGGGTGGTCGACGAGTTGTCGACGACGATCGCGGTGAGGCTGCCCAGGCCTGTCGCGCCGGCGTACGCGATTGCCTCGTGGTTGGAGCCTTCGTCCAGTTCGGCGTCGCCGAGCAGCACGTAGACCCGGGGTTTGAGCAGGCCCTGGGCCCGCAGCCCGAGTGCGGTGCCGACGCCCAGGCCGAGACCGTGGCCCAGGGAGCCGGAGCCGATCTCGACCCCCGGCACGAGCGTCCGGTCCGGGTGGTGGCCCAGTCGGCTCCCCGGGCCGGCGAGGTCGTCGAGCCAGTCGTCCGGGATGAAGCCGTGTGCGGCGAGCACCGCGTAGTAGGCGACCGGTCCGTGGCCCTTGGAGAGCAGGAACCGGTCGCGCTCCGGATCGTCGGCGGTGTCCGGGGTGATCCGCAGGACCCGGTCGTAGAGGACCTGGAGCACGCCGACGGTCGAGTGGGCGCTTGGCGCGTGCTTCTCGTCGCCGGTCAGCCGGCGGATCAGCGCGGGGAGCGCGGCGGTGCTGTCGGTGGTGAGTGTGGTGGCCATGCCACTACTCTCTGACTTGAAGTGCGCTTCAACTCAAGGACCGGGTGATGACGGATTTGTTGACGATCGGCGAGTTGTCCGTCCGATCGGGCGTCGCGCCGTCCGCGCTGCGCTACTACGAGCGGCTCGGGCTGATCCGCGCCGACCGCACCGGCGGGAACCAGCGCCGGTACGCCCGCGCCGAGCTGCGGCGAGTCGCCTTCATTCGGATCTCGCAGCAGGTCGGCGTCTCGCTCGACGAGATCCGGGCCGCGCTGGAATCACTGCCCGGGGGCCGTACGCCCAGCCCGCAGGACTGGGAACGGCTCTCGGCGAGCTGGCGGGGCCGGCTGGACGAGAGGATCCGGCTTCTCACCAAGCTCCGCGACGACCTGGACGGCTGCATCGGCTGCGGCTGTCTGTCCCTGCAACGCTGCACCCTCAACAACCCGGGGGACGCCCTGGCCGGCGAGGGGCCGGGGGCGCGCCTGATGCTGCCCAGGCCGGTGTCATCCGACGGTGAGTAGCACCTTGCCCACGTGATCGTTCGACTCGACAAGCTGGTGGGCCTGCGCCGCCTCGGCCATCGCCAGCCGCCGGTCCACCACCGGGCGGATCCTGCCGGCTTCGATCAACGGCCACACCTCGTCGCGTACGCCCCGGACGATCGCCGCCTTCTCGGCAAGCGGACGGGACCGCAACGCGGTCGCCGCGACGCTCGCCCGTTTGGCCAGCAACGCGCCGAGATCCAGCTCGGCCTTGCGCCCACCCTGCATCCCGATCACCACGAGGCGGCCGCCGGTGGCCAGCGCGGCGACGTTGCGGCCCAGGTAGGAGGCGCCCATGATGTCGAGGATCACGTCCGCGCCGTGGCCGTCGGTGGCCTGCCGGACCTCCTCGACGAAGTCCTGTTTGCGGTAGTCGATAGTCACCGCAGCGCCCAGCTCATGCAACCGGGGATGCTTGGCCGCCCGCGCGGTCGCCAGGACCGTCGCGCCGAGCGCCGACCCGAACTGGATCGCGAACGTGCCGATCCCGCTGCCCCCGCCGTGCACCAGCAGCCGTTCACCCGAGCTGAGCCGGCCCACGCCCACCACGTTCGACCAGACCGTGCAGGCCACCTCCGGCAGCGCCGCGGCGTCGGTCAGGTCGACGCCCGCAGGCACCGGCAGCAACTGCCCGGCCGGTACGGCCACCTTCTCGGCGTACCCGCCGCCGGCCAGCAGCGCACACACCTCCTGCCCGACGGTCCACCCGGTCACTTCAGACCCGACCGCGCTGATCACCCCGGAGCACTCCATCCCGGGATACTCCGACGCGCCGGGCGGCGGCGGGTAGTGACCCTGCCGTTGCAGCAGGTCCGCGCGGTTGACCCCGGCGGCCCGTACGTCCACCACCACCTCGCCGGGGCCGGGCTCCGGATCGGGCACCTCCGCCCAGACCAGCGCGTCGGGACCACCGGGCTCGGGAATCGTGATGGCTCGCATGGGCTCAGTCTTACCCGATGCGGCCCCCTACCGCAGGCGCACCCCATGGCCCACTGTGGACCTGCCGGAGCGCCTGGTCGGCGCATCGGGGAGGGACGCCGGGCCGCCTGGAGCGAGCCGTGGCAGACTATGCGTGGTCGTACACCTACGGGTGGCGGCCCGGGAGGGTTCGCCTAGTGGCCGATGGCGCTGGTCTTGAAAACCGGTAAGGCAGCGATGTCTTCGTGGGTTCGAATCCCACACCCTCCGCACCTATGATCCGCGCATGATCAAAGCGGTGCTCTTCGATGTCGGCGGGACGATCCTGGACGAGTCCCGCGAGTTCGCCACCTGGGCGGACTGGCTCGGAGTCCCACGGCACACGTTCTCGGCGGTCTTCGGTGCCGTGATCGCCCGTGGCCTGGACTATCGGGAGACGTTCCGGGCCTTCCGGCCCGACTTCGACCTCCCGGCGGAGCTTGAGCGCCGGGCGGCCGCCGGCCAGCCGGAGTTGTTCGCCGAGGAGGATCTCTACCCGGACGCGCGGGCATGCCTGACGGCCCTGAAGGACCAGGGTCTGTTCGTCGGCCTGGCCGGCAACCAGCCGGCCCGTGCCGAGGGCATCCTGCGCGACCTCGACCTCTCTGTGGACATGATCGGGACGTCGGACGGCTGGGGCGTGGCGAAGCCGGCACCTGCCTTCTTCGAGCGGGTCGTCCGCGAGGGCGGTGGCGACGCGTCGTCGATCCTGTACGTCGGCGACCGGCCCGACAACGACGCGCGCCCGGCCATGGAGGCCGGCATGAAGGCGTGCCTGATCCGGCGTGGTCCGTGGGGCCACATCCTCGACATGCCGGACGTGTCGCAGCGGTGCCTGTTCCGCATCGGCTCGCTCGACGAGCTGCCGGGCCTGGTCGCGACGCACAACGCGGCCGGGGGTTAGCTCAGTCCGTCTCGTCCCGCCGGTTCTCGCGGATCGTCTTGTCGGCCAGGCGTTCGACCGCGCGCCGGCGTTCCTCGGCGAGCGCCTGCTCGTCGGGCTTTCGCAGCGCGCTGAAGACGGCGACCAGGAAATCCCGCCAGACCCGTGCCAAAGAATTCCCCCCGTGGAACGTTGCAGGGTGACAACGATAGCGCTCCCGCGTGACTCCGGACACCCGGAACTTTCGGTCTCTCATCTGTCGTGAAGCGGGTATGAAGGGGCTGGCATCTCCGCACACCGGAAGGAACGAGTACCGATGACCCTGGAACGACCGATCGCCCCGGACCCGTACGAGCTGCTGCCGACGGTGCCCTCGTTCACGCTGACCAGCGACGACGTGCAGAACGGCGAGCCGATGGACGCCCGGCACGCGCACGGCAGCACCGGTGGTGAGAACGTCTCCCCGCAGTTGACCTGGTCGGACTTCCCCGCCGAGACCAGGAGCTTCACTGTCACCTGCTACGACCCCGACGCGCCGACCGGCAGCGGCTTCTGGCACTGGGTGCTGGTGAACGTGCCGGTGGACGTCACCCAACTGCCGAGCGGCGCGGGCGGCGCGGCCGGCACCGACCTCGGTGGGGCCTTCTCGGTCCGCAACGACTACGGCGAGCAGGGGTACGGCGGCGCGGCGCCGCCGCCCGGTGACCGCCCGCACCGGTACGTCTTCGCGGTGCACGCCCTGGACGTGGACCGCCTGGACCTGACCCCCGACGCGAGCCCCGCCTACGTCGGCTTCAACCTGACCTTCCACACCCTGGCGAGAGCGGTCATCCGCCCGACGTACCAGATCAAGGAGTGACAGGTACCCCGCGATCTTGCACCTCCTTCGATGAAGGCGAGTGCAAGATCGCGGGGATGGGAGCTAGGCGGGGACTCGGGCCACGGCGAAGACGGACTGGCCGAACGGGGGGCGGACGACCTGCTCGGCTGCCTTGGTGGCGGGCAGGACGACTGTGTCGTACACCTTGACCATCGGGCCCTCCTTCGGCATCAGCCGGAAGACCTTGGTGGCCATGAAGTAGCCGATCAGGCCCAGGGCGTTCGCGTAGTGGATCTTCTCCACCGTCAGGCCGGCCTCGGTCATCGCCGCCTGGAGGGTCTTCTTCGTGTACCTGCGGACGTGGCCGGTGGCGATGTCGGCAGGGCTCATCGCGAACTGGAACGCCGGCACGATGATGATCACGGCGCCGCCGGGGCGGACCAGGTCGCGCATGCTGCGCAGCGCGCCCACGTGGTCCTCGATGTGCTCCAGCACGTTGTACGAGACCGCGGCGCTGTAGGTGCCCCGGGCGTCGTGCGGCAGCAGCATCTGCCGGACGTCGATGCTCGGCTGGTCGGCGAGGCGCTCCTTGAGCTGCACCAGCCGGTCCGGGTCGGCCTCCGTGGCGGTGAACCGGGGCAGCCGCTGTGACCATTCCAGCGCGTAGTCACCGAGACCGCTGCCGATCTCGATCGGGTCGTCGCCGAGGTACGGAACCGCCAGCTCGACGAACCAGCGGCGGTGGTTGACAGCTGTCGCCAGGCCCTCCAGCACCTCGGACTGGACGCGCTGATCCCCAGTGATTTCTGCCATGCGTCGATTCCTCACGATATGAACTCGACCCGTGCCTGGACCGACAGAGTGAATCATCCACTGGGACGGCAGAAGAATCGGGGCATCGGGGTAGCCGAATTGTGGTCGGGGGGTGGGCACGTGATCGGCGGTCGGCGAACCCGGCACATAGTACGGCAGTACCCCGAAACATGTCACGGCAGAGCCATACGCTGGCTACCCTACGAATTGTCATGACTACTCCTGAACCGGACGCGCCCGGCAACGGCCCGGCCGTGCCCGGTGGGGAGTCGGTCGCGCCCGGCGACGGCGACACCTCGTTGCGCCGCAAGGGGAAGCGGACCGACGTGCTCGCGGTGCTGAGCTTCGTGGCGCTGGGCTTCTGGGTGACCGGGCGGCTCTGGTTGGACCCGGGCAGCGGGGTGCGGGACAACCGCTCCGACCAGTCGCAGTTCGAATGGATGATGGCGCACGGTGCACGGGTCGTGACGCATTTCGCTTATCCGTTCCATTCGGACCGGATGAACGTGCCGGACGGCGTGAACCTGATGGCGAATACGTCCGTATTATCCATTTCATTGCCAATGACGCCTGTCACCCTGCTGCTCGGGCCGCGAGCGAGTTTCCTGGCCTTTCTCACAGTCGGAATGATTGCCACCGCCACCGCCTGGTACTTCCTGCTGTCCAGAGTCGTGATCGGCGCCCGAGGGCCGGCCTGGCTGGGTGCCGGCTTCTGCGCGTTCGCGCCGGCCATGGTGTCGCACGCCAACGGGCACCCGAACATCGTGTCCCAGTTCGTCGTCCCCTTGATCATTTGGCGCACGCTGCGTCTCGGCGAGCCGGGCCGCTGGCTCCGCAACGGCGTCCTGCTCGCGCTGGTGATCGTCTGGCAGGCGTTCATCAACCTGGAGATCCTGCTGATGACCGCGATCGGTATCGGCGTGGTCGTCGGCGTCCTCGCCCTCGGTCGACCGGCCCTGCGGTCCCGGGCCCGGCCGTTCCTCGCCGGCCTGGCCGTCGCCGCCGTGGTCGCGGGCGTGCTGCTGGCGTACCCGCTGTACGTGCAGTTCTTCGGCCCGGGCGCGTACTCCGGGTTGTCCCGCCTTATCCGCGGCTACTCCAGCGACCTCGCCTCGTTCGTCGCGTACTCCCGGGAGTCCCTCGCCGGCAGCCCGCGTACGGCGGCGGGCCTGGCCAAGAACCCCACCGAGGAGAACAGCTTCTTCGGCTGGGCGCTGGTGGTGCTGGTGATCGCCCTGGTCTGGTGGATGCGCCGCTCGATCGTGGTGCTCGCGCTGGGCGCGCTCGGGCTGCTCTTCACTGTGCTGTCCCTGGGCCGGGAGGTCCGCTTCGACGGTCGGGGCACCGGAGTGCCGGCTCCCTGGGCCGTGCTGGAGAACCTGCCGATCCTGCACTCGGTGGTGCCGACCCGGTGGGCGTTGGCGATCACACCGATCGTCGGCGTGCTGCTCGCGTACGGCGCCGAATGTGCCCGCGAACTGGCCCGCGCACATCCGGCGGCCCGGCCGCAGATCCGCTTCGCCACCGCCACGGTGCTCACGATGGCGCTGCTGCCGATCCTGCCCACCCCGCTGCCAGTGGTGGGCCTGGACCCGGTCCCGGGCTTCGTGACGAGTGGGGCGTGGCGGCCGTACGTGGCGGGTGGACGCAGCGTGGTGACCCTGCCGCTGCCGGACACCAACTACGCAGAGCCGCTGCGCTGGTCAGCGGCGACCCGGCAGGACATGCCGTTGGCCCGTGGCTACTTCCTGGGCCCGGACACCCGACCGAACGCGGAGCCGCCGAAGGTCGCGTTGTTCGGTGCGCCGCCGCGCCCCACAAGCAGCTTCTTCGCCACCATCAGGCGCACCGGCGCGGTGCCACCGATCACCCCGCAGAGCAGGGTCAAGGCCGTCGACGACCTGCGCTACTGGCGGGCCGGGGTGGTCATCCTCGGGCCGCACGAACACGAGGAGGCGCTGCGTCGGGGGATGACCGAGCTGACCGGGATCCAGCCGGTCTTCACCGGCGGCGTGTGGGTGTGGGACGTGCGGTCGTTTACCGACTGACCGACGGTCAGCCCTGGCGGACGCAGCAGCCCTGGCACACCTTCGGGCTGGGCAGCGTGAACGCCAGGCAGCAGGTGCGTCGCTGCACGCTCGGCTCGCCCGTCGGCCCCGGCACCAGCTCGACCAGGTCGGCCAGGTCCAGTGCGCCGAGCAGCGTGTCGATGCTCTGCACCGTCGAGCCGGGCAGCCCGTCCGCCGCGCGCAGGATGCCGTGCGCGATGCCGGAGGCCACCGATCCGAGAAGCGTCCGGGTGCCGATCCGGACCTCCGCCTGGATCGCCGTGATCAGCGGGGCCAGGTGGGCGTCGAGCAGGGAGGCCCGCAACACGGCCAGCAACTCGGCCTCGTCGGCGACGACGCGGACCTCGGGCAGGCCGGCGAGCGCCAGCGGGTCGCTCGGCAGCACCGCGACTGTGGTGCCGCGGCGCAGACCCAGGGTGAGCAACGGCCTGTGGTCCTCGAAGTGGATCAGCACGTCGGCCGGGTCGAGCAGGGGGACCCGGCGGGCCGAGGCCCAGCCGAGGACGACCGGGAGCGCCGTCCAGTAGCTGTACGACTTCCAGGCCAGCGCCGCACAGGCGTGCGGGGTGCCGCCCCAGCGGACGGCGGCGGCGCGCAGCAGCTCCGGCAGCCGGGTGCCGTCGATCAGGGTGGTGGCGGGCGCCCAGCCGAACTCGTCGTCGACCAGCAGGCCACGGGCCAGCCCGGGCAGGTCGTCGGTACCGAACATCGAGCGCAGGGCCGCGGTGACGGGAGCGAGCGGCGTGGAGACCACGTCCCGCCTCGGCATCACCGCTGTCACCTGAGTCGTCCCCCGTCCGAGTGGCCGAGGGAGTGCCCCGGCGGACGACAACTGCCGTCCTGACTAAGGCTAGCCTAACCATGCCCGCCGGTCTAAGGGAAGCCTCACCTCGGTCGGATCGGGAGGCGCGGGCCACGTTCCTGACCTGCCGCCACCGCGTACTACCCCTCATCGGCCCCGAAAAACGCCAAGAGGATCGACGTACCTCGGTGAATTGTCAAGCAGTGTGTCGACAAAGTGCCAGTTGCGTGTGCGCTTCGCCACGGAACGTGAAACTGATACTCCCGGCCACGAGGAAGCCGATGACGATCTCACCCCTCGATCGGGCTGCCGACTCCTTCGCGGCCGAACTTGCCCGACAGCGGACCGGGCGAGGGCTGTCCAAGAAGCAACTGGCGATCCTGATGGGGTTCGACCCGTCGTACGTGAGCCACGTCGAAGGGCGCCGGCACCGCCCCACCGAGGACTTCGCCCGCCGCGCCGAGGCGGTCCTGGAGGCCGGCGGCGCGATCTGGCAGCGCTTCCGGGAGTACGACGACGTCAGGCACGCCCGCACCGGCCAACCGCCGCGCGAGTCGCACCTGCCCGGCCAGTGGCTGCCACCCGGCACCGGCCTCGTCGTGGAGCGGGAAACGGCCACCCTCACGCACACGGTCGACAGCTACCGGTGCGTCATCCGCCGCGAGCTGTACAACGCAGGCACCGAACCGGTCACCCGCTACCTCGTCCGGGTCGCCGTCGACAGGTACCCGAACGACCCCGGCCGCTCCAACCGGCACCACCGGGAACACCCCCTCACCTTCGCCGAGCTGCAACTACAGGCCCGGCGCGACGACGGCGGCGGTGACCCGGAACCGATGCACTGGCGGGCCAAACACGACAGGGACGCGTTCAAGGAGATCTGGCTGCTCTTCGAGAACGGTGACCGGCGCTTCCCGCTCTACCCGGGCGACCGGGCCACCATCGAGTACGCGTACAGCGTCGGGCAGGAGAAGTGGGGCCCCTGGTTCCAGCGGGCCGTCCGGCTGCCCACCCGGCACCTCGCCGTACGCCTGGACCTGCCGGCGGCGTTCGACCCGCAGGTCTGGGGCGTGGAGACCTCGCTCTCGGCGGAGGAGGGGCCGCTGCGTACCGCGCCGCAGCGACACGACGACGGCGACCGGGCGATCTTCGACTGGCAGACCGACGAGCCTCCGCTCAACGCGCGCTACCGGATGCAGTGGCGTTTCCGCGCCCGCCCCGACGCCGAGCCGGACGTCGACACCGCAGGCGTACGGGTCCGGCCCAGCGACCGGATGCGCGGCATCGGCATCGTCCAGCGCGGCGCCGACCTGCTCCGCCAACGGGCCCGCCCGTTCGACCTGCCCGCCGAGGAGCAGGCCGCCCGCGACATCGTGGACCGGCTCACCGCAGTCCTGGCCCGGCTCGACGAACTGCACCCGTTCAGCAAGGGGGTGGGTGTCGCCGCCCAGCAGCTCGGCGTCGGCCGCGCGGTGGCCGCGGTGCGACCTCCGGACCGCTCAGCCGAGCCGGTGATACTGCTCAACCCCCGTGTCGTCGACGCCGACCCGGACACCGACGAGCAGTACGAGGGCTGCCTCTCCTTCTTCGACCACAGGGGTCTGGTGCCCCGACCACTGCGCCTGGACGTGGAACACGCCCAGTGGGACGGCAGCCGGATCATCACCTCGTTCGAGTTCGGCATGGCCCGGCTCGTGGCGCACGAGATCGACCACCTGGAGGGCCGGCTCTACGTCGACCGGATGGCACCAGGCGTGCCGCTCGTGCCGGTCGAGGAATACCGGGAGACCGGGCGGCCCTGGCGGTACTGACAGACGAGGGGACCGGGGCGCGCGCCCCAGGGGGCAGGGGCACGCGCCCCGGTGTGGGGGGAGGAACGTTCAGAGGTCGCCGAAGGTGTCGTAGCGGATGTGCGGCGGCGGCACGTCGTCCGCGGCCAGCACCCGCAGCGTGGCGCGGACCATCCGGGCCGAGCCGGAGACATAGCAGTCGTGGGTGGTCCACGGGCCGTACCGGGCCACCACGTCGGGGATGTCACCCACCTCGCCGTCGAAGTCCGGGTCCTCGCTGCACGCCGCCGTCACCGACAACCACGGGTGTACGGCCACCAGCTCCTGCAACCCGGCCAGGCCGTACAGGTCCGCCGCCTGCCGGGCGCCGTAGAAGACGTGCACCCACCTGGTGCGGTTGTAGGTGGCCAACTCCTCCACCAGCGCCTTGATCGGCGCGAGCCCCACCCCGCCGGCCACGCAGAGAATGTCCCGTTCCGACGACCGGTCCAGCGTCATCGACCCCATCGGCGCGGCGAGCCGCAGCAGGTCACCCGGCTGTACCCGGCGGACCAGCGCACCTGACACCCAGCCCGCGCCCGGCGTCCGCACGTGGAACTCCAGGACGTTGTCGTCGTTCGGGGCGTTCGCCACCGAGTACGTCCGCCACACCCGGGGGTGGTGCCGCGGCACCTCGACGCTCACGTACTGGCCGGCCTGCCAACGCAGCGGATGCTGCAACGCCCGGCAGGTCAGCACGGCCGTGTCCGGGCCGTACCGCTCGTGGGTCAGCACCTCGGCGTGCCAGAACGGCGGGTTGTCGTCCGCCGCCGCACCGGCCACCATCTTCGCCGAGATCGCCGCGTACGCGTCCCGCCACGCCTGGTCGTACTCGAGGTTCCAGCCGTCGCCGGCGGTGCTGCGCAGCGCGTCCAGCAGCGCGACGCCCATCGTCGCGTAGTGCCTGTCGTCGACGTGGTACTTGCGGTGGTCACGGCCCAGCGCCCGGAGGAACTCGTCGAAGCTCTCCGGGTCGTCCACGGTGTGGATGGCCGTGATGATCGATTCCAGCAGGCGGTCGCCCTGGCCCGACATCTGCACCGGAAAGAGCTGACGCAGGGCGGGGTCGAGCAGGAACAGGCGGGCGTAGAAGTGCCCGCTCAGCCGGTCCCGGTCCTCCTCGACCAGGGTCCAGCTCTCCTTCAGCAGCCGCGCGACGTCATCCACGGGGGTGCTCCTTCTCCAGACGGCAGCGGATCGGGCGCCCACAGAATGTCCACGGAGAGTGCCGACCGGTCGCACAGAATGTGCGATCGGTTCACGCCGGCCGGTCGGCCCTGCCAGCGGGGCACCCCGTCGGGCAGAGTGGTGCGGTGACCGTTGAGCTGACCCGCCCGGTGTCCCGCCGGCTGCTGGGGACCGAGACGCTGCTGGTCCTCGGCCTGTCCCTCGGCCAGTCCGCGGTCTACGCGGTGGTCTCGATCATCGCGAAGCTGACCGCCGAGGGACCGCTCTCCAGGCAGACCGCCTCGTTGAACACGTCGGCGTCGGCCCGCCCCTGGCTGGACCTGACGTACCAGCTCCTGGGCATCGTGTTCGCGCTACTGCCGGTGCTGCTCGCCGTACACCTGCTCAGCCGTGACCCCGGCGACCCGGCGCGGACCCTCGGCCTGGACGCCCGGCGGCCCGGCCAGGACCTGGCCCGCGGCGCCGGCCTCGCCGCGCTCATCGGCCTGCCCGGGTTGGCGCTGTTCTTCGTCGCGGCCCAGCTCGGCCTCAACGCGACGCTGGTGCCGGCCGCGCTGCCGCAGGTCTGGTGGGCGGTGCCGGTGCTGATCCTCGCCGCCGTGCAGAACGCCGTGCTGGAGGAGGTGATCGTGGTCGGCTACCTGGTCACCCGCCTGCGTCAGCTGCACTGGCGGCTGGTCACGATCGTCGCGGCCAGCGCGCTGCTCCGCGGCTCGTACCACCTGTACCAGGGCTTTGGCGCGTTCGTCGGCAACGCCGTGATGGGCGTGGTCTTCAGCCTCTTCTACCTGCGTACCCGGCGGGTGATGCCGCTGGTCATCGCCCACACCCTGCTCGACGTGGTGGCCTTCGTCGGCTACGCGCTGCTGCCCCGCGAGTGGTTCGACTGGCTCTGACGCGGCCGGTAGGCGGCCACCGCCCGGGCCGCGAGACGGTCCGCCGCCGCCGCGTCGCCGAGAGCCGCCGCGAGCACCGCCGCGCCCGGCAGCAACCGGGCCGCCAGCCGCAACGCCACCCAGCCGCCAGCCTGCGCCGTGAGGGGCGCCGCCAGTCGCCACGCGGCCTCCGCCGCCCTCGGCCACGCCCCCTCGACCGGGTCGTCGGCCGCCCGGGCGGCGTCCAAGGCGGCACGCGCGCTCTCCGGATCCGGGTGCACCTGGGTGAGCACCAGCAGGTCGACGGCCCGGTCGGCATGCGCCGGGTCCCTGCCGTACGCCGCCGCCAGGTGCAGCACCAGGTTCGAGTGGGTCCAGAGCACCGAGGCCAGCTCGGCCAGCGGTGCGAAGAACCCGGCGAGCGCCGCCGCCGCCCCTCCGGCGCCCGCCGACCGCACGAACCGCCGGGTCGCGAGCCGGGCCAGGCCGTCCGCCGAGGCGTCCGGGTAGCGGGCACGCAGCCGCTCGGCCCAGTCGGCCGCGCCGGGGCCGAGCGCCTCCACCGCCGACAACGCCAGCAGTTCCGGAGCGAAGCCCGGGTGGTCGAGCACGCGCGCGGTCACCGCGCGCAGGTCAGATTCCGGGGTACGCGGCACAAGAGTCCCGCGGGTGGCTGGTGACGCCGATTCTGGGCCGGGCTCCGGTGCGGGTTGCGGGGTCCGCGTCTTCGGCGTGGTGGCTACGGATGCGATGGCTCCGGGTGCCGTGGCTTTGCGCGTGGTTGCTTTGCGCGGGGTGGTGGCTTTGCGCGGGGTGGCCTTGGGCCGGGCGGCCTCGGGAGGGGTGGCCTCGGGAGGGGTGGCTTCGGGCGTGGTGGCTTTGCGCGGGGTTGCGGCGCGCTTGCGCGGGCTCGGGACCGGCTCCGGTGTGAGCGGCGTCGCATCCGTGGGCGGCGGCTGTGGTGTCGGTGCCGTGAGGGCCACCGCCTCCGTGGTGGCTTTCCGGGCCCGGGGAGCCCGTGCCTTCGCTGGCCGGGCCGCCGGTTCCGCCTTCGCGCCGGTGGGTGCCGGGCCCTCCGCGTCGGTGTCGGCTGGCGTGCTGTCCGGCTGTCGGGGTAGGACGCGGTCCGGCTCCGGTGGCTGGAACAGCACGGCCGGTGCCGCCTTGGCCCGGCGCGGACGCGGGCTCGCCGGAACCGCTGGCGGGGACGCCTCGTCGGTGGGCGGCTCGGCCGCAGTCGGCGGCGTGAACGTGGCCCGTGCCGAGCGCCGACGCGCCCGCTCAGCAGGCTCTCGACGGGTCGGCTCGCTGGGCGGCTGCTCCTGCATATCGATGGAGCGTAGTCCCGATCACGTCCCCGCACAGCCGCGAAACCCAGCGGCGTGCCACCCCGGTCGGCGTACCCCGGAAGTCGTTTTGCCCCCGGTGGGTGGCGACCTGTATCCTCGGGCGCGGTGGTCTGCGGGCCACCAGGGAGACTTCGCCTAGTCTGGTCTATGGCGCCGCACTGCTAATGCGGTTGGGGTCTTAAAGCCCCTCCCGGGTTCGAATCCCGGAGTCTCCGCGCGAAAGCCGGGTGTGTACACTGGCTGAGCACGAGCGCCCGTAGCTCAATGGATAGAGCATCTGACTACGGATCAGAAGGTTAGGGGTTCGAGTCCCTTCGGGCGCACAAGTAATCAAGGCCGCGACCTACGGAAACGTAGGTCGCGGCCTTGATCTTTCTCCTGTCCGGCTCTGATTCCCAGCCGATCCAGGGCCGCCGTCATTCGGCCGCGGACCCGTGACGAGCGGACGTGCCCGCTGCCCCAACCGGCGGGTGGTGACCAAGTCATGACGCTTGAGTAGTGTTACGCGCCATGTCTCATGCCAGAGTGATGTCTGCCGTTCTTGTCGGTGTTCTAGCGATGGGGAGCACGGCGTGCGGGGGTGGCGACACAGGGTCGGGCGATGCCGTCTGGCAGGCCCCTCCCGCTGCGCCGACGCCCGCGGTATCGCAGGCGGACAAGAAGGCAGGCGCGGCGGCCGGCACCGACAAGGAACTCTGCGAGGCGGTGGATCGGGCTGACACCGTCTTGACCGGGCAGATGGTCCAAGCCATGCAGGGCGGCGGCGAGGGTCCTTCCGCCTCCGATATTCAGCAAGGCCTCAAAGAGTTCGCCGAGGCGCTGCGCTCGGCGTCCGACGGTAGCGACTCTGAGGTGGCCAAGGCGATGCAGAAGGTGGCCGCCGATTCCCAGAAGATCGCGCAATCCGCTGACCCGGCAGTAGAGGCGGCCAAGCCGGCTTTCGAGGAGGCCAACACCATCCTGGAGAAGGCCTGCCAAGCGGCGGGAGTGAAGATCAAACTCTAGCCCCTGCCTGTTTTGAGGAGGCGCAGCGCGGCTGCAGGTATGCGAGGAGTCGCGGTGGCGTGAATCATGAGGTCGACCACCGACCTCAGTGGGCCTACCGCAACCGGGTGGGTGCGGTTTTCCGCACCCACCCGGTTGCTCCACCGGACCCGGCGGTCCGTCCGCACCGCGCCAGGGCGGAAGGCGCTGAGCCGTACGCCGTCAGCCGTTGAAGTCGGACACCGTCCTGGCCCTGTCGAACCTGCGCCCCGCCAGATCCTCGTTGTCCAGAATCCAGCCCACCATCGTGCCGTCGCGGCAGAAGCCCTCGCCCCCGAGGCGCTCGTCCACGAACAGGTAGCCCAGGAGCGTCTCCTCCTCGGGTGACTCCAGGCCGTGCTCACCTCCACCTGTGGCGCGATCGGCGTAGCCGCCGATGGTGCACAGGGTGTCGTTGTCACCCGTCAGATACCACTTGATGTCGCTGAAGACCTCCTCGTCGTACCGACTCTCGCCGATGTCGATCGCGCTGTCCTCGCGGTTGAACGGGAGGTCCCATCCACGTAAGCCGTAAAGCGGGAACCTCTCGCACTCCTTGCGGTACGAGTCCTCCTCAAGCTCCCGTTCGGTGACGGGCGTGCCCGCCGGCACGTAAATGACTTCCGCCTCGGGCGTGATGTCCGGCTCGGAGAAGAACAGCAGGTGCCCGTCGGAGGGCAGGTTGATGTCGTGCGATCCGGCCGGGATCGCGGAGAGGTCGAGGCTGGCGAGGTACGTCATGCGCGCCGGCCACTCTACCCCTTCGGGCAGGGCCGGCTTGCCGCCGAAGTAGCCGACCACCGGACCCTCGCACCGGGTGTTCAACTCCAGGACAGGGCGGGCGAGCTGGAGCCACCACTCGATGGCGTCCTCCGGCACGTCACGTTTGCGGGCGGCCTCACGAAACTCATCACGAAGATCCACAGTGGGCATTGTGCACGGGAGGACCGACAGGATCCACAGCGGACGGGACGGCCGCACAAGTCATCCATCGCGACCCTCACCCGACGGTTTCCATCGACCGTGCCGTCGGCGATGTCTACCGTGGTGCTCGAATCGTCAGTGGACCAGGGGAGGGGCACGTATGCAGTTCTCGTTGCTGGGGATGGCCGTCGCGGCGAAGCACCCGGCCGACAGCGCCGGATGGTTCGCCGAGCACTTCGGGTTCAAGGCATTGATCGATCTGGGCTGGTACGTGAGCACCCAACACCCTGATCATCCGGAGGTCAGCCTGGACTTCGTGCAGCGCGACCACGAATCGTGGCCGGCGGCGACCCGGGGCAGGGCTGTGGTCGGCACCCTGCTGGCGTTCCTTGTCGAGGACGTCGACGCGGAGTTCGAACGCCTGCGCTCTGCCGGGTTGGAGGTGGCCCTGCCGCTCGTGACCGAGCCGTGGGGGCAGCGCCGTTTCCAGGTCGCCGGTCCCGACGGGCTGCTGGTGGAGGTCCTGCAGATGGTGGCACCGGACCCGCAGTGGCTCGCCGACAACGGCCTGGCCGGCTGAGTGATCCATGACCGACAGGCCCGCTGGCAAGATCGACTTCAAGAGGACGCTTGACGCCTACCGGGCGCGGCGGGGCCGGTTCCGGATGGTCGACGTCCCCGACATGCGGTACCTCATGGTCGACGGCCATGGTGACCCGAATACCTCGCAGGCCTTCACCGAGGCGATCGAGGCGCTCTACCCGGCGGCGTACCGGCTGAAGTTCGCCAGCAAGCGCGACCTCGGACGCGACTACGTCGTCCCGCCCCTGGAGGGTCTGTGGTGGGCCGAGGACATGGCGTCCTTCACCACGGAACGGCACAAGGCGCGGTGGCACTGGACGTTGATGCTCATGGTCCCCGACTGGATCGACCAGTCGATGGTCGCCACCGCCATCCGCGAGGCCGGCGCCAAGGGCCGACCTGCGCGTATCGACGACGTCCGTCTCGGAGCGCTGTCCGAGGGACGGTGCGTGCAGACGCTGCACGTCGGTTCCTTCGACGACGAGGCCGACGTACTCGCAGAACTGCATCACCAGTACATCCCGGCCAACCGGCTCCGGATGGCCGGAAAACACCACGAGATCTACCTCAGCGACTTCCGCAGGGTCGCACCGGACAGGCAGCGCACCATCCTCCGGCAGCCGGTCACCCCCGCCGCCCCGCACGACGCTTCAGGTAGCTAGCGCGTGCGCGGCGGCGGCGGTGGTGTCCGTTCGGTCCCGCGCCTTACCGGCGGCTCCACTGCTGGTTCGTCTGACCGGTGCAGGTCCAGAGGACGAGTTTCGTGCCGTTGCCGGTGCCCTGGTTGACGGGGTCCAGGCAGAGGCCGGACTGCACTCCGGTGATGGTGCCGTTCGCGTTGACGTTCCACTGCTGGTTCGTCCCGCCGTGGCAGTCGTAGATGGTGACCTGGGTACCCGGCGAGGTGCCGTAGCCGGCGGCGTCGAGGCACTTGTTGCCGTACACGGTAAGTGTCTTGGCGGACGTGTAGGTCCACTGCTGGTTCGTGCCGCCGTGGCAGTCCCACAACTGCACCTGCGTGCTGTTGGTGGTGGAGGAGCCGGGGACGTCGACACAGCGACCGGACAGCGCGCCCACGATCGCGGTGGTCTGTCCGCCTCCGCTGCTGGGGTTGCCGATGCTGCCGGGCACCGACTGCAGGGCGCTGTACCAGCGGGCGGCCATCTTGTCGTAGCCGGTGGCGGTGGGGTGGACGCCGTCGATCAGGTCGGCGGTGGTGAGAGCGCTGTGCATGTCGACCAGGTGTACCCGCTTGCCGGCGTTGACCTTGCTCTGCACGATGCCGGGGATCGCCGCGTTGAAGGTGCGGACGGCGTTCTCCTGGTTGCTGTTGGCGAGCGGGATGAGCTGCGCCACGAACACCTCGGCGGTGGGCGCGGTGGTGGTGATGCGGTCGATAAGCGTGGACAGCCGGTTCGGTGCGCTGCTCACGTTGTAGTTCTGCAGGATGTCGTTGGTGCCGATGTGCAGCAGGACGGTTTGCGGACGCTGGGTGTTCAGCCAGCCAACGATGTTCGCGTCGATCTGGTCGATGCGCCAGCCGGGATGCCCCTGGTGGTCGTGGTCGCCCAGGCTCGCCGGCCCGTTGAACTGCGATCCGACGAAGTCCACTGTGTATCGCCCGGCGACGAGGCGCTGCCAGAGCCCGATGCGGTATCCGCCGGGCACCTGGGTGCCCTCGGTGATGGAGTCGCCGAGCGGCATCACGCGTACCCCGCCGTTGGACTCCGCGCTGGCCGGGCCGGTAGGTGTCACCACACCTGCGACCACTACACCGAGCGCGGCGAGTGCCACGAGCCATCGTGCCCTCGTTCGCATGCTTTCTCCCCTTGGGTTGGTCGAGCTGGCCGAGGGCAAGGGCCGTTGTGTAGGCCGCCGGGCATCGCCCGGCACGCGCCGATCTACAGGTCGGCGCGGTGGTACTGCCTCAGCACTGGGACGAGTGTGAGCGTTAACACAGATGAGTGTAGATTCCTTGGGCTGATCTGGTCTACCTCGACCGACCCCCGATGCTGGTGGCGCGGTGATCGATCGGCCGATCCTGACGGGCGGTGGTCCTCGTCACTGACTTTCGACGCCGTCGGAATTGTCGAACTCCGCCGGTTGATCGATTCCTGGCATCCGCATCAGATGAACGATCGATCAGATTCGGCGGCTCATTGATCGTTGTGCGATCCCGGTCCGTAAAGGCTCACGTGGGCGCAGGTGCGCCTGCCTGAATCGGAGGAATCGCATGCTCAGCACGTCTCGCTCCCGGGTTCGGGCGCTCGCGGCCATCGGCATGGCCGGCGTCGTGGCCGCGATCGGCGCCGCAACCCACCAGGCGTCCGCCGCCGAGGTGGCCGCGCCGGCCGCCGTGGGCGCCGACGCCCGCCGGGTGGACATCCCGCACATCGCCTCGGCGATCAAGCCGCCGGCGGGTTTGCGCCCCGTCGGCGCGTACGTCGTCACTCGCGGAACGCAGACCTACACGTGCGCCGGCGGGGTGTTCACAGGTGCGTCAGTGCCGGAGGCCCAGTTGGTCGGCACGGGCGGCCGGGTCCACCACTTCAAGGGCCCGAGCTGGCAGTCGCAGCGCGACAACTCGTCGATCACGGCGAAGAAGACCGCCGAGAGTCCGCGTACGGGAACGATCCCCGAGCTGCTGCTGACCGTGGACAGCCACAGCGGCACCGGCATGCTCGGCAACGTCGCGTACATCAGCCGTCTGCTGACCTCGGGAGGTGTCGCCCCGGCCGGCGCCTGCACCGACGGCGAGACGGCGGCCGTGCCGTACGGCGCGGTGTACGTCTTCTGGGCCGCGAAGCGGTAACCGCCTCGCCGCTGCCCGGCACGGCAAGTGCCGGGCAGCAGCGGTGCCTCAGGCGGCGGCGAACCTGTCGAACTTCTCCCACGTGCTGATGGTCGGCGCGCTGGCGATCAGTGGCAGGGCGCCCTTGTTGGCGGCGGTGACGTACTTGCCGTTGATGTTGGCGCGGAGGCTGACACTGCCGTCCGCGTTGGTGATGAGGGTGAACTTCTCCCAGGTGCCGATCGCCGGCCCGTTGGCGATCAGCGGGAGGGTGCCCCTGCCGTCCGCCGAAACGTACTTGCCGTTGATGTTGGCGCGCAGGCTGACACTGCCGTCCGCGTTGTTGATGAGGGTGAACTTCTCCCACGTGCCGATCGTCGGCCCGTTGGCGATCAGGGGGAGGGTGCCCCGGCCGTCCGCGGAGACGTACTTGCCGTTGGTCCACGAGCGGAGGGCGAGCGGCGGCGCGGCGATCGGGGCGCCGGTGAGTCGCGTCAGGTCCTCGTACGTCCCGTTGAACACGTTCTGGCTGTAGTCGCCGGGATTGCTCGGGTTACCGGCGGCGTACTGCCAGATGGTCTCCGTCGTCCAGCCGGACGGCAGGGGCGGGCGGGTGGTCGTGTAGCCGGCGATGTCCAGCGGGTTGGCGCCGAAGGACGCGTCGTTGCCGGTGCACGGGTTCCAGTAGTTCGTGTTGGTGTAGATCATCACGGGCCGGCCGATGCGCGCCTTGACCTGGTCGGTGAAGGACCGGATCCAGCCCGACATCTCGGTCGGGGTGAGCCCGTAGCAGGTCGGTGCCCCATCCCAGTAGGGCCACTCGATGTCCACCATGGGCACGAGCGTCTGGCTGTCCGCGGCGAACTGCGCGTTGTCGATGAAGTAGTTCGCCTCGGTGATCGGGTCTCGACTGTCCGGCCTGGCGAAGTGGTAGGCGCCGACGAGGAGGCCTGCCGCCTTGGCCGCCGCGTAGTCCTCGGCGAAGTACGGGTTGAGGTACGTCCGTCCCTCGGTCGCCTTGACGTACGCGAATTTCGCGCCGTCGGCCGCCACCTGCGACCAGTTGATCGGGCCGAGGTTGTGGTCGTGGCTGGAGACGTCGACGCCACGGACCGTGTAGCCGACCGGGATGGTGGCGTACGGGGAGGCGGCGGTGGCGCGGGCGCCGGGGGCGACGCCGGCGTTGGCCCGGCCGCCGCCGTCGGGAGCTGGGCCCGCGGCATGTGCAGGCTGCGGTACGCCGAGCGCCGTACTGAGTGCGAGCCCGGCGGAGGCCAGCGCACAGAGCAATCTTCTTGGCATGGTGAGGTGGGTACTCCTTGCTCGGAAGGTCGAGGTGACCGTCGGCGTAGCGGTGAAGGCCGCGACGCCTGTGCCCGGCACCGGTGCGGCGAGGCGGGACGGCTCCGTCGAAGCGGGCTCGCGGAGTATCCCCTGTCGATGGAAAGCCGCGCCACCCCGTCCGATACGAGCGATAAGCGCCGAAAAAATCCCGAGCACGTGCCGCATGTTGCGGGAGTGCTCCCGCGCGTTTCAAGATGGTCTATGTATCCGCCCCCGCACCGGGTCTCTCGTCAGAGCCAGACCACGATCCCGGTCAGGTCGTTGAGGACCGCCGCCACGCCCGCCCGGATGGCGGCCGCGCAGCGCTCGGCGGTGAATGACGCCGCGTCGTACGTCGAGGACGCGCCGAGCCCTTCACCACGGAACGACGCCCCGTCCCAGTCGACAGCCGTGACGTTGTGCGTTGGCTCGGCCAACTCCGCACCGACCACCAGGAACTTGTCGTCCAGGTGGCTCGGGGTGACGAGCGCGAGGGGGTCGATGAGGTCGTTGCCCGCGCTGACGATGAGGTCGGGGCCCATCTCCATGGCCCTGGCGATGCTGGAGATGGCGTCGTGCGTGTTGCCGACGACAATCGTCCTGAGGTCGACGTGTTCGTCGTCGGCCCACTCCTTCACGGCCGTCCCGAGCGCCCTGGTCGGGTTGTCGTCGCCGGCCGTCAGCAACACCACCCGGTAGCCCCTCGGTGGGTGGACGCCGGCCCATGAGCCGGGCTGCGGCGTGATCGTCGCCTCTGGAGCGGGTGTGGTGGAGGGGGCGACGAATCCCGGGCCGAGAGTCCCGATGGCGGAGGGCTCGGGGTGCGGCTGGGACCAGTCGTCGCCGGAGTCGCAGCCGGCGATCAGCGCGGCGGTCGCGGCAAGTATGGCGACGGCCCGGAGCGGGGGGCGCAAGGCGGTCGTCCTTTCGAGTGGGTGCGGGAGGGTGCGCGTACTGCCTCGTATTCCTATCTCAGTTCCGGTCGCCACATATCTGTGGATGGCCGTTCGGGGTCGTTGTTTTCCGGCGGTTCGTCGGTGGGCTGGCTGGCGTTCACCCACGCCGTGCAACGTGCACTGGCCAACCGAGGGAGTCGCATGTCAGGGCGCGTCCGCCGTTCCGTAATCGTCGCCGCTGTCGGAATTGCCGCAGCGGTTGTCCCGTTTTTGGGCGGCCAGGCGGCGTCCGCGCACGGCTTCTCGTCGACCGTGTACGCGAAAATCTCGGCGGGAGACGAGGGTCACATCCGCACGGCGGTGGAACTCGAATACGACCTTCTCGTCGTGTCTGCCGCCGATTCGGGCGACGACGATCCGCTCTTCCGGACGGGAACTGCCGCGTTCGAGGCGGGCGACCCGACCGCCCAGGCGGCGGCCCTGAAGACTCACGCCCCGACCGTCCTGAGGTACGTCTCCGACCGCTTCTCGGTGACGTCGGAGGGCACTACCTGCCGGCCGACCCAGGTGGGCGACACGACGATCGGCGAGCGCGACGGCGTGCCGTACGCGAATCTGCTGCTGGACTGGGCCTGCGCCGGGCAGGCCGACGAGCACGGGGTACGCAGCGCTCTGTTCCCCGACGGGGAGGGCTACGTCAAGGGCACCAAGACGATCGCCACGTACGAGATCGACGGTCGTTCGGGCAGCGCGGCGCTCGACGCCGCCCACCCGTCCTTCTCGACCGCGCAGGCCTGGTACCAGCGTTTCGGGGAGTTCTTCCTGCTGGGCGCCGAGCATCTGCTGTCCGGAATCGACCACATCCTGTTCCTGCTGGCGCTCATCGCCGGGTCGCGGCGGCTGCGCGAGATCGTGCTCGCGGCCACCAGCTTCACGCTCGCGCACTCGGTGACGTTCATGCTCGCGGCTCTCGGTCTGGTCGAGGTGCCGGCGGCGGTCGTGGAGCCGGTAATCGCGTTGTCGATAGCCGTCGTCGCCGGTTGGCACCTGTGGGGGATCTGGCGGCGCGGTACGCACGCGGCCGACCTCAAGGCGGCCGGCCACAGTCACGTCAGCCTGGACCGGGCCGGCTGGATCCGCCTCGGTGTGGTGTTCTGCTTCGGCCTCGTGCACGGCCTGGGATTCGCCGGCGCGTTGGGCATCGACGAGGCGTGGTCGTGGACCCTGCTGTGGTCGCTGCTGGTGTTCAACGTCGGCATCGAGGTCGTCCAGTTGTCGATTATCGCCGTCGTCTTTCCGCTGCTGCTCGTGCTCCGCCGCCGTGCGCCGAAAGCCGGTCTCTGGGCGACCGGAGCTGTTTCGGCAGCGGTGTCCACTATGGGGATCATCTGGTTCGTGCAGCGCGTATCCGGGTCCTGAGTAGGGCTAAGTAGTTCGTGAAGTGCAGTGTTTCGCAAGATCACGTTCATGACAGGTTCATCGGGCAGCGAAAGCGTGGATCTGCTTCCCCGGCGTCGGGCGAAGACACATCCATTTCTCTACTTGAAAAGGGAACAATGTCGATGACATTGAGCACCTCGACACGGGCCTCCGCGCTCGTGCGGCGGCGCCTGGTCGCCGGGGTCGCAGCCGGCCTCCTGGGAGTGGGCGCGGCCCTCGGCACCGGCCTGACGGCCACCGCGAGCGCGGCCGAGCCCACCACGATCAGCAGCGTGATCCTCGGCGTCGGCGCCAACGAGACCCAGCGCATCGTGACCTGGTACTCCTCCGCCGACACCGCGCAGAAGATCCAGCTCGCTCCTACCGCCGAGATCGTCAACGGCGAGTTCCCGGCCGGCGCGCTCAGCTTCGACGCCGTCGGCGCGGCGAACACCTCCACCACCGGGTTCAACCGGCACGCCACGATCAGCAACCTGCGGGAGAACACGGCGTACTCGTACCGGGTCGGCGCCGAGGGCAGCTGGTCCCCGACGTACGCCTTCAAAACGCAGGACTTCGAGGGCGACTACGACTTCCTCTTCTTCGGTGACCCCCAGATCGGCTCCTCAGGCGACCGGCTGATGGACCAGGCCGGTTGGGAGGACACCCTGAAGGTGGCCACCGCGGCCAACCCGAACGCCGAGCTGCTGGTCTCCGGCGGCGACCACGTCGAGTCCGCGAACGACGAGGGCCAGTGGACCTCGTTCATGGCGCCCGACCAGCTGCGTCAGTACCCGGTCGTCGCCACCATCGGTAACCACGACGTCGGCGGCAAGTCCTACGAGCAGCACCACTTCACCCCGAACACCGACCGCACCGCCCCGTACTACGACAACGGGAACCCGGCGGGCACCAAGTCCGGTGGTGACTACTGGTTCGTCTACAAGGACGTGCTGTTCATCGACATCAACAGCAACAGCTACAAGCTGCCGACCGACGGCAGCAACGCAGGCGACGCCGCGCACGTCGCGTACATCACCGACGTGGTCAACAAGCACGGCTCCGAGGCCAAGTGGAAGGTGCTGGTCTACCACCACTCCATCTACTCGCCGGCCAGCCACGCGACAGACACGGACAACAAGCAGCGTCGGGAGGACTTCACCACTGCGTTCTCCAACCTCGGCATCGACATGGTGCTCCAGGGTCACGACCACAGCTACTCCCGTAGCTACTCGATCAAGAACGGCCAGAAGGAGAACCCGGCCGAGAAGCCGGGTGCCGCGGACGTGTTCCCCGGCCCGGGCGGCGTCATCTACGTGACGGCCAACTCGGCCTCCGGCTCGAAGTACTACGACATCAAGAAGCCGGACAGCACCGGAACGGGCATCCGCGGCAACGGTCCGGACCCACTGGACCCGGACAAGTACTGGTACAACTCCGTGCAGAACCAGGAGCACGTCCGCAGCTACGTCAAGGTGCAGGTGCGCGGCGACAAGCTGGTCCTGGCGAACGTCCGCAGCGGCACCTGCGCGGCGCCGAACGCGGCGGTCGAGAAGGGCCTCTCCTGCGTCAACACCCCCGACGGCCAGCCGGTCGGCTCGATCGTCGACAACGTGACGGTGCACCCGTTCCACGGTGACGGCCAGTCCATCCAGGTCAACGTGCCGAACCCGGCTCCGGGCGAGTTCGGTTGGACGATCGACGGCTACAACGGCCTCGTCGACCTGGGTACCGCGCAGGAGCGTGACGGCGCCTACTTCGAGGCGACCGGCAAGATCAACCCGATCCTCGTGACGGACAGCCGCCGCTCGCTCGCCCCGTGGTCGATCTCGGCAAGCGTCGGCGACTTCCAGGACGCCGGGAAGACGTTCTCCGGCTCCTACCTGGGCTGGACCCCGTACGTGCTCGACGGTGGCGCGGGTGCCGAGGCCGGCGCCGCGGTCCTGTCGTCCTACGACGACCAGGGCAAGGGCCTCTCGGTCTCCAGCGGTCTCGGCGCGGCCGCGCAGGGTCACCCGCGTGGTGGCGCCAAGCTCGGTGCCGACCTGGATCTGAAGATCCCGGACAGCATCGCGAAGGGCAGCTACCGGACCACCCTCACGATCACTGCTCTGAGCAGCTGACCTAACCGTTCCATCCGGCGGGGTGGGCACCTTCGGGGGCCTGCCCCGCCACCCATGTGCGACCCTCCCAAGATCACCTCAAGGAACCGACATGTATCCGTCCGTAACCCGCTGGAAGACACTCCTCCGTACCACCGCACTGTCAGTGCTCGCGGCCGTCGCTGTCGTCGGTGTCGGCGCCGGCCCCGCCTCGGCGACGGACGGCAACGTCGCCTGGACGGTCCGGACGGCCTCCAACGGCTACGGCGAAGCCCGGTCCAGCTACAGCTACAACGTCAATCCCGGTGGCGCGGTCGAGGACGCCATGGTCGTGGCCAACCGCGGCCCGGCGCCGCTGACCCTGGCCGTGTACGCCGCCGACGGTTTCACGACCGAGGCCGGTCAACTCGACCTGTTGACCAGGGACAGGAAGTCGGTCGCGGTCGGTGCCTGGGTGAAGGCGAAGGCCGGGAGTGTGGTGGTCCAGCCCGGGAAGACGGCGCAGGTCCCGTTCACGATCAGCGTGCCGGACAACGCCACGCCCGGCGACTACGTCGGCGGCATCCTCACCACGCTGACGCAGGCCGATAAGGCCGAGGGCATCAACGTCGACAGGCGGCTCGGCATCCGGATCAAGCTGCGGGTCGGCGGCGAGCTGAAGCCGAACCTCGCCATCGAGGACCTGCACGTGACGTACGACGGCACGTCCAACCCGTTCGGCAGGGGCGACGCCACCATCACCTACACGATCCACAACGTCGGCAACGCCGCGCTGTCCGGGCAGCAGGCGGTCTCGGTCTCCGGTCCGTTCGGCGTGCTGCGGGTCCGGGCCGGTGACGTCGCCGCCCCGCCGGAGCTGCTCCCGGGTGAGAGCTGGGACGTGACAGTGCCGGTACGCGACGTGGCTCCCGCCGTCCGGCTCGCGGCGACCGCCACCGTCACTCCCCTGCTCACCGACGCGTCGGGCTCCACCACCTCGCTCAAGCCGGTCCAGGTGACCGCGCACGGCTGGGCTTTGCCGTGGATGCTGCTCCTGGTGCTCGTCGTGCTGATCGCCGTGGTCGTCGGGGCGTACCTGTACCGCCGCCGCAGCAGGGCGCGGCGCACGGCGCGCGAGGACGCCCGCGTCCGCGACGCCGTCGCGCAGGCCCTGGGCGGTCGGGAGCCGCAGACGTCCTGATCGTCGGTCGTCCTGATGGGTGAACGCCAGCCGGCACCCGGCCGGGCCGGGCCGCGAGCCGGCATGCTGCGACGGTGACGCCGGCCCGGAGAGGGAATCCACATGGTTGACGGGGACGTGCCCGAGCAGATGCAGGCTGCCGCCTTCGACGCGTTCGGCGGGCCGGAGGTGATCACCCTACGAAAGTTGCCGGTGCCGGACATCGCCGACGACGAGGTGCTGATCAAGGTCCTGAGTGCCGGCGTCGGAGTGTGGGACGTGTACGAGCGGCAGGGCATCCTGGTGCCGGAGGGCTCCGACCTCCCGATCGTGCCCGGCTCCGACGGTGCCGGGACGGTCGTCGCGGCGGGCGGTCGGGTCACCAACGTCGGGGTGGGTGACCTGGTCTACGCCTCCGCCACCGCCCGGCCCAAGGGCGGCTTCTACGCCGAGTACGCGGCGGTGCAGGCGCAGTACGCGGCGAAGGTGCCCGACGGTGTGCCCGCGGAACACGCAGGTGCCATGTCGACCGACGCGTTGACCGCGCTCGCCGGGCTCGACGCGCTCAGCCTGTCGCCCGGCGCCTGGTTGCTGATCTTCGGCGCGAGCGGCGGTCAGGGCCACCTCGCCGTGCAGCTGGCCAAGCGGCAGGGGCTCAACGTGATCGCCGTGGCCTCCGGCGCGGACGGCGTCGCACTGGTGACCCGCCTCGGCGCCGACGTGTCCCTCGACGGACACGGCGACATGACCGACGTGCTCGCCCGGATCCGCGACGCGGCACCGGCCGGGGTGGACGCCATCCTCGCGATGGCCGCCGGTGAGACGCTGGACCGGCTCACCGAGGCACTCGTCGACGGTGGAGTGGTCGCGTACGCCCACGGCGTGCGGCCGGAGCCGCAGGAGCGACCCGGTGTCGTCGTCCGGGCCTACGACGGCGAATCGAGCCCCCGACAGTTGCAGCGCCTCAACGAGCTCATCGAGGCGGGACCGTTCGTCGTGCACGTGGCGGAGACGTTCCCGCTCGGCAAGGTGCGGGAGGCACACCAGCGCCTGGAGACCTCCTACCTGGGCAAGCTCCTGCTGACGGTGGCCTGAGCACTCAGCGGGTGCGCTGCTGCGGCACGCGTACCGAAGCCATGCCGGCCGCCGTCGCGGCCTGGATGCCCAGGTCGGTGTCCTCGAAGACCAGGCAGGACGTCGGCGGTACGCCGAGGTGCTCGGCCGCGAGCAGGAACGCCTCCGGGTCGGGCTTGGCACGCGTGTAGTCCTCCGCGCAGACCAGCACGTCGAATCGGTCCAGCAGACCGAGCGCGTCGAGGGAGGCGGTGACCGACGCCCGGGAGCTGCCGGAGACGACGGCGAACGGCACCCGCCGGTGCGCGTCGTGGATGTGCTCCACCACCTCGGGCACCGCGGCGAGCTGCGGCAGCAACTCCTGGTAGATGCGCTCGCGGCTGTCCACCACTGTCGCCACCGGCATGGCCAGGCCGTGCCGCTCGTTCAGCTCGACGATGATGTCGGCTGTCGGACGGCCGCCCCAGGCGTAGAAGAGGTCCTCCGGGAACTCGCAGCCCCACTCCTCGAGTGCCCGCTGCCAGGCCAGGTAGTGCAGCGGCATCGAGTCGACGATCGTGCCGTCGCAGTCGAACAGGTACGCCGCGAACTCGCCTGGTGGCAGGGGAAGACTCATCGGCGAAGGGTACAGCGGCGGGTCCGGTCAGTCGCCGGTGACGGATGCCAGCCGGCGCAGCAGGTGCGCCCGCTCCGGCTCGGTCCCCACCAGCGCCAACGCGCTGCGGTACGCCGCCGCGGCCTCGTCGTGGCGGCCGAGCCGACGCAGCAGGTCCGCCCTGGTCGCCGGATAGAGGTGGTAGCCACGTAGACGTGGATCGTCGGCCAACCCGTCCAGCAGGGCGAGCCCGGCGTCCGGCCCGTCGCGCATCGCCACGGCGGCAGCCCGGTTCAGCGCCACGACAGGCGAGGGGACCATGGTGAGCAGCACGTCGTAGAGCGCCACCACCTGAGGCCAGTCGGTGCTGGCCACGTCGGCGGCCTCGTCGTGCAGCGCGGCGATGGCGGCCTGCACCCCATACGGCCCGGGCGCCGGTCCGGTCAACGCCACGAGGACCAGCGCCCGCCCCTCGTCGATCATCGCGTGGTCCCAGCGTGTGCGGTCCTGGTCGTCGAGGAGGACCACCGCCCCGTCCGGCCCGGTACGGGCGGCACGCCTGGCGTGGACCAGCAGCAGCAACCCGAGCAGACCGGCGACCTCCCGCTCGGCGGGCAGCAGCCGGCGCAGGATCCGGGCCAGCCGGATCGCCTCCTCGGCGAGGTCGGTGCGCTGGAGATCGGGGCCGGAGCTGGCGGCGTACCCCTCGGTGAAGATCGAGTAGACGGCCTGGAGCACCGTGGGCAGACGCCCCGGCAGCTCGTCGGCGCCCGGCACCCGGAACGGGATGCGGGCATCGCGGATCTTCCGCTTGGCCCGGACGAGACGCTGGGCCATCGTGGCGTGCGGGACCAGGAAGGCCCGGGCGACCTCCGCCGTGGTGAGACCGGCGAGGAAGCGCAGGGTGAGCGCCCCACGGTCCTGGGCGGGCAGAGCCGGGTGGGCACAGGTGAAGAAGAGCGCCAACCGGTCGTCGGGCAGGTCGGGGTCCGCGTCGGCAGGCGGCGCGGGGTCGGCCCGCTCGGCCTCCGCCTGGAGTACGGCCAGGCGGGTCGCCAGCACCCGGTCCCGGCGCAGCCGGTCGACGGCCCGACGGCGGGCAGTGGTCAGCAGCCAGGCGCCGGGCCGGCTCGGGACACCATCGACAGGCCAGCGCACCAGCGCCGCCTCGACCGCCTCGGAGGCGACCTCCTCGGCCAGGTCGAGGTCGCCGAAACGGTGCACGAGCGAGGCGAGCAGCCGGCCGTGTTCCTCGCGGAACACCGCCTCCACGGACCCGGCTGCCGCCTCCGCACCCGCCCCGGTCAGACCTCGACCTCGATCTCGGCGACCGGCCGCACCTGCACCGACGCGCCGCCGGTGGCACCCGGGCTGCGGGCCGCCCACTCCAGCGCGACGTCGAGATCAGGCACGTCGATGATGTCGTACCCGCCGAGCACCTCGCGGGTCTCGGCGAACGGCCCGTCGGTGATCGCGCGCTCGCCGTCCGGGCCGACCTGCACTGTCGTGCAGGTGGTCAGGTCCTGCAGGGGGTGCCCGGACACCCAGATCCCCGCGTCCTTCATCTCCCGGTCGTACCGGATCCAGTCCTCGAAGGTGCACCCGTTGCCGGCCTCCCCGTCGGTCGCGGGGCTCATGAACAGCAGCATGTACTTCACGTCTCGGCTCCTCTCGGCGCGGCGGGCGGTCCGCCGTACAGCATGACGACGAACGGCCACCGGGGATATCGACACGGCCTCCGGAACTTTCACGGCCGCGCCGGCCGCGCCGATTCGACATGTGGGTCGCGTCTGTCGACGCGCCGCTCGTACCAGGTCACAGCGATCAGGAGCAGGGCGAGCAGGGCCAGTTCGGCAAGTGCGTCCAGGGACCGCGCGACAGGTAGCAGGACGAGCGGCAGAACGGCGACCACCACCTGCCCCCGACGCACGGTACGCAGGGTCAGCCGGCGGAAGAGCAGCCGGGCGAGCAGGTAGAGGGCGGCCCCGCCGTAGAGGGCGGTGGCGGCGGCCCAGCTCAACCGGGTGGGATGCGACGGCTCGTCGGCGAGGGTGCCGAGGACCTGCTCGATGCCGAGTGCCACGTAGATGGCGCCGATGATCAGAGGGGCGTGCGCGAGACCGTACGCGTCGCCGGCCACGTCGGAACGCCGTTCGTCAGGCACCAGCAGTACGGAATTCCGCGCGGCGGGCGCCAGCCGGTCGAAGTACAACCACCACAGGCAGACGGTGATGACCAGGCCGAGCAGGGCTGCGACCAGGGCGGTTCCGGTCGGCGCCATCGACCTCGTCGTGGTGCCGGCGGCGATCAGCGCCTCGCCGAGCGCGATGATGAGCACCAGCCCGAACCGCTCGGTGAAGTGGTCCAGGCTGCGCAGTGGCCAGGGGCGGTAGGCGGAGGCGACGCGGGCTCCCCCGATGTCCATCAGGAGCGCCACCGTCCACAGGACGGTCTGGGCGACGCCGCCGAGCAGCGCGCCGCCGACGAGCGGGAGCCAGGCCGCGGTGACCGGCACGGCGAAGAACCGCAGGGTCGAGCGCAGCGGCGGATCGGTGACGCTCGCCCAGAACAGCACGACGAGCTGCACCGCCCTGGCGGCCAGGTAGGCCAGGGCGAGCACGAGGGGCGCGTCGAGGAGTTCCGGACCCTGCCGCCAGGCCTCCGGCAACACGAGCGCCGCCACGAAGATCGCCGCCATCGCCAGCAGGGTGGCCGCGCGGGCGGGCCCGACGTCCGCGCGGACCAGGTTCCCCAACCAGAGGTACGGGCCCCAGGAGTAGATCAACAACAGCAGGAGGAGCAGCCCCTGGGCGAGGGTGAGCGCCGTCGGCGGCTGTGCCATGAACGTGATGACCCGGGTGAGCGCGAACACGAATACCAGGTCGAAGAAGATCTCGAACATCGTCGTCCGGTGCCGGTCACCAGTCGGCACCGGACGAACGTCGAAGATGCCCCTCATCTCCGCATTCTGCGCCAGCTTCGGCACTCGCCGACGGGGATCACCTGCGGCCCGCTCAGGCCGACGCCTCCGTCCGGCGCCGGCTGCGCTCGGCTCGCCGCCGCACCTGTTGGTACGCGCCGGTCAACCCCATCGCCCGTCGTACCTCCACCAGGGTCCGGCGGACCTCCAGCCGGGTCCGTTCGGTGCCCTCGACGATCAACCGGTCGACCAGCCCCCGGTCGGCCTCGATCTCCGCCCGACGTTGCCGGATCGGCGCCAGGAACGACTCCAACGCGACGACCAGCCGCTCCTTGACCTCCACGTCGCCGACCCGCCCTTCCCGGTAGCGGCGGGCCAGGTCCGCCACCTCGTCCCGGTCCGGGTTGAAAACCTCGTGGTACGCGAAGACAGGGTTGCCCTCCACGGTCCCCGGTACGTCCGCCCGAACCCGGTTCGGGTCGGTGTACATGCCGAGCACCTTCCGACGCACCGTCGCCGGATCGTCGGAGAGGGCGATCGCGTTGCCCCGGCTCTTGCTCATCTTGGCCGCCCCGTCGGTGCCCACCAGGCTGGGTGTCTCTGCCTGGATCAGCTCGGGCACCGGGAAGACCGGACCGTAGAGGTGGTTGAACCGGCGCGCGATCTCGCGGGTCACCTCGACGTGCGCGGCGTTGTCCCGACCGACCGGGACCACCTCACCCTTGACGCAGAGGATGTCCGCGGCCTGGAGCACCGGGTAACCCAACAAGCCGTACGGCATCTCCTCCTTGCCGGCGTCGCGGGCCATGTCCTTGAGCGACGGCACCCGCTCCAGCCGGGGCACCGTCACCAGGTTCTGCAGGAGGGTGTTGAGGTCGCCCACCTCCGGGATGGCCGACTGGAGGTAGAACGTGGCCCGCGCCGGGTCGACGCCGGCGGCGAGGATGTCGGTCACCATCTCGCGGGCGTTGGCGGAGACCTGGTCGATGTCCTCGCGGCGGTTTCGGGTGGTCAACATGTGCAGGTCGGCGATGATGAAGAAGCTCTCGTACCGGTGGTGCAGGCGCACCCGGTTGGCGATGCTGCCGACGTAGTGGCCAAGGTGCAGGCGACCGGTGGGCCGGTCGCCGGTGAGCATGCGTGCGACGGACATGGTGGTGTGCCTCTCGTGCGGAAGGTGGGTCACGCGTGGGCGCGCGCCGAGCGGGGCGGGTTGGCCCTCTCGGTCAGCGGGATCGACTCAGCTGGTCGCCCGCCATCGCGCGCCGGCGCGGAACCGCAGACCACCGGCACGGAGGACATCGAGGAGTTGCTCACGGCCATCACCGGAGCTGGATGCGAACCGGGGCGCCACACCGAGCGGGAGGCCGTCGACCAGATCGACCGCCTCCGGCTCGCAGCTGCTCACCCGGACCACTACCTCACATTACCCGCGGTGCCTCTCCTGGCGGGGCAGGTAGTGGTCCGTGTAGTACCTGCCGACGCGGTCGCGGTACTCCGGGTCGGCCGACTCCGGATCGAACGGCGGCGCGTCCTTGATCTCCTGCCGGGTCAGGTCGACGTGTACGGCACGGTCCTGGTGGTCCACCCGGACCACCGTGCCCGCGGGCAGCAGCACCTTGCGACCGAGGATCCACGGCCCGGTGTCCACCACCAGGTAGCCGGCATCCACCTCGTCACTCGCCTCGTCGACGGCGCCGATCCGCCCGTCGCTCGCCTGGACCTGGTAGCCGACCAGGTCGACGGGCGTACCCGGGCCGGGTGCGTCCGGGCCCTCACGCCCATCGCCCGGGTCGTCCGGCGGGCTGGTCGAGGGAGTGGTCTGCGTGTACCCGCCGGCCAGAGCGGACGGGTCACGCCAGGCCCAGGGATTGAAGATCGAGGGTTGCACGGGGGCACCTCCGGGGACGGTTTTCACTGTCCCGCTACTCAGTGCCCAGCCTGGCGGTGCCGAAACGAGCCGGGTCGCCGTCCGGCCCGGTGACCAGCACCGCTGGCATACTCGGCAGCCATGGTGCTGTCGCGCGGGTGGTCTGTCTTCCTGGTCGGGGTCGGGATCTGGGCCTGGGTGATCTGGCCGAGATTCGCGGTGGCCATCTGGCAGGACCCACGGGCCTGGTCGGCCGGCACGGTCGGAGACGGCACGCCCACCAGCTTCCTCTGGGTGCACGCGCTGTTGATCGCTGCTTCGCTGGTCATCGGTACGACGGTCGGCGTGCTCGGCATCCGCTCATGGCTGGCCGTCCGCCGCAACGCCGCATCCTGAACTGCGAAAACGTCGTTACAGCAGGAGTGTGACGCGGGACGCTACCCGTCGATTTGACGATCAAACCCGTGGACGCGTAACTTTCTCTCTGCCAGCGCGGAACGGGGCAAACGGGACGAAGATCCTGGAGCACCGGAACGGACTGGCAGCCGGGTCAGGCAGGGGTTCGCTCCTGCGGGACACGGTCCGGGCGGGGCTCGCCTGATCTGCCGCGAGGCGGATTTGGCGCAGCGGAACCGACCGGGTAAGGTTCACGACCGGCAGGGCACCGGGCGAGCCTGCGGGAAACCGCAAGCGGCCGGCCTGCCAAATCCGACGACCTGACGCAGCGGTTCGCTGCTGCGTGAGTGCGCCGGCGCCAACCCGTACGAAGCATGACAGACCGGGACACACGGTTTGACACGGTGAAGACGGTGAGGTAACGTAGTAAAAGTCCCCGGCGCGAGAGCGGCGGGGACGCAGAGCAGAAAAGCCTCGGGCTGGTGCCACTGAGTGTGGTGTTTGGTTCGGTGTGTGGTTGTTCTTTGAGAACTCAACAGGGTGCTTGTAAAGCCAGTGCCAATTATGATTTATACCCCGGACTGGTCAGTTTTTCTGGCTGGTTGGGATTCCTTTGGCAACATTTGTTTGTTGCCGGGACAGCTGTTCCACAATTTTTTGTTGGAG